>NZ_JBVVRZ010000001.1:602500-1163006 GCF_055808435.1 Marinovum sp. J2-8 | reverse complement strand
AGGTGAACAGGAAAGCCCCAAGCCCGCCATGATCAACAGACCGGCCACGAAATAAATTCATGCGGCCAGATCTTGATCCAGAAGAAATAGAAACGACGGTGCATCATATCGACCAACACCGCCTGATCCGGCAGGTTCGGCCCGCGATCCCATCGGATCCAGGGGGGTCAGATAATAGATCGCCAGGGTCACCCCCATGATCCACCATTTCAGGCGGCGGAACATGCCGGACACCCGACGCGGGAAAATCGGCTCTCTGGCGGCATAAAGGCTTTGATTTGTCATGATGTTATCCTGTTCGCAGGCCCCTGATACGCGGGCCGGTGGGCGCTTGCCTTGATCTGGATCAAGCAAGGGCCCCGAAGCGGCGTCGTTTTGCGAACAGGACCGCTTCGGGGGTGGCTGCCGCGCATATGGCGGCCGCCAGTCTGTCTACTCGCCTCCTCCCAAGGAATGCGTCATAGACAGAAACAGCGCGAATATCGGCCTGACCAAGGCGTTGGCCCCAGGCTGGCATCACACCGTAGCGCGCATTGCGTACGGTTTCTTCCACTGTTTCACGACTTCCGCCATAAAGCCAGATCGCATCTGCCAAATTTGGCGCGCCCAGCTCGCGGTCACCTTGGGCCGTATCGCCATGACAGGCGCTGCAATTGTCGGCAAAGACCGTTGCCCCCTGTTCGGCCAGGGCCTTGTCGAAGTCCGGCGATGACAACCCATAGACATATTCAACCACGGCATGGATGTCTTCGTCTTCCAGCATGTCGCCAAAGGCGGGCATTTCGGAATAGCGCGCATCGTCGTCGGTGTCGTTGCGCACGCCATGGGCCACGGTGGCGGAAATGCTTTCGATGTCCCCCCCCCAGAGCCAATCGTCATCCAGCAGGTTGGGATAACCGACCGCCCCCGCCGCACCGGCACCGTGGCACTGGCTGCATTGCGCACGAAACACCGATCCGCCGCGCGCCACCGCATAACGATGCAGATCGTCGCCAGCCGAAAGCGTGGTCAGATCTGCCGCCAACAGCGCCTCGACCAGGCCCTGGTTCTTTGCCTCATGCTCGGCAATATCGGTCGCCACCGCCGCACGGGTCGAATAGCCCAGAACCCCTGCCGTAGCACCGGAAATCATCGGCCAGGCCGGATAGGCAATGGTATAGCCAATGCCCCAGACAATCGTGGCGTAAAGTGTCCAGAGCCACCAGCGCGGCAAGGGCGTGTTCAGCTCTTCGATGCCATCCCAGCTGTGGCCGGTGGTTTCCGTGCCGGTTTCTTCATCCAGCTTCTTATCGGCCATCGGATTGTCCTTTCTGCACCATCGCCTGCGACCCTTCGGGGCCGGCATTCAGGTCGGAATTCAGGCTTGCCTGTGCGTCGTCGTCGCGAAACGGGATCATCTGGGCTTCGGTTCTGGCGGCGCTTTGGCTGGGCAGATAGGCCCAGATCATCACCCCGAGAAAGAACAGGAACATCGCCAGCAAAACCCAGCTGTCGGCAACTTCCCGCAAGAGCGTATAGGTATCCATCATCTGCCCCCTTTAACGGCTTGCGTCTGGTGTGAAGGTTGAAAAATCGACCATGGTGCCCATGACCTGAAGATAGGCAATCAGGGCATCCATCTCGGTCAGGGCCGATTGCCCGTCAAAGTTCGACACAGCCGCGCCGGGATAACGTTCGACAAGCCCGTCCCAATCGCCGTCCGGGTCCGCCTGGACATGAAAATCCGCACTGGCCTGGGCAATCTGCTCGTCGCTATAGGGCACGCCGACAAATCGGTGTGTGCGCAAAAGCGCCTCGATATGATCGCTGTCGATTTCGGCATCCGACAGGAACGCATATTTCGGCATCACACTTTCCGGCACCACAGATTGCGGATCTTTCAGGTGATCCACATGCCAGGCATCGGAATATCGCCCCCCCACCCGGGCCAGATCCGGCCCGGTGCGTTTTGAGCCCCATTGGAATGGGTGATCATACATGCTCTCTGCCGCGAGCGAATAATGGCCATAGCGTTCGACCTCATCCCGCATCGGGCGGATCATCTGGCTGTGGCAGGTATAGCACCCTTCGCGAATATAGATGTCGCGTCCGGTCAGTTCGAGCGGGCTGTAGGGACGCACGCCCTCAACCTCTTCGATGGTGTTTTCCAACCAGAACAGCGGTGCGATTTCCACCAGCCCGCCAACGGTGACCACCAGCAGGGAAAAGGTCAAAAGCAGGGTCGGGCTTTTTTCCAGGACGGCGTGTTTGTCAAGAATTGCCATGATCTGCTCCTTATTCTGCCGGGACGGCGCTGGCGGAGGGGGTCGGCATCCGGGCCTCTGCCGGGCTGCCGCGACGGATGGTCATCCACATGTTCCAGCACATGATCACCGCACCGCTGAGGAACATGACCCCGCCCAATCCGCGCACCACATACATCGGGAATTTTGCGCTGACCGTGTCGGCAAAGGAATTCACCAGGAACCCTTGATCGTCGACTTCGCGCCACATCAAACCTTCCATGATGCCGGTCACCCACATCGAGGCCGCGTAAAGCACGATCCCCAAGGTCGCGAGCCAGAAATGCCAGCTGATGGCAGACAGGGAATACATCTGTTTGCGCCCCCAAAGCTTGGGTGTCAGGTAATAGAGACAGGCAAAGGTGATCATGCCGTTCCAACCAAGCGCGCCGGAATGCACATGCCCGATGGTCCAGTCGGTGTAATGCGACAACGAGTTCACCGCGCGGATCGACATCATCGGCCCTTCGAATGTCGACATGCCATAGAACCCAAGGCTGAGCACGAACATCCGCAGGATCGGGTCGGTGCGCAGTTTGTCCCAGGCGCCTTGCAGCGTCATCAGACCGTTGATCATTCCGCCCCAGCTGGGCATCCAGAGGATGATCGAAAACACCATGCCCAGGGTCGATGCCCAATCCGGCAGCGCGGTGTAATGCAAATGGTGTGGACCTGCCCAGATATAAAGGAAGATCAGCGCCCAGAAGTGAATGATCGACAGTTTGTAGCTATAGACCGGGCGACCCGCCTGTTTCGGCACAAAGTAATACATCATCCCCAGGAACCCGGCAGTCAGGAAGAAGCCCACCGCGTTGTGGCCGTACCACCACTGGGTCATCGCATCTTGCACGCCCGAGAAGACCTGCACAGATTTGCTGCCCCAGATGCTGACCGGGATCGACAGGTTGTTGATCACATGCAGCATGGCAACCGTGATGATGAAGCTGAGGAAGAACCAGTTCGCCACATAGATATGCTTTTCACGGCGGTGAAAGATTGTGCCGAGATAGACCGCCAGATAGGTCAGCCAGACCAGAGTCAGCCAGAGATCGACATACCATTCCGGTTCGGCATATTCCTTGGACTGGGTTGCCCCCAGCAGATAGCCGGTCGCCGCCAGCACGATAAACAGCTGATAGCCCCAGAACACAAACCAAGCGGCCTTGCCGCCCCAAAGCCGCACGCCGCTGGTGCGCTGCACCACGTAAAACGATGTCGCGATCAGGGCATTGCCACCAAAGGCAAAGATCACCGCACTTGTATGCAGCGGGCGCAAGCGGCCAAAGTTGGTGAACGGCTGGCCCCAATCGAAATTCAACGCCGGAAAGGCCAGTTGAAAGGCAATGAAGGTGCCGACCAGAAAGCCGGCAATCCCCCAGAATGCGGTGGCAATCACACCGGCCCGGATCACACCGTCAAAGTAGATGCCCTCTACCGGCGGCGCGGGCGGCGCTTCGTCGATCCGGCGCAACACCCGGACAAACATCACAAAGGCGATCAACATGATCAGGACCGCATGAACCTGATATGCCAGATCATGCGCCCAATTCACGCCAATCGCGGCAAAGAACGTGACCAACGCCAATAGTATTAATTTTATATAGTCCATTCAGACACCCCTGATCTTAACAGAGCACCGAAAAGACGCTCCTGTTCGCAGGGTGGTTTTAGGGGTCGGCAAATCTATGCCTTGATCTGGATCAAGGTCGCAATTCCCGACCGGCCTGTGCCGCCGAACACATGGCCGCCGAACACATGCCTGTGCAAAAGGAACTTAACTGACCAAGCCACCATCGGCGTCGTCACCCGTCGCCAATTGCAATCCGGGCAGATCCAGAACCTCAATATGGTGACGATCGGAAAAGCCGATCATGCCTTCTTTTTTCAAAGCCGAAAAATGGCGACTGACCGTTTCCAATGTCAGACCAAGGTAATTCGCGATCTGATCCCGTGTCAGATACAGGATGAACTGGCCGCCCGCCTCCTGGTCCTGAACCGTGGCGCGCCGGGCCAGCATTTCGATAAAGGTCGCAATCTTTTCCCGCGCGGTCTTGCGGCCCAAAAGCAGCATCCATTCGCGCGCGGCGTCCAGCTCGTCCAAGGCCAGCTCCATCAGGCGCTGCGCCACATGCGGCGTGTCTTCGACCAGTTTTTCAAACGGTTTGCGATCAAAACAGCACAAGGTCACATCGGTGGTCGCCGTGACGTCGAATTCGATTTCCTGACGTCCGGGTCGGCCAATGAAATCCGATGGTAAAAGCAGACCCACCATCTGGGTGCGACCGTCCTCAAGGGTTTTTGACAGCGTCGCCGCCCCCGTCACCAGCGAGGCCACAAATTGCAACGGCTCACCACGCCACAGAATGACATCGCCAGCCTTGAAGCTGCGATAGGTCTTCATCCCGCTCAGCAGCTCCAGCTCCTCCTCGTCGCATTTCGCACAGACCGCACGATGGCGGATCGGGCATTCCTGACAGCGGACCGAGGTTAATTCGGGAATTGGCATCTTGTTGATCTGCATCAATGTGGACCTGATCGTTGCATGATCAATCTACAGTATGAACATTCCAGAGCAACTCCGAAAGCACGGGCTCTTTGACGCACGTGTGCCGCGCTATACCAGCTATCCGCCGGCCAATCACTTTCGCCCGGGCGAAGGTCATCGGCATCAATCCGACTGGCTGAATGCGGTGCCCGCAGGCAGCGAGATTTCGGTCTATATTCACATTCCGTTTTGCAAGCGGCTGTGTTTCTTCTGTGCCTGCCGGACCCAGGGCACAAAGACGCTGCGCCCGGTGGACGCCTATGTCGAGGTGCTACGCCGGGAAATTGCAAATGTCCGCAAATGCCTGCCTTCGGGCGTGAAAATGGCGCGGCTGCATCTGGGGGGCGGCACACCCACCATTTTGTCCCCCGCCACCATGGCCCTGCTGCTTGATAAGGTCTTTGCCGCGTTTGCCCCGACCACCGACATCGAATTTTCGGTCGAAATCGACCCGACCGAAGCCGCGCCGGAGCTATTGGCGACCCTGGTTGATTTCGGCCTGAATCGCGCCAGCATCGGGGTTCAGGATTTTGCCGCGGATGTGCAGGACGCCATTGGGCGGCACCAATCCTTTGAACAGACCGACCGCGTGATCCAGCAATTGCGCGGTCTGGGGGTCGACAATATCAATCTGGATCTGCTGTACGGGTTGCCACATCAAACCAGCGACAGCTTTGCCGCAACTCTGCAACAGGTGCTGTCGCTCTGCCCTGATCGTCTGGCGATTTATGGCTATGCGCATGTGCCGTGGATGTCGAAACGTCAGGTGATGATCGACGCGGCAAGCCTGCCCGATACCTATGCGCGTTTCGATCTGACCAAATTGGCCCAACAGGCCTTTGTCTCGGCGGGCTATGACGAGATCGGCATAGACCATTTTGCGCTGCCCTCTGACGGGTTGGCCATTGCCGCCCGGGCCGGTCGGTTGCGGCGCAATTTTCAGGGCTATACCGATGACACCACCCCGACGCTTGTCGGTCTTGGCGCATCGGCAATTTCCAGATTTCCGCAAGGCTATTCACAGAATGCCGCCGCCACCTCGGCCTATCTCGACCGGATCGCAAGCAGCGGATTGGCCGGGCACAACGGCTATGAAATGCAGCCGCAGGATATTCTGACCGCGCGTGTGATCGAGGATCTGATGTGTTGCTTCGGTTTTCGGGAAACCCGGCTGCTGGCGGATTTTCCCGAGGAGAGAGAGGCAATTCATGCCACGGGCATTGCCCTGATGCGGCAATTTCCGGATGCGTTTTTCATCGCCAAGGGCGGGTTGCAGATTCGCGAAGATTTCAAACCCCTCGTGCGGGTGATTGCCAGCCGGGTCGATGGGTTTCTGGCCCAGAACTCTGGCGCATGCCTCGGCGATCTAGCCGAGCGGCGGTGTAATAAATCAAAGGCCCTGCGGGCGCAAAAGGGGGCCAGCCCCCTCGGCCTTTGGCCTCACCCCCGGGATATTTTTGGTCAGATGAAATCAGCGGGACCGTACATTGCATGGCCGCAGGATGTGGCCGTAGGAGAGCCCGCCGCGGTCGATGCCTAAAAAAACAGCGTATCACCAGGAAACGCCCCAAAGTTCACCCGCCCAGCATTTACTTTCCCGCGCCAAGCCGCACATCTGAGGCTATGAACCAACCGATTTCGATCACCATTGTGGAACCGGACCGCGATCGCGCCTTGCTGATCGTGGACAGCCTGCGCACGGCTGGGGATTTTGACATTCAGGTCATCTCCGAGCCGACCAGCCTGGCCCGCCAGAATTCAGGCCCGCCAACCCGACATGGTGCTGATCGACATCGAGAACCCGTCGCGGGACATGTTGGAGGAGCTGGCACTGGCCTCTGGCCCGTTGGAGCGGCCGGTCGCCATGTTTGTGGACCGTTCGCCCGAGGGGCTGTCGACCGCTGCGATCGAGGCCGGTGTGTCGGCCTATGTGGTCGACGGGATGCAGCCACAGCGGGTCAAAGCCGTCCTGGACGCCGCAATCACCCGGTTTCGCATGTTTCAGCGGATGCGCACCGAGCTGGCGGAAACAAAGCGCGCGTTGGAAGAGCGCAAGGTCATCGACCGTGCAAAAGGTATGTTGATGAAGGCGCGCGGCATTGGCGAAGACGAAGCATATGCGCTGCTGCGGAAAACCGCGATGGATCAGGGCAAGCGGGTTGCCGATGTGGCTCAGGCGCTGGTCACTGCGGCGGGGTTGTTGTCATGAGTCTGACAACACTGTCTGTCGGGTTCATCCCGTTGGTGGATGCTGCGCCATTGGTTGTGGCCCAGGAAATGGGATTTGCCGCCGAGGAAGGCATTTCGCTGGATCTGCGGCGCGCGCCGTCGTGGTCTTCGCTGCGGGACATGCTGAGCTTTGGCCAGGTTGATGCGGCGCATATGTTGTCGCCGGTGCCGGTGGCGACGGCAATGGGGCTTGGTGGGGCTGGCGCGCCGCTGTCGGCGGTTTCGGTCCTGTCGGTCAATGGCAATGTGATTGGCGTCAGCCGTGATCTGGCCCGGCGCATTCACGATGGCGGCCACGATTTCGGGTTCCGCGACGCCCGCGCCGCTGGCATGGCCCTGATTGGGGCTGCGGGCGGGCGGTTGCGCATTGGCGTGCCGTTTCCGTTTTCGATGCATGCCGAGCTGGTCTATTACTGGCTTTCTGCGCTGGGCCTGCCTGCCCCGCAGAGCGTCGACATCCGCACCGTGCCGCCGCCGCTGATGGCGGATGCGATCCGCGCGGGTGAGATTGACGCATTTTGCGTGGGCGAGCCTTGGGGCAGTCAGGCGGTGGAAACCGGGATGGGGGAATTGTTGCTGCCCTGTTCCGCGATCTGGGCCTTTGCCCCGGAAAAGGTCCTGGCTGTGCGCAGCGATTGGGCGGCGGCGGAAAATGCGCTTTTGGGGCGGTTGATCCGGGCGGTCTGGCACGCCGGGCGCTGGCTGGCGGATCCTTCGTCCCATAGTTTGACGGCGGAAATCCTGTCGCGTCGCGAATACCTGAACATTGCGCCGGACATTCTGGATCGCGCCTTGTCGGGTCGGCTGGTGCTGTCACAAACCGGTCAGGAACGCGAAGTGCCGGGATTTGTCGAATTCCACGCCGCTGCCGCGACCTTCCCCTGGCGCAGTCAGGCAGAATGGATCGGCCAGCAATTGGCGGCGCGCACCGGGCTGGATCGCGTGACCGCGAAAACCGCCGCGCGGGCGGTCTATCGCAGTGATCTGTATCGGACCGCGCTGGCGGGGCTGAATGCGCCTTTGCCAACCGCTTCGGCCAAGATCGAGGGCGGCGTCAGCGTTGAAACCGCCGTTGCGACCGAGACCGGGCGGCTGATTCTGCGGCCTGACGGGTTCTTCGATGGCCGCGTTTTTGATCCCGACCTGATTTGATGCCCATTTTTTGCGCAGCCGCAGCATTGACTGCGCTGCGATGCAGAATAATCGCCGCAAAACGCCAACTTCTCTTTGCGCATTTTGCCAATCACCTGTCATAAATAAGTCATCGGCAGGCAACGATGCCCGCTGCTGGAATTTCCCTCAAAGATTTGAGGATCATGAGCAAAGCCGCTCGACCCACCGCCAGACAGGCAGTGTGAGTTAGCGGCTTTTTTATTTGCTCGGGTCCTTCCTCCCGCCCGGGCACAAATCAAAAGGAAAGACAGATGAAGAAACTCCTCCTTGGCCTTGCGGCATCCACCGCCCTTGTCAGCCCCGCATTTGCGGAGCTTGATCTGGAAAAAGACGAGCTGACATTTGGCTTTATCAAACTGACAGACATGGCACCGCTGGCTGTGGCCTATGAACAGGGGTATTTCCTGGACGAAGGTCTGTTTGTCACGCTGGAGGCCCAGGCGAACTGGAAGGTTCTGCTGGACGGCGTGATTGGCGGCCAGTTGGACGGCGCGCATATGCTGGCCGGTCAACCGCTGGCCGCGACCATCGGGTTCGGCACCGAGGCGCATATCATCACCCCGTTTTCGATGGATCTGAACGGCAACGGCATCACGGTTTCCAACGAGATCTGGGAGCAGATGAAGCCGAATATCCCCGCCGATGCCGAGGGCAAGCCAATTCACCCGATCAGTGCCGAGGCGCTGGCCCCGGTGGTCGAGAAATACAAGAACGACGGCAAACCGTTCAACATGGGAATGGTTTTCCCGGTCTCCACCCACAACTATGAACTGCGCTACTGGCTGGCGGCCGGTGGTCTGCATCCGGGGTTTTACAGCGGCGAAAACATTTCCGGCCAGATTGGTGCCGATGTGCTGTTGTCCGTGACCCCGCCGCCGCAAATGCCGGCCACACTCGAGGCGGGCACCATTTATGGCTATTGCGTGGGCGAGCCATGGAACCAGCAAGCGGTGTTCAAGGGCATCGGCGTGCCGGTGATCACCGATTATGAGCTGTGGAAAAACAACCCGGAAAAGGTTTTCGGCATCTCCGCGGAATTCCAGGAAGCCAATCCAAACACCACCCTTGCCGTGACCAAGGCGCTGATCCGTGCGGCACAATGGCTGGATGAAAACGACAACGCTAACCGGATGGAGGCGGTCGAAATCCTGTCGCAGCCGGAATATGTCGGTGCCGATGCCGAGGTGATCGCCGCTTCGATGACCGGGACGTTTGAATACGAAAAGGGCGACAAACGTGCGGTTCCCGACTTCAACGTGTTCTTCCGCTACAACGCGACCTATCCGTTCTATTCCGATGCGATCTGGTATCTGACACAGATGCGCCGTTGGGGCCAAATCACCGAGGCCAAGCCAGACAGCTGGTATGATGAAGTGGCCAAGTCGGTCTACAAGCCGGAAATCTATCTTCAGGCCGCCCGTATGCTGGTCGACGAAGGTCTGGCGAACGAGGCTGATTTCCCATGGGACAGCGATGGCTACAAAGCCCCGACCCCGGCGGGCGATAT
This sequence comes from Marinovum sp. J2-8, assembly GCF_055808435.1. Classification (NCBI taxonomy): domain Bacteria; kingdom Pseudomonadati; phylum Pseudomonadota; class Alphaproteobacteria; order Rhodobacterales; family Roseobacteraceae; genus Marinovum; species Marinovum sp. J2-8. The sequence goes on along the minus strand of NZ_JBVVRZ010000001.1, from coordinate 1,153,270 downwards.
CATTGATGGCATCGCTTATGACGGCAAGACCCCCAATGCCTATCTCGACAGCCTGCCGATCGGCCTGAAGGGCGAGCAGATGGTTGTTGGCACCGAAGTCAAAGGCTGAGCCAAACCAAAGGCAGAGGCCCCGGATCCTGTCCGGGGCGCGATCACCGCGAGACGCGCGCGCCCCGGACATTGCTCCGGGGCCTCCACCAAACCCCAAGGGGACAAACACATGACCACCGTAGACCCGAATTTCACTGACGCCGAAGCGCGCGAAGCCCGCAAGGAACGGCTTTTCACCCGCATCAATGCGGCGGACAAATGGTTCCAGGTGCTGGGCCTGAGCTGGGCCACGCCGGTGCTGAAAGCCGCCGCCGGGGACAACCCGAAAGCACAGGTCAAGGAGATCTGGCGCCTTCTGGTCGTGCCGCTGATCGCCATTGCGATTTTCCTGTCGCTCTGGGCCACCCTGGCGCCACGGGTGCAGACATCTCTGGGCGCGGTGCCCGGCCCGGCCGAAGTCTGGGTCGAAGCGGTCAACCTGCATGAAGATGCCGGGGCCAAGGCCGAAAAACGTGAAAAATTCGAAGCTATGGTTGCCAAACGCAACGACAAGCTGATTGCGGATGGTCGCGCGGACGAGGTCAAAAACGTCGCCTATACCGGCGCGCCAAGCTATTACCAACAGATCTGGACCTCGATCAAAACCGTGTTCTTTGGCTTCCTTCTGGCCACGGTGGTCGCCGTTCCACTGGGCATCATGGCCGGTCTGTCCCCCACCGCAAACGCCGCGATCAACCCGCTGGTGCAGATCTTCAAACCGGTGTCGCCGCTGGCATGGCTGCCGATCGTGACGATGATCGTTTCCGCCGTCTATGCCACCAATGATGGCATGTTCTCGAAATCCTTTCTGATCTCGGCCATCACCGTGACGCTTTGTTCGCTTTGGCCGACGCTGATCAACACCGGTCTGGGTGTCGCCAGCATCGACAAGGATCTGGTCAATGTGTCCAAGGTTCTGAAAATGAACACCTGGACCAAGATCACCAAACTGGTTCTGCCCTCGGCCCTGCCGCTGATCTTCACCGGGTTGCGCCTGTCGCTGGGTGTGGGCTGGATGGTGCTGATCGCTGCCGAAATGCTGGCCCAGAACCCTGGCCTTGGCAAATTCGTCTGGGATGAGTTCCAGAACGGCTCGTCCTCCTCGCTTGCCAAAATCATGGTTGCGGTTCTGACGGTCGGCATCATCGGCTTCTTGCTGGATCGGGTGATGTTCGCATTGCAATCCCTCTTCACATTCTCGAACAACCGGTGATCCCCATGAGCATCCTTAAATTCGACAATGTCTCCAAGAGCTTCGGCGAAGGCACGCACCGCGAAGATGTGTTGAAAAACATCAATCTCGAAGTGCAGGAAGGTGAATTCCTTGTTCTCCTCGGCTTCTCCGGCACTGGCAAGACGACGTTGATCAATCTGATGGCGGGCCTCGAAAACCCGACCAAGGGCAGCGTCACCTTCAAGGGCAAGCCGATCACCGGACCGGGGCCGGAACGCGGCGTGATCTTTCAGAACTATTCGCTGATGCCGTGGCTTACGGTGCAGGGCAATGTGATGCTGGCGATCGACACGATCTTTCCCGGCATGCCCAAGGCGGAAAAGGCCGAAAAAGCCGCGCATTACATCAATATGGTCGGCCTGCCCCATGCCACCCATCGCCGTCCGGCGGAGCTGTCCGGCGGCATGCGTCAACGGGTCAACGTGGCGCGTGCATTGGCGATGAACCCCGAGGTTCTTCTGCTGGATGAACCGCTGTCGGCGCTGGATGCGCTGACCCGCGCCAACCTGGCCGATAAGATCGAGGCGATTTGGGATGCCGACAAAAAGACCTGTGTACTGATCACCAATGACGTGGACGAAGCCATCATGCTGGCCGACCGGATCATTCCGCTGAACCCCGACGGGACGCTGGGTGACGCGGTTACGGTCGACATCCCCCGCCCACGTGAGCGCAGCGAAATGAACCACCACGAAGGGTTCAAAAAACTACGCGCCCAGGTCACCAATTACCTGATGGATGTGGGCATCGAGGCCAAGGTCGAAGGCAGCCGCATATTGCCCAATGTCACCCCGGTGCATGGTGTGCCCGCCGCCGTCAAAGAAGCGCAGGAAGGCATGATCGAGGAAAGGTTCCTTGATTTCAGCCAGTTGCACAAAATCTACCCCACCCCCAAGGGCCCGCTGACCGTGGTCGAGGATTTCGACCTCAAGGTGAACCGGGGCGAGTTCATTTCGCTGATCGGCCATTCGGGCTGTGGTAAATCCACGGTGCTGACCATGGCCGCTGGCCTTAACAGCATTTCCAAGGGCGCGATCCGGCTGGATGGCTATCATGTTCAAGGCGCCGATCCAGAACGCGCCGTTGTGTTTCAATCGCCCAACCTGTTCCCCTGGCTGACCGCACGGGAAAACTGTGCCATCGGCGTCGACAAGGTCTATCCCAAGGCAAGCCAGGCCGAGCGTCAGGATGTGGTGGAATACTACCTTGAGCGTGTGGGTCTGGCCGATGCGATGGACCGCTCTGCCAATGACATGTCCAACGGCATGAAGCAGCGGGTCGGTATTGCCCGCGCCTTTGCGCTCTCGCCGAAACTCCTGCTGCTGGATGAACCTTTCGGCATGCTCGACAGCCTGACGCGCTGGGAGCTGCAAGAGGTGCTGATGGAGGTCTGGAGCCGGACCAAGGTCACCGCGATCTGTGTCACCCATGACGTGGATGAGGCGATCCTGCTGGCCGACCGCGTGGTGATGATGACCAACGGGCCACAGGCCACAATCGGCCGCGTCGTCAACGTCGACCTGCCCCGCCCCCGCACCCGCAAGGCACTGCTGGAGCACCCGGATTACTACGCCTACCGCGATCAGGTTCTGAGCTTTCTTGAGGAATACGAACACGGTGCCAAAGGCAAGTCGGAGATGGCCGCTGAAGAAGAGGCCAAGACCCCCAAGGACGATGAGAAGGAAGCTGCATAATGGAAGCGTTGATTGAAACGGACGTCCGCACCTTTATCGAAGTCACCGAATATTGGGTGCCAGAGGGCGACACGCTGGTGCTGGCCGGTGGCAATTATGGCGACCTGAAAGCATTCGAAGAAGCCTCGCGCCAGACCAGTTTTGCCAAGGGCGAAGGCCTGCCTGGCAAAGCCTGGGCCGAGGCACGCCCGGTTGTGCTGAAAGGGTTTGACGGGTCGTATTTCAAACGGACCGAAGCGGCACATGAAGCGGGCCTGACCAGCGCCGTGGCAATCCCGGTGTTTGACGGTGAAACGCTCAAATCGGTTTTGGTGGTGCTGTGCGGCGACGACGACGTGCGCACCGGCGCCATCGAAGTCTGGAAAGCCGACGACACCCTTTTGAGGCTGGATGACGGCTATTACGGCGCGGCCAAACATTTCGAGTTCGTCTCGAAACATACCCAATTTCCGCGCGGCCAGGGTCTTCCCGGTGGTGTCTGGGCGGCAAAAACCCCGATCCTGATGCGCGATCTGGGCTCTGGCTATGCCTTTATCCGCTCTGAAAGCGCGGGCAAGGCCGGGCTGACCACGGGTCTTGGCCTGCCGATCCCGGTGCCGGGTGGTGACACCTTTGTTCTGACGCTGCTGTCGGCACGCGGCACGCCGATCGCGCGCCGGTTCGAAATCTGGGACGCACGCGCGGCCAAGGTCGGCAAAGCCAACGATGCGGTGCTGATCGACGGGATCTGCGCCCGCGAGGGGCGGCTTTGGGATGACGAAAGCCCGCGCAAGGTTTCGGCCTGGCAGGGGTTGATCGGCCGGGTTCTGGGCACGGGCCTGCCGGTGGTGGAACAAACCGAAGGTCTGGCGGCGGGATATGATTCCGTGGTGGCCCTGCCGATCCATTCCAACGGTGAACTGGCCCATATCGTCGCCTGGTACGCCTGAGCCCTGGCTCTTGAATTGTATTCCTAACTGGATTTCCCAAAAGGAAAGCACATGAAAAAACTTGTCGTTATTGGCGCGGGCATGGCCTCGGGGCGGGTGTTGGAACACCTGTTCGACGCTGACCCGGACGCCTATGAAGTTACTCTTTTCAACGCCGAACCGCGCGGCAACTATAACCGCATCATGCTGTCGCCGGTGCTGTCGGGCGAAAAGACATATCAGGAAATCGTCACCCATGACGATGATTGGTATCGCGAAAACAAGGTCACCTGCCGCTTTGGCGAGGCCGTGACCGGCATCGACCGCGACCGCAAGGTGGTGAAGGGTGCCAATGGCGAAGTGGCTTATGACAAGCTGGTGATTGCCACCGGCTCTGCCCCGTTCATCATTCCGGTGCCGGGCAAGGATCTGCCGGGTGTGATCAGCTATCGTGATCTCGACGACACCAACGCAATGATCGAAGCCTGCGGCAAGCGCGGTAATGCGGTTGTCATCGGTGGTGGTCTGCTTGGGCTGGAGGCGGCTGCGGGTCTTGCATTGCGCGGCATGAATGTGACCGTGCTGCACCTGATGGGCCATCTGATGGACCGCCAGCTTGACCCAGCGGCGGGCTATCTTCTGCGCAAGGATCTGGAACGGCGCGGCATCACGGTGAAGACCCAGGCCTCGACCAAGGCGATCCTTGGCGAAGAGGCCGTCGAAGGTGTGTTGCTGGATGATGGCGAGGTGCTGCCAGCCGATCTGGTGGTGATGGCAGTTGGCATTCGCCCCGAAACCCGGCTGGCCAATGACGCCCATATCGAGGTCAATCGCGGCATTGACGTCAATGCGCAGATGGTCACCTCGGACCCGGATATTTTTGCCGTCGGCGAATGTCTGGAATTCAACGGCATGTTGTTTGGCCTTGTGGCCCCGCTTTATGATCAGGCCAAGGTCGTGGCCGCCGGTCTGTTGGATCAACCGGGCGAATTTGTACCGAAGGAGCTTTCGACCAAGCTGAAAGTGACAGGGTGCGATCTGTTTTCGGCCGGTGACTTCGCCGACGGCGAAAACCGCGAAGACATCGTGTTTCGCGATCCGGCGCGCGGCGTCTATAAACGGCTGGTGATCGAAGACAACAAACTGGTCGGCGCGGTGATGTATGGCGATACCGCTGACGGCAATTGGTTCTTTGGCCTGATCAAGGACGGCACCGACATCGACGAGATGCGCGAAACGCTGATCTTTGGACCGTCCATGCAGGGGGGTGCCTCTGTGGACCCTCTGTCAGCCGTTGCAGCATTGCCGCCTGAGGCAGAAATATGCGGCTGTAACGGCGTATGCAAATCCACCATCGTTTCGGCCATTCAGGGCGGCGCAACCGACCTGGGGGCGATCAAGGCGACCACCAAGGCCAGCGCATCCTGTGGCACCTGTACCGGCTTGGTCGAGCAGTTGATGGAAGTCACGCTTGGCGATTCCTATGCGGCGCCAGAGGCGACGTCCATCTGTGGCTGTACCGATCTCAGCCACGAAGACGTGCGTCTTCTGATCAAGTCCAAGGAACTGAAATCGCAAGCGGCGGTTTGGCAGGAATTGGGTTGGAAAACACCCAACGGCTGTCACGTCTGCCGCCCGGCGGTGAACTATTATCTGTTGGCCGATTGGCCGGTAGAATATCAGGATGATCCGCAAAGCCGTTTCATCAACGAACGCAAACACGCCAACATTCAAAAGGACGGCACGTTCAGCGTTGTGCCCCGGATGTTTGGCGGCATGACCACCCCGGACGAATTGCGCGCGATTGCCGATGCGGCGGACAAGTACAAGGTTCCAACGGTGCATGTCACCGGCGGCCAGCGCATCGACCTTCTGGGCGTCAAGGGCGAGGATCTGCCCGCGATCTGGGCCGATCTCAATGCCGCTGGCATGGTCTCGGGCCATGCCTATGCCAAGGGGCTGCGGACCGTCAAAACCTGTGTCGGCAAGGATCATTGCCGCTTTGGCACACAGGACAGCACCGGTCTTGGCATCAAGCTTGAGAAGAAGCTCTGGGGCTCCTGGTCGCCGCATAAGGTCAAGCTGGCGGTGTCGGGCTGTCCGCGCAATTGTGCCGAGGCGACCTGCAAGGATATCGGCGTTGTCTGTGTCGACAGCGGCTATCAGATCGGCGTGGCCGGTGCGGCGGGCATGGACGTGAAGGAAACCGAACGTCTGGCCGATGTCACCACCGAACAGGATGCCATCGACCTGGCGACGGCCTTCATGCAGCTCTATCGCGAAAACGCCAAATACCTCGATCGGCCTTACAAATGGGTCGCCAAGGTTGGCCTCGACTGGGTCAAGGAACGCATCGTTGACGATCTTGATGAACGCGCGGCGCTGATCGAACGTTTCGAACTTTCGCAGAGCATCTATCGCAAGGACCCCTGGGCGGAAGAGGCCAAATCCAAGGCTGATCAATACGCCCCCCTCGCCGATCTTACCCTGGAGGCCGCAGAATGAGCTGGATCGACATCGGACATATCGACGACATCCCCCTGCGCGGTGCGCGGGTCATCAAGACACCGGTCGGCTGTGTGGCCTTGTTCCGCACCAGCGAGACCGAGGTTTTTGCCGCATCCGACCGCTGCCCACACAAGGGCGGGCCGCTGAGCCATGGCATCGTGCATGGCCAATCGGTCACCTGCCCGCTGCACAACTGGGTGTTCGATCTGAACACCGGCGCGGCACAGGGGGCGGACGAGGGCCAGATCGAAACCTTCCCGCTGCGGCTGGAAGAGGGGCGCATCCATATTGATGGCACCTCGCTTGGCAACAGGAGCGCCGCGTGATGGATGGGGCGGGCATGACAGAAAAACGGTCGACCTGCCCCTATTGTGGCGTGGGATGTGGGGTCATTCTGCGCCCGGATGGCGCGGGTGGGCTGGACGTGCGCGGCGACCCGGATCACCCGGCCAATTTCGGGCGGCTCTGTTCCAAGGGGTCGGCGCTGGCCGAAACCATCGGGCAGGAAAGCCGTCTTTTGGCCCCGCGGATCAGCGGGCAGGACGCCGATTGGGACAGCGCATTGGATCTGGTTGCGCATAAATTCCGCAACACAATTGCCCGTCACGGGCCGGATTCAGTGGCCTTCTATGTCTCGGGGCAATTGCTGACCGAGGATTACTATGTCGCCAACAAGCTGATGAAAGGTTTCATTGGCTCGGCGAATATCGACACCAATTCACGGCTTTGCATGGCCTCGACCGTGGCGGGCCACAAACGCGCCTTTGGCAGTGACACCGTGCCCGGCACGTACGAGGATATCGACGAGGCCGATCTGGTGGTTCTGGTCGGCTCCAACCTCGCCTGGTGTCACCCGGTGCTTTATCAACGGCTGCTGGCCGCAAGGGCGGCACGCGGCACCCGGATCATCGTGATCGACCCGCGCCGTACCGCCAGCTGTGATGGCGCCGACATGCATCTGGCGCTGAAATCCGGCAGCGATGTCGCGTTGTTCAACCGCCTGTTGGTCGAGATCTACGAAGGCGGCGCGTTTGACAAAGACTATCTTGCCAAGGTGGACGGTTTTGATGCCGCGTTGCAATCTGCCTATGCGGATGATCCGGCGGTCACCGGCCTCAGCGAGGCAGAGATCCGTGCTTTCTGTCAGATGTGGATGCGCACCGAAAAGGTGGTGACGGTCTTCAGCCAGGGGGTCAATCAATCGACCTCGGGCGCGGACAAGGTCAACGCGATCCTGAACTGTCATCTCGCCACCGGGCGCATTGGCAAACCCGGTTCTGGCCCGCTGTCCGTCACCGGCCAGCCCAACGCCATGGGCGGGCGCGAGGTTGGCGGACTGGCCAATATGCTGGCCTGTCACCTCGACATCGAAAACCCCAGCCACCGCAGCGCGGTGCGCGATTTCTGGCAGGCCCCCGCCATGCCAGAGGCCGCAGGGCTGAAGGCCGTCGACATGTTCAAGGCCGTCGGCGATGGCCGGATCAAGGCGCTGTGGATCATCCACACCAACCCGGCGGTGTCGATGCCCGATGCCGATGCGGTTGCGGCCGCGATCAAGGGCTGCGAATTCACCGTGGTGTCCGACATCACCGCCGCGACCGATACCGCGCGGCTGGCCGATGTGCTGCTGCCCGCCGCCGCATGGGCGGAAAAGGACGGCACCGTCACCAATTCCGACCGGATCATCAGCCGCCAGCGCAGCGTTCTGACCGCGCCGGGCATGGCGCGCCCGGATTGGGAAATCCTCGCTGATGTGGGCCGCCGCATGGGATGGACCGCCGCTTTTGACTACCAGTCCCCGGCGGAAATCTTCCGCGAATATGCCGCGCTGTCACGGATCGCCGGGCACTTCGGACGGGATTTCGATATCTCCGGTCTGCGCGAGATCAATGACCGCGATTATGAAATCTTCGAACCCACCCGCTGGCCGATGTCCGACAGCAAACAGGGGGGCCGGTTCTTTGCCGATGGCACCTTCTTTCACGAGGATGCCCGTGGCAAGATGCTGCCGCTGCGCCACCGTGAGCCCGCCTCGCGCACCGCACCGCGCTATCCTTTCCGGCTCAACACCGGGCGCATTCGCGACCAATGGCACACGATGACCCGCACCGCGCTGTCACCGCGTCTGTCGGCCCATCTGGCCGAGCCGTTTCTGGACATTCACCCCGCCGATGCCGCCGAAAAGGGGCTGAAGCCCGCAGATCTGGTGCGCCTGACCAGCCCGCATGGCAGCGCGATCCTGCGCGCCCGGATCACCACCGACGTGCACCCCGGCGATGTCTTTGCCCCAATGCATTGGACCGGCGAAACCGCGCCATCGGCCCGGATCGACACGCTTGTCGCGCCAGAGGTCGACCCGGTGTCCGGCCAGCCGGAAAGCAAGGCCAGCGTTACAGCGGTCGCCAAATTTGACGCCGCCTGGTACGGCTTTGCCATTTCTGCCGATGCGATCAACCCGACCTGTGATTACTGGGCGCGGGCGCGCACCAACGCCGGTTTCCGCGCGGAACTGGCGGGACTTGATCCCGTCACCGATTGGGAGGCCGAGGCGCGCAAGTTGTTTGATCTTGGCACGGCAGAGGTCCAGTCGGTGATCGACCAGAAACGCGGTATTGCCCGTTTGGCATTTTATGCCGAAGATCGGCTTTTGGCGGCGCTGTTCATCTCGCCCCGACCGGTGGCGGTGATGCGCGATTATCTTGCCACCCTGCCCGGCTCCGAGGCGCTTGATGCGCTAAGCGGCATGACCCCGGCGGATCGCCCCGACCCCGGCCCGATCCTGTGTTCCTGTTTCTCGGTCGGGGTGAACACGATCCTGTCCGCCATTGAAACCGAGGGCCTGATGACCGTCGAGGCGATCGGCGCGGCATTGAGTGCCGGCACCAATTGCGGCTCCTGCCGCCCGGAGCTGGCGGAATTGCTGGCCCGCGTCGAAACCCGCGAGGCGGCGGAATGACACTTGCCCCTTATGTTCGCATTCTGGGGCGCGGTCCGGGGCGGTCCCGGTCGCTGACACAGGAAGAAGCGCAGGCGGCAATGACGCTGATGCTGTCAGGCGAGGCCGCACCAGAGGCGATTGGCGCGCTGCTGATGCTGTTGCGGATGAAGGGCGAAGTCCCGGCAGAGATCGCGGGGCTTGCGCTTGGCGCGACCCGCACCTTGCCCGCCCTGCCCCGCCCGGATCTCGACTGGCCATCCTATGCGGCGGGGCGCACGCGTGGTCTGCCATGGTTTTTGTTGTCGGCGCGGTTGGTGGCCGAGGCCGGGCATGATGTTTTGCTGCACGGGTTCAACGGCGCGGACAGGAAAGTGCGCGCGGGGCTGGCCCCGGCTGGCATCCCCGTTGCCGCCACGTCCGCCGACCTTCAGGGGCTGATGGACCGGGGGCGGATCGCCTATCTGCCGCTTGAGGTTCTGTCACCTGACCTCTTTTCCCTTCTCACCTTGCGCGATGTTCTGGGCCTGCGGTCCTGCATCAACACCGTCTGTCGGATGCTTAATCCCGCGGGCGCAACCGCCAGTGTACAGGGCGTTTTCCACCCGTCTTATCGCGGGCTTCAGACCGAGGCGGCGGTGCTTATGGGATTGCGCCAGCAAACCCTCATCAAGGGTGGCGGCGGCGAGTTTGAATGTCATGCGGCCAAGGACACCGCCTGTTTCGGTCTGCGCGATGGCCAGATCTGGAACGAGACGCTGCCGGCACGCATTGACGACACCCGTCGGCTGGACGACGGATCCGAAGACACCGCGCGGCTGGCCGCGCTCTGGCAGGGCAAGATCACCGATCCCTTTGCCGAGGCAGTTGTGATCGCCACCGCCGCGCTGGCGCTGGACACTCTTGGCCATGCCCATGCGACCGACATGGCACAGTCCCTCTGGTCGAACCGCCACACCCTCAAAGCCGCCTGATCCCAGCAAAGGAGACCGACATGAAAAGCTTTCCCATGTTCATCCGCACGACCAACCGCCGGGTGGTGATTGCCGGGGGTGGCGAACAGGCGGCGCAAAAGACCCGGCTGATCCTGAAAACCGATGCAAAAATCGTGCTGGCCGCGCCGGAGCTGGATGATGAATTGCAATCCATCGTCGACGCCGGGCGGGCCACACATCACGCCGGGGCCATTGGGGCCGATCTGTTCCGGGGCGCCGCGATGGGGTTCATTGCCACCGGTTGTCCGGGGGTGGACACAGCGGTGCATGCCATTGCCAAAGCGGCGGGATGTCCGGTCAATGTGGTCGACCGGCCCGACCTCTGCGACCTTACAACGCCGTCGCTGGTGGACCGCGATCCGGTGGTGGTCGCCATCGGCACCGAGGGCACGGCCCCGGTTCTGGGCCGTCAGATCAAGACCGAAGTTGAGCAAATGCTTACACCCAATCTTGGCGGGTTTGCCGCGCTGGCGGGGCGGATGCGCGGCGCGGTGGCGCGACGGGTGGCGCCAGAGCAACGGCGTGCCTTCTGGCGCTGGGCCTTTGCCGAAACACCGCGCCGGGCCTGGACCCGTGGGGCGGAACGTGAGGCTGCCGAAGCATTGAAAACCGCGATTGCCGCGGGCGCGGCCCCGGATGCCGAAACCGCAGGCAGCATTGCCCTGATCGGTGCCCGGCCCCGGCGCACGCGATCTGTTGACCCTGCGCGCGGTGCAACGGCTGCAAGAGGCTGATGTGATTTTCTATGACCGGCTGGTGGACACAGAGGTGCTGGAACTGGCGCGTCGCGATGCCGAGCGGGTCTATGTCGGCAAGGTCGTGGGCGCCCACGCCTGGCCACAGGAACGGATCAATGCGCTGATCGTGGCCGAAGCGCAAAAGGGCCGCCGGGTGGCGCGTTTGAAATCCGGCGATCCCGGTGTCTTTGGCCGCGCAACAGAGGAGCTGGAGGCCGCCCGCGCCGCCGGAATCGCCACCGAGATCGTGCCGGGTGTGACCGCCGCCTGTGCCGCCGCCGCACATGCCGGACAATCCCTGACCGAGCGCGGCGTATCGGACACGCTTGTTTTGACCACCGGCACCTGTCGCGACGGCGATCCCCTGCCCGATTGCGCCCGCCATGCCCAGCCCGGCAGCACGCTGGCGCTCTATATGTCGGTTCGACAATCGGCGCGGATTGTGGCGGCGCTGCTGGCACAGGGGATGCCGGGGGCTGCCGATGTGACCATCGCGGTCGAGGTGACAAAACCCGGAGAACGTTTTTTGCATTGTCGTCTGGAAGATCTGAGCACGACCTTGCAGACCGAGGGGATCAACGGTGTTGCCACGCTTTTGATTACCTGGCCCAAATCCATGGCCCAATATCCGACCAGAACTTTGGCCCCTTCCAAGGCCCCATCCCAGGCACCAGAGATTGTGACCCTGTCAGCCTGAGGACTATCCGGCCAGCCTCAACTGGCCTGCCTCCATTCGCCTGTCTCGGTTGACCTGGGCCACCAGATCCAAGGCCGGGCATGGGGGGCGACCACCCCGGAAAGGGCAAGAGTTTTCGGAAAACCCTTGCCCCCCCATGAACAGCTTTGCAGCCGTTCTAGTCCGGCATCGTATCTGCCAGCCGCTGCAACAGCGTGTCGCGGGTGACGACGCCAAGTGTCTTGCCATTTTCCGCAACGCGAATTGTGTCCACATCGTCCGAAAACATCGCCACCAAATCATTGATTGGCGTGTCCGGTTCCACATCCGGCCCATCGGATTCACCCGGCTCCATCATGTCGCAGGCGCAAAGCACCCCCAGCGGGTTCATATGGGCCACGAAATCCGCGACATATTCCGTTGCCGGGTTCGAGAAGATTTCCCGTGGCGTGCCGCATTGCACAATGCGCCCACCTTCCATGATTGCGATCCGGTCACCGATCTTGAATGCCTCGTCAAGATCGTGACTGACAAAGATGATCGTGCGTCCCAACCGCCCCTGAAGATCCAGCAATTCGTCCTGCAACCGGGTACGGATCAGCGGATCCAGCGCGCTGAACGGCTCGTCCATCAACAGCACCGGGGCCTTGGTCACAAAGGCACGGGCCAGACCAACCCGTTGCTGCATGCCGCCCGAAAGATCGCCGACCTTGTGGTCGGCCCAATCGGCCAGCCCCACAAGCGCCAATTCTTCTTCTGCGAGGGCCTGACGTTCCTTGCGTTCCATCCCGCCCAGTTCCAGCCCCAACACCACATTGTCGCGCACGCTGCGCCAGGGCAGCAGACCAAATTGCTGAAACACCATGGCGACATGGCTTAGCCGCACATTGCGCAGGGTTTTGGCATCGGCATTGGTCACATCAACCAGATCGTCATCACAGCGCACCCGCACCGCGCCACGCGCCACCGGGTTCAACCCGTTCACCGCCCGCAACAGGGTTGATTTGCCCGACCCGGACAGCCCCATCAGCACAAGGATTTCGCCTTCGCGCACCTCGATATTGCAATTGTGAACGCCCAGCACCTGTCCGGTTTCAGACTGAATTTCGGCCCGGTCCTGGCCATCGTCCATCAGCGGCAGCGCCTCTTGCGGCGCATCGCCAAACACAATGGACACATTGTCGAATTCTACAGCATTCATTTGCGATCCACCCGCAGCATTCGGTCCAACATGATCGCCACCACGACAATCACAAAACCACTTTCAAAGCCAAGTGATGTGTTCACCTGATTAAGGGCCCGCACCACCGGCACGCCAAGCCCATCCGCCCCCACCAGCGCCGCGATCACCACCATCGACAGCGACAACATGATCGTCTGGTTCAATCCTGCCATGATCTGAGGAAAGGCATAAGGCAATTCAACCTTCAGAAGCTTCTGCCGGGGCGTCGCGCCAAAGGCATCTGCGGCCTCCAACAAGGCCCCGGGGGTCGAGGTCACCCCAAGATGGGTCAACCGGATGGGCGCCGGCACTACAAAGATCACCGTCGCGATCAGGCCCGGCACCATGCCGATGCCAAAAAACACAATCGCCGGGATCAAATAGACAAAGGTCGGCAGCGTCTGCATCAGGTCAAGCACCGGCCGCATCCAGGCATAAAGCCGGGGCCGGTGCGCCACGGCAATGCCGATCGGAACGCCAAGCCCCATGCAGACCACACAGGCCGACAACACCAATGTCAGGCTCTCGGTTGTTTCCTCCCAGTAGCCCTGATTGAGGATGAACAGAAAGCCCAGAACGATAAAGGTCGTCACCTTCCAATTGCGCTGCAAAAGCCAGGTCAAACCGGCAAAAAACGCAATGATCACAATCGGATGCGGAGATTGCAGCAACCACAGGATCGCGTCGATCATTGTCTCTAGCGTATCCGACAAACCGTCGAAAAACCATGCGCCGTAGGTTTGCAGTTTGTCGAAAACCCAGGCGGCGGATTCGCCCACCGGGATCTTGTGATCGGTCAACCAGTTCATGCCTGCTCCGTCAAATATTTCTGATCACCCTTGGCCCATGCCAGCCGCAGTGGCATGCCGTCGGGCAAACGGGTTTCAATGCCTGCTTCAAACCTCTCGGCGGCAGAAAACATGTCGCAAAATGCCACAAAATCATTGTGCCACGTCGCCTTTGGGGAAAAACTCTGGACCACCATGGCCGCCACGGGACGGCGAAATCGACGGGCTTCGGCAATTGCCGCCGCAGTGCGGTGCAGCAATTGATAGCGCAGATCGCCAACATCCTCGGGGGTCAGCCCCAGCCAATCGCAAATACCGGCCAACCGCAGTGCCTTGCCCGCTGTTGGTTTGGCGTGCCAGTCCGATACGGTCTGGCCAAAGGGTTCTTCGACCTTGGCCTCAACCGCGACGGCCATGTCGCGGCCATCGGCATGTACCAATGCAAAGACATCACATTGCGACGGGAACCCGCCACCGGGCAAGGGCACCTTGTGTTCCACAATCGCCAACTGCAGCTCCGCATCAGCGCCCAGCGCCGCCGCAACTTCGGGCGGGAACCCCGCCTCCCAGCTTTGTGCGGTCGCCATCGCAGAATATCCTGCGCGCCACTGCCGGTCCGGGTCTGCCAAAAGGGCCCGCCAATCGGCGAGCCCCTGAGTTGTGCGCAGAGGTGTCACTCCAGCGCCGATTTCACAGCCATCATTGCGTCGCCGCCGTCCTTGGCGGTCACACCGTCCAACCAGCCGTCGAGCACGCCCATATTGGCCGCCAACCAGGTCTTGGCCGCATCCGCCGGATCATTGCCTTCGTCGAGGATCGAGGCCATGATCTCGTTTTCCATCGCGAGGGTAAATTCCAGGTTGGTCAGAAGCTTACCCACATTCGGGCAGGCATCGACATAGCCGGCCGAAGTGTTGGTATATACGGTCGCGCCGCCGAGGTTGGGACCAAAGTAATCATCGCCCCCCGTCAGATAGGACATTTCGAAATTGGCATTCATCGGGTGCGGTTCCCAGCCAAGGAACACAACCGGCTCTTCGCGGCGATCGGCGCGCGCGACCTGGGCCAACATGCCCTGCTCAGAGCTTTCGACCACTTCGAAATCTTTCAGACCAAAGGCGTTTTCCTCGATCATCGACAGGATCAGACGGTTGCCGTCGTTGCCCGCTTCGATGCCGTAAATCTTGCCTTCCAGCGCGTCCATCTGGCCCGCAATATCAGCAAAGCTGGCGATGCCCAGATCGGCGGCGACCTTGTTCACGGCCAGGGTGTATTTCGCCCCTTCCAGATTGGCGCGCACGGTATCGACCGTTCCGGCCTCGCGGTAGGATGCGATATCGCCTTCCATGGTCGGCATCCAGTTGCCGAGGAAGACATCAATGTCGCCTTTTGCCATCGACGTATAGGTCACGGGGACCGACAGCACCTTGATGTCGGTGTCATATCCCAGTGCCTGCAACACCGTTGTGGTGGCCGCCGTGGTGGCTGTGATGTCGGTCCAGCCCACATCAGAGAAATTGATCGTATCGCAATCGGCCAGAACCGGCCCAGCAATCCCAAGCGCCAGAACGGACGCCGTCAGTTTCAGTTTCATTGGTTAAGTTCTCCCTGATTTTTTATTGACTGACCCGTCAATCAATAACATATACTGCCAAGTCCGCAATGCTGCAAACGCCAACCCAAAAGAGACCGCCATGCCCAAGGTCGGAATGCAACCCATCCGAAGACAAGCTCTGATCGAGGCCACCATCGCCGAAGTCGGTGCGAAAGGCACGCTTGATATCACTGTCTCGGCGATTGCCAAACGTGCAGGCGTGTCGTCGGCGCTGGCGCACCATTATTTTGGTGGCAAGGACCAGATCTTCCTGGCGACAATGGTTCATATTCTTTCCGCCTATGGCCGCGATGTGCGCGATGCTCTGCGTCAGGCCGACACCCCGCGGCGCCGGCTTGCGGCCATCGTAGAGGCAGGATTTTCAGGTGGCAACTTCGACTATGCGGTGGTTGTGTCCTGGATGAACTTCTATGCGCTGGCGCTTTCGTCGCCCGAAGCCGCGCGTTTGCTTGCCATTTACCAGATCCGCCTTAGGTCGAACCTAAGACACGCTTTGCGCCCCATGATTGAATCTCCCGGCCCGGTCGCAGAAAGAATAGCTGCAATGATCGACGGTCTCTACCTGCGCGAAGCACAAAGCAAGGCGCCGGACGGCAAACACGCCATCGCAATCGTGATGCAACAAATTGACATGGAACTTAAAGGAACGGCGCAATGACCCGGCCCCTGCACCTCCCGGACCCTCAGCCCAAAGCCAGCCATTTTGTTGGCGGCGATTATGTCGAAGATGCCTCTGGGCCGGAAATTGCAGTGATCTATCCCTATAGCGGAGACCAGATTGCCCAGGTCCATGGCGCGACCGACGCGGTGCTGGATCAGGCGATTGCCGCGGCGGTTGTTGCGCAAAAGGAATGGGCGGCACGCAGTGGCACCGAACGTGGCCGGGTGCTGCGCCGGGCCGCCGACATCCTGCGCGCCCGCAATCACGAGCTTAGCCAACTCGAAACCTATGACACCGGCAAACCTTATCAGGAAACCTCGGTCGCGGATGCCACATCGGCGGCGGATGCATTGGAATATTTCGGCGGTCTGGCGGCATCGTTGACCGGTGAACATATCCCGCTGGGGGGCGATTGGGCCTATACAATCCGCGAGCCCTTGGGGGTCTGCGCCGGGATCGGCGCCTGGAATTACCCGACCCAAATCGCCTGTTGGAAGGCCGCCCCGGCGCTGGCCTGTGGCAATGCCATGGTGTTCAAACCGTCGGAAACCACACCGCTGTGCGCCTTGAAGGTGGCGGAAATCCTGGTCGAGGCCGCGCGCCTCCGGGGGTGTTCAACGTGGTGCAGGGGCTGGGGGATGTCGGAGCAAAGCTGATCGCGGACCCGCGTATCGCCAAGGTGTCTCTGACCGGATCGGTGCCCACCGGCCGCCGGGTCTATGCCGCCGCCGCAGAGGGCATCAAGAATGTGACCATGGAGCTGGGCGGAAAGTCCCCCCTGCTGATTTTTGATGACGCCGTGCTGGACGATGCGGTGTCCGGGGCCATTCTGGGCAATTTCTATTCCTCGGGCCAGGTCTGTTCCAATGGCACACGGGTGTTTGTCCAAGCCGGAATTTATGATGCTTTTGTCGCGCGTCTGGCCGAACGTCTGGCGGGTGTGAAACACGGCGACCCACAGAACCCCGAGGTGAATTTCGGACCGTTGGTCAGTGCCGCACAACGTGACAAGGTATTGGGATACATCGAAAAAGGTCGCGCAGAAGGCGCGCGGCTGGTGGCCGGCGGAACCGAAATGTCGGGCCCCGGTTTCTGGGTCGCGCCCACGGTTTTTGCCGATGTGACCGACGACATGACAATCGCAAAAGAAGAGATCTTTGGCCCGGTCCTGTCGGTGCTGAAGTTCGAGGACGAGGACGAGGCCGTGACCCGCGCCAATGCCAGCGAATTTGGCCTGTCCGCCGGGGTCTTTACCCGCGACATCACCCGCGCCCACCGTGTGATCGGGGCGCTGGATGCCGGTTCCTGTTTCATCAATTCCTACAACGACGCCCCTGTCGAAGTGCCGTTTGGCGGGTCGAAAATGTCCGGTGTCGGGCGTGAAAACGCCAAGGCCGCGATCGAGCATTATTCGCAATTGAAATCGGTCTTTGTGCGCATGACCCCAATCGAAGCCCCGTTTTAAGATGGAGGCCGATTATGTCATCGTTGGCGCCGGTTCAGCGGGATGTGCGCTGGCCTATCGGCTGACCGAGGCCGGGCATTCCGTGATCGTGATCGAATACGGCGGCAGCGATGCCGGGCCGTTCATCCAGATGCCCGGCGCGCTGTCCTTTCCGATGAACATGCGGCGTTATAACTGGGGATTTGAAAGCGCGCCGGAACCGGCCCTTGGCGGCCGCAGGCTGGCCTGTCCACGCGGCAAGGTGATTGGCGGGTCGTCGTCGATCAACGGCATGGTCTATGTGCGCGGTCATGCCAGCGATTACGACTATTGGCACAGCAGCGGCGCGCGCGGCTGGGCCTATGCCGATGTCGCCCCCTATTTCAATCGTATGGAAACATGGGATCCGGCCGGCCAGGGCGGAGAGCCGCATTTGCGCGGCGACAAGGGGCCGCTGCATGTCACCCGTGGCGGGCGGAAAAACCCATTGGTGCGCGCCTTTGTCGAGGCGGGCAAACAGGCGGGTTACGAAACAACCGAGGATTACAACGGCCAGAAACAAGAAGGTTTCGGCCCGATGGATTCGACCATCCACAAAGGCGAACGCTGGTCCGCCGCCCGGGCCTATCTGCGCCCGGCACAGGCAACGGGGCGTTGCACATTGCTGCGCGGGTTGGCCTGCAAGGTCGTGATCAAGGACAAGCGCGCCACCGGTGTCGAAGTCCTGCGCCGTGGCACGCGTGAGGTCATCCATGCCCGCAACGAAGTGATCCTTGCCGCCTCTGCAATCAATTCCCCCAAGCTGTTGATGTTGTCGGGCATTGGTCTTGGCGCGCATCTGTCGGCGCATGGCATTGATGTGGTGGCCAATCGTGTCGGCGTTGGCATGAACCTGCAGGATCATCTGGAACTCTACATCCAGATGGCCGCCACCCAACCCGTGTCCTTGTTCAAATACTGGAACCTTTTTGGCAAGGCCTGGGTCGGGTTGCAGTGGTTGTTGACGCGCAAGGGACCGGGGGCCTCCAACCAATTTGAAAGCGCGGCTTTCATTCGGTCCCGCGCCGGGGTGCCCTACCCCGATATTCAATATCACTTCCTGCCGATTGCCGTGCGGTATGACGGGCGCGCCGCCGCAGAAGGCCATGGTTTTCAGGCCCATGTCGGGCCCATGCGCTCGCCCTCACGCGGGTCGGTCATGTTGAATTCCGCCGATCCCGCCGACGATCCGCGCATTCTGTTCAACTATATGTCCCACGCCAAGGATTGGGAGGATTTCCGCACCTGTATCCGCCTCACGCGTGAGATCTTTGCCCAGAAGGCGTTTGCGCCTTATGCCGGGCATGAAATCCAGCCGGGCGCGGATGTTCAAAGCGATGCAGAGCTTGATGCCTTCATTCGCGAACATGTGGAAAGCGCCTATCATCCCTGTGGCACCTGCCGCATGGGATCGCTGGATGACCCGCAATCGGTGGTCGACCCGGAATGCCGGGTCATCGGGGTAGAGCGGCTTCGGGTGGCGGACAGTTCGATTTTCCCAAGAATTACCAACGGCAATCTGAATGCGCCGTCAATCATGGTCGGGGAAAAGGCGGCGGATCATATCCTGGGCCGCGCGCCGCTGCCGCGTGACACGACCCCGCCGTGGCAACATCCGCATTGGGACAGCCAACAACGCTAGGGCGCGCTTGGACCGCCCCCCCCCGTTTGCGCACACGGTGCGCCCTGCTCACGCTGATTTGCCCCGCTCACTCGGGCGCGGCAAGCCACCCCGGCAAGGCGCCAATATCGTCCAGCACCACATCCGCATAAGGCAAAAGCTCGGCCCGTTTGGCCGGGCCGGTCAACACCCCGACACAGACCATGCCGCGCGGCGCCCGGACAGAAGATCATGGGTGCTGTCGCCGACCATCACGACCCTGTCGGGCGGGACATCCACCGCAGTGGCAAAGGCCAAAAGCGGCTCTGGCTCCGGCTTGGCGCCATGGCCGCTGTCAAATCCGGCGATGAAGTCAAACCGCCCGGTGACGCCCACTGCGCCAAGATGCGCCAACGCCCCGGCCTTGGTGTCATTGGTCACGACACCAAGCCGAAATCCCTGCTCTCTCAGCCCCGCCAGATAGGGGTCCAACGGCACCGCCTCCTGCACCGGCGCATCAAGCGCGCTTTGCATCAAATAGAACTCGATATCATCGACATCCCGCTCCGGCAGGACGGCGGCAATGCATTCCGCTGCTTGCCGGTTGGTGCCTGCGATAATCGGGCTGTCGGGCAAAAAGGTCCGCCCCGCCAGATCATACCGCGCCGCTGCGGCCAGTGCGTCGCGACGCCCTTCGTCACGACGGCCCGAAGCATCGGTCGCCAGCGCATCAATCACCCCGCCAGCCCAATGATCCCAGGTGGCCGAGAAGTGGAACAGGGTGCCATCCTTGTCAAAACATATGGCGGCGATATTGCGTCTGCGCGTCACGTCCAATGTATCTGTTCCCCACCCGGAAGCGCGGCACGCGCCAGTCGCACGTGATCATAAGGCAGGTTTTGACCATCACAAAACCGAATGATCCAAGCATCATCCATCAAGATAAAGTCCAAAACTGATCCTAAAAACTCTGGATCGCCGGCGCTTTCGCGCAAATCTTTTTCGTCCATGCCGCTGGATCCCAGGAAGACGCCGACCAAATCGTCCTCTGTGACCAGCCAGGACAACGCCCGTAGCGCCAGTGTTTCGGCGGTTTCCCGCGAAAAAGCCATGTTAAGACTCCATTTATGAATTGCGGAAAGGATTTGTTAACACTTCCAAACAAAAAGATAAGGAAAGTTTTGTTCAAAGGTGAGGTTACACAATGGCGCGTGAAATTCTCATTGTCGATTTCGGTTGCGACCAACCGTATCGTGCTGAAGGTAAAACTTGCAGCCGCCTTTTACCAAGTATCTCAGGCCGTCACCGGAGCAGAGGCGCTGGAGCGGGTGCGCCGCAGCCCGCCGTCCTTGATTATCCTTGGCGGGTCAAACGATATGCCGGCCGCGCAGTTGTGTCGCGAATTCCGCAAATTGTCGGCCACCGAAAATTGCCCGATCATCGTTCAGACAATCGAGACCGGGGCCGAATTCCGGCTTGAGATTCTGGCAGCAGGGGCCAGCGCTATTCTGGAACAACCCTGTTGTGATGCGCTTTTGCTGGCGCGGTTGCGGTCGTTGTCACGTGCACAGGAAACCGCCACGGAACTGCGGATGCGCGAAAGCACCCATCGCGCCCTGGGGCTGGCGGAAATACAGTCCTCGTTTGATGCACCCGCCAAGATTGGTGTGATGGCCGTCAATCGCCGTGGCGTGGCCTGGCCGCATGGCAGCCCTGCGGGCGATCGTGCCGCATCGGGTGGATCTGTTGTCGCCGCGCGACGTCTTTCACAATGGACCGGACACAAACGGGCATAATATCGTCGCGCCAGATGCCTTGGTGGTGTCGCTTGGCGATGACGATCCCGAGGCCGATCTTCAGATCCTGCCCAATTTGCGCGCCCGCGCCAGCACCAGGTATTCCGGCATTCTTGTCCTGACCTCTGATCCCCATGGCCAGGTTGCGGCCGCCGCATTGGATCTGGGGGCGGATGATGTCGCGCCACAGCAAATTTCGGTCGATGAAATTGCCCTGCGCACGGATCGTTTGGTGGCACGCAAACGCATGTCGGACCGGTTGCGCAGCACCGTGCGCGAGGGACTGCGGGCGGCGGTCACAGACCCGCTGACAGGGCTGTACAACCGCCGGTATGCATTGCCGCATGTGGCCCGTATTGCCGAACGTGCCAAACGGCTGGGGCGGCCCTTTGCGCTTATGGTGGCGGATCTCGACCATTTCAAACAGGTCAACGATCAATTTGGCCACGCCGCCGGCGATGCGGTGCTGGCCGAAGTGGCGAACCGATTTCGCGCCCAACTGCGGGCCGTGGATCTGGTGGCACGGATCGGCGGTGAGGAATTCCTGATCGCCATGCCCGACACCTCCGGGACCACGGCGCAATCCGCCGCGCATCGGCTCCGCTCGGCAGTGGCGGACAAGCCTTTTTATCTGCCCAAACACGATCTGCCGATCCCGATTACGGTGTCCATCGGGGTGACCATGGCCATTCCCGACACCAGCCCGTTTGCCGACGGCGATGCATGCCACATGACTTCGGACATGCGGGCGGAAACCTTGCTGCACCGCGCGGATGGCGCCCTGTACGAGGCCAAGGCCCATGGCCGCAATCAGGTAGAATTGAGCCGCCCTGCGGCCTGAATTCATGGCCTGAAATCACAGCCTGACAGCACAGCCCAAAATCAACCGATGCGCGCGGTTCGCATATTTACAGCCACGCTATTTGCAGTCGCGTTATTTGCGGTCGCGTTTTCCACGTTCCAGCGCTTCGGCGACCCGCGCGGCATATGCCGCCCTTTCCGCCGCGCTCATCCCCGCCACATGCTCAATCAGAAACGCCTGCCCCTTGCGGTTGCGGTCTTCGGCGCGGGTGTTCTGGCGTTCCAGAACCGCGCCAAACCCGTTTCGGTCAAATGGTTCGGTGCGCAATAGATCCAACGCCTCGTTATATTCTGCCCGGATGCGCGCATGAAGCTCCTCGCGGCTTAGCCCCGCCCGCGCTTCGCGGAAAAACTTGCGGCCCAGCTCGCGGCGGTCTTCCTTGCTCAGCGCCTGGGTATAGGGGGCAACAACATCGCGGATATGTTTCGGCCCGTCCCGATCCGGGCCGCCGCGCAAGACAAAGCCCGCCACGATCCCGGCAATCGCCAGATTCAGCGCCAGCGACATAAAGAACACAACCCGCAGCCCCAACGACATCCGCCGGGGTTTGGTGTCGTTGCTGGCCTGACCGGTTTGCCCGGATTTCCCGGTGTCATTTGCCATGATCAACCTTCCTCCAGGTCAAAATCGAACCCCGACATCGGGTCGAACATCGCCAATTCGTCGGTGTAATAAAGTGCCGCCGTGTCACTCAGACCCGAAGGCGGGCTGATCCCCAGCCATAGGCCACATACCGAAGCGGTCACCAGCCCCGCCAGCGCCGGCCAGCCGCCAATCGCGGCACTGACCTGCGCCCAGAAACCGGGGCGCGGGGCGACGGGTTTGCGCTCTGGCAGGGGCGCATTGTCAAATCCGGCCTGTATCGTTTCCGCATCGCCCAACACCCGCGCCAACAAATCCGCCGAAACCTCCGGCATGTCGGCATTGCGTGCCGCGCGCTCTTCCTGAAAAAGCGCATCGAGAAAGATGTCGTCGCGGTTGGTTTCAGACCTCGTCATCGGTATACCCCAGTTCTGCCTTCCGGCCCTTCAGCGCACGGGCAAGCGCCCGTCTGCCGCGCGCGGTCAGGCTTTCTACAGCGTCCACGCTAATCTTCAGTATGGCGGCGATCTCGGGGTTACCCAACCCCTCGAAATGCCTCAGCTCTACCGCCTGGCGTTGCCGATCCGGCAATTCGGCCAGGGCCCCGGCCAATGCGGCGCGGCGCGACGCCGTTTGCATCTGTGCCTCTGCGCTGGCGGTTTCATCCGCCGGTTCCCCGGCATCTTCCAGCGGCGCGACACGGCGACGTTTGCGCAGGCGATCGGTCGCCAGATTGGCCACCACCCGCCACAGCCATGTTGTCACCTGGGCCTCGCCCTGACGCCAGTCCGGGGCGATTTTCCACAGGCGCATCAGCGCGTCCTGGGTCACATCCTCGGCCTCGGCCCTGTCGCCCAGCATGCGCAACGCCTGACCAAAAACCCGCGGCGTCAACCGAAGGGTCAGTTCCCGTGCTGCGGCGGCGTCACCATTGGCGTAAAGCACCAAAAGCGCTTCGTCCCCGACCCCGTTATGTGCATCCAGAGGCATGTGCATGTCCCGGTGGCTAAACTCTTTTATGTCTCTTGGGAATGGCAGAGTTCCTCTGGCATATCCCCTGCATCACCCATTGAACGTCTCTCCCCGCGATGCGGGAAGAGACGCGGACCAGGAAGACGGCCGGGATGCAATCAACCGCCTTCCTATCACGGGATCACTCGGCCGCGGGGGCCGGTTGACCTTGTTTTCCACCGCGTGCGGCTTCCAGCCGGGTCTTGGCAGAGTCGAATTCTTCTTTCGAAATCGTGCCATTGCCGTCGACATCTACCAGCGCAAACATCCGCTCAAAGCGTTGTTCGCCGCGGGCTTCACGACGGTCCTGACGGTCGCCGCCGCGCATTTCGCCGCCGCGCATTTCGCCACGGTGCTCGCCCCGGTATTCACCACGGTGCTCGCCGTCACGTTTGCCCATGCGGTGATCTTTGCCGCGTTCATCGTTTTTGCCGCGCGCATGTTCACGGCCCTGTTTGCCGCCCTTGCGCATCTTGTCCTGACCGGCCTGCATTTCTTCGGCGCTCAGCGTGCCGTTGCCGTCGCTGTCCATCCGGTCGATCATGCGGGTGAAGCGCGCGGCGCGTTTCGCCTCCGCTGCGGCTTCAAGCTCGGCGGCGCTCAACTGACCATCGCCATCGCTGTCCAACTTGTTGAAGCGGACCTGCGCGATGTTCTTCAGCTCTTCCTTGGTCAGGCTGCCGTCGCTATCAAGATCGAAATCCTCAAACGTCATTCCGGCCGCGCCATGAAAGCCGCCCATGCGGCCATGATCGCCGCCTTTGGCCAGCGCGCCAGTTGCCGGAACGCTGAGCGCAATCGCGGCGACGAGGACCGATCCGATCAGTGTGCTGCGTGTCTTGCTCATCTTGGTTTCCTTTCGTTTCCTGTATTGATCACATGGCCCGTTTGGCCCGCGATCTGACAGTCAAACGCGTGGTACTGCCGGTTCCGTCGCAGGGTTGGAAAATTTTTTGATCACGAGGGCGTGACCGCGACATGCCACCACACGTATGTTTTGCCGCATGTCCATTACGTCGAACCTGGCCTAGGGTTGCCGCATTGGAGAATGACACGATGACGACAGTTCACCTCGAAGACATGAACACGCCCGCCGCCAAACCCGCTGCGGAACGCGATCTTTGGCCGACGCTCTGGAAAGGGTGGCGGTGCAAATGCCCCAAGTGCGGCAACGGTCCGCTGCTGTCAGGCTATCTGAAAGTGCGTGACACCTGTGTGGTCTGCCGCGAGCCGCTGCATCACCATCGCGCCGACGATGGGCCGGCCTATCTGACGATCCTGATTGTCGGGCATTTGATGGCACCGCTGCTGCTGGTGGCCTTTACGGCCTATCGCCCGGATCCGATGATGTTGTTCACGATCTTTGCCGTTGGAAGCGTCGCGCTGTCGCTTTATCTTCTACCCAGAACTCAAAGGCGCGGTTGTCGCCTATCAATGGGTGAAGCGCATGCATGGCTTTGGCCGGCAGGACGATGACACGCCCGTGGACGGGCGTATTGGGGCCACCGGCCCCTAATAAGGGGACAGGATGGACAGCACCACCACCGACAAGACCCGCATTCGGGATGCCGCCACGGTTATCGTGCTGCGCGACCGCACGACTGCGCCCAAGGTGTTGATGGGCCAGCGTGGAGACAAGGCGGCCTTTATGCCGAATAAATTCGTCTTCCCCGGGGGGCGGTTGATGCGGCGGACGGCGATGTGCCGCTGGCGCGGCCGCTTGCCCTGCCCTGCGTGGACCGCCTGCGCGAGGATTGTGAAGACGACCGCACCCACGCCATCGGCGCGGCGGCGATCCGTGAATTATGGGAAGAAACCGGCCTGCTGCTGGGCTTGCCCGGAAAATGGCACGGCGATGCGCCCGACGAATGGCAGGCCTTTGCCAAGCAGGGCCTGCTGCCGGATGCAGCGCCGCTGCAATTCGTGTTTCGGGCCATCACACCCCCGGGCCGTCCGCGCCGCTTTGATGCGCGTTTCTTTTTGATTGATGCCGGTGACATCGCTTCGGATCTTGATGATTTCTCTGCCGCCTGTGACGAGCTTAGCCACCTGCATTGGGCCGCGCTGGACGAGGTGCGCGCCCTGGATCTGCCGTTCATCACCGAGGTCGTTCTGGCTGAGGTCGCCGCACGCCTTGATGATCCGGCGCCGCCGAAATCGGTGCCGTTTTTCCGCAATGACGATGAACAAAGCCTGTTTCTGCGCCTGCGGGGCCAGCCGATGCCATCGTGATGATGCGGCCCTGACGGCCCCTAGGCCACCATCACCAGCGCCAGAATCGACACCGCCAGAAACGAAATGCCCAGCATCTCGCGGCTGGAAATCTTTTCCCGAAACACGAACACGGTCGCAAGAATGGAAAACACCAATTCCACCTGCCCCAGGGCATTCACGTAAGCCGCGTTTTGCAGGGTGAAGGCCGTGAACCACCCAAGTGACCCCAACATCGACGTCACCCCAACCAGCCCCGCAATGCGCCACACGCGCAAAACGCGCGCCACTTCGCCCGGCTCGCGCCAGCCCAACCAGACCGCCATGGCGCAGGTTTGCATCGCAGTGACAATCGCCAGGGCCACACCAGCGCGCAACAGGGGATCATCGCTGGCGATTTCCAGAGTGGCCCCGCGATAGGTGACGCCGGAAATGGCAAAAAACAGCCCCGACGTCAGCCCCAGCGCCACGGCGCGATTGCCCAGATTGCGCCATGACACGGCGGTGTCCGGCGTGACCGACAACACCAAAACCCCGATCAGACCAACCAGGATTGCGCCAAATCCCAACGGCGACACCCCTTCGCCCAAGACCACCAGTCCAACCAATACGGTTTGGATGACCTCGGTTTTCTTGAAGGTGATGCCAACCGCGAAATTGCGCGATTTGAACAGCATGACGACACAGACCGTCGCAAGGATCTGCGACACCCCGCCAGCAATGGCATAAGGCCAGAACCGGGCAGAAATCGCTGGCAGCGCTGTGTCCCCGATCCAGAGATAGGCCGCGACCCCAAGCGCCACCAATGGCGCGGAATAGACAAACCGCGCAAATGTCGCCCCCGCCGCAGACAGGGCGGCGGCGCTGAGGTGTTTTTGCAGTATGAAACGCAGCGTTTGAAAAAAAGCCGCTGCAAGGGTCACGAATATCCAAAGGTCCATGCGCCTATCTGCGCAGAAACCGCGCGATAGGCCAGAGGCTTATCGCCGGAACGACGCGATCAGGCGCGGCGCCCCCAGCCAATTCCGGCCCAAAGCCGTTCGTAAAGCACATAGGTGACAAAGCCGATGCCGGAATTGACCAGCGCCATTGTGCCACCAACCGCCATTGACCCGGTGAATGCGATGCCCACAAGGCTCATCACCACCAAACCCATCAAGATCCAAAGAACCCCTTTTACCAATGTGCGTTGCTTGGTTTCCATTGCATCCTCCTGTTGTTGTGCTGTGCCTCCTTGCTACTGGGCGCAATGGTTGGGGAACATTCTGAATGTGATTAACAAAATTCAGCATCCGTGATAATTGTCACCACATGAACACAAAAATCGACAAACGTGACCGTGCCCACCTGTTCCGCAGCCGATTGGAAGAGGCGATGACCCGCGCCGGATCAAACCAAAGCGCCCTGTCACGCGACATCGGCGTCGACCGATCCACAGTGTCCCAGCTTTTGTCCGGGTCCGGGGCGCGCCTGCCCAACGCCCAGGTCGTGGCGGAATGCGCCCGCGCGCTGGGGGTGTCCGCCGATTGGCTTCTGGGGCTGTCTGATCGCCCGGAAAGCGCGGCCCATATCGTCGCCAATGCCTTTCACATCACCAAAGCGCCGCGCGCCCTGGTGGATGAGCAGATTTTCGATTGGCACCGCGAGGCCGACGGCTACAAGATCCGCCATGTGCCCACCGCCCTGCCCGACATGTTGAAAACCCGCGCGGTGCTGTCGTGGGAATTCACGCCGCACCTTGGACGCACAGCCGAACAGGCGATCACCGCCTCGAACGAGCGGCTGGACTGGATGCGCGACTCAGCCTCGGATTACGAAATGGCGGTGCCATTGTACGAGATCGACAGTTTTGCCCGGGCCACCGGATATTACGCCGGGCTGGCGCTGGATGTGCGGCTGGAACAATTGGAGCGCCTGCAGCGTTTGACCCGCCAGCTCTATCCCCGTTTGCGGATGTCGTTGTTTGACGCCCGCAGGCTCTATTCCGCGCCGCTGACCATATTTGGCCCGCTTCAGGCGGTGATCTATCTTGGCAGCAACTATCTGACGTTTCGCCATGTCGACCGGGTGCGGGCGATCACAACCCATTTTGACCATCTCGTGCGCGAGGCCAGTGTGCCCGCCCGTGACATTTCCGATCACATCGGCCAGCTCCTGACCGAGGTTCGGGGCTAAGCCTCAGGTCTTGGGCGCATTGACCCCGGGCGTGACCGCACGGCGCTTCAACTGCGCCTCGCGCAGCGTGATGAACACCACCGATGCAAGGATCAACGCGCCGCCCAAGACCACAACCGGGTCCACCGGTTCGCCAAAGACCACCGCCCCCAAAAGCACCGCCCAGACCAATTGCAGGAACGTCACCGGCTGGGTCACGGTCAAAGGTGCAGAGCGAAAGGCCAATGTCATGGCAAAATGCCCGCCCGTGGCAAAACAGGCGATCCCGAAACAGGTCAAAAGGGTCCAGAGATCCGGCGTGACCCACACGGCAAAGGCAAAGGGCGCCAAGCCGATGGTCACGGTCACCGACAGCATGCCCACCACCATCGACGGCGAAACCTCATCCGCGACGATTTTGGCAATCAGGTAAGACACCGCAAACAACATCGCCGTGCCCAGCATGGCAAGATGGCCGGGGTTCACCTCGCGAAATCCGGGGCGCAGGATGATCAGCGCCCCAAGCAGGGCGACGGCCACCGCAATGATCCGCCGCTTGGCCAGGGTTTCCCCCAGAAACAAGGCGGCCGCGATGGTGACATAAACCGGCGACAGGTAATTCATCGCCGTCACCTCGGCGATTGGAATGCGCGTCATCGCAAAGAACCACAGGATCACACCCAGGGTGTGCACCCCGCCGCGCGCCGCAAACAGCGACCATTGCCGCCTGCTCATCCTTGTGGCCAGCAGGGTCTTGGCCATTGGCACCAGAAACACAAGGCCCAGAAGATAGCGCAGGAATGCCGCTTCGGCTGCGGGCACAGCATTGTCGAGGTATTTCACAAGCGCCGTCACCGCGACAAAACAAAGCCCGGTGACCAGCATCCAAAGTGTCCCGGCAACCGGATTTGATTTCATGTCTGTCATGACGCGCATCAAGACCGGCACAGCCGGAACTTGCAAGAGAGATCAGCCAAAAATCAACTTTGCCGCGATCACCCACATCGTCAGACCCACCACCACATCCAACACTTGCCAGGCGCGGGGCGAGGTAAACAACGGGCGCAAGACCCGCGCACCATAGCCGAGCGAAAAGAAAAACACGAAACTGGCGGACATCGCCCCCAAGGCAAAGGCCAATCTGTCTTCGTATTGCGCCGAGATCGATCCAATCAGCACCACCGTATCCAGATAGACATGTGGATTAAGCCAGGTCAGCGCCAGACAGGTCAGCACCGCCGCGCGCAGCGATTGCGTGGTGTCGCCCTGATCCATAAGCGCACTGCCCCCCGCCAGCGCCGCCCGGAAATTGCGCGCGCCATACCAGATAAGAAAAGCCGCCCCGCCCCAACGCATCACGGTTTCAAACAGCGGCACCGCCTCGGCCAGGGCGCCAAATCCCGCAACCCCGGCCGCAATCAGCGCCGCGTCACTGACCGCACAGGCCAGCACCACGGCCAGCACATGCGCCCCGCGCAGGCCCTGACGCAACACAAATGCGTTCTGCGCGCCGATCGCCAAGATCAGCGAAAACCCCAAGGCAAATCCCGCCAGTGCCGCCTGTGCATCCATGTGTTCCGCTACCTTGCCGATGTTTTGGGACAGGCTGGGTGGGAAAGCCCCGTCCAGGTCCAGGTTCAAGTCCAATTGCTTGTCCATATGTGTGGCGAAGGCGTCAAGCAGAAAGCCCGGATCCCCCCAGGATGCCCCGCCCCAATGCCAAGGCACAGCCCCCCGCCACCAAGAAAGATGTGAATGGATTGTGTTCTGGGCACTGGTCCACACAGGTCCACACTGGCCCGCCTTGGAATCACCGCAGCGCAATCCCGAAGTATTTGGTTTAAAATCAGATAGATGCGCGTGACCACGCGCAGCCGACCACGGCGACAATAATTCCCCGGTAATGTTTTGCATCCACCAAAACCGCCGATGCCGCGATAAACCAATAAAATTAGTCAGATTACTGTTGCGACAGCGAAGCCAATTTAATACTGAGTATTTCAGTAAGAATTCATCAAACAGGAGAGCCCGATGACCCGGACGGCCCTAACGTCAATCCTTGCCCTCACCGTTGCCAGCGCAGCTCTGGCCGAAGGTTCGGTCAATATCTATTCGTCGCGTCACTACGACAATGACGAGTTGCTCTATGAGGCCTTCACCGAACAGACCGGGATCGAGGTCAACCGGATCGAAGCCAATGCCGACGAGCTGATCGCGCGGATGACCGCCGAAGGCGCAAATTCACCTGCCGACGTCTTTCTGACGGTTGATGCCGGACGCATCTGGCGCGCGGATGAGGCCGGTCTGTTGCAGGCTGTCGACTCTGACGTGCTGGACGCCCGTATCCCTGCGCATCTGCGTCACCCCGACGGGCATTGGTTCGGTTTTTCGCAACGCGCGCGGATCATTTTCTATGACAAAAATGACGTCGAAAACCCGCCGCTGACCTACGAAGATCTGACCGACGCCGCCTATGAAGGCCAGGTTTGCATCCGGTCGTCGAGCAATGTGTACAACCAGTCATTGATGGCGTCGATCATTGACGCCAATGGCGAAGAGGCTGCGCTGGACTGGGCCAAAGGCGTTGTAGCCAACATGGCACGTGACCCCCAGGGCGGTGACACCGACCAGCTGCGCGGCATTGTGTCGGGCGAATGCGAAATTGCGGTGACCAACACCTATTACTTCCTGCGCGGTCTTGCGGGTGGTGTTGACGGTCTGTCGGATGGCATTGAAAACATCGGCTGGGTGTTCCCCAACCAATCCGACCGTGGCGCACATGTGAACGTGGCAGCCGCTGGCGTTGCGGTAAATGCCCCCAACCGGGACAATGCAGTGGCGTTTCTGGAATACCTCGCCACCGATGACGCGCAGGCCTATTTCGCCAATCAGAACAACGAATATGCGGCGGTTCCCGGCATTGCACTGGCGGAAGTTCCGGCACGGCTTGGCCTGTTCCGCGCAGATGATCTGAACCTGTCGGTGCTCGGAGAGCAAAACCCGACAGCGCAGAAATTGTTCAACGAAGCCGGCTGGGAATAACCCGGACGTCGATTTGCGAACAAACGCCCCGCCTGGCAACAGGCGGGGCGTTTTTGTTTGGCAAAAGCGCCGCACAAAAGGCCGGTCCAAAGCCCAGCAGAATCACCGCGCAACGCCCGCTGGTTCAGACGGGGGGCCAGCCCCCCGTACCCCCCGGGATATTTTTGGTCAGATGAATAGAGCCGCGTGACTGCGGAATGGGTGCCTGGCGGCTTGGGACCGGCTTATTGTCGCCCAACCCGGCGGCACAGCAAGATCACCGGCAGAAGCCCGACCGCGACAATCACCAGACTGGGCACCGCCGCCCCCTCAAGCCGTTCATCCGCCGCCAGCCGATGGGCCTGTACCGCAAGGGTGTCGAAATTGAACGGCCGCAGGATCAGCGTCGCGGGCAATTCCTTCATCACGTCGACAAAGACGATCAGCAAAGCGGTCAGAAGCGAGGGCGTCAGGATTGGCAGATGCACCCGGCGCAGGGTGCCATAAGATGTCTGGCCAAGCACCCGGGCCGCGGCGTCGAGGTTGGGATTGATCGCACTTTGCCCACCTTCATAGGCGCCAATGGCCGCTGCGAGAAAACGGATCATATAGGCAAAGACCAACACCCAGATCGACCCGGTGAACAACAGCCCGGTCGAGAGGTTGAACCAGTCGCGCATCACCGCATCCAGCGCATTGTCGAAGGCGGCAAAGGGCACCATCAGCCCCACCGCGATGACGCCGCCCGGCACAGCATATCCCATTCGCCCGATGTGCAGCGCCCAGCGCGCGGCACCGGATTGTGCGGCCCGCTGGTAATAGCCCAACGCCACCGCCGCCATGACCGTTAAAACCGCCGCCGTGGTTGCGAAGGTCAGCGAATTCTGCAGGAAACCGATATAGCGGCGGCTGAACAGATCCTGACCAGAGCCCTGCCCCATGACAACAAGAGCGACAATCGGCACAAGGGCCCCAAGCACCACCGGTGTCGCACAGAGGACCCAGGCCGCGCCTTCGGCCATGCCGTGCAATTTCAGCCGGGTCAGCCGTTCCAGCCGCTGGCCACTGTGGTATTTCGCCGCCCCGCGCGACCGCCGTTCCAGCACCGCCAGCGTCAGAGCAAAGGCCAGCAGACCAAGCGAGAGCTGCGCTGCCGCGGCACGATCCGCCATGTTGAACCAGCTGGTGTAGATGCCGGTGGCAAAGGTTGGCACACCGAAATAGGACACCGTACCGTAGTCTGCGATGGTCTCCATCGTGGCCAGCAGGACGCCGGCCGCAATGGCCGGGCGCGCCATGGGCAATGTGACCAGAAGAAAGGCGTTCAGTGGCGGCTTGCCCAGCGCACGGGCCGCGTGAAACGTGCTGGCACTTTGGCCAAGGAACGCGGTGCGGGCCAAAAGGTAGACATAGGGGTAGAGCACCAGGATCAGCATGATCGCCGCGCCGCCCAGGCTTCGGATTTCGGGGAACCAATAATCGCGCGGACCCCAGGCCATCAGGTCACGCAAACCCGATTGGACAATGCCGGGATGGTCGAGCAAATGGGTATAGGCATAGGCCAGCACATAGGCCGGAAAGGCCAGCGGCACGACCAGCATGATTTCCAAGAAGCGGCGGCCGCGAAATTCGGTCATTGTCACGAAACAGGCCGCGCCGGTGCCAACCGCCAGGGTGCCCCCGGCCACCGCCGCAACCAGAACCAGCGTGTTTCCGATATACTGCGGTAAAACCGTTTCCAGCAGATGGGCGAGAGTGTCCAAACCGCCAGTGACCGCCGCAATTGTCACTGCAAGCAATGGCAACAGGCACAGCATCGCCACAACCATGGCCGCAGTTTTCAGGATCGAAAGCGACTCACCCTGACGCTGGGATGTGGATATGGCGGGTGCGGTTTGCATCCGAGGTTTTCTGTCAGGTTATCATCGCCCGCGCAAGGCCCAAGCGCCGATTGAGGCCCCGAAGCCGACCGCAGAACGCGCTGGAAAACATGTGGGCGGATCAGCGGGATACCTTAATTTGTCGTGTTGTCCCCACGGCTGCTGGGCGGCGCGGCCCCGGCAAAGGCCGCATTGCGCAGCGAAAGGTCGTAAAAGGTATGACAGGCCCGCCCCCGGTGTTTCGAGGCATAAAGCGCAAAATCAGCGTCATCCTGCATTTGCGCAATATCGGGTTCGGCGTAATCCTCGCTGAGGACAATGCCGATACTGGCAGAAATCTGGCAGGTGTCTTCGCCAAAGACAATTGGTTTTTCCAACCGCTCGACAAGGCGTTCGGATATGCGTGCCAGCCGCTTGCGGTTCATCCGCCCCGACATCAGCAGCACGAATTCATCGCCCCCCACACGCGCGACCGTGTCTTCGGTTCGGGTTTCTTCCACCAGAATGCGCGCCACTTCCTGCAATACGTGATCACCGGCGGCGTGGCCTTTGGTGTCATTCACCGCCTTGAAGAAATCGAGATCCAAATGCACCAGCGCAAACCGCCCGCCGCCAGAGGCCGCGCGCGACAGGACGTGATCCATCGCCCGGCGGTTTTTCAATCCGGTCAATGTATCGGTAAAAGCCTGTTCTTCGGCGGCGATCTTGGCCCCCTGCAGCCGCAGGTTCAGCTTGCGAGACGCCTCCATCGCGGCGGATTTCGCCTCGACCAGATAGAGCATTTCAATGGTCAGATCGGTTGCCGCAAAATCAGCACCGGTCAGGGCGTAATCCCCCACCGCATCAACCACCGAGATCCCGAAGGAAAGGTTGATCACCGCACCGCCACCAAAATCCGGCGGCGCGACCAGAACGCCGACCAATCCGGTCTGCTGGCCATCGCGAAACCGCAGATTCAGCTTGGTGCCGGCATGGGCCATAAGATCGGCCATCGCCTCGACACTGCGGGGTCGGCGCAGTTCGAATACTTCCAGAAATCGTTGCCCGACCAAGACCTGATCGGGGCGCAATTTTGCCAATGTGGGGCCGACATGGGCAATATGCCCAGCCCGGTCCAGCGTCAGATGCATCGGACAGAACATATCCAACATGTCGCAATTGGGTCCCATTACTGCCCCTCCGCCCGGGCAACACCCAGCTCAAAACTTCGCCCTTCCGCAAAAGCGGCTTCGATCAGGGTAATTTCAATAACCTCTGCACCGTGAAACACACCGGTGTGTTCCAGGAACACAAGGGCGCCATAATCATCGGCCATCGCACGCAAAACCCCGACCAAAACATGCCCGAAGCCCATCAGATCACCGGAACACAGCAGGCTGAACTGGTTTGCCCCGTGATCGCGCAATTCCAGAAGCGGCAGCTCCAGATCCTCGACCGCCAAACGCGCCCTGTCGGGCAGATCATCCAGCGAATGCAGAAAATCCAGGAATGTCACGCCACCAAAGCGCAGCAAGCGCCGTGGCGCTTCGACCTCGGGGTTGGAAATCAGATAGGTTCCGACATCTTCCAGTACGGCCTCACGCTCTTTGCCCAGGGCGGCGGCCATTTCATCGACCATGCGATGTGTCAGCGCGCTGTCATAATGCAGCATCGGCTCGAAATCCGAAAAATCGAGATCCAATTGCCGCACGACCTCACCCCAGGCCAACGCACCATAGGTGTCGCGATAAAAACATTGGATCGCGCGATTGATCAGTCCATGCATGACCTGCCTCCTTTGGGCACACCATGGCCGCCTATCGGTTAATGTTCTCCCAACATCTAAAATCCTAGGGAATTACACTGATCCCGCCGAAGGTAATCATTTGGGTCTGGCTGGGTTCGATCCGAATCTCGCCAGAGTTCATCGCAGCGATCAGCGCCGCACTTTGGGCAGACAGGGCCGCGCCACTGACATCGACAAACAGGCCACCGCCCGTTTCCAGCCCGCCATTGCGCCGGTACAGGGTTTGAACCTTGACCCCGTCATCCGCAGCGGTGCGTTGCAGCAACACCCCTTCCTGCCCCGGTTTATGCGGGTTCAAATCGTCAAGGATCATGACACATCCGGGCCCCTCCGCATCGGCCAGCGGACAGCTTTCGGTCAGTTGCTGGTGAATATGCGGCTGCAAACTGCGCAGTTCCTCTGCGGTGATCGACTGGCCTTCGGGAAAGACCACGATCTGGTTCAACAATTCGGTCATGTCATTTTCGGTGATCTTGCGTTGATTGCGGTCACGCTCAAACACGAACCTGCTGTCTGTTTCCGTCAGCCGCTGCAAGGCCAGGGACAGGTCGCCGGCCGCCGGGTGCGCGCCCGCGTCCGCAAGGGCCTGCAACTCTGCCAGCCCCGCCGCGCCTGCCCGGCCCCAATCATTTTTCATTTCCCAAAGCGCCACATCGTCAACCGTCACTTTGCCAGCCTTGAACCGGCTCACCTGGGATTGGGTCGAGATTGCCGTGTCATTCAAGATCGGCGTCAACCAAAGCGCAGACAGCGCCAGGACCGCCAATGCCATGAAAAGGTTGGTCTGGCGGATCCGCCCCGCCCAATCGGGCAACAGCACCGACCCCGCATAGGCCAGCGCATACACCAGCAACAAACCGGCGCTGAACGCCGCCGCCACCCGCGCCGGTGTCCATCCATAGGCATCCACCCGCAACCAAACCGCCCAGGCCGCCGCCGCACAGAGCAAAGGTAACACCAGGCACATGATCCGCGCCGCGCCGCGCATCAGCGGCGCGCGCACCATGTCCTCTGGGCTGCGATCAAGCGCCGATGTCACCAATGTGATCGCGGCAATCGCCACCGCCATCAACGTCGCCGCCACAGACAGGCTGCCGAAAAGCTGATCCATGCCGCGCAGGGGCAGCGCAATCAGAAACACCGCCACCACCAGGGTCAACACCGGCAGGATCACCCGAAACAGCCGCAACACCAGAAACGGCGACACATAGTCCCGCAGCTCGTGCATGATCGCCATTGCCAGCCCCAGAAACATCCCCGTCAGCGCAAAAGGCACCGGATCAAGTTCGAGCAGGTCATCAATGACCGTCACCCCGACGATTTCGAACAGCGCATCCGACAGATACACAATCCCCCAGACCACCGCCGTAAACAGCCAGGCCGCCAGATACCGCACCAAAATGGCCCAGGCCGTATCAAACAACAGGGCATAGTCACGCCAGCCCCCCGATCGTTGCAACGCGGCAGAGACAAAAGGCGTTCCAACGAACAGCAACAGCGCCATCGCAGAGAAGGGCAAACCGCTGTCAAAAAACGGCTCCAACGTGTCAAACCCGGTGGTGTCCCAGGTCATCAACCCGGCGATCAACACCGCCATCACCGCAGCCCCCAATGCCGCCGAAGCCCAACGCAATGGCCCGACAATCCCAAGGAACAGCCCAAAACCGCCCATGACCGCCGTCACGGTGAACAGAAACAGCCGCGGGCGATGGAACATCGTCTCGGCCAATTCGCCGAAAAACCAGGCCGCCAATCCGGCACATGCCCCGACAAGGGCCAGTGTCAGGCGATGCATCGCCACTTCTTTGTCTGATCCGCTCATGTTTCGCCTCCGGGGGTGTCGCCCTTACATGATCTTTGATGATTTGCGCGCAGTTTGGCGGTCTTTGGTCGCCTTGGCCAGACTACACTCTGGCGCCGGGGGCGGTGCAGCCCGTCATCCCGGCAATCCATCTTCCTGACCGTCTTGCGCCGTGGGCCAAACCCCGGAGATCAGGTTATGTGACAAGAGATCCGCCACCGAAGGATCGCGCACCAAGGGACGCAGCTGACGGGCAAGCGCCGCGCGGCTTGTCGCCTCTCGCTGCATCTCTGTCACGGCTTCTTCTACGGAAATACGACGAAACCGCAGCGCGGTACCGGGCGCGGCCTGGGCCACAATTGGCAGGTCCGGCGGGATCACCGTGCCGATCCGGGGATAGCCGCCGGTGGTCTGACACTCGGCCAACAGCACATAGGGCACGCCATCCCCGGTCATTTGAATATCACCGGGCAAGATCGGTTCGGACAAGATGGTCAGCCCGCTTTTGGCCGCAAACCGCGTCGCGCCCGCGATCAGCGCCACGCCCTGGCGATTGCCACGCGCATCGCGCAGAAACTGCGTGGTTTCAAACGTGGCCCGCACCTCTGGGTCGAACAAATGACTTTGAAAGCCATGCACAAACCGCAGCTCGCCGCCGCCGAACCGCGCCGGATCGGGCAGCACCTGCGCCACCGGCCCGCCGGGATCGTCGCCCAGCGCAAGCGTATCACCCGCCGCAATTGGCCCGCCCAGCCCGGCAATCAAATGCGTCGCACGTGCGCCCATCACGGTCGGCGTGGCAAGGCCACCGCCAACCGAAAGATAGCTGTAGACCCCAACGCCCAATGGCTGCAGTGTCAAACAGACCCCCGGCGCAAGCATATGACACGCGTTCCAGACCAGCCGCTGACCGTCGGCATTCGCCGCCATCGGCGCGCCGGTCAGGGCAATGCGGGCGGGACGATCAACAGAAAACACCCCGCCCCCCGCCGCCATCTCAAGTGCGGCTCCCGGCGCGCCCAAAAGCGCCTCTGCCTCTGCCAGTGCAAGCCGATCGGCCGCCCCGCCACGCGCCAACCCCTGCGCCAACCAGCCGGGGCGGCCCAAATCCTGGACCGTCAGCCCCGGCCCGGCCTGATGCACCAAAAGCTGTCCGGTGGATTGGCGGCTCATGGAATGGCCTCGACGCTGGCACCGGCCATGCCGCTGCTGTCAGCTGCAATATGTGCGGCCAGTTCCGCCTCGGACACCGGCAAAAAGCTCACTTGATCGCCGGCCCGCAACGCCATCGGCGGCGAGGCATCGGGCTGAAAGGTGCGAAATCCACATTGGCCGACATGGCGCCACCCGGTTGGCGCCGGATTGGTAAAGATGATCAGCTGACGCACCGCGACCACAATTGCCCCCTGCGGCACCTGAGGTGTCAGCGCGGTCTGGCGTGCAATGTCCCAATTGTCCGGCAACATCCCGAGATAGGGTTGCCCCGGTGCAAACCCGAGTGTCAGAACCTCTATCGGTGCAGAGCAAAAGGCGGCAATCGCCCCCGCCTCATCCGTCCCGGCCAGCGCCGCAGCTTCTGCCAGTTGCGGGCCGGCAGCCCCGCCAAACACCGCGGGAATTCGCCAATGGCGCCTGCCCGTGTTCGGCACCGCGCCCCAATCCCGCTCCGCCAGCAAGCGGTCTATCTGCAACCGGATCTCTGCATGGCTGATCCGCAGCGGATCAAAGGACACCATTGTCGAAGTCAACGAAACGGTTGTCTCTTCAACCCCATTCCAGCCCGCCGCATCCACCGCCGCCCGAAACGCGCGCGCCGCGCGGTTGGCGCCCCCCTGTGGCGTATCGCCAAAGGTGACCAGCATCGCCGTCACCCCCATCGTTGCCACTCTGGGATAGCCTTGCGCGTTTTCCATCTCTCAACCCTGCGTCAGCCGCCGTCGCCCTGCAACCGGAATACACCGCCATGGCCGCCACAGACCGCCGCCACGCCAGCCAATCAGACCACCCGGCATGTGTCTGGGTCCAGACATCCGAATGTCCCTTCCCCCGGGTCCGGGGGAAGGTCAGGTTGGGGGCCCGTTCGCCCTGTCCGCCAACAGGCGGGCAGTATTTAGTGGCGCGATTGCAGACGGAAAACCGGGAACCACTTTTCCTGCAATACGCTTGGGGCAACCCGATTGCGGGCGGAAAACCACCAATTACAGCTGTTCCATCACCTCGTCAGACGCATCAAAGTTGGCGGTGACACGCTGCACGTCGTCATCGTCTTCCAACGCATCAATCAGGCGCATCAACTTCTGCATCCCATCCAGATCCAGCTCGGTTGTGGTGGTGGGTTTCCAGATCAGCTTGGTCGAATCCAATTCGCCCAACTCGGCCTCAAGCGCGGTGGCCACGTCATTGAGGTCGGTATCGGCGCAATACACCACATGACCATCCTCGGAGCTTTCGACATCCTCGGCCCCGGCTTCGATCGCGGCCATCATGACCGTATCGTTGTCGCCGACCGACGCGGGATAGATCACCTCGCCCTTGCGCTCGAACATGAAACCGACAGAACCAGTCTCGCCCAGATTGCCGCCCGCCTTGGTAAAGGTCGACCGCACAGTCGACGCGGTGCGGTTGCGGTTGTCGGTCATTGCCTCGACAATCACGGCAACGCCGCCGGGGCCATAACCCTCATAGCGGATTTCTTCGTATTCATCGCCTTCTGCCGCTTGCGATTTCTTGATCGCGCGGTCGATCACATCCTTTGGCACGGATTGCGATTTGGCTTCCTTGACCGCCAACCGCAGGCGCGGGTTCTTGTCCGGGTCAGGATCGCCCATCTTGGCGGCGACGGTGATTTCTTTTGACAATTTCGAAAACAATTTCGAACGGGCCGCATCCTGGCGACCCTTGCGGTGTTGGATATTTGCCCATTTTGAATGGCCGGCCATGGCTGCCTCATATAATGTCTGCTGATCAGGCATGTCTATAATCCAGCACAGCCTCTGTTCGCAAGCCGGTTGCGGTTGGCGCGGGGAAAGGGTCAAGTGGCGACAGGAGGCCACGCCATGACCACGGACCAGATCATTCTCTTTTCGCTCTTCGGGGCTGTCTTCGGATTCTTGCTCTGGGGGCGGTTTCGTTATGACATCGTCGCCTTTTCCGCCCTGTTGCTGGGCGTGGTGTTTGGCGTGGTTGAAACCAAACATGCCTTTGACGGCTTTGGCCATCCCGCGACCTTGATCGTGGCGCTGGTGCTGGTGGTCTCGGCCGGGTTGGTGCGGTCGGGTGCGGTGTTGCTGATCACCCGCACGCTGGTCGACCAGAGCCGGGCGCTTGGCGCGCATATCGCCATCATGGGCGGGGTTGGTGCGGTTCTGTCGGGTTTCATGAACAATGTCGCGGCCCTGGCGCTGTTGATGCCGGTCGATATTCAGACCGCCCGCAAGGCCGGGCGCAGTCCGGCGCAATCGCTGATGCCTCTCAGCTTTGCCACCATCCTTGGCGGCATGGTCACCTTGATCGGCACCCCGCCAAACATCATCATCGCCTCGATCCGGGGCGAGACCCTGGGCACGCCTTTTGCAATGTTCGATTTTGCCCCGGTCGGTGGCGTGGCGGCGCTGGCGGGACTGTTGTTCGTGGCGTTGATCGGCTGGCGGTTGATTCCGGTGCGCGAAGACGCCCTGAGCAAGGCCGGCGAGCTGGAACCCTATATTGCGGAATTGACCGTGCCGGCGGACAACAAGATTGTCGGCCAGCGTGTACGCGAGCTGCGTGAAGTTGCCGACAAATCCGATGTGGCCATTGTCGGGCTGATTCGCGATGGCAAGCGGCGCTATGGCTCGGTTTTGAACACCCTGATCGAAGCCGGGGATGCGCTGGTGTTGGAGGCGACGCCAGATGCGCTGGACGAATTCCGCTCGACCCTTGATCTGGCCTTTTCCGACGAGAAGCGAGAGGAGCTGCTGAAGGCGGATTTCGAAGGGCTGACCCTGATTGAAGTGGTCGTCCCCGACACCTCTCGCCTTGTGGGCAAGACCGTGCAATCCGTTGGTCTGGTCTGGCGGCATCGGACCATTTTGATGGGGATTTCGCGCAAAGGTCGCCGGATTACCCAACAGATGCAGCGCACGGAAATCGAACCGGGGGATATTCTGTTGCTACTCGCCCCGCGTGAAAGCGGGCCTACGGTTGTGGAATGGCTGGGCGTCTTGCCGCTGGCGGACCGGGGTTTGGCGGTGACCGAAAATTCCAAGACCTGGATGGCAATCGGATTGTTTGCCGGCGCGGTGGCCGCGGCCAGTTTCGGCCTGATCTATCTGCCGGTGGCGCTGGGGCTGGTGGTTGTGGCCTATGTGTTGTTGAAAATCCTGCCCCTGGCCGAGCTTTATGATCATATCGAATGGCCCGTCGTGGTGCTTTTGGGGTCGATGATCCCGCTTGGCGCCGCGCTAGAGACATCCGGCGGCACCGAATTGATTGCCGGGGCTTTGGTTGGCTTTACCGAGGGCTGGCCGGTTTGGGCGGTGCTGACCGTCCTGATGGTGGTGACCATGACGCTGTCGGATGTGTTGAACAACACCGCAACCGCAATTGTCGCAGCCCCGGTCGGCATCCAGATGGCCCAGAGTTTGAATGTGTCGCCCGATCCGTTTTTGATGTGCGTGGCGGTGGCGGCCTCGGCGGCGTTCCTGACCCCGATCGGCCACAAGAACAACACGCTGATCCTTGGCCCCGGGGGCTATCGCTTTGGCGATTACTGGCGCATGGGATTGCCGCTGGAGATTTTGGTGATCGCGGTGTCGGTGCCGGCAATATTGCTGTTCTGGCCGCTGTGAGAACCGCGATGAAGAAGGGGGCCAGCCCCCGTCCCTGCGGGACTCCCCGGGATATTTGTGAACAGAAGAAGACGAAGACGACAACGCGGACTTTTGCTTTGTGGGGTCGCCGATTAAGAGGCAGGCATGGGACATTTTCTGATCTTGCAATTGCGGCCCGAGGCGGATGCTTCGGACG
This sequence comes from Marinovum sp. J2-8, assembly GCF_055808435.1. Classification (NCBI taxonomy): domain Bacteria; kingdom Pseudomonadati; phylum Pseudomonadota; class Alphaproteobacteria; order Rhodobacterales; family Roseobacteraceae; genus Marinovum; species Marinovum sp. J2-8. Next base: position 1,112,013 of record NZ_JBVVRZ010000001.1, on the reverse strand, counting down.
CGGAATATGCGGCGATCCGCGACAAGGCGGGTTTGGCAGAGGCGCAGTGCCATCGCATTCGGCTGGATTGTGAAGATCTGCCAAGCGATCTGGACCCGCGCGATTTTTCCGGGGTGATTGTCGGGGGTGGGCCCGGATGTGTGTCGGACGCACCGGACAAGAAGTCGCCGGTTGAGGCGCGGATCGAGGCTGCGGTCTTGTCTTTGATGCCTGCAATTTCGGATCATGATCATCCGTTTATGGGGTGTTGTTATGGCATCGGCATATTGGGCGCACATTTGGGCGGGGATGTTTCCAAGGCACGGTATGGCGAAGCGGTGGGGCCGACCCTGTGCCAACTGACCGAGGATGGGCGGCAAGATCCGTTATTGGACGGATTGCCGGAGACATTTGAGGCCTTTGTCGGCCACAAGGAGGCGCTGCAATCGCTGCCGCAGGGCTGTGTGCATCTGCTGGCCTCTGCCCCCTGCCCGTTCCAGATGGTGCGATATGGCCAGAACGTCTATGCCACACAGTTTCATCCCGAGGCCGATGGCCAGGTTTTTGAAGATCGCATTCGCGTCTACCGCAACCATGGCTATTTCCCGCCAGACACGGCAGAAGATCTGATTGCGATGTGCCATGCGGCGGATGTCACCCAGCCTGAGATCATCCTGCGCCGATTTGTTCAGCGTTATGGATGAAGCGGCCACAGGAACGGGATCATGAAGCTGGCCAGCAGGCCGATGGAGAGGTTGAGCGGGATGCCGACCTTTAGGAAGTCGGTGAAGCGATAGCCGCCGGGGCCATAGACCAGCATGTTGGTTTGATAGCCGATCGGGGTGGCAAAGCTGGCCGACGCCGCGACCATGACAGCCACCACCAGCGGCCGGGGATCGACGCCCAGCGCCCCTGCCAGACCGATGGCAATCGGCGTGACCACCACCGCCACCGCGTTATTGCTGACCATCTCGGTCAGGATCGAGGTCAGCAGATAGATGGCCCAGATAATCAGAGGGGCCTGCAACAGCCCGATATAGGGTGCGACGCCATCGACAATCAGCGCCACCGCGCCGGAATGTTCCAACGCCGCGCCAATCGCCAGCATCGCAAAGATCAGGGACAGCAGGCGGCCATCGACGAAGGAAAACGCCTCATCCGCGTCGATACAGCGCGTCAGCAACACCACGGCAACGGCTGCAAAACTCAGCAGGAAGATCGGGGCCATTCCAAAGGCCGCCAGACCGACGATGCCGAACAGCGCCACAAAGGCCACCGGGGCATGGCCACGCCGATAGGCCCGCGCCGAGGGTTGGGTGACATCCACCAAATCCATCTCGGTTGCCAGACGTTTGATGTCGTCCGCGGCGCCTTCCAGCAGCAGGGTATCCCCCACCCGCACCACCAATTCATCCAGCTGGCGCCCGATATTCTGATTTCGACGATGCACAGCCAGCGGATAAACCCCGAACCGCCGCCGCAGCCGCATCGACCCCATAGACCGGCCGACCATCTTGCAGCCCGGTGTGATCAGCACCTCGACCGTGGTGGTTTCCACGGCAGAGACCTGATCCACGCGTTTCAGGGATTTATCGCGCTGCAAGGACAGAAGTTCGGTCATCTGGGTGCGCAGAACCACCCGGTCACCGACTTGCAGCTGCACGTTCTTCAGGTCGCGCCGCAGCGACAGGTCGCCGCGCACCACGTCAATCAACCGCACGCCATCGCGTTTGAACAATTGCACCCCGGTCACTTCGCGACCGATCAGGTTGCTTTCCGGCGGGATCACGGCCTCGGTAAAGAATTTCATCCGGCTTTTGTCGCTCAGCAGATCGGCCATGCTGTCACGATCCGGCAAGAGATAGGGGCCAACAAACCGAAGGTAGATCATCCCCCAGGCGACCAGAACCACCGCCAGCGGCGTCACTTCGAATATGGTAAACGGGGCCTGGCCCAGCGACCGCGACACACCGTCGACCAACAGGTTGGTCGATGTGCCGATCAGCGTCAACGTGCCGCCAAGGATCGCGCCATAGCTGAGCGGGATCAAAAGCTTGGAGGCATTGACCCCCAGCGTGCGCGACAATTGCACAAAGACCGGGATCATCACCACCACAACCGGGGTGTTCGACACCACCGCCGAGGCCAGCACCACAAAGGCCATCATCATGGCAATCGCCAGTTTCGGGTTTGATTGGGCCTGACGGTCGGCCATTTTGGTAAAGCTGTCCAAGGCGCCGGTGCGCACCAGCGCGCCCATGACAATGAACATCGCCGCGATGGTCCAGGGCGCGGGGTTCGACAGAACCTCCAGCCCTTTGTCATAGGGCAAGACCCCCGTAACCATCAAAAAGGCCGCGCCGGACAGGGCGACAACCTCGGTCGGATACACCTCTCGGACGAACAGAACGAACATCACGAGAACAACGCCCAATGTCGCCATGGCTTCGGAGGTTGGTGACAATTCCAGAATGCTGAACATATCGGCCCTTTTCAACGCGCCCAGCGCATAGTCTTACCCTTGCATCCGCAGGAGCAAGGGCCGCGTTACTTGCCGAAAATCAAACGGTCGGGCCGGATTGTTGCAGACGCCCGCCCTGGCGCACCATATGAACCGCCGTCGCCGCGCCGTTGCGGTCATCGGTTTCGACCATCAGCCCGCTGAGCGTCGCCTCTTCGCTTGCGGGGGTGAACCGGCCTTTGGGCATACCGGTGATGAAACGGCGCATTGGCTCGGCTTTGTCCATGCCAATAACCGAATTATAGTCACCACACATGCCCGCATCCGATTGAAACGCAGTGCCGCCGGGCAGGATCTGGGCATCCCCGGTGGGCACATGGGTGTGGGTGCCGACAACCACGCTGGCGCGGCCATCACAGAAATGGCCCATGCCCATTTTTTCGCTGGTGGCTTCGCAATGCATGTCAATCAGGCTGGCCTGGACCTGGCCGCCGCGCGGGTGGCTGCGTAAAATTGCATCAACCGCTGAAAAAGGATCATCAAATGGGCGTTTCATGAACACCTGACCCAGGGCCTGAGCCACCAGAATACGACGCCCCCGACCGGCATCAAAGATTGCCGCACCGCGCCCCGGCGCATCCTTGGCAAAATTCATCGGGCGCAGAACGCGGGGCTCGCTTTCGATGAATTGCAGCATGTCGCGTTGATCAAACGCATGATCGCCCAGGGTGACGCAATCGGCGCCCGCATCAAGCAGAAGTTTGGCGTGATCGCCGGTCAACCCCATGCCGTTGCTGGCATTTTCGCCGTTCACCACCACAAAGTCGAGCTTCCAATCGGCCCGAAGCCCGGCAAGACGGTCACTGACCGCTTTGCGGCCCGCACGGCCCATCACATCACCAAGAAAGAGTATACGCATATCGTTTGGGTAGGGTCACAAACACAAAACGGCAAGAGAAGAATACGAAATTCTGGCCCGCAAATCCGCCAAATCCATACTTATAATTGAGTTGACGGTGCAATTCACAACCCTGATTGTGTCTGGCATTGTCCGTTCATTGCGACCGCAACCGAGAGATTTTGCATGTTGACCCCTTTTGACATCTGGGCGCCGATGATCCGCGCGCCATTTTCCGGCGATGTGACCCAGGAAATTACCCCGCAAATCCTGTCCCCTGACATCAAGGGCGTGCCGGAAATCGAACATAAGGTGCAGGTCGAAGTGGCCAGCTATGGCAAGCAGTTGGGCAAGATCCTGGAGGCGCTGCAAACCCTGTCCGAGGCCACAGGCACCCCCCTGCCAGAGATCGACGCAATGGTGCAGCAGATCGAAGCGGTCAAATCCGACAGCAAGGCCGCCTTGCGCGCCGACGCCGAAGCGGCGCTGGAACGGTTGCGCGCAGCAGATGAACCGGCCTGGCGGGAGCTGCGCAAAGGTTAGACGCCGGGTGTGATCACAGCCTTTTCGGTCACGATCACATCCAGCGGCTGATCGGTGGGCTCCAACGGCAGGTCCGGGTCTTCTTGTGCCGCATAGGCAAAGCCAATTGCCAGTGTCGGGCGCGCCGCGCGCAGCATTTCCAGCGTGCGGTCATAAAACCCGCCGCCATAGCCCAACCGGCCACCGCTGCGCGAAAAGGCCACCAGTGGCACAATCACGATTTCCGGTTCAATAAAGTCCAGCATCGCAGGCACAGACGCGCCGAACGGGCCATCAACCATGGCACAGCCCGGTTCCCACCGGGCAAATTTCAGCGGTGCGCCCTTGGTCTCGATCACCGGCACACAGACCGGGCCATGTGCCGCAGCCTCTTCCATCGCGGGCAGTGGATCAATCTCGGTGCGCATCGCCATGTAGCCCGAAAGCGGCACGCCGCGATACCCCGCCAGCAACGAGGACAAGACCCCGGCCCGGCCTGGCCCGGCGGCCTCGTGGGCCAGCTGACGCCGGGCGAAACCCGCCTGGCGTGCGGCGCGTTTGCGGGCGGCCAGATCGGTCACAACAACACCACAACCGCCAACCCAAGAAAGGCAAAGAAGCCGACAATATCGGTCACCGTGGTCACAAAGGCGCCCGAGGCCAGTGCCGGATCGACCCCGACCTTGTCCAGCACCACCGGAATCACCGTGCCCGCCAACCCGGCGATCACCATGTTGATCACCATCGCCGCGGCAATCACATAGCCCAGCGCCGGCGAGCCGAACCAGACCATGCCGACAATCGCCATCACGACGGCAAAAATCACCCCATTGACCAAACCAACAAGGACTTCGCGTCGGATCACCCGCCAAACGTTCGCGCCGGTCAGGTCTTTGGTGGCAATCGCGCGCACCGCCACGGTCAGCGACTGCGTGCCCGCATTGCCGCCCATCGAGGCCACAATCGGCATCAGAACCGCCAACGCCACCAATTCGGCAATGGCGCCTTCGAACAGCGCAATCACCAGCGACGCCATCACCGCCGTCAACAGGTTGACCGCCAGCCACGGCAGGCGCTGCTTGGTGGTTTCAACAACCTTGTCCGAAAGCGAGCCTTCGCCAACCCCCGCCAGACGCATGATGTCTTCTTCGTGTTCTTCGTCCAGAACCGCCATCGCGTCGTCAATGGTGATCACGCCGACCAAACGGCCCTCTTCATCCACCACGGGGGCAGAAATCAGGTGATATTGGTTAAAGGCATAGGCCACATCGCCCTCGACCTGGGTGGCGGGAATGACACGAAACACCTCTTCTGTCAGATCCACCAGCGGCACATTGCGGCGCGCACCCATCAGTTTGCCCAGCGTGATGTTGCCAATCGGGTGCATCCGCGGATCGACCAGCACAACATGATAGAATTGTTCCGGCAGATCGGTGCTGCTGCGCAGGAAATCTATGGCATCGCCCACGGTCCAATGTTCCGGCGCGCGCACCACTTCGCGCTGCATCAAACGGCCTGCGGAATATTCCGGGTAGGCCATGGATTGTTCGACCGCCGCCCGGTCCGGTTCTTCCAGCGCGCCCAGAATCGCCGCCTGTTGCGGTTCTTCCAGATCCTCGATCAGATCGACCACATCGTCGCTGTCCAGCTCGCGCACAGCATCGGCCAGAACCTCGGGGTTGAGGACCGAAATCACTTCTTCCCGAATGCTTTCGTCCAGCTCGGACAGGATTTCGCCGTCGAATTCCTTGTCATAGAGCCGGATCAGCCGCGCCCGATCAAACGGATTGACCTGTTCCAGAAGGTCGGCGATGTCGGCGGCGTGCAACGGTTCCATCGCCGCGACCAGCGCCTCGCGGTTTCCGGTTTCAACCGCATAGAGAATCGCCATGACCGCCTTGCGTTCCAGCACATAGGCATTTTCGGCGTCTTCCGCCTCGTCGTGGATGGGCAGGTCTTCACTCTGGTCTTGCATGATTTTTCTTTTGCCCCGCAGGCTCGATTTTAGAGAAACATACGATAGTGTCGGAAAAAGAAACAGTGGTCTCACAGGAATTGTCGTGCAGACATCGGCAAGATTTGCCAAGCCACAATTGACGACAACATTCAACAATGAGGGGTGGCAAAATGAAGCTTTTGACCGGCCAGACGCTCAGCTTTCGGGCAGATCCGTTTTCAGTGCCTTTTGCCGAGGCCTGCACCCTGCACCGCCACGGCGGCGTATTGGTCGATGACGGGCGGATTGTGGCGACAGGCACCGCCGACGCGCTGCGCGCAAGTCACCCCAAGGCCGAGGAAGTGGCTTATGGTGCGGATCTGATCTGTGCCGGTTTTGTCGATGCACATGTGCATTTCCCGCAAACCGCGATGATCGCCAGCTGGGGCCTGCGGCTGATTGACTGGTTGAACACCTATACCTTTCCCGAAGAGGCGCGCTTTGCCGATCCGGCCTATGCCAAGGACATCGCGACCCGCTATCTTGATCTGACCGCCGCACATGGCACCACCACGGTGGCCAGTTTCTGTACCATTCATCCCGCCAGTGTTGATGCGATTTTCACCGCGGCACAGACACGCGGGCAATGTGTGGTCGCGGGCAAGACCTGTATGGACCGCAATGCGCCGGATGATCTGCGCGACACGCCGCAAAGCGCCTATGACGACAGCAAGGCGTTGCTGGAGCGCTGGCACGGTCAGGACAGGCTGCGCTATGCCATCACGCCGCGATTTTCACCGACGTCAACGCCGGAACAACTGGCGGCGATGGGGGCGCTGTGGGGCGAACACCCGGAGTGTCTGATGCAAACACATCTGAGCGAGCAAACCGATGAAATCGCCTGGGTGAAATCGCTCTATCCCGAGGCGCGGGATTATCTTGATACCTACGAGGCGCACGGACTTTTGGGCGCACGTGGGCTCTATGGTCATGCGATCCATCTGGAAGAGCGGGAAATTGATCGCCTGGCCGAGGTCGGCGCGGCATTGGTCCATTGCCCGACCTCCAACACCTTTATCGGCTCTGGTCTGTTTCGCACCGCCGCGATGAAGGCGCGCGGATTGTCGGTTGGGTTGGCGACCGACACCGGCGGCGGGTCCAGCTTTTCCATGCTGCGCACCATGGCGGCGGCCTATGAGATCGGCCAATTGGTCGGCACGCCGCTACATGCCGCGCAACTCATGTGGCTTGCGACACAAGGATCGGCCAAGGCGCTGCATCTGGACGATGAAATCGGCAATCTCGCCCCCGGCATGACGGCGGACCTTGTGGTGCTGGACCTTGCGTCGACCCCGGCGATTGCCCAACGTTTCGCCACCGCCAATGATCCATGGGAGGCGCTGTTTCCCACCATCATGATGGGCGACGATCGGGCCGTACGTGCGACCTGGATCAATGGATGTCTGGTGTGACCCGGCCCCGAAACGCGATGTTCAGCAGCCCCGCGCCAGCACCATGACCCAGATGTTGCCCGCCCCGCGCGCAACGCCAAGATCGGTCATCTCGCGGTCCATCATGTTGCGCCGATGCCCCCGCGAGGTGCGCCAGCCTTTCAATGCCTTATCCAGCGTCGTCTGGCCCTTGGCGATGTTTTCCGCCACCCCGCACCAGCGATACCCCGCCGCAGTCACCCGGGCCCCGACGTCAGAACCATTCGCGCCCTGATGCGCGAAAAATCCGCCGCGTGCCATGTCATCGGCATGGGCCTGTGCGGCGAGGACCAGCGGCGATGACCACCGCAAGGCCCGCCGCCCACGCAATCGACGCAATTGATTGACCGAATTCAAAGCCGCGCGTTCATCGCCCAGTGTCGGCGCGGCGCACCAACACAAGCCCGCCGCCAGGACATCCCGGCGTCTCATGCCATGAGCCTGTGCGCCAGCGTGTTCTGACGGGCAATTGCGGCCGGCAAATCGAACGACACGACATTGCCATCGCGCACCACGGCGCGCCCTTCGACAAAGAGATCACGCACCTTGTTTGGCCCCGCCAGCAGCATCGCCCCCGCATCCCAACTGCCGGCGGCTTCGATCCCCGACATGTCCCAGATCGCCAGATCAGCGCGTTTGCCAAGGGCGATCTGACCGCAATCATCGCGGCCCAGAACCTCTGCCCCACCGCGAGTGGCAATGCGCAGCGCCTCGCGGGCGCTGATCGCGTCCGCGCCAAGGGCAACCCGCTGCAACAGCATCATTTGACGGGCCTCGCCCACCAGATTGCCAATGTCATTCGACGCCGACCCGTCCACGCCCAGCCCCACCTTGACGCCCGCATCCCGCATCGCACGCACCGGCGCAATGCCAGAGCCAAGGCGACAGTTGGAACAGGGGCAATGCGCCACGCCGGTGCGTGTTTTGGCAAAGAGATCAATCTCTTGCCCGTCCAGCTTCACACAATGCGCGTGCCAGACATCATCGCCGGTCCATCCCAGATCCTCGGCATATTGCCCCGGACGACAGCCGAACTTCTCCAGGGAAAAGGCGATATCCTCGTCATTTTCGGCCAGATGCGTGTGCAGCATCACGCCCTTGTCGCGCGCCAATATCGCCGCCTCGCGCATCAGATCCCGGCTGACCGAAAACGGCGAACAGGGCGCCAGCCCGACTCGGACCATCGCGCCCTCGGATCGGTCATGAAAGGCATCCACCACACGAATCGAATCGTCCAGAATCGCGCGTTCCTGTTCGACCAGAGCATCCGGCGGCAGCCCGCCGTCGCTTTCGCCAATCGACATCGCGCCGCGCGTGGGATGAAACCGCAGACCCACCTCGCGTGCGGCGGCAATCGAGTTATCCAGCCGCGCGCCGTTGGGATACATGTAAAGATGGTCCGAGGTCAGGCTACAGCCCGACAGGGCCAATTCCGCCAAACCCACCTGTGCCGAGATGAAAATCTCTTCCGGGCCAAACCGCGCCCAGATCGGGTAAAGCGTTTGCAGCCACCCAAACAGCAGGGCATCCTGCCCGCCCGGCACCGCGCGGGTCAGCGTTTGATACAAATGGTGATGCGTGTTGACCAGGCCCGGCGTCACAAGGCAACCGTCGGCCTGCACCACCTCGCCGTCACTGGCCAGATCCGTGCCAATTTCGGCAATGACGCCGTCCTGCAAACGGATGTCACTTTCAGCAATTTCACGGTCCGCGTCATCCATCGTCAGGACCAGCGCGGCGCGTTTTATCAGGATGTCTTTCATTTGTACCCTCAGAGACAGGCCCATTTCTGAGGTGAAATCAAACGCGCCGGTAATGGGCAAATTTCGCACGTCCCGATGCCAAATTACCCGACCCCCCCCCGGCGATCAAGCACGCTGGCCTAGGCCCCCTGCAAAATCGCCATCGCCTGGGCATGAAGGGTCGCATTTGCAGCAGCCAGCGCGCGGCCGCCCTGATGCACCGGCCCGCCCGACCAATCGGTCACAAGACCACCCGCCGCTTCGATCACCGCAATCGGGGCCTGAATATCATAGGCATTCAACCCCGATTCGATCACCAGATCGACCTGCCCCGCCGCCAGCAGCGCATAGGCATAACAATCCATACCGTATCGCGTCAGCTGCACCTGCGCCGCAACACGGTCAAACGCGACCTTGTCTTCGGGCGTGCCAACCTCGGGGAACGTGGTGAACAAAATTGCATCCGACAGCGCCTCGGTGGTTTTTGTCGCCAATTCCACCTGCCCATGCGGGCCATCCATGCGCGCCACGCCGGGGCCGCCACGAAACCGCTCGCCGATATAGGGTTGATCAATCACCCCCATGCGCGGCCCATTTGCATCCGACAAGGCGATCAACACGCCCCAGGTCGGCGTGCCGGAAATGAACCCGCGTGTGCCGTCAATCGGATCAAGCACCCATGTCAGACCGGATGTGCCATCCTGCGCGCCAAATTCCTCGCCCAGAATGGCGTCCTGTGGGCGATGCTGGGCCAGGACGTCGCGCATGGCCCGTTCTGCGGCGCGATCCGCAACCGTCACGGGATCAAATCCCGCCGCCAGTTTGGATTCCGTCCCCAGGGCCGTGCCCCGAAAAAACGGCAAAATGGCCGCACGCGCTGCGTCGGCCATTTCATCCGCCACCTTCCAGAGGTGGCTCATTTCGTCGTTCTGCATAACATCCCCCGCCGATTTGCGCCGCCTTGCGGCCGCGCTCTTGCGGGGTTTATGCGACGTCGCTCAACACGCGGGCAAGTTCAAACAGGCGCCGACGCTGATTTTCCGGGATCGCATAATAGGACCGCACCAGATCCAGCGCTTCCTTGTCGCCCAGAAGATCGGCAGGCACGCCGCTTTCCCCTGATGTCGGGGCCTCTGCCCCTTCGTCCAGACCTTCAAAGAAGAAGCTGACAGGAACCTCCAGCGCATCTGCAATGTCCCAAAGACGCGAGGCACTGACCCGGTTTGCACCGGTTTCATATTTCTGAATTTGCTGGAATTTGATTCCGACATGTTCGGCAAGCTGCTGCTGGGTCATTCCAACAAGCCACCGACGGTGGCGGACTCGTTTGCCTACATGCACATCCACGGGGTGTGGCATACCATTCATCCTTTACTTTGCGCCCCCGATGGAGAGATCCATCTGAGTTCGCATACTATAGTTGATGCGGAAATGAGTGACCCCCGCACAGTATTTACAACATTGCACCCCTGCAGCTTGGGAAAAGATACGGATGGCACACCAGAAAGCAAGGAAAAAGAACGCGTAAAAAGAATACGGTTAACGCCTGGCACACGCAGGACGGTAAGAAAACACCGCTCACCGCCCGCCTCTGTCGCCCCTCCCGATTGCCGCGACATATCACGCCATTTACAAAACGGCGGTGGCGCGAAACTGTTACCTCGCGGCCATTAACCATCCCCCACCTCAAAGGACAAGTTTGAAAAATGCGCGCATTCATGATCGCCACCGCCGGGGCAGCAGCCGCGGTGACCGACTGCCCGAAACCCGATCCGGCGGCTGGGGAGTTACGGTTGAAAATCGCGGCCTGCGGTTTGAATTTTGCCGATATTCTGATGGAAAAGGGCACCTATCAGGACACGCCGACCGCGCCATTCACCCTGGGAATGGAGGTCGCCGGCGTGGTGGATGCGCTGGGCCCGAATACGGACGGCCCTGCGCCCGGCACGCGGGTTGCGGTGTTTGGCGGCCATGGCGGGCTGGCAGAATACGGTTGTTTTGACGTGGCGCGCGCCGTCGTTCTGCCCGACAGCATGAGTTTTACCGACGCGGCGGCGTTGCAGATCGCCTATGGCACCTCGCATGTCGCATTGCAGCATCGCGCAAGATTGCAACCCGACGAAACCTTGTTGGTGCTCGGGGCGGCGGGGGTGGGCCTTACGGCGGTGGAAATCGGCAAGATCATGGGGGCCCGGGTGATTGCCTGTGCTCGCGGCGCGGACAAGCTGGCAGTGGCAAAAACCGCCGGGGCCGACCACCTGATCGACGCCACAACCGCCGACATCCGGGCCGAGGTCAAGGCCTTGGGCGGGGCGGATGTGGTCTATGATCCCATTGGCGGTGCACAATTCGAAGCCGCCTTTCGGGCCTGCAATCCAGAGGCGCGCATCCTGCCGATCGGCTTCGCCAGCGGCGATGTGCCGCAGGTCAAAACCAACCATCTGTTGGTCAAAAACCTGAGCGTTCTGGGGGTCTATTGGGGCGGCTACCTGAAATTCCGCCCCGATGTCGTCACCGATTTCGAAAACCCTGATCGACTGGCACAGAGCCGGTCGGATTTCCCCGCATGTCAGCCATGTTCTGCCGCTGGATCGCGCGGCAGAGGCGCTGGCGCTATTGCGTGACCGGAAATCCACCGGCAAGGTTGTGGTCACACCCTGACGGCCATCGGCGTTGACGCGGCTAAAGCGTTTCATAGGCCTGACGCACCAAATCAGACAGCAACCGCACCGGTTCATTGCCCGGCTGATCATTGCTGTAGAGATTGACCATATAGGTGCCCAAATCCGGCAGACCGCATCCCATCGGCAATTCGGTCAACTGCCCGGGCACCGTCCCCTCCAGCAACGCCGTAACCGCGAGATCGGCGCTGACCGTCGCCTCGACCGTGCGGTCGCTGTCGGTTTCCACCACCGAGGTCCAGTCCACATCGGCGCGGTTCAATCTTTCGATCACGCCGGGGCGAAAACCGCATTGCACCGCCTGGGCCAACCGCAGGGGACGGTGCCGCCAGACCTGCCCCCCCGGCGCACCAACCCAGCGCAGGGCAATCTCTGCCAATGTGGTGCCCCCGTCGCCCAATGACCGCTCGGTTGTCAGGATCAGATCGGTTTCCCCACGCGAAAAATCCTCGCGCAGTTTGGCGGTGTAGCTGGTGACCAGCCGCACCCGCATCCGCGGCATTTCCGCGGCAAACCGTTGCAGCACCAGCGGAATGACCGGGTAAACAATGTCATGCGGCACGCCCAGCCGAATTTCCCCGGCATATTCAGAAGCCGTCAGTTTCGAAAATGCCTCGTCGTTCAATTCGACCATGCGACGGGCATAGCCCAGCAACTGCTCACCTGCTGCGGTCAAGGCAATGCGCCGCGCCGTCCGGTCCAGCAGCTCCAGCCCCAGAAGCTCTTCCAACCGCTTGAGCTGCATCGACACCGCAGATTGCGTCAGGTTCAAAAACCCCGCCGCACGGGTGACGCCCCCGGTCTGGGCCACGGCCACAAAACTGCGCAGGACAGTGACATCAAGGTTTCGCATGATACATCAGCCTTTGTGATATTAAAAATCAAAATCATTCGTTTTCAATATGACGCGGGCCGGACTACACATCAAGGAACAAAATACTTCACGACGAAAACATCACAACCAAAGGAGATACCCAATGTCCCGCAGCCTTGAAATCGCCTGCCAACCAACCCGGCGCTCTGCCCTGCCCCGACTGACCGAAATTCTGGCAATCTACCGTCAGCGCCAGACCCTTGCCCGGCTGGATTCAGCGCAGCTTGCCGACCTTGGGTTGACCACACAGCAAGCCGCAGCAGAGGCGCGCCGCCCGATCTGGGATCTGCCGACGCATTGAAACGCGCGCGAATCCGCGATTTGATGTCAATTGACACCGATTTCCTCCGAAAACACCGCCTAGGCGACCGTTGATATCTTGAAAACTCAGGTGGTTCAGCCAATATCTGAGGGGACGGCCAGCATGTGCTTGGCCCCAGCTCTTTTTCGGAGGAACTCGATGGCTAACTATAACACAATCCGGTCGACAGCGGCTGCCGCCTGGCGCCGCCCAGATTGATGCGGGCCTGCGCGCCCACATGAACAAAGTCTACGGCACAATGTCGGTGGGCATGTTGATCACCTTTGCAGTCGCCTGGGCCGTTGGCTCTAACCCGGCGCTGTTGTCGGTGTTCCGTGACCCCGCGACATTGCAACCCAACATCCTGGGCTGGATCATCATGTTTGCGCCCCTCGGTATGGTGTTTGCCTTTGGCGCGGCGATCAACAAACTGTCCGCCGCCGGCGCGCAACTGTTCTTCTATGCCTTTGCGGCGGTGATGGGCCTGTCGCTCAGCTGGATCTTCGTGGCCTTCACCGGCTTCTCGATTGCTCAGGTCTTCCTGGTCACCTCGATCGCCTTTGCCGGTCTAAGCCTCTATGGCTACACCACCAAAAAAGACATTTCTGGTTGGGGCTCCTTCCTGATCATGGGTGTGATTGGTCTCTTGGTGGCGTCGATCATCAACATCTTCCTTGGCTCGCCCGCGATCATGTTCGCGATTTCGATCCTGGGTGTGCTGATCTTTGCCGGTCTGACCGCCTATGACACCCAGAAGATCAAGAACACCTACCTTGAGCACGCCCACCACGGCGACAGCGAATGGTTGGGCAAAGCCGCGATCATGGGGGCATTGAACCTCTATCTCGACTTTATCAACATGTTCATGTTCCTGCTGCAGCTGTTCGGCAATCGCGAATAAGCAGACCGCACAACAACAGACAGTATCACGCATTGGGCCGGTCATATGACCGGCCCATTTGCGTTCCAACGTACCACCCGCCATCGGAGCCACAGATGCGCACACAATACCATGCCCGCAAGGTCGGGCCGGACCATGCATATCTGGGACGTGCATCGCCTGGTGCGCGTGTCAGAGCCTCTGGAGGTGATCAGACTGCCGCTCACCGAAATCGCAGAGCTTGATGAAAACTGGTGGTACGACGACCCCGCCAACGTGCCAACGCCACGATCCTTTGTGCAGCATATGACGTTGGTCAGGGCGTGCGACCTCGCCCATCCAATTCTGCTCTGTGCTGAGGGGCGATTGATGGATGGCATGCATCGCGCGGTCAAAGCTCTGCTGGCGCGGAACGCATATATTCTGGCACGGCGGTTTCCACAGACACCTGCCCCGGATCACATCAACGTGCCGCTTGCGGAGCTGCCCTATCATGATCAGGACATCTGAGACCGCCCAGCACAGAAAAAGACCCATACACGAAAAAACGCCGCGCAGGCTTGGGGCCGCGCGGCGTTTTGCCGTCTAGAAGGAAAAGATCGCTTACTTGATCTTACCTTCTTTGTATTCAACATGTTTCCGCACAACCGGGTCATACTTACGCTGAACCATTTTCTCGGTCATGGTGCGCGCATTTTTCTTGGCCACGTAAAAGTGGCCAGTGCCCGCGGTCGAATTCAGGCGGATCTTGATTGTGGTCGGCTTCGCCATTTTTCATCTCCTGCGTGGCGCGGGCCAATGCCGTCGCGCACTCGTATATCTCTATGAAGGTCGGGTTCTACTCGTCTACGCCCCCGAGTCAAGCGGTTTTCATCAGGTTCTGGCCGGAGAAGGCCATTATTGCGCGGAAGGCCTGTAAGCCGGATTCTGTCTCGGCGCGAACGCCGTGGATGACCATTCCTCTTGACGCATGATTGCCCATGCGCCTCTAGCTGCCAACCCGGACCTCTCGGGCTGAAACATCCCTGCGTCGATATCCCCGAAAGGATCAGTCGCGCGCGAGGCCCCTATTTGGCATTGCTCCCGGTGGGGCTTGCCTTGCGGGCGCTGTTGCCAGCCCCCCGGTGGGCTCTTACCCCACCGTTTCACCTTGACCCCTGCAGGCAGGGGCAGTTTGTTTTCTGTGGCGCTCTCCGTCGGGTTACCCCGCCCGGGCGTTACCCGGCACCGTTGTCTCAGGGAGTCCGGACTTTCCTCGCGGGTCTTGCGACCCCCGCGGCCATCCAGCCTTCCGCGCAAGGGCGCACTTACGGGCTGTGCGCGGCCCGGTCAACGGGAAACCGCGTTGACAGCTCCGCGAGCAGCGCAATGTCGCACCTGTCCAGCGGGCCTGTGGCCGCCGGGCGAAACCGCGCCCGAAAGGCGTCAAGCAATGTGGCGTCATCCACCGCAGGCCCATAGCCAAACAACACCGCCAGCGCGCGGAACCGCGCGGCAGTGACCGTCGGCTCATCCCGTCGCGCCACGTCCGCCAGCCCGGTCTCTGGCCAAATCGACAGCCCCACCCGCGCCAACCGCCGCCAATCGAACCGTCGGCCGGGGTCGATCTTGCGCCCCGGTGCCATGTCGGAATGGCCGATCACCCGCTGTGGGGCAATATCCCACCGCGCCATGATCCGTGGCAACAACGCCTCCAGACAGGCCATCTGAGGCTCTGAATACGGCTGGGTGCCACTGTTGGTGATCTCGATCCCGATCGAGCGGGAATTGACGTCCGTGACGCCACCCCATGACCCGGCGCCGGCATGCCAGGCCCGCTGGTCCTCGCCAACCATTTGGATCAGCTCACCTGTGGTGGAAATCAGATAATGCGCCGAAACCTCGGCCACGGGATTACACAGCCAGTCACGGGCCGCCACCGTGGTGGTCATGGCGGTGTAATGCAGCACCACCATGTCTGGCCGCGCGCCCAGCCGCCGCGCGCCGCAATTGGGCGACGGATGCCATAACGCGCCCGCGTCCCGCAAGGATCAGCCGCCAGCAGCGCGACGGAAAGGTGTCGGATCCCAGGCACAGGCAAAACCATCCCCATCAGGATCAAGCGCCTTGCGATCCCGCTGTGGCCCGCCATTGGACAGGAAATCTTCCTGCGCCAGATCGGGGCTGGCAAAGCTTGCGCAATTGCGCTGATGCTTGGCCTGTGAATTCAACGACGACCGTTTGTAGACCGCCGTCCCGACCGGGTTGTTGGTCTGCAGGGCATAGCCGACGATATTGGGCTGGCCACCCTGTCGCGTCGGCAGGGCCGTCGGTTCGATCACCTGATATTGCGCCTGCGCCTGACGCAACCGGGCAGCATCGCCCTGAATATCACGTTCGCCAGAGACCGCCTGGAAATCCTGCTCGCGGCTGATTCCCGCGCCATTGGTCACCGCCTGCGGCGCGGGGTTTTCCGGGCTGGCGTCAAGCGGCGCAACGCCGGAATTTGCCGCCTGCGCCTGTGCGGCAGCGGCGCGTTCGATCGCGGCCCCATCGCCCTGTTGCGTGGATTGCAGCTCTGAGGTTTGCACCGGCGGCGCACCTTCAAGACGGGCATTGCGCTCAAGCCGCGCGGTGCGATCCGCATCAACACGGTCAAAGCCCACACCGGCGCCACTGTCCGGCACCTGCGGCGCACAGGCCGCCAAGGCCCCTAGGGCGACACTCGCCAGGAAAATTCGCATATGCTTTGGCCTCATACCTGCTCTTTAAGCGTGGTTTACCACCATTTCGCCGGCTTGGAAACAAATCCCGCCGCCTGTTCCAGCGCATAAGCGCAATTCAGCAAATCACCCTCTTCCCAAGGCCGCCCAATCAATTGCAAGCCCAGCGGCAAGCCTTGGGCGTTGGTGCCCACAGGCACCGATACACCGGGCAGACCGGCCAGATTGAGCGTGATGGTGAACACATCGTTCAGATACATCTGCACCGGATCGGTCGACGCCATCTCGCCCAAACCAAACGCCGCGCTTGGCGTTGTTGGCGCAAGGATCGCATCAACGCCCGTGGCAAAGACGTCCTCGAAATCCTTCTTGATCAGGGTGCGCACCTTGCGGGCACGGTTGTAATAGGCGTCATAGAAACCCGCCGACAGCACATAGGTGCCGACCATGATCCGGCGCTGCACCTCTGGCCCGAAACCTTCGGCGCGGGTCTTTTCATACATCTCGGTGATGCCATCGCCCTGGGCCAATGTGGCACGGCGGCCAAAGCGCACCCCGTCATAACGCGCCAGGTTCGAAGACGCCTCAGCCGGAGCAATCACATAATAGGCCGGCAAGGCGTATTTCGTGTGCGGCAAAGAGATATCGACAACCTCGGCCCCGGCATCTGCCAGCATCTTGCGGCCCTCGGCCCAAAGCGCCTCGATCTCGTCCGGCATGCCGTCCATATGGTATTCACGCGGGATACCGATCTTCTTGCCCCTGACATCGCCGGTCAGCATCGCCTCGAAATCCGGCACTGCCAGATCCGCGCTGGTCGAATCCATCGGGTCATGCCCGGACATGGCCCCCAGCATGATGGCGGCGTCGCGCACATCCTTGGTCATCGGCCCGGCCTGATCCAGCGAACTGGCATAGGCCACAATGCCCCAGCGCGAACAGCGGCCATAGGTCGGCTTGATACCGGTGATCCCGGTGAAAGCCGCGGGCTGGCGGATCGACCCACCAGTGTCGGTGCCGGTCGCCGCCAGACAAAGATCCGCAGCAACCGCGCTGGCCGATCCACCGGACGAACCACCCGGCGTCAGCGCCGTGTCATCATCCGCACGCCGCCACGGGTTGACCGCATTGCCATAGGCCGAGCTTTCGTTCGAAGAGCCCATGGCGAATTCGTCCATGTTCAACTTGCCCAACATCACCGCGCCGGATTCGAACAATTGCCGGGTCACGGTGCTTTCGTATTCCGGCTTGAACCCATCAAGGATGTTGGACGCCGCCTGGCTCGCCACACCCTTGGTGCAGAACAGATCCTTGATCCCCAACGGAATGCCACACATGTCGGGCGCATCCCCGGCCTTGATCCGCGCATCCGCCGCACGGGCCTGCTCCAACGCGATCTCCGGCGTCTTGTGCACAACCGCGTTCAGCGCATCAGCACCGTCAATCGCAGCCAGACAAGCTTCGGTCAATTCCACGCTGGTCACATCGCCCTTGCGCATCGCATCCCGCGCTGCGGCGATTTTCATCCCATTCAGATCAGCCATTATTCAACCACCTTCGGAACCGCAAAAAATCCTTCACGCGCATCCGGCGCATTTTTCAGGACCTTGTCCTGTTGCCCCCCATCGGTCACCACATCGACCCGGCGCTTCAACCGCATAGGCGTGACCGACACCATCGGCTCCACCCCCTCGACATCGACTTCGTTCAGCTGTTCAATAAAGCCAAGAATATCGTTGAATTCCTGCGCCAGCGCCGGAAGATCCTCCGCATCCACACGGATACGGGCCAGTTTTGCCACTTTGGCGGCGGTGCCTTGGTCGATTGACATCGGGCCACTCCCAATCATTTGAGGTCTGGCATCGGCTTTACCGTTCTGCCCCGCCCCCTGCAACCACATGCCGGTGCGAAACCGCAATCATCCAGCCCGCAACCACCGCATTCAGCAGATACAAACGAAAATACCTGCAAATTGACCAAACAGCACATGACCGCCAGGCCAAAGCGACATGCCCCAGCCCGGCCCTTCTTCTGTTCACAAATATCCCGGGGAGCGCGAGGGGCTGGCCCCTCGCTCCGATCTGCGCAATCTGGACCAGTCCCGCAATCATGCTAGGGTCACCACAGCACAATCAGGAGACATCACATGCACCTCATCTGGCTTGGACATAGCTCGTTTCGTCTGGAAACCGGCGACGCAATCATCCTGATCGACCCCTGGCTCACCGGCAATCCAATGCTGGCGGAACATCAACATGCCGACGCCACCAAGGGGGCGACGCATATCCTCTTGACCCATTGCCATTTTGATCATGTGGCCGACGTTCTGCCCCTGGCACGAGAGTTGAAGATCCCCACAGTCGGGCAATACGATGTGATGCAATATTGGGCAGAGCACGAAAACATCGACACCATCGGCTTCAACAAGGGCGGCACCGTGGATCTGGCCGGGGTCAAGGTCACAATGGTGCCCGCCTCGCATTCATCGACCTTCGGGTCTGATGCCGGCCCAAAGGCGGCAGGCAGCGAAGTGGGCTACATGATCACGGCAGAGGGGAAAACCATCTACCTGTCCGGCGACACCACCATCATGGCCGATATGGATTGGATGGGGGATTACCACAAACCCGACATCGGCATCCTGTCGGCTGGCGGGCATTTCACCATGGACATGGCCGGGGCCGCCTATGCTGCCAAACGATACTTCAACTTCAAGACCCTGATCCCCTGCCACTACCGGACCTTTCCCCTGCTAGAGCAATCGGCCCGGTCGCTGGTCGACGCTCTGCCGGGGGTGAATGTCATCGAACCCGAGGTCCTGCGCCCGATCGAGCTGTAAATCGCGCCGATCCCCGCCAACACGGCACAGCCACCGCGCCGCATTTACTGCGGCGCCTCCTGGGCTGTGCCTTTTGGGCTGTCGGTTGTGGGGGCGGATCAGCCCGCCTTGCGCATCATCACCTGATCCACAGTATCATCGGCCACACGGGCCGGGCTCACGCCCTTTTGCGCCGCCGCCAAAAGGATGCCGGACATGCTGCGCTCCAATTGCGCCAAACGCTCGGCCACAAAGGTCTCGCGGTCGGCGATTTTCAGGATTTCCGTCGCAACATTGATGATGCCACCGCCATTGGCGACATAATCCGGCAAATAGAGAATGCCGCGCGCCTCCAGCAGATCGCCAATCGCCATATCGGCCAATTGGTTGTTGGCCGCGCCGCAGATCATCGCAGCCTTGATCGCGGGCACGGTATCCGCATTCAATGTGCCACCAATTGCACAAGGGGCAAAGATATCCGCCGCGACCGCATGGATGGTCGCGGGGTCTGCCGCTTCGGCGCCGAATTGGGCCACGGCATCGGCGACCCGCGCCGCGACCGGGTCCGCGACACTCAACCGGGCCCCGGCTTTGTGCAGATATTCACACAGAGACCAACCGACATGGCCCAGCCCCTGCACCGCGACGCGTTTGCCGCCCAGATCGGCGCTGCCGAACTGACGCTCTGCGCCGATTTTCATCGCATTGAACACACCGCGTGCGGTGATCGGTGACGGATCGCCGCTGGCGAAGTCACCCTCCGCCAGACCCGCAACAAAATCGGCCTCCTGGGCCAGCACCTTGAGGTCATCCGGTGACATGCCCATATCCTCGGCGGTCCAGTAACGGCCATCAAGCTCGGCCACCGCGCGGCCCATCGCGCGCAGTTTGGCTTCGGTTTTCTCGGTCCGTGGATCGCCCAGGATCACGGCCTTGCCCCCACCCAGCGGCAAACCAGCGGCGGCGTTTTTATAGGTCATGCCGCGCGACAGGGCGAGGACATCGGCCAATGCCGCATCAAAGCCATCATATGTCCGCATCCGCAAACCACCGGCGGCAGGCCCGGACAGGGTCGAATGAATGGCAATCACGCCCTCCAGCCCGCTGTCGCGGTCGCTGACGCGATAAACCTCTTGGTGCGTGGTGCAATCGATCCGTGTGAGCATGAAAACCTCCTTGTGTTGGCCCCAAAATATTGCGGAACCCACGCGACATCTTGCCAATCTTCATTGCCTGACAGGTGAAACTTGGTAAAAAACTCCAAAACAACAGGGGTACTTGGAGAATGGACAGCATCGACGCCAAAATTGTGCAGGCGCTGCAACGTGACGGGCGCCAGCGGCTCGCTGATTTGTCGGAAAAAGTTGGCCTGTCGGCCACGCCGCTGGCGCGTCGGATTGCGCGGTTGGAAAGTGACGGGGTCATCACCGGCTATTCCGCGCGGGTGGATCAGGAAAAGCTGGGCCTGCCGTTAAACGCCTTCATTTTTGTCGAGCTGGAACACCAGAACCGCGACGCGGTAAAAGCGTTTGAAACCGCGCTCTGCCGATTTGACGAGGTGATGGAATGCTATCTGATGACCGGCACGCGCGATATCCTGATCCGGGTGGTGGCCCGGGATCTGACGGCGTTTGACCGGTTTCTGGAGGACGGGTTGATGCAGGTCAAAGGCATCCGAAACATGCGATCCAGTTTTGCCCTGCGCACCATGATCCGGCGCAACGATTTGCCGCTGTGCCATTGATCCATCCCGCTCGATCTTACCCGATCTTGCCCGAAATTCGCGCGGTAATGCGGCCCTTGGCCCCCTAGCCGTCGATGACAAACCCGGACAGATCCGGGATCACAGCAACCTCTTCGATGGTGACGTCACGCACCGCAGCGGCCCCCGGCCCGGCCCACATCAGATCCAGCATTGTGTCCACCGCCTCTGGCGTGCCAATCAAAAACGCTGAAACAGAGCCATCGGGGTTGTTATGCACCCACCCCCGCAGCCCCAGCGACTGCGCCTGATTTTGGGTCCAGGCGCGATAGGCCACGCCCTGCACCCGGCCCATCACTCTGGCGTGTCGGGCAACTTCCTGTGTCATCTGCGCGCCCTCCCGGTCGGTTTCCAAATAAAGTCTGCCATGGATTGCGGTTTCGGGGAACCGTCGACAAGACAGCGGCGAGATCTAACCACAATTTTCATCTGGCCGGGGGCAGTGCCCCCCTCCCCCATGTCGGGGCGAAATCAGCCGGCTTTTGCCGAAAATGGCCCCAAGTCCGACCCCGGGACAGCAACAGGGCTGCAAAAACCCCGGCCAGCCCGCCTGCGTCGCACAGAGTCAATTGACGGCCCCGCGATTTCACATCATATCCCAATCCATGACAGATCTCGCTCATATCCGTAATTTCTCGATCGTCGCCCATATCGACCACGGGAAATCCACCCTTGCCGACCGGCTGATCCAATCCACCAATACGGTGGCCGAACGGGACATGAAGGCCCAGTTGCTTGATTTCGATGGACATCGAGCGCGAGCGCGGCATCACGATCAAGGCGCAAACCGTGCGCATTGATTATGTCGCCCAGAATGGCGAAGCCTATGTGTTGAACCTGATCGACACGCCCGGTCACGTGGATTTCGCCTATGAGGTGTCGCGGTCGATGCGTGCGGTCGAAGGATCGCTGTTGGTTGTGGACAGCACCCAAGGGGTCGAGGCGCAGACGCTGGCCAATGTCTATCACGCGCTGGACGCCGATCATGAGATTGTGCCGGTGCTGAACAAGATCGACCTGCCCGCCGCCGATTGCGACCGGGTGGCGGAACAGATCGAAGACGTGATTGGCATTGATGCGTCAGAGGCGGTTCAGGTGTCGGCCAAGACCGGCATCGGCATTGCCGAGACGCTTGAGGCGATTGTGCACCGTTTGCCCGCGCCCACCGGCGACCGCGAGGCCCCGCTCAAGGCGATGCTGGTCGACAGCTGGTATGATGCCTACCTCGGTGTTGTGGTTCTGGTGCGGATCATGGATGGCGTCCTGAAAAAGGGCGACAATATCAAGATGATGCAGACCGGCGCGAAATACGGCGTTGACCGCATCGGCGTCTTCCGCCCGGCAATGACCGTGATTGACGAGCTTGGCCCCGGCGAAATCGGATTTATCACCGCCTCGATCAAACAGGTGCGCGATACCAAGGTCGGCGATACCATCACCCACGAGAAGAAGGGCACCGATACGCCCCTGCCCGGCTTTGCGCCGTCGCAGCCGGTGGTTTTCTGTGGCTTGTTCCCGGTGGATTCGGCCGAATTCGAAGACCTGCGCGACGCGATTGAAAAACTGGCGCTGAACGACGCCTCTTTCAGCTACGAGATGGAAACCTCTGCCGCGCTTGGCTTTGGCTTTCGCTGCGGATTCCTCGGGCTTTTGCACCTTGAGGTGATCCGCGACCGTATCGAGCGCGAATATGATATTGATCTGATCACCACCGCGCCGTCGGTGATCTATCAGATCTTTACCAAAGACGGCGAGATGGTCGAACTGCACAACCCCGCCGACATGCCCGATCCCTCGACAATTGATCACCTGAAGGAACCGCGCATCAAGGCGACGATCCTTGTGCCCGACGAATACCTGGGTGACGTGTTGAAGCTCTGTCAGGATCGCCGCGGCATTCAGATGGATCTGACCTATGCCGGGTCACGCGCGATGGTGGTTTATGACCTGCCGTTGAACGAAGTGGTGTTCGATTTCTACGACCGATTGAAATCGGTGACCAAGGGCTATGCCTCGTTCGACTATCAGATGACCGAATACCGCGAGGACAATCTGGTCAAGATGCAGGTGCTGGTGAATGACGAGCCGGTGGATGCGCTTTCGACCATGGTGCACCGTGACCGCGCCGAAATGCGGGGCCGGGCGATGTGCGAAAAGCTCAAGGATCTGATCCCGCGTCACATGTTCAAGATCCCGATTCAGGCGGCCATCGGCGGCAAGGTCATCGCACGCGAAACCCTGTCGGCGCTGCGCAAGGACGTGACAGCGAAATGTTACGGCGGCGACGCCACGCGCAAGAAGAAGTTGCTGGAAAAACAGAAGGCCGGCAAGAAGAAGATGCGCCAGTTCGGCAAGGTCGACATCCCGCAAGAGGCCTTTATCAGCGCCCTGAAAATGGACGGTTAACCCCGGCCATTTTACAGAAAACCGGATCTTGGCGGAAACGGGACAAACCCGTCAGGAGCCGACAGCAAACCGGGCGACATGACTGAACGATATATGAGCGGGGCGACAGCGATCAGCCCCGCCAGATGCCGTCATGTAA
The DNA here is from genome assembly GCF_055808435.1 of Marinovum sp. J2-8. Classification (NCBI taxonomy): domain Bacteria; kingdom Pseudomonadati; phylum Pseudomonadota; class Alphaproteobacteria; order Rhodobacterales; family Roseobacteraceae; genus Marinovum; species Marinovum sp. J2-8. Next base: position 1,088,422 of record NZ_JBVVRZ010000001.1, on the reverse strand, counting down.
CCGCTTACACAAGTATTTTCTATCTTCCGGTCAGAGACATATCTGGTCAGGGCCATTTTCCGCCCTGACCGATCATTAAAGCCTATTCACAAGCGCCCGCCGTACAGCCAATGTCCTGGCCGCCCGGAGTTGCGGGGATGTCGACAGACACATCTGTCGGGTCTTCGGTGGTCACTGGATAATCCGGGTATTCGGGGTCCACCGGCTCTAGCACGGGTTCATCGACCTCTTCCTCAGGCTCATAGGATTTTGACGGCTCTTCGCCCGCGTCATCATTGCCCTGCGGCCCGACCAGACGCGCCAGCATCCGGGCCTCGCGGCGTTCGATAAAGGCCTCGATCTGAACCAGCGTCGGGGTCGGTTTGGTGGTCTGGATATAGTCGGCCGCCGCGCGCAGCTGCGCCCGCATGAGCGACACCGGAACCCCGCTCAGATCGCGTTCATAGGCGTCAAAACTGGTGCCAAATGGCGATTGGGCAAAGGCAAATTCGGCGTCGGGCACAGACCCGCTGTGCGGTTGCAAATTGTCCCGCAGCGCGCGTTCCATGCGCGGGTCAACCAATGCGCCACCCTCTTGCGCAAATCCCAGCGTCGCGGCGTGTTTCACAACGCCCCCCGCGCTCAGATCGCGCCCCGTGTCGCCCCAACGTGGCCCGCCGAGGTACACGGCGGCGTACATCACCTTGGCCCGGATTTCCGCCGTGCCGCCGACCCGCAATCCGTCATAGAACATGCGGTGAGTCTCGCGCCAATCGCGGCTGTGATAGGTCGGCAGCGCATCGTTGCCAATGCCGCAATAGGCATCATGCATCGCCGCCGCCTGGGCAAATTGCCGACTGCGCGGATCGCCGATCATATTGACAAAAATCGGCGGGATCGACGCGCCATCCGTCAGCGTCCCCGGCTCAGCCCGCCAATTCGACGCGCCGCCATCGACAAAACCCAAGGGGCGCGCCAGTGGAAAGAATTCAACCTCGCGCGTCGGCAAACGGACCGAGGTGTCGGCCAGAAGAAACGGACCATCAAAGAAACGGCATTCCGGCGTGCCCGGCCCGCCACATTCCGGCCCGTCCATGGTCTGGTTCGCGGTCTGATGCGGGGTGGTCCCGGTGCGGGTTTGTGGCGTATCACAGCCCGACAAGATCAGCAGCGCACACGCCGCACCAGAAATGTATTTCAACACTTTAACAGTCCTCTGCAACAAAACGCCGACGCGGAAACAGCCAATTCTCCAATTTCGCGATCTTGCCATTGCCCCGCAACATTGCAACCCTGCTGACCGGATGCCCGCAAGGCTGAACCCTTCCGGTCACAGATCGCGCAACAGCCCGGTGGAACAGCTTTCGATCAGATCAAGCACAGCTTCGAAATCACCGGTGAAATAGGGATCTGGCACGTCCCTGACGGCCCCATCGTGAAATTCCGTGAACAATCGCACCGTCGCCGCCCCCGCTTTTGCTTCTGCCCGCAGCGCGCGAATATTGGCCAGATTGTCACGGTCCATGGCAAGGATCAGATCAAACTGATGAAAATCCTCAACGGTGAGCTGACGCGCCCGCAGCCCGCTCAGGTCATATCCCCGCGCGGCCGCCGCCCGGATCATCGGTGGATAGGGCGCCTCGCCCAGATGCCAGGCCCCGGTGCCCGCGCTGTCCAGAACCAGATCGCGATTGCCGCTTTTGGCCCGCACCACGGCCTCGGCGGCGGGCGACCGGCAAATATTTCCAAGACAGACAAACAGGATACGGCTGGTCATGACAGGGCCCCTTTGGCAATCTGACCAAGGTCTAGTTTCCAGAGGTCACATGCGCAATATCAGACAAAAGATTGTCATTCTCACCGGTGCCGGCATCTCGGCGGAAAGCGGGCTGGGCACCTTTCGCGACGCACAGGGGCTTTGGGCGCAACACGCAATAGAGGACGTCGCGACGCCAGAAGGGTTTGCGCGCGACCCCGGCCTTGTGCACAGCTTTTACAATGCCCGCCGCGCCCAGGCCGCCAAAGCATCGCCCAATGCGGCGCATCATGCATTGGCGCGATTAGAGGCGGAGTTTCCCGGTGAGGTGGTGCTGGTCACGCAAAACGTCGATGATCTGCATCACCGGGCGGGATCGCAGAATATCCTGCAAATGCATGGCAAATTGGCCGGGGCGCTATGCGGCGCTTGTGGGCTCCGCTGGCCTAGCCCGATCGTGATGACGCCCGACACCCCCTGCCCAGATTGCGGCCAACCGACGGCGCGCCCGGATGTAGTGTGGTTTGGCGAATTCCCGCATCATATGGCCGAAATCGGCGATCATCTGGCAGGGTGCGATCTCTTTGCCGCCATTGGCACATCCGGTCAGGTCTATCCGGCGGCATCCTTTGTCGAAGAGGCCCGCAATGTCGGCGCGGAAACCGTGGAACTCAGCCTTGAACCAACCGCCGTGTCGCATCTGTTCAATCACTGCCATTCCGGTCCCGCAACCGAGACCGTCCCGCGCTGGGTGGCCTCGGTTCTGGGATATGGTGATCTGGCTTAATGGCCGGCGTGCGCGTCCTTGGCCGGTTGACGCTCCAGATCCACCGGAATGTCCACCACCACATCGCCAGCCTGTTCAAAGGTCAGCGTGACCGACACTACAGCGCCCTGTTCAAACGGGGCGGTCAGCCCCATGAACATCACATGGTCGCCGCCTCGCGCCAGCCCATGCATGCCCCCGGCCGGAATGGCAAAGCCGTCTTCGACTTCCATCATTTTGAACACGCCATCCCCGATTTCCTTGTGGGTGTGCAGTTCCACCCGTGCTGCCGCATCAGAGCTGACAGACACAAGCCGGTCATCAACCGTGCCGTGATTGTGGATCATCATAAAGGCCGCGCCGCGCGGGTGTTTGACGCCCGGGCATAGGCGTCGTCGATCACGATGCCATCGGCCAGCGCCGCTGTGGTCAGGGTGACGGTACAGATTGCAGAAGCGGCCAGCGCCGCGAATTTACGGGTCAGGGTCATATCAACTCCAGTCATCAGGTTTGTTTTTCAGACGGATCGAAGGGTCAAACCCGCGCCGGGGGGCCCCGCGCCTGCGGCTGGGGGGCTGAATGGCCCGCCTTGTCGACAGCCCCCGATACAACCAGATTGATACGCACCCAATATCGCCGGGGCAGCGGCGCTGTGATGGCCGCACCGACCTGAAACACCGACAACGTGAACTCTGGACAGATATGCGCAGGCCCGGTCGGATTGCCGTTTTCGTCCACCGCCATCATCACCGGGCCATTGCCGGTGCAGAGAATTATTTCATCTACCGGCTGTGACATGCCCCGCGCCACTGCCATCGACTGGGCAGTGAACCCCAGGATCAGGGCAAGAAACAGGCCGGTAAAAGGGCGTAAAAACCGTTGCATAGGTGGCATTTACGCGATTCAGATTTCGGGGCCAAGGGGCCGTGTCAATGGGTCACGCGGCTTCACACCTTGGCGAGCGGGGTTTTGCCGAAACCGGATCGGGGGCATCTTGGGTGCAGATGATTTGGGGAGTACCGAAATGAGCATGAACAGACGCGCGGTATTGGCGTCCCTTGTGGCGCTGCCACTGGTGCCACGCCTTGCCCTCGCAGGGGAACCGATGGTGTTTCAGACCAACGGCGTTGCCATCAATGGCGCGGATCCCGTGGCCTATTTCAAGGCCGCCAAGGCCGACACCACCGGCAATAGCCATCGCGTCGTGTGGCATGGGGCGGAATGGCATTTTGACAGCAAGGCGACAATGACTGCCTTTGAGGGCGATCCAGAACGGTTTGCGCCAAAATTTGGTGGCTATTGTGCCTATGCGGCGTCGCTGGGTTACCTCGCGCCAACAATCCCAGAGGCCTGGACCGTTTACGAAGGGCGGTTGTACCTCAACGCGTCATTGCGCGCCCAGGAGCTTTGGCGTCAGGATATTCCCGGCAATATTGCCAAAGCCAATGCCAATTGGCCGAAAATTCTGGGCTGATCGCGGCCCAGGATCAGGGCCCTAGCCCGGGCTGACCATGTCAAGATCTTCGCCCATGGCAACAATACAAGAGTTGCCGGTAGCATAGGTCAGCACCAGGGTCCAATCACCGGTTTGCGGTGCCTCCCAGAGTTCCATGATCTGGTCAGGCCCGCGCATTCCGGTGCCGCGCCGCTGTGACATCAACCGCTGTTCCAACCGGCTGTGCATCTGTTTTGTGGGTTCGCAAATGACCTCGGCAATCGGGGACGACGCCACAAGCGGCAGGGGCGCAAACATGGGCGCGATCGCCAATGCCAGGCCCCATGCACAGGTCTGAGATTTCGGGCGCACAGCTGTCCTCCCTCTGTTTGATCAATGGGGCCGCGTTGCCCTCAATGTAACAGATTTACGACATCAGGCCAGAAAAATGTATAGACAAGTGATGCACAATGTATCCCAAGCCGCCACGGGGCGAACCAAAACGGAGGGCGACATTAACCTTAAAGCCCAGATCTGCGATCAAAGGCCCGGCTGTCGTTCAGGGAAATCAGGATAACAAACGGCCACAGGTCGGCGTTGCGCAATGCGCTGCCGCAGGAAAAGCACGTTTACCTTGTTTAAAAGGCGCCAAGATGCAGGATATCCCGCGCCACGATCCGGGCCGATACCGGGATAACCACCATGCAAGCCAATGAAACGGCAACATAAATCCAGAATGCCAGGGCAAAGGACATCCCCAGCCCCAAGGATACAAAAGCCGCCCCGACCCCGGCCAAAGCCCCGAATATTACAAATGCCAACATCATAATTCACCGTATCACGCTGAACACTACACTCTACTTATTGGCGAAGAATGCAAATGCAATTTTAAGCTGTGTGGATTGTCGCCGATCCCATACGGCGGAATGCGCGTAACCTTGCCGGCGGGAAATTGCCCCCGAACGCAGGCTTTGCGCTACGCACGCGCCAGCCGCCGGTGCACGCCCGAACTGGCCCGCCGATGCCCAAAATCCTGCCTTTTATGGCGGAAAACCGAACAAAAACCGGCTCGGCATTAACGGGTGCGCATTTCGGGGCATCTAATCTGGCCGCAATTCCAAATGCCTTCGCGGTGCAAAACTGCTCTGGCGTCTCCAACCAGAGCCGCAGAAAGTCGCGCCAACTTAAACCTATTTTTACGGAAATTTGCTGGCGGCAGGGCGGCGGCATTTGTCCTGTGTCAGGACATTGCCCCGCCCGGCCATCACATCGCGCAGCGTGTCAGCCCAACACGCCCTGAAACTCGCGCCATTCGCCTTTGGACATGCCGGATGTTTCCTGCGTGACCTCTTCGCCCTTGATCATCCGGCGCACACAGTCGAGCGCAGAGGACGACAGGGTTGCACCGCCCATGCGGTAATCTTCGAAGGCTTTGAACGCAAATGGCACCCAATCGGCCACCACTTTGCACATCGCATCGGCATAGACCCGGATTTCATATTGCGCATGGGCGTCGGCCCGCAGCCGCAGGAAATGCAGCAGGTTGTGCAGATCCACCTTCCAATACCATTGGGTATAGATATTCGCCGGCAGGTTCATCCGCGCCAATTCCCGCGCCAGTCCCTGTTGGCCTTCGTTGGAAATCATTTCCTCGTAATGGTCATAGGCCCGCATCGCATCATCCCGCAGATAGCGCAGCACGCGGTCGGCCTCTTCCCCGGTCAGCGCCTCGCCCCGGCCCTGATTGTTGACGACGGATTGCGCATTCAGCGCATCACGTTCGGGGATATAGAATTCCCGGTCCAGGATCGAATAACGGGCAGAGTATTCGTTGACGTTGGCGGTCCGGTGACGAATCCACTGGCGGGCGACAAACACCGGCAGTTTCACATGCAGTTTGATTTCGCACATCTCAAACGGTGTCGAATGCCAGTGCCGCATGAGATAGCGGATCAGACCCTCGTCATTGGTCACCGATTTGGTGCCCTTGCCATAGCTGACGCGCGCCGCCTGGCAGATCGCGGCATCGTCGCCCATATAATCAATGACGCGGACAAAACCGTGATCCAGCACCGGAATGGCCTTGTAGAGATGCGCCTCGATCCCCGGCGCAGTGGCGCGCAGGGTGCTATGGGTTTCAGCCCGAAGAGCGTTGATTTCGGCGGCCTGTTCGGGCGTGACGGACATGGGCGAATCCTTTCTACAAGATGAATCAGACCCTCACTATATCTGGTACGGCGGGCAAACTTAAAGCGTATATAAGGTATGCCTTTTGCGCCGCACTACATGAGGTTTCTCTGTCATGCCGCTTTTATCATTGACTTTTTCCAGTTCAAATCAGAGCTTGTGGACAAAATAATCGGGCAAGAACCGGGGCAGTTTCATGAAACGTTATTTTCTTCCGCTCATCGCAGCGGCATCCCTTGCGGCGTGCACAGGCACCACCGGCAAGGACAATCCCTATCAGGATGATCCAGAAGAGGGCGAGGCCGCAACACCGGCGACACGTGACAGCGAACTGGTGTCCGTAGTCGACGCCAGTTCCAACAACGTCACATCTGCAACCGCACCGGGCGGCGACACGATTTCGGTCCAAGTCTATGCGCTGGACGGGACGCCTCTTGCCAATGAATTCACCCGGAACGAGGATCTGGACGTGCCCGGGTTCATGGCCTATTCGGCACAGGAAGACGCGCTTGACCGGATGTTTGTCGCAATGTCAGCACAAAGTGCCGACCAATCGGCTTTTGCCACCGCGGTCAGCGACGGGGGCCAGTTCGGCCAATTTTCCACCGGCACATTTTATCAAGGCAACGGTGTCTTTTCCGCCCCTGCGATCGGGCCCGGTCCCGGCGAAGGTCAGGTGTCTTATGCCGGGGCTTATGGCGGCCTGTCCGGGCCTGGATTGTCCTCGACCGACGGCGCGGGCTTGATTGCACCGGATAACGGCACCGATCCGGCCCTGCTCCCCGGAGAGCCCTATCGCGTGTCCGGCACGGTGTTCATCAACGCCAACTTCTCTGACAACGCTGTGGGTGGGACGATTTATGATCGTGAACTGATCAATCCGGCCAATGGCAAAACCATCGACATGGAAGACATCGACCTGCACGTCAGCACCATCGGGGCGAATGGGGCCTTTGGCGGCGAAGCCGTTGAAGACACCAACACAGTTGGCAGCTATGAGGGCATTTTTGTCGGTGACGGCGCCCCCTATGTCGCTGGTGCTGTCACGCTTTATGATGGCCAGGAGGTGGGTGTTTTTGTCCTGACCCAATGTGGCATGGATGGCGATTCCGGGGTCTGTGACCAGGTTGCACCAAACTGACCGCCATGAAACGGCTGTGCATCACGTTGGTCGGCTGTCTGTTTGCCAGTGTTCCGGCCTGGCCGGAAACTGGCAAGCTGGCGACTGGTACATTGGCGGCCGGTTCGCGCGCCGCTGACGCACCTGCGTCGGGGCCTTCTGCGCCAACGATGCAATTGACCGAAACACAGCTCCAGTTTCGCACGGTTCACGCCATTGAACGGAACCAGCTGGATCAGGCGCTTCACCTTGCGCTTGCGATACTTGAGGCCGACCCGGAAGACAGCTTTGGTCACATGGCCATGGCCACCGTCCTGTTGCGCGGCGGAAATCCCGATCAGGCCCGATTGGCGGCGCGCAAGGCGTATCAAACCGCCGGCACCCCGCGACAGAAACACGAAGCGGCGCGCGTTGCGGCCCTTGCCAACGCCCGCCAGGACCGGTTTCTGCCCGCCCAGGTCTGGATGCGGCGTGCGCATCAAAGCGCCCCTGACGAAGTCACCCGCCAAAGATCGGCGCAGGAATTTCGCACGGTGCGCAACCGGGCGCGGCTGAACTTTCAACTGTCGGGGTCGCTTTCGCCCTCTTCCAATGTGAACAACGGCGCCGCCGATCGGTTCAACGTGGTGGACGGCCTACCGGTGGTTGGCATCCTGCCGCCGTCATCGCTGGCCCTGTCTGGTTTGGTGGGCACGTTTGGCGGCCAGCTGAGCTATCGTTTGCACGAAACGACAACCACGCAAACCCGGCTGACGGCGGGGGGCCAGATCAAACGTGTCTGGCTCAGCCGCGAGGCGCGCGACGACGCCCCCGATGCCGAAAACAGCGACTTTGGCTCGACCTACGGCGAGGTTGGCCTGCTGCATTTTCACAATCTTCCGCAGAAATCCGGCACGATCAGCCTTGGCGCAACCCTTGGTCAGGCCTGGAACGGCGGGGAACGGTCCTATAACGTCGGCGGCGCCAGGATCGGCTATCATGTCGGGCTGTCCGCCACCACCAGCCTGTCCGTGAACGGCTATTACCAACGCCGCTTCGAGGATGCCCAGGATCTGCCCGATGTCGAAACCTTTGGCGGCAAGCTGACGCTGGGCCATGCGCTTGGCAATGGCGATCATCTGGCGTTGTCCCTGTCGCAAACGACCGCACAATCCAAGAACCCGCAATCGCGATCTCTGGCGCGTGGTGTCGAAGTCTCTTATCGGCGCGCCAAACCAATTGGCCCGGTCTCTTTGTCGGTATCCGCCGGGATCAGTGAAACCCATTACCCCGATTACAGCATCCTGTCCTTCCCGGTGGAAGGCGGGCGCAATGACACCCGACAAACCGCCCGGATCAACCTGAAGGTCGATCAAATGACCTATATGGGGTTCACCCCGGTGGTCACATTGGCGTCGGAAAAAACCCAATCCAATGTCAGCCGGTTCGAGACCGACGAGCTGTCGTTGTCCATCGGCATTCGTTCCAGTTTCTAGGCGGATCACATCTGGACATCCCTGCCCCGCCCCCTAGTGTCCGCCTCATACACATAGAGGAGGCCAATATGGCACTGCGGTATTTGCACACAATGGTCCGGGTCAAGGATCTGGAAAAATCCATGGCGTTCTACGAATTGCTGGGCTTGCAGGAAACCCGTCGCATCGACAATGAAAACGCCCGGTTTTCGTTGATTTTCATGGCGGCACCGGGACAAGAGGAATGCCCCGTTGAACTGACATACAATTGGGATGGCGACGACGGCCTGCCCAGCGATGGCCGCCACTTCGGGCATCTCGCCTATCGTTGCGACAATATCTATGAGCTGTGCCAGACGCTTATGGATGCAGGTGTGACCATCAATCGCCCGCCGCGCGATGGCCATATGGCCTTTGTCCGTTCGCCCGACAATGTGTCGATCGAATTGCTGCAAGAAGGTGACAGCCTGCCACCGCAGGAACCCTGGGCCAGCATGGAAAACACCGGTCATTGGTAAGGAACAGACCACCGGCAACACACTGGCCACCGGCACGACACTGGTCATTGGCAATGTTGGTCCGGGCACTTCGGTGCCTGGCACCAAGGCGCGCCCCGGCGCTGTGGTTGCCCTGGCGGCTGCCCCGGTGGCTGCCACTATGGCTGGCCCTGGCCGGGACCGCCGCGGCATCGGAACAGGATTGTCGTCTTGCTCTGGTGCTTGCGGTGGATGTCTCTTCTTCGGTGGATGCAAGCGAACATAGCTTGCAACGCCGTGGGCTGGCCGCCGCCCTGACCGATCCGGATGTGGCCCATGCGATGCTGGACGGCGGAGGGCCGGTCGCCTTGACCATTTTCGAATGGAGCGGCCGTCACCAGCAAAACATCCTCCAGGACTGGACCCTGCTCACCAACCGGGCTGATCTGGCGGCGGTGGCCGACCGGATGCTGACCCTGCCCCGCTCTTTTACGGGTGAGCCTACGGCCATTGGCGATGCCTTGAACTTTACCGCCCGGCTTTTGCAACGCGCGCCGATCTGTGCGCGCCAGGTGGTCGATGTGTCGGGGGATGGCATCACCAATCAGGGTCCGCGCCCGCAAATGGTCTATCGTCAACCTGCCTTTGCCGGGGTGACCGTAAATGGCTTGACCGTCACCGGCGACGACCCCCGTGTTGTCCCCTATTACCAACAAGAGGTCCTGCATGGGCCGCTGGCCTTTCTCGAACGTGCCTCCGGTTACGAAGAGTTTCAGGCCGCGATGATCCGCAAGCTGTACCGCGAAACCCGTGCCCTGGTGATCGGATCACTGCCACAACGCCACCCTTGATTGGCCGCCCCGGGCCGGTCCGCTAGGTGTTCTGACGCAGCCACGCGGCGACGGGGTGCATCTCCCGGAACACCTGTTCCAGCGCGGTTGGCAGATCGCCGCGAAGCCGCCCCTCTATCCCGTCCCGCCACACCGTAAGCGATTTACGCCGCAGCAAATCAGCCCGCGCATGATCCTTGGCAAAGCCCGACGGCAACCGTTTCAATTCCGGCGCATCCAACCGAAATCCGCCTGTGGCCAAAATCCCGGCCAGCTCTGCCCCGGCGCGCCCCGCCACCGCATCGCGATAGGCCGTGATCTGATCCCCGGAAAACGCCATGATGCCGGCCCCGGCACTGACGTAATCCGGCGATATGCCAAAGAACCACCCCGCCGCCGGAGCGTGACCGGCCGGCGGCATCCACGCCAGATGCAGGTGAGTGTGATAGGGTGTTTTGTCCTTGGAAAACCGCAGGTCACGTTGCGGCCGGAACAGCTTGCCCTTGACGGTACCGCCCGACAGCGCGGTCAAGCGCCCCTCCAGCGCCGTCAGCAAATGCCCCGCAGGCACCTTCAATTCGCGGTCGTAACGCGGCTTTTGCCCGACAAACCAATCGCGCGTGTTGTGGCCCGCCAATTCGGTCAAAAACTGTTGGCTGTCCTTCACAAAACTCTCAAACCCATCGGCCATGACGCACCTCCAAAACCCAGTATAATCGCGCCACGCGGCGATTCCAGCATGGTTCGGACTTGCCGCGCGGCGCAAAACTGCTAGAGCGGAACCATGTCCGAAACACTCTCTCATTCCCAGCACATGCGTGCCATCGCCCGCATTGGCCTGCCCCTGATCGGCGGGCATTTGGCGCAGTTCCTGATCGGTCTGACCGATACGGTGATGATGGGCTGGTACGGGGTGGCCTCGCTGGCGGCTCTGGTGCTTGGCACAACGATGTTCTTTGTCATCTTCCTCATGGGGTCGGGATTTGCCTGGGCGGTGATGCCGCTTGTCGCCTCGGCTGTGGCCAGCGGGGATGACACCGGATTGCGCCGTGTGACGCGCATGGGGCTTTGGCTCTCGGTCATCTATGGCCTGGTCTCATTGCCGCTGTTCTGGTTTTCCGCCCCCCTGCTCGAGACATTGGGACAGGCCCCGGATCTGGCGGCCGAGGCCCAGACATATCTGCGGATTACCGGTGTCGCGATCCTGCCCGCGCTGTTGGTCATGGTGATCAAAAGCTACCTCGCCGCGCTGGAACGCACCGGCGTGGTGTTCTGGATCACGATCCTTGCGGCCTGTGTCAATGTCGTGGCCAATTACATGCTGATATTCGGCAATTGGGGCGCACCAGAGATGGGCGTCGCCGGGGCGGCATGGGCGTCGATGCTGGTGCAGGTCATTTCGCTGATCGGGGTGATCCTCTATGCCCGCATCGCTCTGCCCGAGCATGAATTGTTTCACCGCATCTGGCGCCCCGATTTCGCGGCCATGGGCCGTGTGCTGCGCCTTGGGGTGCCGATCGGTCTGACCAACCTGGCAGAGGTCGGCCTGTTCGCGGCCTCATCCATCATGATGGGATGGCTGGGCACGGTGCCGCTGGCGGCGCATGGCATTGCCCTGCAATTGGCGACGGCGGCCTTCATGATCCACCTCGGCCTGTCAAATGCCGCCACCGTGCGGGCCGGTGCTGCATTCGGTCGCCGCGACGCACGCGGGCTGAAACGCGGCGCGATCAGCGTCATTGTGCTCTCTGCGATTACGGCGGCCATCTCGATCACGGTCTTCCTGACATTGCCAGAGCCTTTGATCAGCCTGTTTCTGTCCGCTGATGACCCCGACCGGGACGCCATCCTGCATATCGGCACCAACCTGTTGATCATGGCGGCGCTGTTCCAATTGACCGACGGTGCCCAGGTGCTGGCGCTGGGGCTGTTGCGCGGGATTCAGGACACAACCGTACCGATGATCATGGCCGCCATAAGCTATTGGGGCCTCGGGCTCAGCGCCGCCTTTCTTCTTGGCTTCACCTTTGGCTTTGGCGGACCTGGGGTCTGGGCCGGTCTTGTCGCCGGGCTTGCCGCCGCCGGTGTCATGATGATGACCCGGTTCTGGCGCCGCGCTGACCGCATCGCCGCACCAACCGATGGCGTTGCGCATAATAGCTAAAGGGCGAAACGCAGTCTTCGGGCCTTCTTCTGTTCAAAAATATCCCAGGGGGGCAAGGGGGACAGCGTCCCCCAATCGTCCCGATCACCGGGCGACACCCTGCCGGGGGCCGCACAGGTGCCAGCAACAACAGACCCGAACAAGACGCACGCGCGCTAGTCCTTCAACAAACGATCCGCCTTCTTGCGCACCAATACCGTGCGCAGATCATGCATCGCCAGAAGCAAGGCATCCGTCACTTCGTCCAACTCTTCGGCTGTCGCCTTGGAATGCGCCCATTGGGTGGTCAGGTTCATGTGATCCACCGTGCGCAGAATGTCGTCGATATCGCGTGCCGCAAGGGTGGCGCGGCGTGCCTTCATCCAGCGGTCAATCTCGGATTTATCCGCATCGCTCAGGTCGCGCCCGCCATGCGGCTTGACCTCGCCATTGCGGATATTGATGACCGCGATTTGATCCATCTCGATCCGGCGCTGGCGATTGCCGGATTCGAGCCGGAACACCAACGCCCCATTTTCGCGCACCCGGAAATAATAGTCCGGCAAATCATCACTCATAAAGTTACCTCAGGTCACGACAGAAATCCTGAATGCGGCGACAGGCTTCGGTCAATTGTGCATCCGACGTCGCATAGCTGACGCGAAAATTCGGGCTCAACCCAAACGCCGCCCCAAAGACCACCGCAACCCCGGTATCCTCCAGCAGCGCCGTGGCAAAGGTTTCATCGTCGGTGATCTGCACGCCGGATTTCGTCGTCTTGCCAATAAGCCCGGCAATCGAAGGATAGACGTAAAACGCCCCTTCCGGCACCGGACAGGTAATGCCGTCGATCTCGCTCAGCATGCGCACCACCAAATCGCGACGGCGGGTGAACAATTTGACATTATCGGCCAGAAATTCCTGCGGTCCATTCAATGCCTCGACCGCCGCCCATTGCGAAATCGAACAGGGGTTCGAGGTCGATTGCGACTGAATCTTGCGCATGGCGGCAATCAACGGTTTTGGTCCCGCCGCATAGCCAATCCGCCAGCCGGTCATCGCATAGGCCTTGGACACGCCATTACAGGTCAATGTCCGTTCATAAAGCCCCGGCTCGACCTCTGCCGGGGTGCAGAATTCGAAATCATCATAGGCAAGATGTTCATACATGTCGTCGGTCATCACATAGACATGCGGATGGCGCATCAACACATCGGTCAGCGGCTTCAACTCGTCCCGCGAATAACCGGCCCCCGACGGGTTGGAGGGGGAATTGAAAATCAGCCATTTTGTCTTGGGCGTGATCGCGGCCTCAAGCTGATCAGCGGTCAGTTTGAAACCGTTTTCCAGCGTGGCCTCGACCGCAACCGGCGTGCCCCCCGCCAACAGCACCATATCCGGGTAGCTGACCCAATAGGGCGCAGGGATCACCACCTCGTCACCGGGGTTCAGCGTCGCCATCAACGCATTGTACAGGATCTGCTTGCCACCAGAGGCCACACTGACCTGATCCGGCGCATAGCTCAGGCCGTTTTCCCGCTGAAACTTGGCGCAGATCGCCTGTTTCAACTCCGGAATTCCATCCGGTGCGGTATACTTTGTCTTGCCCGCAGAGATCGCCGCGATCCCGGCCTGTTTGATATTCTCAGGCGTGTCAAAATCCGGCTCACCCGCACCGAGACCAATCACATCCTGCCCCGCGGCCTTCAGCTCAGCAGCTTTGGTGGTGACGGCGATGGTGGGCGACGGTTTGACACGGTTCAATGTGTCGGAAAGCAAGGACATGGGGTCGGGCCTGTGGTTTAAACTCTGCATGGTTTGTCTTAGATTGCGCCCGAGGGCCAATCAAGCAGGATCGGCCCAAAGGAGTAGAACAATGCACGACAAAGCGGTGGATTGGTACGGCCCCGAGGCCGCGACATTTGGCGATCGCCTGGCAGCCGCACGCGAGCAGGCCGGAATGAGCCAGGCAGATTTGGCCAAACGGCTGGGAATCAAGCTCAGCACCTTGAAAAAGTGGGAAGATGACCTGCTGGAACCGCGCGCCAACCGGTTGTCGATGATCGCCGGCATTTTGAACGTGACGTTCATGTGGCTGTTGAACGGCGAAGGCGAAGGCGTGGCGCATCCTTATGATGACGACGGCATGACCCCGGACGTCAACGATGTGCTGATCGAAATCCGCGAAATGAAGGCCACCATGATGGCCAATGCGGAAAAACTGGGCCGGCGGCTGGAAAAGAAGCTGCGCCAGAAACTGGCGGAGGCAGGCACATGACGGATGTTTCGGACAATGAAGCCCGGTTGAAACGGGCGCGCATGCGGTCGATGCGGCGCGGGATCAAGGAAATGGACCTGATCCTTGTGGCCTATTGCGAGGCACGTCTGACCACGATGGACCCGACGACATTGGCGCAATATGAATCTCTTTTGAACGAAAACGATCAAGACCTCTATCAATGGGTCTCGGGCCAGGCAGAAGCCCCTGAAACTCTTCAAACAATGGTGGCCGACATCCGATCTGTGGCGCTTTTGGCGACCGGTGGCGTGGGGCTACGGGGATAGGCCCGGAAAATCCAAACGGTTTTTAACGCTTTTTTCGGTTTTTTGCCGCAACTTCCGCCAATAGAGATAAAGGCGGTCCCGAATGAGCATCCATTCCCCCCGCCCGCTGGCAATGCGGGCTTTATGGCCAACTATCTGGAGGCGCTTGCTCTGGTGGAACGCCTGCACAGATTGCTGTTGGACGTGATCAAAGATGAATTCGAACGTGTCGGCGTGTTGGAAATCAATGCGGTACAGGCGCTGTTGCTGTTCAACATCGGCGAGAACGAGGTCACAGCAGGCGAATTGAAAAGCCGCGGATATTACCAGGGCAGCAACGTCAGCTATAACCTGAAAAAGCTGGTCGAAGCCGGGTATATGCACCATCAGCGCTGTGAAATCGACCGTCGATCCGTACGGGTCAAACTGACCCCCAAGGGACGTGAAATCCGCGATGTGGTGGCACAATTGTTCTCTCGCCATGCCGAGGGGCTGGAATCCCGTGGTGTGTTGGGGCCTGAGGGAATCGACGACATTACCGTGTCCCTGCGGCGGGTCGAACGGTACTGGACCGACCAGATCCGATATATCTATTGACAGATATCGGCGCTTGCCTTTGCGCCCCGCCATGTCACGCCCCGGTCCAGGTCGCGTAGCGCCATGTTACGCCGGACCACGCTACGCCGGGCCACGTTACGCCGGGCCATGTTAAGCGGGTCGATGTTACGACCGGGAAAATCGGCGCAAGCGGGATTTTCCGGCATTGATTTGCCTGATATGCTTGGCCCCGGCAACAGGCGTGCAGCCGACGCGGGGTCAGGCCCGATGGACGCGACCGCCCCCGTCATGTAAGATTGCTGCAAACAGAGGCGGAGCAGGCCCAATAGATGACAGCGTTGACGCAATTTCAGCGGTTGGAGGCAGGCGGTCTCTGGCGCGCAGCGCCAGGAGTACAGCGGCGCGATGTCGTCGTATCCTTGGGCAAAGCGACGCTCATCCTGTCCGATACCAACGACCAGGCCCTGACCCATTGGTCGCTGACCGCGATTGAACGCGCCAACCCCGGCCAGATCCCGGCCCGTTACCACCCCGACGGCGACCCCGGAGAAGAGCTGGAGCTGGACGAAGACGCGCGCGAAATGATCGACGCCATTGAACGCCTGCGCCGTGAAATCGACCGCCGTCGTCCGCGCGAAGGTCGTCTGCGCTGGGTTTTGGGGGCGACGGCGATCACCACCTTTCTTGCGGGCGCGCTGTTCTGGCTGCCCGAGGCGCTGCTGTCGCACACGATGCGGGTGGTCCCGGCGGTGAAACGCGATGCAATTGGTCTGACCTTGCTGGACACGCTCAGCCGGGTGACCGGCCCGCCCTGCCGGGCCGAGGCATCCGCACCGTCGCTGCGCATGTTGGGCCGCCGGATTCTGGGGCCCGAGCGGGCCAGCGATTTGATTGTCCTGCGCACCGCCAACCGCGACACCGCCCATTTACCGGGCGGCTTCATCCTGTTGAACAGATCGGTGCTGGAAGATCACGAAGACCCCGAGGCCGCCGCCGGTTATGTGCTGGCGGAAAATCTGCGCGCGGCGCAGGCCGATCCGTTGGAGGCCCTTTTGCGCCAGGCTGGCATGTTCGCCACCGCGCAGCTTCTGACCACGGGCCAATTGCCCGACGATGCGCTGGACACCTATGCAGAATCCTTGATGATCACCCAGCCCGCACCGGTGGCGACAGATGACCTGCTGGCGGGTTTTGCCGCGGCGCAACTGGGCTCGACGCCCTATGCCTATGCCCGCGATGCGACCGGCGAATCCACGTTGCGATTGATCGAAGCCGACCCAATGAACGGCAAACAGGCGGAGCCGGTCATGTCAGACAACGACTGGCTCCGCCTGCAAGTGATTTGCGAACAATAGGTTAGTTGCGCAAGGACGCGCTGCGATAGCCGATCCGGTTGCGCACCACATCCAAAGCCGCGCGCAAACGGTCCTGCCGCTGGAACGGCCCAACCAGAACCATCCGGTAGTGTGTGCCTGACCGGGTGAATTCATTGATCCGCACCGGCAGCCCGGAGGATTGCAAATTCCGGATCGCCGCCTGGGCCTTTTGCTGGCTGGAGAAGCTGCCAACCTCGATATAACGATGGCTGGCCGCCTGATGTGGGACCGGTGCCCGCGCAGGCGCAGGTGCGGCCTTGCGGACCTTTTGCGGGGCCGCCTTGGGAATTTCGCCGCGCGATGACACGATGCCCGCCGCCTGCTGTTGGCGCATCGAGGTATAAGGGTATTGCAGTTTCGGGAAATAGACGCTGACTTCGTCGCCGGTGTATTTGTCAATCAACCGGCGCGGCACCGTATTGGTCCAGATCAACAGCATCTTGCGACGCCCATCCAGGGTCTGATGCGCCCGCGTGGTGCTCAGACGCCCATCCTTGAAGGCCGGCTGATAGCCTTTTGGGATCGGCACCCGATGCGACGCGCCACGTTCAAAGGCCGCCTTCGGCGCGACCACCGATTTTCCGGTGACATATCCTGTGCCGCTGCTGCCGGCATAAACACGCACGCCGTCGCTTGTTGTTTGCACCACGCGGCGATCCTTGTTCACGACCACAACCGGGCCGGACACCTTGCCACAATTGGTTGTCCGCGTCGTGGAACAGGACACATCATACCGACGCACGGTATTGGGCGGCAGGACCCCGGCGCGGCGCACAACAACCGGTGCGGCAGGTGCCGGTGGGCGCACCACAACGCGCGTGGCGGGTACAACGGTTGGCGGCGCACGACGCACGGTCACTGGACGCGGTTTGGCCACGGGTGCGGGCGCAACCGCCGCTTCGCGGACAACCCGGCGCGGTGCAGGTGCAGCCACCGGTGTTGCCGCCGGTGCCTCGGGCACGATATTGACCGGTTCTGGCTGTTTCTTTGGTGCTTCGGCAACCCGGCTGCCGCCACCCGCGGCCTGCTGACCACAGATCACCTTGCGGTTGCGATCGACACGCGGCACCCACGTGACCGAACCGTCGATTCCGGCGCGGATATAAATACAGCCCCGGCTGTCGACATATTGTCGCCCGCTGTAAGAATCCGACGGCACCTCTGCCGGTGCCGCCAAATCATCCCGGATCTGTGCCGACACCGCCGACGTGACAAATGACATTCCCATTGCAGCCGCAAACGCCGCAAAACCATTCAGTTTTTTCATAACCAGTCCCCACAGGTTTAGGGCAGCATCGCAAATGGTTGTGCCTTAGTAAAGCCGTGTCAGGTTATTTGGTGCCGAACATGCGATCTCCGGCGTCTCCGAGCCCCGGAACGATATATCCCTTTTCATTCAGGTGGCTATCCAGCGAGGCCGTGACAATCGGAACATCGGGGTGGGTCTCTTTCATCCGCGCGACACCTTCGGGCGACGCAAGCAGACACAGGAACCGGATGTTGGTGGCCCCCGCCTCTTTCAAAAGATCAATGGCCGCAGCCGATGAATTGCCGGTGGCCAGCATCGGATCAACCGCAATCACCAGCCGATCATCCAGGCCATCCGGTACCTTGAAGTAATATTGCACCGGCTCCAGCGTTTCCTCGTCACGATACAGTCCGACAAAGCCGACCCGCGCCGATGGAATCAGCTCCAGCACACCATCCAACAGCCCGTTGCCAGCCCGCAGAATAGAGATCAACGCCAGCTTCTTGCCATCCAGAACCGGCGCATCCATCGGTTCCATCGGGGTTTCGATACGCTGGGTCGTCATCGGCAGGCTGCGGGTGATTTCATAGGCCAGAAGCTGGCTGATTTCGCGCAGCAGCCGCCGGAACCCCGCGGTCGAGGTCTCTTTGTCGCGCATCAGGCTCAGTTTGTGTTGCACCAGGGGGTGATCAACAACGGTCAAATGGTCTGTCATGTTCGGTCCAGCTTCTGTTTAATGGCGTCACGGGTGGTCTGATCGCAGAACGCGGCATCAATAGCCGTCTGGTTCAGGCTGTCAAAATCGTTTTCGTCCCATTTGAATGTTTTGGCGAGCGCCTCGTATTCACGGGTCATCGTGGTGTGGAAAAACGGCGGGTCGTCGGTAGAGACCGTAACCTTTACCCCTCTTTCGCGAAGTTTTTCAATCGGGTGCGCGGCGATGTTCGGGTAAACGCCCAGCGCCACGTTCGATCCGGGACAGACCTCCAGCACCACCGATTTTTCGGCCAGTTCTTCGACCAGCGAAAGATCCTCGATCACACGCACGCCATGGCCGATCCTTTCGACCTTCAGGTCCCGCACCGCATTGCGCACCTCCTCTGGCCCGCGCCATTCGCCCGCATGGGTGGTCAGCCGCAACCCCGCTTCGCGCGCCATGTCAAAAGCATAGGCATAATCCTTTTGCTGGCCGATATTTTCATCGCCGCCCATGCCAAACCCACAGAGCCATTCATCCGCAGTTTCCGCCGCACATCGCGCCGTGGCCTTGGCCTGTTCCGGGCCGAAATGCCGGACACAGGTGACAATCCCGCGAAGGGTGATGCCAAAATCGCGCTCGGCCTGATCTGCGGCATCGCGGATCGCATGCAAATATTCGCGCCACGCGCCCAGATCGCCCCCGCCGCAGAAGTCAGGTGAAAGGAAAGATTCACTGTACACAACACCGTTTGCGGCGCTTTCTTCCAGTACCGCAAGGGTCAGGCGGCGAAAGTCTTCCGGGCTTTGCAGCACCTGCGTTGCGGCCTCATAGACCGACAGGAAATGCACGAAATCGCGAAAGACATAATTGCCCCGTTCGTCAAAGACGCCGGATATATCCACAGACTTTTCCACAGCCAACCCGGCAATGAACTTTGGCGGCGCAGCGCCCTCCAGGTGCAAATGCAGTTCAACCTTTGGAAATGTTCGATATATCAAAGAAAACTCCGCAATTCTTGTGGGTAACCCACATTAAGATGTTCGCATATTGCAGCCGATATTGAGGTGAATTCGACCAGACCCAGCGCCGATTGCTGCTGAAACTGCCTCGGGCCAGCCGCCAAAACCGGCACCCTTTCGCGGGTGTGATCGGTGCCGACCCATGTCGAATCATTGCCGTGATCCGCCGTCAGGATCATCAGATCCCCCGGTCGCAATTGATCCAGAACAGCCCCGATTTCCCGGTCGAACCATTCAAGCGCGCGGGCATACCCCGACACATCCCGGCGATGGCCATAAAGACTGTCGAATTCGACGAAATTTGCAAAGACCAGCCCGCCGTCTGGCGCGGTCTCTACCTGATTTACCAAATCGGTCATCAATTCGGCGTCGCTGCCCTTGGTCACCGTGTCGATGCCCTGCATCGAGAAAATATCGCCGATCTTGCCAATGCCATGCACCGGGCGCCCCGCGTCCTGCACCCAATTTGTCAGGATTTTGCCGGGTGGCGTGACCGCGAAGTCCCGCCGGTTCCCGGTACGGTGAAAGTCCGCATTTTCCCCGACAAAGGGTCGGGCAATCACCCGCCCCACGCGCATGTCATGTAAATGTGGCGCCAAATCGGCGCAAAGCTTCAACAACCGCTCCAGGCCAAAATGCTGTTCATGCGCTGCGATTTGAAACACGCTGTCCGCCGACGTGTAACAAATTGGCTTTCCTGTTCGAATATGCTCCGCCCCAAGAGCCGCCAGAATGTCCGTGCCAGAGGCATGGCAATTGCCCAAGACACCATCTGTTCCGGCAAGTTTGGCCGCCAGATCAGTCAGATCCTTGGGAAAGGCCGGGTTGGTATCCGGGAAGACATGCCAATCCCACGGCACCGGCAAACCCGCCAGTTCCCAATGCCCCGATGGGGTGTCTTTGCCCCGCGATTGTTCCGTGGCCGCGCCCCACATGCCTGTCGGCGCCGCCCCCAAACCAGGTACATCCGCCCCCGACGCCAGCCGACACGCCGCGCCAAGCCCAAGACCATCAAGATTGGGCAGATGCAGCGCCCCGGTTCGGCCTTCCTCGGCAAGACCATTGGCACAAGCCTGGGCAATATGGGCCAGCGTATTGGCCCCGCTGTCCGGCACATCCCCGTTAAAGAATTGGTCGGCATCCGGTGCACCGCCAATGCCAACCGAATCCATCACCACCAAAAATGCCCGTGTCATCCGGTGATCCTTTCCAAAACAAGCGCGGGCAGCTCCGGCATTTCCTCGCCAATTGATATGGCGGCACGCACAGCATCAACCGCCTGATCTGCCTGGCTTTCCCGCGCGGCATGGACCCGTGCAAGGGGCTGGCCGCGCACCACGCGATCCCCCAGCTGCACCACATCCGACAAGCCGACACTGGGATCGATCAAATCACTCTCGACCAAGCGCCCGCCCCCCAGTTGCACCACCGCCAGGCCCAAAGCCTCGCCGTTAATCGCGGTGACAATCCCGGCCTCTTGCGCCGGGATCTCGCGAATCACGGGCGCTTCGGGCAAAAATCGTTGCCAGTTTTCGACAAAATGCACAGGCCCGCCCATCGCCTGCACCATTTGGGCAAAACACTCTGCTGCGCGTCCGGTGGTGATGGCCTCTGTGATTGCGACTTCGCCGCTTGCGACATCCTCGGCCAATCCGCCGGACGCAAGCAACGCCCCGCCAAGAGCGACGCTGGCGTCAAACAGACGGCCGCGCAGGCCGCCGCTCAACACCTGAAGCACATGATCCACCTCCAACGCATTGCCCAACGCCGGGGCCAGCGGTTGCGACATATCGGTGATCAACGCCTGGGTGGCACAGCCCGCGGCATTCGCCGTCGCCACCAACGCCCGGGCCAGCGCGCCCGCGTCATCGCGCGACTTCATGAAGGCGCCAGAGCCGCATTTGACATCCAGAACCAGACCATCCAGCCCCGCCGCCAGTTTCTTGGACAGGATGGATGCGGTGATCAAATCCAGGCTCTCGACCGTCGCCGTCACGTCGCGGACCGCATAGAGCCGCTTGTCCGCCGGGGCGATATCGGCGCTGGCCGACACGATGGCACAGCCCGCGCTGCGCACCACCGCCCGAAACGCGGTCTCGTCCAATGTGGTGGACAGGCCGGGAATGCTCTCCATCTTGTCCAGCGTGCCGCCGGTATGGCCCAATCCCCGCCCCGAAATCATCGGCACATAGGCCCCGCAAGCCGCCAGCGCGGGGGCAAGCACCAAGGACACGCAATCGCCCACACCACCGGTGGAATGTTTGTCCAGCACCGGCCCCGGCAGATCCCAGGACAACACAGCGCCGCTGTCGCGCATCGCGCGGGTCAGCGCCACCCGCCCAGGTTCATCCAACCCGCGCAGACAAATCCCCATGGCAAAGGCACCGGCCTGGGCATCACTGACCCGACCATCGGCCAGGCCTTCGGCGAACCAGCTCAGATCCGCCGCCGTGGGCGGATCCCCCCGCCGCAGGCAATGATTGCGCGGGCATTTGTCATGTCTCGGCGTTTGCCATTTGCGTGGCATCAAAGGCACCGGGCAACAGATCGGCAATCGTCATTCTGGTTTCGCGCCCTCCGGTGGTTGCCATGGTCACAACCACGTCCGGCGACGCCGCAAATTCCGCGAGCTTTTGGCGGCATCCACCACATGGGGTCACCGGCACCGGGCTGTCGGCAATGACATAAGCGGCCTCAAACCGGGTTTGACCGGCCGCAACCATCGCGGCAATTGCCCCCGCTTCGGCACAGGTGCCTTCGGGATATGCAATGTTTTCAACGTTGCAGCCGCCAAAGACCCGGCCATCCACCGCAGAAAGCGCTGCGCCGACCTTGAACCCGGAATAGGGCGCATAGGCATTTTCCCGCACCGCGCGGGCCGTTTCAGACAAATCCATCACCGTCCCTCGTTTCGGTTAGTTTGACCAATGATCGGGCCGCAGGCAAAAGGATGCAAGTGTGACGTGACACCGGACCCGCCGCGCGCCCATCACAATTCGATGCCGCGCAGGATAATTTTCTGCAATGCGCCCGTGTTACCGCTAAGCTGGATTTACATATCGCCGCTAAAACTGTTATCGGCGCGCGACCACTAATGCGCAGGCACAATTTAGTTTAGCATTAAACAAATCACCAGCCAGGGGGAAGAAATGACCGATAGAAATGCCAAGGACACGGCGCAAGAGTCTTTGCGCGAAGCAGCGCTGTCGTATCACGAATTCCCCAAACCCGGCAAACTGGAGGTGCGCGCAACCAAGCCGCTGGCCAATGGCCGCGATCTGGCACGCGCCTATTCACCCGGTGTGGCCG
Source organism: Marinovum sp. J2-8 (assembly GCF_055808435.1). NCBI lineage: Bacteria > Pseudomonadati > Pseudomonadota > Alphaproteobacteria > Rhodobacterales > Roseobacteraceae > Marinovum > Marinovum sp. J2-8. Next base: position 1,065,521 of record NZ_JBVVRZ010000001.1, on the reverse strand, counting down.
AAGCCTGTATCGAGATCAAGAACACCCCGGCAGATGCCGCGCGCTATACCGCACGCGGCAATCTGGTGGCGGTTGTGTCCAACGGCACGGCGGTTCTGGGGCTTGGCAACATCGGCGCGCTGGCGTCGAAACCGGTGATGGAGGGCAAGGCCGTCCTGTTCAAGAAATTCGCCAATATCGATTGCTTTGATATCGAGGTGGATGAAACCAACCCCGAAAAACTGGCGGATATTGTTTGTGCGCTGGAGCCGACGTTTGGCGCAATCAATCTGGAAGACATCAAAGCGCCGGATTGTTTCATTGTTGAAAAGATCTGCCGCGAGCGGATGAATATCCCGGTTTTTCATGACGACCAGCACGGCACCGCGATTGTGGTTGGTGCGGCGGCAACCAATGCGCTGCATGTGGCGGGCAAGACGTTCGAAGACATCAAGATTGTCAGCACCGGCGGCGGCGCGGCGGGGATTGCCTGTCTCAACATGTTGCTGAAACTGGGGGTGAAACGCGAAAACGTCTGGCTCTGTGACATCAAGGGTGTGGTCTATGAGGGCCGCACCGAGGAGATGACCGAGCAAAAGGCAGCCTTTGCGCAAAAGACCGACAAGCGGACCCTGGATGAGGTGATCGAAGGCGCTGATATGTTCCTTGGGCTTTCCGGCCCTGGTGTGCTGAAGCCCGAGATGGTCGCCAAGATGTGCGATGCGCCGATCATCTTTGCGCTGGCCAACCCGACGCCGGAAATCATGCCCGACCTCGCCCGCGAGGTGAAACCGGATGCGATCATCGCAACGGGGCGCAGCGATTTTCCCAATCAGGTCAACAACGTGCTGTGTTTCCCGTTCATTTTCCGGGGGGCATTGGATGTCGGCGCGACCGAGATCAATGACGAGATGCAGATCGCCTGTATCGAAGGCATCGCAGCCCTTGCCCGCGCCACCACCAGCGCCGAGGCCGCAGCCGCCTATAAGGGCGAGCAGCTGACATTCGGGGCGGATTACCTGATCCCGAAACCGTTTGATCCGCGCCTGTCCGCCGTTGTGTCATCCGCCGTGGCCAAGGCCGCGATGGAAACCGGCGTCGCCACCCGGCCGCTGGACGACATGGAGGCCTACAAGAACAAGTTGAACGCAAGCGTGTTCAAATCGGCCCTGCTGATGCGCCCGGTGTTCCATGCCGCCGCCACCGCCAGCCGCCGGATCGTCTTTGCCGAAGGCGAGGACGAGCGTGTTTTGCGCGCCTCGCAGGCCATTCTTGAGGAAACCACCGAAAAGCCGATCCTGATCGGGCGCCCCGAAGTGATCGAAACCCGCTGTGAACGCGCCGGGCTGAAAATCCGCCCGGGCACCGATTTCGACATCGTGAACCCGGAAAACGATCCGCGCTATCGTGATTATTGGGGCACCTACCATGAATTGATGGCGCGGCGCGGCGTGACGCCGGATGTGGCCCGCGCGGTGATGCGCACCAACAGCACCGCCATTGCCGCCGTGATGGTGCATCGCGGCGAAGCCGACAGCATGATCTGTGGCACCATTGGCGAATTCCGCTGGCATCTGAACTATGTGACCCAGGTTCTGGGCACCGAACAGCACCGCCCGCGCGGCGCCCTGTCGATGATGATTCTGGAAGATGGGCCGCTGTTCCTTGCGGATACCCACGTTTGGTCCCTGCCCTCGCCCGAGGAGCTGGCCAAAGTAGCCCTTGGCGCGGCGCGTCATGCCCGCCGTTTCGGGGTGGAACCGCGCATCGCCTTTTGTTCGCAATCGCAATTTGGCAACCAGATGGAGGGGTCCGGAAAACGTCTGCGCGAGGCGATCGCCCTGCTCGACAAAATGGACACCGATTTCCAATACGAAGGCGAAATGAACGTCGACACCGCATTGGACCCGGAATTGCGCGAGCGGCTTTTGCCCGGCGGACGATTGGAGGGCGCGGCCAATGTGATGATCTTTGGCCATGCAGATGCCGCATCCGGTGTGCGCAATATCCTCAAGCTCAAGGCCGGCGGGCTGGAGGTTGGGCCGATCCTCATGGGCATGGGCAACCGTGCGCATGTGGTCACACCGGGGATCACCGCCCGCGGGTTGCTGAACATGGCGGCCATTGCCGGCACGCCGGTGGCACATTACGGCTGAGATCGGCGAAACTTACCCGATCTTCACCATTTGGCGGCACAACTTCGGTTTGAAACCCCGGGGAACCGCCAAATGCTACAATTGGTCGCCAAGATTCTGCCTTGGCGCAAACATGACGAAGACGATCTGATCGACCTGGACATGGACCGCCGCGAAGGCGAAGGGGCCGACCCGGTCCCGGATATGGCATCGGTGGACCCGGCGGCAGTATTTGATGTCGAGACCGCACAAGTTGACGATCGCTTGACCGAGCTGGCCCGCGCCGCATCCCGGCTGGGGTTCGAGGTTGTTGATGTCGCGGCCTTTCTGACCTCGCTGCGGGACCGGTCGACCGCACAGCTTGAAATCCTGTCACAGACACAGCAGACGTCGCAGCAGTTGATCACTGCCAACAGCGCGGTGCGCGCGGGCATTGATGCGGTCTCAGCAAGCGCCGAAAACGCCGGGGAAATTGTCACTGTTTCTTCCGAAGCGGTGCGCAGAGCCACCGGAAAATCCCGCGATCTGGCGCAATGGGTCGCCTCTGTTTCTGATCAGGTGACTTCGGTCATGACCTCTCTGGGGGAGGTGCGGCAGAAAACCGAAATGATCGAAGACATTGCTTTTCAAGTGAATATCCTATCGCTGAACGCCGGTATCGAAGCGTCCCGCGCGGGCGAGGCCGGTCGCGGCTTCGCCGTCATTGCCCAGATGATCAACGATCTTTCCGACCGCACCACCCAAACCAACGAGGATATTCGCGGCGGGGTGCAATCGCTGGGCAAACTGGTCTCTGAATTGGCCGTCCAATCGCGGGCGATTCAGGGGGACGCGGAACTGGTGATCGACGAAAGCCGCAAGACGGATAAGAATCTGACGGCGATTGCCACCCAGATCCAAGAGGTTCAGACCACCGCCAGACGGATACAGGCGGATGCGGACGCGGTGCACCGCGCCAATGAACGTTTCATGCCCGCCTTTGCCCATGTCAGTGACAGCGTGCAAGAGACCGCCAAGCGGCTGAAGGGCGCAATGGTGCGGGTTGATACGCTTGTCGATCATACCGAAAACATCGTCCAGCGTGCGGCCTCTCTGGGGGGGGATGTCGAAGATTCCATTTTTATTCAACAGGTTATGCGGGACGCCGCCCGCCTGTCTGACGCACTGGAAGAGGCCGTGACCACCGGCAGGATCTCTTTGGCGGGGCTGTTTTCACAGGACTATCGCCCCATCGCGGGCTCCAACCCGGCCCAGGTCATGGCCCCCTTTACCCGTTTGACCGACGCGCTGTTCCCGGAGGTGCAAGAAGCCGCATTGGCCCTGTCGGACAAAGTCATCTTCTGCGCCGCCGTCAATCGGGATGGCTATCTTCCGACCCACAACAGCATGTTTTCCAAACCACAAAGACAGGATGTGGCGTGGAACACCGCCAATTGCCGCAACCGGCGGATCTTTGATGATCGGGTCGGGCTGAAGGCCGGGCGAAACACGGCGCCCTTCCTTTTGCAGGTCTATCGCCGCGACATGGGCGGCGGCATTTTCAAGTTGATGAAGGATGTCTCGGCACCGATCATGGTCCAAGGCCGCCATTGGGGGGGCTTCGTCTGGCCTATGATGTGTGATGGCGCGGTCGGAAACCCGCGATGATTCCCGCCCCGGCCATGGCGCGCGAAAACTTTGCAAACTCTGCCTGATTTCCCGAAAATCTGTTTAATCGGCGCAGGTTTGCAAAAATTTGCAAGGGCGCGCGCCCAAATATGCAAATTTTTTGCGATAATGTGACGCGGAAAGTGCCATGCCGCTTGCCCGAATGGCCGCAGGTTGCGTATCGAGATGGTATCTCGGAGGAGGAGGATATCATGGCATACAAGGATGTTTACGAAAACTGGAAGGCCGATCCTGAAACATTCTGGATGGAGGCCGCCAAATCCATCGACTGGGACAGGCCACCGACCCAGGCGTTGAGTGATCTTGGTGATCATCAGTATGAATGGTTCGCTGATGGCATGGTCAACGCCTGCTGGAACGCCGTCGACCGTCATGTAGTTGCCGGAAATGGCGATCGGGTGGCGATCATCCATGACAGTCCGATCACGGGAACGATTTACAAAATCACCTTTGCCGAATTGCAGGACCGGGTGGCCCGTCTTGCCGGCGCGCTGCGCGCCAAGGGCGTGGAAAAGGGCGACCGGGTCATCATCTATATGCCAATGGTGCCAGAGGCGATGGAGGCAATGCTGGCCTGCGCCCGTCTTGGCGCGATCCATTCCGTGGTCTTTGGCGGCTTTGCGGCCAATGAACTGGCCGTGCGCATCGACGACGCCAAGCCGCGCGCCATCATCGCGGCCTCCTGTGGTTTGGAACCCGGCCGGGTGGTGCATTACAAACCGCTGGTCGACGGCGCGATTGAACTCGCCTCGCACAAACCGGATTTCTGCGTGATCTTTCAACGCGAACAAGAGGTTGCAACGCTGGTTGCCGACCGTGACGTCGATTGGCACGGATTTCAGGCCGCGTGGAACCGGCGGAATGTCTGCCGGTCGAAGGCAACCACCCGGCCTATGTGCTCTACACCTCTGGCACCACCGGCGCGCCCAAAGGCGTCGTGCGCCACACCGGCGGCCATCTGGTGGCGCTGAACTGGACAATGAAAAACGTCTATAACGTCGATCCCGGCGACGTATTCTGGGCCGCGTCGGATGTCGGCTGGGTCGTCGGACACAGCTATATTTGTTATGGCCCCTTGATCCACGGCAACACCACCATCGTGTTTGAGGGCAAACCGGTTGGCACGCCAGACGCCGGCACCTTCTGGCGTGTGATTTCCGAACATAACGTCAAAAGCTTCTTCACCGCCCCGACCGCATTTCGCGCCGTCAAACGCGAAGACCCGCAGGGCACGTTGATCAAGAATTACGACCTGTCCTGTCTGAATGCGGTCTATCTGGCCGGGGAACGGGCCGACCCCGACACAATCGTTTGGGCGCAGGAACAACTGAACGTGCCGGTGATTGACCATTGGTGGCAAACCGAAACCGGGTTCCCGATTGCAGCCAACCCACTTGGGATCGAAGAACTGCCGGTCAAGATCGGCTCGCCCTCCGTGGCGATGCCGGGGTTTGACGTTCAGATCCTGGACGAAGGTGGCAACCCGGTGCCCGCCGGGGACATGGGCGCAATTGCCGTGAAACTGCCCCTGCCCCCCGGCACCCTGCCGACGCTTTGGAATGCCGGGGATCGCTATCGCAAGAGCTATCTCACAACGTTTCCGGGGTATTATGAAACCGGTGATGCCGGCATGATCGACGAAGACGGTTATCTGTACATCATGGCGCGCACCGATGACGTGATCAATGTCGCGGGTCACCGGCTTTCGACTGGCGGCATGGAAGAGGTGCTTGCCAGCCACCCGGATGTGGCCGAATGCGCGGTGATCGGCGTGACCGATGCGTTGAAAGGGCAACTGCCGGTCGGCTTCCTGTGTTTGAATGCCGGCGTGGATCGCAACCATGGCGAGGTGATCGCAGAGGTGGTCAAATTGGTGCGGGAAAAAATCGGCCCCGTCGCGGCATTCAAACTGGCGGTTGTCGTGGATCGCCTGCCCAAGACCCGATCCGGCAAGATCCTGCGCGCAACCATGGTGAAAATTGCCGACAGCCAGGACTTCAAAATGCCGGCAACGATCGACGATCCGGCCATTTTGGACGAAATCAGCGGCGCGCTGAAAACAATTGGCTACGCCCAATAAGCACACCGGCGCTTTGCGGTGATCCCCATCCGGGGGCCGCAAAGCGCCATTCGCCGCCACCGCGGGCCGAAACCGTGGAGAAGACAAAGTGGAGAGGACAAAAATAAACCGCCCAGAGCAAGACCCCGGGCGGTTGATCCTTCTTAAATCTTGTTGCGACCAGCAACAGGGAAACAGGAACAGCGAAAAACGCAATCCTCGTCACTGGCCAGGTCCGACAACAGTCAGGTGTCACTCACTCACCTAACCGTCGTCGGGTCCTGTCCGGTGCGGCCATAATAATCCGCCCCGGATCGGGGTGCGCACCCGCCATTCTCGGGAAGAGAAAGGGCTTGAAAGCAATCGTGAGACACCGATGCCGACGGACGCCCCCTTTCCTATTCTGCAACTGCACCTGAAATCTGTGACGGACATCACAGAAGCACACAGTATCCTGAATTTGCCCGGTTACTGTCCTTCGACAATCGTGTAACTTAACCTCGGCCAGATCATATTTGTCGGCCAAGTCATTATTTTTAGTTCGATACAGCGCGTCTATGGCGTGCAAGTTCTGGCAGGAACACCATGGTTTTGAAATTCCGAGATACCGCCCGGCGCGAAAGCCTTATCCTTGGCGCGCTGGACCCCAGTGAACGCGCCCTGTTATTGGCACTTTCAAAGTCCTGTCACTATCATGGTGGAAAGACGATTTTTTCCAAGGGCAGCCCCGGCGAAACGTTGATGTTGATTGAAACCGGGCGGGTCGAGATCAGCCTGACATCGGCCACGGGCAACCGGTCGATTGTGGCCCATCTTGGGCCCGGTGACTCTGTCGGGGAAATGGCCGTGCTTCTGGGCAGCGACCGCACAGCGGATGCAATTGCCACCAATGACGTGACCGGGCGTCTGTTGCACCGCACGCATCTGCTGCAATTCCTGACCGACCATCCACAAACCACCCTGGGTTTGATTGCGGACCTATGTCGCAAACTGCAATCCACGACCGAAGCGCTGGCAGATCTGTCCACCGCCGACGGCGGCACGCGTCTGGCAAAAGTGTTGATTGGATTGTTCGAACGTTGGGGGGTGGAAGAAGACGGCGGATTTCGCCTCACGCCTTCGGTGTCCCAATCCGATCTGGGCGATATGGCCGGGCTGACGCGCGAAACCGTCAATCGCCAGATCCGCGCCTGGGAGCTGGACAAGATGCTGCGCCGCGATGGGCGTGATCTGATCCTGGTCGATCCCGATCTGCTGGCCACGCGCGCCGGTTAAACGCGGCAAGCGGGGGGCGCGCGACATACAGTTGCTAGACAAATTGTTCCCGGATCAGCCGTTCCTCAAGCCCGTGGCCGGGATCAAACAGGATACGGTGTGCGATTGAGGGTTCGGAACGGATATCAACAATTTCCACGTCTTGCACCGCGCGGGCGTCGGCCTCGGCCATGACCGGGCGTTTGCCCGGGTCCAGCACCTCGAACCGCACTTCTGCGGTCTTGGGCAGCAGCGCACCCCGCCACCGGCGCGGCCGGAACGCCGCCATCGCCGTCAGGGCGAGCACATCCGAACCGATCGGCAGAATCGGCCCATGGGCGGAAAAGTTATAGGCCGTTGATCCGGCCAGCATCGCCAGCAAGGCACCGTCACAGACAAGTTCCGGCATCCGCACCCGCCCGTCGACCGAAATGCGCAGCCGCGCGGCCTGAGGTCCGGCACGCAGCAGCGACACCTCGTTTATGGCAAGGGCATCGTGTTTGGTGCCATCGGTACATATCGCATGCATCGAAAGTGGATTGATGACCTCTTCCTGTGCCTCTTTCAGGCGGTCCGCCAAACCATGTTCGTTATATTCATTCATCAAGAAACCGACCGTGCCGCGATTCATGCCGTAAACCGGCGCGGGGTTGTCCTGGGTCCGGTGCAGTGTCGCCAACATGAAGCCATCGCCGCCCAGGGCCACAATCACATCTGCCCCCTGTTCGGCGTGATCACCAAATCGGGTCGACAATGTGGCCTTGGCAGCCTGAGCAAGTGGCGCGTTCGAGGCACAAAACGCAATTCGTAGGCTCATGTCGTGTTTCCTTGCCGCACCTTCTGATTTCCGAAACAACCACAAGTTCCCCGGTATGACCAGCGATGGCGACATCAAATCGCCCTGTGGTCTTTTCCCGGCTTTTCGTCACGCTGTTGATGCAGTAGGAACCGCGCCATGCATTTGCTTGCCCAAGGAGCTTGCCATGACCACGTCGATCAAAAACCCCGGATTCTTTTCCCAGCCCCTCGCCGAACGTGACAGCGAAGTCTTTGCCGCCATCACCGGCGAATTGGGCCGCCAGCGCAGCGAGATCGAATTGATCGCGTCGGAAAACATCGTGTCGCGCGCGGTGATGGAAGCCCAGGGGTCGGTTCTGACCAACAAATACGCCGAAGGGTATCCGGGACGGCGCTATTATGGCGGTTGCGACTGGGTGGATGTGGCCGAAAATCTGGCGATTGCCCGCGCCAAGGAACTGTTTGGTTGTGAATTCGCCAATGTTCAGCCCAACTCGGGATCGCAGGCCAACCAGGGCGTCTATCAGGCGTTGATCCAACCGGGTGACACCATCCTTGGCATGTCGCTCGACGCGGGTGGCCACCTGACCCATGGTGCGCGCCCCAACCAATCGGGCAAATGGTTTAATGCGGTGCAATATGGCGTGCGCCAGCAGGACAACATGCTGGATTATGATCAGGTCGAGGAATTGGCGAAAGAACATCAGCCCAAGCTGATCATCGCAGGTGGTTCGGCCATTCCGCGCCAGATTGATTTCAAGCGGATGCGCGAAATTGCCGATATGGTTGGCGCCTATCTGCATGTGGACATGGCGCATTTCGCCGGTCTGGTGGCGGCGGGCGAGCACCCCTCGCCCTTCCCGCATGCGCATGTGGCCACCACCACCACGCACAAGACCCTGCGCGGCCCCCGTGGCGGCATGATCCTGACCAATGACGAGGCGATTGCCAAAAAGGTCAACTCGGCGATCTTCCCCGGCATTCAGGGCGGCCCGTTGATGCATGTGATTGCGGCCAAGGCTGTGGCCTTTGGCGAGGCGCTGCAACCGGAATTCAAAACCTATGCGCAACAGGTGATCAAAAACGCCCAGGCGCTTTCGGACCAACTGATCAAGGGCGGGCTCGACACCGTTACCCATGGCACCGACACCCATGTTGTGCTGGTCGACCTGCGCCCCAAAGGGGTGAAGGGCAACGCCACCGAGACCGCATTGGGCCGTGCGCATATCACCTGTAACAAAAACGGCGTGCCGTTTGACCCGGAAAAACCGACAGTGACCTCGGGCATTCGCCTTGGCTCTCCTGCTGGGACGACCCGCGGTTTTGGCGAGGCTGAGTTCCGCCAGATCGCGGATTGGATCATCGAGGTGGTCGACGGGCTGGCCGAAAACGGTGAAGAGGGCAACAAAGAGGTCGAAGCCAAGGTCAAAGCGGAAGTTGATGCGCTCTGCCAGAAGTTCCCGATCTACGCCGATCTCTGAACCTTGTGCGCTGACGCGCACCGGTAAGACTGCGTTCAGGCCACGCAGGCCTTGAAGGGGCTTTCTGCCCCTTCAAACTTCCCCGAGGATATTTTTGAACAGAAGAAGACCCGGAGCGTGCAATGCTCTGGGTCTTTTCATGTTTGGTCGGGCACAGAAAAACCAGTGGTTTTGCGATTTCACGCGACGGAAAAGGCGACCGTCTGCGTATCACCCTTGAAACCATCAAGAGGTGACCCCATGAAACGCCCCTATTACATTCCGCCAATTGTGACCGCTGGTTTTATTGCCCTTGGGTTTCTGGCCTTGGCGGCAGGCAGCACCGAGGCAGAATTTGCCCGGCAAGCCGCCATGCATCGTCACCACGGATATCGCAGGCTAGGCACAGGTCAAATGATGTTCTGCCAGCGCAGGACCATCAGGAACAATGCGGCGACGGCCAGCAGTTTCAGCACGATCCCACCCGCCAGATGCAGTCTTGCTGTGGTGCGGCGCTCTTTGGGATCCAGCGATTTGAGGTAACGGGTCAGGCGTGCTTCGGCCCGTGACAGCGCGTGCAGGTCGAGCTGCCGCGCCAGTTTCGGATGCGCCGCCAGCCGCGACGCTTCGACAATCTGCGCCGCGTCGCGCCGCGCCCATGCCGGAAGCCGCCGACCGGCACGGGTCAGCATGTGTTCAAACGTTGCGCCGCCAACGCCCAATTGATCCGCCATCAATTTGGCCAGGGCCGTTTTGCGCGCTTCGATAGTATGTGCCTCGATCACCGGTCTCACCTCTGTTGGCGGTCATAAGCGGACATCCGGGCAAGGACAAGATCAGCTGTCTTCTGTTTGGCCCAGGCGCATTTTCCGGTTTCCCAATCCATGGCGTCGCGATAGATCTGGGGCATGCTGAACCAGATCCACCACCAACCGGCAGGTGACTGCCAGAGCGGCACGCCGCTTGTCATCGTTCACGGGCTTTATGGCTCTGCCCGCAATTGGGGGGTGATTGCCAAACGGCTGTCGGACAGCCGCCCGGTGATCGCCGTCGATCAACGCAATCACGGCGACAGTGCCTGGGCTGACAGCCACAGTTATCTCGACATGGCGCAGGATCTGGCAGAGGTGATTGCGGACTTGGGCGGGCGCGCCGATGTGGTGGGCCATTCGATGGGTGGCAAGGCCGCGATGGTCCTGGCCCTGCAGCATCCCGACATGGTGAACCGATTGGTGGTCGGGGATATTGCCCCTGTGACCTATAGCCATGATCAGACACAATTTATCGACGCAATGAAGGCGGTGGATCTGCAACAGGTCAACAAGCGATCCGATGCCTTGGCGCAATTGGCGCGACATGTCGACGACCCGACGCTTCAGAGCTTTTTCACCCAATCGCTTGATGTGGCGGGCAAGCGATGGAAGCTCAATCTCGATGTTCTGGCGCGGGATATGGACAAGATTATCGGGTTTCCCGAAGTCTCTGGCGTATTTGACGGCCCGGCGTTGTTTTTGTCCGGTGCGGAGTCAGACTATGTCCTGCCTGAGCACAGGCCAGCGATCCGCGCGTTGTTTCCCAAGGCACGGTTCGCGAAACTGGTCGGGGCTGGTCACTGGCTGCATGCGGAAAAGCCGCGAGAGTTCGAGGCCTCTGTGCGGGCGTTCCTTGACGCCTGAGCCATGGTGACTGCGCCACTGGCGAACTGAAAGGGCTTGCGCCATTCAGCCCGCCCGGCACGGGCCCCGAGTTTCAGCTTTTGTGAATTTGCAGATCTCTCTTTTCAAAGAGAACGACCGCGACATTGTCGGAAGGCCTGATGACGCTCAGGTTGTTGGGCATGATCCGCAGTGATTCCGACATCCACCGGTCCAGACGACCACAGCCACCATCGCCCCTAGGTGTCGATGACGCGCAGTTGGTCTTGCAACCAGGGCAGCTGGATATGGGCCGGGGTGATCATCAGATCCTGCACCAATCGGCGCACGGTGCGGGCGACCTCGCGAGGGACATCATCGGACCAATCGGCGCTGGCGAACAGCGAAATATTGCGCGAAAACGGCGCGAAGGGCAGCGGATGCGCCGCAAGGGAATCATGGATTCGCGCCGACCGCATATAGCCCAGTGGGGTGGTCACCGCCCATCCCATGCCACGGGCGACCAATGCCATCAGCGACGGATGCGAGCCGATTTCGAACCGGCTGGGATAGGTCAGCTTGAGCCGCGCCATCTGGGCCTCGATTTGGCGACCAATCAATTGGTCCCGATCGTACCGCAAGAATGGCAGTTGGGCCATGACATCGGCGACGTTGTCACCGGCCTCGCGCGGGGCGACAAAGATGAATGGATCGCGCACAAGCGGGTATTCCGTCACGTTTTCAATGACTTCTCCGGTGGCGGCGGCCACGGCGATATGCAACCGGCTGTCGCGCATTGCGCTGCTGATTTCATGGCTGGGGGCCGAAATCAGCTTGAACCGGCAGCGCGTCAAACTCTCGGCCAGGAGGGTCGCCAAACGCGGCGTCAGGTCGTTGTCGAAATCGTCAATCATCCCAAGGTTCAGCGTCGACAGATGCGCCAGATCCATCACCGTCAACTCACTCTGCGCCAGACGCAATTGTCCCAGCACCACCTCGGTCCGGGTCAGGAAGGAACGCCCCGCCGGTGTGAGCTGCATCGGGCGTTTCGAGTGATCCACCAATGCAGTGCCAAGCGCGGTTTCAAGATTGCGCATTTGCTGGCTGACCGCCGGCTGGCTCAGCCCGGTTGCCCGCGCCGCACCGGCCACAGATCCACTTTCGGCGAGTGCTTCGAATACCTCCAGCCCTCGCAATGTCACGCCTTTGGCCAGCATCACCCATCCTTTTGCCAGTTTTATCATTTGTGAATGTATCACCCGGCCAATTCAAGCCACAGCATGAGGTCCACCATGACCATTAAGCCGCTCAAGACCGCAATGACCCATCACAACGGCACACCGCCCGAGGTCACCGCGACCGTCGCTGCGATGTTGGCGCGGATAAAAACCGGGGGCGAGGATGCTGTGCGCCACTATGCAGCAACGCTGGATCGCTGGCAGGGGGACATTGTGGTGCCGGAAGAGATGCTGCGCACGGCGGGCACGCGCGTCGCCCCGGAACTGCGGGCGGCGATTCATTTTGCGCATGAAAACATTCACCACTTTGCCACGGCGCAGCGCGGATCATTTCAGGAATTTGAAACAGAGATTCGGCCGGGGCTGTTTGCCGGGCAAAAGCTCATCCCGGTGTCGACCGCCGGATGTTACGTGCCGGGCGGGCGATATGCCCATATTGCCTCTGCCCTGATGACAATCACCACGGCCCGGGTCGCGGGGGTGCGCCATATCACTGTGGCCTCGCCCCCCAGAGGCGATGCGATACCCGATGCGATCCTGTTTGCCATGCATCTGGCCGGGGCCACCCGTGTTCTGAACCTGGGCGGGGTGCAGGCGATTGCGGCCATGGCGCAGGGGCTGTTTGAGACCCCCGGCGCCGATATTCTGGTGGGCCCCGGCAATGCCTTTGTCGCCGAGGCCAAGCGGCAAATGTTCGGCCCTGTCGGGATCGACATGTTTGCCGGTCCCACAGACAGTCTGGTGATTGCCGACGGCGACGCCGATCCGGAAACCGTGGCCTGGGATCTGGTGGGTCAGGCGGAACATGGCGCCAATTCGCCGATCTGGCTGGCGTCCCTATCGCCGGAGGTCGCCGAACAGGTGATTGCCATCGTGCCCCGGCTGATTGCCACCCTGCCAGAACCGAATCGCGCGGCGGCGGATCGGGCCTGGCGTGACCTTGGCGAGGTGGTGGTCTGCGACAGCCGGGAAGAGGCCGCGGATTATGCCGATTCCGCGCGCCGGAACATCTGCATGTTCAGGCGGGTGATCTGGATTATTGGCGCAACCGACTGCGCAGCTATGGCGCGCTGTTTCTTGGGGCGCAGACCACCGTTGCCTTTGGCGACAAGGCCACAGGACCAAACCACGTGCTGCCCACATCAGGCGCGGCGCGCTACACCGGCGGGTTGTCGGTGCACAAATTCCTGAAATGCGTTACCTGGCAGGAAATGCGCGGTGGCGCCTGCCCCGATCTGGCCGATGCCTGTGCCACGATCAGTCGCGCAGAAGGCATGGAGGGCCATGCACGCACCGCCGACATTCGCCAAGACAGTTGGAAACAAACAGGGAATCGCGCAGCAGGCTAAGACCGCAGCATGGCTTAATTGCTGCGGTGCCAGTTATAGATCCAGCCGTAAATTCAGCGCTTAGTAGCGCGCACAAAGCTGCTCTGCCTTCGTGCCGAACAGCTTGTAGCGTTTCCAAAAGGATTCATGATGGGCGCGATCCGATTGGCGGATTTCCTGCGCCATATGGGGGTCGCGAAAGAATCTGGCCGCCAAACGCTGGTCGGAGGAGGACAAAGCCGCGTCCGCCACGCTTTGAATACAGCCACAAAGCCGCGAATTGGCCGCCTGTCGACCGGATGTCACGCAGGCCCGGCTGATCGGGCCCGCCGACACCGCGCTTGCAAGGATTGGCGCCAGCATCGCTGCGACGATGGCGGAAAATAGCACCTGTTTCATGATCTGCCCTCATGTTCTGCGGTGCCGGTTTCGAAACGACCGGCGTTGCCGCGATTGCCCCAGTTTGCACCAATTTCGGGCATATTTCAATTCACGCCGCTGTCAGACCAGAAAATTGGCGATCACCGCGTCGTGATCGCCAACCGCAATCGCAGATCATTCACCAAGGCCTCACGCGGGATGCCCTCGGCCCGGGCGAGGCGCAAAAGGGCAAAATGCACATGGGCGATTTCCTGATAATAGCTGGTATAGGCGAAATTGGTCGCCGCCCCGGCCACCGCACCCACCACCGGCACCGCCTGCGCCGCAAGCTTTTGGCCAAGCACAGTGGCAAGCCGGGGCGCGATACGGGCGATCATGGCATTGACCGTCGCCCCGGTCAGGGTCACACGGGCCGACAGAAAGGCCATATTGGCGCCGTCATCATGCTCTAGCGGACCGGCCGCGGCAAAAACCGCCAGACATTCGGCCCGAATTTCGGCATCCTCCGGGTCAAAACCATGTTCCGCAGCGATACCTTGGATTGCGCGCAACAGCACGGTGGTGGTCACCGGCAATTCCGCCAGCGCCGACGGCAGCCCACCAAATCCCCCCGCCGCGCCCATCGCCGTGGTCACCGCCCGGTTCAACCACCCCGGCGCGTCACCGACGCGGCCCCGGCTTTGGCTGGCGGCATCCATCGCGATGGCAAGGGCACGTTCGGTCGCGGTCTCCAGCCGATTCTTGACCCCGTCCGGTAGATGTTCCAGCAAGTTTTCTGCCTGTGTGCCCATCAGATTGAGCACTTGAATGCCAACACCGCCAGCCCGTCGGTAACGCTGGACCAGAACATCCAGTTCCAAGGCCGTATTTGGTGAAATCAGCTCAGTTCCCGTCATCGTGCCACCCCATGTTACTGGTATTTACATTGGGTGTCCGGCGAAAATTTCAAGCTTGCTGGGCCCAGGGCGTCACTTCGCCGGTGATCCCGTCCCAAGCGCCTGTGACCAAAGCATAGCCAAGAACCCGGTCCGGGTTGGTTGGCGGCGGCATTTCGACCCCGTCCAGTTTTTCAAAGCCAAAGCGTGAATAATAGGGCGCATCCCCCACCAGCATCACCCGTGTCCAGCCGAATTCCGCGGCGCGAATCATCGAATCACGGATCAGGGCGGCGGCCACGCCTTCGCCCTGGCGGGTCGGGTGAACCGCAACCGGACCCAACAAAAGCGCCGCCTGCCCGCCGACCCGGACCGGCCAATAGCGAATGGCGCCGCCAATAATTCCCAGATCATCCACCGCCAATGTCGACAATTCCGCCACCGGCGGCACATCATCCCGCAGACGATAAGAGCTGAGCGCTGTCCGGCCGGGCGCAAAACTCAGATCGAAAAGCGCCTCGACGGCCCACCAATCCTCGGCTGTTTCTCTGCGCAGATGGATCACTGGGTCGGTCCTTTAACGGTATGGGTGGAAACGCGGGTAACATGCAGTTAGGTCTTGGGTAAAGCCAAAGGATTTCCGAATGTTCTATCGCCCCGCAGACGGCCACGGTCTGCCGCATAATCCGTTCAACGCCATTGTCACGCCACGGCCGATCGGCTGGATCGCCACCCGTGGCCAGGACGGTCAGGATAATCTGGCCCCCTATTCGTTCTTCAATGCGGTCGCCTATACCCCGCCGCAGGTGATGTTTTCGTCGACCTCGGCCAAGGACGATCGCGGGGACACCAAGGACAGCGTGGCCAATATTCGCGAAACCGGTGTGTTTTGCGTCAACATCGTTGCATTTGAACAACGCGATGTGATGAACCAAAGCTCCGGGCCCTGGCCGCGTGAGGTGGATGAATTTGACCACGCCGGGATTGCCCGTGCAGATTGCCAGGAGATCGCCTGTTCACGTGTGATCGACAGCCCGGCGTCGCTGGAATGTCGATTGACCCAGATCGTCACCTTGCAAGGTGCGGCAAATTTTCTGGTGCTTGGCGAAGTTGTGGGCGTGCATATCGGCGATGACTATCTGGTGGATGGCATGCTGGACGTCACGCGGTACGCGCCGCTGACGCGGCTGGGATATCGCGACTATTCCGCTGTGCGCGAAGTGTTTTCGCTGAAGCGCCCCGGCGAATAGGCCCGGGCGGGGTTTCCCGGGGCGCTGCCCCGCCTTCGATTGGGGGCTCTGCCCCGCTTTTGATTGTGGGGGCTCTGCCCCCGGCCTTTGGCCTCCCCCGGGATATTTTTGAACAGAAGAAGCCCCGGTGTCAGGACCTTAGGCGTTTGGCGTCGAGATTTCGCCACCGCCCACAAGCGCGCGCACGCCGGTTGTTGTCGGCGATGAGGTCGCAAGCCCCCGCGCCACGCGCACCGCGAGATAGGCAAAGGCCTGGGCCTCGAGCATGTCACCATCCAGGCCCACCGCTTCGACCGGCAGGACCGGGCAGTCCAGTGAAACCCCGAGCATTTGCATCATCACCGGGTTTTGCCGCCCGCCGCCAGTGACGTAAAGCGCGCTTGGCGGGCTGGGGCAATGTTCCATGCCCCGCATGACCGCACTGGCAGCCATGGCACACATTGTGGCGGCGGCATCGGCGTCTGCCAATTCACGGACCAGATCCAGCATGACAGAGAAGTCATTTCGGTCCAGCGACTTGGGCGGGATTTTCAGGAAATAGCCCTCTTCCAGAAACAATTCCAGCGCCCCGTCGACCACGTTGCCCTGACGCGAGAGCGCGCCATCCTTGTCATAGGCCAGACCGCGTCGTTCCATCATCAGATCATTCAACGGTGCATTGGCCGGGCCGGTGTCAAAGGCCAGCAAGGCGCCCGGGGTTTCAGGCGTCGGTTTGGTTGGATCGACCCAGGTGATATTGCCGACCCCGCCAAGGTTCAGAAACGCCACCGGCGCGGTTGCCCCGATCCATTTGGCGCAGGCGAAATGATAAAACGGTGCCAGCGGCGCGCCCTGGCCCCCCAACCGCACATCCGCCGAGCGGAAATCCCAGACCACCGGCAGGCCAAGCTCCTGGGACAGCGCGCCCCCATCGCCAAGTTGATGGGTGCCGCGCCCGGCGGGGTCATGCGCCAGCGTCTGGCCGTGAAACCCGACGATTTCGGCATCAAAGCCTGACAATGCTTCGATATGGCTGTTCTGGACCACCGCAAGCGCGGCGGTCACATCCTCATCCGGCCAGCGCCCAAGGGCCGCGCGCAGCACATCGCGTTCGTCGTCGCTATAGGCGCGATACCGGCTTTGACCGAAGCTTTCGATGGTTTGGCCATCGGTGCGGATCACCGCCGCATCCACCCCGTCCAGTGATGTGCCAGACATTGCGCCCAACGCCGTTACCATGCCTGTCTTCAACATGCCCTTTTCCTCGCGCCTTGTGGGCTTTATAGCCTTGTCGCGACCATACCGGAGAGACGACATGACCTACCATCCCAAATCGGATTTCATGGCCACCATGATCGAGCGTGGCTTTTTGGCCGACTGCACCGATTATCAGGGATTGGACGAGGCCGCCGCCAAGGGCGGGATGCCGGCCTATATCGGATTTGATGCCACGGCAAAATCGCTGCATGTCGGGTCGCTGATCCAGATCATGATGCTGCGCTGGTTGCAGAAGACGGGCAACAAACCGATCACCCTGATGGGCGGCGGCACCACCAAGGTGGGGGACCCATCGTTTCGCGCCGACGAGCGCCCGCTGCTGACACCGGATCAGATCGACGCCAATATTGCGGGCATCAAACAGGTTTTTGCCAAATACCTGAGCTATGACGAAGGGACATCTGTGCCCTCCGGCAGCGAAGCGGTCGGGCCGGACAATGCGGCCTTGATGCTGAACAACGCCGAATGGCTGGACGGGTTGAATTACCTCGATTTTCTGCGCGACATCGGGCGGCATTTTTCGGTCAACCGGATGCTGGCGTTTGAAAGCGTGAAATCGCGGCTGGACCGGGAACAATCGCTTTCGTTCCTGGAATTCAACTACATGATCCTGCAAGCCTATGATTTTCTTGAGCTGAACCGGCGGTACGGCTGTTTGGTCCAGATGGGCGGTTCCGACCAATGGGGCAATATCGTCAATGGGATCGACCTGACGCGCCGGGTGCTGGATCACGAGATTTACGGGCTGACCTCGCCGCTTTTGACCACCAGCGACGGCAAGAAAATGGGCAAGACCGCCGATGGGGCGATCTGGCTGAACGGCGACATGCGCAGCCCCTATGAGTTCTGGCAGTTTTGGCGCAATACCACGGATGCGGATGTCGGCCAATTCTGAAACTTTATACCGAATTCCGGTCGATGAATGCGACCGCATGGGCGCACTGGCCGGGTCCGAGATCAACGAAGCCAAGATTGTTCTGGCCAATGCGGTCACCGCGCTGTGCCACGGGGCCGAGGCGGCCACGACAGCCGAAGCCACGGCGCGCGACGTGTTTGAAAAAGGCGGTGTCGGGGATGATTTGCCAACGCTGACCTTGTCGGCAGAGGAGTTGGGCGACGGGATGTCGATCGTTCAGGTCATTGTCCGCTCTGGTCTGGCGAAATCCGGCAAAGAGGCCAAGCGGCTGATTTCCGAGAATGGCGCGCGACTGGATGATCAGCCCTTGACCGATGCCGGGTTGATGATTGACAGCGGTGCGCTGTCGTCGCCGATCAAATTGTCGGCCGGCAAGAAGCGTCACGCGTTGGTGCAACTGGGCTGAAGACGGGAGCGAGGGGCCAGCCCCTCGCGCACCCCGGGATATTTTTGAACAGAAGAAGATCGGTTTGCTTTTGGACCGGTCACCACCAGAGCCATTCTGCCAGCCACAGGACGCCGCCCACCGGCAGCGCCAGAGCGAATGCCAGTATGGTCAGCCCGATCAGGGTCAGGCGCGGTGTTGGCGCATGCACGCCCATCACATGGTATTTTTTCATATTGTCCTTAATCCGCATTTAATCTAAATCAGCGGTTAATGACGGCATGTCCTGTCACCCCTCTCATCTGGCCGCTTTGCAATTGGCGCCCCTGCAGCAGCACCCGGCGTTCGGGGCAGCGCTGACCCATTTGGGGCGCCCGCCGCTGCGGCTATCATCTTCTGGCACGGGACGGGAATTTCAGCTGATGCGGCGGCGGTTTGGCCCGGTCGAGGTCGGATTGATTTCACGGGCGGATGTCACCCGGCAGGATCTGGCACATATCCGGGAAAAATCTGGCTGTCGTCTGTTTCTGGTGAATGCTGAAACGGAGGCAAAGGGCCGTGCAGATGCCCGGTCGCGGGGGCATCCGGGCGTCATGCTGCGCCACCCGGCCTTTATCGCAGAACTCGCGCTCGGCACGAGCGCCGCCGAGATGAAGGGCCAAATGGCCCAAAAATGGCGCAACCGGTTGAATCGGGCCACCGCAAGCGGGATCGAAATCCGTCATTCCGCCATGCCGACTGACCCCGATCATTGGCTTCTGCGTGCGGATGTGGCGCAGCAGGTGAAAAACCGATATCGCGGATATCCTGCGGCGTTTTCCACCGCCTTTGCCCGCGCCAATGGCGGCTCGGCGCGGTTGTTCGAGGCACATCTGGGTGGAGCGGCATTGGCCGCCATGCTGTTTTTCATCCACGGGCAAGTGGCGACATATCACATTGGATGGAACGGCAAATCCGGGCGACAGCTGTCGGCGCATCATCTGGTGATGTGGCGGGCAATGATCGCCTTGGCGCGTCTGGGCGTGACGCGGCTGGATTTGGGGGCGGTAGATACGGAAACCGCGCCGGGATTGGCGCGGTTCAAACTGGGCAGCGGCGCGCGCTGCCGATCATTGGGGGGACCTGGGCGGTCCGGGTCTAGGGCCATCAACCGCCGTTCGGGAGGAGTTTTCCCCGAACCTGCCCGGCCTTTGGACCGGGTTAGTGCCCGCCCAGAATGCCGGTGCGCACGTTGTAGTCCACCGCCAATTCATAATCGGGGTCATCGTCGCTATCGACCATCAGATGCCCCGCCTTGGTCAGCAATTGGTGACAGTCACGGCTGAGGTGGCGCAGTTTGATCTGCTTGCCAGCCTCTTCATATTTGCCGGCAACAGCTTCGATCGCCTGAAGCGCGGATTGGTCGACCACACGGCTGGCAGCGAAATCCACGATCACCACATCCGGGTCGCCGGTGAAATCGAACAATTCGACAAACCCATCGGACGAACCAAAGAACAGCGGACCTTGGATTTCATAGACCTTGGCGCCAAGATCGGTCACCGATTCACGTGTCTTTGCGTGAATGCGCCGCGCATTGTTCCAGGAATAGGCCAGCGCCGACACGATCACCCCGACAACCACAGCCACGGCCAGGTCTTCGTAGACGGTGACCGCCGTGACCAGCAGAATGACAAAGGCATCCATCCGCGGCACCTTGCGCAGGATGGTGATCGAGTTCCAGGCAAAGGTGCCGATCACCACCATGAACATCACGCCGACAAGCGCAGCCAACGGGATCAGTTCGATGATTGGCGAGGCAAAGAGAATGAAGATCAGCAAAAACACTGCCGCTGCGATCCCGGCCACGCGGGTGCGGCCGCCGGATTTCACGTTGATCATCGACTGGCCGATCATCGCACAACCGCCCATGCCGCCAAAGAAACCGGTTACGGTGTTGGAGATGCCCTGGGCAATACATTCCTGGCTGGCACCGCCGCGTTTGTTGGTCATTTCGCCAACAAGGTTCAGCGTCAGCAGCGATTTAATCAGGCCAATCGCCGCCAGAATCACCGCGTAAGGCAGGATGATCTGCAAGGTTTCCAGATTCAGCGGCACCGATGGAATATGGAAGGTCGGCAGCCCGCCCTGGATCGACGCCATATCCCCCACACGTGGGACATCCAGACCAAATGCGATGACCAGCGCGGCTACGATCCCGATCCCGGCCAGCGGGGCCGGAATGAACTTGGTCACCTTGGGCGTGGCCCAGATGATCAGCATGGTCAGCCCGACAAGCCCGAGCATGACATAAAGCGGCAGACCGCTGAGCCATTCACCGCCGGACGCGCCGTGGCCCGAAAGCTCGACACTGCCGGGTACCTTGAACTGGGTCAGCTGGGCCAGGAAAATCACGATCGCCAGACCGTTGACGAACCCCAGCATCACCGGATGCGGCACCAATCGGATGAATTTCCCCCATTGCATCGCCCCGGCAAATATTTGCAGCAGGCCCATCAGAACCACGGTCGCAAAAAGGTATTCCACGCCATGTTGCGCCACCAGGGCCACCATGACCACCGCCAAGGCGCCGGTCGCGCCGGAAATCATCCCCGCAGGCCGCCGATCAGCGCCGTGATCAACCCGACCAGGAACGCGGCATAAAGCCCGACCAACGGGTGAACCCCGGCAACAAAGGCAAAGGCCACCGCTTCGGGCACCAGCGCCAGCGCCACGGTCAGGCCGGACAGCAGCTCGATGCGAAGCCGACCAGCGGTCAGCCCCTCATCTGGCATCCAACGGAGGTCGGGCATGGCAAAGCCCTTGGCAAACGATGCCAGCAAAGCGCGTTTCATCGGCGGTTATCCTGAATTTTCATGTGTTCGCGCTAGCGCTATAGATCGACCCAGGGAAAATGGCCAGCCCGTGCACCCGCGGACAGATCGGATGCGGGGCAATTTCGCAACCGCGCCACAGAGACCGGCCAGATCCCGAACAGATGCCGGACAGCGGTTGCGCCCGGACAAGTCTGGTTGCGCTTGTTTCTGCGTTGACTAAGGATGTCACCGAAAAGCGCAAAACCGGAGGTTCGAATGGCAGAGACAATGATCGGGGTGATCGGCGGGTCGGGGATCTATGACATTGATGGCCTGGATCAGGCACAATGGATCACGGTCGAAAGCCCGTTTGGCGCGCCGTCGGACCAGATCCTGACCGGGGTTCTGGGCGGGGTGAAAATGGCATTTCTGCCGCGCCACGGCCGGGGCCATGTGCATTCACCGACCACCGTGCCCTATCGCGCCAATATTGATGCGCTGAAACGGATTGGCGTGACCGATGTGATCAGCGTGTCGGCCTGTGGTTCCTTCCGCGAGGAAATGGCGCCGGGCGATTTCGTCATTGTCGACCAATTCATCGACCGGACCTTTGCCCGCGAGAAAAGCTTTTTCGGCACCGGCTGTGTAGCGCATGTCAGCGTGGCACATCCGACGTGCCCGCGCCTGTCGGCGGCTTGTTTGACTGCGGCGCGTGACGCCGGGATCAAGGTGCATGATGGCGGCACCTATCTGGCGATGGAGGGGCCGCAGTTTTCGACACTCGCGGAATCAAAGATGTACCGCGAAAGCTGGGGCGCGGATGTGATCGGCATGACCAATATGCCCGAAGCGAAACTCGCCCGCGAGGCCGAACTCTGTTATGCCAGCGTCGCGATGATCACCGATTATGACAGCTGGCATCCCGATCATGGCGAGGTCGATGTGACCCAGATCATTGCCACCCTGACCGGCAATGCCAGCAAAGGCCGCGATCTGGTCGGGCGTTTGCCTGCGCTTCTGGGGCCGGACCGCGCGCCCTGCCCGCATGGCTGTGACCGGGCGCTGGAATTTGCCATCATGACGGCGCCGGACAAACGCGACCCGGAGCTGGTCGCGCGGCTGGATGCGGTGGCGGGGCGGGTTTTGCACCCCAGTGAGGCATAAATGGATCTGCACATCTGGCTGACCTTCGTCGCGGCCTCGACGGCCCTGTTGCTGATCCCCGGCCCCACGGTGCTTTTGGTGCTGAGCTATGCGCTGTCCAAGGGGCGCAGTGTGGCTGTGGCCTCGGCGGCTGGGGTGGCGACCGGGGATTTCATTGCAATGTCGGCGTCTCTCGCCGGGTTGGGCGCATTGGTGCTGGCCTCGGCGACGCTGTTCACGGTGCTGAAATGGATTGGCGCGATCTATTTGATCTGGCTGGGGGTCAAATTGATCCGCTCGGCCCCAAGCAAGGGTCTCGCATCTGACCAAATGCACGCCGATGTGACCGCGCGCAGTGTGTTCAGCCACAATGCTGCGGTGACCGCGCTCAACCCGAAATCAATCGCGTTTTTCATCGCCTTTGTACCGCAATTCGTCGACAGCGCGGCGCCGCTGCTGCCGCAATTCGCGCTGTTGACCGCCACTTTTGTGACTTTGGCCACGGTAAACGCGCTGGCCTATGCGCTGCTGGCCGACCGGTTGCGTCGGATGATTTCCCGCCCGCAGGTGATCACGACAATCACCCGCTTTGGCGGCGCTGCTTTGATTGCAATGGGTGTGCTGACGGCCACGATGCGGCGCGCGACCTGAGCGGTGCGCGACCCAAGCCCCGGGATCAAACCGAGTTCGCGGTTTTTTTTCATGAACTTGCGAATGAAGTGACGGATCTCGCGGGCGGCGGTGGTGTCCATGTCTTTGCAAAGGGCCACAAATGCGTCGCGCTCGGTCTTGTCCAGACGCAAGATAAGTTGCGCATCTTTGTTGCCTACGCGCTTTTCATCCGTTTTTTTATTCACCGGCCGGGCCTTTGTCTTGATTTTTGTGATCTGATAGTGTATATACATCGCATAGACAATGCATGCACATGCTAAGTCACCACAAAGAAAAAGAAAAGGGCAAATGATGAACATCGCTTATGCACGATCAATGCTGCTGCGCGACCGGCTCGACTGGAACCGGCCACATGTAAACTGGCTCTCTGATGCGTATTATGCGCTGCGGTTTCCACGCAAACACGACTGATCCCCGACTGCGCCGCGGATGCTGGTCCGGTGATCAGACGTCAGAAACGGTAGCCAAATCTTTCGATGTCCCGGGCACATATCCGGGACACGATGGCGGCCTCTTCGTCGCTGTAATACCCCCGGTAATCCGCCGCGCGATCCGATTGATTGGCATGCGGTATGTCCAGCGCAAACCCCAGATGCGCCTGCAGCGGCGCCAGATCCTCTGCCAGATGTTCCAGCCGCAAAAACAGCGTTTTGCGTTCCTGCCCCTGGGCATCGGTGACATAGCGCGCCGCCGGAGCGGCGGACATGCTGGTCTGGACCGAGCCATCGCGCAAGAAGGCAGGAAAATCCAGACTTTGCGCCAGGCCCACCGCCGGATGGTCAAAGGATTGGGTCCGCAGCCAATGGTAATAACTCACCATGCGATCCCAGGGGTTGCGCACCAGTGTGAAAATCAGAAAATCGTCAAATTCCGCCGGGCTGACAATGCCGTCGATATCCGCAAGCGTGGCATGTTTCCACAACCGCCCCCGCGCCGTCAGCGATTTCACCCGCCCCCGCCGCTTGCGGGCTTTTGGCGTGTCACCAATCAGGATGTCATCGGCCATGGCCCGCGCCTCAAGCGCCAAGGCCATCGCGGTGCCGCCGGTTTTGGGAATATGAACAAAGATATAGCGCCGACCGCGGGAAATAATCATACCGCAAGGCTAGCCGGGCCAGCGGCCATGCGCAATTTCTAACCGTCAACGCCGCGCCCTGCCCCCATCTGATACGCCTGAGCCCCCTGACGGGTCAAACGGGCCGCGTCGATGCTGACTTGCGGGGGTTTTGTCTTGGCTTATAAAAATAACAACCTGCACAAATAGGAGGACGCGATGGGCTGGCTGAAGGATGAAACCGGGCTGGAGCGGAACGCCGCGAATTATGTGCCGCTGACGCCCTTGTCGATGCTGATCCGGGCCAATCGGATCTTTCCCGACCGATTGGCGGTGATCTATGGCCCCCACCGCAAGACCTATGGCGAATATTTTGCGCGCTGCACGCGGCTGGCGTCGGCCCTGACCAAATCGGGCATTGAACCGGGCGACGTGGTGGCCACGGTGATCCCCAACCTTCCGGCCCAGGCCGAGGCGCATTTTGGCGTGCCGGCCTGTGGTGCGATCCTCAACACCATCAACACCCGGCTGGATGCCGACACAATCGCCTATATTCTGGATCATGGCGAGGCGCGGATCGTTCTGGTCGATCCCCAGTTCCTGCCGGTGCTGGAGGATGCAATCGACCGGATGCAGGGCCCGCCCCCTGGCATCATCGAAGTGGCCGACCCCCACGCCGGTGTCTCGGCCAGTGGCCAGCATGTCGAATACGAATCCTTCCTGCAAACTGGCGATGCAGACTTTGACTGGGTGATGCCCAGCGACGAATGGGAAAGTATCGCGCTCAACTACACCTCCGGGACAACCGGGCGGCCCAAGGGCGTGGTGTCCCATCACCGGGGTGCCTACCTCAGCGCGATGGCCCAGCCGATTTCCTGGCGCATGGCGCTTTATCCGACCTATCTGACCATCGTGCCGCTGTTTCATTGCAACGGCTGGAGCCACACCTGGATGATGCCCCTGCTCGGGGGCACATTGGTCTGTTGTCGCGACATCACCGCCGCCGCAATTTTCGACGCCATAGCCGACGAAGGTGTGACCCATTTTGGCGGTGCGCCGATTGTGCTGAACCTGCTGATCAACGCAGTCGAATCAGACCGGCGCGAATTTGATCACACTGTAGAAGTTTTCACCGCTGGCGCCCCGCCGGCCCCGGCAATTCTGGCCAAGATCGAACCAATGGGTTTCAATATCACCCAAGTTTATGGCCTGACCGAAACCTATGGCCCCGCAACGGAATGCACCTGGCGGGACGAGGATTGGCAGGATCTGGCAGGGGACAACCGCGCCGCGATCAAGGCGCGTCAGGGTGTCGCCATGCCCATGATGGAGCAAATAACCGTGCTGGACCCCGATACGATGCAACAGGTGGACATGAACGCCCGCCACCAGGGCGAAATCATGTTTCGCGGCAATGCGGTGATGAAAGGCTACTATAAAAACCCGGCCGCCTCACAAGAAGCCTTTCGTGGTGGTTATTTCCACTCTGGCGATCTGGCAATCCAGCATTCAGATGGCTATATCCAAATCGCGGACAGGGCAAAAGACATCATCATTTCAGGTGGCGAAAACATCTCTTCGGTCGAAGTCGAAGCGACGTTGATGGCGCATGAGGCGGTCAGTCTTGCTGCTGTGGTGGCGAAACCGGACGACACATGGGGCGAAGTGCCCTGTGCGTTTGTGGAATTGAAGGACGGGCATGTGGCAACTGAAAGTGATCTGATCGCATTTGCCCGCAGTCGGCTGGCCAGCTTCAAAACCCCCAAAAAGGTGGTTTTCCAAGAGCTTCCCAAAACCTCGACCGGCAAAATCCAGAAATTCCAACTTCGCAATCTAGCCAGGGATCTCTGACCTTTGATACGTGTGTCGGCCATGCCGTTTTACCGGTTGTTCATTTGCCTGGCCTGGGGGCCAGTGGCGTTGCTGTTGCTGTTGCGGGTTCTTCGGGGGCAAGAGCGGCTGGGCGATTGGGCACAGCGGATCGGCATTGCGCCGGGCCGTGCGGCGGGCCGTCATGTCTGGTTGCATGCGGCCTCGAACGGTGAACTTCTGTCGGCCCTGCCGGTGCTAAAGGCCTATCGGGCCGAACGCCCCGATCTGAAACTTCTGGTGACCACCAATTCGCTGACCGGGCGTGATCTGGCCCGGAAATGGGACCTTCCGGGGCTGACCGTGCGTCTGGCGCCGCTGGACACCCGCTGGGCCGCGGTTTTGATGCGGCAGCTCTACCATGTGCAGGCACATGTATTGTTGGAAAGCGAATTCTGGCCCAACCGTATTCTGGCGATGTCGGCCAAGGGTCTGCCCGTCTTTGCCGTTGGCGCACGTCTGTCGCGTGACACCGCCCAGACCT
This sequence comes from Marinovum sp. J2-8, assembly GCF_055808435.1. NCBI lineage: Bacteria > Pseudomonadati > Pseudomonadota > Alphaproteobacteria > Rhodobacterales > Roseobacteraceae > Marinovum > Marinovum sp. J2-8. The sequence continues at coordinate 1,038,887 of NZ_JBVVRZ010000001.1, read as the reverse complement.
GGCGGCGGGTGTCGACACTGGCGGCCCGGGTATTGGAGCGGCTGACCTATGTTTCGCCCCAGGACGAAGGCACGCGGCGGCGATTGATGCATCTCGGCCTGACATCGCGTCAGCTTGGCCCGGTCTTGGATCTCAAGGCCTTTTACCGCCCCCCGCCGGAACTGATGCCCGACGAAACCCTGAAAAAGGCTTTTGCCCGCGACCGCACATGGTTGGCGGCCTCGACCCATCCGGGCGAAGAGGAAATCGTGTTCCAGGCCCATTTGAACCTGCTGAAAATCGACCCGGAGGCACGATTGATCGTGGCCCCGCGCCACCCCAAACGCGGACCCCAGGTGTCGACACTGGCGCGGAAATCGGGGCTGGAATCTGCTCTGCGCTCTGCGGGCGATCCGCCGCGCGCCAAGGCGGTCTATATTGCCGATACGCTGGGTGAAATGCCGCTGTGGTATCAATTGGCCGGCACAACCTTTATCGCGGGCACATTGGTCGACAAGGGCGGGCATACGCCGTTTGAACCGGCGGTGTTTGACAGCACCTTGTTGCATGGCCCGGATATTGCCAATTTCACCACCATCTTCCGGCGGCTGGATGTGTCTGGCGCAGCAATTCAGGTGCATTCCGCCGAGGATCTGACCCGTGTGCTGATCCAGACCCGCGACCCCGACCGCCGGGATGCGATGCGCCGCATGGCCCATGACCAGTTGGATCACCCCTCTGGTCTGGACACCGTGATGGCAAAGTTGCTGGCAAATATGGCGGCCTGAACCGGGGGCACAGCGGCCTGAGCGGTTTTACGATCTTGTTACAATTTCACCAGTAGCCTGCGCCTCGGAAACTGCCTAATCTCGTTGTAACAGGGGGGGACGGCGGGCAATGTCCTATCATGAAAAATCTCAGTTGCCGCTGGCGATCCGGCCGCACCAAAAGGAAGAGATACGGGCGCAATTCGCCGCTCTTTGCTTTCGCATTGTCAACAACCGCACCCAGGTTCTGCTGATCACGTCACGCGGGCGCAAACGCTGGATCATTCCCAAAGGCTGGCCCAGTCACGGCGTCACCCCGGCCCAGGGCGCGGCCATCGAAGCCTGGGAAGAGGCCGGTGTGATGGGCCGGGCCTATAACCAATGTGTTGGTGTGTATTCCTACATGAAACTCAGCGCCCGATCCGGCGATCTGCCCTGTGTGGCGATGGTCTATCCGATCCGGGTCAAACGCATGCACGACAATTTCCCCGAGGCCGGCCAACGCCGGATGAAATGGATGCCCCCCGCCAGCGCCGCCGCATTGGTCAGTGAACCGGAATTGAAACATATCCTGCTGCATTTCGATCCCAGACGGCTCCGCTTGTAAGCCACCGCAACACCGGAGTTTATCGCGAAATCGGATCGGTTCAGTTGATCTTCACGTCACAATGTTTAAGTCTAGGTGACCGACCTTTGGACATCTGACATGATTCATTATGCCCTGAAATGCGCAGACAATCACCGGTTCGAAAGCTGGTTTCAGTCTGGTGCCGCCTTTGACAAACTGAAAGCCGCCGGCATGGTGGCCTGTTCTGTCTGTGGCAGCAGCGATGTCGACAGGGACATAATGGCGCCACGTGTGTCACATGGCAGCGCCGCGCCAGATGCCGAACACCAGACCAAGCAAGAGGCGGAACCATCATCCGGCGCGCGGCCCGCGCCGTCGGCTGGCCCCTTGTCGACGCCGTCATCACCGGCCGAACAGGCGCTGGCGCGGTTGAAGGACCATGTCGAGAAGAATTCGGATTATGTCGGCGGCGATTTCGCCCGCGAAGCCCGCGCCATGCATGTCGGCGAGGCCCCAGAACGGTCCATCTATGGCGAGGCAAAACCGGAAGAAGCCCGCAAATTGATCGAAGATGGGGTGAATATCGCCCCCCTGCCCTTTCCGCTGGGGCGCAAATCGAACTGAGGGGCGTTGGTGCGGGGTTCGTTCTGCGCCCCGGTGCCTGTGCAGGAAACGAACAGCCACGAACCACCCGCCCACTTGCTCTTTTCCTGCCTTGTCAGTAAACCGCGCCAGATGTTTTGAAGGCGGGAAAGACCCATGCCCCTATTGGTGATGAAATTCGGCGGCACTTCGGTCGCCACGCTTGATCGTATTCGCCGCGCGGCCAAACGCGTTGGTGTAGAGGTGGCCAAGGGATATGACGTGATTGTCATTGTCTCGGCCATGGCCGGTGAAACCAACAAACTGGTCGGGCTGGTCAATGAGACCTCGCCGCTGTTCGATGCCCGTGAATACGATTCCATCGTATCCTCGGGCGAGAATGTGACCGCTGGTTTGATGGCGCTGACGCTGCAGGAAATGGATGTCCCAGCCCGGTCGTGGCAGGGCTGGCAGGTTCCGCTGCGGACCACCGACACCCATGCGGCGGCGCGGATTACCGAAATCCCCACCGACAATATCAATGCAAAATTCGCCGAAGGCATGCAGGTCGCGGTTGTCGCCGGGTTCCAGGGGATCGGCCCCGATGGCCGGGTCACAACGCTGGGCCGGGGTGGATCGGACACCACCGCTGTGGCCTTTGCCGCCGCCTTTGGCGCGGAGCGCTGCGATATCTATACCGATGTGGACGGGGTTTACACCACAGACCCCCGGATTTGCGACAAGGCGCGCAAGCTGGACAAAATCGCATTTGAAGAAATGCTCGAACTGGCCTCGCTGGGTGCCAAGGTGCTGCAAACCCGTTCTGTCGAACTGGCGATGCGGTACAATGTCAAACTGCGCGTGCTCAGCTCTTTCGAAGAACAATCCGACGAGGCCGGAACGCTCGTCTGCGATGAGGAGGAAATCATGGAACTGAATGTTGTGTCCGGCGTGGCCTATAGCCGCGATGAAGCAAAGATGACCCTGATTTCGGTCGCCGACCGTCCGGGCATTGCCGCCGCAATCTTCGGCCCCCTGGCCGATGCCGGGGTGAATGTGGACATGATTGTCCAGAACATCGCCGAAGAGGGCCGCACCGATATGACCTTCTCTTGCCCCACCGATCAGGTGAAGCGGGCGGAAAAGGCGATGATGGATGCCAAATCCACCGGCGCGATCAACTTCAACGACATTGTGGCGGATGAAGGTGTGGCCAAGATTTCGGTGGTCGGCATCGGCATGCGCAGCCACGCCGGTGTGGCGGCCAAGATGTTCAAGGTCCTGTCGGACGAAGGCGTGAACATAAAGGTCATTACAACCTCAGAGATAAAGATTTCTGTGCTGATCGACCGAAAGTATATGGAACTTGCAGTTCAGGCGCTTCATGATGCCTTTGAGCTGGAAAAGTCGGCCTGACACTTTTGCACCCTGACGACCGGTAACCCGCGCGCGGTCACGCCGCCCGGAGCCGCGACAATACGACAAGAGGCGGATAGCGCATTCGCCTCTTTCCGAGCACGCAGCCAAGCGTGTAGGATCACCCGGCGACCAAGGGGACATCACATCCATGCCGGACGGTACAGAAAGCGAAAGCCGCAAATTGCTTCGGCGCTTGCGTGATCTCATGGCCGAAGAGGCTGCGGGTCAGGAACGGCTCGACAAGATTGTGCATCTGACGGCGGATTCCATGGGAACCGAAGTCTGTTCAATCTATCTGTTCCGGGATGTGGAAACGCTTGAGCTTTGCGCCACCGAGGGGCTGAAAGCCGAAGCGGTACACCAGACCCGGATGCGCATTGGCGAGGGGTTGGTCGGGCGTGTCGCCCGCGCCGCGTGATTATCAACACCGCTGACGCGCCCCAGGCGCCCGGATTTCGGTACATGCCGGAAACCGGCGAAGAAATTTATTCCAGTTTCCTTGGTGTCCCGATCCAACGGCTTGGCGAAATGCTGGGCGTGCTTGTGGTGCAATCAAAGGAAGCCCGCGAATTCACCGCCGACGAGGTTTATGCGCTGGAAGTTGTGGCCATGGTTTTGGCCGAGATGACCGAGCTGGGGGTTTTTGTCGGCGAAGGCGCCGCCATGTCGGCGCGCCACACCCAACCCTTCATGTTGCGCGGCATCACCGGCCAGGAAGGCGCGGCCGAGGGCCATGTCTGGCTGCACGAACCACGTGTGGTGGTGACAAATCCGATTTCCGACGATCCGCACCGCGAGCTCGAACGCCTGAAAGAGGCGGTCGACGAATTGCGGGTTGGGGTTGATCAATTGCTGGCCGGGGCCGCCGGGGGCGATGCGGAACAGCTTGAAGTGCTGCAAGCCTATCGCATGTTTGCCAATTCGCGCAGCTGGATGCGCCGGATGGAAGAGGACATTTCCCGTGGTCTGTCCGCCGAGGCCGCGGTCGAAAAAGAGCAAAGCACCGCCCGCTCTCGTCTGGCGCAGGTTCCGGATGCCTATTTGCGCGAACGGCTGCATGATCTTGACGATCTGTCGAACCGGTTGCTGCGCATTCTGACCGGTCAGGGCAGCGTCACCGGCGCGGAAATGCCGGATGATCCGATCCTCGTCGCCCGCAATATCGGCCCCGGCGAATTGCTGGAATATGGCCGCAAACTCAAAGGCATTGTGCTGGAACAAGGCTCGGTCGGCAGCCATGCGGCAATTGTTGCCCGTGCGCTGGCGATCCCGTTGGTGTTGCAGGCAAGCCGGATCACAACCGAGGCCCTGAACGGCAACCACATCATGGTGGACGGCGATCAGGGCGTGGCGCACCTGCGCCCCGATGACACCGTGGTGGCCGCATTCCGTGACAAGATTGCGATGCTGCACAAGGCCCAGGAGCGGTATTCCTCGATCCGGGACAAACCGGCGGAAACGCTCTGCGGCAAGGTGATCTCGCTGCAAATGAACGCCGGTCTGATGGCCGATTTGCCGTCGCTGAGCGGCTCTGGCGCCGAAGGTGTCGGCCTGTTCCGCACCGAATTGCAGTTCCTCATTCGCAACCAGATGCCGCGACGCACCGAATTGGCACGGCTTTATTCGGGGGTGCTGGACGCCGCCCAGGGCAAACGTGTGGTGTTCCGCACACTGGACATCGGTTCGGACAAGGTCCTGCCCTATATGAAGCCCACCGACGAGCCGAACCCGGCCCTTGGCTGGCGCGCCATTCGGGTGGCCTTGGACCGCCCCGGCGTGATGCGGATGCAATTGCAGGCGCTGTTGCGCGCCGCGAATGGGCGGCCGCTGTCGATCATGTTCCCGTTTATCGCGCAATACAGCGAATACCTCCAGGCGCGCGCCGAAATGGAAAAGACGTTGGAACGGGAACGCATCCTGGGTCACACCCTGCCCTCCAAGTTGGAAATCGGGGCGATGCTGGAAACGCCATCGCTGGCTTTTGCGCCGAATGCGTTTTTCGAAGAGGTGGAATTCCTGTCGATCGGCGGCAATGATCTGAAGCAATTCTTCTTTGCAGCTGACCGGGAAAACGAACGGGTGCGGCGGCGCTATGACACGCTGAACACCTCGTTCCTCAGCTTGATCGAGCTGATCATCGCCCGCTGTGACAGTTCCGGCACCCATGTCAGTTTCTGTGGCGAAGATGCCGGGCGTCCGATTGAAGCGGTGGTTCTGGCGGCGATGGGGCTACGGTCGCTGTCGATGCGCCCGGCCTCGATCGGGCCAATCAAGCATATTCTGCGCCGCACGAATCTGGATGAACTGCGCAAGGTCATTGATACCGAACGTCAGGCCGGTGCTGAAACCGTGCGTCCCGCCGTGATGGAATTTCTGCGTCGCAACGCGTCTTAATCCCGGGTAATTTCCGCTAGCGTGGCGCCAAGCGGAAAGGAACAACCCCATGAATTTCGACGAAATTATCGACCGGCGGAACACCCATTCCTCAAAATGGGACATGATGGAAAAAACCTATGGCGTGTCGCCGACCGATGGGCTGGCCATGTGGGTTGCGGATATGGATTTCCGCCCGCCGCAGGCGGTTCTGGACGCGATTCAGACGATGACCGACCATGGGGTCTTTGGCTATTTTGGCGATGAAGACGCCTATCGTGCGGCAATCTGCTGGTGGATGAAGGAACGGCACGGCTGGGATGTCCCCGCCGAGGCAATATTTACCACACATGGTTTGGTGAACGGCACATCCATGTGCATCGAAAGTTTTACCAAGCCGGGCGACGGCATTGTGCTCATGACCCCGGTCTATCACGCCTTTGCCCGCGTGATCCGTGCATCTGACCGCAAGGTCGTGGAATGCCCGTTGGCCCAGATCGAGGGCCGCTATGAAATGGATTTCGACGCATGGGACGCCCGGATGTCCGGGCAGGAAAAGATGATGATCCTGTGTTCACCGCATAATCCCGGTGGCCGTGTCTGGACGCGCAGCGAATTGCAGAATGTCGCCGATTTCTGCAAACGCCATGATCTTGTGTTGGTCTCGGATGAGATCCACCATGATCTGGTGTACCCCGGTCACAAACACCTTGCGATGCCGGTGATCGACCCCGACATTTCTGACCGGCTGATTGTGATGACTGCAACCTCGAAAACCTTCAACCTTGCGGGCGGGCATACCGGCAACGTGATCATTCAGGACCCCGGTCTGCGCGCGAAATTTAACAGCCGGATGAAGGCAATGGGCATGTCGCCCAATTCTTTTGGTCTGGTCATGGCCACCGCGGCCTATAGCCCGGAGGGTGCGGCCTGGGTTGATGAGCTGGTGACCTATCTTGATGGCAATCGCAAATTGCTCGACGAGGGATTGAATGCCCTGCCCGGTGTACGCTCCATGCCGCTAGAGGCGACCTATCTGTCCTGGGTCGATTTTTCCGGCACCGGAATGGATCAATCCGAACTGCTGCGCCGCGTCGAAAAGGACGCGCGCATCGCCGTCAGCCACGGCCCGACCTTTGGCAAGGGCGGCGAGACCTTTCTGCGGTTCAACTTTGGCACCCAACGGTCGCGTATCGTCGAAGCGGTCGAACGGCTTCAGAGCGCGTTTTCCGACCTGCAATAACAGCTTTCGCCGCGTCGACGGCACCACATACGCCGATTTGATCAAAACTCCCGGCGCGGCGAAGGCACATTCTGTGCGGCGGGAGCGTTATCATTAATATAATAAATTCAGAAGATTAACGCCGAAACACGGCAATTCCCCCGCCCTTTTCAGGCCTATTGTTCGAAAATGCGCAAGTCTTGCGCCCTGACACCAGTTTCTTCGATTTGTGAAGTCTCTAGGTCTTGGAACAACAGCAAACAGGCCAAGGAGGCATGACATGGGACTTTTGATTGACGGCGAATGGCATGACACGTGGTATGATACCAAGTCGACCGGCGGCAGCTTTGAACGCGCCGAGGCAAAATTTCGCAACTGGATTACCGCCGATGGTGCCCCCGGCCCCAGTGGCAAGGGCGGATTCCCGGCAGAATGTGGCCGCTACCATCTTTATGTGGGCTACGCCTGCCCCTGGGCGCATCGGACGCTGATTTTTCGCGCGCTCAAGGGGCTGACGGAATATATTTCGGTATCGGTGGTGCATCCCGAAATGTTGGCGGATGGCTGGACCTTTGGCGATGATTTCGAAGGTGCCACCGGCGATCGGCTGTATGACAATGACTTTTTGCGGGATGTCTATTTGCGTGCTGATCCCGGCATGACGGGCCGGGTGACGGTGCCGGTGCTGTGGGACAAGGTGCAAAAGACCATTGTCAGCAATGAAAGCGCGGAAATCATCCGCATGTTCAACTCTGCATTCAACGAAGTGACGGGCAATACAGATGACTATTGGCCGCACCGCTGCGCGACACCATCGCCCCGATCAATGACCGGATCTATGACACGTTGAACAATGGCGTCTACAAGGCGGGGTTTGCCACCACGCAATCGGCCTATGACGCGGCGATCCATCCGTTGTTTGACACGCTGGACTGGCTAGAGGACCACCTCGCGACCCACCGCTATCTGGCGGGCGATCGGGTGAGCGAAGCAGACTGGCGTTTGTTCACCACTTTGGTGCGCTTTGACATGGTGTATCACACCCATTTCAAATGCAATCTGCGCCAGATCGTCGACTACCCCAACCTTTGGGCCTATACGCGTGAATTGTATCAATGGCCCGGCGTCGCCGAGACCGTGCGGTTCGACCACATCACACGGCACTATTATTTCAGCCATGACAGCATCAATCCGCACCGGATTGTCCCTGTCGGGCCGTCACCCGATTTCAACGCCCCTCACGGGCGCGATGCGGGTGTGCCTGTGGCGGCATGATGTTCGACCAGCGCCGCCAGATCCTCTGGCGGCGTCGTGCTGGGCACCAGGGCGGCCGCATTTGCACAATACTGAAAGATCGACCCATCCGAGAAAAAGCTGGTGTTGGTGACAAAGATCACCCGCGCCTTTGGCTGGCGATAGCTGGCGAAATCCGCCAGGGCCATGGCAGAGCCGCCCTCGATCAATAGGTTCATCACGATGACCTCGAAATTGGTGTCGGTCAGCGCCTGCACCGCTTCTTCATGCGATTGGGTCAACACAACGCGCACGCCAAACCGTTCCAAATGCCGTGCCCAGACAAGGCCAAGTGCCGGATCATCCTCTACGATAAGTACGTGCATGTGGTGACCTCAAAACCCCGGTATCAGCATTCCAGACAGCCCCCGGACCACACGGACCCTCGCCGCGCCAGGGTCCATTATGTCCTGGTGGGTTTTTTGGTGTCCGGACTGGCCTTGGCGAAATTCCCGTTCGCCCTGCACCACCCGATGCCTTTCAAGTATGTTTACCATATTTTCCGGATATTCCTAACAACTACTTAACGCCCGCCAGCACAAGACCCCGCCGCATTCCCATGATGCCCGGTCGATTGGCACAACGCCGAATTCCCGGCGAACTCACTTGTCTGGCGGTAGCGGGATGCTAGGTTGCAAAAAACAATCAACTCTGAGGAACTCTTGATGGCAATTTTTCGCGGGTTGGCCGCCCTTGGCCTGTGTATGACCCTGGCCACCCCGGCATTTGCCCAATCCGGCTGTGGTGGGTCGTTTTCGCAGTTCATCAAGGGGTTGAAATCCGAAGCCGCCAGCCATGGCCACACCACCGCCAGTATCGACAGGTTCTTTAGCGGTGTGCGCCAGGACAGCGCCGTCTTGCGGGCTGACAAACGCCAGGGCGTGTTTCAGATCCCTTTCGTCGATTTTGCCCGCCGCCTGATCAGCCAGAACCGGATCAACAACGGCCAAACCAATGGCCGCCGCTTTGATGCGGTGTTTGACCGGATGGAACAGGAATTTGGCGTCTCGCGGGGGGTGTTGTTGGCCTTTTGGGCATTTGAGACCGATTACGGCCAGATTCAGGGGGATTTCAACACGTTGAACGCGCTTGTCACCTTGGCGCATGACTGTCGTCGCCCCGAATTGTTCCGGCCACAGATCTTTGCCGCGCTTGAATTGTTTGAACGTGGCGCGTTTGATCCCGCCACCACCACCGGTGCCTGGGCGGGCGAGATCGGCATGGTTCAGATGTTGCCCGAAGACATCCTGACCAATGGGGTCGACGGCGATGGCGATGGTCTGGTCACGCTCAAGACCTCTGCCCCGGATGCGCTTTTGTCGGGTGCCAATATGCTGCGCGATCTTGGCTGGCGGGCAAATGAACCCTGGTTGCAGGAAGTGACGGTGCCGGGCGATCTTGACTGGTCCCTCACCGGTCTGGACCAACCACGCAGCACCGCCGATTGGGCGGCGATGGGCGTGCAGGTGCGCGAAGGGCGCGCCGCGGATCTGCCAGCCGCGCTGGTCCTGCCACAGGGACGCAAGGGGCCGCGTTTTTCGCCTATCCCAATTTCAATGTCTATTTCGAGTGGAACAAAAGCTTTGTCTACGTCATGACCGCCGCCTATTTCGCCAACCGGCTGGAAGGGTCTGCGGTGTTCAATGCGGGCAACCCCGAACCGGGCCTGTCCGGCGACCAGATGAAGACGTTGCAACGCAAGCTTCAGGCCATGGGCTATGACGTTGGCGAGATTGACGGCATCCTTGGCTCTGGCACGCGCCACGCGGTGCAGGAAGTGCAGAAAAAGCTGGGAATGCCTGCCGATGCCTGGCCGACACCGGCATTGTTGAACCGGCTCTGAGAACCGCATTCCGGGGGGGCCGGTGTGGTGAAGGGGTCAGCCATTCGAACTGAATGAACCGCCACATCACCTGCCCACTCTCGGAGTGGGACAGGTGTGGTCGCACAAAGCACCGAAACGGCCTGTCGGGTCAGAACTGTCTGGTAAACCGGGCCTGTCTGGTCAACCGGGCGGGCAAATCCCGGCAGCTAGTTGCGCACCGGAAAGCGATCCCCCTTTTCGGTTATGACAACCAACCGATCCTGAGCATCGGTGATATAGGTGTCACAGCGATTGAAACCATTGACAAATTCGATGCAGATCGTGCTGTCGCCAGTCACCTCGTAATATCCATACCCGGTGCCACCCTCGCCAGAATAGGTATATTTGTACCTGCCATCCGCATAATATTCCGCCTGACCGCCATCATAGAATTCGATGATCTTACCACGCAGCCGCAAATCCAGCGCCGCAGCCGCCAGGCTTTGATCCCCTTCCCGCGGCTCCCAGGTCTGGGCAAGAAGCGGGGCAGCAAGCACAGAGAAAACCAGCGATAAGGTCACAATCGGGCGCATGTCGGAACTCCATCATTTGCCCCGATCCTAACGATTTGGTCACACAGGCCGAGACACGTTTACGCGACCAGTTTCTCTGCCTTTTGCAGATCGACAGACACCAATTGCGACACCCCCTGCTCCTGCATCGTCACGCCAAACAGCCGATCCATACGCGCCATCGTCACCGCATGGTGGGTGATGATCAAAAAGCGGGTGTCGGTGCGGCGGCACATCTCGTCCAGCAGATCACAGAACCGGGTCACGTTGGCATCGTCCAGCGGCGCGTCAACCTCATCGAGCACACAGATCGGCGCAGGATTGGCCAGGAACACCGCAAAGATCAGCGCCAGCGCGGTCAGCGTCTGCTCCCCGCCCGACAAGAGCGACAGGGTCGACAGTTTCTTGCCCGGTGGCTGGCACATGATTTCGAGCCCCGCCTCAAGCGGATCGTCGCTTTCCACCAGGACCAAATTCGCCTCGCCACCGCCAAAAAGATGGGTGAACAACAGCGAGAAATTGCTGTTCACCTGCTCAAAGGCGGTCAACAGACGTTCACGCCCCTCGCGGTTCAGACTGGAAATCCCATTACGCAGGGTGCGCACGGCCTCTTCCAGATCGGTCTTTTCGCGCGACAGCGTGTCAAATTCTTCCTGCACTTCACGGGCATCATCCTCGGCCCGCAAATTGACCGCGCCCAAGGCGTCGCGTTGCCGTTTCAGGCGGTTGACGTCGTCTTCGATCTTCTGCGCCGGCGGCATGTCGTCGGGGTTGGTGTCCAGCTTCTGCAACAGCTGGTCCGGCGTCACCTCTTGTTCGTCTTCGATCCGCGCGGCGGCGGCCTGGGCCGTTTCGATCGCAGCTTCGGCACGGGCCTTGGCACCGGCACGGGCCTCGCGCGCTTCGGATGCGGCGCGTTCGCTTTCGCGTTCGGCATGTTCCGCAGAACGCAGCAGGGTTTCGCAATCGGCCAATTGGTCTGCGGCGGTGCTGCGGCGATCCTCGGCGGTGATGATGCTGTCGGCCAATTCTTCGCGCTGGTTTGCAATCGCTTCGGGCACCAGCGCCGCTTCGGCCAATTCATCTTCGCTCGCCGCTTTGCGCGCACCCAATTCAGAGGTCCGTTTTTCGGCGGTTTCCAACCGGTGCCGCCACCCCGAGAGCTCTTTTGCCACTTCCTGGCTGCGCCGGGTCCGGGCCTCGCCCTCGCGGCGCAATTCATCCAGGGCTGAACGCCGCGACATCATTGTCATGCGCGCGGCCTCGACCGTCATTCTGACATCGTCCACCAGCGCACGCGCCTCGTCCAGACGTGGCAGATCAGCCACCGCGCGTTCCGCTTCGCGCAGTTGCAACGCCGCCGCGCCGGTTTCGTCATCATGCCGCTGAACCGCCAACCCAAGGCTTTCCAACCGGCCCTCTGCCAGATTTTTGTCAGCCTCTGCGCGGTGTTTGGCGCGGCTGGCCTCGTTCAGGGCCTGATCGGCCAGACGGCGGGCATCGCGCGCCTCTTTGTCGGCGCGGGTCAATTCGGCCAGACGTGTTGTCAGCGCCTCATGTGCCCCACGGGCCGCCTCCATTCGGATTGTAGTGTCGTTCAGCGCCTGATTGAGCTCTTCCAAACGGTTCAATTGTTCCAGCCGCAGGGCCGCCGCCGAGGGCGCATCTTCGGCCCAGGCCCGATAGCCATCCCACCGCCAAAGATCGCCTTCGACGCTGACCAAACGCTGACCCGGCTGAAGCAGCGGTTGCAGACGGGGACCGTCGGCCTTTGCCACAAGGCCGATCTGCCCCATACGCCGGTTCAGAACCTCGGGCACCGTGACATGATCGGACAAGGCGGCAACCCCGCTCGGCAGCGCCTGAGGATCATCGTAATCCACCAGCGCGGCCCAGCCAGAGGGGCCTTCCGCCGTCACCTCGGGGGCGCGAAGATCGTCGGCCAATGCGGCGCCAAGCGCCTTTTCAAACCCCGGCTGGACCTGCAATTGATCCAGAATTTGACCACCTGCGGCGGTATCCCGATCCAACAGCTTGGCCAGCGCACTGGTTTCAGCCGCCAGCGCCTTGGCCTCGCCCTCGGCTTCGGAGCGTTCGGCGCGGGCCTCAGCCTCGCGCGATTGCGCCTCGGTACGGGCATCATCGGCGGCGGCGAGCATGTCTTCGGCCCGTTCCGCCATCTCCTGGGCTGCGATTTCCGCGTCGTTGGCCTCGGCCTCGGCCTCGGCGGATTGTGCCAGTTTGGCGGCGGATTCGGCCATGGCGGCGCGGGCCTTTTCCGCCTCGGCCTGGCTACGGGTCTGGCGCTTGCGGCTGTCGTCCAGCATGCGTTGCGCCGATTGGTGACGTGCGGCCAAACGCGCTACATCCTCGGTCTGGAGCGCAAGATCTGCTTCACGCTCGGACAGAACCGAAGCGGCCTCTTGCGCCATGTCCGTGGCTTCCTGCATCTTTTCGCTGTGGCCGTCACCGGCCTTGGCCAATTCGCGGGCCTCCCACTCCAGCCGTTCAATGGTTTCCCCGGCATCACGGTTCAACCCGGCCTCGCGGTCTATGTCATGGCCAAGTTGCGAAATGCGGTTTTGCAAGGTTGCGATCTTGTCGCGGGCGCTGCTTTCCTGATCCGACAAGGCGTCGCGCTGGACCTGCAACCGTTGCAGGATCGCGGCGGCAATGGCCGCCTCTTCCCGCAGCGGCGGCAGGGCGGCATCCGCGTCCTGACGGGCCTTGGCGGCTTGCAGGGCCTCGGATTCGGCGCGGGCGGCGACGCTGATCATTTCGCGCAGCGCCTCTTCGGCCCGGAACCGGGCTTCATCGGCCTCTTTCCAACGACGATAGAGCAACAGACCCTCGGCCTGACGCAGATCGTTGCCAATGGCGCGATAGCGTGCGGCCTGACGCGCCTGACGTGCCAATTGCCCCAATTGCGCCGCCAATTGTTCGATCACATCATCAACGCGCAGGAGATTGGCCTCGGTCCCCTTCAGCTTCAACTCTGCCTCGTGGCGGCGTTGGTACAGGCCTGAAATACCGGCCGCTTCTTCCAGAATACGGCGGCGGTTTTTCGGTTTGGCGTTGATCAATTCCGAAATCTGCCCCTGACGGACCAGCGCCGGGGAATGCGCCCCGGTCGAGGCATCAGCGAACAGCATCTGCACATCGCGCGCGCGCACATCCTTGGCGTTGATCTTGTAGGCGCTGCCGACATCGCGGGTGATGCGGCGCACGATTTCCAGCCCGTCACTGTCGTTGAACCCGGCGGGCGCAAGCCGGTCGGAATTGTCCAGATGCAGCGCCACCTCGGCAAAATGACGCGCCGGACGGGACGCAGCGCCGGCAAAAATCACGTCTTCCATCCCGCCGCCGCGCATCGCCTTGGCCCGGTTTTCGCCCATGACCCAGCGCAGCGCTTCAAGCAGGTTGGATTTGCCACAGCCATTGGGGCCAACCACGCCGGTCAACCCGTCCTTGATCAGAAGATCCGTCGGATCGACAAAGCTTTTGAACCCTGTCAGACGCAGTTTGGAAAAACGCAATGCTCGGCCCCCGCTGTGGCGCTGGTAATGGTCGACCCGGTGATTCCGGATTCGAACCATTTTGACGGCGGGGCTTGTGGTCTGTCAACGCCAGAACACAGGATATGGCTGTCAGCCGGTAGTTATCCACAATATATCGCGGGTTCGGCAGGATACCGCGCAATCCGCCATGTTCCAACACACAGGAGCCGATCCGCGCCTTCGCCAACAGGTTATCGACAGGAAAAGATCACATCGCTTTCCCCCCGGCTATCCGGTGCAGAGACCGTTCCGGCACAGAATGTCCGGCGACGGGGTTGCCGGGGCACCGGGCGGCCATCGTTGCAATCAAGCCCCGCCAGCAGGACCGACGGGTCGCCCCGCACCCATGCCACATGGCAACCGGTGGCCTGCGCAATGGCCTGGCTGCCGTTTTTGGCGACCTCCGACATCCGCGGTCGCCACATGGAATTGGTGCGGATCGCCTCGGCCAGGTTATCGCGTACCCGAATGTCAAAGGACATGCCGCCAACCGAACGTTGTAACGGGGCCACGCCCATATGGCGCAACCCCGGCGTGTCACAACAGGAGAGGATCAGGACCAAGGGAAACATAGCAACCCATCTCATACCACCAGCCTAGCCACCGATATGTTAATTTTGTCTTTACGCCCCCCCCCCTGCCCCGCGGCGGCTTTGGGCCGGGGCTTGCCCTTGGCCCATGCGCGGTCATATAAACTGACCAATTCCCGGAGGAGCCATGCCGTTTCAACCTGTTCAGCCCGAAAAGCTCTCAACCGCAGTGACCCGCCAGATCGAAAAGCTGGTCCTGCGCGGCATCCTGCGCCCCGGCGACCGGCTGCCGGCGGAACGGGATATGGCGACCCGGCTTGGCGTCTCGCGCCCGTCGCTGCGGGATGCGATCGCCGAGCTTCAGACCAAAGGCCTGTTGACCAGCAAGGCAGGCGCCGGGATCTTTGTGGCCGATGTGCTTGGCTCTGCCTTTTCCCCGGCGTTGGTTGACCTTTTCGCCCGGCATGACGATGCGGTATTCGACTACCTCTCGTTTCGGCGCGACATGGAGGGGTTGGCGGCAGAGCGGGCCGCGACCCTGGGATCTGACACTGATCTGAAGGTGGTACAGACGATCTATGACAAGATGGTCACCGCCCATGCCAAACGCGATCCCACGGACGAGGCGCAACTGGATGCCGATTTTCATCTTTCGATTATCGAGGCCAGCCACAATGTGGTCATGCTGCACATGATGCGCTCCATGTACCAGCTTCTGCGCGAAGGGGTGTTTTACAACCGCCAGATCATGTTCAAACAGCGCCTCACACGCGACATGCTGCTGAACCAACATGCCGAGATCAACAGCGCGCTGCAATCGCGCGATGGGGTCGCGGCCCGCGCCGCCATCGAAAGCCATTTGGGCTTTGTCGAAACCGCCCTGCGCGACAATATCAAGGCGACGCAAAACGAAGAAATCGCGCAACAACGCTATGAACACGAACGCAGCCGCAAGGAATAAACCGCAACGCAGAGTCTGCCGCAGGTTTTTGCCAAAGCTGATCTAAAGATTGCCAAAGAAAAACGCCCGGACCAATAAGGACCGGGCGTTTTTTGTCGTAATGATTACGGGTGGCGCTTAGTGAAGCTTGTCACCCACAGTGGTAATCGCATCGTCAATCAGTTTGCCCGCGCTGTCGGCGGTCATCTGCTTGGCAATCACCTCTTCCGCAGCGGCAACAGCGATGGACGCGGCGGTATCCCGCACGTCTTTGACTGCGCGCCCCTGGGCCATGGCGATCTGATCTTCCGCAGCAGCAACACGGCGGGCAATCGAAGCCTGCAAGTCTTGCTTGGCGCTTTCAGAAGCGATCCGGGCCTCTTCGCGTGCATGTTCGATAATACGCGTGGCCTGCTCCTGCACTTCCTGTTGCTTGCGCTCGTAAGAGGCCAGCAGAGTCTGTGCTTCTTCGCGGATCGACCGGGCTTCGTCCAGCTCGTCGCGAATGTCGTCAGCGCGTTTGTCGAGCATCCCGCCAAGCATTGCCGGAACCTTGAAGTAAATCAGGATCGCAATGAACAGCAGGAATGCCAGCAGCACGATGAAGTTCGTGTTGGTCAGCGAAAAGAACGGGCCTGTCGCGGCCAGCGCCGGGCTGGCCATGATCAAACCGGGGGCGATCAGCGCCAGTGTCAGTAGCTTGCGCATGTCTTACCCCTTCGTCCGCTGTGCCACGGCCGCGTCAATCGCCGCAGCATCGGCATTACCGCCGAGCACTTTGACGATCTCTGCTGCGGTGTCACGCGCAACTTCGACCACGTGTTCCATCGCACTTGCGCGGATTTCGGCAATCGCCGCTTCCAATTCCGCAGATTTGGCAGCGATTTCCGCATCGGCCTTGTCTGTGGCCAGCTTCAGTTCGGCAGCAATCTCGGCTTTGGTTTCCGCGATGATATTCTGTGCCTCGGCACGGGCATCCGCCAGTGCTTTGTCATAGGCTTGTTCTGCTTCACCTGCCTTGCGCTTCAGCTCTTCAGCCTTGGCAAGATCGTTGGTGATGGTTCCCTGACGTTCCGCCAGAACCGCAGCGATGCGCGGAAGCGCGATGCGGGACAGGACGAAATAGATCACAACAAGTGTGATCAGGAGCCAGAAAATCTGGTTGCCCCAGTGATCGAAATTCAGCTGCGGCATACCGGCAAAATCCGCCGAATGGGTTGCGACGCCAGTGGCATCGGCAAGCCCGTCAGCGGCATGGCCGGCTTCGGTTCCGTGCGTTTCTGTTGCCATGTCGTCCTCCTTGGGAAGTCCGGTTACCGTCGTTCGGGCGAAACAAGCCGCCCGAACGAGGCGTAAGGATCAGTCTTCCGTAAGGATTAAACGGCGAACATCAACAGCAGAGCGATCAGGAACGAAAAGATGCCCAGAGCTTCTGCAAACGCGATGCCGATGAAGAGTGTCGCTGTTTGCGACGCGGCTGCCGATGGGTTGCGCAGAGCGCGGCAAGATAGTTGGCAGCAACGTTGCCAACACCCAGGGCTGCGATGCCTGTGCCGAGACCTGCAATGCCTGCGCCGATATGTGCGAGTTGACCTTCCATGGGTGTATCTCCTTACGATTGGAAGTTGAAATTCAGGGTTGTTCGAAGGATGCGCAATTGCTGCGCACCGCTGATTAGTGAGACGGGTGCAGCGCGTCCTTGAGGTACACGCACGTCAGGATCGTGAACACATAGGCCTGGATAAAGGACACCAGGATTTCCAGTCCGTACATTGCCGTGATGGCAAGAACCGACACCGGGCTGACAACGGCAAGTGCGGCAAAGCCTGCAAAAACCTTGATCACGGCGTGACCAGCCATCAGGTTACCGGCAAGACGAATTGAATGGCTGACCGGGCGCACGAAGTAGGAAATCACCTCGATCACCGCGAGAACCGGACGCAAGGCCAAGGGCGCAGAGCTGACCCAGAACAGGCCCAGAAACTTTGTGCCATGTTTGACAAAGCCGACAACCGTCACAGTGACAAATACCAGCAATGCCAGCACGATCGTGACCGCAAAATGCGATGTGGTGGTAAACGACAGCGGGATAAGCCCAAGGAAGTTGGACATCACAATGAACATGAACAGTGTCATGATGTAGGGAAAGAATGCCAAAGCATCTTTGCCCGCCACGTCTTCGACCATTTTATAGACAAGCCCATAGGCCATTTCGCCAATCGACTGGGACCGCGAAGGGATAATCGCGCGGCGCGACGTCCCCAGAACCATCAGCGCGATGACCGCCACAACAGCAATGAACATCCAGAGTGTTGCATTGGTGATCGTGAACATGCCGACATCGCTGCCGCCGAACAGCGGCTTGACGATAAACTGGTCCATCGGATGGAAAACCAGACCGCCCTCTTCTGCACCATGCGCTTCAGTCGCCATTTTTGTCCCTCTCGTCCTCGTCGGCTGTTTCAGCCGTTTTCGTCTTCTGGATCTCGTTTGCCGTGCGCATCATTGTTTGCACCCCGGCGGCAAAGCCCAGCAATGTGAACAGCACCAGGAAGATCGGCATTGTGCCAAACAGGCTGTCCAGCCCATACCCGATGCCAAAGCCGATCCCGAGACCGGCGACCAATTCAATCACCATTCGCCAGGCCATGTTTGCCTGAGAATAATGTTCCTCTTGATGGGGCTTGGCCTCTGTGCCCTTGAGCTTGGCAATTCGTGCGTCCAGCGCGTCTAGCCGCTTGCGATGCTCATGGTCTGGCAAGCTGATCCCCATCTTGTGTTCTGCCGATGTGCTAAGGCGCAACGCGCGCCGAGTCAACACGCGACGCGCGGTGGTGAAAATTCGATTAGACGGCTGTTTTCAAACAGTTTTTCACAAGAAAACATCCGGGCTGACAAAGCGCCGCAGGCCCAATGCAGTGCATTTGGGCCTGACAGCTATATTCAACTGAATGGTTGATCTTGTATTTGGCTCAATGCACCGTTGTCGCGCAGAGCATTTTGCGGGCCACGCAACGGGCCGCCCGCAAAGAAAGTCATATCGGCAAAGCCGGTCGTTTATGGTGTGCCGGTTGTCGAAGACGAGCTCGACGAGCTCGAGGAACCCGCGCCACCCAGAAGCAACAGGCCAAGGCCCGCCGCAGGTGCCAACCAGACACCCGGTCCGGAACCAACCGCCACTTCGGTCGCGCAATCATCACGCACCACGTCGGTCCGTTGGTTTGCGGCACCTGGGCCCAACTCACCAAAACCTTGTGCTGCGACCTGATGGCCTGCGGCCACAACAACGTTGCCAACGCTCTGGGCCCGCGCTTGCGACAGGGCCTGGTTGTAGCTTGGCGAACCAATCGAGCTGGAAAATCCGTTGATCGCGATTATGCCTGTTTGTGCACCTTGCGCAAATGCGGCAATGGCGGCGGCCTGCGATCCAGTAGGTGTGGATACGTTAATGGGGAAGAATACGCTCAGCGTACAACCTTCCTGCTGCACACTTTGTGCAGAGGCGGCCGAAGCAAAATGAAGGCTGGCGGCAATAAGTGCAGCGCGAAATACGCTGTTTTTCGAAATCATGTCTGATCCTCTCGTCTGCTAGCGATACTGCTCACAAAATATTCCAAACCTCAGAAATTTCCAAACTTCAGAACACTGATTCGAACGTGTCCCAACCGCCCGTGCGCATCGCGTGGAGATTATCTTGAATTATTACCCTCAGGTCAATGACAGTTGCACCAAGTCGGCGAAAGCCTGCTACTTGACCGCAACACTTTGGGCGTCTACGCCATCAGGCGTGACACCAACGCTTTCACTTGACGCGGTTTTTGCCGCCCTCGCCGATCCAACCCGGCGCGCCATCCTGTCCATGTTGCTGGAGGATGACATGGCCGTCACTGATGTGGCAGAGCCATTCGAGATGTCACTTGCCGCGATTTCCAAGCATTTAGCGATCCTGACTCGGTCTGGGTTGATCAGTCAAGAGAAACGTGGCCGGGTTAAATGGTGCAAGCTGGAACCAGACGCGCTGCGCGATGCATCGGTGTGGATGCAGGGCTTTGGCCAGTTCGAGCCGGTGAACCTTGAGGATTTCGAGAGATTTTTGGCCAAAGAGCTGCCGGAACAAGACGACGCCTAGATCGGCGTTCGACGCCCGTCCCGGCCGTTTTCGCGTCGCAACAAGACCAACAAAGCGGCAATCGTCAGCCCGACACCAACCAGAATCAGGGGCGGCGGCGTGCCGTGGCCCAAAGCGGCCTCCCACAGCAACACCCAGGATGGCGTCAGATAGGTGTAGGCCATGACCTTTGACGCCGGCAATCGCAGCGAGGCCACCTGAAGCAACATGAAACTGAAGGCCGTGGAAAAAACCACCAGATACCCCAACGTGAGCCAGACAAGACCCGGCAGTTCGCCCCAGCGCGTCGCACGGACGTCAGACCAGCCGTAGATCCCGATCATGATCGCCCCGGCAATCAGAATTCCGGTGGTGAACACCAATGGCGGCTCACCCCGGTTGAGCCTTGCCAACAACGGAATATAGACCGCATGACACAGACATCCGAGGAAATAAATTGCCTCGCCTTCGCCAATCTCGAACCGCAGCAAGGTGGCGATGTCGCCCTGAAAAATGACCCAAAGCGCGCCCATGGCGCCGATCCCAAGTCCAAGGGCAATCGGCCCTGTCAGGATCTGGCGCAACAAGAGATAGCCAAATCCCGCCGCCATCACCGGTGTCAGCGTGAAAACCGCGGCGGCGCTGACCGGCGTGGCGGTCTTCAGACCATGGAACATCAAGATGAAATAGGTTCCGAAAAACCCGGCCAACAGGAAATAGCGCCAGGGGGCCGTGACGTGGGATCGGCGGAATTGCCCGGTGGCCGCCGCCATCGCCCCCGTCACAACCGCCGCCAAAGCAAAGCGCGCGAATTGAAGCGCCGCCAGCGCGATGGCATTCGCCGCCATCACGCCAAGTGAAAACGACCCCGCCACCAGCGCCGAAAACACCAACATGGCCAAATGGCCCTTGGTCGCCTCAGTCACCCGCGGTACAGGTTTTTTCCCATTCCCGCGCACGCGCCTTGAGAAAATTCAAAAACGCCTGAACCTTGGCGGCGCGGTGCAAATCCACATGGGTCACCAGCCACAATTGCGTCGCCCATTCCTCGCGTTGGGGCATGACCTGAACCAGCTTCTCGTGCCGCTTGGCCTCGTACACCGGTACAAAGCCAATGCCCGCCCCGGCCAGAACCGCCTCGGTCAAGGCACGCATGTCGCTGCTGCGGAACACGATAGAGCTTTCGGGCACCTGTTCGTTGAGCCAGCGAAAGATCGGGGCGCGGCTGCGCATTTCATCATGACTGACCAGCCGGTGCCCCGCCAGATCCGCATCGCTTTGCGGCATGCCATGCGCCTCGACGTAATCGCGGCTGGCATAAAGCGCAAAGGGATGGCGAAAGAAGGGTTGCACCACATTGTCGGGCTGTTCCGGCGCCGATCCCGCCCGGATGGCCACATGAGCCTCGCCATATTCCAGCCGGAACAACCGGTCGCCGGTCAAATACCGCAGGATCACATCGGGGTATTCACGTTGAAAGTCCGCCATCACCGGCGCGAATTGCGTCGACATGCCAACAAGCGAGGTCACAACCAATTCGCCGGCCACCCCTTCACCGCGGCCTTTGATCCGCCCTTGCAGCTGATTGAACTGATCTTCGGTGGCCTGCGCCACCCGCAAAAGATCCTCTCCCGCTTCGGTCGGGGTGTAGCCGCGTGCATGGCGTTGAAACAGTTTTGCCCCCATCTGCGCCTCTAGCGCATCAATGTGGCGAATGACTGTGGCGTGGTGCACCCCCAGAACTTCGGCGGCCCCGCTGACGGTGCCCTTGATCGCCACTTGATAGGCGGTGCGCACCTCACTCCAATTGTCCATGATGTCCTCGCAAGAAAATTCACTGTGCGTCAAATCACATAACCTGTTAATTTGACGATATTGCGTTCGATGATGCAATAGCCAAATGTGGGGCATGACACTGGATATTTCCAACCCCGGAGAGAAAAAATGACGTCCCATACTGTTTTGCGCATCGACGCATCCGCCCGCAAGTCAGGCTCGGCCACCCGCGCCCTGACCGACAATCTTGTGCAATCCCTGGCCCCGACAAAGGTCATCACCCGCGATCTGGCCGATACGCCATTGCCGCAGATTGACGAAACCTGGGTTGGCGCGAATTTCACGCCCGCCGATGACCGCACCGATGCCCAGGTGACCCGCCTGGCACAATCCGATGCTCTGGTTGCCGAATTGCAGGCGGCAGATACAATTGTCATCGGCCTGCCTGTCTATAACTTTTCCATTCCCGCCGCGCTCAAGGCCTGGATCGACCTTGTGGCCCGCGCCGGCGTGACATTCCGCTACACCGCCGAAGGCCCCGAAGGTCTCTTGACCGGGAAAAAGGTTGTTGTGGGCTTTGCCTCTGGCGGTGTGCCGCTCGGCTCGGACTATGATTTTGCCTCGAAATACCTGACGCATGTTCTGGGATTCCTTGGGCTGACGGATGTGAAATTCGTGACCGAAAACGCCGAAACCCCTGACAGCGGTGATGTGGCGGCCTAACCGCCACGCCCGTCCGGTCCGGGGCAAAGCCTCACTCACATTCGACCCTCCCCCAATGACCTCCTCCAATGACCTCCGGGCCGCGCAGATTTTCCTGCGCGGCCCGATTTGCGTTTGCGCCGCGCCCGCTTGACTCTGCCATGTCAAACCCGTAGGTCTGCGGCCAATACCCGGAAGATTTATCCCTTCCGGTCCCTTGGGCTATGCCCGGGATCGCCTCCCACCAGCGCGTTGCGCCCGTGGGAGCGTTTGTGCTTTGAGCGGTCGCATCTTATGTGTGCGGTCAACGGAAACAGATCAGGAGGCATCGTGCCCCATGTTTGAAAATCTGTCTGAACGCCTGTCCGGCGTCTTTGACCGCCTGACCAAACAGGGCGCGCTTTCGGCTGATGATGTAAAAACCGCCCTGCGCGAGGTCCGCGTCGCCCTGTTGGAGGCTGACGTATCGCTGCCTGTCGCGCGCGATTTCATCAAAGCGGTCGAGGCCAAGGCCACCGGCGCCGCCGTCACCAAATCCGTCACACCGGGCCAGCAAGTCGTCAAGATCGTGCACGACGCGCTGATTGATACGCTCAAGGGCGAAGGCGAACCCGGCACGCTGAAGATCGACAACGCCCCTGCCCCGATCCTGATGGTCGGTTTGCAAGGTTCCGGTAAGACCACAACCACCGGCAAATTGGCCCGGCGGTTGCGCGAACGGGATGGCAAAAAGGTATTGATGGCTTCGCTCGACATCTATCGCCCGGCGGCGATGGAACAGCTCGCGGTGCTGGGCAAGCAGGTTGGCGTTGATACGCTGCCGATCGTCAAAGGCGAAAGCGCGGTCCAGATCGCCAAACGTGCCAAGCAACAGGCGACGCTGGGCGGCTATGACGTCTATATGCTCGACACCGCCGGGCGTTTGCAGATCGACCAGACCCTGATGCAAGAGGTCGAGGATGTGCGCGACGCGGTCGACCCGCGCGAAACGCTTCTGGTGGTCGATGGTCTGACCGGTCAGGTCGCGGTCGAAGTGGCCGAAGAATTCGACGGCAAGATCGGCATTTCCGGTGTCGTCCTGACGCGGATGGACGGCGATGGCCGTGGCGGTGCGGCGCTTTCAATGCGTGCGGTCACCGGCAAACCAATCAAATTCGTCGGTCTCGGCGAAAAGATGGACGCGCTCGAAACATTCGAGCCTGAGCGGATTGCCGGCCAATCCTTGGCATGGGCGACATCGTCGCGCTGGTGGAAAAGGCGCAGGAAACGCTTGAGGCCGAACAGGCCGAGCGGATGATGAAACGCTTTTCCAAAGGCCAGTTCAACTTCAACGATCTCAAGATGCAAATCGAACAGATGATGAAGATGGGCGGCATGGAAAGCATGATGTCGATGATGCCCGGCATGGGCAAAATGGCGAAACAGGTCGAAGAATCCGGTTTCGACGACAAGGTTCTGCGCCAGCAGGTCGCCCTCATCAACTCGATGACCAAAACAGAACGCGCCAACCCGCAATTGCTTCAGGCCAGCCGAAAAAAGCGGATCGCCAAGGGCGCGGGCATGGAAGTGTCCGAATTGAACAAGCTTCTGAAAATGCAGCGCCAAATGGGCGACATGATGAAGAAGATGGGCAAAATGGGCAAAGGCGGCATGCTGAAACAGGCCATGCGCGGCATGTTTGGTGGCAAGGGCGGTCTTCCGCCCGAAATGGCCCAGGGCATGGACCCCAAAGCGCTGGAGGCCGCAGCCAAACAGATGGGCGCCAAAGGCGGCCTTCCCGGCGGCCTCGGCGGTCTTGGTGGTCTGGGCGGCGGCGCGGCCCTGCCCCCCGGTCTTTCGGGATTTGGCAAAAAGAAATGACGACCTTCGCCCAATATCCTTGCGGTTGGCACAGGCATGACCTTGCCACGACCGGGGCAGATCAATGACCGTATTGTCCGTCGACATTCCCGTGATCGAGACCGAGCGGCTGATCCTGCGTGCACCGCAGGAAAGCGATTTCGAGGCGCATGCCACATTCATGGCCAGCGACCGATCGCATTTCATCGGCGGCCCGACAGATCGTTATCAGGCATGGCGCGGGTTTTCCTCGGCATTGGGGCATTGGATGCTGCGCGGCTATGGCGGATGGACCATGACGCTCAGATCTGACGGCACCCCGGTCGGGCGCAGCGGCTATATCTTTAGCGAAGGCTGGCAAGAGCCGGAAATCGGTTGGCACGTCTATGGCGCGTTTGAGGGCAAAGGCTATGTCTTTGAAGCCGCAGAGGCGATTTTGAAGCTCGGTCCGGCCAAATTCGGCTTGGACAAAGTGATCTCCTACATTGATCCGGCCAACACCCGGTCTGCGGCACTGGCCGAACGGTTGGGTGCGGTGCTGGAATGCAAAAGCGAATTGCTGGGCAAGCCCTGCAATATCTATCGTCACCGCTCTTATGCGG
Organism: Marinovum sp. J2-8; assembly: GCF_055808435.1. Taxonomy (NCBI): domain Bacteria; kingdom Pseudomonadati; phylum Pseudomonadota; class Alphaproteobacteria; order Rhodobacterales; family Roseobacteraceae; genus Marinovum; species Marinovum sp. J2-8. The sequence goes on along the minus strand of NZ_JBVVRZ010000001.1, from coordinate 1,014,254 downwards.
GGGAATAGATGCCGCTGTCGCAAATTCCCGTGCTGGAAACCCGACGTCTGGTGCTGCGTGGCCCAGAGGCCGAGGATTACCCTGACTTCAAAGCCACCTTCAGCTCGTATCGGTCGCGTTTCATGGGCGGTCCGCTGAATGCCTATGAGGCCTGGATGCTGTATGCCGCCGAGATCGGCCATTGGAAGATCCGCGGCTATGGCATGTGGATGGTCCATTTGAAGGACAACGACGAAACTGTCGGCATGGTCGGTCATTGGAAACCCGCGAAATGGCCCGAGGCGGAAATCGCTTGGATCATCTGGCCGGATCGTGCCGGGCGCGGTTTTGCGCTGGAGGCAACCCATGCGGTGCGCGCCCATGCCTATGACGTGCTCGGATGGAAGACGGCGGTCAGCTATCTTGATCCGAAAAACCTCGACAGTATTCGTCTGGCCGAACGGCTGGGGGCGCAAAAAGACCGCGACGCCCAGACCGTGGATGGCGGCGATGTGGTCTATCGCCATCCAACCCCGGACGCCCTGAACGGAACCCAGCTGGCCCATGGCATCGACATGGAGATCAGCCACTACGCCGATCCGCTTTTTACGCCGAAAGGATATGCACTTGACTGATCCTGTCACCCGCGCCGCGACGTTGCTCAAGGGCCACCGCGAAAGCATCGACCGACTTGACGCAATCCTGGTCTATACGCTGGGCGAGCGGTTCAAACACACCCAGGCCGTTGGCGTTCTGAAGGCCGAACACGACCTGCCCCCTTCCGACCCGGACCGCGAAGCCCAGCAAATCGCGCGACTGGAGGATTTGGCACTTCGGGCCGATCTCGACCCGGATTTCGCCAAGAAGTTCCTGAACTTCGTCATCGCTGAAGTCATTCAGCACCACAAACAGCACCAGAGCTGATCGACGCTGGTGCCCCTCTGATCTGACCGGCATGCCGCCGATCAAACACGCCATTCAAAGGAGAAACTCACAATGGCCATCAAAATTCGTCTCGCCCGCGGCGGCTCGAAAAAACGTCCCTTTTACCGCATCGTGGCCTCCGACAGCCGCATGCCGCGCGATGGTCGTTACATCGAACGTCTGGGCACCTATAACCCGCTGCTGCCGAAAGACAGCGAAGAGCGCGTGAAAATGGACCTGGAGCGCGTGCAATACTGGCTCGGCCAGGGCGGCCAGCCCACCGACCGCGTGGCCCGTTTCCTGGAAGCGGCCGGCGTTCTGGAGAAGAAAGAGCGCGCCAACCTGAAAAAAGGTGAGCCGGGCAAGAAAGCTCAGGAACGCGCTGAAGAAAAAGCCGCCAAGGCAGCTGAAGCGGCCGAAGCCGCTGCCGCACCGGCAGAAGACGCCGCCGCAGAATAAGCTGTGGTTCTGGGCCCGGACGATATGTCCGGGCCTTTTGCAAAGCGATATCTGACTTGCGCCTGATCCGATTGATCTTTTTTGTCGCGACTGCGTTTGTGGCCGGTATGCTGTTCGAACGTTCCGAACAGCACGGGGCATGTGAATCGTCAGGCGGGCAATGGGTGCGCGCTGGCTACTGCGGAGAGGGTACACAATGACCGAACTGGTCTGTGTTGGGGCAATTGCCGGCGCTTTTGGCGTCCACGGCGAGGTGCGGATCAAAAGCTTTACCGCAGAGCCGCTTGCCATTGCCGATTACGGCCCGTTGTTTACCGAAGATGGCGGGCGCAGTTTTGATCTTGCGCTGGATCGCGCGGTCAAGAACGGCTTTGCCGCGCGTTTGTCGGGCGTGCTGACCAAAGAGGCCGCTGATGATCTGCGCGGGGTTCAGCTTTTTGCCCCAAGAGACCGGTTGCCCGATTTGCCGGATGATGAATTCTACCATGCCGATCTGATCGGGATGACGGTGCAGGACACCGGCGGTGCCGTATTGGGCACGGTCAAAGCGGTGCACAACCATGGCGCCGATGATTTGCTGGAAATTCACGGACCGGGATTGAAGACCTCCGTGCTGTTGCCGTTCACCCGTGCCGCTGTGCCCACCGTGGATATGGCCACCGGGCGTATCGTGGCCGATCCGCCAATCGGATTGTTTCCCGACGCGGATCCGGCCTAACCTGTGGATTGCGGCGGCGCAAACGCCCCACGTGTTTGCAAGGCCAACAGGCGCGCCAGATGCTGCGCCCGCACCGGGCCACGATCCTGCATTTGCGCCGGTATGGCGGCCCAGGCCTTCAACAACCGATGACGGGTATAGAATTCGGCGACGTCCTGTTCCAACCCTTTACAATGCCGTGAAAAAGACCGCCGCCATGCACCGGGCATCAGGCCCGGTTCCCCCGGCAATTCCGGCAGATACAACACCAGATCTGCCCAAATCTCTCCGACATCGCGGCCCACTGGATGCTGCGCCAGATTTTCGAAATCAATCCCGGTGATCCTGTCGCCATCAAACAGCAGATTTGCCAGCGTCATGTCCCCGTGCAACACCGCGCGGCGCACAGTGCGCCCCTGCAGCGTCTCTGCCGCAGCGCGCAGTGCCTGATGCGCGGCGGCATATCCCGCAGCCTCGGCACATTCCGGTGCCATGGGCAGGCGCTCTAACGCACCCAGCGGATCGAACCGCCCCAGGCTGGTGTCGCGTGCATCATGAAAGCGATGCAGCCAAGCGCCGGCCTGCATCATGATCCTGTCCGGGCTTGTTCCCGTCTGCAACGCCCGACGCCCCGACTGGCCCGGCACAAAATCCAGCAGCAACGCGCGCTCATCCTCAGCAAAGCCCAGCAGGCGCTGCGCCTTCAGATCGCTTTGTTCGCGGAAAATGCGCCCGGCCTGACGATGCGCCCGCACAATGCGACGAAACCGCGCCAGATCCGTGCCGGGAAACAGCTTCACCACATCGCGCCGGACCCGCCAGACATTGGGGGCCAGCCCCTCGACATCATCGACGGGCAGATCCGGGCGCAACGCGGCCCAAGCCGCCATTGGAAGGGTGTTCAAGATCATTCAGTCCTTTTGACGTGAAATCCCGGCCCGCGCAATTTCTTCGGCCCTTCCCCCCGACCATCCGCCGCGCTAAGGAGCGATCATGACACAGGACCGCCCCACCCCACCGACGAAATCCCATGGCCGCAAGGCCGTGCGCCCCACGTTGAAACCCGAACCCCTGATGGGTGACACCGCCGACCTGCACGGGGTCTGGCGGGCCACGATCATCACCTTGTTCCCGGATCTGTTTCCCGGCGTGCTGGGCGGGTCGCTGACCGGACGCGCGTTGAAAGACGGGCTGTGGCAAATGGATACCGTCAACCTGCGCGACTTCGGCGAGGGCAAGCACCGCAATGTCGATGACACCCCGGCCGGTGGCGGCGCGGGGATGGTTCTGCGCCCCGACATCATGGGCCGGGCGATCGACCATGCAATGCGCAAAGGTCCGGGGCCGCTGATCTATCTGTCGCCGCGTGGCCGCCGTTTTGATCAGACCATGGCCAAAAGCCTGGCCACCACCCCCGGTGCGGTGTTCATCTGTGGCCGGTTCGAAGGTCTGGACCAGCGGGTGATCGACCACTATGGCATCACCGAGGTCAGCCTTGGTGATTTTGTCATGACCGGCGGCGAAATCGCGGCGCAGGCGATGATTGACGCCACTGTGCGGCTTTTGCCCGGCGTGCTGGGCAATGAGGCCAGCGCCGAGGAAGAAAGCTTCTCTGACGGGTTGCTGGAACATCCGCAATTCACCAAACCCGCCGAATGGCAGGGCCACAAGATCCCGGATGTGTTGCTGTCCGGCCATCACGGCGAAATTGCCAAATGGCGCCACGCCCAAGGCCAGGCCATAACCCGCGCCCGCCGTCCCGATCTTTGGCAGGCCTGGCAAAAGCGCCAGGAAAACGAGCCCCCTGAATAGAAGCTGCTTTATCGCCCTGTCCGTGCTATCCTGTGCCTGTTTTTGCACGCATTAAAAAAGGGGAACAGGATGGCACTTTCACTGCAAGTACTTTACCCGGCGACCGATGGCACCACTTTCGATATGGACTATTACCTTGGCACCCATATCCCGATGGTGGGCGAACACATGGGCGCATTCATCGAAAACGTGCTGGTGACCAAGGGTCTGGGCGGCGGTGCCCCCGATGCACCCGCGCAATACCATGCGGTTGCGACAATGACATTTGCCGACAAGGATGCATTGAATGCGGCATTGGCCGCGGCCCCGCCGGTGGTGGCCGATATCGCCAATTTCACCAATGTCGAACCGCAGATGATGGTTGGCGAAGTCATCGCCTGACGTCTTTGCCCCGATGGCCCGGATCGACGGTCTTTTTCCTTGTATACGCGGCCATTCTCTGGTTTACCGCGCCCATCCCGCGCCTTGCTGGTCCTATGCCAATTCCTGCCTTCTTCTGGCAGGGGATGCACAGACCACGAAGCCAGACGCGTGATACGAGACTAGCAAAGCCGACCTGATCTCTGGCGGGCGTGATGACACGGACCCGAAAGAAGACCGAGAGCTCTGAGGCCGACCAACTTCACGGACCAACCGTGAGCCAGATAGGAGCCGATCACATGAACCTGATCGCACAACTCGAGGCGGAACAAATCGCCTCGCTCGGGAAGGACATTCCCGATTTCAAGGCCGGCGATACCATTCGCGTCGGCTATAAAGTGACCGAAGGCACACGCACCCGTGTGCAGAACTACGAAGGCGTCTGCATCAGCCGTAAAAACGGCGACGGCATTGCCGGTTCCTTCACCGTTCGCAAGATTTCGTTTGGCGAAGGCGTGGAACGTGTGTTCCCGCTGTTTTCGACCAACATCGACAGCATCACCGTGGTCCGCCGCGGCCGTGTTCGTCGCGCGAAGCTGTACTACCTGCGCTCGCGTCGCGGCAAATCGGCCCGTATCGCCGAAGATGCAACATACAAGCCCAAGGCCGCCAAGGCCGGGGCCGAAGCGTAAGGAGCGGGCAGATGAAGCAAGAGATCCATCCCCAATACCACGTCATCGACGTCAAAATGACCGATGGCACCGTGGTTCAGATGCGCACCACCTGGGGCAAGGAAGGCGACACCATGACGCTGGATATTGACCCGACGGCTCACCCGGCGTGGAACGGCGGCTCGACCCGTCTTCTCGACCAGGGCGGTCGCGTTTCGAAGTTCAAAAAGAAATACGAGGGGCTTGGGTTCTAAGAACCCAAACCACGCCATGCAAATACGCAAGGCTGCCCCCGGATCATCCGCGGGGCAGCCTTTTTCTTTTGGCCCTCGTTTACGTTTACACCCTATTTTGTGAAAGCGAGGTTTTCATGCAAACCGTTTCAAGCGATATCTCCCCCCGCCCCTCACTAATGCGCGAAGCGCTGGTGCTGGCGGCGTTGATCATTCCCGGCCCCTTTGCCATTGACATGTTCCTCCCGGCGATGCCCGACATCACCCGTGATCTGGGCACGTCCATTGCCGCCACCCAGATGACATTGACCGCCTATTTCATGGCCTTCGGTCTGGCGCAGATGGCCTATGGCCCCTGGTCCGATGCCGCGGGCCGCAAAAAGCCGCTGTACCTTGGGCTGGTGATCTTTCTGATCGGCACATTGGCCTGCACCTTTGCCACCTCCATTGGCCTGCTGATCGCGGCGCGGGTGTTTCAGGCCCTGGGCGCGGCGGTCTTGATGGTGGTGCCCCGCGCCATCATCCGCGATCGCCACACCGGCGAAAGCGCGACCCGGCTGATGGCCCTGGTCATGTTGGTGATGTCCGTCTCTCCCATGCTGGCACCGCTTGCAGGCTCGCTGCTGATGGGCTTTGGCGGCTGGCGGGTTATCTTTGGCGTGCTGGCCCTGGCGGCGGCACTGGCGCTGTTTCTGACATTCCGGACCTTGCCGGAAACGCTCGCGACACAGGACCGCCGCCCGGTCAATGCCGCCAGCATGATGGCCGGCATCCGCCAATTGTCGCGCGACCGAAGCTTCATGGGCCTGACGTTGGTCGGCGGCTTCGGCATGGCCAGCTTCTTTGTCTATATCGCCATGGCCCCGTTTGTCTTTACCGGCGCTTACGGTCTCAGCCCACAGCAATTCAGCCTCGCCTTTGCCGTCAACGCGGTTGGCTTCTTCCTCGCGTCACAGGCCGCCGCTGGCCTGGGCGCCCGGTTTGGCGCCACCCGCGTGGTGGTGATCGCCACCTGTGGCTTCGCAACCTTTGCCACCTTGCTTGGCATCTGGGCCGCCCTGGCCCCCTTGCCAATGGTCGGCCTGATCCTCGGACTGGCCCTGGGCAATGCCTGCCTCGGATTGGTGATCCCCACCGCAATGGTGCTCGCGCTTGAGGATCACGGCCCCATGGCCGGGCTGGCCTCCTCTTACGGGGGCACGTTGCAAATGGTGATCGGCGGCGGAATGATTGGCGTCACCGGCATCTTCTTTGATGGCTCCCCCGCCCGCCTGATCCTGGCAATCCTGATCTGCGCCGCACTGGCGGTGATTTCTGTGATCGCCACCCGCCCAAAGGCCGCTCTGCCAGCCTAGGCGGCAGCGAACAAAAACTCCGGCCTGCCCCACCCCATTCAGGTTCATCCGGGGCAGGCCTTTCATCTGACAAGAAATATCCCGGGGGTTTGGGGGCTGGCCCCCAACCTGTCGACACGCCCCGGCGTGGCGAAAAACCACCGCAAAGCTGGCCCCGGCGGCGCCCCACAAGATTTCCCGCAGGAAACCACACCGCCCCTCTTGCTCCCCACCCGACTTGATGGGAAGAAGCAGGAAAATCTGAACAACCCACTGAACATAAGACTGGCCCAAGGTTCGGGAAAATTCCCGGGCTTCTCTGGCCAGACCTAAAGGCAAAGGGGCAGCGCCATGGCGCATCTCATCGTGGTCGGCAATGAAAAAGGCGGCGCAGGCAAATCGACCGTGTCCATGCATGTGGCCACGGCGCTTGCGCGGATGGGGCACCGTGTTGGCGTGCTTGACCTTGACCTGCGGCAGAAAACCTTTGGCCGCTACATGCACAACCGCAGCAGCCATATGGCCGAAATCGGCCTGAGCCTGCCGTCGCCGTACTACCTCGATCTGCCAGATCGGGCCAATGGCGCCACCGGTGACGACACCAGACTGCACGACGCCCTTGCCACCTTGCACCCGAACAATGACTTCATCCTGATCGATTGTCCGGGGTCGCACACCAAACTCAGCCAAACCGCGCATGCGATGGCCGACACCTTGGTCACACCACTGAACGACAGCTTCATCGACTTTGACCTGCTGGCACATATCGACACCTCGGGCGAAAACATCACCGGGCCCTCCGTCTATTCCGAAATGGTCTGGCGGGCGCGGCAGATGCGGGCACAGGCCGGACAAAAGCCGATTGACTGGATCGTGCTGCGCAACCGCGTCGGGTCTCAGCAGATGGTCAACAAGATGAAGATGGAAAACGCGGTCGCGCGGCTGGCCAAACGCATCGGCTTCCGCGTCGGGCCCGGGTTCTCCGAACGGGTTGTCTTTCGCGAATTGTTCCCCCGTGGGTTGACGCTGTTGGACCTGCGCGATGCGGGCGTGCGGCAACTCAACATGTCCAACATCGCCGCCCGCCAGGAATTGCGCGAATTGATCAAGGCGCTGAACCTGCCCGGTGTGACCGTCGATTTCTAGCGCCCCCCCCCCAATAGACCGCAGACAGATCCACCCGGCAAAAACGCCCGGCAACCCCACCCGGAAATCTTGGCTTGCCGAAATGGGATCTACCATCTAGCGTCTATCCCATGGGCGCGCGCATTCACCAATTGAAACAATACGCATGGTTGTTTTTGGCCATGCTATTGGTGCCAGTCACCTTTCATTACTACACAGAGTTCAGCAACACACGCATGCGCTGCCATGTGCCCAGCACCTGGCCACTGGAACATCTGGTCTTTGAACTGTTTCCCTATGTGATTATCTCCATCATTTTGTTGTTCTCCTGGCTGTTTTCTGTTCGAGCCATGAAATCAACTGAGTTGATTGGCCAAACCCTTTTGGTTGTGACAATCGCGTTTGAATACAGCGTATTCCTGTTTGCCATCATCTATTATCAATATGGCCTGATGGTGCAATATGATCACGAAGACCTCTTTGTGGCCAATACCTATGTCAACAGCCAGATCTTTTCCGGTCAGGGCGATCTTGCGCAGATCATGATCGACCAGGCGGCGCAGGACACCCCGGATACATCCGAACCGGGCCGAGTTGTCCTGGCACCGACATGGCGCTGGCAACAGGGGCTGGCCGATGAGGGCGCGTTGTTTTACGGCAATCAAATGCTGCAATTTACCGAAGATGCCGAAATTCATCACCCGATTGCGACCAACAAATGGGACTATCTACTGTTCTCGCTCAGCGTGGCCCTGCCCGGTGTGCCCCGGCCCAATCTGGCGATTTGCCCCCGTGCCAATCATTTTCAGATCGGCCAGGTCTTCTGGGGCTTGGTGCTGGGCCTGATTGCAATCTATCTGGCCGGTCGAATCGACAAGACCGGCCCAGCCAGGTCACATACCAATCATGTTGAGGAATCGCCCAATACCCCGATGCTCGTCCAACGGGTCGCTCGGGGTCATGAACCAGATGTCTTCCATGTAAATGGTCGCACCATCGGCGGTCTCGGCAAACGCCGACATAACCTCAGAGCCGTAAGGGCCAGGTTCAACCGACGGTGACACCGGCAGCCGTGTCACATTCACATCTGTCAGCTCGATCAATTCATCTGGCGTGAATTGCCCGTCGCCATCGTCTTTCCACAAAGCCAGCCCCGCCAGCTCTGCTCCGGCCAGGAACCGATCCGAATCCGTATCCAGCAGAGCAAGTTTCTCGAATCCATTTTCGAATACCAGGCTTTCGCCAGTTTCACTGCGCCCAACCGTGCCAAACAAATGCCGTCCGGTCAGATTGCCCTCGGGCACCCCTTCCGAAAGATCGACAAGAAATGCGTCCCGCCCCCCCTTGATCCAATCGACCGGCTCTGGGGTCCCCACATCAAAGATGTCGAAATCAACGTATTTCTCGATTGAAAACAAGGAATAAACTTTTTCCCGCGCCGTGGTGTGACCCATGATGTCGATATAGCCATTGCCATTCAGATCCAGGACAATCGGACAGCCCTCGGCCTCATTCGATTGCTTCACCGACCCAATAAACAAAGCGGCAGCCATAGCCGGGAATCCCAAAGCCAGAGCCGCACTGCACCCGTTCAGTGTGATTGACTTAACCATCATGGACCCTCCTTAGATTGAGTATACTAAGCACAACGGTCCGTTTTTTCAAAGAAGGCATGGCGGCCATGCCCGCAAAACACAAAAAAGGGGCCGCCCAAAGGCGACCCCTAAAGTCTTCCGGTTGGAAGGCGTGATTTACATCATGCCGCCCATGCCGCCCATGCCGCCCATGTCGGGCATGCCGCCACCGGCTGCGCCGGCTTTCTCGGGCTTGTCGGCAACCATGGCTTCGGTAGTGATCAGCAGACCAGCAATCGAAGCGGCGTCCTGCAGTGCTGTGCGCACAACTTTGGCCGGGTCGATGACGCCGAATTTGAACATGTCGCCATATTCTTCGGTCTGTGCGTTGAAGCCGAACTTGACGTCTTCGCTTTCGCGGATTTTGCCAGCCACAACCGAACCGTCAACACCGGCGTTTTCTGCGATCTGACGCAGCGGTGCTTCCAGCGCTTTGCGCACGATCGAGATACCAACGTTCTGGTCGTTGTTGTCGCCTGTCAGACCTTCGAGCGTTTTGCCCGCTTGGATCAGAGCAACACCACCGCCAACAACGATGCCTTCTTGTACAGCAGCGCGAGTTGCGTTCAGAGCATCGTCAACACGATCTTTGCGCTCTTTCACTTCAACTTCGGTCATGCCGCCAACGCGGATAACAGCAACACCGCCAGCCAGTTTGGCAACGCGCTCTTGCAGTTTCTCACGGTCGTAATCCGAAGTGGTTTCTTCGATCTGTGTACGGATCTGGGAAACGCGTGCTTCGATTTCGGCTTTCTCGCCTGCACCGTCAACGATGGTGGTCTCGTCTTTGGTGATCGCAACTTTCTTGGCTGTGCCCAGCATGTCCATGGTCACGGACTCCAGCTTCATGCCCAGATCTTCCGAGATCACTTGACCGCCGGTCAGGATCGCGATGTCCTGCAGCATGGATTTGCGGCGATCGCCGAAACCAGGTGCTTTGACAGCTGCGATTTTCAGGCCGCCGCGCAGTTTGTTGACAACCAGAGTTGCCAGCGCTTCGCCTTCGACGTCTTCTGCAATGATCAGCAGCGGTTTTTGCGACTGGATCACTTGCTCGAGCAGCGGAACCATCGGCTGAAGCGACGACAGTTTTTTCTCGTGCAGCAGGATCATGCAGTCTTCGAGGTCTGCAATCATCTTGTCGGAGTTGGTCACGAAGTAAGGCGACAGGTAGCCACGGTCGAACTGCATGCCTTCGACAACATCGGTCTCTGTTTCCAGGCCTTTGTTTTCTTCGACGGTGATGACACCCTCGTTGCCGACTTTTTGCATCGCGTCAGCAATCTGCTGGCCGATTTCTTTTTCGCCGTTGGCGGAGATGGTGCCAACCTGCGCAACTTCGGCGCTGTCGGACACGTCACGCGACGCGGCTTTGATCGCTTCCACGACTTTGGCTGTCGCCAGGTCGATACCGCGCTTCAGATCCATCGGGTTCATGCCGGCGGCAACCGATTTCAGACCTTCTTTGACGATGGCCTGGGCCAGAACGGTCGCGGTGGTGGTGCCGTCGCCCGCTTCGTCGTTGGTGCGGGAAGCAACTTCCTTCACCATTTGTGCGCCCATGTTCTCGAACTTGTCTTCCAGTTCGATTTCCTTGGCAACCGATACACCGTCTTTGGTGATGCGCGGCGCGCCAAAGGATTTGTCGAGCACAACGTTACGGCCTTTGGGGCCGAGTGTCACCTTCACCGCGTCAGCGAGGATGTTCACACCCTTCAGCATCTTGTTGCGGGCATCGGTGTCGAATTTGACGTCCTTGGCAGACATATATGTCTCTCCTTGACTAGAATTTCGGTGGAAATCGGGAAGCGGGCCGGTGCCCTGCCCCCCGCGACAATCAGGCGATAACGCCCATGATGTCGCTTTCTTTCATGATCAGCAGCTCTTCGCCGTCCAGCGTGATCTCGGTGCCCGACCATTTGCCGAACAGGATCTTGTCACCCGCTTTAACGTCGAGAGTCACACGCTCGCCTTTGTCGTCACGTGCACCTGCGCCCACGGAAACGACTTCGCCTTCCTGGGGCTTTTCTTTTGCACTGTCTGGAATGATCAGACCGCCAGCGGTTTTTTCGTCGCCTTCAACGCGACGCACAAGCACGCGATCATGAAGCGGTGTAAATGCCATCTTTGCAGCTCCTCGGCTCAAAGTTAGTTTCAGTCCCCCCTCTGTTCCCGTCCGGGCCAGAGGGCATTATCACTCACCCTGTTTGAGTGCTAACGTCGCATAGCTAGGGAGTCGGAAATCCACTGTCAACTGTCGGGTCGGGAAAAATCACGCCGTTTTCCGATGATTCCTGCGCTGCATTGCGGCAAAATTTTCAATAGCCGCGGGGAGAAATACTTGCGTCTGGCTTTATGTTATCTCATAACAAACCTGACCCCTCTCCGGTACGCTGTGTTTCAGCGTTCCGATACAAAAGCTTTGCGTGCCCGTTACATTCTGCGGGCAGTTAGGCCGCGATGTCCGCCGTTGCAAAACCGGCATCCGCAACTCTGACCACCGGGGATTTCCATGAAAACGTCATTCTTCGCAGTCGCGGCCGCGCTTGCCGCCTCCACTGCTTCCGCCCAAGACCTGCCGCAAGCCAACAGCGATTGGTTCACCGCAGGCCAGGCCCATATCGAAGCGATGCTGGCCCGTCAGCCCAACACCGGCAAAGCCAAAAACGTGATCCTGCTGGTGTCCGACGGCAACGGTGTTGGCACCAACTATGCGACACGCGTGTTTGCAGGCCAGCAGGAAGGCAAGCTCGGCGAAGAGCATGTTCTGCCGTATGAGACCACCGACTGGAACTCTGCGATTGTCAAAACCTACAACATCAACGCCCAGACCCCTGATTCCGCCCCCCGCCGGCGCGATGAATTCGGGCATCAAACAGCGTTTCAACCTGATCAACCTGAACGAAAACGGCATTCACGAAGATTGCTCGTCCGTGACCGGCAACGAAGTGACCGTGTTCTCGGAACTGCAAACCGAAGCGGGCAAATCCGTCGGCATCATTTCCACCGCGCGCCTGACACATGCCACACCGGCCGCTGTCTACGCCAAGACCGCCAACCGCAACTGGGAAGATTCGGTTCCAGAAGATTGCACCGCACAAAAAGACATCGCCTCGCAGCTGATTGACGCGATGGAAGCGGGCACAATCGATTTCGCAATGGGCGGCGGCGGTCGTCACTTCCTGCCTGCGGATTTCGAAATGGGCAACCTCAAGGGGCGTCGCAAGGATGGCGAAAACCTGATCGAAAAGGCCACCGGCCTTGGCGCGCAGTTCGCGTCGGACACAGAATCGTTCAACGCCCTGGATCTGGCCGCCGATTCGCCGATCCTGGCGCTGTATGAAAACAGCCACATGCAGTACAACGCCGACCGCACCGACGAACCTTCGCTGGCAGAGATGACCAAATCGGCCATCGAATACCTGTCGAAGAACGAAAACGGTTTCTATCTGGAAATCGAAGCGGGCCGCGTCGACCACGCCAGCCACGCCGGCAACGCCTATCGCACGCTGACCGATGGTCTGGCCTTTATCGACGCCGTGAAAATGGCGGATGAACTGACCAACGACGAAGACACGCTGATCATCGTCACCGCCGACCACGAGCACGCGATCGCGTTCAACGGCTACTGCGGCCGTGGCTCTGACATCACCGGCCTTTGCATGGGTGTTGCCAAAGAAGGCGATTCGCACTCGGGCGAGCCGCTGTTGGCAAAAGACGGCAAGCCATACACCGTTATCGGCTTCCTCAATGGCACCGGTTCGGTCCTGCGCGAAGATGTGAACTGGGTCGGCGCACGCCCCGATCTGACACAGGACGACGCGACCGACATGGATTACATCCAACAGGCGCTGATCCCGACGTCGTCGGAAACCCACTCAGGCGAAGACGTTGCCGTCTATGCCAAAGGCCCATGGGCACATTTGTTTGATGGCACCATCGAACAAAACGTGATTTTCCATGTTATGAACCATGCCGTGAACGCCGAATAATCGGCACCCTGATTTCAGGATTAAGGGGGCCGGTGACACGGCCCTCTTTTTCGTTTCTGGCCCAAGATTCCCATTGCGGGTCACGATATGTAATACTATTACACACAGGACATCAATATGGACCGTCGCAGTTTCATGTTTTCCGCCGCCGCCCTTGCCACCCCGTCGCTGCTGTCCGCAGCCGAGCCGATCAAACTGCGCGACCTCTATGGTGCAGGGCGCGAATTTTCCGATCTGGCACAAGAGCTTGAAGGCCAGCGCATCACGGTCACCGGTTTCATGGCACCACCGCTGAAGGCCGAATCCAGCTTCTTTGTCCTGACCAAATTGCCGATGGCGGTCTGCCCCTTCTGCGAGACCGAGGCCGAATGGCCAAACGATATTCTGGCGGTTTACACCAAACGGACCGTCAAGGTGATCCCGTTCAACGTCAAAATCGACACCGCCGGCACGCTGTCTCTGGGTGGTTTCAAAGACCCGGACACCGGATTTGTCAGCCGCGTGCGTCTGCTTGATGCGACCTATGGCTGATCCTCGCCGCCTGCCTCTTCGGGTCACCAACCTGCGCATCGCCAATCCGCGTGGCCGGGTTCTGGTGGATGTGCCGGATATTGCGGTTGCCCCGGGCGAGGCATTGGGCATTCGTGGCCCATCCGGCGCCGGGAAATCGACCCTTTTGTTTGCGCTTGCCGGGTTGATTAAATCCGCAAGCGGCCAGGTTGTCTGGGGCGATCAGGATCTTCTGAACCTGTCGGCCGAGGCCCGCACTGCCTTTCGCGCCGAAAACATGGGCCTGATCTTTCAGGACTTTTTGCTGTTCGAAGAATTGGGCGCCGCGGCCAATGCCGGGGTTGGATCGTTCTTTCGCCGCAAATCCACGCGCCCCGACCTGCGCCAGCGCGCCGACAGGATGCTGACCCATCTTGGCATTCGCGACGAGGCCCGCAACGTCACCAGCTTTTCCGGCGGTGAACGTCAACGCGTCGCCGTCGCCCGCGCCCTGGCGCATGACCCGGCCCTGCTGTTGGCGGATGAGCCTACGGCCAGCCTGGACCGCGCAGCTGCAGACAGGTTGGTCGGTGACCTGATCGATCTCACGCGCGCCGAGGGCAAGACGCTGATCACCGTCAGCCATGACATCGCCCTGCTGGACCGCATGGATCGGGTGATCCTGATCCAGGATGGCAAACTGGTGGAGACCGAAAATGTCTAGTCTCTGGGCTTCGCTGTCCGCCACATGGCAGGATAGTCTGATCGCGCTGGCGCTGGTCCTTCCGGGGCTGATCATCGGCGCCCTGACCATTCGCGGCTTTGCCCCCTGGGCGCTTGTGCGGGCGCTCCTGTGGCGCTTTCGCTGGCCGAACGTGATGTTCGTGCTGCTGATCGCCGCCTCGGTCGGCATGGGCATCGGATTGATCGCCCAGGAACGTGGCCTGCGCAAAGGCACCGCCGCCGCCGCCGATAAATTCGACATGATTGTCGCCGCCCCCGGCAGTGAAATGACCCTGATGCTGGCCTCTGTCTATCTCCAGCCGTCTGATGTGCCGCTGCTGAAGGGCCAGATCTACAACGAGATCGCCAACCATGACCGCGTGACAATTGCCGCGCCGCTGGCCTTCGGCGACAGCTTCGGCGGCGCGCCGATCATCGGCACGATTGCTGATTTCGCCCGGTATCTGAGCGACGACCAGATCGAAGGCCGCATGTGGCAAGACACCTTCGAGGCAATTGCCGGCGCCTATGTGCCATTGGACATCGGCGACAGCTTTGTCCCGTCACATGGCTTTGGTGACACCGCCGAGGACGATGCCCATGGCGACCAGATCACTGTCGTCGGCCGCATGGCCCCAACCGGTTCGCCCTGGGACCGCGCGATCATGGTGCCTGTCGAATCGGTCTGGGCCGTGCATGGTCTGGCCAATGGGCATGCGCCGGATGCCCCGGTTCAGCTCGGCCCCCCTTATGATGCGGCCTATTTCCCCGGCACACCGGCCATCGTGGTCAAGGCGGACGAGCTTTGGGCGACCTATTCCCTGCGCTCGGAATTCACCCGCGACGCAGAAACCATGGCCTTCTTTCCCGGTACCGTTCTTGCCGAACTTTATGCCGTGATGGGCGACGTGCGCCAGGCGATGTCGCTGATGACACTGGTGACCCAGGTGCTGGTGGCGACATCGGTTCTGGTGGGCATGTTCATCCTGACCCGGCTGTTCCGGCGACAAATGTCGCTGCTGCGCGCTCTGGGCGCACCGGGTCGTTTTGTGTTGTCGGTGGTCTGGTCCTATGCCGCGATGTTGCTGGTCAGCGGCGCGGTCCTCGGGCTTGGGGTCGGCTTGGGCGCGGCCCATGCCCTGTCGCGCATTGTCACCGCCCGCACCGATATTCTGGTAGTGCCGCAAATCGGCTGGACCGAGGTGCATTTGCTGCTCGGCTTCCTCTCCGTCACCCTCCTGTTGTCCCTGCTGCCTGCCCTTGCGGTCCTGCGCCGCCCGATTGTCGACGGGCTGCGCGCCTGACCTTCGAACTGATCCCTGAAAGGAACACACCCATGCGTTTGATCCCTGCTCTGCTGCTCTCCCTCGGGCTGGCGACCACTGCCATTGCCGACGACACCCATGACGACCACGATCACGACGAACAAGACACTCACCTCGCGGTGATGGACGGGGTCGAGGTACTGCACCCCTGGACCAACGCCGGCACCGGCCCAATGACCCTGATCTTTGCCGAAGTGGAAAACACCGGCGACACCGCCCTCACCCTGCTTGGCGCAGAAAGCGATGACGCGACCAGCGCCGAACTGGTCGGCTTCATGTTGAAGGATGGCAGCGAAAACTATCAGGTGATCCCGATGCTGGAAATCGCCCCGGGGCGGGAATTGGATCTCGCCCCTCGTGGCGTGGCCATTCGTTTGAATGGCCTGTCCACCCCGCGCACCGAAGGCGACGAAATTGAAATCCACCTTCTGACCGACCGCGGCGAACTGGCCTTGCGTGTCGCGGTCGAAGCCGAAGACGCGATGAAGCACAGCCATGCCGGACATGCCCATTAACCGCCGCAGTTAAATGCGACCGGCCTTCTTCTGTTCAAAAATATCCCGGGGGTCCGGGGGCTGGCCCCCGGTCCGTCGGCGCGCATCAGCGCGACGAACCCACAACAGACCACACCCCGGCGGGCAAAGCTACTGGATCAGCCGGGCATAAAGGATCAATTCAGGCCGGTACTCAAAATGCATCCCGTCATAGTGATGCCATTTGCCGCCCCAGATAAACCCGTACCGCTCCAGACTGCGCACCACGGTTTCCGGGATGCCATTGCGATACTCACCGGCCTGCCCCTCTGGCACACCACCCCACCGCCAATAGCCGCCATATTTGGTGTTCAGATCCAGCGCGATACCAAAGCTATGCGCACTCAGCCGCGTTGTGCCGGCAATAACCCGCCAATTGAAACTGCCCCCCACATTGCGCAGGCTGGCATGATCGGCCGCATCGCTTTGGCTGATCTCGGCCATCGCTGCGGCCAATTGACAGCCCACGCCATGCCGGTCCGTCATCAGATAGGTCGCCCGGCCCGGCCCCGGATAGCGCACTTTTTGCAGGCTGTCGCGCGCCGCACTTTCCTCAGAAAAATAGAGTGCGCGAAAGAAACCATCGTTGCGCACCCGCCCCGGATCGTTCCACGGCGCGGCCCTTGGGCCCAGATCAAAATCCAGCGGATAGCGATAGTGGAATTGCTCCACCACCGATCCATCGGTCAGCATCCCCTTCGGATCACCGCCCCGCACCCGCCCCAAGGGCAGCGTTTCGCCAGAGGCAAACACCACCTGTTGCGCCGCCAGATCCACCGTCAAACCGGGATAGGCCATCTCCAGCGCCACCTTCAAGGGCGAACCACCATCCGGAAGCGCCATCGCCAGAAAGTCACGCGCCCCACAATCCGCCGCAAGCGCGGGCTGGGCCAGAAACCCAAGCACCAACAACCCTTGCCGCAGACGTGTCAGCATCCCATGCGGCTTTCCATGGATTTCAGCTCATTCACCCGGTTCTTTTCCGAGGCGGTCAGCGTCGGATTCGACGTGTAGCAATTGGAATTGTCGAAGGTGTTTTTGCCCCGCGCGGTCTTGAAGCAATATCCCTTGCGATCAAAGATTGAATTGCGCTCATACCACAGCTCATCACAGCTGGGCCCGCTGCTGCGCACCGCGCCACTCAACCCGCCACTTTCGGGGCGTTGTCCGGCGCCGTTCTGCAAATACCGGCCATAGGCCCAGCCAGACACATTCTGCCATTGCACCGCGCACCACCGATATTTGTAGCCGGATTTGACCTCACAGTCAGAGACATAGACCCCCGTCGCATTATAGGGGATCTCGGCCACAACGCCGTATTCGTCGCCATATTTCGACTTGCCCGGTCCGGTCCGCAGGTTCAGCGTGTCGTTCGAGGCCACATCCACCAGCGAATAATACCCCAGATACTCGGTGCTGCGATGGCCGCCGCGTGATTGTTTCAGATACTTGCGGCCAAAGGCATAGCCCTGAATGCAGCCATAGGTCACGTTACACCACCCGTTAGAACCACAGGACTGCACCCGCACCCCATCCGCATTGTACGGCAATTCGCCAATGGCCTTGTTCTTGCTGCCGGGCCCAGACCGGACAAACAACGTGTCATCCACCGGGATATTGGTCACCGACCAACGCCCATCCAGTGCCGGACAGGAATACTGCGCGCTTGCAGGCGGCGGATTATGGACAGGCGGATTGTATACCGGCGGATCCGGCTCGACCTCGACCGCCGCGGCTTTTCATAGGCGGCCAGTTTTGCCTTGGCTTCATCCGCATAACGCCCTGCGGGAAAGACGATCAAATAGGTGCGATAGGCATCTTCGGTATCGGTCGCTTCTGCCTGTTCCCAATAGTCCCTGTCGGCCATGTCCAACAGCAATTTGCGGGCATCTGCGGCTTTGGGGTGATCGGGATAGCGGGCCAGAAAATCCTCCAGATCTTCTTTGCGACCACCGGAGACCGCGTTGATATAGGCCACCAATGGATCTTCGACCGCATGCGGGCGTGCCGGGGGATCGTCGCGCTCATCGCGGGGCGCATGGCCCGGGGTGTCGTCGCCATCCGGCAGGCCGACAAGATAGATTTCCTCATCCGGCAATTGCATCCGTTCAATTGGCACCTGCCTGCCGTCGGTCTGTTCCCGCACCTTGGCGCGCACCTTGCGGAACATCCGCCCCACCTCCAGTCCCGGCTCGTCCAGAACCTCAAGCAGGGCTTCGGTATAGGGGCTGTGCGTTCCCGCCCCGTCATCCGCGGTACTTCCGGCCTCGGCGGCGAAGCTGACCACCAGACCGCTTTCACCTTCCAGCGACACCGGGGCCAATCCGCGTTTCAGCGACCGTGTGCCATTGGTACGCTCCATCGACGAGGCAAAGGGATTGTCGCGGCAGGCATCCAGCAACACCATGCCCAGCTTGCCCGCCTGACGCACCGTGGTCAGCATCGCGGTCAATGGCAGGGCCTCAAAGGTGGCTGTCGCCTCGGATCGCATACGTGCATCAACCGGGATAAGGTAATTCGCACCGCTCATTTCGATCCCGTGACCGGCATAAAACACCACCGCCAGATCGGCCCGCAGCGCTTTTTCGGTAAACTCGCCCAGCGCGATACGGAAGTTCTGGCCGGTCAAATTCTCACGCAGCATGACGTCAAAGCCAATATTGCTCAACTTCTCTGCGACGGCGCGGGCATCGTTTTGAGGGTTGGCCAAGGGCGTTGTCTGTTCATAAGCGGAATTGCCAATCACCAGCGCAACGCGGCTTTCGGCCAATGCCGCACCGGTCAACACGGTCCAGAACAACAAGACAAAATTCATCAGACGCATGGTAATTCCCCTATCTGGCCAAAAGGCCAATTCGATCGGCCGTAAAGGATGCCACACACCAGGCAACATCACTGTGGCGGCCGCATCGTGCTTCGCGCTGGCCAATCCAGCTGCCCTGACTGGCAGCAGCAGACGTGCCCCGGTTTCGGGCCGATTTATACACCTGCAACAACAATTGGTCCTGACGGCCCAGGACATCACTGGAACAGATCGCCCGTTCAACCCGGGTCGAGGCCCGGGCGCAATTGAACCCCGGCCCAATGTTGCCCGACAACCGCCCACTGCGCAGCGCATTGATCCGGTCACCGGACACGGTCTGGACACATCCGGCAACGGCCCAGGCCACCCCAGTGCAAACCGCATCGCGTTGTTTCAACCAGCCGCGTTGGTTGCCGACATCGACCCAGCCGTTGCTGCGGGCGTTCTGAAAGGCAGACAAAAGGTCATTGTCCTGACGCGCCAGATCCGAATTGGAACAAATCGCATGCTCCACAGCCGTCGAGGCCCGGCGGCAATCAAAGCTAGGGCTGGCGCTGTTGCTGGGTGGCGGTGTCACCACGGGCGGTGGTGCGGCGACAGGGGGGATCACCGGCTCTGCCTCGGTCAGGGCGGCAATACGCGCCATCGCCTCGTCCACATATTGGCCATCGGAAAACACGATCAGATAGCGGCGGTAGGCCTGCACGCTGTCTTCGGCCCGGGCCTGCGCCCAGAACGCATCATCCTGCATCAGGGCAATCAGCTTGCGGGCGTCTTTGGCGCGGGGATGATCGGGATAGCGTGACACAAATTCATTCAGCGGCTCGATTTCACCGGTGGCAACCGCATCCAGATAGACCACCATCGGGTCACGTGTGACCGGCCCACGCGGAAGATCGGTGCGCGGCGGCGGTGTGGTGTCGGGTGGCGGGCTGGCGCCTTCGGGCACAAAGTAGATCGCCTTGTCCGGCAGTTGCATCCGTTCGACCGGCACCTGTTGGCCATTGGTCGCCTCGCGCACCTTGGCACGGATCTTGCGGAACATGCGACCGACCTCCAGCCCCGGTTCGTCGATCACCTCAAGCAGGGCGGTGGTATAGGGGCTGTTGCCGCCGTCGCCATCCTCAGCGGTGCGCCCTTCCTGGGCGGCAAAGCTGACGATCATCCCCTGCTCACCCTCGACATTCACCGGCGCCAGCCCGCGTTTCAACGACCGGGTGCCATTGTTGCGCTGGATGGTGGCGGCAAAGGGATTGTCGCGACAGGCATCCAGCATCACGATGCCCAGCACCCCCGCATGGGTCACCACCGACAGGATGTCATCCAGCGCCAGCGCCTCGAATTGCGCGGTCGCCTCGGACCGCATCATCGCATCCACCGGGATCAGGAAATTTCGCCCGCCCAGCTCGATCCCGTGACCGGCATAAAACACTAACGCCAGATCCGCCTGCAAGGCCGCCTCGGTAAACTGCCCCAGGGCCAGGCGCATGTCCTGCCCGCCAAGGTTTTCATGCGCCATGACATCAAAGCCCAGCGTTTCAAGTTTGGCGGTCAGCGCACGGGCATCATTGACCGGGTTTTCCAGCCGCGCGGCATTGGTGTAATCGGAATTGCCAATCACCAGCGCCACACGTGTTTCCGCCCAAAGCGGCATGGCGGCAAAAACCACCAGCGCCAGCGCCAGCTGAAACATATGGGTCAGATCACGCCGCATAAGCACGTTCCAATGCTGCCAGCGACCCACGGCCCAACACGCCATCCACCGCACCGGTGTAATAGCCCCGCGCCTTCAAGGCCTGCTGCAACTCGCGCGCCAGGGCCCGGTCAAAGGATTTGTAATTTTCGATCACAAACCGCGACCCATATTCCAGCGACAGCACCAGATAAGTGCCCCGGTCCTCTGCATCTGTGCCCAGATCCGCATAGGGGCCCCAGGCAAGCCGACCACAGGAATAGGCATGGCGCAACGTGCAGGCTTTTTTGCGCAAGGCGAGGCCCCGAACCGGATCGGCAGGCACGTCTTCCAATTCAAGCATCCCGGCGGCATGGCCGCAATAAAACCCGGTATCCCCCTCACAGGATTGCAGGGCCAGTTCAAAAGACCGCGGGAAATCCTGTGTCACGCCTTCGCCCCGGTAATACAGCCCGGCCAGCCGACCACAGCCCCAGGCATTGCCATCATCACAGCCCTTCTGAAAGAATTCCGCCGCAAGTTCATGATTTTCGGCCGTTCCCGCCCCTTCGGCGTGGAACCATCCGGCGCGGGCGCAGCTCCAGCCGTTTTCCAACGCGCAGCCACGGGTGAAATAGGTCAAAGCGCCCTCGAAATCCTCTTCCCCAAGGGTGCCGTATTCCAGCATTTCCCCAAGCCAGCCACAGGAGCGGCCATCGCTCAGGCCACAGCCCTTTTCGTACCATTCCGCAGCGGTTTCGAAATCCGGCGTGCCCAGAGACCCATCCTGATACAGATTTCCGACGTTGCTACAGGTCCAGGCCTCCTCTGGCCCGCAGGTCGCACTAAGCCGCGCCAGCGCCAGTTGCATGTCGGGTTCCGGGGCGCGCCCGGCCTTGTGCATCCAGCCCTCCATGCCACAGCCATTTTCATCGCCACCGGCACAGGCTCTGGCAAACAGGCGCAGCGCCTCGGCGTCGCTGGCACCGTCAATCCGCTTGTTCTTGTGGATATATCCCAGCGACCGACACGCCCAGGTTTCGTCCAGCTCGCAGGCCCGGCTGAGTTTGGCCACGGCGACCTGAAGGTCCGGGTTTTCCACCCGCCCGCGCGAATGCATCCAGCCGACATTGCCACAGGCATTGGTGTCCCCCAGATCACAGCCTTTGGTGAACAGGCGCAGCGCCTCGGCGTCTGATGCGCCGTCGATCCGTTTGTTGATATGGACATGTGCCAGCGACCGACAGGCAAACCCCTCGTCCGCGTCACAGGCCATGGTCAGATAGTCAATTGCCGTCGCAAGATCCGACTCTGGCGCGCGGTCGTTGGAATGCATCCAGCCAAGATTGCCACAGGACGTCATATAGCCGTTGTCGCAGCCCATGGTGAAATAGCGCAAGGCCTCGGCATCGCTGCTGTCGGGCAATTTGCCATCAAGATGCAATTTCCCCAAAGCGTTCGGCGCACTGCGCAGCCCCATCGCCAGCGCCTGATCATAATAGTCCATCGCCAGATCGTAGTTCGGCGGCGTGGCATCGACGTAAAGAGACGCCAGACTGAGGATCGCGCTCTGATACCCGGCCTCCATCGACTTTTGATAGAATTCTGCCGCCTCTGACACGCTGGCCTCCATGCCGCCGTAACCATGTTCGGCGATCACCCCCAGCCGTTCATAGGCAAAGGCCGGATCGGCACGGCCGCCAAGCTCCATGTATCGGCGAATGCGCGGATCATCGTCATCACCAACCCAGATCGCACGCCCGGCCAGAAAGTAGAAAAACCATTCTTCGGGGTAGTCCAGTATCGCCTGCTGACAGGCCGCCAGCGCGCGTTCGGGTTCAATGGCATCATAGGCAATAGAGCCCCCCGGCACGCGCGGGTGCCAGGCGTATCCGGCCAGACGGTCGCATTCCGTCAGCTCCTCGACCGAGGTGCGGAAAGAGGATTTAAGAATTCGTTGTCCGAAGTCCCTGCATTTTCGCCCTCGACCTCTGCGGTGGCGGGGCCGGTCGCATCCGATGTCTCTGCCTCGGCATCCTTTGCAATGGGCGGCACCAGATGGATTTCGCGCCCCGGCAAGTCGCTTTCGAAAATCGGGGTCTGCTCGCCATCGGTGCGGGCGCGCACGGAATCGCGCAGGCGGCGGAAAAAGAAACTGATTTCCACCCCTGGTTCATCCAGAAGCTCCAACAGCGATTCCGCATAGGGGCTGTGGTCGCCTTCGCCGTCCGCCGCCGTTTGGCCCGGCGCGGTGGCAAAACTGACAACCTGACCACGTCCGGGATCCGGCAAAGGCGCCAAACCGCGACTGAGCGACCGGGTCTTGTCCAGCCGTTCGATCGAAGACACCCAAGGATTGTCGCGACAGGCGTCCACCATGATGATCGACAATTGCCGCGCCAATGCAGCCTTTTCCACCAGCGTCTGCAACGAAATCGATTCAATGTCGGCCTCGGCCTCATGTTCCAACAGGGCATCGGTCGGGATCAGATAGTTTTCGCCCGACAATTCGATCCCATGCCCGGCAAAATAGACCAGTGAAATATCGGAATTGCTGGCCTCGCGGGCGAATTTGCCGATCAGGCGGCGAAACCCGCGATAATCCAGATCAATGCCCAACGTGACCTCGAACCCCACCTGTTTCAGCCGGTCGGCAATGGCGGTGGCGTCACGTTCGGGATTGTCCAGCCTGGGTGCGTTTTCGTAAGCGGAATTGCCGATCACCAGGGCAACCCGTGTTTCGGCCGCCGCAGTCAGCGCCAAAACCGACATCACCAATGTGATCAGAAAACGCAGCACCATGCCCTATCCATCCTCTGTATAAAGGCCAATGACCCCGGTTTGACAGCTGCCGCGCGCCAGAACCGACGGCAGCGTGTCATCATCGGGCACTGTCTTGGCATTGAAATTGTCCAGCATCCGGCGCAGATCCAGCGGCGGGCGGCTACAGAAAATTGCCACCAACTGATCCTCGCCGGTGGGTTCGGTCACCCGAAACCGCACCGGAAAGCCGCGCGGTCCGACCTGATCATCGCCCGAAGGTTTCAGCGGATGAAGATATTGCAATGCGCCATTGCTGGCCACGTTGAACAACGTCAGATACCGCAGCTCGCGACTGGGCGGAGTAAATGTGAAATTCACAAACGCCCCAACCGGATTAAGGCTGTGGTCCTGCCCGGCTTTGACCCCAACCGCCGCGCGCGACGCTTTTTTCGAGGCAAGTATATGGCGCAGCGCCTTTGTGCGGGCGACCATGCGGCTGGCATCACCGGTGATTGTGGTGATGCGGTCGCCGGTGTGGTTGAACACATCCCACCGCCCGCCGCCCAAATCCCGGAACGACAGTTCGGGGGATGCATTGACCACATAATAGCTGCCGTCTTTCAATCCCGGCGGAGGGGGGCCATCAAAGCTGACAGCCACCGCATCGCGTGGCGGATCCCCGGCCTTGGGCTGTTCCGACTTAGGCGCCTTTGCGGCGGGTTCTGCAAAGGACAGCAGCGCATGCGCATCCCCCCGTGGCAGAATGCGGGGCTGCTGGCTCTGTTTCATATGCGCAAACACCCGATCATCCAGATAATCGGCCATCTCGGCGCGGGTCATTGTGCCGTCGTTGTTGGTGTCCGCCGCGCCGGTGATCGCCTCGGCAAAGAACCACGACAGCGCGCCATGCTGTTTGCCGTCGATCCGGGTTTCCGTCACCAATCTTTCTTCGCTGGCGGTCGCAAGGATCTGGGTGACATGGGCCAGTTCATCACTGCCATCGTCGCCCTCTTCGGCGATGATTTCATCCTCCAGCGGATCAATACCGGTGTCCCACACCCCACCATTGCGCGTCAGCCCTATCGCCCCGGTGTCGACCTTGCGGGTCAGACCGGCGGAATGGCAACTGTCCATCACCCAAATCACGTTATAGGCGGCGGCCTCGGCCAGGATCTGGCGCAGCTGATCATCATTCAATCGCCCGACCCGCGGATTTTTCGGGTCGAATTCATAAAACATGATGGTTTCGTCTTTGTGGTCCGTCACCTCGTCAAAAGGTTCGGAATTTTCCACCTCTTGCCCGCCATGGCCGGAAAAGGTCACAATCAGCGTATCCCCCGGCGTCGCTTCGGCGATCATCGACCGCCAGCCCGCGAGAAAGGCCTCGACCGTGGCACGTTCGTCGATCAAAAGCCGCTCGTCCGGCAGGTTGATCCGCACCCGGCGCATCGCGCTGGCAATGCGTTGGGCATCGTTCACCGCCCCTTGCAGATCCGAAAGCTCGCCTGCGGGCGCGGGATGGGGGCTGAAAGCACGGTAATCATCCACCCCCACCACCATGGCATATTGCGCCGCGTGGACCGCCGGGGCGGCCCCCAGGGACAATGAAATGACACAGGCCGCAGCCCGCAATTTATTTGTGCAGGACAAGCTCCACTCGCCGGGCAATCGCCTGACGCTCCTCAATCGAATACAGGTAAGGGTCCGACAGTTTGGGCGGAACGCGTTCGCCTTTGCCGTCGATATGAATATAGGTATAGGCGTCATAGGTCGCGAGGTAATGGGTGAGGTAGTCGCGCACGGCCTGGGCCCGGCGATAAGACAGATCAAGGTTGTAGCTGTCCGACCCGCGCTCGTCCGTGTGACCGATCAGGGTGATTTCGCTGATCTTGTTGGCCTTCAAAAAGGCACCGACATAATCGGCCTCATAGGCGGCCTTGTCGTCCAGATGATCGGAGTTTGACCCGAATTTGATTGGCAGGAACACAGTTGTCACCGCCTTGGCCGCGCCGTCGGCCACGGCGTAATCCTCTTTCTTGCCACTGGCATAAGGATCTTCGTGCACCACCTTTTCTTTTACTGGTTCTTTTGCGGGTTCTTTCACTGGCGGCTTATCTTTGATCTCCGGCACGTCGACGTGATCTTCCTTGATCACCTCGGCATGATCTTCAAAGCCTTTTTCCTCTTTCGGGGGCGCTTCGTGCACCTCCTCGTGGTCGGTTGCGCCACCGCCGCCGACCTCATCGCCATAGGATTCGATGGCGATGCCGCGCACCGCGCTTTTCAGGACGCCGCTGGGCGATCCACCGCGGGTGATCGTGCTGTCCAGCGTGCCAGCCAGCATCATGTTTTCCTGTGCCAGCCGCGCCAAACGTTCGGCCACCGGCACCAGACGTTCATCCGGTGGCGTCAGCGCCGGATCGGTGATCGTATCCAGCGCCGCATTATAAAGCTGCGCGGCTTCGTCCCGGTTGCCTCTGGCTGCGGCAATGTCGGCACGCACCGCCTGCACCGACCAATGCAGCCCCGGCACACGTTCCAGAACCGCCTCGGCCGCAGCCAGATCGCCCTGCGCCACAAAGCGCCCCGCGCGGCTGGCCAGAACGCCTGACGCCTGTGCCGTTGCGCGGGTCACTGTTCGTTGGTTGCATATACCACCCGTCCGCAGGGTTGAAACCGCCGCCAGAATGTCATCGACACTGCCCGCCGCATAGGTATCACGCAGCGCTTTCAAACCGTCAGAACAGGTTGCGGCAAAGGCCGCCCCCGGCAGAACCGTCGTGGCCAGGAGAGCTGCAAAAAGTGTGGTGCGTAACATCGTTGACCCCTCCTTCACTCGAAGACTTCGAATGTGACGTGATTGGTGGCACTTTGACCGCCATCTTCCTGAACGCGTTCGGCCGCTTCGATGGCAATGCCACGGGTCAGCGGTTGGAAACGTGACTTGGCATAGTCCAACGCGCCCTCGGCGGTCATTTTCTGGTCGCCCAATCCGCCCATCCGGCAATAGGCCAACATGGTTTCGCCTTTGCCCGGTTCGTCAAAGCGAATGCGCAGACCCGACCCTTCGTAGGGGATTTTGCGCTTTTCACCGGCCTCAAGGAATTGTGGCCCCAAAAGCGCGCCGGGCAGTTCCTCGATGTTCTTGCTTTCTTCGACATAGAACATCTGCAACTCGCATTTGTGGCTGGCTTCGATGGTGAATTCCAGAAGGTCGTCGATGTAGTAATCGTTCTGGTCCACATGGATCGCCAGCGTCAGCTTGTCCTTCTTGGCCTCTTCGGCGGGCGGGGCATATTTCACCGGTTCGGTCACGGCCGGTTTGTAAACAACGTCTTCTTTTTCGACGACTTCCTCGACCGCTTTTTCGACCTCTTTTTCCAGATCGCCTTCGGCATATTCCTCTGGTTCGTGTTTGACCTCTGCATAGCTTTCCGCCGGGCGATAGGGGCGCAGGTCGGTCATCCGTTCCAGAATATCGGCATAATATTTCTCGACTTCCGAGCGCTGGATCTTGCCACCCGCATCAAGCCGCGACAACCAGTCCCCGACCACAACCGTCAAGGTCGGATCGCCCATCTGGCGGGCCCGGACGCGGAAAGTGTCTTCGTCAAGATAGAAGTCGCGGGCCAATTGCCGAACGTCGAGCGCATGGAAATGCATGTCGGCCAAATAAGTGACAATCTCGCCTCCACCGACCGAATTCGGCGCCCGCAGGCTGGCCATCTGACCGCCGGCGGTCATGCTGGTGGCGTTCAGCTCTGCCAATGCCGACAGGAACGAAGCCCGGTCCTGGGCATAATATTCGTCCAGCTCGTCATTTTCGACATAGAGCTCCAGCAGCACCTCCAGTTCATCACGCGAGAAACGCTGTGACGACATCAGGGCATCGCGGACCTCGTCCTTTTTGTTGATCATGCCATTGTCATGGCAATCAAAACAGGACCGCGCATTGACCACCTCGACACCTTTGCCGATTGGTTTGGTGCGGAACGACACGATAGAGGCCGGGCCGACTAAGAGCCGCTCACCAAGGTTGGTGGACAGGTAATAGCCCTGCAATCCATTTGGCAGGGAAAAGATCATTTCGCCGCCGTCATGTTCGAATGGTGCCGTGCCAGAGGGCGTGCGCGCCAGTTCTTTTGGGCCGTCGGGGTGAAGCTCCAGCGATTGCTCCCCGTGGCTGCCGGCAAAGTCATAGGACTTCCAGTAATAGCCATCCCGCGGCAGATCGAACCGCTCCAGCATCCGGTTGTGATCCGACACGCCGGACGATCCCGGCAACATGCCGCGCGAATGACCTGCAATTCATCAATCTCGCGGTCGGCATCAACGCCAATGCGGTCTTCGATGTCGCGAATATCGGCGGTCAGATCCAGCAGGATGTCGTAATAGGGCGATTGCGACGCAAACCGCGCCACCCAATCCGCCCGCATGATCGGCACAAAGGCCCCGGTGGCATCCGCCACGGTTTTCAGCAGCGGATCATAGGCGGGATCAACGCCATAGGGATAGACGCTGGCCAGATCTTCCCAGGCCTCTTCGTCAAAATCGGCGTTTTCGACCTCTTCCGTAAAGACACCGGTCGACAGCGACAGCCAGTCATCAAAGGTCCATTCATAGTCGCGCAGGTCAATGCGGACCACCGCACCTTCGGTGTTGGGCACCGGATGCACCGGCACCACACTGCGGCCGTTAGACATTGAATTGATCAGCTTATTGAAACCGGCGTGCATGTAATGCATCGGGTTTTTCAGTGCGCCCACCGCGCCGCAATCGACCTCGGCCAGCGGCATTTCCGCAAAGGTGAAATACCGCATATACTGCCGGTCGCGTTTTTCCACATCATTGATGTCGCGGGCGATGGCCAGCATGCGTTCCTCACGCGAGAAGCCGGCAAACAGCGGCGGCGGCAATTCTTCGTGCGGCACGGCGGCCACCGGCGGCACCGGTGCACTGTCCGCCCCGGGCGCTTCGGCAACGGGCGCCGGTGCGGGGGCTGCCGCTGGCATCTCTGGTTCGCCAAGCGCCACGATCCACTTGTGCAGCACCTCCAGCTCGTCCTTGCTCATCTTCTTGCCGGTGGGCATCCGTCCGGCGGCCACCGATTCGTAAATCGGCGACTTTTCGGGGTTGCCGGGGATCAGGATCCGGTCGTCAAACTTCATGTCGGCAATGTCGCCGGTCGGGAACACCCCGTTATAGGTCTTGCCCGGCGCATGGCAGGCGCGGCAATAATCTTCGATGATCTGATCAGCCGCCGCCACCAATTGCGGATCGACGCCTTTTTTCGCGACCGCAGCGGGCGGCGCGGTTTTCGGGGCGGCCGGGGCCTCGGCCGTTTCGGCGGGCGGCGGCATCACCGGCTCAAGCGGCTCGGTCGATTCACAATAGGCCTCGACGCGTTTCATCAGCCGTTCGGCACCGGTGTGATCCTCGATCACATCTTCGCCGCTCTCCTCTGCGACCTCTTCGACCACGGGATGATCGGGGATCGGGTCGACCTCGGCCACGCGCACCGGCGTATCCGTACCGCCAGAGGGCGTGTCGGTTGCATCGGCGGGGGTGTTGATCACGATGGGCGGCGTCACCTTGTTTCCACCCGGCAAGGTTTCCACATCCACATTGGTGCCAGACAGATAGGCATAGATCGCCGCGCGATCCGCGCTGGCCAGTTGCGCGGTCTGGCGCGCAATCCGGCGCATCGACGGCGATGTCATTGGATTGCCGTTCAGCTTCTTGGCCTCGGTCAGCGCGCCAATCACGAAATTTTCCATCGGAAATTTGGCAAGCCGGTCGGCGGTGATATCCGGCGCATATTCCCCAAGCAGGCCAAATTCGCCCTCATAGGCGCGGGTGTTGTCCAATTCGTATTTGAAGCCCAACCCGGTATCGCGCGGCGTGTGGCATTCGGCGCAATGGCCGACCGCTTCGACCAGATATTGCCCACGCGCCATTTGCGGATCGGACACAGCGGTCAGTGGCCCGCGTGACGACGAAAACTTGTCGAGGACAAATTCGCTCATGTAGGAAATATTATGCTCGCGGCTTTTGGCATCTGCGGTGGGCAGCTCTGCCATAAAGGCCTTCATGTCGAGCGCATCTTCCGGCTTCATTCGGCCATAAGACGGATAGGGAAACACCGCGCCGAAATATTTGTCGCCATCGGGTGACGTGCCGCGCAGGACCGCATTCAAAAAGGTGGCATTGCTCCAGTCACCAATTCCCGCAGCCTTGTGGTGGGTGATGTTCGGGGCATAAAGCTCGCCAAATCGGGTCGACATTTCCTGGCCACCCGCCAGAATTGTGTCATCACCGTCCACCGCGTGACAGGTGGCACAGCCTGCCGCGTAATACATCGTCCTGCCGTTTTCCAGATCCGGTTGGTAATCCGCATAGGCGCCCGCCTCGAACAACGCGCCTGTTTGCGCCCAGGATGCAGTGGCAAATACGCCAAGGACGAGGCCGAGTGTCATATGATGTCTCATGTCGATGTCCTTTTACCGAAATTCGAATTCTTCAAAATGAACCGAACGTGGGGATTTCCCCAACGTCTTCAGTCCCGAAACAAGCGCGCTGCGCATAGGCGCAGGGCCACAAAACCAAAACCCGGCCTGTGTCAGATCGAATGCGACCTTGTCCGCCAGAACCTGGGCGGTCAAACGTCCGTCGGATTTGCTGATATGCAGATCCAGCGTAAATCCGGGGCAGCGTTTTTCAGCGGCGCGGAATCGGTCGAGACCGACGACCTCTTCCGGTTTGTTGACACAATACACCAATTTGATGGTTCGGGTCTCGTCTGCTGTCAAACTGTCGGCAAAGGCAAGAAAGGGCGTGATGCCAATCCCCCCCGCAACCCAGAGCTGTTCCTTCTCGCCCTTGGCATAGTTGAAGCGGCCATAGCCACCTTCCACCGTCATCTTGTCGCCCACCTTCACCAGATCACGCAGACGGCGGGTATAATCCCCCAGCCCCCGGATCGAAAACTGCACCTCGCCCTTGGGGCCGGTGCCGGAAATGGTAAAGGGATGTGGTTCGCGCAGGCCCATACGTTTGATCGAAATCACCGCAAAGGCCCCGGGGCGCGGCCGCACGCCCCGCCCGCGCGGCTTGGCCTCGATGATCGTGGCGGCGGGATGATGTTCGACCTTGGTGATGTCATAGGGGCGGCGGCGATACGGCGCCAGAAGCTGGGTCCACAAGAAGCTGAGAATACCCAGAACCGCCATGAAGTTCAGGTATTGCGCCGCCATTGCATTCATGTCGAACGGCACTTTGACAAAGAACTGATGCCCGGTCAGCACGATGAACAACAGCCCCAGAATACGGTGCGTCCAGCGCCACAGGCCATAGGGGATCAGATCGCGGTTAAGGAACCGCACCCGCCGGGTGATCGCCGCCGGCAGCCGTTTGAAGAAACTGACCAGGATCAGGGCCAGCAGAATGGGAAAGACGATTTCGGCCACATCCACGGCGGTTTTCGTCAGGCCGGTGGCTACGATCTGGCCCTCCAGATCCATGCCGACACCTTCGTGAAACAGGATGAAAGCCACAATCGAAATGCCGGTCCATTTGTGCAGTTTGTAAATCCGGTCCAGCCCGCCAATCATCGGCTCCAGAAACCTGGGCCGTGTTGCCAAAAACAGGTTGATCGCCATCAAGGAATAGCCGCTGGCCCCGGCGCAAAGCGCGGCAACACTTTGCGCGCTGGCATTTCCCGCAGCAAAAACAACCAATCCGCTGGGAAAGAAAACGCCAAACAGAAAGACGAGGACATAAAACATATTGCGGGACAATCTCCGTGGCAGCCTGAAAATAACTTAGGCCAAGATCACGGAATGCCTGCCGTAAAGTCAATCTTTATGACGGCAAAAGTCGGGAATTGTCAGGAATACCATACCTTTGAAATCGGCTTTTGCTCTCCGGGGTCAGGAATCCCTGCCCCGTACAAGCGCCAGTCCGGCACTGGCGGCAAACAGCAACGCCGCACAACAGACGATGGTTGGCCCGGTCGGAGAATCGAGCGTCAGCGCCAATTGCATCCCGCCGATCACCGCACCGGCCCCGACCAAAGCGGCAATTGCCGCCATCCGTTCCGGTGTGTGCGACAATGGCCGCGCCGCCGCTGCAGGAATGATCAACATCGCGGCAATCAACAAAACCCCGACGACCTTGATTGCCACTGCAACCACCAGTGCCAGCGCCAGGGTCAGCACCATTTGTTCCCGTTTCGGATTGAACCCGGCGGCCCAGGCCAATTCATCGCTCAGCGTCGCGGTCAAAAGCGCCTGCCAGCGCCAGACCATCAACCCGATGACCGCCGCAGCCCCGCCCCAGATCACCAGAAGATCGTCACGCCCGACCGCCAGAATATCACCGAACAGATAGGACATCAGGTCAATGCGCACCCCGTCCAGCAGTGAAACCGCCACCAGACCAAAGGCCAGCGAGGAATGCGCCAGAACGCCCAGCATCGTGTCGACGGCAAATCCGCGCCCGGACAGCGCGGTGACGCAGCTGGCCATCACCAGCGCCACCACCAGCGCGCCAATCAACGGCGAGACAGAAAACGCCAGCGCCAGCGCCACCCCAAGGATCGAGGCATGTGCCGTTGCATCGCCGAAATAGGCCATGCGCCGCCAGACCACAAAACAGCCCAAAGGTGCAGCCGCAAGGGCAACGCCTATGCCGGCCAACACGGCCCGGACCAGAAAATCATCCAACAGGCTCATTCCGCGACCCCGTGTTTATGGTTGTGGTCCTGACCAATGCCATGGTCATGGATGCAATCGCTGCCATGTTGGTGGTCGTGATGGTGATCACTGTCATGGGCATGATCATGTTCATGACGATAAAGCGCCAAGGCGCCGCCGGTGCCGCTGCCAAACAGCGCGCGGTATTCCGGGGCCGAGGCCACGACCTCCGGGCGGCCTTCACAGCACACATGGCCGTTCAGACAAATCACCCGGTCAGATGCGCTCATCACCACATGCAATTCATGGCTGACCATCACCACAGCACAGCCAAGATCGCGCCGCACCTCTTCGATGCGGCGATAGAATTCGGCAGAGCCGCGTTGATCCAGGCCCTGCGTCGCTTCGTCCAGCAAGAGCAATTGCGGCTCGTGCAGGATGGCCCGCGCCAGCAGAACCCGTTGCAGCTGGCCACCGGACAGGCCGGACATCTGGCGCATCGCCAGGTCGGGAACGCCCGCGCGCAACAACGCCGCATCACGTTTTGCCCGAGACGCAGGGTTGGGCAAAGACAGGAACCGGTCGACGTTCAACGGCAACGTCGGATCAATATGCAGCTTTTGCGGCACATAGCCGATGCGCAGCCCCTTTTGCCGGTCAATCCGGCCGGAAGACGGGCGCACCGCGCCAATCATCGTCTTCAGCATGGTGGATTTGCCAGACCCATTGGGGCCAACAATTGTGACGATCTCGCCGGTCTCGATCGAAAAATTCACGTCACTCAGGGCAGGGTCCTGACCGTGGCGGACGCTCATACCCTGCATTTGCAGCAATGTCATTTCGGATCTTTTCCCCGGCTTTCAGGGCCCGGATTGGCGGGCTCCTGACAATTGGGACACAGGCCTTCGGCCTCGATCACCGCGCGTTCCACCCGGAACCCGGCCTCGCCCGCCAGATCCCCCAGCAGCGCCATGGCCGGGCGCGCCCGGGTTTCGGCAACAGCGTCACACTGGCGACAGATCAAGAAGGCCGGCGCATGGTCTGCGCCCGGATGCACACAGCCGACAAAGGCATTCAGCCGCTCGATCTTGTGGGCGAAACCGTGACGCACCAGAAACTCCAGCGCACGGTAAACCACCGGTGGCTGCGATCCGAACCCTTCGCGGCCCAGAACCTCAAGCAGATCATAGGCCCCCATCGCACGATGTTCATGCAGCAGGATTTCCAATGTCCGCCGCCGCACCGGGGTAAACTGCAACCCGCGCGTTTCACAATAATCCACAGCCGACGTGATCCCGCCGGATTTGCAGGTTTCGTGGTCATGCTGATGGAAACCAACTGGCTTCATTGCGTGGGCCTTTCCAAGAATTGGCGCTTGATAGGTTATACTATGACATGTATCAAGTCGCGAACGTTATAAGGTAACATGCTAATGAAAAAAACCGTCCTGCCAATCCTGACTTTCTTTGCCATGCCCGCAATGGCCGACGTGCCAAAGGTTGTGACCGACATTGCCCCGGTGCATGGGCTTGCCGCCCGCGTGATGCAGGGTGTGGGAACGCCGGATCTGATTGTGCCGCCCGGTGCCTCGCCGCATGATTTTGCGCTGCGCCCGTCGCAGGCCCGTGGGCTGGAACAGGCGGATCTGGTGCTTTGGATGGGCCCCGATCTTGCGCCTTGGATGGATCGCGTTCTGGATGTGCTGGCGGATGCAGAAGCGCTGGATCTGAACGCCCTGCCGGGGACGCAAATTCTGGAATTCCGCGACGACGAGGAATTCGGCGATCATGATCACGACCATGGTGAAGATCATGCAGAAGACGAGCATGACGAGCACGAACATGATGAAGACGAACACGAAGAACACGAAGAACACGAAGAAAATACCGGCCATGATGGCCATGATCACGGGCCAAATGACCCGCACAGCTGGCTTTCTCCGGCCAATGCCAAATACTGGGTCACCGTCATTGCGGAAAACCTTGTGGCGCGCGATCCCGAAAACGCCGACATCTATTCCGCCAATGCAACGGCAGCCGCAGCCGAGATTGACGCGGCCGTAGAATATGCCGAGGCCAAGCTCACCCCCCATCACGACGCACCTTTCCTGGTGTTTCATGATGCCTATCACTACTTTGAGGCCACGTTTGGCCTGCACACGGTTGGGACCGTGGCCGAAGGTGACGCCGCTGCACCGGGGCCGGGCCGCATTCGGGACCTGCAAAACCGGATCGCCACCGAAGGCGTGCTTTGCCTGTTTTCCGAACCACAGTTTAAAACCGGCCTGATCGAAACACTGGCCGAATCCACGGATGCAGAGATCGGCGTTCTGGACCCGCTGGGCAGCAAGCTGGATCTGGGCCCGGATTTCTATCCCACCCTGATCACCTCCATGGCGGACGTCATTTCCGAGTGTTTGGCCAAATAGACAAGGGTCCGATACCCGGCGCGAAAGACGCCTAAAAAACAAAATGCCTCTGCCCGGTATCCGAGCAGAGGCATTTTTGTTTCAGCACGCAGGAACCGATTGGGTTCAGCCGCGCAGCGCCTTGGCAAATTGATTGAAAATCAGATCATTGGCGCAGATCAAATTGCGATCCGCCAGCGGGTCACCGCCCGGTTGGACCGTGTCGACAAGCGCCCCGGCCTCGCGCGCGATCAACATACCCGCCGCCACGTCCCAGAGGTGGAACTCACGCTCCCAATAGCCATCATAGCGGCCCGCAGCGAC
Source organism: Marinovum sp. J2-8 (assembly GCF_055808435.1). Taxonomy (NCBI): domain Bacteria; kingdom Pseudomonadati; phylum Pseudomonadota; class Alphaproteobacteria; order Rhodobacterales; family Roseobacteraceae; genus Marinovum; species Marinovum sp. J2-8. Next base: position 979,302 of record NZ_JBVVRZ010000001.1, on the reverse strand, counting down.
ATAAGCGAGGTCAAGCGCCGCCGCACCCCAGCGCCGCACACCGGCACAGACGGGCATCAGACGACCCAGATCCCGCAGGGTTTCCGGCAGGCCCCGACGGGTCCCAAACGGCACACCCGTGGCAAACAGCGCCTCGTTCATGCGCTTGCGGTCCGACACGCGGATGCGGGTGTCGTTCATCCAGGCACCCGAGCCTTTTTCTGCAAAAAACATCTCGTCCTTGGCGGCATCAAACACCACCGCCGCCACGATCTGGCCCTTGTGTTCCAACGCGATGGACACTGCCCAATGCGGCAGACCATGCAGAAAGTTCGACGTGCCATCCAACGGATCGACAATCCAGCGCCGGGTCGGGTCCTGCCCTGCTGTTTCGCCGCCTTCTTCGCCCAGAAACCCATAGGTCGGGCGCGCGGACATCAATTCTTCCTTGATGATCTGTTCCGCCGCAAGGTCGGCCTTGGTGACAAAATCACCCGCCGCTTTGGACGAAGATTGCAGGTTCTCGACCTCGCGGAAATCCTTGGTCAGCGACCGGCCCGCCTTGCGCGCGGTTTTCAGCATGATGTTGAGATTGGCGCTGCCTTGCATTATCGGGCTCCTTGGGCGGTCGTGGTCCGACGGAACGGACACGGAAATAACACGCCCCTGATACCTGGGCGTAAAAACACATCAGGCCGCGCATATACGCGGCCCGACGGGCATTGCCAAGGCCGTATCGGCCTACTTGTAGTACACACCTTTTTCACCAACCGGCGCATAGGCGCGTGGCGCATAGGTCTTTTTGATGTGCCGCTTCTTCTTGTGCGACGGCGCATTGTAATAGCTGGCATTGGTATTTGGCTTGCCACAGCAGATCTCGCCATTGGCCAGAACGGGCTGAAGCCCGGCAGGACAGTAATTGGCCACACCCGGATAAGGATAAACCAGGTTCTGGCCGGCGCGCGTGGTGCCATCGCCCATATACATGTCGCCCCAGGCCAGCGCCGGAGACGCGCCAAGACCGATAAAACCCGCGATCAGCAGTGCCGATTTGAAATTCATGATGTCCCCCGTATTTGATTGCAATCGTTATTTGATATTCTAGCCAAAGGCTACGCAGTTCGCGCGCCAAGTCAACGGAAGCCTGCACAAACGCCTGATTTTTCCGGGTTTTGCGGCTTTGGCGCTAGTGCGGCTTCGCCGGGGGAATATCCACGGGACTTTGGGAATCGCTGAATTCGTCTTCTTCCTGCATCGGCACGGCATAAGATCCATTCAACCACTTCGCCAAATCCAGATCCGCACAGCGCTTCGAACAAAACGGCCGATATTTCGGGTCCGCCGGGTTCTGACACATCGGGCAATTCATCTGATTTCCGCCAGCGGATTGCGCACACGGGCCCGTTGCAATTCGTAATGGCCAAGATTGGTCCACCCCACCAGCGTGGTTTCCACACTGTCGGTTTTCAATCCGCGTCGCAGTTCGGTTTCCACGACCCGCCGGTCCTTTTTCGCCATCGGCGCCATATCAATCACGATCTGGCCGCCCAAACCCCGCAGGCGCAATTGCCGCGGCAAATCGCGCATCGCCGCCAGATTGGCCTTGAGCCCTGCCGCAGGCGAGGTGTCGCCACCGGTATTCACATCCACCGCAACCAATGCACGGGTTGTTTCGACATACATATGTCCCGCCCCGCGCAGGGCCACCGAATCCCGGCCAGCGCGTCAATCTGGTCCAGCACGCCCAGCCGTTCGAATCCACCGGGCTCGGTCTCGACATCTGCCGGTTCGACCCATTCCCGCCAGGCCAAAACATGCGGCCCGTCCCCCTCGGTCAGCTTTTCCGGCTCTCCCGTGGCATCGGCCAACACGCTGCGCGCCAGATCCAGCACCGCCAGAATGTCCTCGGCAATATCCTCTGCATCCGCCTCGGCACAGGACGACCGCAGGATCAGCCCCATGTCCCGGTCCGGCATCGCCTCATGCGCCAGCTCCAGCAGGGCATCCCGGGTGTCCTCGTCGCGGATCTGACGCGAGATATTGAGCCCCGGCGCCCCCGGCGTGGCAATCGCATAGCGACTTTTGAACAAAAGTTTCTGCGTGACCGGCACCGCCTTGCCCGATTCGGCATGGCCGGTGACCTGCACCAAAAGCGGCTCGCCCGGCTTCAACCCCTTGACCTGACGCAGGAATACCGCGCCATCCGGGGTGGACAGAAACATGCCGCCCTGCCCTTTCATCGGGCGATCTGCCTTGGCACGATAGATCGCGCCGGGGCGCACCGCCGTGCCATCAATCAAAAGATCCTCAAGCCGCCCATCGACAATCAATGCCGCCGCTTCACGACCCTCATAGGAGTCCAGAACAATCATCCGGCCTTTCATGCCGCCACCTCACGATAAAGCGGATAGCCCGCAGCCAGCAAAAGTCCGGCGGTTTCCGCCAGAGGCAACCCCATAATGGCGGGATAAGATCCTGAAATCCATGGAATAAACGCACCGGCCATGCCCTGGATGCCGTAACCGCCCGCCTTGCCCTGCCAATCACCTGACTGCAAATACGCGTTCAGTTCCAGATCCGAGAGCCGTTTCATCCGCACCGCGCTGACCACGTCCTTTTGCCAGAACCCGGTCGCGGTACGCACCGCCACAGAGGTGATCACCTGATGGCGTCGCCCTGACAATTTGGTCAGAAACTCTGCGGCTTCGGCCATATCTGCCGGTTTGCCCATGATGCGGCGCCCAAGGGCCACGGTGGTGTCGGCACACAGCACAACTTCATCCACCGCCACATCCATGGCCTCTGCCTTCTCCCGTGCAATACGGGCGCAATAGGGCCGCGGCAGTTCGGCCTTCAACGGCGTTTCGTCAATATCCGGCGCGCGGATAACGTCCGGCGTCACACCCAAAAGCCCCAGAAGCTCGCGCCGTCTGGGGCTTCCCGATCCCAGGATGAATCTCACTGGGAAACCGATTATTTGAAACGATAATTGATCCGACCCTTGGTCAGATCATAAGGTGTCATTTCAACCTGCACCTTGTCGCCAGCCAGAACACGGATGCGGTTCTTGCGCATCTTGCCTGCCGTATGTGCGATGATCTCATGGCCGTTTTCCAGCTCGACCCGAAACGTCGCATTAGGCAGAAGTTCTTTCACGACACCGGGAAATTCGAGCATCTCTTCCTTGGCCATGGTCTCTCCTTGATTGTTAGCCCCGGTGCTAGGACCGGGCGCGCCCTAAATGGGCGCTTGCGGCCCGTTTTTCAAGGGGTATCTACGCGAAGATCGCGCAAAGTGGCGATGGGAACACTTGTTTCGGCATCGCAGCCTTGCTCAATCCAATGTGCACGATTGGCGACGACGCCAGTCTCGCGCACCTGAGCGACTGCATTAACCGCCACATCGGCATATGTCCAGCCGACTTCGTTCAACCTCCCCGCCGCCAGGACCCCGGTCGCCGGAAAACCGGTGTCCGGCGGACCGAATACGCCGCCCGCGCCGACATTGGTGTCCACAGCCTCGCTCCAGGGGAAGTCCCCCACCGTGCTGGCCATGGCCACAATGAATTGATTCTCCAACGCCCGCGCCATGGCCCCGATCCTGACCCGCCAATATCCGGCAAGCGCCTCGGTACAGGACGGCACCAACAAAACATCCGCCGCCATCAATCCCCGCCCCAAAAGCGGAAATTCACTGTCGTAACAGATCAAGATGCCGATCCGCCCCAAATCAGTGTCAAACAGCGACACAGGCGCGCCGCCAACCACACCCCAGGGGTCGCGCTCAAACCGGGTCATGATCTGTTTGTCCTGAAACCCGCTTTTGCCGGACGGGGCAAACAAACGCGCGCGGTTCACCGGTCGCACACCGCCTGCAATCGCCGGGTCAAACACCGGTGCCGACGCTGCACAGATATGAACCCCATGTTCCACTGCCAGCCGCGCGTGTACCACATCCGCATCTGCCACCCGCTCGGCAACCGCATGCAACGACCGCTCCAGATCGGCCGCGGCTTCTGTCCCGGCCAATGTGGCCAATTCCATCGCGCCATATTCGGGAAACAGCAAAAGATCCGCCCCCTGCCCTGCGGCCTCGGACACCCAGGCGGCAATCTTGTCCTCATATTGCGCCCAGGACTGCAAAAACGTCATCTGATAGGCTGCGCTGGCAATTTTCACGCGGGTCCGTCCTTCTTCTGTTCAAAAATATCCCGGGGGGTCCCCTTGGGGACGGGGGCAGCGCCCCCTCTTACATCTCGATATCCATCGTCACCGGATAATGATCCGACGCGGCCACCAACGCCGCGCAGAGCTCCGGCGTGCGCCAACAGGTTGGATCATTGAACGGATGCCAGATGCGCCAGTTCGGGCGTTTGGCAAAAAGATCCGGTGACACAAAAATATAGTCCAGCAACGCCTGAAGATACCGGTCTTCGTTGCTGATATAGAACCGCGCGGTTGTCGGCACTGCGCCAATCCGGCGTTGCAGCGCGATATTGGCATTGGGATCAAAAAGCCGCGGCCCTTCGCGATCTTCGCCACGGATGATCTCCACAGAGGAGCGGCCGAACAATTCCTCATATTCATCCAGCCCCGGCCCGTCGTTCAGATCCCCCATCACCATCAGACTGTCGCCCGCCTCCAGATGTTCAACCACCCTTTGACGCAACCAGATCGCCTGGGCCAATTGCTTGCGGCGGTTGGCAATGGAAATCCGCATCACTTGATCGCGGGTCTTGGCGCCGTGCGGCGCTTTGGATTTCAGATGCGCCCCGATCAGACGCAGGTTTTGGCCCGAACGTGTCTCAACCGCCAGTTCCAGCGGCGGTTTGGAAAATTTCACCCGGTCGCGCCGGGCGTCAAAGTCCAGATCAATCTCGAAGTCGGTATCGAACCGCGGTGTTTGCGCGGTCTCCTGCGGGTCGTGGCGCACGGTCAGCACATCCGGGTCATAAAGCAGGGCGATTTCCTGCTGTGTGGTGTTGGTGAACCCAATCACCGCCTTGCGACACCGCAGATCATAGGTTTGGGCAAAGGTCTCCAGCGCGCGCACCCCATCCCGGCCCCGGTGGCTGTCGGGGGCTTCGATCACCATCACCGCGTCGGCATCAAGGGCGGTGAACACAATGCCAAGCGCCTCGGACTGGTCACGGCGGCTCACGCCATGGCGGGCAGATCGGCTGTCATCAGCCAACAACTGACCCGCGTCATCAAACAGCGCGTCAAACCATTCGACATTATAGGTTGCAATGCGCATGGCGCCCCCGGCCCGATAAATCACCCGGACTATCGCCGCCCGAACGGTCCCTTGCAACCAAATCACCACGGGCATTCGGCCCATCAAGGCCCGGAAATATTCCTGCCCGGAATCCGCAAAATAGGAAAAATCTCCCATTTGGCATGAAAAATGTAGAATTTTCGGTCGTTTTACACTCCAATCAGACGAATTAACGCAAAACTGCCTGCGGTTGTTTTGCTAGGGTGAACAAATGTCCAGGATAGGGACAGCAAACAATAATGACCGTCAAAACAAAACAGTCAAAACAAAAGGGAAACTGACATGGCCTCAACAATCGTCGTCGGATATGACGGCAGCGAAAGCTCGCAACGGGCTGTCGACTTTGCGGTAAAAGCCGCAAGCGCACAGGGCAAGACCATCGTGATCGCCCATGTGCTGGAATGGTCGCCTTATTCCTTTCTGACACCAACAGAGCTGGAAGAGCGTCACAAACGCCGGAACGAAGAATTGCAACGCGCCGATACCGCGCTGCTTACCCCCCTGGTCGCCACGCTGAAAGACAGCGGCGTCGAGGTCAAAACCATCCTGAAGTACGGCCATATTGCCGAAACATTGATCAAGATAGCCCAGGCCGAAGAAGCCTCGCATCTTGTGATCGGACGCACCGGCCATTCCGAGCTTGAGACACGTCTCTTTGGCTCTGTTGCCGGATCTCTGGCCCAGGCCGCACCGGCCCCGGTCACAATCGTTCCATAACAATAACCAACGACAGGGATCACCATGACATCCATTTCAAAAACCGCCGGTCTGGCGGTTGCGGGCACGCTGGTTTCAGCGGCCCCCGCGCTTGCGCAATCCATCGACGAGAAGGTCAACCAGATCTTCGCCAATTCGACCGGTTGGTTCGTCAGCTTCATTTTCAGCCCCTTTCCGGGCACCTCCTTCCCCTGGATCGTGATGTGGCTGGTCATCGCCGCGACGGTCTTTTCGATCTATTTCGGCTTTGTGCAATTCCGCACGTTTGGCCATGCAATCAAGCTGGTCAAAGGGGATTATTCCGATCCCGATGACGCGGGCGAGGTCAGCCACTTTCAGGCGCTGGCCACCGCGCTTTCGGGCACTGTTGGTCTGGGCAATATCGCCGGTGTGGCGGTTGCGGTCGGCATCGGCGGACCGGGCGCCACATTCTGGATGATCCTTGCGGGTCTTCTTGGCATGGCGTCGAAATTCACCGAATGTACCCTTGGCGTGAAATACCGCAATGAATACGCCGATGGCACCGTGTCCGGTGGCCCGATGTATTACATGACCAAAGGCTTCTCTGAACGCGGCCTTCCGGGGGCAAGATCCTGGCGGTCATGTTCTCGATCTTCTGTATCCTTGGTGCCTTTGGTGGCGGCAACATGTTCCAGGCAAATCAGGCACATGCGCAGATCACAAACGTCGTGGGGGACTTCCCCGGCTGGATCACCGGCGTTGTTTTTGCCGGTATCGTCTTTGCCGTGATCGTTGGTGGTTTGAAATCTATCGCCAGCGTGACGGAAAAGATCGTGCCGATCATGGGTGTGCTTTATGTCGCCACCGCTGTCGTCATCTTGCTGATGAACGCCAACATGATTGGCTGGGCCTTTGGCCAGATCTTCGCAGGTGCCTTTACCGGTCTCGGCGTGGCCGGCGGTATGGTTGGTGCGCTGATCCAGGGCTTCAAACGCGCGGCGTTTTCGAACGAAGCGGGTGTTGGCTCGGCGGCGATCGCCCACTCGGCGGTGCGGACCAAAGAACCAATCACCGAGGGTTTTGTGTCCTTGCTGGAACCCTTCATCGACACCGTGGTCATTTGCACCATGACCGCGCTGGTGATCATCATCACCCAGCAGCTTGTGATCGACGAGGCAACCGGCCTTTACATGCTGAACGAAGCTGGCACAGCCATTGCAACGGTTGACGGCAACTCTGGTGTGGCGCTGACCTCTGCGGCGTTCTCGTCGTCGTTTGGTTGGTTCAAATACATCCTGGCGATTGCCGTGATCCTGTTCGCCTTCTCGACCATGATCAGCTGGTCCTACTACGGTTTGAAAGCCTGGACCTACCTGTTTGGCGAAGGCAAAACCACCGAACTGGTGTTCAAGATCATCTTCTGCCTGTTCGTGGTGATTGGTGCCGCAGCCAGCCTTGGCCCGGTCATCGACTTCTCGGATGCGGCGATCTTTGCCATGGCTGTGGTCAACATCTTTGCGCTCTACTTCCTGATGCCGATCGTCAAGGGCGAGATGAACAGCTATATGAACCGACTGAAATCCGGTCAGATCAAGAAATACAATTGATCTGAACCGACCCTAAGAAATTGAGGGGGCCGGGCGTGTCATGCGCCCGGCCCTTTTGTTTTTTGTAAGTGGTTTCTTCGCCAGTTTGATCCGGATCAAGGCAGGCCGCCATGCGCGCACCTAAGGCTGTTGTGCAAAGCAACCAAAGGAGTGTCCCAATGACACATACGCCGCATGAACTGGCCGAGGAATTCCCGGAACACGCCGACAAGCTGCACACGCTGAAAACCGAAAACGCACATTTCGCCCGGTTGGCCGATGAATATCACAACATCAACCGCGCCGTGCACCGGGCCGAAACCAATATCGAACCGGTCGAAGAACTGGCCGAGGTCGCATTGCGCAAACAGCGCGCGGCCCTGAAAGACGAGATTTATGCCCTGATGACCAAGGCCGGATAGCCGCCACACTGCGGCAAACCGGCACAGGCGGACAGAAGCACGGCACTACGGGCCTGACAGCCATTGAAACCGCGCGCGGCAACGACATATCCAACGGAAATCATAATCTTTTCCGGAGGTATCTATGCTGTTGCGCGCGCTTGACCGTTTTTTTGGCCATGAGGCATCGGGGGGCATCCTTTTGATGTTATCGGCGGTCGCCGCGTTGATCGTTGCGAATTCCGGGTTGGCCGGGGCCTATGATGCTTTCCTGAATGCAAAACTGTCGCTTACGGTGAACGGCGAAGGTCTGGAAAAACCTGCAATCCTTTGGATCAACGACGGGTTGATGGCCGTCTTCTTCTTTCTGATCGGCCTCGAACTCAAGCGCGAGATGCTGGAAGGCAAGCTGAAGAACCCGCGTGACGTAATCCTGCCCGGTGCGGCGGCGATTGGCGGCATGGCATTGCCCGCGCTGGTGTTTGTGGCGCTGAACTGGAATTCGCCGCTCACTTTGGGGGGCTGGGCCATTCCGGCGGCCACCGACATCGCCTTTGCGCTTGGTATTCTGGCGCTGGTCGGTAGCCGCGCACCTTCGTCGCTCAAGGTGTTCTTGCTGACATTGGCCATCCTTGATGACCTTGGGGCCATCATCATCATCGCCCTGTTTTATACTGCGGAATTGAAGGTTGATTACCTCTACCTTGCTTTGCTGCCGCTGGCGGGTCTGATCATGTTGAACCTGAAGGGCGCGCACCGCATTGCACCGGCGCTGCTGCTGGGCGCGATCATGTGGTATTTCGTGCTGAAATCCGGGGTTCACGCGACTCTGGCTGGGGTGATCACCGCCTTTTGTATCCCGCTCACGGACAAATGGGGCAAAAGCCCGCTGCATTCGCTGGAACATGGTCTGACGCCTTATGTGCTGTACATGATTGTGCCGATCTTTGCCTTCGCCAATGCCGGTGTCGTCCTGCAAGGGATGAGCTTTTCCGACTTGCTGGCGCCTTTGCCGCTTGGGGTTGCGCTGGGTCTGATCGTCGGCAAACAGGTGGGCGTCTTTGGCGTGACCTATGCGCTGGTGAAAACCGGTGTGGCGCGGATGCCGCATGGCGCAAACTGGCTGCATATCTACGGTCTAAGCTGTCTGGCCGGGGTCGGCTTCACCATGTCGCTGTTCATCGGCTCGCTCAGCTTTGCGGATCCCGCCCTGATGAACGATGTGCGTCTTGGGGTTCTGTCCGGTTCGCTGGTATCTGGTGTGATTGGCTATGTGGCGCTGATTCTGGCCGCCGCCAACACCCCGGAAGAAGCAGCCGAAGCCGCCTGATCATTCGATCCCGTAGGGCAGCACATCGCGGCTGTCCTGCTGGATCTGCAACCTTTGCTCCAACGGCGGTATGGCGCGTTGATGGCAATGGGTGCGTTCGCAGATCCGGCAGGAAATGCCGATCGGTTCAAACGCAATGTCCTGCGCCACATCAAGCCCGTCGGCATAGATCAACTGATCTGCGTGTTCGACCTCACACCCCAATGCCATGGCATACCGGCGCAGCGGCGCGCCATAACGCCCGCCGCTTTTGGAAATGTCCCGCGCAATCGAGATATAGCGCACGCCATCCGGGGTTTCCGCCAACTGGCGCAGAAACCGCCCCGGCGTTTCAAAGGCACGATGCACATTCCACAACGGACAGGCCCCACCGTAGCGGGCAAATTGCAGCCGCGTGGCGGAATGGCGTTTGGTGATCGTGCCGCCTGATCCACCCGCACAAAAAAGAACGGCACCCCCTTGGCCCCCGGACGCTGAAGCGTTGAGAGCCGGTGCGCCACCTGTTCGATGGATGCGCCAAAGCGCGTCGCCAAACGTTCCAGGTCGTGGCGTGTCTCCTGTGCTGCGGCCAGAAACGGGCGATACGGCATCATCGCCGCGCCCGCGAAATAATTGGCCAGTCCCAGCAGGGCGATGTCACGCGCGGTTTCGGATTGGAACCGCGCCAGATCCAATGTGGCATTCAGCAGCTTGCCCTGTTGCAGCATCGCCAATTGAAACAGAAGCTGGAAATTCCGGGTCTCGGGCGTCGCCCGATCCGAAAGCGTGACGATCCCCGCCTCCCGGTCAAAATGGCGCAGCCGATCGGTATCGGCAATCCGAACCCTGATCCCCTGCCCCTTCAACCAGGCCTCTGCCGCGCCGGGCACATTTGCCTGACCATAGCTTTCTGCGGATGAGCTGGCGAAATGCTCTGCGGCCCGATCCACCGCGTCAATGTAATTGTCGCAATAGTGGAAGAAATCCCGCACCTCTTCCCAGGGCGAGAGTTTCGGTCCGCCGCCCTCGTGCCCCAAAGCCGCATCAAGCGAGGCCAGCCGCTCGTGCGTTTGGCGATAGGCGCTGTGCAATTCCAGGAATGCGCGTGCCAAGGCCGCGCGTTAGAGGCCGTCAGGCGCAGATCCGCCAGGGGCGGCGCGCCTGCATCGTCACGGTTGAACACCGGATCGGCCAGCGCCTCTCGCATGTCGGACACCAACCGCTCGGCGTCGCCGGAATTCAGCTCGGTGACATCGAAGCCGAATTCCTGTGCCAGCGCCAGAACCACCGTTGTGCTGACCGGACGGTTGTTGTTTTCCATCTGGTTCAGATAGGGCAGAGATACGCCCAATTTGGCCGCGAAATCCTTTTGCGTCAGCCCCAGACGTGTCCGGGTTTCGCGCAGCTTTGCGCCGGCGTAAAGTTTCTGGATCGCCATGGGGTGCCTTTGCGGGTTTGCTTTTACCCAAGACTAGATTTGCAAACCCGATTGAGCAAGCCACCACGCGCCAAACACACCGCGCCCGCGCCGGTTACACCAGCCCCAGCCGCTTTTCGCGCCGGATGACATAGAGAATCGACGCCATGCCGCACAGACCGGTGATCAGCATGATCCAGAGCAGCGGCCAAGGTCCGGTGCCCGGCTTCAACAAGGCCCCGGCCAACGCCGAAAGCCCGGCCCCGCCGCCAATCATGATCGCCCCGCCCAGACCGCTTGCCGTGCCCGCAAGATGCGGACGCACCGAAAGCGTACCGGCGGTGGCATTGGGAATGGTCATCCCGTTGCCCAGCCCCACAAAGACCATGAACCCGAAAAAGCTGAGCGCGGAGCCAAGACCAAGGGAGAACACAATAAGCGACATGACCACACCAATTGTGTTGATCATGCAGCCCCAAAGCACCATCCGGTTCACGCCGATCCGCGCCGAATACCGCCCCGACATGAAATTACCGGCAAAGTAACCCACCGCCGGCACGCCAAACAACAGGCCCAGCATCGCCGGTTCAAGGTGGAACACCTCGGACCCGACAAACGGCGCCCCGCCGAGATAGGCAAAAAAGGCCCCCGACGACAGCGCCGACGCCAAAGCATACCCCCAGAACCGCGGCGAGCGGAACAATTCGGGGTAATCACCGAACTGCTGCCACAATGTCTGGCCGGAGCGCATCTTGGTCTCTCCCAGATCGCGCCACGCCAGCCAGAGCGTCGCCAGACCGGTTGCAAACAACAGCCAGAACGACGCCTTCCACCCCCAGAATTCATCCAGAATCCCACCGATCATCGGCCCGATCATCGGTACAACCGCCATGCCCATGGTGACATATCCGATCATCGACGCCGCCTGATCCTGTGGCACCATATCGCGCACCACCGCACGGCTGAGCACCATGGCCACAACCACAACCGCCTGCGCCATCCGGCAAATCAAAAACACCGTCACATTTGGCGCAAAGATACAGCCCAGCGTCGCCACCACGAAAATCGACAGCCCGCCAAGGATGATCGGCCGCCGTCCGACCTTGTCCGACAGCGGACCAACGATCAGTTGCAAACCAGCATTCACCGCAAGATAGATCGCAACCGAAAGCTGCATCAAACGGTATTCGGTATCGAAATAGGCCGTCATCCCCGGCAGCGACGGCAGGAAAATGTTCATGGCAAGCGCCGCCATGCCCGCAAGCATGATCAGGGTCGCGATATGGGGCGGGGTCGTGCGATCGAGGAAACGCACATCTGGTTTTTCAATCATGGCAATTTCCTACGCGGCACAATTTACCCTGTCCATGCAGAGCGCCGGGAATTTGAGCAAATTTTGCCTGCTATGGCGCGCACATTAGATGTGCATGGGCTCATTGGACCAAGGCACAGCGCCCGCCCGATACACTTTGCAAATATTCTGGCTTTCACATGACCTGATTTGCAAATATTCCATGTTCTTCTTGTAACGTCGCTGCGCCGCAGTATTGTGACCCCGACAGCACAAGGGGCCATCGCATGAAAGATATTCTTCAGGAACTCGAAGATCGCCGCGCCAATGCCCGTCAGGGCGGCGGACAAAAACGCATCGACGCACAGCACGCCAAAGGCAAACTGACCGCGCGCGAGCGGATTGAGCTTTTGCTGGATGAAGACAGTTTCGAAGAATACGACACCTTTGTTGCCCACCGCTGCACCGATTTCGACATGCAGAACAACCAGCCCGCAGGCGACGGCGTTGTCACCGGCTGGGGCACGGTCAATGGCCGCATGATCTATGTCTTTTCCCAGGACTTCACGGTGCTTGGCGGGTCGGTCTCCGCGACCCATGCGCAAAAAATCTGCAAGATCATGGACATGGCGGTGCAAAACGGCGCGCCGGTCATTGGTCTGAACGATTCCGGCGGCGCCCGCATTCAAGAAGGCGTTGATGCGCTGGCCGGCGATGCCGAGATCTTTCAACGCAACGTGCTGGCCTCTGGGGTCGTGCCCCAGATTAGCGTCATCATGGGCCCCTGCGCTGGCGGCGCTGTCTATTCCCCGGCGATGACCGATTTCATCTTCATGGTGCGCGACAGCTCTTACATGTTTGTCACCGGCCCCGATGTGGTGAAAACCGTCACCAACGAACAGGTGACGGCAGAGGAACTGGGCGGGGCATCGACCCACACCAAGAAATCGTCGGTCGCAGATGGCGCATTTGAAAACGATGTCGAGGCCCTGGCCGAGGTTCGCCGGCTGATCGACTTTCTGCCGCTCAACAATCGTGAAAAACCCCCGGTGCGGCCGTTCTTTGACGATGTGAACCGGCTCGATCACAGCCTGGATACGCTGGTGCCGGAAAACGCCAACACACCGTATGACATGAAGGAATTGATCCTGAAGGTCGCGGACGAAGGCGATTTTTACGAGATCCAGGAAGATTACGCCAAGAACATCATCACCGGCTTTATCCGACTTGAGGGCCAGACCGTGGGTGTCGTTGCCAACCAACCCATGGTTCTGGCCGGCTGTCTCGACATTGATTCGTCGCGCAAGGCCGCGCGATTCGTCCGATTCTGTGATGCCTTTGAAATTCCGATTCTGACGCTGGTGGATGTTCCGGGATTCCTGCCCGGCACGTCACAGGAATACGGCGGCGTCATCAAACACGGCGCGAAATTGCTGTTTGCCTATGGCGAGGCGACGGTGCCCAAGGTCACGCTGATCACCCGCAAGGCCTATGGCGGCGCCTATGACGTGATGTCGTCGAAACACCTGCGCGGCGATATGAACTATGCTTGGCCAACAGCAGAAATCGCGGTGATGGGCGCCAAAGGCGCGACAGAGATTCTGTATCGGTCGGAACTGGGCGACAAGGACAAGATCGCCAAGCGGACCGCAGACTACGAAGACCGTTTTGCCAATCCGTTTGTTGCCGCCGAACGCGGTTTCATCGACGAGGTCATCATGCCCCATTCGACCCGCAAGCGCATCAGTCGCGCCTTTGCCGGGTTGCGGAACAAGAAGCTGACCAACCCATGGAAAAAGCACGACAATATCCCGCTGTAATGCGGGGGCATTTTTCCGTCAAAAACGCAAAGAAGGAAGCACACAGGTGAGCAATGGTTGGCATATCACGCGGGACGCACAGTGTTTGACCCTGTCACGCCTGCCAACCGCGCGGTTTGACCTGTCTGCACAGGCCGCATTCCCGGCGTTGCGCATGTTGCCGCTGGCCCAGATGATCCGCCAGGACATGTGGCGCCTGCTGCAAAACCTGCGCGGTTTCGCCCCTGCGGTCCGGGTAGAGCGTAACGACAACGGGCTTTTGGTCACAGCGGGTGGTGCCGTCACCAGCCGCTTTCCCAAGGCCCGCACAGAGGCGCAATTGGACGGGTTGCTGCACGATTCCGCACTGCGGGATCGCTGGCAGAAATCGGCCCGGTTGACGCAGCGGAAAGATGTGTTATGACCTTGGCCCATGTCAAGAATTCTGCGGCGCGAGGGGGACCTGAACGCCGCGCAGCTCCACCGGGAGGAGACCGGAAACGGTGGTGGGGCTGCCACTTGACCCTTACGATACTGATGGCAACCACAGCGATGGCCCAGGGCGCAACCACCAGCCCCGTCGCGCTGAACGTGCCTTCGGGCCAGCCCGTCTATCTGCTGGAATTTCTGGATGAACCTGACGCCCCGAAACACATGTTCCGCGCCCGGTTCGTCGCCCCCGACCTCGATGTGGTGTCCAGTGATATAGAATCGGTTTTTGCCGATATGGAATTGCTGTGCAACACCGTCGCCCTGCCGGAAATCGGCGCCCGCGCCATCGCGCCCGACCGGATCATCGTCTCGATCAGCTCAGCGCCAATGGAATTGGGCACGATTGCCCCCGAGATAACCCAGTTTTTCGAGTCCTATTCGATTGCTGATGACACCTGCATCTGGGAGTTGTTTTGATGTCTCCACTATATCTTGGGCCTCGCGCCCAGGCCCGCACGGCGTTTGCGGCTTTCGCGCCACAGCGCTGTGAACAAGACGAAATACCGTATATTTCAATAGGCTTATCCGCTAAAGTTAAGGCGGGTTACACCCAAGTGGCCTTACCTTTGTATCGGGACGGGGCCGGGCATTGCGCCCGGAATCGTGCCGTTGTGACTGACAGGAGAAACCAATGTCCAAGAGCATCAAGCTCATCGCAGCATTTGGCCTTTTTGCCGCCGTCGCTGCATGCGCACAGCAACAGCAAGAAGAATATGTCGTTGTTGACCCTGAGCCGATTTCGATCGAGCCAGTGTACACCGGCAAGTACAAATAAACCGACCCCGGGGCAGGCCTTTGGGCCTGCTCCGAATTCGCCCGTCCCCAACGGCCGCCCGATGTTGCGGGGGTGCGTGGCATGATCAAACATCGCGGATTTCCCGGTCGGCTTCCGGGCACAGATTTCCAATTCATCGTTCGCCGCCCCAACCCCAAGGGCGCAACACCCATTATCCGGCGCGAGCGGTTTCGCGACCGGCGTGCACCGGATCGGCGCGCCGACCAATGGTTCATGGCCGCACTTTGGGAACATTTTGGCGACGAACCCTTTGAACGCGGCAACCTTGATGCCGGGCGGCTGAGCTGGCTTTTTGGCCGCGAGGTCCTGCCCCATGATGACCCGTTTGATGCCCAAAGCTATGAGGCGCTGCTGATCATCGACGAAGCGGCGGCGCGGCGCGCCTTTCCCGAAGCGTTTGAAAACGGTGGGCCGCGGTGATGAGCGCGAACCTGCCTGTCCTGCCGCCAAACGCGCGGGCCATTGCCGATATAACGCGCAATCGCCCGGCCCGCTTGGCAGGCGCGACGCGGCATCGCAATGTCACGGATATACGAGTGCGGCAGGTGGTTCAGTTCATGCCTGCAATTCACCGTTACCCTTTGACCTGCGGGCGGGTCTGCGTTTCCCCTTCGCGACCGCCCGCGTCTTTTTCCCGCGCCCCGCGTTCGACCGATGTTGCCGGTGTGTCGCCGCGTCACGATGCCGGACACCTGCGCGAGTGTCGCCAATTGGCCTCACCCTGCAATTGTTCGAAACGGCATAGGGTTACCCCACGTCAATCCTGCGCTATGCTTCGATTTGTCAAGCCTCGGTCAAAAGAGGCACAGAGCGAGAGCAGCCAAACAGAATCGTTTGATCATGGTTTTGGTGGCCACACCGGTCGCCGTCCCGGGACATGGCAAGGCAGAGATGCCGTCGCGTTCGGGGCATTCGATGGTGGCACCGCTGACACGGTAGCTCCGTATTCTCTCACACACCTGAAACGGTTCCCGGTGCGCCCAGCGCGCTGGGGCCGCTTTGTCGTGCCTATCAAGACCCGGAAGGACAGCATATGTTCAACAAGATCCTGATCGCCAATCGGGGCGAAATCGCCTGTCGTGTCATCAAATCCGCCCGCAAGATGGGCATCAAGACAGTGGCGATCTATTCCGACGCCGACAAACATGCGCTGCACGTCAAGATGGCAGATGAGGCGATCCACATCGGCCCGCCGCCCGCCAATCAGTCGTATATCGTGATCGACAAGGTGATGGAGGCGATCAAGGCCTCGGGCGCCGAAGCGGTCCATCCCGGCTATGGTTTCCTGTCGGAAAACCCGAAGTTTGCCGAGGCGCTGGAGGCCGCCGGTGTCGCATTCATTGGCCCGCCGGTGGGTGCAATTAAATCGATGGGTGACAAGATCACCTCAAAGAAAATCGCCCAAGAGGCGAATGTCAGCACCGTTCCCGGTTACATGGGTCTGATCGAAGACGCCGAAGACGCGGTCAAGATTTCCAATCAGGTCGGCTATCCGGTGATGATCAAGGCATCGGCCGGCGGCGGTGGCAAGGGCATGCGCATCGCCTGGAACGACGACGAGGCGCGCGAAGGCTTTCAATCCTCCAAGAACGAAGCCGCCAACAGCTTTGGCGACGATCGGATCTTTATCGAAAAATTCGTGACGCAACCGCGCCACATTGAAATTCAGGTGCTGGCCGATGGCCATGGCAATGCGGTCTATCTGGGCGAACGGGAATGTTCGATCCAGCGCCGCAACCAGAAAGTCATCGAAGAGGCGCCCTCGCCATTCCTGGACGAAACCACCCGCAAGGCGATGGGCGAGCAATCGGTCGCTCTGGCCAAGGCGGTGGGCTATGCCAGCGCGGGCACGGTGGAATTCATCGTCGATGGCGACAAGAATTTCTATTTCCTGGAAATGAACACCCGCTTGCAGGTGGAACATCCGGTGACCGAGCTGATCACCGGCGTTGATCTGGTGGAACAGATGATCCGGGTTGCGGCGGGCGAGCCGCTGTCGATCACGCAGGATGACGTGACGCTGACCGGCTGGGCGGTGGAAAGCCGCCTTTATGCCGAAGACCCCTATCGCAATTTCCTGCCGTCGATTGGCCGTTTGACCCGCTATCGCCCGCCGATCGAGGTCGCGGCCTGCCCGCTTCTGGCCAATGACAAATGGCAGGGGGATGCGCCCGAAGGTCCGGTTGCGGTGCGCAATGACACCGGCGTCTTTGAGGGCGGCGAAATCAGCATGTATTACGACCCGATGATCGCCAAGCTCTGTACCTGGGCCCCGACACGGGCCGAAGCGATTGAAGCGATGCGCGTCGCGCTGGACAGTTTCGAGGTTGAGGGCATTGGCCACAACATCCCCTTCCTGTCGGCGGTGATGGATCATGAAAAATTCGCCTCGGGCAATATGACAACCGCTTTCATCGCCGAGGAATATCCCGATGGCTTTGCCGGGGTGGAACTGGACGACGCGGCCCTGCGCCGGATTGCGGCAACCTGTGCTGCGATGAACCGGGTGGCGGAAATCCGGCGCACGCGGGTGTCGGGCAGGTTGGACAATCACGAACGCCGCGTCGACAACAAGGCCTGTGTCACCTTGCAGGGCACCACGTATAACGTGGTGATCGACCCCGACCAGAACGGCGCTTCGGTGGCGTTTGAGGACGGCCCCAGCCTGCGGATCGAGGGCCATTGGACGCCCGGCGATACGCTGGCCGAAATGACGGTCGACGGCGCGCCGCTGGTGCTGAAGGTCGACAAGATCACCCATGGTTTCCGCATCCGCAGCCGCGGTGGCGATATGAAGGTGCATGTCCGTTCGCGCCGTCAGGCCGAATTGGCCGCGCTGATGCCGGAAAAGCTGCCGCCAGACACATCCAAACTGCTGCTCTGCCCGATGCCGGGTCTGGTGGTGAAGCTGGATGTCGAGGTCGGACAGGAGGTGCAGGAAGGTCAGGCGCTCTGCACGATCGAAGCGATGAAGATGGAAAACATCCTGCGCGCCGAAAAAACCGCTGTGGTGTCCAAGATCAATGCCGGCGCCGGCGACAGCCTGGCGGTGGACGAAGTGATCATGGAGTTCGAATGATCCCGACATGGTGGCGCTGGGCTGGATAGCAACCTTTCTGGCGGTGTGGCTGGGCCTGAGCTTCGCCACCACCGGCGTTGTCCTGGCCGACCGCATGGCGGGGCTGGCGGCGGTCTTTCTGGCGCTGGTGGCGCTTTTGGCCGCCTATCGCCTGCGCAGGGAACGCGATCTTCTGCGGCTGTTGCGGCGCGGGTTGGTGGTGTTGCTGCCGGTGGTGCTGGCCATCCTGCTGCCGATGATCTGGGTGGTTTCGGAAACGGCGCTCGACGTGCGGCTGCGCCAGGCGATCCTGGCCGGCCTGATCATCGTGGCGGGGTGGATGACCACCTATGTGCTGCAAGAGGAACGCCGGGGCGGTGATCGGGCCGACCGGCGGCGCGATACGCTGACGGCGCTGCAAAGCGAGACCTATAATATCCTGAGCAAGATCGACAATCAGGCGATCCATGTCAATGCCAAGATCGTCCAACAGAAAATGGCCACCTCGGGCCTTGGGCCGAATGCCTATCTGCCGTTTTCGACCTCGGAAAGCCCGCCGATCGTGTTCAACGCGGTGTCGGACTCAATTTCGCTTTTGTCGCCGGCCACCATCCGCCCGGTCCTGCGATTTTACACGGAATACGAAGACCTGCGGTCCTTGATCGAGGATATGCGGGGCGAGGATTTTCGCAATCTGGCGCCAAGCCGCGCATTGCGATTCACCAGGAGCTGACCCGGCGGCGCATTGTTACCCTGCGCTGGGGCATGGCGGCACAAATCGCCATAAACGTGGCGCTTGGGCTACCGGAAGAGAAGGCACGCGCCTTCAAGAGATCGGGATTGAATAAAAGCATACAGCCGGAGGGCGACGAATGATTCGCCCAACGGAAAGGAAACGTTCAGAAATCGCCGCTGATCGGCGCTTCGGGGTCGCGTTTCGGCAGTTTGGGTTCATAAATCTTGCTCATGGCCCTTACTCCTTGTTGCATATGGATGCGGTCCACGGCTGTGGTCCTGCTTTATATATAGGGCAAAACCCTTGCCATTTCAATAAGCCCCGCCCCTACCGGCGATCGCGGATCTCTTGTTGGCGCAGGGGCATCTTGTCGATGGATCGGGTGACTTCGCGCACCGACCAGGGGAAAGGTTTGCGCAGATATACGCTGCCGTCCTTGCCGATCAACACCAGCATGAAACCACGCGGACGCAGTTTTTCGCGCAACGGGCTGAGCACAGTTGGATCAATATCGGTCAGCACAACGACATCGCGAATAGCCAGATCTTCCAGCCGTTCATTCAGCAGATCCATCTGTTGGGTGAACCGCGGATCGTTTGGCCCGTCGGCAAACACCACCAAGGGCCGTTTGAGCCAGAGGTATTCGTCCAACTCATGCAAACCGGCAGGTTGGATTACGCTGTCTTCCACCGCAACGCCCTCTTCGGTCCCTTGCGGGTCCTCTTCGGGGCCTTCGTCAACGGGGGCTGCGGTGACATCATCGGCCCGCTGGGCCACGGCCATTTCCTCCTGCGCAAAGGCAGGTGACAGGCCAAAGGCCAAAACAACGATCAGAACGCGGTACATCTGGGCCATGGGTCCTCCTTGTACCCAGCATATAGGTGCTGGTCAGGCAATTGCGACCGAGAATGGCGTGAACACCCGCCAAAGCAACCCAATTCGCAGGCGCGCGGCATGCGCCCCGCATCACACCCTGCCCCGAATATGAAAGGACACCCCATGACCCGTACCAAGGATGACTGGAAAGCGCTGGCCGAAAAGGAACTGCGCGGCCGCCCGCTGGAGGACCTGACCTGGAACACGCTTGAGGGCATTCCGGTCAGCCCGCTCTATACCGCCGAAGACACCGCAGACCTGCCGCATATGAACAGCCTGCCGGGGTTTGCACCCTTCACGCGCGGGCCAAAGGCCACGATGTATGCCGGTCGCCCCTGGACCATCCGGCAATATGCCGGCTTCTCGACAGCGGAAGAATCCAACGCCTTTTACCGCCGCAACCTGGCCGCCGGGCAACAGGGGGTTTCGGTGGCCTTCGATCTGGCCACCCACCGGGGATATGACAGCGACCATCCGCGTGTCGTGGGCGATGTCGGCAAGGCCGGCGTGGCCATCGATTCGGTTGAGGACATGAAGATCCTGTTCGACGGCATCCCGCTGGACAAGGTGTCGGTGTCGATGACAATGAACGGCGCGGTGATTCCGATCCTGGCCAGTTTCATTGTCGCGGGTGAGGAACAGGGCCACGACAAGGCACTGCTGGCGGGCACCATTCAGAACGACATTCTGAAGGAATTCATGGTCCGCAACACCTATATCTATCCGCCCGAACCGTCGATGCGCATCATCTCGGACATTATCGAATACACCTCTGAGGGCATGCCGAAATTCAACTCGATCTCGATCTCCGGCTATCACATGCAAGAGGCCGGGGCGAACCTGGTGCAAGAGTTGGCCTATACGCTGGCCGATGGCCGCGAATATGTGCGTGCCGCGATTGATGCGGGCATGGACGTCGACAAATTCGCAGGCCGGTTGTCGTTCTTCTTTGCCATCGGCATGAACTTCTTCATGGAGGCCGCGAAACTGCGCGCCGCGCGCCTGCTTTGGCACCGCATCATGACTGAATTCGGCGCCAAGAATGACCGCTCGAAAATGCTGCGCACCCACTGCCAGACCTCCGGTGTGTCACTGCAAGAGCAAGATCCCTACAACAACGTCATCCGCACAGCGTATGAGGCGATGTCGGCGGTGCTGGGCGGCACGCAGTCGCTGCACACCAACGCGCTGGACGAGGCGATTGCCCTGCCCACCGATTTCTCGGCCCGGATCGCGCGCAACACGCAGTTGGTCCTGCAAGAGGAAACCGGGGTCACCAATGTGGTCGATCCGCTGGCCGGGTCCTATTACGTCGAAAAGCTGACCCATGATCTAGCCGAAAAGGCCTGGGCCTTGATCGAAGAGGTCGAAGAAATGGGCGGCATGACCAAGGCCGTGGCCAGTGGCATGCCCAAGCTGCGGATCGAGGAAAGCGCCGCGACCCGTCAGGCGATGATCGACAAAGGCGACGAGGTGATCGTCGGCGTCAACAAATACCGCAAGGACAAGGAAGACCCGATCGACATTCTCGATGTCGACAACGTGGCGGTGCGCGACAGCCAGATTGCCCGACTGGACCGCATTCGCGGATCGCGCGATCAGGCCGCCTGTGATGCCGCATTACAAGAGCTTGGCCGCCGCGCCAAGGAAGGCGGCAACCTTCTGGAGGCCGCGGTCGAGGCCGCACGCGCCCGTGCCAGCGTAGGAGAAATCAGCATGGCGATGGAAAAGGAATTCGGACGGCATCGCGCCGAGGTCAAAACCCTCGCGGGGGTCTATGGCGCGGCTTATGAAGGCGACGAAGGCTTTGCCGCGATCCAGAAATCGGTCGAGGATTTCGCCGAGGAAGAAGGCCGCCGCCCCCGCATGCTGGTGGTGAAAATGGGCCAGGACGGGCACGACCGCGGGGCCAAGGTGATTGCCACCGCATTTGCCGATATTGGCTTTGACGTCGACGTTGGCCCGCTGTTCCAGACCCCGGACGAAGCGGCCCAGGATGCCATCGACAACGATGTGCATGTGGTCGGTATTTCGTCGCAAGCGGCAGGTCACAAGACATTGGCGCCGCAATTGATCGAGGCGCTGAAGGCCAATGACGCGGGCGACATCATCGTGATCTGCGGTGGCGTGATCCCGCAACAGGATTACGATTTCCTGAAATCGGCGGGGGTCAAGGCGATCTTTGGCCCCGGCACCAATATCCCCACCGCAGCCCAGGATATCCTGCGTCTGATCCGAGAGGCGCGCAGCTAAGGGAAAACCTCTGCCGGAGCGCTGACCGCAAGGTCAGGAGCCTCCGGCGGGCGTATTTTTGCAGAGAAGAAGATCAAGGCCGGATCAATATCCGCGAAGAAAGCCCGCAGGGGCTTGAAGAGCGGTGCCTCAGCGCCTTGCCCGCCGCCATCCGGCTTTGCGGGCGGCGGCCTCGGTACAGAACCAATGCTCTCCTTTTTTGGGGGAAATCCGTGTGTTGGCGTAAAATGCCTGCCCCGGCATGTGATAGATTCGCGTGCCATCTGATGCGATATTGCCTTTGATCTGGCATCCTTTTGGGGCGATCTGGGGCTCTGGGCGGGCCGCGGCACGATGGGTATCGGGGCGGACCACAACCGAGGTCCAGAGCCCCCGCCCCGCCGCCAGGGCGCGGCGTTCGTCAGAGGCGTACAGCGTGGAATATTTCTTGTAGGCAAAGGCCAATCCGGCCCGGACCAGCGCGCGCCCGACATCCTGGCCATCCAGGGTGCATATTGCGACCTGGCGACCATAGCGATCCACGGATTGGGGCACACAGTGCAATGTCTTGCCATCCAACCAGACAGCCACCTGTCGGGTCACTTCTCGCCCGCAAGGCCAATCGCCATCAACCGGGTGGCGACAGGTTTGATCCTTTTCCACCGCATCAATCCCGAACAGCCGAATACGACGGTCGGCGACATCCAAAGTGTCGCCATCAATCACCCGCGCGGCCCCGGAAACCTCTGCCGGGGCTGCCGCAACAGCGGTGGTCAGCCCGGCGCAGGCGCAGATCAGGGCAGCGGCGGCAGCTGGAACGAGTCGGGAACAAATTCTTAACATTTCGTTAATGTGTGACCGGCACCCCGGTCACACAAGCCGATTTGTTAAGAAAGGTTAATCAAACCTTGCTGGATTGTATCTACGACGCAACAACACCCAGCACCCCCCCAGCAGCGCCCAGATGGCGCGATCCTCCGTTCGCGGCGGGATTAATAGGGCATCGGGTGGGCGCGATGCAGCGTATCAATCGCTGTCAGAAGCTCTTCGCTCAACTCAAGGTCAATTGCCCCCAACAGGTGGTCCAATTGCGCGAGGGTTGTGGCCCCAAAGATCGACGACGCCACAAAGGGGCGCTGTGCGCTCCAGGCCAGGGCCATATGCACCGGATCCAGATCATAGTCCCGCGCCAGGGCAACATAGGCATCTGCCGCCGCCAACGACAGTGGCCCCACCCGTCCGCCCATCTCGGCATTGATCGACATGCGCGATCCTTCGGGCACGGCGCCACCGCTGTATTTGCCGGTCAGATACCCACAGGCCAGCGGCGAATAGGGCAACAGGCCGACATTTTCATTCCAGCACATTTCCGCCAAATCGGTGTCCGCCAACCGGCACATCAAGGAATATTCGTTCTGCAGAGAGGCCACGCGCGGCCCGCCAACCCGTTTGGCGGCTTCGATCCATTGCGTTGTGCCCCAGGCCGTTTCGTTCGACAGACCAAAAGCGCGGATGCGGCCGCGTTCCATCTCTTTTTGCAGCGCCCCAAGACAGTCTTCCATGTCGTCCATGATCGCCGCGCGATCCTGTGACGTGGGATCGAA
The DNA here is from genome assembly GCF_055808435.1 of Marinovum sp. J2-8. Lineage (NCBI taxonomy): Bacteria > Pseudomonadati > Pseudomonadota > Alphaproteobacteria > Rhodobacterales > Roseobacteraceae > Marinovum > Marinovum sp. J2-8. The sequence goes on along the minus strand of NZ_JBVVRZ010000001.1, from coordinate 955,771 downwards.
TGTCCAGTTCTTGCGGAACATAAACGAACCGCGGTTGGGCCAGTGAAACTGATAAAGGTCAATGTAGTCGGTTTTCAGCCGCGCCAACGCTTCGTCAATTTCACCAGAAATTGTCTTTGACGTAATTGGCGCCCCGTTGCGGACATGAGGCTGGCCTTCGCCGGAATGTTTGGTGGCCAAAATCATGTCACTGCGCCGCCCGGTGCGGGCAATCCAGTCCCCGATGATTTCCTCGGTCCGGCCCACGGTTTCGGCGCGGACCGGGTTGACCGGGTACATTTCGGCGGTGTCGACAAACGTGATCCCTGCGTCCAGCGCCCGATCAATCTGGGCATGGGCCACGTCGGGGGACGTCTGGGTGCCGAATGTCATTGTGCCGAGGCAATATTCCGACACGGTCATTCCCGTCTGGCCGAGTGGGTTCATCTTCATGGCATCCGCCTCCGTTTTTTCAATTTTGCGGACCCTAACGTGCGCTGGCAAAAGATAAACCCCGGAAATTTCCCCAGGCTTGCGCGCCGTCACGCTTGAGAACATTTAGCGAACATATATTATGCGGTCATGAGTTGCCATCACGCCCTTCTGACGCGCGCGCCGCACAAAAGCCGCCCGGCCCTTACGGTCATGGGGGACATATCGCTGGCGCAGATGCGGGTACATGAAATCTGTGGGTTGGCCCGGCGCACCCTGGCGGTCTGGATCGCCGATGCGGTGCAACGCTCCGGTCCCGGCCCGGTGATCTGGGTTTCCCCCCCATGGGAGCGTGATGATCTCTTTGCCACCGGTCTGGCACAGATCTGCGCACCGGAGCGGTTTTTGTTTGTCCGCCCGAAACGTGCCGAGGACATCCTGTGGACGCTGGAGGAAGTGCTGCGGTCGGGGGCGGTGCCGCTGGTGGTGGGTGATCTGCCGGGCTTTCCCAGCCTGACTCAGGTGCGGCGCATGCATCTGGCGGCCGAAGCCGGGGCAGAGGCATTGGGCGGCAAGCCGCTGGGGCTTCTGCTGACACCGGGACGATCGGGCGCAACATCCGAAAGCGCAGCGGGGGGCGCATCTGGCGGGGCACCCGGGGTGGAAACCCGCTGGTCGCTGACCCCGGCCCATACCCCCGAAACGCCCGGCTGGCGGTTGACCCGGCTGCGGGCCCGCACCGCGCCGGTCCGCAGTTGGCGGGTACAACAAGGTGCAGACGGGCCAGAGCTGCTCTCTGTTTCCGCCCCCGACAGGCTCCCCCCTGACAAGATCCCCCCTGACACGCAGGCCCCTGACACATGCGCGGGCTCTGCGCCGAGTTCTGTGTCGGCACCCGCGTCGGCCTTTGCGCCGACCGCAGCAAATGGCAGGTCAAACCGCCACTGAACCACCGTTGGCAGGCGGCCCTGTCCCGCTCACCCCACCGGGATCAACGTCTCAAGACGCACCCGACCGGTGATAGCGCTAAAAACACCGCCAAAGATGGCGACATGTGCCCGATCAAACATTTTGATCAAAACCCACGAAAATACACCCGACCTGCGCCGCAAACCGCCTGAATGCCGCGCTAATGCCGCATTTTCCACAAATTCGACTGATCAAACAAAAATCAACAAAAGGAGACGACGATGGCACAGCGCGCCCATGCCCCACAAGATGACGTAACCTGGCTGCACCCGGTCGCAACCGGCAGCACGCATCAACAAACGGCAACACCGGCGGGCTGGATCGGCGGACGTCCCACCCTGCCCGATGACCTCGACTGGCCGATGGCCGGCGGCATCCCGGCCGGCTTCCTCGCCCAGATTAACCTGTCCCGACTGCCCAAAGAAACATGGCGCGGATATGGCCCGCAAAGCGGCTGGTTGCGGGTATTTCTGACCCACGACGGCGCGCCGATCCTGATCCACAGCCCGGCGTTCGGCGACACCGCCACCCCGCCGCTGGACACCACATTGCGTTGGCAAAGCGCCGCGCAAGCTCCGCGCTGGGACTTGCAGATTGGCCCCATGCCACAGCCGCCGGTCACAATCGCCGCCCCGACGGGGTTCGACCTGGCCCATCCCGGCTGTCAGCCAATTGATCTGGCGACGGTGCGGTCGCTGATCGCGGCACTGCACCGGGTTCTGGACGAAAGCGACGCCTTTCTGACCAAGTTGCAGGCCGACCAGAAAACCCCAGCGCCAGCACCCGAACCCGAGCAGCCCGGCGCAAATGGCATCTGGGGCAATATCCTGCGCGCCAAACCCAAGGTCGTGACCACCGGCCAGCGCCGGATTGCCAACCCCGCCATCCTGCTCAGCGGTGCGGCCGATGTCGACACCGCCCGCGCGATCCTCGTCCGGCTGGAGCGCAAACTGGAACATGCGGGTGACCACCTCCCGCCTGAGGCTCTGGCCCTGATCTGTGCGGCGCTTGAACATGTGAAATTGCCGCTGTTCCAGACCGAAGCAGCCCCGGACCTCGCGCAGGAAGGTGTACCCGACACCCCGATCCGTATCTACCAGCGCAACGTGCCCGCCACCAAATCGGCATGGGCGCCACGCGGCACACCGCGCAGCCGCTGGGCCGAAGACTGGCAGCAGGAACTGGCGAACCTTGCCCGTGCTGCCGTCGCACAGGCCCCCGATATGATGCCACCGGCCGCCCGCGCGTTCTGGTCCGCGGATGTGGCGCAATTGGCCCATGGCGCAACCTGTTCAGCCGGGGCGCTTCATGCCACGACACAGGGCGAATTGGCGACATTGCTGCGCCTGCCGTCGAACCTGTTGACCGGTTGGGATTGGGGGGCAGAGGCATTGGATTTCTGCCTGCCGCTCGCCGCACTGGCCCAGGGTGATTTCACCAAGGGCCAGGTGCTGTGGCAGGATGACGTTGATCCGGCATAAGCTGCGCCGCGCATTGGCGATCACAGCAAGGCGCGCGGTCACCCCTTGACCGGCGCCCCACCCGCGAAAGCATTGCCATTGACATAGTCACAGGGCGCCTCCTGCATCTCAAGATGCAGGCCATCCCCGTGATAGGGATGGGCCCGTGCAAGGGCTTCGTCCACCTCGATCCCCAGTCCCGGCGCGGTCGGCGGCGTGACAAACCCCGCCTCGACACCAAGGCTGCCCCGGATCAGATCGCGGTGGAAATCGGTTTCGATGGTCTCGATCATCAACAAATTCGGGATGGTGGCCGCCAGATGGATATTGGCGGCCCATTCCACCGGCCCGGCATACAGATGCGGTGCGATCTGTGCATTGAAATGCTCGGCCATGGCCGCGATTTTGCGGGTTTCCCAAATCCCCCCCGATCGCCCCAATGCCGGTTGCAGAATGCTTGCGCCGCCCGATTGCAACACAGCCCCGAATTCCACCCGCGTTGTCAGCCGTTCCCCGGTGGCAATTGGAATGCGCAGCGCCTCGGCCAGCTTGCAAAACTCATGCAGATTGTCGGGCGGGATCGGCTCTTCGTACCACAGCGGTTGATAGGCTTCGATCGCCTGCCCCAACCGGATCGCGCCCGCGGTGGTGAATTGACCATGGGTGCCGAACAACAAATCGGCCCGGTCCCCGACCGCATCGCGCACCATCTCGCAGAACGCCATCGACATGGAAATATCGCTGAGCGCCGGCATATGGCCGCCGCGCATGGTATAGGGTCCGGCGGGGTCGAATTTCACCGCCGTATAGCCGCGCGCCACCAGATCCGCCGCGCTTTCGGCGGCCATTTCGGGCGAGGTCCAGAAATCTGGCAGCGGATGATGCGGCAAGGGATAGAGATAGGAATAGGCCCGCAGCCGTTCATTCATCATCCCCCCCAAAAGCGCCCAGACAGGCCGATCCCGCGCCTTGCCGACGATATCCCAACACGCGATCTCCAACCCGGAAAACGCCCCCATGACGGTCAGATCCGGGCGCTGGGTAAACCCGCTGGAAAAGGCGCGGCGAAACATCCGCTCGACGTTTTCCGGGCTGTCGCCGGCCATATGCCGGTCAAACACGTCATGGATCACCGCTGTCATCGCCACCGGCCCGACCGAGGTCGCATAACATTCGCCCCAGCCTGTGATGCCGGTATCTGTGGTCAGCTTGACCAATATCCAATACCGTCCGCCCCAGCCCGGCGCCGGGGGGGCGGTGACGATGACTTCAAGATCGGCCAGTTTCATGCCAAACCCTCCTGATGGCGAAGAATGCCCGCAAGAGCATGAGGAGCCGCGTTCCGGCCCAGGTCAACAGCGCCGCGCGTCATGATCCAAACAGGATCACATTGCGCCGCGCCGCGCCAGTCCGGGTATCGGCAATCGCGTCGTTGATCTGGTCCAGACGATACCGCCCGGAAATCAGCTCATCCAGTTGCAACCGCCCCTGTGCGTAAAGATCGGCCATCCAGGGAATATCGCGCGCAATCACCACATCCCCCATTTTCGACCCCACCATCGCGGTGCCCATATAGGCGCTGACCGAGGGTTCATATTGCGCCATGGCCCCGGTATGCGGCATGCCGATCATCACCATCCGCCCGCCCCAGCCAAGGTATCGCGGCGCGTCGTCATAGGCTGAAGTAAGCCCGACGGTCACGGCCACCACATCCGCACCGCGCCCGCCAAGGGCGGCTTTTGCGTCTTTCCAGGGATGCGCGCCGGTTGCCAGCACCCCATGTGTGGCGCCAAAATCCCGCGCCATGTCCAGCTTTTGCGCGCTCATATCCACCGCCACGATCCGGCGTGCACCGGCAATCCGCGCGCCCTGAATGGCGTTCAGCCCGACACCGCCGGTGCCGATCACCACGACGTCCTCGCCTGCGCGCAACGCCCCGGCATTGACCACCGCGCCAACGCCGGTGATCACGCCACAGGCCAAGAGCGCCGCGCTCTCGGCGGGCATTGTGGCGGGCAGCTTCACCACCTGAGCCTGATCCACCACAACCTGCTCGGCGAATGCACCGCAATTCATGGCGGCGGCAACCGGCGTGCCGTCGGCGTCAAACAGTTTCGGCTCTGCCTCTGCCTGGCTGTCACAGATCGTCTGCCGTCCCGCGCCGCAATTGGCGCAGGTGCCACAGGGTTTGATCAGCGTGACAACCACAAAATCCCCCAGATCCACGCTGGTCACACCTGCGCCCAGCGCCGTGACCCGGCCCGCCGCTTCATGCCCGTAGACAGCCGGAAGCGCCCCGCCCCAGCCGCCCTCGGCAAAGGTGATGTCGGAATGACAAATCGCCACCGCATCCAGCGTCACCGTGATTTCGCCTGCGCCGGGCGCGCGCAACATCAGATCCTCGATCTGCATCGCCGCGCCAAAGGTCCGCTGCACGGCTGCTTTGATCTTTTGCATGTCACCCTCCGGTTTTCAGCCAGACAAGCAAATGCGCCCCCGTGTTACCAGCACCGAATTGCCACGCCGGGGCAAAGCGACGTTTGGTCAAGCAGATCAGGCGGAACAGAGCCGGTCAATCAAATCGGCCAATTGCCTTGGCGCTGAAATAAACGGCGAGTGCCCGGTATCAAGCGCATGCACATGCTGCGCGGGCCAGTCCGCCACCATCGCGGCCTGATGCTGCGGCGGAATCGTCTGGTCCCTGGTACAGCGGATATAATGGCGCGGCATGTGATGTGAGTTTTCACTCAGCTTCAGCACCTCGGCCTGTGGCGCGATTGGTTGCGGACAGAGTTGCGCCGCCGCGCGTCGAGCCAGATCCGGCGGGCAATCGCTGTAAAACAACGGCACCGCCGCAGGCAGGGCGACATAGCTCAGCCCGTCGTCCGATTTGGCAAAGGTACGCTGGGCCGGTTGCGACGGCGCATCCCGCCGCAGGTCCAGCATCGACCGCCCTTGCTCTGGCACATACGCGCAAAGATAGATCAGCTTTGCGATCTTTTCCGGGGCGCGTTCCGCGGCGGCGGTGATCGGGTAACCTGCTGCGGAATGGCCGACCACCACGGTATGCGCGCCCAGCGCCGCCAGGATTGCATCGGTATACTGCGCCAAGGTGATCGCGGAATGTGGCGTCGGATCGGCCCCCGCCCCCGGCAGGTCAATCGCCCGCGCATCATGCCCCAAGGCCGCCAGCTCCGGCAGGACCGCATCCCAGGCCCAGGCCCCGTGGCAGGAGCCATGAATCAACAGGATGTCAGACATGGCCGATATCCCGCAGGAATGCGTTGACCAATTCGCCAAAGGCCTCTGGCTGTTCGATACAGGCTAAATGCCCCGCCCGGCGCAGCAATTCAAACCGCGCACCGGGGATCAACGCAATGGTTTCGCGCACCAGATCCGGCGGCGTGGCGCGATCTTCGCTGGCGGCGATGCCCAGACAGGGCAAGCGCAGGCTGGCGGTCGGGGTATAGAAATCGGTGCCGGAAATCGCGGCACAACATGCGGCATAGCCCTCGGCCGGTTGCCGCGCGACCATATTGCGCCACTGGCCAATGTCGGGCGTGGCGCGAAATCCGGCGGTGAACCAACGCTCCATCGTGGCATCCAGAAGCGCGGCGATGCCGTCGCCCTGAACCGTCGCAATCCGCTCCTGCCATTGCGCCGCGGTGCCGACCTTGGCCGCAGTACAGGCCAGAACCAGCCCGCGCACCAAATCCAGCCGCTTGACCGCCAACCCCTGCGCCACCATGCCGCCCAGCGACAAGCCGACAAAAACAGCATCGCGCAGACCGAGATGATCCATCAGCCCCTCGGCATCGCGCACCAATGTGCCCATGCCATAGGGCCCCGGCGGACACTCCGACAAGCCATGCCCGCGCATGTCATAGCGCAAGATCCGCAGCCCCGGCGGCAATTGCGCCACCACATCATCCCAGATCCGCAAATCACAGCCCAGCGAATTGCCAAAGACCAGCGCCGCGCCGTCGGGGTCCCCGTCTTCACGGTAATGCAACCCGCATCCGTTTATCTCTGCAAAGGCCATGCTGTGCCCCCTCTTTGCGCGTCAGTCGTTCAGACGCATATGCGCGATGATCTGGCCGTGATCCGAGGCCAGTTTGTTATATGGCGCCTCTGGGTGGCTGCCATCGGTCAGATGATCATTCAACACGCTGAAATATTCCATCTGGCCGACCCGCCCGGCAAAATCCGGGTGGAAATGCCGCGACAGATAGATCTGGTCGATGGATTCGAAATTGCCGCCAAAGGCTGCGGTATAGACCATGTCGCGCAGGGATTTGCGCACAAAGAGTTTCTCTGCCGAATGCAGCCGCAGGCGGTCAACCGCTTCGGTGATTTGCAGGTTTTCCTCGCGGGTATAGCGGTCGTTCGGGGTCTTGGCATCGTGGCGCAGCATCCAGGAATAATTCTTGAACGGCACTTCGCCTGCGATGATTTCCGAGCTGACCGCATGTTCACCGTCGTTGAAGTCGCCCAGGACCATCACCGGATTGCCCTGCTCCAGCTCGCCCACGATCAAGCGTCGCAGCACCCATGCCTCGGCCATGCGGCGAAGCGCCGCCCGCAGACTGCCCAGCGCACGGCCCAGCGGATCGTAATGTGACAGGTCCTGCTCGGGCGCAAATTCCGCCCCCGCCGGTGTCAGATATTCCCCAAGCTTGGATTTCAGGTGGCAGTTGATGACCGTGATCACCTGCTCCCCCACTGGCACCCGCGCCAGAAGGACGGGACGCGACAGGCGATGCAGGGTAAATTGGCCACTGTCTTCGGCTTCCAAACCCCGCAGGGGCTGAAACGGAATGGTCAGCGGTTCCTCCAGATCCTGTATCATCTCGGGATCCCCAACAAAGCCAAACCGCGACAGGATCGCCAAACCGGGACGCCGCTTTCCGGGCTGATGCTGGTCGGCAAAATTCGGCGCAAAGGCCAGCGCGGCATTGTCATACGACCGGTAGGCCAATTTGCGGAAAATCGCCTTTTTGTGGTAGCGTTTGGAGCGGTCGGGAATGGCGGCTGCATTCAACGTCTCGCCACGCTGATCGGCCTCGTTGATCACATCGCTCAGCGCATCTTCTTCGAAGATTTCCTGAAACCCGATGATATCCGCATCCATGGTCAGGATCTGATCGGCCAGCCAATCCTTTTTCCAGGCGTATTCCTCGGGGGTGTAGGTCTGGAATTTATAATATTCCTTGTCTGGTCCGATCAGGTTTTTGACATTGAAAGAGGCAATGGTGAAATCTGTCATGGCGACGCTCCTGCGGCTGTTGCAGTCAGGGAAACATTGCGGCCCGCCCCATGCAAGGACGATCCCGCATCGGCGGGGAATTCCCAGCCGGGCAAAATCGCATCGGGCGATGCGGTTTCAGGCGATGCTGTCCAGGGCGCGCTGAAACACCGCGGGATCGACGTTGCCGCCGGAAATCGTGCAGATCACCGTATCAGCCTCGATCTCGGCCCCGTGGAACAGCGCAGCCGCCAGCGCCACCGCCCCGCCCGGTTCCGCCACCACCTTGAGCCGGACAAAGGCCTGCGCCATGGCCCGCAACGCGGCCTCGTCGCTGACCGCGATCCCCGGGCCGCAAAGGCGCTGCATGATCGGAAAGGTCAACGTGCCGGGTGTCGGGGTCAGGACCGCATCACACAGGCCGCCCGCCTCAACCGCATTGCGTTCCAGCTGGCCGGATATCAGCGACCGGGCGACATCGTCGAACCCCATCGGTTCCACCGGACGCACCCGAAGACCGGGCGCATGGGCCTCGGCTGCCAAGGCAATCCCGGATGTCAGCCCGCCGCCGCCACAACAGACCAACACCTCTGCCCTGTCGATCCCCAGTTCCGCCGCCTGTTGCGCAATTTCCAGACCACAGGTGCCCTGCCCGGCGATGACCTCGGGCGCATCATAGGGGCGGATCAGGGTCAGGCCACGCTCTTCGGCCAACCGCTGGCCAATCGGTTCGCGATCTTCGACCCCACGCTCATACAGCACCACCTCGGCCCCCAGCCCACGGGTATTGGCAACTTTGACCTTGGGGGCGTCCGACGGCATGATAATGACCGCAGGCACCCCGAAATGCCGCGCCGCCAGCGCCACGCCCTGGGCATGATTGCCGGATGAAAAGGCGATGACGCCACGCGCCCGCACCGCCGGGTCCAGCGCCGACAAGGCGGACATGCCGCCGCGAAACTTGAAACTGCCGGTATGTTGCAGACATTCCGGTTTGATCAGCACCCGCCGCCCGGCGATCTCGTCCAGAAAGGGCGAGGACAGCAAAGGTGTGCGGCGCACCACGCCAGAGATACGCGCATAGGCGGCTTCAATCATTGCAATGTTCATCGCATGTCATCCAACCAATTGCCCAATGCATTCAGCGCCTCAGGCTCATCCAGAAACGGCACATGGCCACGATCGGGCACCACGGCGATATGGGCATCGGGGCGGCGCTTTTGCATCTCGGCAAGGGTTTCGGCGCTGAGAAGATCAGAGTTCGCCCCCCGGATCACCGCCAATGGTTTGCCGGCAAAGGCATCATAAAGCGGCCAGAGATCCGGCATCGGCTGGGCACCGGCGGCAATCACCGCGTCACGCAGACCGGGATCATAGGTGATGCGCAGCCCATCGGGGGTCTGATCATAAAAGGTTTCGACCTCTTGCCGCCAGCGGCTGGCCGGGACATTGGCAAACCCGGTCATCACACCTTTTTCACGCGCGGCTGCGGCCTCTTCATAGGTTTTCCACGGCGGCTGCTTGCCCAGATACCCCATGATCACGTCAAGCCCATCACTGGCCAGTTCTGGCCCGATATCGTTCAGCGCCACCCCGATCAAACGCTCTGGCACGGTCACGGCCAATGCCATCGCCACCAGTCCCCCCCGCGACGTGCCAAGGATCGCCACCCGGTCCAACCCGAGATGATCCAACAGCTCCACGACATCCAGCGCCTCGCGCGGGATATTATAGCTGAGCGGATCAGCGGCGAATTCCGATTTCCCCCGGCCGCGATAATCCAGCCGGATCACCCGACAGCCGGTCAGATGCGGCAGGACATAGGAAAAATCGCGGCTGTCGCGGGTCAATCCCGACAGGCACAACACCGGCAGGCCAGTGCCCTCATCCGCGAAATACAATTTCAGCCCATCCGAAGTGGTGAAATATGCCATTCAGATCCCCAAGATCCCGGCAATCCCGGTCAGATCCGACAGGACATGCTGGGGACGCCCCGGCAGGTTGTCCACAGGCTCATTTGCGCGATTGACCCAAGCGGTATGAAAACCATAGCCCGCCGCCCCCGCCGCGTCCCAGCCATTGGAAGACACAAAAAGCACCTGCTCCGGGCGACAGCCAAACCGGGTGCCAACCATGTCATAGACCTGTTTCGCCGGCTTGAAGATGCCGACGCTTTCCACCGAAAGCACATCGTCCAGCAATTCCTGAAGGCCCGCGCTTTCGACCGCGCCGGCCAACATATCCGGCGACCCATTGGACAGGATCGCGGTCGACATCCCGGCCGCTTTCAGCGTCGCCAGCATCGGTGGCACTTCGGCATAGGCCTGCAGCTCCCAATAGAGGGCCAGCAGCCGTTCCCGCAACGCCACATCACGTTCCAGCCCATGACGCGCCATCGCCCAATCCAGCCCGTCCTGCGTGACTTGCCAGAAATCGCAATGATCGTCGGTGATGGCCCGCAACCAGCTGTATTGCAGCTGTTTCGCCCGCCAATCCGCAGACAAGGCAGGCCATTTGCCCGCCCAATGATCCTGGCCGGGTTCCGCCGCCGCCAGCCGCGCCGCCGATGACACATCCAGCAAGGTGCCGTAAGCGTCAAAAATACAGGTCGTGATTGTCATCACAATGTCCCCCTTTTGGGCGAGACTGGCACGGGAAAGACCAAGGGAAAACCCCGATTCCATGTTACGTTGACGCAGCCAAACTCAAAGGAGCGCAAAATGCCGAAAGTACACGGCGAAATCCACTGGAACGAACTCATGACCCGCGACATCGCAGGGGCCAAAGCCTATTATTCCAGCACCTGCGGCTGGACCTGGGAAACCGTGCCGATGGGCGAAGCCGAATATCATGTCGCCAAACGCGGCGAGGACATGGTGGCCGGCATGATGGACATGGCGGACATTCCCAATATGGATGAGATCCCCGCCCATTGGTTCATGTATATCGCCGTTGATGACGTCGATGCCGCCGCCAAGCAGACAGCCGCGATGGGCGGCACTGTCATGCGTGATTTGTTCGAGGTCGAAGGCGTGGGCCGTTTCGCCATCATCAAGGATCCCACCGGCGCGGCGCTGGGGTTGATGACGCCAAGCAATCCGTAAACACCGCCGCAACATCTTGTTTTCAAGGGATGGTTCCGCGTGGTGCCGGGCCTTGGGACATGACGCGACAGGACAAAATCGGCATTGGCATCCGCATCGGCGCACGCGGTTTGCCAATCCCGGTGCATATCGCTATTATAGCGGTTCATCATCCGGAGAACCCGCCAGAGCGGCGGCCTCCCACTTTCATTCCCCCCACATCTCGGAGATTGCATGACCCAGGTCAAATCGGGCGACACCGTTGCCATTCATTATACCGGAACACTGGCCGACGGCGCCACCTTTGACAGCTCGCAGGGGCGTGACCCGCTGGAATTCACCGTCGGATCGGGCCAGATCATTCCCGGTCTCGACAAAGCCATTCCCGGCATGGAAGTGGGCGACAAGAAGGTCGTGAACATTCCCGCTGACGAAGCTTACGGCCAGCCTGACCCAAGCGCCCGTCAGGACGTACCGCGCAGCGAAATCCCGGCGGATATTCCGCTTGATCCCGGCACGCAGCTTCAGGTTCAGACCCCAACCGGGCAGGTCATGCCGGTTGTTGTGGTCGAGGTCACCGAAGAGGTGGTCACGCTGGACGCCAATCACCCGCTGGCGGGCAAAGATCTGACGTTCGACATCGAATTGGTCAAGATCGACGCCGCCTGAGCGGAGGTCAAACTGAACAGACGTCAGACTGAGCCGAAGTCAAATCATGATATGAAACGCCCGCCGCATCCCGCGGCGGGCGTTTTTTCATGGCCTATCAGCTGCGAACGCTGGCGAACTCGGTTTGCCACGTCTCGCGTTCTTCATCCGTGATCTTGCGGAAGGTCACGTCAGGCACGGTAAACCCATGTCCGACCGGCAGCGCCGTCAGGGCGGCATCCAGCTCAGCTGGCCAGCTATCATCTTCGGTCTGCATCGCAGCCATCAACTGGGCGCTGGCGTCGGGGATGAAGGGGCTGGAAATCACCGCGTAAAACCGGATCAGGTTCAGCGCCATACGGATCTGCGCCGCCGCCTGTTCAGGATCGGTCTTGAAGGTCGACCATGGCGCCGCGTCTTGCAGGTATTCGTTGCCCGCAACCCAGATCGCCCGCAACTCTTGCGCCGCTTTGCGCACCTCGATGGCCTCCATATGGCCCTCATACGCGCGCAGGCGGGTTGTCAGATCGGCGATCAACGCCTCTTCGCGCGGACCATTTGCGCCCCCGGCGGGCACTTCTTCGCCGAATTTCGAGCGACAGAATTTGGTAACCCGGCTGACAAAGTTGCCAAGCACATCGGCCAGATCCTTGTTCACCGAGGCTTGGAAATTCTCCCAAGTGAATTCGCTGTCCGAACTTTCGGGGGCATGCGACAACAGCCACCAGCGCCAGTAATCGGCCGGCAGGATGGCCAGCGCCTGATCCATGAACACGCCACGCCCCTGCGAGGTGCTGAACTGGCCGCCATCATAATTCAGATAGTTGAACGACTTGATGTAATCGACCAATTTCCATGGCTCACCCGAACCGAGGATCGTCGCCGGAAAGCTGAGGGTGTGGAACGGCACGTTGTCCTTGCCCATGAACTGGGTATAGCGCACGTCGTCTGCGCCCTTGTCGGTGCGCCACCAACGCTCCCAATCGGCGTCGCCCTTGCCGTTGGCCTCGGCCCATTCACCGGCACTGGCGATATATTCGATCGGGGCGTCAAACCAGACATAGAAAACCTTGCCCTCCATGCCCGGCCAGGGCGCATCGCCCTTCTGCACCGGAACACCCCAGTCGAGGTCACGGGTGATCCCCCGGTCCTGTAGACCGTCCCCATCGTTCAGCCACTTCTTGGCGATAGAGGTGGTCAGAACCGGCCAGTCGGTTTTGCCATCAATCCAGGCCTCCAGCTGGCCCCGCATATCGGATTGCCGCAGATAAAGGTGTTTGGTTTCCCGCACTTCAAGATCGGTCGAGCCCGAGACCGCGCTGCGCGGCTCGATCAGGTCGGTGGGATCAAGCTGTTTGGTGCAGTTTTCGCATTGGTCGCCGCGCGCTTTGTCGTAACCGCAGTTCGGGCAGGTGCCCTCGATATAACGGTCCGGCAGGAAGCGGCCATCGGCGTGGGAATAGACCTGTTTTTCGCTGACTTCGCGGATCAGACCGGCCTCGGCCAAACGGCCTGCGAAATGCTGGGTCAGCTTGCGGTTTTGCGGGCTGGAGGAGCGGCCAAAATGATCAAAGGACAGACGAAAGCCTTTGGCGATCTCGGCTTGCACCACATGCATTTCAGCACAGAATTCATCCACCGGCTTGCCGCCTTTGCGGCGGCCAGTTCGGCGGGGGTGCCGTGTTCATCCGTGGCGCACAGGAACATCACCTCGTTGCCGCGGGCCCGTTGGAACCGCGCAAACAGATCCGCCGGCAGTTGCGAGCCGACAAGATTGCCCAGATGTTTGATCCCGTTGATATAGGGAATGGCAGAAGTAATGAGGTGGCGTGTCATGGGCGTCCCCGAAATGTGGTTTCGCCCCGTTTAGCGCAGGGCGACACGCGGGGCCAGTGGTCGTGGGGGCGGGGCAAAAGATTTGCCGATTTCCGCAGTGGGATTAGGCCAGCCGCCCCCGCCCGGAGGATGTTACTCGGCATCATCCATGTCAAAACCCAGATGTTTGGCGACGGCAAAGATGTCTTTGTCGCCACGGCCACACATGTTCATGATGATCAGGTGATCTTTCGGCAGTTCCGGTGCGATCTTCATCACATGCGCCAGGGCGTGAGAGGGTTCCAACGCCGGAATGATGCCTTCACATTCACAGCAAAGCTGGAATGCCTCCAGCGCTTCCTTGTCGGTGATGGCGACATATTCGGCGCGGCCGGTGTCATGCAGCCAGGAATGTTCCGGGCCAATGCCGGGATAGTCGAGACCGGCAGAGATCGAGAACCCTTCGAGGATCTGACCATCGTCGTCCTGCAACAGATAGGTCCGGTTGCCATGCAGCACCCCGGGACGTCCCCCCGTCAGAGAGGCGCAATGTTCCATCTTCTGGTTCACACCTTTGCCGCCGGCCTCGACCCCGATGATGCGCACATCCTTGTCATCAAGGAAGGGAAAGAACAGACCCATAGCATTCGATCCGCCACCGATGGCAGCAATGATCGTGTCGGGCAAACGGCCCTCGGCCTCTTGCATCTGTTCTTTGGCTTCTTTGCCAATGATCGCCTGAAAATCGCGGACCATCGCCGGATAGGGATGCGGCCCCGCCACGGTGCCGATGCAGTAGAACGTGTCGCGCACATTGGTCACCCAATCGCGCAGCGCATCGTTCATCGCGTCCTTGAGCGTGCCACGCCCAGACGTGACCGGCACCACCTCGGCCCCCAGAAGGCGCATGCGGAAGACATTCGGTTTTTGCCGTTCAACATCATGCGCGCCCATATAGACCACGCATTTCAGCCCAAACTTGGCACAGACGGTGGCGGTGGCCACCCCATGCTGTCCGGCGCCGGTTTCGGCAATGATCCGGGTCTTGCCCATACGGCGCGCCAGAAGGATCTGGCCCAACACATTGTTGATCTTATGCGCGCCGGTGTGGTTCAGCTCGTCACGCTTGAGATAGATCTTGGCGCCGCCAAGGCGTTCGCTCAGCCCTTCGGCATGATAAAGCGGGCTGGGACGACCAACATAGTGTTTCCACAGAAACTCCATCTCGTCCCAGAAATCTTTGTCTGTCTTGGCCTTTTCATATTCCTCTTCAAGCGAGAGGATCAGCGGCATCAGGGTCTCGGACACAAAGCGCCCGCCGTAATTGCCGAAACGACCCTTTTCGTCAGGGCCGGTCATGAAAGAATTGAAAAGGTCGTTGGACATGAGGACACCTTTGTCGGTTTTGCCCATCTGAATACCGCCGCAGCCCAGGGAGTAAAAGCACTAATGCCCCCGGAACCAGAGCAATATGGTGCGTTGCGAAGATGCATCCGCCAAAAGAAACGGCGCGCCCCCAAAGGGAGACGCGCCGCATCATAAAGGTTTTGTCGGATCTTCGCCGGATCAGAGGTTGGGCTGGCTGGCCGAAAGGCCAATTTCGCTGCCCATTGCCACCATATCGGCGACCAGCTTTGCAGCATCATCCAACATGCCCTGGGCTGGTTCCTTGGCTTCTTTGGCGGCTTTGTGCACCGAAGCGGCCTCGGCGATCATCGCGTCCAGCAGTTCCTGGGTCATGTCAGTGCGGGCAATCGCCCGTTCCGCCAGAACAGTCACGCCGTCGGAATTGATCTGGGCAAACCCACCGGTCACAACATATTCGGCCGTTGCGCCAGGCCCCATCAACCCGCAGAACGCCGGGACGCAGGGTGGTAATCGTCGGCGCGTGATCGGCCATAGCCGTCATATCGCCGTCCGCACCCGGGATCTGAACCGAAGTCACCTTTTGCGAAGCAAGGCTGCGCTCTGGGCTGACCAGGTCGAATTGCATTTCATCTGCCATCTTCTTCTCCTTTGGAGAGGTTGTTCCCGCGCGGGCCCCGAAGGGCCCGTTTGGAAACAACCGGCCAGTTCATTAGGCCGCGTCGGCAGCCATCTTCTCGGCTTTGGCTTTCACCTCTTCGATGCCGCCAACCATATAGAAGGCGCCTTCGGGCAGGTGGTCATATTCGCCGCCACAACCGCCTTGAACGAAGAGATCGTGTCTTCCAACGGAACCTGCACACCGTCAGAGCCGGTGAACACTTTCGCCACGTCGAACGGCTGGGACAGGAAACGCTGGATTTTCCGGGCGCGTGCCACGGTCAGCTTGTCCTCTTCCGACAGTTCGTCCATGCCGAGAATGGCGATGATGTCCTGCAGCGATTTGTAGCGCTGAAGGATCTGCTGAACGTCGGACGCCACTTTATAGTGCTCGTCACCCACAATCGCCGGATCCATCAAACGCGAGCTGGAATCGAGCGGGTCAACGGCCGGGTAGATACCCAGTTCGGAGATCGCACGCGACAGAACGGTTTGCGCATCAAGGTGGGCAAAGGTGGTTGCAGGTGCCGGGTCGGTAAGGTCATCCGCAGGCACATAGACCGCTTGGATCGATGTAATCGAACCGCGCTTTGTCGATGTAATCCGTTCCTGCATCGCACCCATGTCGGTGGCCAGTGTCGGCTGATAGCCCACAGCGGAAGGAATACGACCAAGCAGAGCCGAAACTTCCGAACCCGCCTGAGTAAAGCGGAAGATGTTGTCGACAAAGAACAGAACGTCGGAACCTGTCGAGTTACGGAATTGTTCCGCCAGTGTCAGACCGGTCAGAGCAACCCGCATACGCGCACCGGGAGGCTCGTTCATCTGGCCGTAAACCAGCGCAATTTTCAACTCGGTCATGTTATCGGGGTTGATAACGCCGGATTCGATCATTTCGTAGTAAAGGTCGTTACCTTCACGGGTCCGCTCACCCACACCCGCAAACACCGAGAGACCCGAGTGCACTTTTGCGATGTTGTTGATCAGTTCCATGATCAGAACGGTTTTGCCCACGCCGGCACCACCGAACAGACCAATTTTACCACCCTTGGCGTAAGGCGCCAGCAGGTCGATAACCTTGATCCCGGTCACCAGAACCTCGGCTTCGGTCGCCTGGTCGGAAAATTCCGGTGCAGGCTGGTGGATCGAACGGGTTTCTGTTGCCTCAACTGCACCTTTTTCGTCAACCGGCTCGCCGATGACGTTGATGATGCGGCCAAGGGTCGCCTCGCCGACGGGAACCGAAATCGGCCCGCCTGTGTCTTCGACCGCTTGACCGCGAACGAGGCCCTCGGTCGCTTCCATTGCGATGGCCCGGACAGTGTTTTCACCCAGGTGCTGGGCCACTTCCAGAACCAGATTGTTGCCGTTGTTGTCGGTGGTCAGCGCGTTCAGAATCGCCGGCAGCTCGTCGTCGAACTGTACGTCGACAACGGCGCCGATGACCTGGGTCACTTTGCCTTGTGCGTTTGCCATTTATAGGTCTCCGGTTCTTAGAGCGCTTCCGCGCCCGAGATAATTTCGATCAGTTCGTTGGTGATGACGGCCTGACGCGAGCGGTTGTATTCGATCGTCAGCTTGTCGATCATTTCGCCTGCGTTGCGGGTTGCGTTGTCCATTGCGGACATCCGCGCACCCTGTTCCGATGCACCATTTTCCAAAAGGCCTGCAAAGATCTGGGTTGCCACACCACGGGGCAGCAGATCGGCAAGAATTGCCTCTTCGCTGGGCTCGTAGTCATAGAGCGTGCTCGCCCCGGCTTCCTCGGCCTCGTCCACATCGAATGTGGCGGGGATGATCTGTTGCGCGGTCGGAATTTGGGTCACGACGTTGACGAACTTCGCATAGAAGATCGTCGCAACGTCGAAATCACCACCGTCAAACCGGCCAAGAACATCCTTTGCGATGTCCTGCGCATTGGCATAGCCGACACGCTTGACGTCGCTCAGGTCGATATGGGCCACAAAATGTGCACCCAAATCGCGTTTGATCGCATCACGGCCTTTTTTGCCGACGGTCAGGATTTTGACAGTCTTGCCCTGGGCAATAAGCTCTTGCGCCTTGGCGCGCGCCAGCTTGGCGATGTTGCCGTTAAAGCCGCCGCAAAGACCGCGTTCAGCGGTCATCACGACAAGCAAATGCACATCGTCACTGCCAGTGCCGGACAAAAGCCGGGGTGCGCTGTCGCTGTCACCCACAGATTTTGCCAGCCCTGCCATCACGGCATTGAACCGTTCCGTATAGGGACGCGACTGTTCCGCAGCTTCCTGTGCCCGCCGCAGTTTTGCGGCGGCCACCATTTGCATGGCCTTGGTGATCTTGCGGGTCGATTTGACCGACGCGATCCTGTTTTTTAGGTCCTTGAGATTTGGCATAGCCCTATCTCCTTATGCGAAGTCAGCGGCGAATTCGTCCAGTGCGGCGCGGATCTTGTCCTCGGCTTCACCTTTGATCTTGGGGTCTTCCTTGGTGATGAAGTCCAGCAGATCGCTGTGCTTGGAACGCAGATGCTGCAGCATGCCCTGTTCGAAACGGCCCACGTCGGACACCGCGATCTTGTCGAGGTAACCTTTGGTGCCGGCGAAGATGACGCAGACGATTTCCGCGTTGGTCAGCGGCGAATACTGCGGCTGTTTCATCAGCTCGGTCAGACGCGCACCACGGTTCAGCAGCTGCTGGGTCGCGGCGTCGAGGTCGGAACCAAACTGTGCAAAGGCCGCCATTTCGCGATACTGCGCCAGTTCCAGTTTCACCGGACCCGCAACCGATTTCATCGAGTTCGTCTGAGCGGACGAACCAACCCGCGACACCGACAGACCGGTGTTCACAGCTGGGCGAATACCCTGATAAAACAATTCGGTTTCAAGGAAGATCTGGCCGTCGGTGATCGAAATCACGTTGGTCGGAATAAACGCCGAAACGTCGCCACCTTGGGTTTCAATGATCGGCAGAGCGGTCAGCGAGCCCGAGCCGTTGTCTTCGTTCAGCTTGGCCGAACGTTCCAGCAGGCGGGAGTGGAGATAGAAAACGTCGCCAGGATAGGCTTCACGTCCGGGCGGGCGACGCAGCAGCAGCGACATCTGGCGATAGGACACGGCCTGTTTCGACAGATCATCGTATACGATCAGTGCGTGACGGCCATTGTCGCGGAAGAATTCCGCCATGGCGGTCGCGGCATAGGGTGCAAGGAACTGCATCGGGGCCGGGTCGGACGCGGTCGCGGCCACAACGATCGAATAATCAATCGCGCCGGATTCTTCGAGACGTTTCACCAGCTGTGCAACGGTCGAACGCTTTTGGCCAACAGCGACATAGATGCAATACAGCTTCTTGTCTTCGTCGTCGCCTGCGGCTTCGTTGTAGGATTTCTGGTTCAGGATCGCGTCAAGCGCCACGGCGGTTTTACCGGTCTGACGGTCACCAATGATCAGCTCACGCTGGCCACGGCCAATCGGGATCATCGCGTCAACCGATTTCAGGCCGGTTGCCATCGGTTCATGAACCGATTTACGCGGGATGATGCCCGGTGCCTTGACGTCGGCGATGCGACGCTCGGAGAATTCAATCGGGCCCTTGCCGTCCAGCGGGTTGCCCAGACCGTCAACAACACGACCCAGAAGACCATTGCCCGCAGGCACGTCCACGATCGAGTTGGTGCGCTTGACGGTGTCACCTTCTTTGATGTCCCGGTCAGAGCCGAAGATCACGATACCGACGTTGTCGGCCTCGAGGTTCAGCGCCATGCCCATGATGCCGCCGGGGAATTCGACCATTTCGCCAGCTTGAACGCTGTCGAGGCCGTGAACACGTGCGATACCGTCACCGACAGAGAGCACGCGGCCCACTTCGGCGATTTCCGCCTCTTGTCCGAAGTTTTGGATCTGCTCCTTTAGGATCGCAGAAATTTCGGCTGCTTGGATACCCATTTATCCGACCTCTTTCATTGCATTCTGGAGGGAATTGAGCTTGGAGCGGATCGACGTGTCGATCATCTTCGAGCCCACCTTGACAACAAGACCACCGATGAGGGTTTCATCAACGGTCGCATTCACTTTTATGTCTTTGCCAATGGACGCTTTCAGCGTCGTTGCCAGCGCATCGGCCTGGGCCGGGGACAGCGGCTGGGCGCTGACCACATCTGCGGTCACTTCGCCTTTGTGGTCTGCAATCTTGGCGCGCAGCTGTTTGATAAGCTGAGGCAACACGAACAACCGGCGCTTGGAGGCCATCAGCCCCAGCGCCTTTGCCAACACCGGGCGCAGCTCCATCTTTTGGGCCAGCGCTGTGATCGCCGCACCCTGGGCCGCGCGCGTGTAGAGCGGGTTGTTGATCAGATCCCGCAAATCGTCGCTCTCATTCAGCGCCGCAGCAAGATCGTCAAGGTTTCCTTCAAGCTCGGCCAATTTGCCGTTCTCGTTCGCGATCTCGAACACCGCTGTCGCATAGCGATCAGCAATGCCAGAGGAAATCGAAGCTGGTTCGGACACGTCCACCCTTCCGACTATCTGGCCCCGGTTCTTCGCAGGATGCGAATTCCGGGGGCGTTTCCCGGCCTTGATGTAGCTCAAAGCGCAAAATCAACGCGGATGTAGCAGAGCCTACCCTACCCCGCAACATGCTTGAAGGCTTTTCCGAACTGGTGTTTTTTGATAAAAACCAGTGACTTAGCTTATATGCGACCGAATGCGGCACCGGAAAGACAACAAAAAACGCGCGAATTTGTGAAGATCCACGATTCCCGTGCCGGTTTTCTGCGCAATTTTGGTGCGATGACCGACCCTGATTTACATGTTAGCGCCTATACTGGTTTGATGCCTTTTGCGGGCGTCGGGCTGAGCACTTCCAACGGGTTTCGCACCCGCACCCGGTTGCCCGGACCCAAAGGTGCCTGCACCCGTTTGGATGCCACAACCATCAACACCCCCGCCGGCAATGGCAAGCCAAATCGCTGGCCCATCCGTTCCCAGACCGGCCGGCCTTGTGCCAAAAGCGGCGGCGCGACGGCGGCTGATAGAGCGCCGCGGCATGGGCCTCTGGCATGAAGCCATGCACGCGCAATTGGGTCTCAAGCTGGCCCTGGCTGTAGGGGCGGCCAAAGCCGAAAGGCGTGGCATCGCTGCGCGACCACAGGCCCGCGCGGTTCGGCACGATGAACATCACCTTGCCCCCCGGCCCCAGCACCCGGTGGCATTCCTCCAGCAGCGCCGTGGGACGTTCTGAGGTTTCCAGCCCATGCAACAGCAAAAGCTTGTCGATACGACCGGTCTCAATCGGCCACAGCGTTTCCTCTGTCAGAACAGACACGTTTGGCGCGCCCGCAGGCCAGGACATCACCCCCTGCGGACCCGGCATCATCGCAATCACCCGGCGCGCGTCCCGCAGATAAGGCCGCAGCAATGGCACGGCAAAGCCATATCCGGCCACGGTTTGGCCCTTGGCCTCGGGCCAGATTTTCAGCATCCGTTCGCGCACGGCCTTTTGCGCCGCACGGCCCAGCGTGCTGCGGTAATAGAAATTCCTCAGATCCTGCACATCAAGGTGCATTGCGGTCCGCGCTCCTTTGGGTCAGACTTGGGGGCCACTCTAGCAACGGAGCCGCGAATTGCCATGCCCCTTGAGCTTGTGACCATCCCGTGCCTGTCGGATAATTACACTTATCTGATGCATGATGCCCAATCCGGCGAAACCGCCGTGTTTGATGTGCCGGAGGCCGGGCCGATCCTGAGCGCATTGGAAACCCGGGGCTGGACGCTCAGCCATATCTTTTTGACCCACCACCATTGGGATCATGTGGACGGCACCGCCGATCTGCTGCGCGCCGCCCCTGCCCGCGTCATTGGTGCCAAGGCGGACGCGCATCGTCTGCCGCCGCTGGACCAACAGGTGGTCGAAGGCGACAGCATTGCCTTTGGCGGCGAGGAGGTGACCGTTTTGGATGTGCCGGGCCATACCATCGGCCATGTCGCCTATCACCTGCCGAAGTCCGGGTTCCTCGTGACGATGGACAGCCTGATGGCGCTGGGTTGTGGCCGGTTGTTCGAAGGCACGCCCGACATGATGTTGGCCTCGATGCAGAAAATGGCCGCCCTGCCGCCGGACACAGTGATTTGTTCCGGTCATGAATACGCGGAAACCAATTTTCGTTTTGCCATGACCATTGAACCGGGCAATAATGATCTTATCTCTCGCGGAGAAGAAATCGCGGCAGCACGCGCAGCGGGGCGTGCCACCGTTCCCACCACGTTAGCACAAGAGCTGGCCACCAACCCATTTTTGCGCGCCGATGTAGCGGCGGTGAAAACGGCGGTTGCACTGGCGGATGGCGATCCCGTGTCTGTCTTTGCCGAGGTCCGAAAACGGCGGGACAGCTTCAAATAACCTCTGCCACATTGCCGCAAATCACGGCGCTGTCTCCACAGTGTTTGGAAATGTGACCAGAAAAATGAAGAAAAAACTTGAAGCTGGTCCCGGATCGACCAAACTTTAACCTTATGAGGCCAAGGTTGTCCCTGCGTTCCGCGCAGGCCGACCCAAATCAGAAGGAGCACGCGCAGTGCCTTCATTCTCGAACACACTTGAACAGGCAATCCACGCGGCCCTGGCCCTTGCCAACAGCCGTTCACATGAATTTGCCACGCTGGAACATTTGCTTCTGGCCCTGATCGACGAACCCGATGCCACCCGTGTGATGAAGGCATGCAGCGTCGATACCGAAGAATTGCGACAGAAACTTGTCGAATACGTCGACAGTGACCTGTCCAATCTGGTGACCGACATCGAAGGGTCCGAAGCGGTGCCCACCGCGGCTTTCCAACGCGTGATCCAACGCGCGGCGATTCATGTGCAATCGTCGGGCCGGACCGAAGTGACCGGTGCCAATGTGCTGGTCGCGATCTTTGCCGAACGCGAATCCAACGCCGCCTACTTCCTGCAAGAGCAGGATATGACACGGTATGATGCGGTGAATTTCATCGCGCATGGTGTGGCCAAGGATCCCGCCTTTGGCGAGGCGCGGTCGGTATCCGGCGCGCAGGACATCGAAGATAAGACCCAGCAGCCCGAAAATACCGCCGAAGCCGACCAAAAAGAGAGCGCGCTTGGCAAATATTGTGTCGACCTGAACGAAAAGTCCCGGCTTGGCGATGTGGATCCGCTGATCGGTCGCGATTCCGAGGTCGAGCGCTGCATTCAGGTGCTGTGCCGCCGCCGCAAGAACAACCCGCTTCTGGTGGGCGATCCGGGCGTCGGAAAAACCGCCATTGCAGAGGGTCTGGCACGTAAGATCGTGTCCGGCGAAACCCCCGAAGTTCTGTCGGAAACCACCATCTATTCGCTGGATATGGGCGCTCTTCTGGCGGGCACGCGGTATCGTGGTGATTTCGAGGAGCGCCTGAAAGCGGTCATGAATGAGCTGGAGGACCATCCCAACGCGGTCTTGTTCATCGACGAAATTCACACCGTAATCGGCGCTGGTGCCACATCCGGTGGGGCGATGGATGCGTCGAACCTGCTGAAACCTGCTTTGCAGGGCGGCAAACTGCGCACCATGGGCAGCACGACCTACAAGGAATTCCGCCAGCATTTCGAAAAGGATCGCGCCCTTGCCCGCCGGTTCCAGAAAATCGACGTGGCGGAACCCTCGGTCGAAGATTCGGTGAAGATCCTGAAAGGTCTGAAACCCTATTTCGAGGATCACCATCACATCAAATACACCGCGGATGCGATCAAGACCGCTGTCGAACTGTCGGCGCGCTATATCACGGACCGCAAATTGCCGGACAAGGCGATTGACGTGATCGACGAAGCCGGTGCCGCGCAGCATCTGCTGGTGGAATCGCGTCGCCGCAAGACCATCGGCACCAAGGAAATCGAAGATGTGGTCGCCAAGATTGCCCGCATCCCGCCGAAAAACGTGTCGAAAAGCGATGCCGAGGTTCTGAAAGATCTGGAGGCCAGCCTGAAACGCGTGGTCTTTGGCCAGGATGACGCCATTGTCGCCCTGTCCAGCGCGATCAAACTGGCCCGTGCCGGGCTGCGCGAACCGGAAAAACCCATCGGCAACTACCTGTTTGCCGGGCCAACCGGTGTCGGCAAAACCGAGGTGGCAAAACAACTGGCGGATACGCTGGGTGTCGAGTTGCTGCGGTTTGACATGTCGGAATACATGGAGAAACACGCCGTTTCGCGTCTGATCGGTGCGCCTCCGGGCTATGTTGGTTTCGATCAGGGTGGCCAGCTGACCGATGGCGTCGACCAGCACCCGCATTGCGTCCTGCTTCTGGACGAGATGGAAAAGGCCCACCCGGATGTCTATAACATCCTGTTGCAGGTGATGGATCACGGCACGCTGACCGATCACAACGGGCGCACTGTGGATTTCCGCAATGTGATCCTGATCATGACGTCCAACGCCGGCGCGACGGAACAGGCCAAAGCGGCTATCGGCTTTGGCCGGGATCGCCGCGAGGGCGAGGATACCGCCGCGATCGAACGCACCTTCACACCGGAGTTCCGCAACCGTCTGGATGCGGTCATCAGCTTCAAACCTCTGCCAAAAGCAGTGATTTCGCTGGTGGTGGAAAAGTTCGTTCTGCAACTGGAAGCGCAGTTGATGGACCGCAACGTCACAATCGAGCTGACGAAACCCGCCGCCGAATGGTTGGGTGACAAAGGTTACGACGACAAAATGGGCGCGCGTCCGCTGGGCCGGGTGATCCAGGAACACATCAAGAAGCCACTGGCCGAAGAGTTGCTGTTTGGCAAACTGGCCAAGGGCGGTGTTGTGCGTGTCTCGGTCAAGGACGGCAAGATCGATCTGCAAATCAGCGGGCCGGACAAACCGCGCCTGACTGGCAAGAAGCCACCGCTTCTGACCGCCGAATGATCAAACGGATCATCGCGATCCTGATGATTGGCTCAGCCGCCCCTGTGGTGGCTGAGCCTTTTTTGTTGGTGCAGCCCGTTGACTGTATCCTTGGGCAATCCTGTTACATCCAGCAATTTGTCGACCACGACCCCGGCCCCGGCGCACGGGATTTCCTCTGCCAGGGTCTGAGCTATGATGGCCACAAGGGCACGGATTTCGCCCTCCCCACACAAGAGGACATGCAGCGCGGGGTGACCGTGCGCGCCGCAGCCCCCGGCGTGGTGCGCGGCACCCGCGACGGAATGGCGGACGAAGTGTATGCTGGGCGCGATCTTGACAACCGCGACTGCGGCAATGGTGTTGTGATCCAACATGCTGATGGTTGGGAAACCCAATATTGCCATTTGCGGCGCGGCTCGGTTCTGGTCCGCTCGGGTCAGGAGGTCGCCGCCGGCACCGCACTTGGGCTTGTCGGCCTTAGCGGCCGCACAGAGTTCCCGCATCTGCATCTTTCGGTCCGCAAGGATGGCGCAGTGATCGATCCCTTTGCGCCAAATGGCGCGGCCTCCTGTGACGCCGATCAAACACTCTGGGTGGATCGGCTGCCCTACGTGCCCGGCGGAGTGATCGACGTCGGGTTTTCCGCCGGTGTGCCGGCTTATTCCGAGGTGCAAATTGGAACCGCCGACGACATTGCGCCACGCCGCGATACCGCCTTGGTGGGATATGGATATGCGTTTGGCGGTCGGGCTGGCGATGTCCTGCGCATTGTGATCGATGGCCCTGACGGGCAGATCACGACCAGCGACACCCAACTCGAAAAACCGCAGGCCACATTTTTCCGCGCCGCTGGCCGCAGGGCCCAACCGTCCGGCTGGCCAAGCGGCACCTATGAACTCATCGTTCAACTCTTGCGCGGTGACGAAATCATCAGCGAGAAAACCGAAACAACAACCCTGCGCTGACACCGCCCCGGACCTGCTCCGGGGCCTCCTGAAACACCCCAGACCACAGGCGTTTCGTGTGAAACGCGTCAGTCTTCCAGAGCCTCCAGTGTCAGGGCCGTTTGTGGCACCGGAAGATCATCGACGCGCAATTCGTACGTCGGGCGCGCCAGCCGGTTGCGCACCACCCAGATCAGACGGTCCTGCGCCCGGGTGATCGCCACATAGGCCAGTCGTTTCCACAGTGGTTGCCCGGCCTCGACCCGGCCCATGCGGGCCGCAACAAACAAATCCGGGGCAAAAACCTGGACGCTGTCCCATTGTGACCCTTGGGCCTTGTGGATCGTCACAGCGGCGCCATGCAAAAATGTCGCCCCCATCCGGGCGGCAAAAGGAATGAACGGCTCCTCCTCGTCCGGCATTTCGATTTTCACGATCGACGCCGCGGACACCCGTGGATCTTCCGCGCCCATCACATGCAAACGGGAAAACCCCGGCTTCTTGCCCGCGCCAAGATAGACCACCTGCGCACCTTTGATCAGGCCCCGCGCCTCCAGATCCAGACGTTTCTTGCGGTGTTTCAATGGCAATTCGATGCCATCACAGATCAACGGCTCACCTTCGAGCAAGCGGTCGTCCGGCGCGTCGTGCACCTTGCGAAAGGCATTGATCAGCCGGATGCGCGTGGCATTTCGCCAGACCAGAACCGGCGAGCGCGCCATCAGATCAACCTCGACCCGCTGGCCCCAGACCACACGGTCATCGGATTTGGATTTTTCTTCCACCATCTGTTCGAAATCGTGGAATTCCAGCGTCGGATCCGCCAGCGCATGGGCCAGATCAAGGATCGGATTGTCCGCTTCTTGCCGGTGAATGCGGCGCAGGGCCAAAACCCGGTCCTCGTCCAGCTTTTCAAACACCATCGCGCCGGATTGATTGACCGGGGCCAGCTGGGCGGGATCGCCAAACATCACCAAGGTCGGGAAAATTTCCCGCAGATCACCATATTGCCGGTCATCCAACATCGAGGCTTCATCGACAAACCCGATATCCAGCTCTTCTTCGCGCCGTTTCCATCCGGTGATGAAATCCGATCCGCGCAGCCCAGCCGCCGCCAGCGCCCCGGGGATGGAATTGTTGGTCTGATAAAATGCATGTGCCCGGTCGAGTGCCGCGTCGGTCAGGCCCTCGATGTCGGGGCGCTCGCCATTGCCCGCCAGCCATTCGGCAATGCGTTCATATTCTGGGTCATACACCGGTGTATAAAGAATGCGGTGAATGGTGGTGGCAGGCACGCCGCGCATGCGCAACACGCTGGCGGCCTTGTTCGTCGGCGCCAGAATTGCCAGCGTGCGCCGATCCTTGCGCTTGCGCCCTTCCCAATCACCGGACACGATGTCGACCCCGGCGTCTTTCAACGCTTTGTACAGTTCGGCCAACAACAATGTCTTGCCCGAACCGGCCTTGCCGGTGATGGCCAGCACGTTGCTGCGGCCATCACGCGGGGGGGACAAAATGGCGTCGTCCAGATTGATGCCAGCAGCGCGCAAAACCGTGCTCACACGGTCAAAGGCTTCGGCCTGATCTTCGGAAAAAGTGAGCGTGGGCACTGTCATGGGCGGACACTATAGGCCCGCCCGAACAAGTGCCAGAGCGTTCAAACGCGATTGCGCCGGATCAGGCTATTTCGGCCAGCTGGTCCGCCGGCGCAAAGGCACGGGTGAACCAATGGCGCGACTGGCTGGCCGGGATTCCGGCGCTGGCAGACACCCGTTGCTGGGCCTCGGGCGAGAACCCCCAAAGTCCGACACTGATCCGGGACCGGCCTTCGCCTTCGCTGCCCAGAACCTCGGGCGAGGCACCGATCCGGCGATAGATCCGCACCATGCGGGCGTCAAACACGCCCACAAAATGTTCGACATCAAAATTCTGCATGATCTCGCCGCCCGCCAACATCAGGGCCGCCGCCACATTACCACCGGCATTGCGCGCCATGCAAAACCGGGTGCATTCCCAGATCAGCGGGCTTTGAATGCGGACACCGTCGGTCAGATGGATGAAGTGGTCATTGACCATGGTGCGCCCAACCGTGGGCAAAAACCGCATCGAGCCGCCATGGCCACCGTCCGGGGTTTGCCAAATGACATAAAGCGGGTTTTCACGGTCATATTCGTCGCGTTCTTCGCCGCGTTCGTCGACCTGAACCTCCCAGCCCAGCCGTGTATGGAACTGATCGGCGCGGTCGCGAAACATGGCACGCGCCAGTGTGGGTTCCTGGGCCAGTTGGTCGGCATAAAGATAACGGATCATGGTGGGGCACTCCTCTCGTGTCGAGAGAGAGGCTGGCCCACAAAGGGTTAAGGCCCGCAGAGCTGAGCGCGCGGGTCTTAACCTTTAGACAACGATCAGCCCGCAACTCAGTGCACGGGCCACTGCGTGAGTGGTGTTCATAGCGCCCAATTTGAAGCGGGCCGATTCAATATAGACCCGCAATGTATGTTCCGAGATCGACAGCTGCTCCGCCGCCTGTGCCCGGCTCAACCCAACCGCCAACAGTGTCATCGCCTCAACCTCGCGCGGGGAGAGGGATTGACCCTGCTCCGGCAAGCGGTCTGGTTCGAATTCCAGCGCCTTTTGGTTGAAATAATGTGCCACCAGGATCAAATCCCGGCGATTGCCGTCACAAAAGCTCTGCCAGGCCGGATCGTCGCATCGGTGGTTGACAGTAAAGAGGGCAAATTGGCCTTTGGGGCCCCGGATCGGGATCGAAAACCCCTGATTGCCAATGCCGTATTCCATTGCCTCCTTCTGAAAGGCCCGCGCCGCACGGGATGACCAATCCAACATTTTCCAATCAACCGGATGAAACCGCTGAAAGCAGCCCAAGACCACCGGATCAATTCGCAAATACCCCTGGTCGAGATAGCGTTCGACCCATTCCGGGGCATAGGTGCCGCATCCGTATTGATCGCCATTGCTGTTGACCCAATGGTAGACCAAATGGTCGACCCCAAAGACATCTCGTAATCCGACAATGATGTCTTGCAGTTCTTCAAGCGCGGCGGATTGCTCCAACCGTGCCAGTATCACATCCAATCGTGGCGTGTTCACCGCGAAGCCCAATCTGCGCCCCTTCCGCGCACGAGGCGACCTCTGCCATTGCGACAACCCGCGCATCATCCAGCTGCTCAGCCAAGGAAGGCAGCCCGTTCGATACAGCGAATTTTTTGAGATCGGCCAGTACGTCGAGTATCCATTCGTGTTTCATAACGACTCTCTCTGCCATTGGTTAACGATAAGTTAATACAACCATAGCATGAGAAGGGTTTCTGGAAAATTCACCTATTTTCCCTCCCCAAAAATAGGGAGGTGGGAAAATGCAAAGGATTGAAATGAAAAAGTTTCGCATTTTGACGTCAAACGGCCCGCCGCACCGTGTCGGGTGCCGCGGGCCGTTGCGAGGTGATTTACACCCTCATCCTTAAGGGCATCTGCCTGTCGAGCGGCAGACCTTGATCGGCCCGTCGGCGATCTTAAGACTTTGGACCGGCTTCAAGCGCGTCTTCGAATGTGCGCAGACCGGTGCGCGGTGCCTGAACCAAAACCGACATATTGCCCGGCTTGTGTTCGTTGCGCAGCATTTTCATATGCGCGGCCGGAGATCCGCCCAGTCGAACACCTCGGACATGCAGGGATCAAGCCGCCGTTCCAGCATCAACTTGTTGGCCGCAGCCGCCTGTTTCAGGTGGGCAAAGTGCGAGCCTTGCAGGCGTTTTTGGTGCATCCACATGTAGCGCACGTCAAACGTCAGGTTGAAACCGGTGGTGCCCGCGCAGATCACAACCATCCCGCCCTTTTTCACCACAAAGGTCGACACAGGGAATGTGGCTTCGCCGGGGTGTTCGAACACCATATCGACGTTCACACCCTTGCCGGTGATGTCCCAGATCGCCTTGCCGAACTTGCGGGCCTCTTTGAACCACTCGGCATATTCCGGGGTGTTCACCGTGGGCAATTGGCCCCAGCAATTGAAATCCTTGCGGTTCAAGACACCCTTGGCGCCCAGCCCCATGACAAAGTCACGCTTGTCCTCGTCCGAGATCACACCAATGGCATTTGCACCGGCTGTATTGATCAGCTGGATCGCATAAGATCCCAGACCGCCCGACGCCCCCCAGACCAGAACATTCTGGCCGGGTTTCAA
Source organism: Marinovum sp. J2-8 (assembly GCF_055808435.1). Taxonomy (NCBI): domain Bacteria; kingdom Pseudomonadati; phylum Pseudomonadota; class Alphaproteobacteria; order Rhodobacterales; family Roseobacteraceae; genus Marinovum; species Marinovum sp. J2-8. The sequence goes on along the minus strand of NZ_JBVVRZ010000001.1, from coordinate 926,101 downwards.
ATCATGCGGCTCGTGGCCGAACAGCATCCGATAGGCAGTGGCCAACGTCAGCGTGTAGCAGGCGCTCTCTTCCCATGTCAGATGCTTGGGGCGCGGCATGAGCTGCTGGGCCTGAACATTGGTGAACTGGGCAAAAGAGCCGTCCGGGGTCTCATATCCCCAGATCCGCTGGCTGGCGGAATACATCGGGTCGCCGCCGTTGCATTCCTCGTCGTCGCCATCATCCTGGTTGCAGTGGATCACCACCTCGTCGCCGACTTTCCAGCGCTTCACCTTGTCACCCACGGCCCAGACGATGCCCGAAGCATCGGAACCTGCAATATGGAACGGCTTGCCGTGGCCATCAAACGGGCTGATCGGCTGGCCGAGGGATGCCCAGACACCATTGTAGTTCACACCAGCGGCCATCACCAGAACCAGCACCTCGTTGCTGTCCAGCACGGGCACATCCACGACCTCCAATTGCATGGCCGTGTCGGGGTTGCCGTGGCGTTCACGGCGAATGGCCCAAGCATACATCTGCTTGGGAACAAATCCCATCGGGGGCATTTCGCCCAATTCATACAGGTCCTTTTCAGGCGCCTCATAAGCGGCGATGCCGCCGTGCGTGTCCAGTGCCATGTGGGCCTCCTTGGCTAAATCATGCCGCAATGCAGAATTCGCGGTGCGTTTGTCTGCAATATCGCCCCAAGCGCAATATTGCAACACACATGATGCCATTTTTGTAATTTTATAACCGAGCCGATGCAGAAATCACCGTGCTTGCGCAGCATCTGAGCGGGCGAGATGCGCAATCGAATTGGCATAGAACGCCACCACCTCTGCTTGATGTGGCAAAATCGCATACCGTCCCGCGGTTTCCGCAATCAGTTCGCGCCGCAACAACCCTTCGATTCCCGCGGCAACCTCCGCCGGTCCGGCGCTTGCACCTGCGTCTGCATCCTTTTCAGGGCAAACGCCGGGGAACGCTTCGGCCAGAGCTTCGATCTCGGCCCGGGTTCGTGCCGTTCCGTCCCGCAGGCAATAGGCCACCAGTGGCACCGGAAGGATCGGCACCGCCGCGCCGATGCGGGTCATCAACTCCTGCGCCAACGCCTCGGGGCGGCGACCCTGAATTTCGACAAAGCCGCGCAGATCCAACGGCATGCCAAAACTGACCGCCGCACAGCCAAAACGGTGAAATTTCCCCATCACCCGCAAGCGGATGTGGCGCAGCAAGAAGATCAAAGCCTCGCCCAGACGACCACGAAACCGCCGCTCACCGGATTTGCCCGCCGCGATCAGCACCCGATCCTCCAGCACGCGGTCATAGTTCAGGGCCACCGGCACAAAGACCACATCACGCCCGGCCGGATCCCAGCCATCCACGATGTATTTCAGCAAACCGACGCGCGGCACCGCCGGTGCGCCCGTCAGGCTGAGACCGCCCTCGGGAAACATGCCCTGGGCCAGCCCCCCGGCCGTGGCCAGCGCCACATACCTTGCCAAGACCCGCCGATAGAGGTCATCGCGGCTTTTGCGGCGAATGAAATACGCCCCCATCGACCGGATCAAGAAAGACAGCGGCCAGACCCGCGCCCATTCCCCCACCGCATAGGCCAGCGCAGAGCGTTCCGCCGCCAGATAGGTGACAAGCACATAGTCCATATTTGACCGGTGATTGATCACATAGACCACCGTGGCCTCGGGATTGATCGCCCGGATGGCCGCGTCGTCCTGATTTGTCAGCCGCACATGATAAAGCGAACGCGACAACCACCGCGCCAGCCGGATCGCCACACCGAAATAGGCGGTGGCGGAAAAGGATGGCACAATCTCGCGCGCGTAACGGCGGGCTTTTTCAAACGCCACATCCTCGCGCACGCCATTGGCCTGGGCATAGGCGACCACGGCCTCGCTCACCTGGGGGTCATAAATCAGCCGCTGGATCATATCGACCCGCCGCGCAAGTTTGAACGGTTCGATCGGCCGCTCGAGCCGTTGATTGATCCGCGCCACCACGCGTTCCATCCGGCGGCGTAAAAACCAGCGCACAGACGGGAACAGGAAATGCGATGCGAATGTGACCACCGCAAAGGCAAGGATCAACAAAAACAGCCAAACGGGGATTTCAATGGTGCCAATCATGGCGCCACGTTTGCATTTTGCTGCAATTGCGTAAACATGGGAACACGCCGCGATGCAGCGAATTGACAACGCCACTTTGTTTCGCATATGACATCATTAACGAAACAAAATTACGTCCAAGAATCACGAGGCTGACATGACCGAGACCCGCAAGGCCGACAAGCCCTGGCTTATCCGTACCTATGCTGGCCATTCCACGGCCGCTGCATCCAACGCGCTCTATCGCAACAATCTGGCCAAGGGCCAGACCGGCCTGTCGGTGGCTTTCGATCTGCCAACCCAAACAGGGTATGACAGCGACCATGTGCTGGCGCGCGGCGAGGTCGGCAAGGTTGGCGTGCCGGTCTGTCATCTGGGGGATATGCGCGCGCTGTTCGACCAGATCCCGCTGGATCAGATGAACACCTCGATGACGATCAATGCCACTGCGCCCTGGTTGTTGTCGCTTTATGTTGCCGTGGCCGAGGAACAGGGCGCGGATATTTCCAAGCTTCAGGGCACCGTGCAAAACGACCTGATCAAGGAATATCTGTCGCGCGGCACCTATATCTGCCCGCCAAAACCCAGCCTGAAAATGATCGCGGATGTGGCGGAATATTGTTATTCGCATATCCCGAAATGGAACCCGATGAACGTCTGTTCCTATCATCTGCAAGAGGCGGGCGCGACGCCGGAGCAGGAGTTGGCCTTTGCGCTGGCCACCGCCACCGCTGTTCTGGATGAACTGCGCCCGCGTGTGCCAGAGGCGGATTTCCCCGCCGTGGTGCAGCGGATCTCGTTTTTCGTAAATGCCGGCATCCGCTTCGTGACCGAGATGTGCAAGATGCGCGCCTTTGTCGATCTGTGGGATGAAATCTGTGAAACGCGTTATGGCGTGACCGACCCGAAACAGCGGCGGTTCCGCTATGGCGTCCAGGTCAACTCGCTTGGCCTGACCGAGCAACAGCCGGAAAACAATGTCTATCGCATCCTGATCGAAATGCTGGCGGTGACGCTGTCGAAAAACGCCCGTGCCCGTGCGGTGCAATTGCCCGCCTGGAACGAAGCACTCGGCCTGCCTCGCCCCTGGGATCAGCAATGGTCGATGCGGATGCAACAGATCCTGGCCTATGAAACCGACCTTCTGGAATTTGACGACCTGTTCGATGGCAACCCGGCGGTGGACCGCAAGGTCGAGGCGCTGAAGGAAGGCGCACGCGCCGAGCTGGCGAACCTCGACTCCATGGGCGGCGCGGTGGCCTCGATCGAATATATGAAATCACGTCTGGTGGAATCCAACGCCGACCGTCTGAACCGGATTGAACGCAACGACACCACGGTTGTTGGCGTCAACCGCTGGACCGAGACCGAGCCGTCGCCCTTGATGACCGAAGATGGCGGCATCATGACCGTCGACCCGGCGGTAGAAAAGGACCAGATCAACCAGTTGGCAAAATGGCGGGACAGCCGCGATGCCGCCGCCGTTGCGGCAGCTTTGGCCGATCTGCGCGCCGCCGCGCGTGACGGCGCCAATATCATGCCGCCGTCCATTGCCGCCGCAAAGGCCGGGGTCACCACCGGCGAATGGGCCGCCGAGATGCGCAAGGCCTTTGGCGAATATCGCGGGCCGACGGGTGTGTCGCCTTCGGTGTCGAACCGGACCGAAAACCTCGACGAGTTGCGCCAATCGGTGGATGCGGTCAGCGACCGTCTGGGCCTGGCGGTTGAAATTCCTGGTCGGCAAACCGGGGCTGGACGGCCATTCCAATGGTGCAGAGCAGATCGCCTTTCGTGCCCGTGATTGCGGCATGGATATTTCATATGACGGTATCCGCCTGACCCCCGAAGAGATTGTCACCGCCGCCGTCGAAGACAAGGCACATGTGGTTGGTCTTTCGATTTTGTCGGGCTCACATATCCCGCTGGTCGAGGATATGATGGAACGTATGCGCGCGGCGGGGCTGGGTAATGTGCCGGTGATTGTCGGCGGGATCATCCCGGACGACGACGCGCGGCGGCTTCTGGCGATGGGCGTGACACGGGTCTATACGCCCAAGGATTTCGAATTGAACACCATCATGGCCGACATCGTGACCCTGGCAGATTCGAAATCGGTGGCGGCGGAATAACCCGCCGCCCACGGTCAGGCCGACTTCTTCACGCAGAGCGCTGGTGGAAGCGGCTTGGCAATTCGGTTCTGCCAATAGCTGACGCGTTCCGGCCGCCCCAGAAGATAGCCTTGGGCGTTATAGATCCCGATGTCTTGCAGCGCGGCAAGTTCCTGTTCGGTTTCCACACCTTCGGCAATCACCATGAACCCCATGCTACAGGACAGGTCGTATAGCGCGCGCAGAATCCCGGAATCCACCCGCGCGCTGCCCAACCCCTGAACAAAGCGGCGGTCGATTTTGACAATATCCACCTGATATTGCTGCAAACGCTCCAGGTTGGAAAACCCGGTGCCAAAATCATCCAACGCAATGCGAATCCCCTGCGCGCGCAGTTGCTCCAACAGATCGCGGGTCCGTTCGGGGTTGCGAATGACCGAGCTTTCGACAATTTCGAACACAAATTTCGATGGGTCGAACCCTTTGGTCAACTTGTTGGCAAACCGCAGGTTGGCTTCTATCGACCGCTCCAAAAATCGCGAGGAAATGTTGAACGCGCAATAGACCCCGGTATTGGCGGCACTAAATGCGTTGACCACCTGTGTTGCGGCCCCCGGCGGTGCGGCCAGATTGCTGTGATAGTTTCCGGCCATGACGTCGATGAATTTTTCCGGCAACAAGACATCACCATCGGCGCGCACCCAACGGATCAGCGCCTCGACCCCGATGGCACGCCCGGCCAATGTGTCAAACACCGGCTGAACGAAATAGGTGATTTCCTCTTTGCGGATCGCTTCGGCCACATCTTCGGCCCGCGGACCGGTGCGCCGGGCAATCATGGATTTCAGGGTTTCGCCTTCGGTGACCTTGACCAAATTGCCACCCGCCTGCTTGGCCGCATAAAGCGCCTCATCCGCATAATAGAGCGCGCCCATCATATCCTGACCGGCGTCGATCCGGGCCACCCCGGCGCTGGCGGTCCGACGGACCTTGACCCCGTCGATGGCCACAATTGTATCGGACACGGTTTTGACGAAATCCCGCGCACGTGCCACCGCCACATCCATTTCAACCTGTTCCAGATAGATGCAGAATTCATCGCCGCCGTGACGAAAAAGCGTCTCGCGTTCACGGCAAGCCCCGGTCAACGCCTGGGCGACCTGACGCAGGAACACATCCCCTGCCCGATGGCCAAAGCCGTCGTTCACGCTTTTGAATTCATCAAGATCGACAAAGATCATGGCATTGGTGCCATCCTGGCGGCTGCGCGAAAACAAAACGCGCAGATACCGCCGCGACCGGGCGGCGGTCAGGTCGTCGAATTCAACCATATGCAGCAAACGTGCGTTTTCGGCCGCCATCACGGTCACCCGCTCGTTCAACGCGGCGAGCTGTTTGTTTTGGCGTCTGACGTGCCGAACGGCCAGGGTCACCCCACAGAGCAGGCACACCCCCAACGCCAAACACAGTCCTATTATCAAGGTCGACACCCGGTCATGCCTTCCGAAAAACCCACTAAAATCAACCATAGGGGTATTAGTCCCGATTTCAAAGGCCCGGAATGCACAGCGGAGGCGGGTTGTGATCCATTGGACCCAATGCCAAAGTCAAACCCACATCATTGCCCCATCGGAGATTGCCATGACCGTCCATATCGGTGCCAAACCCGGCGAAATAGCTGAAACCGTTTTGATGCCCGGCGATCCCTATCGCGCGCGTTGGGCGGCCGAGACATTCCTTGACGATGTGCGTCTGGTGAACGAAGTGCGCGGCATGTTGGGATACACCGGCACATGGAAGGGCCACCCGGTTTCGATCCAAGGCTCGGGCATGGGCATGCCATCGCTGTCGATCTATGCCAACGAATTGCTGCGCGATTATGGTGCGAAAACCCTGATCCGCATTGGATCCTGTGGCGCGATGCAGGACCATGTAAAGGTGCGCGATGTCATTATCGCCATGACCGCCACCACCCTGTCCACCCCGTCGCGCGGCATTCTGCGCGAGTTGAATTTTGCCCCCTGCGCCGATTATCCGCTGTTGAGCAAAGCCGTCCAGGCGGCCGAGGCCCGCGGCACCACCTGTCACGTTGGCGGCATCTATTCATCGGATGTGTTTTACGATGAACGCCCGGACCTCAATGAACAGATGACCCGCCACGGTATCCTCGGGGTCGAGATGGAGGCCGCCGAACTCTATATCCTGGCCGCGCGGCACAAGGCGCGTGCATTGGCGGTTTTGACCGTGTCGGACCATCTTCTGACGGGCGAAGCGCTACCCAGTGAGCAACGCGAAACCAGCTTTGGCGACATGGTGGAAATCGCGCTTGAGGCCGCATTCGCCAAGTAAACCGGAGCATGGACGGCAAAGGGGCGCGCCAATGGCACGCCCCGTTTTTACCGTTCGACAGGTCGATTTCAGATCGCGATCACATCCAGCGGCGGGAAGCCGTTGAAACCAACGCTGGCATAGGTCGAGGTATAGGCCCCGCAGGCCCGGATCATCACACGGTCACCGGCGCGCAGGCCAACCGGCAATTGCACCGGCTGTTTTTCATACAACACATCAGCGCTGTCACAGGACGGACCGGCCAGAATGCAGGCGCCGGTTGTTTCATGATCGCGGTCGGTGACGAATTGATAGCGGATTGCTTCGCCTTCGGTTTCGGCCAGACCAGAGTAACGGCCAATGTCGAGATAGACCCAACGATGCAGATCGTTTTCGGATTTACGCGACACCAACAGGACCTCTGCCGCAATCATACCGGCCTCGGCCACCAGCCCCCGGCCCGGTTCCGCCATGATTTCCGGCACGTCGCCAAACCGCTCTTGCACCAATCGCATGACTTCGGCGGCATAGAGCGCCGGTGCGTCGATTTCCTTGCCATAAAAGGCCGGGAAACCACCGCCGATGTTCAACAGGGTCAGCGCATGCCCTTCGGCCTTTGCCGCGTGCCAGACCGCCGCAACCTGATCAAGGATCGGTGCCCACATCGCGGCGCGACGGGTTTGCGACCCGACATGGAACGACAGACCAACCGGGTTCAACCCATGTGCCTTGGCATCCGAAATCAGCGCCAGCGCCTTGTCACGCGCAGAGCCGAACTTGCGGGTCAGCGGCCATTCCGCTTCGGTCGCTTCGACAATGATCCGCAGATAGACACGCGCGCCGGGCGCATTTTCGGCAATCTTTTCAATCTCTTCTTCGGCATCCACCGCGAACAGGTCAATACCGACGCTATGCGCCCAAGCAATGTCAGATGCGCGTTTGATGGTGTTGCCAAACGACAGCTGATCCGGGCGTGCACCGGCATCCAGGCACATTTGCAGCTCGACCCGCGACGCCGCGTCAAAGTTCGAACCCAGCTCGCGCAGGGTGCGCAGGATTTCCGGGGCCGGGTTGGCCTTGACCGCATAATGGATGCGCGCACGGCCCAGACCTTGTGACAGGGCGGCGTATTGGCGGGCCACGGCCTGGGTGTCGATCACCAGGGTCGGACGGGCAAAGATATTGTCACGGATGAAGGCTTCGGTACGGGAAAAATCGCTGCCGGATACAACAGCGGCATCGCAGGCCGAAAGCCCGGTTACATATGCGTTCATGGTCATCTCCAAAAGACTCGGCCATTCCGGTTTTCCGGCTCAGACCGCTCAGTTCCAAGGGAGACGTTACCGTCGCTACGTAACCGCGTGGGTGCTTGCCCACCTCGACAGAGGCGCGTGCGTTGGCGTCTTGAAGCCGCATATGAGGTTATTCGCGGATTCGATCAAGCCAAAAAATCATGCCAGCCAAAGAAATTTTGCGGCTTTCGCCTAAGGCTTTGTTCGCATGCAATTTTTCGGGATTCCCGATCGCTGCCCGGGGTTTTTGCGCCACAATATGCACAGGTCCAAACCACCTGCCCATCTTCCCTGCCCCGTCGCCAGCGGCAATTGCGCGTCGCCGGGCGGGAAAAGATCATCACCAGCACAAAGGCGATCAGCAGGCCGACGAACACAATCAAGGGTCAGGCCGACCGTCATGTTGCGGCACCGGGGTATTGGGATCTTCCAGTATCAATTTAGATAGAAAGGCGATCTTTTCCGCATCGCTCATTGTGCCCTGGGTCCAGCCATCGCCGAATGCGCGTGAAACCTCCGGGTCTTTCGCGCGCAACTCAAATGCCTTGCAAAGATTGCGCATTGCTTCGGCCACTTGCGAGGCAAAAACACTTTCCCCCATCGCCACACGATTGAGATAATGCATGCGGGCCGATAATGCGCGCCCCGCGGCAGCAAACGCCTCAGGCGAGTCGAAATTGATCAGATCATCGGAATCTTTGGTCATTACAGCCTTCTCACTTTCGTGGCGTGGGGGCATTTCCGTCGATCAGAGCCATGCGATGCAAGCAATGTCAAAGCGTGGCGAGATGCCCGGCCAGCCCCAAAGCAAATCCCGCAACAGCGCCCAACGGTGGGCCGCCAGAACCGCCAAGTTTTGCCTGTGGTGCGACGTCCTGAAACAACAGATAGAGGATGCCGCCCGAAGCAAAGGCCATCACCCCGCCCAAAACAGCGGGCACATCCGCCAATACGAAAAACCCCATCGCCGCCGCCGCCGGACCGACCGGCACCATCAGAGCAAACAATAACAACAGCTTGTTGCGGCTGGCATGGCCGGCGGCGATCATCTCGCGGTAGGCCGAAAATCCTTCGGGCACGTTTTGCAGGGCGATCAATCCAGCGGTCAGCATCGCCACATCGGCCCGCCCAACGACCAAAGCGCCCAGCGCCATGGCCTCGGGCACGTAATCCAGCATCATCGCCAGAAACTGCGCGCCGCCGCCGCCCATGCGCGACAGCATGGCATCGACGCCGTAAAACACCAGCCCGCCCGCCAGAAACAGCCCCATCAACGGAACCGCGGACAGCCGGTCAATGGCCTCTGGCAGCAGCACAAAAGCAATGGCAGAAAACAGCGCGCCGCCACCAAAGGCGGCCACCGTATGGGTCGCCCGGTCCTGCCACTGTGGCTTGAGCCGATCCTCGAGCGCGGCCAGAACCGCCCCGACCGGGATGCTTGCCCCGGCCAGCGCTGCAAGGATCAGACCGGCGACGATACCCTCCACCGGGCCGCCCCCGAACGATTAAACCGTGCGGTCCACGATCATTTTCTTGATTTCGGCAATCGCCAGCGCCGGGTTCAACCCCTTGGGACAGGTCTTGGCGCAGTTCATGATGGTGTGGCACCGGTAGAGCTTGAACGGATCTTCCAGTTCATCCAAACGCTCGCCGGTAGCTTCGTCGCGGCTGTCGATGATCCAGCGATAGGCATGCAACAGCGCTGCGGGTCCGAGATAGCGATCGCCGTTCCACCAGTAAGACGGGCAGGACGTCGAACACGACGCGCACATCACGCATTCATAAAGCCCATCAAGCTTCTTGCGGTCTTCGATCGACTGCTTCCATTCCTTGGCCGGGCGGTTGGTCTTGGTTTCCAGCCACGGCATGATGGACGCGTGTTGCGCATAAAAATGCGTCAGGTCGGGGATCAGATCCTTGACCACCGGCATATGCGGCAGCGGATAGATCTTTACGTCGCCCTTCACCTCGTCCAGACCATAGATACAGGCCAGCGTGTTGATGCCGTCGATGTTCATCGCGCAGGATCCGCAAATGCCTTCGCGGCAGGAGCGGCGGAAGGTCAGGGTCGGATCAATCTCGTTCTTGATCTTGATCAGCGCGTCCAGGATCATCGGCCCGCATTTGTCCATATCCAGGAAATAGGTATCGACCGATGGCTGTTTGCCGTCATCCGGGTTCCAGCGATAGATCTGGAATTGGCGCACATTGGTCGCGCCCTCGGGCTTGGGCCATGTCTTGCCCTTGGTGATGCGGGAATTCTTGGGAAGGGTCAGTTGTACCATGTCGTTGCTCCTAGCGGATATGAGTTTCTAGCCGCTCGTCTAGCTCTTCTATTAGTTTGTTAAGCTCGATAACAACCTTCATCATTGCATCCCTCTTAGCAGCCCGCTTGTGCGGACTATAAAGCGCATTACCAATTTGGCCTCTAAGTCCAAGTTTGTAATCGCTGATTGTATTCGCTATTCGTGCTGTCCGAATGGAAGTGCAATGTTTTTCAGCGAACGCATGCAATACCTCTAACGCAACGCTCACTTCTTGCGACAAGTCTCGCTGTGTGATGGCAATGTACTCGAAATCATCATGGGTCGCACCGCTTATCCGCGAGATAGTAGCATTTGAAAATTTAAGAACCTTCAACGCACGTCGAACTTGGAGTGCTTCTTTAACCGTCAGACTCTTTTCGTAATTGGACCACTCACTTCTAAGCGAGCCAACGATGTCTATGATGTCTACCAAAAGGCCCATGCAGCCCTCCTATTGCAGCAAGGCGCTGACACCATTGGTCAGCAGGCATTGGAGGGTCTCGGGTTTGCGCGCAATCCCGGTGATGATTTCCCAGGTCGAGGCGGTCGGCCCGGTCACGGCATCCGCCGCAAGCGTCAGGATCTGCTGGGAACTGGCATTGTCGATGATGCAGTTGGTATAGGGCTCGACCGGCACACCAGGAAGGCGTTCTGTCGCGGCACGCGCGACCACCGATTTCGCCGCGTTACGCGCCAGCAAATCCTGCGAGGCAGGCGTACATGCCGCCAGCGACAGGGCAGCCACCGCAACGCATATGATGGATCGCGTGCCGAACATTCAGTGCCCCGGACAGATCAAAGTGCCGCGCTGCATGACGCCAAGGCCCATGACACAGCCATAAGGGACATAAGGCGCAGCATGCTGCACCTCTGCCTGGACATAGACCTCGGGTGCGGTCGCGATATATTGCGCTTCCTCCGCCACGTAGGATTTTGAACCCTCGTCCCCGGTCCAGCCCTTTTCGCCATAATATTCCTGCGCCATGGCCGGTGCCGCACAGAAGGCCAGCGCCACCAGAGAGGCACGTTTGATCAGCGGCATCAGAACGTCCTTTCTTTCGGGGCGATCCGTTTGAGCGAAATGCCACCTTCGGCTTCGGTCGACAATGGATCGGTGACCACCGGGCGGAAGCTCAGATCGACCTTGTTGCCGTCAATGCGACTGATGGTGTGCACACGCCATTTGTCGTCATCACGCTTGGGGAAATCCTCATGCGCATGTGCGCCGCGGCTTTCCTCACGCGCTTCGGCGCCAACGATGGTGGCCAGTGCGTTGGGCATCAGGTTGGTCAGCTCCAGCGTTTCCATCAGATCAGAGTTCCAGACCAGCGATGTATCCGTCACTTTCAGATCGTCCAGCTTGGCGGCAATGGCGGTCATCTTCTCGACACCTTCGGCCATTGTCTTGGCGGTGCGGAAAACAGCAGCATCGGCCTGCATGGTTTTCTGCATTTCCAGACGCAGCTCTGCGGTAGGAATGCCGCCTTTGGCATTGCGCAGCCCGTCAAAGCGGTCGAACGCCTTGTCGATCTGGCTCTTGGGGGCGGTTGGCACGGCGCTTTCGGCGTCGACAACCTTGCCCGCACGGATCGCAGCGGCGCGGCCAAAGACCACAAGGTCGATCAGAGAGTTCGACCCGAGGCGGTTGGCCCCGTGCACCGAGGCGCAACCGGCCTCGCCCACGGCCATCAGGCCCGGCACGATGCGGTTGGGATCATCGGCGGTGGGGTTCAGAACCTCACCCCAATAGTTGGTTGGAATGCCGCCCATGTTATAGTGCACGGTCGGCAGAACCGGGATCGGTTCCTTGGTGACATCCACACCGGCGAAAATGCGCGCGCTTTCCGAAATACCGGGCAGACGTTCGGCCAATGCCTCGGGTGGCAGATGCGACAGGTTCAGGTGGATGTGATCACCTTCGTCACCGACACCGCGGCCTTCGCGGATCTCCATCGTCATCGAGCGCGAAACATAATCGCGCGGGGCGAGGTCCTTGTACTGGGGCGCATAGCGCTCCATGAACCGCTCGCCTTCGGAGTTGGTCAGGAACCCACCCTCGCCGCGTGCACCCTCGGTGATCAGACAGCCAGAGCCATAGATGCCGGTCGGGTGGAATTGCACGAATTCCATGTCCTGCATCGGCAGGCCCGCCCGTGCGACCATGCCGCCACCGTCACCGGTGCAGGTATGGGCCGAGGTGGCCGAGAAATAGGCGCGGCCATAACCGCCGGTGGCCAGCACCACGGTCTTGGCGTTGAAGACATGCATGGTGCCGTCGTCGAGCTTCCAGCAGAGCACACCCTGACAGGAGCCATCATCGGCCATCAACAGGTCGATGGCAAAATATTCGACGTAGAATTCCGCCTGTTGCTTCAGCGACTGGCCATAAAGCGTGTGCAGGATGGCGTGGCCGGTGCGGTCAGCAGCGGCACAGGTCCGTTGCACGGCGGGGCCTTCACCGAATTCGGTGGTATGGCCGCCAAACGGGCGCTGATAGATCTTGCCTTCTTCGGTCCGCGAAAACGGCACGCCATAGTGTTCCAGCTCGTAAACCGCCTTGGGCGCTTCGCGGGCGAGGTATTCCATCGCGTCGGTATCGCCAAGCCAGTCGGAACCTTTGACCGTGTCATACATATGCCACTGCCAGTGGTCCGGCCCCATGTTCGACAGCGAGGCCGCGATGCCGCCCTGTGCTGCCACGGTATGCGACCGCGTCGGGAAAACCTTGGTCACGCAAGCGGTGCGCAGACCCTGTTCCGCCATGCCCAGCGTCGCGCGCAGACCGGCACCGCCAGCCCCCACAACCACGACGTCATAATCATGCGTCTCGTAGGAATATTCAGCCATTGTCAGCTCCGGTCTCTTAAAGCGCGATCTTGACGACGGCGTAAACGCCGGTCGCAGCCGCAGCATAACTCAAACAGATCACCCCGATAATCAGGGCCTGGCCCAATGTGCCGTGCACATAGTCCTCGATCATTACCCGTGCGCCATCCTTGAAGTGCATGAAGCCGACGACGATGGTCAGGATCGCGACGATTGCGGGGAATGGCCGGGAATAGGCGGCGATGACCTCTTCATAGGTGCCGCCAAGGATAGAGCCGAAGGAAAAAACGAAAAGCGGAACCAGGATCATCAATGCGATCGAGGACACCTTCATCGACCAGAAATGATCAACGCCGGTCTTGGCGCTGCCACGGCCTACGGCGCGTTTGCGGTCAGTTAGAAATGCCATGTGTCAGCCCCCTCAGACGATGATGATTGTAAGGATGGTCAGGATCGCCGACCCATAGATGATGCCCCAGCCAAGCTTGTCGGCGACGGCAACATCAAGGCATTTGCCCTGATCCCAGATCAGATGGCGCACACCGGCCAGCGAATGGAACCACAAGGCCCAGACCGATCCGAACATGATCAGGTCGCCGACATAGCTGGTCACGATCCAATCAACGGTGGCGAAATAGTCCGGCCCACTTGCCGCAGCCAGAAGCCACCACACCACCAGAAGCGCGCCCAGAAGCAGCGCATTGCCGGTGATCCGGGTGAGGATCGAGGTCACGGAGTTCAGCTGAAACCTGTAATACTTGCCCAGCATAAAGGGCGAGAGCGGTCGGTTGCCGCGATTTACATCGGCCATGGCATATCCTTTCGGTTCACTTGCCTCCTTTGATAGTGATTTTTACGCGTCTGTCACGCGCCGCACCGCCGCATAGAGGCGGTTTTTTGTCTCAATCGGCGGTTTTTCCACATTTGTGATCACAGCCGCAAAGCCAGTGATCACAAAATTCCGACACTGAGTTGGCATTGCCAACTCAGCTTATTATTGCGGGTCAAAATCCCGTCTAAAACAGTCAGGAATTTGTTAGCGATCACGAAACCCCGCCAATGTGATCACATTGGCATCAGCGCCCAATAATCCAGATCCAGCAGCACATGCGGCAGATATTTGCCGTCCTCACCCCGGAGCGTGAATGCCTCGCCGCCGGATGTCGCCACCAGACGCAGACGGATTGCGCCAACGCCCGGCGCAGATGTTTCGGCCTTGTCCAGAACCTCGGACCAGGCTTTGACCGTCAGGCCGGAGAAACACGGATTGGCATGGGCACCGCCATTCAGCCCCACAATCATCTGCGCATTGGCCAGCCCGTTAAAGGACAACGCCCGCGCCATGGAAATGATATGGCCGCCATAGATCAGCCGCTGGCCGTCTGGTCGGAAAGTGGCGTCGAAATGCACCTTGGCGGTGTTCTGCCACAGGCGGGTGGCGAGCATATGTTCTGCCTCTTCGATGGTCACGCCATCCACGTGGTCAATGACCTCGCCAATGTCATAATCGCCCCAGCGATGCGGCTCTCCGGCCAGTGCAAAATCGTAAGCGCTGAAATCCAGCCCCGCCGGGATCACCAGATCTGAGGCAGGAATGACCTTTTGCAGATCCGGGATCACCATGTCCGGCGCAGGCGCATCAAGATCGCCTTTGCGCACCATAACCCAACGGACATAATCCATCACCACTTCGTCACGCTGGTTCAGACCACGGGTGCGCACATAGACCACACCGCTTTTGCCGTTGGAGTTCTGCTTGAGGCCAATCACCTCGGATTCGGAACGCAGGGTATCGCCGGGATAGACCGGCAGCCGCCAGTTGCCCTCGGCATAGCCGAGGTTGGCCACCGCATTCAGCGAAATATCAGGCACCGATTTGCCAAACACCACATGAAACGCCGCCAGATCATCAATCGGCGCCGCCGCCAGTCCAGAAGCGCGAGCAAATTCATCAGAAGAATACAGCGCATGCCGGGCGGGATAGAGCGCATGATAAAGCGCACGTTCGCCGCCGGAAATCGTGCGCGGCACCGCATGGGGGATCACCTCTCCCAGCGTGTAATCCTCGAAGAACCGGCCCGGATTGGTCTTTGCCATTCACTGCGCTCCCAGTTTCATGTCGGGGGTATAGGTGCCGTCGGCCTCTTTGGTGACGGCCTGACCACAGCGCATCACGCCATTGGCATGGTCATAGGCATAGGTCGGCGACCCATGCAGAACCCAACCCTTGTTCAGGGCCTCGGTGACTTTGTGGCAAAAGGCGGATGTGTCATCCGCGGACAGAAAACGATAAAGTTTCATGATCTCATCATCCAAAGGGTGATGGGCCAACCAGCCCGTGAATAAAACCGATCACCCCGAACAGGATGACGGATATGGCGGCAAACATCCCGTCCTTGGCATAACTTCCGCCTGCGGGGGCGGTCCAATTGGGTTCTGCCCGGTTGATCACCGCTATCTGCACCACGGCCCACACCAGCAATCCGCCAAACAGAATGACCGAGGCCAGATCGCCATTGACCAACAAATGCGCGATTGCCCAAAGACTGAACCCGATCAACATCGGATGGCGCATACCAGAGAGAAGACGCCCCTTCTTGGGCGCAGGTGACGTCATGAACAGCGCGGCAAGCACCAACAGATAGTTCACATGGCGCGCCCAATCCGGCGGGAACCACACGTCAATGAACGGCGCGGCGCGGTAGCCCAGAACCATCAAAACGACAGAGACAACAATCGCCAGCGCAACAATGCCCTTGCCCTTGTCGCCCAGGGCGGCACGGCGCTCTGGCGATATGCGTTTAAAGAAATGTGCCAGCACCCAGAGGGCGAGGCCGAGGATCAGGACAAACATTGGCTTACTCCGATGAAAGGGCGGCTATCATCTCGGCTTTTGCCAGAGTTTCCCGTGCGGTGGCAACGTGAAGGTTTTCAACAATGCGCCCGTCGACCACGGCAACCCCCTGCCCTTTGGCCTCGGCCTCTTCAAAAGCGGCGATCTGACGCCCGGCCAGGTCGACCTCGGCCTCGGACGGGGCAAAGGCCGCATTGGCGATATCGACCTGCGCCGGATGGATCAGTGTCTTGCCATCCATGCCCATGTCACGCCCCTGTTCGCATTCCGCGCGCAGGCCTGCGTCATCCTTGAACGCATTATATACGCCATCCACAATCACCACCCCATGCGCCTTGGCCGCCAACAGGCACAGCCCAAGCGAGGTCATCATCGGCAGGCGATCCGCCCGGAACCGGCATTGCAGGTCCTTGGCCAGATCATTGGTGCCCATGACAAACCCGGCCAGCTTTGGATGTGCGGCAATTTCAGCGGCATTCAGCATCCCCAGTGGCGATTCCATCATCGCCCAGATCGGCAGGTCGCCGGTGATGTCCGCCAGAGCATCAAGATTAGCGGCGGAATTCACCTTGGGCAGCAACACCACATCAGGAGCCATATCCGCAACCGCGCGGGCATCGTCAGCCCCCCATTCGGTATCCAACCCGTTGATCCGGACGATTTTCATGCGCTGGCCATAGCCGCCCTGACCCAGCGCCGCCGCCAGTGTGGCACGCGCATTGACCTTTTCCTCAACCGCAACAGCATCTTCGAGATCAAAAATGATCGCATCGACGGCCAAAGTGCGGGCCTTGGCCAACGCCCGGTCCTTGGAACCGGGAATATAGAGAACAGAACGATAGGGGCGCGCGCGCATATCCATGGGTCGGATCCTTCTGAAAACGTGCCAGTTGCTGGCCTGCTTAATTCGCCGTGTAACATTGTTGCGCGAATAAGGGGCATTAATTTGCAAAAAGTTCAAGACCGAAATCGCCGCGGCGCAGCAAAAACCGGGCGCAACACCCATCGCGCGCCCGGTTTACCCAGGAATTAATCCTTTTGCGGCACGGTATCCTCAGGGCTGACCAACAGGGTTCGCCCAATTTCCAGGCACTGGCCGATGCGGCCACATCCAATGGAGGGTTAGTTATGAGGAATTTTCGGGACGTGGTTCTGGCACTTGGGGCCAGGCACGCTGGTGTTGGCGGCCACACAGGTACAGGCGCAAACTCAGGCGCAAACTCAGGTGCAAAACCCACAGAGCCAAAACCAGCTGGAAGTCCAAGGCCAACGCCCCGCCGGCCAAAATTGTGCACCTCGGCCAAAAGTCATCGCACGGCTGGCGGAAAAATACGGCGAGACCCGGCAATCCATCGGCCTGGGCAGTCAAAACGCCGTGGTCGAGGTGTTTGCCTCTCAGGAAACCGGCAGCTGGACGATCATCGTCACCATGGCCAACGGCGTCACCTGTTTGCTGGCTTCGGGGCAAGCCTTTGAAACCCTGGCGGAAACACTTCCGGTGGCGGGCACGGATGCCTGACCCGTGAATGGCGGTCACGTGATCCAACCGTGACCCATTGTCTTCGTTTTCGTTCAGGCCGATTTCAATCCGGCCCCATCAGTACAGCGCATCCCAGATCAGTTTGACCCCGGTGCACGACAGCAAGATGTAGGTCAGGGTGAAAAACACCTGCTGCGGGATCATGTGATGCGCCTTGACGCCGAGCCACGCGCCAAACAACGCCGCCAGCACGAGATAGAGATCGGCGGTAAAGGTCTGCAGCGTAAAGATTCCAAGAAAGCTGTACGGCACGAATTTCAGCAGATTGATGGCCCAGAACACAAGCACCGTCGTCGCCTGATACGGGGTCTTGTCGAGATTTCGACCCAGCAGATACACCGCCGCAGGCGGGCCGCCCGCGTGGCTGACAAAGCTGGTGAACCCCGCGACCAAACCGGCCCAATATCCCCCGCGCGCCGGCATCCCGTTCCGGCCCAGCCTGATCCAGCCCAGTTTCACGCTGACCTGCCAAATTACAAAAACAATTGAAATCAGGCCGATCAGGAACCGGATCATGTCGTCATTGGTGACCTGATAAAGCGCGGTGCCCAACGCCACCCCGGGCAGCGCCCCAAGCATCAACCGGCGCGCTTCTGGCCAGGACCAGCGTTTCCAATAGGGCCGCAGACTGGCGACATCGACCAGCATCAAAAGCGGCAGCATGATGCCCAATGCCAGCCCCGGCGGCAGCACAATTGCCAGAATCGAAGAGCTTGCAAAAGCGGCACCAGAGCCGAATCCGGACTTTGACATGCCTGCAAAAGCGACAGCGGGCAATGCAATCGCGAAAAATCCCGGTGTAAATTCCAACATCCAAATGCCGCCTAACTGCCCTAGTTCTTGGGTCTTTAGCGTTAACTTGGCACGCCTGCCAGCCCCGCCACCGTGACACGCCGCAGCGCGGCGCACTTGCGTCGGGACCAAAAGCGCACTACCCAAATTGCCAATTCCAACCCTGACCGGAGAAAATTCCATGGCCAGACCCAAGATTGCCCTTATCGGCGCGGGACAAATCGGTGGCACCCTTGCTCATCTCGTCGCGCTCAAGGAATTGGGCGATGTCGTCCTGTTTGACATTGCAGAAGGCACACCCGAAGGCAAAGCGCTCGACATTGCGGAATCCGGGCCTTCAGAAGGCTTTGACGCCACACTGAAAGGCACCCAGGATTACGCCGACATCGCTGGCGCAGATGTTTGCATCGTGACCGCCGGCGTGCCGCGCAAGCCGGGCATGTCGCGTGATGACCTGCTGGGTATCAACCTGAAGGTCATGAAATCCGTCGGCGAAGGCATCCGCGACAACTGCCCCGACGCATTCGTGATCTGCATCACCAACCCGCTGGATGCGATGGTCTGGGCGCTGCGTGAATTTTCCGGCCTGCCCCATGCCAAGGTTTGCGGCATGGCCGGCGTGCTGGACAGCGCGCGGTTCCGTCACTTCCTGGCGTCGGAATTCGACGTGTCGATGAAAGACGTCACCGCCTTTGTTCTGGGCGGCCACGGCGACACCATGGTGCCGTCGGTGCGGTATTCCACCGTTGCGGGTATCCCGCTGCCCGATCTGGTTGCGATGGGCTGGACCACACAGGAAAAACTGGACGCCATCGTTCAGCGGACCCGTGATGGCGGTGCGGAAATCGTTGGCCTGTTGAAAACCGGCTCGGCGTTCTATGCCCCGGCGACCAGCGCGATCGAAATGGCCGAAGCCTATCTGAAAGATCAGAAACGCGTTCTGCCCTGCGCGGCATATTGCGACGGCGAATTCGGCCTGAACGGCATGTATGTCGGCGTGCCCACCGTGATTGGCGCGGGTGGCATCGAAAAGATCGTCAACATCAAGCTCAACAAAGAAGAGCAAGAGATGTTTGATACCTCGATCAAGGCCGTCAAAGGTCTGGTCGAAGCCTGCAAGGGTATCGACAGCTCGCTGGCATAAGCGACTGCACCGACAAGTATTGGAAGGGGCGTCCGATTTCGGGCGCCTTTTCTTTTGGGGTCAGGGGGCTTTCCATTCGCCACAACAGATCCCGCAACAGAAACCGGGTTTGGCGGCCTTTGCCGGGATCGCAAAACCCCGCTTTTTCCCGCGATTTCATGTCAAGTGATTCGCTTTGCCGATAGCATCTGACCACCTGCCACAAATTTTGTGATCACAGCAGAAAATCGTGTGATCACAAATGTCGGAATTTCGGCGCTAACACCGTTCTGTGGCAAATTACCGTTTAGCTACGTCACCCCATTATGCCAAAGGTGGTGCAATTGCAGCAAGACGGGACAGATGATCCATGAACATTCATGAGTATCAGGCGAAGGCACTGCTTCGCTCTTACGGCGCACCGGTTTCTGACGGGCGGGTCGTACTGAAAGCGGAAGAAGCCAAGACCAAGGCTAGCGAAATGGACGGCCCATTGTGGGTGGTCAAGGCCCAGATCCACGCAGGTGGACGCGGCAAAGGCTCTTTCAAAGAAGAGAGCGCCGGCGAAAAGGGCGGTGTGCGCCTGACCAAATCGGCGCAGGAAGCTTCGGAAGAAGCGAAAAAGATGCTGGGCCGCACATTGGTCACGCATCAGACCGGCCCGGCGGGCAAACAGGTCAACCGCATCTACATCGAAGACGGTTCGGGCATTGAAACCGAATTGTACCTCGCCCTGCTGGTGGATCGCCAGACCAGCCGCGTGTCGTTTGTCTGCTCGACCGAGGGCGGCATGGACATCGAAGAGGTCGCCGCGTCGACCCCGGAAAAAATCCTCAGCTTCTCGGTTGATCCGGCCACCGGTTACCAGGCGTTCCACGGCCGCCGCATCGCTTTTTCGCTGGGTCTGACCGGCAAGCAGGTCAAGCAATGCGTTGTGCTGATGGGCCAGCTGTACCAGGCCTTCATCGAAAAAGACATGGAGATGCTGGAAATCAACCCGCTGATCGTGACCGATGGCGGTGATCTGAAAGTGCTCGATGCCAAGATCAGCTTTGACGGCAACGCGATCTATCGCCACCCCGACATCGCCGAACTGCGCGACACCACCGAAGAAGATTCCAAAGAGCTTGAGGCGTCCAAGTACGACCTGAACTACATCGCTCTGGACGGTGAAATCGGCTGTATGGTGAACGGCGCGGGCCTGGCCATGGCAACCATGGACATCATCAAACTCTACGGTGCAGAGCCTGCCAACTTCCTTGACGTGGGCGGCGGCGCAACCAAAGAGAAAGTGACCGAAGCGTTCAAGATCATCACGAGCGATCCGCAGGTCAAAGGCATTCTGGTGAACATCTTCGGCGGCATCATGCGCTGTGACGTCATCGCCGAGGGCGTGATCGCCGCGGTGAAAGAGGTCGGTCTGAAAGTGCCGCTGGTTGTACGTCTGGAAGGTACCAACGTTGAACAGGGCAAGGCGATCATCAACAATTCCGATGTGGATGTGATTGCCGCTGACGACCTGAAAGACGGTGCCGAGAAGATCGTGAAAGCGGTCAAAGGCTGACGCCGAAGGGTGCGCACTCATTGCGCGCCTATCCCCGGAATTCTGGTGCGCAATGAATGCGCACCCAACGTGATAAATTCAGGAGACTCCGAAAATGGCAGTCCTCGTAGACGAAAACACCAAAGTGATCTGTCAGGGCCTTACCGGCTCGCAGGGCACATTCCACACCGAACAGGCCATCGCCTATGGCACCAAGATGGTCGGCGGCGTGACCCCCGGCAAAGGTGGGCAAACCCATCTTGACCTGCCGGTCTTCAACTCGGTGCATGAAGCGATGCATGTGACCGAAGCCAATGCATCGGTGATCTATGTCCCGCCGCCCTTTGCTGCGGATTCGATCCTCGAAGCGATTGATGCGGAAATGCCGCTGATCGTCTGCATCACCGAAGGCATCCCGGTGCTGGACATGATGAAGGTGCAGCGCGCCCTGGAAGGCAGCAAAAGCCGCCTGATCGGCCCGAACTGCCCCGGTGTCATCACGCCGGATGCCTGCAAAATCGGCATCATGCCCGGCCATATCCACAAACGTGGCACCTGTGGCGTTGTCAGCCGCTCCGGCACCTTGACATACGAAGCCGTGAAGCAAACCTCGGACCTGGGTCTTGGCCAGTCTTCGGCGGTTGGCATCGGTGGCGACCCGATCAAAGGCACCGAGCATATCGACGTGCTGGAAATGTTCCTGGCCGATGACGAAACCCAGTCGATCATCATGATCGGTGAAATCGGTGGCTCTGCCGAAGAAGAAGCGGCACAGTTCCTGGCCGATGAAAAGAAAAAGGGCCGCTGGAAACCGACCGCGGGCTTTATTGCCGGGCGCACCGCCCCTCCGGGCCGTCGCATGGGCCATGCCGGCGCGATTGTGGCCGGTGGCAAAGGCGGCGCAGAAGACAAGATCGAAGCCATGCGCGCCGCAGGCATCGTCGTCGCCGACAGCCCGGCAACGCTGGGTGAAGCGGTCAAGGAAGCTATCGACAAGGGCTAGGCCCCTGTTCAAACGGCCAAAATAACCTAAGGTAAGGCGGGGTTATCCCCGCCCTACCCATTGAATGACAACCGGTTCACGTCCGCCAAAGGTGCCAAGATGACCGACCAAAGCCCCAACGACCTTTTCCACGCCTCCAGCTTCATGCAGGGGCACAATGCGGAATATCTGGAACAGATATACGCCCGCTATGCCAATGATCCCACGTCGGTTGATCAGGCCTGGCAGGAGTTTTTCCATCAGTTGGGCGATGCGGACCTCGACGTCAAGAAAGAGGCACAGGGCCCCAGCTGGGCACGTGCCGATTGGCCGCCGGTGCCCGGCGATGACCTGACAAGCGCGCTGACCGGCGAATGGCCGCCCCGCCGCCGGAAGAAACAAAATCGGCGGGCAAGAAGATTGCCGCCAAGGCCAGCGAAAAAGGCATCGAGCTGACCGATAACCAGATCCAGCGCGCGGTGTTGGATTCGATCCGGGCGCTGATGCTGATCCGGGCCTATCGGATCCGGGGCCATCTGGCCGCCGATCTTGATCCTCTGGGCCTGCGCGAAGAGACTTCCCACCCCGAGCTTGACCCCAAAACCTATGGTTTTACCGGCGCGGACATGGACCGGCCGATTTTCATCGACAACGTTCTGGGGCTGCAAATCGCTTCGATGCGTCAGATCGTGGAAATCGTCAAACGCACCTATTGCGGCACTTTCGCGCTGCAATACATGCATATTTCCGATCCCGAACAATCAGCATGGCTGAAAGAACGGATCGAAGGCTACGGCAAGGAAGTGAAGTTCAGCCGTGAAGGCCGCAAAGCCATTCTGAACAAGATGGTCGAAGCCGAGGGTTTCGAAAAATTCCTGCATGTCAAATACATGGGCACCAAGCGCTTCGGCCTTGACGGCGGCGAGAGCCTTATTCCCGCGATGGAACAGATCATCAAACGCGGCGGCGCGCTTGGGGTCCAGGAAATCGTGATCGGCATGCCGCACCGTGGACGTCTGTCGGTGCTGGCCAATGTGATGAACAAACCCTATCGGGCGATTTTCAACGAATTCCAGGGCGGCAGCTTCAAACCTGAAAGCGTCGATGGCTCTGGCGATGTGAAATACCACCTCGGGGCCTCCAGCGACCGGGAATTCGACGGCAATACCGTGCACCTGTCGCTGACTGCCAACCCCAGCCACCTCGAGGCGGTGAACCCGGTGGTTCTGGGCAAGGCCCGCGCCAAACAGGACCAGAAAAAAGATTTCGAGCACAAGACCGTCATCCCTGTGCTTCTGCATGGCGATGCCGCCTTTGCCGGTCAGGGTGTGGTCGCGGAATGTTTTGCCCTGTCAGGCCTGCGCGGTCACAAGACCGGCGGCACGATCCATGTGGTGGTCAACAACCAGATCGGCTTTACCACGGCGCCGCATTTCTCGCGCTCGTCGCCCTATCCGACCGACAACGCATTGGTGGTGGAAGCGCCGATTTTCCACGTCAACGGCGACGATCCCGAGGCCGTGGTCCACGCCGCCAAGGTCGCAACCGAGTTCCGTCAGAAGTTCGCCAAAGACGTGGTGATCGACATTTTCTGCTACCGCCGGTTCGGTCACAACGAGGGCGATGAACCGATGTTCACCAACCCCGTGATGTACAAAAAGATCAAAGGCCACAAAACCACGCTGTCGCTTTATACCGAACGTCTGGTCAAGGATGGCCTGATCCCCGAAGGCGAAATCGAGGATATGAAAGCCGCGTTTCAGGCCCACCTGAACGAGGAATTCGAAGTCGGCAAGGATTACAAACCCAACAAGGCCGACTGGCTGGATGGGCGTTGGTCCCATCTGGATCGCCAAAGCGACGACGACTACCAGCGCGGCGAAACCGCGATCAAGCCCGAGACCTTTGACGAGGTCACCACCGCATTGACACGGGTGCCGGATGGTTTCCCGCTGCACAAAACGGTGGGCCGTATTCTGGAAGCCAAGAAGAAGATGGCGGAAACCGGCAAAGGCTTTGACTGGGCCACAGCCGAGGCGCTGGCCTTTGGCTCACTTGTCACCGAAGGTATCCCGGTACGTCTGTCGGGCCAGGATTCCGCGCGCGGCACGTTTTCACAACGTCACTCGGCGATCATCAATCAAAACACAGAAGAGCGTTACTATCCGCTCAACAACATCCGCGAAGGTCAGGCCCGTTTCGATGTCATCGACAGCGCCCTGTCGGAATATGCGGTCAGCGGGTTCGAATATGGCTACACATTGGCCGAACCCAACGCGCTGGTGATGTGGGAGGCCCAGTTCGGCGATTTCGCCAACGGTGCCCAGATCATGTTCGACCAGTTCATCTCTTCCGGCGAAAGCAAATGGCTGCGCATGTCCGGGCTTGTCTGCCTGCTGCCGCATGGTTTTGAAGGTCAGGGACCAGAACACTCCTCCGCACGGTTGGAACGCTTCCTGCAAATGTGTGGTCAGGACAACTGGATCGTGGCGAATTGCACCACCCCGGCCAACTACTTCCACATCCTGCGTCGCCAGATTCACCGCACCTTCCGCAAACCTCTGATCCTGATGACGCCGAAATCGCTTTTGCGTCACAAGCTGGCGATCTCGGAAACCGAAGATTTCACCACCGGGTCAAGCTTCCACCGGGTGCTGTGGGATGATGCCGAAAAGGGCAATTCCGACACCACCCTGCAATCGGATGACAAGATCAAGCGCGTGGTGATGTGCTCTGGCAAGGTCTACTATGACCTGCTTGAGGAACGCGATGCCCGTGGCATCGACGATATCTATCTCTTGCGGTTCGAACAATTCTATCCCTTCCCGGCGATCTCTGCCGTCAAGGAACTGGAACGCTTCAAAGACGCCGAAATGATCTGGTGTCAGGAAGAACCCAAAAACCAAGGCGCCTGGACCTTTATGGAACCAAACCTTGAATGGGTTCTCAACCGGATCAAAGCCACCCACAATCGCCCGATTTATGTCGGGCGCGCCGCCAGCGCCTCCCCGGCCACCGGCCTCGCCTCGCAACACAAAGCCCAACAAGCCGCCCTGATTGATCAGGCGCTGACGATCGAAGGAAAGTAAGTTATGGCAACCGAAGTACGCGTCCCCACACTCGGCGAATCCGTGACCGAGGCCACTGTCGCCACATGGTTCAAGAAACCCGGCGACACCGTCGCGGTTGACGAAATGCTGTGCGAATTGGAAACAGACAAGGTAACGGTCGAAGTGCCGTCGCCTGCGGCTGGCACCTTGGCGGATATTGTCGCGAACGAGGGCGAGACCGTGGGCGTTGACGCCCTGCTCGCCAATATCTCGGAAAGTGGCGAGGCCGCCGCACCCGCGCCTGCAAAAGCACCAGAGGCCACAGCGGAAACCCCGGCCGATGCCGGCGGCAAATCCGTTGATGTCATGGTCCCGACCCTGGGCGAAAGCGTCACCGAGGCCACTGTGTCGACCTGGTTCAAAAAGGTTGGCGATACCGTGGCCCAGGACGAAATGCTCTGTGAGCTGGAAACCGACAAGGTCAGCGTCGAGGTTCCGGCCCCCGCCGGCGGCGTCCTCGCCGAAATCACGGCGCCCGAAGGCACCACCGTCGATGCCACCGCCAAACTCGCGGTGATCTCCTCCGAAGGTGGCATTGTCACACCCAGCGAAGCAGACATGCACCCCGCCGCCGCCCCGGCCGCAACCGGCAAAGACGTCGAAGACGCCCCCGCCGCGAAAAAAGCCATGGCCGAGGCTGGCGTGTCGCGTGATCAGGTCCAGGGATCGGGCCGGGATGGCCGCGTGATGAAGGAAGATGTGGCCCGTGCCGTGGCCGCCGCCACCTCTGCGCCCGCAGCCGCTGCGGCCCCTGCCGCCGCACCACGCGCGCCGGTCGCAGCGGAGGATTCGGCCCGCGAAGAACGGGTCAAGATGACCCGCCTGCGCCAGACCATCGCCCGCCGTCTGAAAGACGCGCAAAACGCCGCCGCGATCCTGACCACCTATAACGAGGTCGACATGACCGAGGTCATGGCGCTGCGGAATGAGTACAAGGATCTGTTCCTGAAGAAACACGGCGTGAAGCTCGGCTTTATGTCCTTCTTCACCAAGGCCTGCTGCCATGCATTGAACGAAGTGCCTGAGGTCAACGCCGAAATCGACGGCACCGACATCGTGTACAAAAACTTTGTCCACATGGGCATCGCGGCTGGCACGCCGCAGGGCCTCGTCGTTCCGGTCATCCGCGACGCCGACCAAATGTCCTTTGCCGACATCGAAAAGGCGATCGCCGAAAAAGGCAAACGCGCCCGCGATGGCAAGCTGTCGATGGCGGAAATGCAGGGCGGCACCTTCACGATTTCGAACGGCGGCGTCTATGGCTCGCTGATGTCCTCGCCGATCCTCAACCCGCCGCAATCCGGCATCCTCGGCATGCACAAGATCCAGGACCGCCCAATGGCGATCAACGGCAAGGTCGAAATCCGCCCGATGATGTACCTCGCCCTGTCCTACGATCACCGCATCGTCGACGGCAAAGGCGCGGTGACCTTCCTTGTCCGCGTCAAGGAAGCGCTGGAAGACCCACGCCGGTTGCTGATGGATCTGTAACGGCAGATTACGCCACCCATTGGGGTGCGCAGTCGCTGCGCACCCTACCCCAAAGGCGGACACAATGACCCCCGAACTCACCGCCCTCACCCTCGCCGCATTGCTCCAGATCGGCCAGATCGTCCTTATGGCGGTCCCGGCCAACCTCGAGCTTGGCACCGGCAAAACCCTGTCGCCCCGCGACCGGGACCGGCTGGGCGGGTCATTGGAAGATCAGATGAGCCTGCGCACCGCCCGCCTCTGGCGCGCGATGAACAACCACTTCGAAAGCCTGCTGCTTTTTGCCATCGCCACCCTCATCGTCACCTTCGCCGACAAGGGCAGCGCCGTGACCGCCGCCGCCTGCGGCCTCTACCTGCTGGCCCGCCTCCTCTACATCCCGGCCTACGCCTTCGGCTGGGTGCCCTGGCGCAGCATCTTCTGGGCGCTCGGCCTGCTCTCCATTCTCATCCTGCTCGGCGCGGCCCTCCTATGACCGCAGCCCACTCTTTCATCTGGCCAAAAATATCCCGGGGGACGTCGCCAAAGGCGACGGGGGGCTGGCCCCCCTCCCCGTTCTCAAGAAAGGACCATCCCAATGGCAAGCTATGACGTCATCATCATCGGTGCAGGCCCCGGCGGATACGTCGCGGCCATCCGCTGCGCACAACTGGGGCTGAAAACCGCCTGTGTCGAAGGCCGCGAAACGCTCGGCGGCACCTGCCTCAACATCGGCTGCATCCCGTCCAAGGCGCTGCTGCATGCCAGCCACCAGCTGCATGAAGCAGAGCACAACTTTGCCAAGATGGGCCTCAAAGGCAAATCGCCCTCCGTCGACTGGCCCCAGATGCTGTCCTACAAGGACGATGTGATCGGCCAGAACACCAAAGGCGTCGAATTCCTGTTCAAGAAGAACAAGGTCGACTGGCTCAAAGGTTGGGGTTCGATCCCCGAGGCCGGCAAGGTCAAGGTCGGCGACGAGATCCACGACGCCAAGAACATCATCATCGCCTCCGGCTCTGAGCCGTCGCCGGTGCCGGGCGCAGATGTGACCGTGGATGAAAAGGTTGTTGTCACTTCCACCGGCGCGCTGGAACTGGGCAAGGTGCCAAAGAAACTGGTCGTGATCGGCGCAGGCGTGATCGGGCTGGAAATGGGCTCTGTCTATGCCCGCCTCGGCTCTGAGGTGCAGGTGATCGAATTCCTCGATCACATCACGCCTGGCATGGACAGCGACGTGCAGAAGCAGTTCAAGAAAATGCTTGAAAAGCAGGGGCTGAAATTCACCCTCGGCGCAGCTGTGCAAAAGGTCGAGGCAACCAAAACCAAGGCCAAGGTCACTTACAAGCTCCGCAAGGACGACAGCGAAGAGACCATTGATGCCGATGTGGTGCTCTGCGCCACCGGCCGCCGCCCCTTCACCGATGGTCTGGGGCTTGAGGCCCTGGGTATTGAGACCACCAAGGGCGGACAGGTCAAGGTCGACGGCCAGTGGCAGACCAACGTCAAAGGCATCTATGCCATTGGCGACGCCATCGAAGGCCCGATGCTGGCGCACAAGGCCGAAGACGAAGGCATGGCCTGTGCCGAGGTTCTGGCCGGTAAACATGGCCATGTGAACTATGGCGTGATCCCCGGCGTGATCTACACCCACCCCGAGGTCGCCACGGTCGGCAAGACCGAGGACCAGCTCAAGGAAGAAGGCCGCGCCTACAAGGTTGGCAAGTTTTCCTTCATGGGCAACGGGCGCGCCAAGGCGATCTTTGCCGGTGACGGTTTTGTCAAACTGCTGGCCGACAAGGACACCGACCGCATTCTGGGCTGCCACATCATCGGCCCGGCAGCGGGTGATCTGATCCACGAGATCTGTGTGGCGATGGAATTTGGTGCCTCTGCCGAAGACGTGGCGCTGACCTGCCACGCGCATCCGACCTTCTCCGAAGCGGTGCGCGAGGCCGCGCTGGCCTGTGGCGACGGCGCGATCCACATGTAATCGACTTATCGACAATCTGGCCGGTGGCATCGCAATGATGCCATCGGCCGCCCAAAAGCTATGAATAGCTTTTGCAATTTCCATCCATGGAAATGCGCCCGCCGGAACTTCTCGGCCCCGAAACTCAGGACGGAGGTACGTCACCCGTCTTGGCGCGTTTTCTGTCGCGGCGTTTCTCGGTCGGGAAATCGCTGAACCCCGCTTCCAGCATCAGCGCCTGCGACGCCGCTTCGACCCGGTCTTCCAGCTCGATCATGAAATCCACCCGATCAATGCCCGGTGCAATTGGATCAAGAAATTCCACCACCGCCAACCCCGGTTTGCGCAGGATGCCCGTGCGGGGCCAGAACACACCGACATTGGTCGCTACAGGCACCGCAGCCTGGCCCAATTCGGCATAAAGCACATGGCTGCCCACCTTGTACGGCAGATAAGCGCCGGGGCCGACCCGCGTGCCCTGGGGGTAAATGACCAATTGGCCGGGATTGGCCAGCCCCGCCGCCACATCAGAAACCATCTTCTGGATCGCCGCACCGCGTTTGCCACGTGCCACCGGCACACAGCCGATGCGTTTGGCGTATTGGCCGATCACCGGGGTATAGAGCAGTTCTTGTTTCATGATGAACTTGGCACGCGGCAGCGCGTGATAGATCATGATGATATCGAGAAAGGATTGATGTTTGGCCGCGACCAGGACCTCGCCAGAGGGCACTGTTCCACGCACCTCGCAGCGCAAGCCAAGCATGATCCGCGCGGTCCACATCACCCATCGGCAATAGGTTTTACAGGCCAGCACCGCGCCGTTCCGGCTTAGCAGCGCATAAGGCAGGAACACGATCCCCATCAGGGCCATCATCAGGTACATTTGCACCACAAAGACCAGCGACATCACGAATTGCATTATCTCAGCCCCTCCAGCACCCGCAACGCCGCCCAGCGCGTGGCGGCAAAAGCAACGATGGCGGCCAAAACAGGCACCAGCAGCGGCCACAGCCAATGCAGGCCCTGAAACCGCAACCCGGTCAGGATATTCGCCTCGGCATTGGCCGAGGGCAGCAACAGCACCGCGACCAGGCCAACCAGCATGCCAATCGTCGCGCCCGAAGCCGCGCGCAGGGTGAACCGGCGCACAAAGGCCCGTGCGATATAGGCATCCGTCGCCCCCACCAAACGCAAGACCTGGATCACCGCCTGCGAATTGGCCGCCAGGGCCGCATTGGCCGCCAGCGTGATCATCGCACCCATCGCGCCAAAGATCAGCAGGATCGCCATCCATCCCAGAAATTTCAGCCGCCCCGCCGCCTGAACCAGCGGTTTGCGCCAACGGGTGTGGTCATCCAGCACCGCGCCCGGCAGTTCCGCCTGAAGCCGCAGTCGCAGACCGTCGCGATCATAGCCGGCACCGGTCTCGCGCACTTCGATCAACTGCGGCACTGGCAGGCTCTCGACCGGTAGGTCAGGGCCGAACCAAGGTTCCAGCAGCGCGCGTTGTTCATCCGGGTCAAGTGCACGCGCCTCGGACACACCGGGGGTTTCCGACAGGATTTTCAATGCCCGCTCGGTCTGGGCCGCCATCTGGGCCGCGGGGCAGAGATCCGCAAGGTGGCTGATCCGGCAAGCGCGTCCCGCCAATTGCCGGCGACGCCCCGAAGCCAGCGACAAGGCCAGCGCAAAAACCGCAAGAAAGGCCATCGCCCCCGCCGTGAACAGGGTCAGCCGCGCGGTGAACCCGGTCGGCGGCACCACCCGGTCCGCCCCGGCGTCGACCGACAGAAGCGACGTGATAATCGACAGGTCCACCTTCACAGATCTGCCCCCGCCAGCTGAAGCTTGCGTCCCGAAATGCGCAACACACGCGCCTGCACATGGCTTTTCGCGGCTCGAATCAGGCTGAGGTCATGGGTAGCGATCATGATCGTCTTGCCCATCTTGTTCAATTCGACCAGCAATTGCAGCAGACGCTGCGACATTTCCCAGTCGACATTGCCGGTGGGTTCATCCGCCAGGATGACATCCGGCGACAGGATCAGCGCCCGCGCCAGCGCGGCACGTTGGCGTTCCCCGCCCGACAATTCCGGCGGCAACGCCCCGGCCCGTGCGGACAACCCGACCCAGGTCATCAATTCCTTCAGGTTGGATTGCGCCGCCAATTTGTCCTGTCCGGTGACGGCCAGCGGCAGGGAAATGTTCTCTGCCAGCGACAGATGATCCAGAAACTGGCAATCCTGATGCACAACGCCAATCCGCCGCCGGGCATAGGCCACCTCGTCCCGGCTCAGACTGCGCACATCACGGTTGAACAACCGGGCCTGACCGCCGGTCGGCACAAGCGCGCCATAACACAATTTCAAAAAGGTGGTTTTGCCCGCGCCCGACGGTCCGGTCAGAAAGTGAAAAGACCCCGGCGCCAAACGCAGCGAAATATCAGTCAGCAATTCGCCGCCACCGTAGCTATAGGCCACTTCATCAAGCTCGATCACGCTGCGCACTGCCCCCGAAAACATGCTGTTGCACTTTGGATGACCTGTATTGCATCAGCAATGGTCTGGTTGCAATCCGCGCGTCCGGCTCGGTTGCGCTTTTCCTTGCCGATCCGTTCACTTATGGTGCAAAGCTGAGGTGAGGTGAGAAATTGGTGAGTAAAATGCGGCTGATTTGCCCGAATTGCGATGCCCATTACGAAGTCCCCGACGATGTCATCCCGCCGGAAGGCCGGGATGTGCAATGTTCGAGCTGTGGCAATACCTGGTTTCAACCGCCCGCCGGTGTCGAGGACCCAGAGGAAATCGCGCCTGCGCAAGATCGCGGGCCGGATGATGACCCCGTTGGCGCGCCCGTCGATGGCCCGGAAGACATGCCGGAGCGTCAGCCCGACATTAACCATGATGAAGCACCGGAACCGCAGCAGGACCCTGCCACCGATTTGGCAGATGACGACATGCGCGCCGCCCCTGCGCCCTCCGCCCCCGAAATGGCCGATCCCGCTCTGGACGATGAACTGGACGACGAAGACGGCCCCGCCTCACCGCCGCCCAACCCCGCGCTTCAGCCCAATCTTGAACCGCGCCAATTGGACCCTGACATTGCAAGCGTTCTGCGCGAAGAGGCCGCACGTGAAACCCGTGTGCGCGCCGCGGAAATGGGTGCCGTAGAGAGCCAGCCGGACCTCGGCCTTGACGATATGGGCGGATCCGTGCGCCGCGGCGATATCAGCGCCAAAGACGTGCCCGGCCCCGCCGCACACCTACGCGGCCCGAATCTGGCGGCCCCGGCGATGGCTGCCGCGGCTGCCACCAGCTCGCGTCGGGAATTGCTTCCAGATATCGAAGAAATCAATTCCACCCTGCGGTCGACCGATCAACCGCGACACAGTGAAATCAGCGAAGAAATCGCCGCAGAGCCAACCCGCCACGCCCGCAGCAGTTTCAGGCGCGGATTGATGTTGGTGCTTCTCAGCATGACGTTGGCCGTTCTTGCCTATGTCTATGCCGATGTCATTGCCACCAAAGTGCCCGGTATGGCAGCGACGCTGACGTCTTATGTTGACTGGGTTGATGGGCTACGCGGCTGGCTGGATCAAAAGGTTCTGGCCGGGTTGCAATGGCTTGACGGGATAAGCGCAGAAAGCGCCACCCCGACGGAATAATCCCCGACCGTCCTGCACGCCCCGATCATCCTGCGCGCCAATGTCGCTGGTTTCAGGCAACGGCAGGGGATGCCAGATCGACAGGCTTCGGGCGCGATACGCTGTGCGGCATCGGCCAAATGCTCTGACCCCGCACCAAGCTCCAATGCCCTGCCCCCTGACGTGCCGGGGGGCATTTGCGCCGATCATTTGCGATTGTCAGAACCGGTCGAGCAACCGTTCCAGATAGTTGCGTTCGATTTCCGGGCGGTCGCCATCACCGGAACGGCGCCGAATTTCGTCTAACAGCTCACGGGCCCGGCGATAGACATCTTCGCCCTGCAACAGATCTTCGTTGCTGTTGATCGTACCGGAATTGCCAGGATTGCGGCCCAATGGATCCCGCTGCTCCCCCTCGCGCGCACCGGCGGTATCACCCTGCCCGCCCTGTTGGCGCTGTTCCTCGGCCATGGCCTCCCCCAGATTGCGCATGCCTTCGCGCAGGGCCTCCATCGCTTCGGCCTGTTTGTCGAGCGCCTCTGCCAGATCATTGCCGCGCAGCGCCTGTTCGGCACCGTCCATGGCCCGTTCCGCGTCGCGCAGCGCCTGATCCGCCCGTTGGCCCGCTTCACTGCCTTGCCCCGGCAGGCTGCCGCGCTGGCGCTCCAACTCACGGCGCAGGGCCTCTTGCCGGTCGGCAAGCCCACCTTGACCGGGATTTTGACCAGATTGTTGACCGGACTGCCCCTGCTGTTCACCGGATTGACCGCCGTCTTGCTGGCCTTGGCTCTGACCGGGATTCTGGCCGGGGTTCTGGCCCTGCCCCTGACCTTGGCCCTGTTGTTGATGCTGCTGGCCCTGGCCCATTCCGCCGTCGCGGCCTTCATTGCCTTGGCTCTGGCCCTGATTGGCACCGGGGTTGAACTGTTCTTGCAGGTCACGGAAGGCCTGATCCGACAACCCCTGTTGTTCGCGCAGGGTTTCGGCCAGATCATCCATCGCCTGTTGCCCCGGCGATTGCTGGCCCTGTCCCGGCTGGCCCTGGGTGACTTGCATGTTTTCCAGCAATTCCTGCAACTCGCGCATCGCCTGTTCGGCCTCGGCCATGCGGCCCTGCTCCATAAGCTCCTGGATCCGGTCCATCATCGCTTGCAGGTCGTCCTGCGTCATCTGCATCATGTCGTCGGGGTTTTGCGCGGTATCTTGCCCGTCTTCGCCGTTTTGGCGCTGTTCCTGGGCCAACTGCCGCAGATAATCCTGGGTGGCGTCGCGCAGCTCCTGCATCAATTCTGCAATTTCCTGATCCGAAGCGCCGTTTTTCATCGCCTCTGACAGGCGTTCCTGTGCCCGCCGCAATCGTTCCAGCGCATCCGACAGGTCGCCATCTTCCAACAAAACCGCAAGATCCCACATCGCCGCCGCCAATTCGTCGCGCTGGGCCTCTGTCAGGCCCGCCTCGGCATAGGTCTCAAGCTGCCGCTGGATCGTGCGCATCCGCAGATATGGCACCGCAGAGCGGAAAAGTTCGTCAGGCCGATGTGTCACCGCCCGCAGGATCGTCGCGACATCCCCGGCATTTTCACGTGACCACAACAGGGCGCGGCGCTGATCAATGATGGCCGCTGCAAACGGGTCAAAGAAGCGACGGCCGGGCAATGGCAGCGTCAGCACTTCGGGCGCGCTGACCTGATCGAGGTCATCCATGACCCGCAATTCGATGGTCACCGGCAGATTGGCCCAGGCATGTTGCGAGAAGTCTTCGATTAGGGTTTCGCGGAACTCTGCCCGTGATCCGGCGATCGGCAGCGGCAGTGGCACAACCACGGAATCCCGCGGTTCCGGGTCGCGGGCCAGACCATAGCGGCGATCCACCGCCGGCAAATTCAGGGAAATCACTGCCTCGCCCGAGCGCACGCCAAAATCGTCGCTGGCCGCAAAGGGCAAAGACATCTCGCCGCGCGCGGCGCTGGTCATCTCTTCGGTCACCTGAACGCTGGGCGCGACATCTTCGATCAGGGTCACGTCCCAGCTGCGCCCGCCGGGGCCCTCAATGGTCAATGTCCCGCCTTGGAGCACCTGAAAACTTTGCGATGCATCGGCGGCGTCAGGTGATGTCGCATCTGCACCGTCCTGAGACGAGGCAATGGCACGCCCCGACAAGGTCTCTGTCACGGTCAAAGCCCCTGTTTCACCATAAAGCCGCAGTGTAATGCGGCTGCCCTCGGCGACATCCAGCTTCTGCGCCTGCTGATCCGCCAAATACAGCGAGGGCAATCCGGTATAGGCCGGTGGTTCAATCCACCCTTCCCATGTCGGCCCGCCTGCCAGCGCCGCAGCGCCCGGCGCAATTGCCGCCACAGACGACACTTTCCAAAACGATCCGAACAACAGCGCCACCGCCAACCCCAGCACCGCCACATACCGCAGGGCAAAGGGATCACGTTGCGACACCCGCAGGTCCGGCGGCACTGCCCGCGCCTGGGCCGCAAGCTGCGCCATCCGCGCCTGATGCGCCTGCCAGACAGCAACCGATGCGGCATCCCCGCCGCCAATGACCTGAGCATCACGCAGACTTTGCAGGGGGCGCCCCGGCAGCTTGTCATCCAACCGGAGGACCGCCTCTTCCCGGCTGGGCCAGCGAAAGCGCCGCAGTCCAAACCCAAGACAGACCACCCCGGCCAGGGCAAACCCTACGATCAGAACCCAGACCATGGCAGTCGACACCAGGTCCTGTATCCCCAGCATCAACAGCGCCAATGCCACCAAAGCCACAGACCAGAAGGGCCAGAACGCCCGCGTCACCCGCTCCGCCAAAAGGCCGAGATGGGTGAGCGTCAGAGCACCGCGAATATGACGTAGGGACTGAAGATAGCGCGACTGAGGGATGGCATCACTCCGATTTTACCAGCCCCGGCGCACCATAACGCTAGAGCCACTCGGGAATGCTATCCCGATTTATCATTTCGTCAAAGGTCGGACGCGCCCGGATGACAGCAAATTTATCATCCCGGACCAGAACCTCGGGGATCAGGGGGCGTGTGTTGTATTCACTAGCCATCACCGCGCCATAGGCCCCGGCGGAGCGAAATGCCACCAGATCACCGGCCACAAGCGGCGGCATCATCCGGCCCTTGGCAAATGTATCACCGGATTCACAGACCGGACCGACAATGTCGAACGCTGTTTGCTCGACACCCGGCTCCGGCTCGATCACCGGCACGATATCGTGCCAGGCTTCATACATCGCCGGGCGAATCAGATCGTTCATCGCCCCGTCCAGGATCAGAAACTGGCGATCTTCACCCTGTTTCACATAGATCACCTTGGACACCAGAATACCGGCGTTGCCGGCAATCAACCGCCCCGGCTCGATCTCGACCTCACAGCCCAGATGCCCCAATGTATCCTTGATCATCGCGCCATATTCCACCGGCAGCGGCGGGGCCTCGTTCGACCGGGTGTAAGGAATGCCAAGCCCCCCGCCGAGATCCAGCCGCTGGATGTCATGGCCATCGGCGCGCAGCGTCTCGGTCAACTCAGCCACCTTTTGATAGGCCAGCCGGAACGGCGCCAGATCGGTCAGCTGGCTGCCAATATGCACGTCGATGCCAATCACCTTGATCCCCGGCAGGGATGCAGCATGGGCATAGACCTCGCGGGCGCGGCTGATCGGAATGCCGAACTTGTTCTCTGACTTGCCGGTCGCAATCTTGGCATGGGTCTTGGCGTCAACATCCGGGTTGACCCGCACGGTGATCGGCGCCTCAACGCCCAAAGATGTGGCAACCTCGGAAATCACCGCCATTTCAGGCTCGCTCTCGACGTTGAACTGGCGAATCCCACCGGTCAGCGCGGTCCGAATCTCCTCATGGGTCTTGCCAACACCGGAAAACACGATGCGCTCGCCCGGCACACCCGCCGCCCGCGCCCGGGCATATTCACCGCCCGACACCACATCCATGCCCGCCCCGGCTGCGGCCAGGGTCTTGAGGATCGCCTGATTGGACGCCGCCTTCATCGCGTAACACACCAGATGTGGCAGACCGTCCAAAGCCTCATCAAACAGCCGGAAATGGCGCAGCAACGTCGCCGTTGAATAGAGATAGAACGGCGTGCCAACCTCGGCCGCGATATCCGCCACTGGCACATCTTCGGCAAACAATGCGCCGTCACGATAGAGAAAATGATCCAATCTCAGCCTCCGAACGCCACTTGGGCTTCTTCTGTTCAAAAATATCCCGGGGTCCGGGGCAGAGCCCCGAATCCGAACCCTATTTCACGGGCGCCGTTCTCAGAAACAGATAGAGCGGCAATCCGCAAGAAACCCCAATCAAAAAGGTGGCAGGAATCGCCAGAAGCGCGATCCAATTGCGCCGCACCGCGACTTCGGCCAGACACCAGACCGTCAGGGCAACCGCCGCAATCAGCAGATCCCAGGCCAGACCGGTTGTGGCGGCATTGACGGTCCAGGCCGCCGTCAGCCCGCCCAGATCAAACCCATGCGCAACACCCCACTGACCAAGGTACAGCATCGGATGCACCGCGCCCCAGACCGCCAGCGCCAGATAGATCCAGCGCAAAGGAGAGATCCCGCGCATCTGCTAGCCCGCAGAACCGCCGGTCACACCGACCGAGGCCGTGCCTGTCACCGATATGGACACAGGGCCGTCATCCTTTGGACGTTCCGGCGCGCCATCCACACCACAAGCGCCCAGCGCGGCCAGCGCGCCAATCAAAACCAGAACCCGCATCATGCCAAAGCTTCCTTCCAGCGGGCCACCTGTTCGCGCACCCGCACAGGGGCAGTTCCGCCATAAGAGGTCCGCGAGGCTACAGAATTATGCACGCCCAGAACGGCAAACACATCGTCGGTGATGGCCTTATGCACCGACTGCATATCCTCCAGTGACAGATCCGGCAGGTCACAGCCCTTGGACTCGGCCATGCCAACCAAGGCGCCCGTCACATGATGCGCATCCCGGAACGGCATGCCCAGCACCCGCACCAGCCAATCAGCCAGGTCCGTGGCGGTGGAAAACCCGGTGGCCGCAGCAGCCTCGAGACTTTCGCGATTGGCGGTCATATCCTTGACCATGCCCTCCATCGCGGCCAAGGCCAGCATCAGGTTGTCGGCGGCGTCGAAGACCTGTTCCTTGTCTTCCTGCATGTCCTTGGAATAGGCCAGCGGCAGGCCCTTCATCACGGTCATCAGCGCCACATTTGCCCCGAAAATCCGCCCGATCTTGGCGCGGATCAGTTCCGCCGCATCGGGGTTCTTTTTCTGCGGCATGATCGACGAACCGGTGGAAAACCGATCCGACAGCGCCACAAAGCGGAATTGAGCAGAGGACCAGATCACCAGCTCTTCGGCCATCCGGCTAAGATGCATGGCGCAAATCGAGGCCGCACCCAAAAATTCCAGCGCAAAATCCCGGTCGCTGACCGCATCCAGCGAATTGGCCGCAGGCCGGTCAAAGCCCAGCGCCTTTGCCGTCGCATCGCGGTCAATCGGAAAAGAGGTGCCAGCCAACGCCGCGGCGCCAAGCGGGCTTTCATTCATCCGGTTCCGCGCGTCGCGCATGCGCGAACGGTCGCGGGCAAACATTTCGACATAGGCCATCATGTGATGCCCCCATGTCACCGGCTGCGCCACCTGCAAGTGGGTAAAGCCCGGCATCACCCAATCTGCCCCGGCCTCGGCCTGCGCGAGAAGCGCTTGCAAGAGCGCGCCGAGCGCCTGGTCCACGGCATCAAGCTGATCGCGCACCCAAAGTTTGAAATCGGTGGCAACCTGGTCGTTGCGCGACCGCCCGGTGTGCAGCCGTCCGGCAGGTTCGCCGATCACCTCTTTCAGCCGCGCCTCGACATTCATGTGAATGTCTTCCAGCGCGGTCGAAAACGCGAATTCTCCGGCCTCGATCTCTGACAAGATCGTGAGAAGGCCTTCCCGAATTGTCTCTGCATCTTTACCGTCAATGATACCC
The DNA here is from genome assembly GCF_055808435.1 of Marinovum sp. J2-8. Lineage (NCBI taxonomy): Bacteria > Pseudomonadati > Pseudomonadota > Alphaproteobacteria > Rhodobacterales > Roseobacteraceae > Marinovum > Marinovum sp. J2-8. The sequence goes on along the minus strand of NZ_JBVVRZ010000001.1, from coordinate 888,119 downwards.
TGTGCGGCCAGCATCGCTGCATGGGCGCGCGACCCTTCGATATCTTGGGCTGCCATCCGCTGGTCATATCCGATCGAGGCATTGATCGCCTCCATGATCGCATCGGGTCCAGCGGCAAAGCGGCCGCCCCACATCTGGTTTGAGGATTTGTCTGACATGAAGTTCACCCGCCGCGGATTAAATGCACTGATTGTTGGGGGTGCTCTGTATATGGGCTTGGGGGCAAGCGCAAATGCTGCTGACGTCGCCGCGCTGGAAAATCTGCGCACCGGCGACATGAAAAAACTGGTTCTGCACCCCACTCCGGTGGATGTTGCGGTCACCGATTTCACCGATTTCGACGGCGCGCCGCTCAGCCTGACCGATTATCACGGCAAGATCGTCCTGCTGAATTTCTGGGCGACCTGGTGCGGGCCCTGCCGCAAGGAAATGCCGATGCTGTCCGCCTTGCAGAGCGAAATGGGCGGCGATGATTTCGAAGTGGTCACATTGGCGACCGGGCATAATCCTGCACCGGCGATGACGCGCTTCTTTGACAAGATCGGCATCGACAATCTGCCGCTGCACCGCGACCCGAAACAGGCCATTGCCAGAAACATGGCGGTTCTTGGCCTGCCCACCACGGTGATCCTGAACCGCGAAGGCCAGGAAATCGCCCGTCTGACCGGCGATGCCGAATGGGACAGCGAGAGCGCCAAGGCCATTTTGACCGCGATCATTGCCGGGTGAACCACCCGCAAGGGCCACTTTTTTCAGCATTGCGATTTCCTCTGACCGTGCCAATCGGCAACAATTCACCCATTTTTGCCGCAGCGCAGCATTGCTGCACTGCATCTGCAGAAAAATCTGCTATAAATGATGCCAGACCGGTGGACCCGGCCTGATCCAGTCACGCCAACCGTTTGGCGGATTTAGGCAAAACCGGGGAATCGCCCAGGGCACTTGGTATCGGTGTCATGGGCAGCAAAAGGAAAATCGCCATGCGTGTCTCTCTGCAACACGCGCTGGAGACTTGGAAAACTTGTCTCGACGTCGGATCTTTGTCCGCACAGGCGCAAAACGTCATCACCTACCGCAGCCTCGGAATGTTCGGGGGTTGGTCGGTGGCGGATGACGAAGATCAGCGCATGATCACGGAAAAGCCGATGGCATTTTTCAAAGCGAATATCGCGGCCATCCGCGCGCTTCAGGATGGTCAACGCGCCGATCAGGTGACCCAGGCCTGGATCGCCCCCCTGGCCGATGTTGTCGGATCAAATCACACGCGCCTGCAAAACAGCGGCCCCTCGGGCCCCGGCGCGATGTTTACTCTTTCTCGTTAGAACAGGAAAATAACGATGAATCTGCTTGTCAAACAATTCGAAATCTCTGCCGCCTGCATGAAGCTGGCCAATCAGTCGCTGAACAACAACATGCGCCTCGCTCAGGTTCTGATGACCTCGGCGATCGAACAGGCGGCAATGTTTTCGCCGACCCGATTTGCCGTGACAGCACCGGCGAACGTCACCGCCAAAGCGCCTGCCAGCGCCCCGGTCAAAACCGCGACCAAAGCCCCAACCAAGGCGCCGGCGGCGAAACCGGCCGCGAAAACAGCGACCCCCGCGGCCAAACCTGTCGCCAAACCCGCAGCCAAGAAACCGGCGCCTGTGGCGAAAACCGCCGCCGCCCCGGCAGCGAAAGCCCCGGAAAAACCCGCAACGGCGCCCGTCGCCAAGACAGCCACTCCGGCGGCGACACCTGCACCGGTTGCAAAGCCTGTCGAAAAAGCTGCGCCCACGCCTGCGGCGTCCCCTGCCGCTGTCGCCGCGCCAAAACCGGCCACAGCGCCAACCGCCGCGCCAGTTGCGAAAACCACAGCAAACACCACCACAAACACCACAACAAAGGCTGCCACGGACACGGCCCCCAAAGCAGCGCCCAAGCCCGCAGCCAAACCGGCCGCAACAGCGTCGGCAGCCACGACCTCGACGTCCAAAACGGCAACGCCCCCCGCAGCGGGTGCAAAACCGGCGACCCCCAGCCGCAGAACGCGGACACGTCGACCCGCCGCCACATCGACAACAGCCAAGAAAACCACTCCGCCGACAGGTAAATAACCTTTCGGATTTTGGCTTCGGTCACATGGAACGGCAGCTTCACAGAGGCTGCCGTTTTTTGTGGCCTGCTCGGATTTGCCCGGCCCGACGCCGCTGTGTCCCGCCCGCAGACAATGCACCATGGGCAGACGCCTCTCGCGCGGCTCACAAAAGCTTGCACGGCCCCTTCACCGGGGCACACTTGCCCAGATGCCCCTGCGTCACTAAGCTGTCTCATTACATGGGATAGGTTTGGTGCGTGATGCCATTACCCCTACATATCGCTGCCCCCGACAGCGCCACACGTGCTATCGGCCAGGCAGCCCCGCTGCGCCCCGTTGACCGCATATGCAACGTGGCACCCATCGCCCTGCCGGGGCTATTCCGCTGGCGGTTGGCGGTGGCGCTGATATTGGCGGCCTTCCTGCATCTGTGCCTGAGCTTGCCCGCGTCTGCACGCGAGCCGCTGCGCGGGATCGCGCTGGTGATTGGCAATGGCGACTATGAGCACCTTGACCCGCTAGCCAACCCGGAAAACGATGCCGAGGCGGTCGAGGATCTGCTCGATCAACTGGGGTTTGAAACCTATCTGTCGATTGATCGCGACGCCCGTCGGCTACGCCGGGATTTGCAAAACTTCATCGACGACGCGCAAGAGGCCGATGTCGCCCTGCTCTATTATGCGGGTCATGGCATAGAGGCCGGCGGCGAGAATTTTCTGGTGCCCGTCGATGCCGCAACCGAAGCGATCGCCAGCGACATTGGCGGATTGGTGGCGATGAATGCCTTTATCAGCCAGTTGCGGGAAAATGTGCCGGTTGCGGTGATCCTGCTGGATGCCTGTCGCACCAATCCTTTTCCAGAAGATTTGCGATTGCCCCTTCCGGGGCAGCCCCAGCCGGTCGCGGTGTCCGCTGTGGGTTTGTCGCCGCCTGCACGCCCCGGCCCGGATGCCCGTGGCGCGCGGGCATTGAACGCCAGCGGGCCAGCCGGGGTGGAAAATCTGGTGGCCATGGTCGGCTTTGCCGCGGAACCGGGACAGGCAGCGCTGGATGGTGTGCCGGGGGCCAACAGCCCCTATGCCGAGGCGCTCTTGCGTCACTTGGGGGCAGCAAATGGCGCTAATTTCTCGACCGTGATGAGCATCGTCAGCGAAGAAGTCTATTTGAAAACCAAGGGGCACCAACGCCCATGGATCAACCAAAGCCTGCGGCGACAGTTATTTTTTGGCGGGACCAGCGAAATGCGGGATGCCGATACCGCCGCCGTGACCGAAGAACGCCGCGGGCTGTTGGTTCATATCGCCGGGCTGTCCGATGGCCAAAGGGCCACGGTGGAACGGCTGGCCGTGGATCAGGGCGCGCCAATGGATGTGGTTTATGCGGTGATGCGCGCCGCCGGCATTCCCGCCACGGCCCCGCCTTCGGTGGTCGAGGCGAAATTGCGGGCACGGCTGGATGACTTTGCCAATCAACAGGACCGCGCCGCATCGCTTGACAACCCGGACCCGGAAATCCAGCGGCTGACCAAACTTGCGGATGCCGCAGAACTGGAAGGCGCGTTGAACGCTGCCAACCGGTTCCGCGATCAGGCAAAGGCGCGGGTGTCGGACCTGCGCCAGACCCGCGACACGCAAATCGCCGCGTTGAAAGACCGCATTCTGGAAGATGCAGATGTCTTTGCCAAAAGCGCCCGGACAAAACGGCTGCTCAGCAGCTATGCCGCAGCGGCGCAGGATTACGAAACCGCGTTCCGATTGGTCAAAGACTGGGACAGCGATGCGGCGTTTGATTATCGCCGTCGCCAACTCTCAGAGCTATTTGATGCGCACGACAAAATTGGCCTCGACGGGGCCCTGTCACACATGCAGACGGCGGCGCGTCAGGAAATCGAAACGCCGTCGGTGCTGTGGAGCGATCCCAAAAGGCGCGGTTTCTCAAATACCTCGGCCATGCGGCGGCGATCAATTTTCGCAAAACCTCCGATGAAGCCGACTTTGAACAAGCGAAAACCAATTACCAACGGTCGATAGATTTAAACGGTCTTACGGACCCCCGCGAAGCCGGGATGACCCGCCATGATCTTGCCGGGCTGATATTCTATCACGCGGTTGAAACCAAAGCGGTCAGCGACTTTCAAGAGGCCGAAGCGCAATTGAAGGCCGCCAAATCCTTTGTCGACCCCGACAGCGAGCTAGAGGTGCTGATCAAGGACTTCGACCGGACAATCACCACCTTTGGCCGGGACACGCCAGAGACCGACGCCGTGCTGAACAAGCTGAAGACCCTGCTGACGGCCAGCGGCGGCACACAACGGTTCGAAGATCTCGCCCAGATCCTCGGGCTTGAGGCGGTGATTTCCGCCAATCTCGCGATAACAACAGAGACCGACAAAAACGAACAACGGGCGATCGACCTTTATGGGGTTGCCGCAAAAATGCACAAGGCAAACAGCGATTTTTCGTCCTTTGCCCTGACCGTGACCAACCGGGGCAATCTGCATATGCGCCGCGCCGCACGGGGGATTTCCGACGCCGCCGCGCTGGCCTTTGCCGACTATTCCGAGGCGCTGACCGCCATATCGCCCGAGACCGATCCGGTACGGTTTTCCACCGCCTATGATGCGCTTCTGGATGTGGTGTTTCAGAACGCCGACCAATTCAACACCAACGACCTGATGCAGGTGGTCAGCTTTGGTCAAGCCTGGCGGTCGCAATCGTCCAACCTGGCCTTGGAAAGCCAAATTCAGTCGTTCGAGAACAGCCTCGCGCGGCTGCACCATCGCCGGGGGCTGGATAGCAGCGACCCACAAGCCTATGAAACCGCGCTGGAATGGTATCATAAATTCCAGAAATCGGTGACTGTCGGCTCTGCCGATGATGCGGTGGCGCAGTTCAATATCGGCCTGGCGCAGTTCGAGGTTGGCCTCCTGACCGATGATCTTGCCGTGCTGCATCAAGCGGTGGACCGGTTCACAGCCGCAGAAGCGATTTATGGCACCCATGCGCGCGCGTCCGATGCGCTGCAATCGCTGATGGAGCGCGGTCGGCTGCGGCATGAAATTGCCCTGCGCAGCAATGACATCGCCGACTACGAGGCCGCATTGGCCGACTATCTGCGCGCCCGCGACATGGCCCCGGACGACACAAGCGCCGCCCATCTTGCCGATCTGCATTACAACGCCGCCGTGATGCGCAACACAATTGCGCTCCACCACGAAGACGTCACAGGATTGAATCTGGCGGCGCAGGATTTTCAAAAATCTGCCGCGTTCTACACCATCGCAAAGCTGCCGGATGACGCGTTGACCGCGCAATTCGACGCGGCAAGAATGCTGCATGACACCGGGTATTTGACCAATGACATCGCGACCTACAAAGCCGCGGCGCAGGCCTATCAGATGGTCTTGAATGATCCCGGCGCCCTGTCGGATGAGCGGCAATTCTTTGTTCAGCTCAATCTGGGCTATGCCCTTCAGGATATTCACCGGCTTGATCCAACTGCCGATGTTCTGAACACGGCGGTCGCGCATTTCGAAAGCGCGATGGCGCTTGTGCTGGCCAATGGCGCGGTTGCCGACCCCGCACAATGGGACAACAGACCCGCGCTGGAGGCTGATGCACGGTCGGCGCTAGCCGCCGCGACCTTCACCCTCGGCGAAACCCTTGGCGACAGCCCGGTTTTGCGCGCCGCTGCTGACCTTTACCGCGAGATTGCAGCAGGCACCGCACAGGATAGCGCTGCACAGGCCAGCGCGCTGAACTCTGCGGCCTACGCGCTTGTTCTGGCGCATCGCTTATCAGCGGACAGTGCCGCCCTGACCGTGGCCATTGACCACGCCGAACGCGCGCTGGCGCTGGCCCACACATTATCTGACGACCATATCGTGCCGTTTGTTCAGGGCACGTTATGCGATGCTTTGATCGAACAATCGTTGCTTGCCAAGGATCCCGCGCTGGCGGAACGTGCATTGCCCTATTGTCAAAGAAGCCTCGACACCTTTCGCGCCCTGGAATTTGACGTGCCTTTGCGTCTTGCCGAAACCTCTTTGCAAAAAGCAGAAGCGGCGCGGTTTCAGACCCGGGACTGAGACTTGGTGCATTTGATGATCCGCTGGGGATTTTGGCAATCGCGGGCATCAGCCAAGGCCAGAATGCCGGCCCACGACGGTAGCGGAGTTGCCTGCGCCCTGCACCGCGCCCGGAACGACAGCGGGGTGAATTGCCGGGGGCATTTCACGCGAAATCAAAACATTAGGTTTGAACGCCGATCACGCAAGAGGCCAGACAACATCGGGGTCATCATGCGGCTAATCTTGGGTGAGTGGCGGACCGAGGAGGACGGCCACAAGCATTGATTTCATTAGGTAAATTGTCAAAAAGTGTAAATTTTAAGGTCTATACAGATCAATGGGTTAGAATGCGCGGTGTAAAATCCCCGCAGCCTCCTGCTCACCATCGGACACCTGCACGGAACTGCTGATACAGTCGTTGCCGCTGCTTTCTATAGGCGCTGAGAAAAAGAGTAAGTAGCAAGCCATCGCGGATACTAAAACAGGCAAGAACAGGTGCCAGACATATACTTCGACGAAACCCAACACCCGTATCCGCTTGCGAAAAGCCTCTTGCTCGCCGATCACGCCTCTGATCTCATTCAAGTTCTCCTGTATAGAATCAAGACTTCGAAGTTTTGGCCTTCAGCACGCTTGTGATCTTTGACCATTTTATCAAGGTAGAACAAACTATCCTCCACACGATCGTAGGTTAGATGCCGCTCTCCCCTCATGAAGCCGAGCTCCCACTTGGAGTATGCTAAAAAATCTGTAGACCAGTTTATAATGTGATTAAGAAACGCGCCAACAATCGCAAAGAGAACTCCAATTTTAAATGTTAAAACTTCAATATCAACACCGCCAATAGCCAATTGCGAGACGTCAGAACCGCCAAGCAGAATTGCCAGCACCCCCCCAGATATCATCAAAACAGAGCGAAAAGATCGATGGGTTTGTTGAGAGATAGCATCCACACCTTTAAATCGAGCCATTGAGGAAATTCCTTTCTACTGCGCCTAAATAAATGCGCGACCCACTGTCCGGGCATCCTGCGGGGACGAAATCTCTGTCGCGCCGTTCGAATTTAACAAAACCTTCGGAGCACGCGAACTCCAACTCAGGAGGACACCGGTTGACGGCGCCGCGAAGTACCGTATCCACCGGCTGCTAACCTACTTCAAGACCTTGATCACCTCTATCCTTGCGACGCAGCGCCGTTCCATGCGTGTTGCCGGGCAGTGCGTTTGCCAAGAACTGCGGCGCGGCCAAATTTCCGCTCACCGCCCACAAAAAAGCGCTCCTCAGTTGGACGGTTTGGCCGGGGCGGTCGCAACCAAAATCCACCGAACGAAATGGGCCGGGACAGGGCGTAGGTGGTCAAGGTATTCGACCAAGATGTGCCGCCATTTCTCCCCGTCACTCATGGCGTTAAACGCCTCAATCTCCGCATCATCCATGCCGTCGCTCCTTTACTGGACTCTGTTCTTTCCGAGGCCGATCCCCTTTTAGATTACTGGAAACCATCACGCACCTGCCGCGCCGCCTCGGGCGTGTCTGCCGCGAAGACGTTTGAGCCGAGCGGGTGAAGATAGCCTGTTGGATACATCCAGACGCCGGTGATAGGCGTTCGCTTTCCCTCCACTTCGACCACCATGCATTCGGGATCTATGGCAGACCGCCCCTTCACAGTGACGCGCCGAGGAATATCCTCACTTGTCCAGAGTACCGACATGCTTTGCACCTCAGGTGGTATCATCAGGATATGGCGCGTTCAGCGCCCCTTGCAGTATCAGCCCCATGCCTTCTCTCCTTTTTCATACCCGCGCGTCTCGCTTCATGCGATCGCGCTCATATTCTGCTACATCCTCGATCCGGTTCGCGTAGCAATGTCGTAGAGGCATCAGCCACGCCGAACACGGTCCCGTGCCGTTAAGCCTGCAAGTGCATTTGCCGTCCGTTAGATCGTCACAGACTCGCCAAGCATCAGTCCGTCGCGGCTTCCAAACCTTGACTTGACCCCGTGTCGGCACAGACCTTGCTCCTACTTGGATTAGTGCCGATGCCCGCAGGACAGACAGCACTCCGTTTCAGCATCAAAGGCGGTTGATTTGCAGGCCGCGATTTCCCGCCGCCGCTTCGCCGCAGCATTTTGTATCTGCCCCGCCTCGATTTCTTGCCGCTCTTGGTGTGCGTCAATGGCCTCGGCGGATTGCCCGCCATACCCATCATCCCAGCCGCGCCCATAGTTTGCCATGCCCTTGCTCCTTATTCAGACTGCGCCGCGCGGTCGCGCGACATTTGACGGATCGTGCGACCACCGGGAATTGCCACGCGCCGGAATGGCCCGCCACCGCCCGCCGAGAAGGCGTCTCGGTCCTCGCGGGTGCAAAAACCTTGCAGGCCGCTTTCAGGTTCGCCCGGTGTCCACCAGCGCCACCCGTTTTCGCCGTGTTGCTTGGGGGTTTCATCAAATGGCATCGCATCCGCTCCTGTTTAAGACACCAGCCAGACCAGCAACCAGAGGGGCCACAACGCCCCGACGGCAAAACCGATGATGATGTATAGCGCCAAGATTGCGTCACCCATGCCTTCTCTCCTTATTTGGACTGGCGGGGGTGCCCGCTTCCGGTGGCGAACTCCCCCAAGGATATCAGCACAACTAAGCCGGGGATGATATCCATGCCTTTGCTCCTGCACTGGACCGGCGCCAGGATCAGCGATGCTGTGTTGATCGGGCCGGGCATGGTCGGCAGGGATGGCGTGCTGGCCTATCGCCAGGGCAAAACCGGCGGTGCGGCCTATGTGCCATGGACTTGCGCCCTGCCCGACTATGCCAAAGGCATGGAACCTGACCGCGACATGATGCACCGCGCGCTGGCCGCAATGCAGCAAGAGCAAATGACGCTCCTCGCGACGGCCCGTGGCGTCACCAGATCCGACAAGGCCCTAGGCACGATGATCCGCGAAGCCGCGATCGACGCCAAAGTCGCCAAAACCGCGCACGGGCTGAGAAAAAGCCGCGCGGTGTCACTGGCCGAATCCGGCGCGACCACGCTGCAAATCGGCGCATGGACCGGCCACACAACGCTGAAGGAAATCTCGCACTACACCGAAAGCATGGACCGACGCCGGGCGGTGACCGGAACGGAACAGAGACAGAACGTTGTAAAAAGTTCCGGACAAGGTGTAAAATCTGGATAAATACCCTGCAAAATCAATTCGTTACGAGCAGGGTGGCGGACCGAGGAGGATTCGAACCCCCGACCCCCTGATTCGTAGTCAGGTACTCTATCCAGCTGAGCTATCGGTCCGTGGAGGCGGGGTTTAAGTCAGGTTCGGAACCTTTGCAAGAGCGAAAGTGGCAGTTTTTACAATTCTTTGCGCGACAGTTCAAAATAGCGCCGCGCGGCGGTTCCAGAATGGCTGCACAGCCGTTTCGGAACGCGCTGCGTGGCGGTTTAGATATCGCTGCGGCAGGTCTAGATATCGCTGCGCGGCAGGCAGATTTCAAAAACCGTACCGGTGTCGTCGCTGCGTTTCAGCTCCATCGTGCCGCCATGGCCGCGGATCAGCTCTGCGGCGATCGCCAACCCCAGCCCGCTGCCACCCTTGCGCACACCGCCCTGAAACGCCTTGAACAGATGCTCTTTGGCGCGGGGTGGCAGGCCGGGGCCGGTGTCGGTGACCCGAATCAACCAGACGTCTTCATATTCCTCGCCACAGATGTTGATTTCGCCGCCCTTGCCGGTCGCCATGATCGCCTGGCGTGCATTGCGCACAAGATTGGACAGCACGCGGAACAATTGTTCACTGTCAGACCGCAGTTGCAGCGTGGCGGGGACGTCTTCGGAAAAGCTGAGGTCATATTCGCCAATGGCCAGACGCTCGCTTTCCACCACGTCGCTGACCAATTCCGCCAGCGGGATTGGTGACAGCTCCGGTGTTGGTTCCTCTGCGCGGCCAAAGGCCAGGGTATTTTCGCAGAGCGTCACCGCGCGGGTGATGGATTTCACCAGTTTCGGCGCCAGCCGTTTGACGCCCGGATCTTCGGACATTTCAATCCGGTCCGCGAACAATTGCGCCGAGGTCAGGATATTGCGCAAATCATGGCTGATACGGGCCACCGCCCCGCCCAATTGCGCCAAACGTTCCTTTTGTTTCAGCGACTGGGTCAGTTCGGTTTCCAGCGATTTCAGCGCCTCCTCGGCTTCGCGCAACTCGCGCACCCCGGCAGAGGGCTGGATGATCCGGCGGCCATCCTCTGGCGCGGCGGCATAGGCCGCCATCTGGCCGACAACCCGTTTGATCGGTTTGACCAGAAACACCCGCACCGCCAGGAACAACAGAAACGCCGTCGCAATCGAGATCACCGCCGACAGGAACAATATCCGCAGGCCATAGTCGATCATCGCCATGCGCAGCGGCGCGGTGTCCATCGACACCTCAATCAGCAACCCGGCATCCCGCAACGGGTTACCGATCACCCGAATGATCCGTGGTGTTGGGTCCAACAGTCGGCGCTGTGCGTCCAGAATCAGCGTCAACGCCGAAGCATCGCGCAGATCAAAGGTTGCATCAATTGGTCCCGGCATCGGGGACGACAGGATCAGCTGGCGCGCCTCGTTGCGGCGCAGCACGACGTTATAGACCCCGGCATTGCGCAGCAATTCCTCTTCCAGGTCCATATCAATCACGTCGTTGGCCAAAAGCGACAAGGATGCGATCTGGGCCCTTTCCAGATGGCCCAGCAAATAATCCTCGCGATAGCGCGCCACCGACGGAACAAAAACCAGCACCTCCGCCAACATGACGAAGACAGTTGTAAGGATCAGGAAACGCCCCGACAGCGAATTGAGCATATGTGGCCCCTACCGATACATGCCCCGATCAGGGCAGCCAGCGCTGAACAAACCTGACGACGCGCTTGACCATCGGGTTATCAAACAATCTGGGAGAGAAATAGGCCCCCGCTGCGCGTTTGTTGATTTCACCAATGGTGGGATAAGGCGAAACCATCGCGGCAACATGTTTCATTTTCAGCTTGTTTGCGATGACCAGCGACCAAAGATTGATCAGCTCTCCCGCCTGATGGCCGGCAATCGACACGCCAACGGGACGGCCCTTCAACACCATGACCTTTATCAGGCCCGCAGTTTTGCGTTCCGCAATCAGCCGGTCATTGTGCTCAAAGTGGAACCGCACCACCTCCAGCGTGTCGCCATGCGCCTCGCGCGCCTGTGCCTCTGTCAACCCGACCTGCGCCAGTTCCGGCGCGGTATAGGTTGCCCAGGGGATATGCGCGGTGCTGGTCTTGGCGGCAGGCCAAACAGCGCCGAGCGGATGATGATCCCCGCGTGATAGCCCGCGACATGGGTGAATTGCAGCCCCCCCGCCACGTCGCCAATGGCATAGACCTTTGGGTTTGTGGTTTTCAGGCTGGCGTCGACCTTGATCCCGGTCCGGGTGGTTTCGATCCCGGCCTTGTCCAGATCCAGGCTGTCGGTGTTGGATTTGCGCCCGACCGCCACAAGCAGATGCGAGCCTTTGAAAACGCGGCCATCCTTGGTCTCGACCTCGATCGCGCCGGCCTGTCCACGGATTTCGGCCGCAAGCGCGTCTTCGGCGATCTCGATTCCCTCGGCACGCAATTGGTCCAGCACAATGGCGGCCATTTCCGGGTCATCCTTGCCCAGGGCCTTCTGGCCTTCGATCACCGTCACGGCACAGCCCAATCGGCGATGCGCCTGCGCCATCTCCATGCCAATCGGCCCGCCGCCAATGATCATAAGGTGATCCGGCCGCTCCCGCAGATTGAACAGGGTTTCATTGGTCTCATATGGCACCTTGTCCAACCCCGGAATCGGCGGCACCAACGGCGAAGATCCGGTGGCAATCACGATCCGGCGCGCAGTGATCAGATGATCGCCGGCCTGCACCTCGGTCGCGGAGATGAATTTGCCAAACTCGCGGATCACCCGCACGCCCAGATCTTCGAACCGGTCTTGCGAATCGACCGGCTCGATCTGGGCAATCACATCGGCCACATGATCCTTGGCCGCGGCGTAGTCGACCTGTGGCACGGCATCGGCAACGCCATATTGGCTGGCATGGGCCTGACCATAGGCGGCCTTGCCGCTGGCAATAAGCGCCTTGGACGGCACGCACCCGAAGTTCAGGCAATCACCGCCCATCTTGTGGCCTTCCAGAAGGGTGACATCTGCCCCCATCTGAACTGCACCCGCCGCAACCGACAGCCCGCCGGACCCCGCGCCAATGACCAGAATATCTGTTTTGATCTTTTGCATGGGTCAGATCTCTTTCTTGCCGCGCACGGCTTTGATGATAATGGGCAGGGCGGCCAGCACAGACAGGCCAAGCAAGGGCCCCAGAATTTGCGGTTCCCACAACAGGCTGAGATCGGGGCTCTCGCCGCGATCGAACACCGCGCCCAGACCCACACCGATCGAGGTAAAGACAATCGCGCCGGGAATGATGCCCACGGCGGTGGTCCAGACAAAGTTGCGGAATTTCACGCCAACCAGCGCCGGCACCAGATTGGCGACAAAGAACGGCACCGCCGGCACCAGACGCAGCAACAGCAGGACGCTGATTTCATTGTCGCGCAAGCCATCCTTGATCCGGGCCACTGCTCCTTCGGAGGTTTCAAGCTTTGCCGTCAAAGACGCGCCCACCCCCCATCGCGCCGCGAGAAAGATCAAAGTGGCGCCAATAGTGGCTGCCAGCACATTGAACGCCGATCCCGCCGCCAGGCCGAACAGGAACCCGCCCGTGACAGAGGCCACCGCCGCACCGGGCAAGGAAAACGCCACGATCGCCACATAGATGCCGACAAAGGCCAGCGCGACCAGGGCAAAGTGACTGTCACGCCAGCCCAACAACAGCTCGCGATTATCGCGCAGCGTGTCAAACGTCAGATAGTCCCGCAGGGTGAAAAACCCGATGACCGCCACCAAAAGAATCGCGATGAGCGGCAAATGTCGGGCCATGCCCGGCTTGGGCGAGGAATGCGAGGAGGTCATATCTGTCATTTTCTTTGTTTCCGGGGGCTGATGTTCTTGTGTCTGGCCAAAACATGGGCTCTGCACCAGTGTCGAAACAGCAAGATCACACCCGCTTGATCCTTGGTGATGGGAAACCTTGGTTTTCCGCCCGGATATGACGATTCTGAAACATTCCGCGCCATGCCACGGCAAAAAATATTGCAGTCTCGGGCAAATGGGTGCTGACAGTGTTTGACTTGGGTGCAAAGCCCCCCTATAGTACGGGCTTCAAATTACCGGCCTGCGCGATTCCGCGTGCAAATGCACTCTGCCTATTCGTATGTGGCCCAGAATTCGGAGACGGAGCGATGAAACGCACCTACCAACCCTCGAACCTCGTGCGCAAACGGCGCCACGGTTTCCGTTCGCGTATGGCCACCAAAGCCGGTCGCAAGATCATTAATGCCCGTCGCGCACGTGGCCGCAAGTCGCTGAGCGCATAAGCTCTCACGATTTTATCATGATGACACCGCCGGAGGCCCCCGAAACTGGCAGCGATGCCACGCCGGGTTGTCCTGATCCGGCGGTTTTGTCGTCTGCGGACCTGCGGGTTCTGGCAAAACGCGCGCAGTTTCTGGCTGCGGCCCGCGCGCGGCGTCAGGGCACTGGTGGCTTTCTGATTCAGGCCCGCGATCGCCGGGACGACGATCCTGTGATCGGCGTCGGCTTTACCTGTTCCAAGAAGGTCGGCAATGCCGTCGCCCGCAACCGCGCCAAACGCCGGTTGCGCGAAATCGCGCGCCTGATGCTTCCGCAATTGGGCAAACCGGGCTGGGATTATGTCCTGATCGGCAAGGCCGGTGCCACCGGAAGCCGGGATTTCCAGGATCTGCAAAGCGATCTACGCTATGCCCTGCGCAAGGTGCATGGCGGCAAATGAGCCCGCTGGCCTGGGTTCTGGCGCTTCCGGTGCGGCTCTATCGCCTGCTGTTTTCGCCCTGGGTCGGGCACAATTGCCGGTATCACCCCACCTGTTCGGCCTATGCGATGGAAGCCTTGGAAAAACACGGCGGATTGCGCGGAGGCTGGCTTGCGCTGCGGCGCATTCTGCGCTGTCACCCCTGGGGGCGTGGCGGCATTGACAATGTCCCGGATTAACCACGATTGAGACCCGGCAATGCCAGAGCCCCTTGTTATGCTTGCCAGCCCAGCTGAAGCCGCCTAAACCCGCCCCATGCTGGACCATTCCGACGAAATTCACCCGCTGTTTGCCAATGCTCCGTCCACAACGGAGTTCAAAAAGCTGCGCAAGCGTATTGTCCGCCAAACGCGCGAGGCCGTGGAACATTTTGCCATGGTCGAACCCAGTGACAAAGATGGCAAACGGCCCAAGTGGCTGGTTTGCCTGTCCGGTGGCAAAGACAGCTATACGCTCTTGGCGGTTCTGTATGAATTGCAGTGGCGCGGTCTCTTGCCGGTCGACATTCTGGCCTGCAATCTGGATCAGGGCCAACCGGGGTTCCCGGCCACCGTCCTGCCGGAATTCTTGCAGAAGATGTCGGTGCCGCATCGGATCGAGTATCAGGATACCTATTCGATTGTCGTCGACAAGGTGCCGCAGGGGCGGACATTCTGCGCATTATGTTCCCGTTTGCGACGCGGCAACCTTTATCGCGTTGCCCGCGAAGAAGGCTGCTCTGCGGTTGTGCTTGGCCATCACCGCGACGATATTCTTGAAACCTTTTTCATGAACCTGTTTCACGGTGGCCGATTGGCGACAATGCCGCCGAAACTGGTCAATGAAGAGGGCGATCTTTTTGTCTATCGTCCGCTGGCATTCGTGGCCGAGGCCGATTGTGAGAAATTTGCCCGTGCGATGGCATACCCGATCATTCCCTGCGATCTGTGCGGCAGCCAGGACGGGTTGCAACGCCAACAGGTCAAACAGATTCTGGATGGCTGGGAAAAGAACAGCCCCGGCCGCTGGCAGGTGATGTTCCGCGCATTGATGAATGCCCGGCCCTCGCATCTTCTGGATCCGAATTTGTTTGATTTCGCCGGCTTGATGCGAAAATCCGAACAATTCGACACAAAGACTGATGAGGTCCCGCAGCTGCGTTAACGTCTGAGTGATCTACAAGCGTCTAGGTTGCGTTTGTGGTCCTTTTTCTCAGACGGAAACTCTCATGCCGGTATCCATATCGTCCATGTCTCGTACCCCGCGGCGGATCCTGCGTGATCTTACGGCAAGTCCCTTTGTTCCCGCATTATTTCCTGTTTTGGCTCTTGGCGGGTTCTGGCTTGGCGGCGAATTGGTGCTGGCGGTGACGGCAATCGGTGTGCCGCTGGTTTGGCTGCTGATTCTCGTGTCCGGCGCGGGACGCCCTTCCCCGGCAATGCGCGATGAAATTACCGGGTTGGAGCTGAAAGAAGGTTTTGAAGCGCGCGCAAACGCTGTGCTCGCGGACTGCAAGGCCTCTGGGCGCACCACAGCATTCTTCATGATAGAAGTGGACGATTCCGCGGATCTGGTTGAACGATTCGGCGGTGCGGCCTGTGATCGGGTGATGGATACATTGGCCAACCGGCTTCGCACGTCGATGCGTGGCCCGGACAACTTTGTCCGCCTTGGCGACTGGCGGATTGGCGTGTTGCTGGCACCGGTGCGGCGCATTGATCTGGAAACCACGGTGCAGATGGCCGCACGTTTGCAGGCCGAGTTTGAAGACCCGATCCGAATCGACAACGCCCCTGTTTATGCCTCTGCTTGCATCGGGTTCTGTCTTGCCGCCCGCGCGCCCACTGGTGGATCGGAGGAGTTGATTGGCGCGACCGCCGCCGCCCTGGATGAGGCCCGCCGCCATGGACCGGGCGCAATCCGCGCCTTTTCCCCCGATCTTCAACGCAACCGCAATCAGCGCGTCGCTTTGATTGATGAAGCAGCCAAAGCCCTGGATGACGGCCAGATTCACGCCTGGTTCCAACCGCAGATTTCTACGGAAACCGGCAAAATCACCGGGGTCGAGGCGCTGGCGCGGTGGCTGCACCCGGTCCGGGGCTTGATTCCGCCTGCGGATTTCCTGCCGACCCTGGACAGTGCCGGGTTGTTGGAACGGCTGGGCGAGGTCATGTTGTACAACGCGCTGACAATGCTCAGAGATCTGGATAGAGACGGCATCGTGATCCCAAGCGTTGGTGTCAATTTCACCGAAGATGAACTGCGCAATCCCCGGCTGGTGGAACGGATACGGTGGGAGCTGGATCGTTTTGACCTCGGGCCGGAACGCCTCTGCGTGGAAATCCTGGAACATGTGGTGGCGGGCGCGCCGGACGACATCATTACCCGTAACATCGCCGATCTGGCGGCTTTGGGCTGTGATATTGATCTCGATGACTTTGGCACCGGCCATGCCTCGATCACCTCGTTGCGCCGATTCGCCATTGATCGGTTGAAAATAGATCGTTCATTTGTCGTCAAATGCAACTCCGACCCGGATCAGCAACGCATGATCACGACCATCCTGACCATGGCGGACAAACTGGGCCTCGATACCCTGGCCGAAGGGGTCGAAACCGTAGGCGAAAACGCGCTTTTGTCGCAATTGGGCTGCCGTCATGTGCAGGGCTACGGCATTGCCATGCCAATGCCGGTCGAAAAATTGCGCGACTGGATTGCTGATCACAACAGCCGAATTGCCCGCCCACCGCGGATCTCTCCGGTGCCGGACAAGGCCCAGCGTCGCCACGAATAGTCGCATTCCGTGTGAAAACGACACTCTGCCCTTGACCTTTGCCCCCCGCAACTGTTGAACCCGGCCTGATACACAAAGGACAGGTGGCGGTCCCTCATGGACGATCAGAACAAGAATCTCATTCTCGCAACCGGGCTCAGCTTTATCGTGATCCTGATCTGGTTCGTGTTGTTTCCTCCACCCGAAGCCGAGGTGACGGAACCGGCAACGGTCCAAACCGAGATCGATGGCGGCGCAGGCGCCCCATCTGTTGACGGCGTGGCAGAAACCCCGAGCGCAGCCCCAGGCACAACCCCGGTGACCGAAGACACCACCGCGGATACGGCGACAGATGCACCGCGCATCATGATCGAAACCGCGCGCCTGTCAGGCAGCATTTCGGCCCTCGGCGGACGTATCGACACGCTGGCGCTCAAGGATTACCGCGAAACGCTGGACGAAGGTGCACCCATCGTCAGCCTGCTCAAACCCGTGGGGCAACCCGGTGCCTATTATGCGCTGTATGGCTGGGCCCCCGGTCAGGGCCTGAACAGCGGCGACGTGCCCGGCCCGAACACGGAATGGCAGGTTGATACCGGCAGAACCCTGAGCGAAGACACGCCCGTGACCCTGACATGGGACAACGGCAAGGGTCTCATGTTCACGCGCGAAATCGCTGTGGATCAGGATTATATGTTCACCATCACCCAGAAGGTGGCAAATTCCGGCTCCGGCACGGTCTCGATGGCGCCTTATGGTATCCTCGCGCGTCATGGCGAGCCTGCGGATCTGAAAAACTTCTTCGTGTTGCACGAAGGGGTTGTGGGCATGGCCGATGGCGAACTTAGCGAAATCAGCTATGACGACATGACCGATTTTGACGTGCTGCCGTCCGAGGGCGCCCAGGCCGAAGTCATGCAGGTCAGCGAAAATGGCTGGATCGGCTTTGCCGACCACTATTGGATGACCACGCTGGCCCCCGCGCCGGGCAGCGCATTCAAAGCGGCCGCAAAATACGACGCACGCCGCGACATCTATCAAACCGAAACTGTGCTGCCGACCCAGACCCTCGCATCCGGGGCCGAAATTTCGGCCACGACCCAGCTTTTCGCCGGTGCCAAGGAATGGGAAACCATCCGCGAATATCAGGCCGATGGCGTCCAAGGCTTTATCGATTCGATTGACTGGGGCTGGTTCTTCTTCCTGACCAAACCGATCTTTGCCGTCCTGCATTGGCTGAACGGTGTGATTGGCAACATGGGCTGGGCGATTATTGGCCTGACCTTCCTGATCAAGGCGCTGTTGTTCCCGCTCGCATATAAATCCTATGCGTCGATGGCCAAGATGCGCGAACTTCAGCCGGAAATGCAGAAGATCAAGGAACGCGCAGGCGACGATCGCCAGAAGCTTCAGCAAGAAACCATGGCGCTCTACAAGAAGGAAAAGGTCAATCCGGCCGCCGGCTGTCTGCCGATCCTGTTGCAGATCCCGATCTTCTTTTCGCTCTACAAGGTGATTTTCGTCACGCTGGAATTGCGCCACGCGCCATTCATCGGCTGGATCAAGGATCTGTCCGCCCCCGACCCATCGTCGCTCTACAACCTTTGGGGCCTCCTGCCTTGGGGCAATCCGGAACCCGGATCCATCCTTGCCCTGGTCTTTATCGGCATTCTGCCGCTGCTGCTTGGGATTTCCATGTGGCTGCAACAAAAGCTGAACCCGGCCCCCACCGATCCGACGCAACAGATGATCTTTGCCTGGATGCCATGGGTGTTCATGTTCATGTTGGGCAGCTTTGCATCGGGTCTTGTGGTGTATTGGATTGCCAACAACACCATCACCTTCAGCCAGCAATATTTGATCATGCGCAGCCACGGCTACAAACCGGACTTGTTTGAAAATATCAAAAGCACGTTCCGGCGCTCCAAGTCTGGCAAAAAAGCCGAGGAAAAAACCGGAAAATGACAGGATATGTGACACAGATCCTGCGTCACCCGATCAAGAGCCATGGCCGAGAGGCCGTGGCTCAAGTCACTTTGACGGCAGGGCAAACCATGCCTTGGGACCGGGTCTGGGCCGTAGCGCATGACGCCAGCGACGCAGATGGAACGCAATGGGCCGCCTGCCGCAACTTTTCGCGTGGGGCCAAGGCGCCGGGACTTCAGGCAATCACCGCGGAACTTGACGAAACCCAAAGAAAAGTCACGCTGCGCCACCCTGACCTAGGCCAACTGGCATTTTCACCAGATAGCGAAGGTGCGGAACTGATTGCCTGGTCCAAACCTTTGATCCCAGAGGGGCGCGCCGCCTCTGCACGTGTCGTGCAGGCACACTCACGCGGTATGACCGACAGCGACTATCCCTCGGTGTCGTTATGCAACATGGCGTCGCACCGGGCGGTCTGTGATCGTGTCGGCCGCGATCTGTCGATCCATCGGTGGCGCGGCAACCTATGGTTTGACGGCTTGGCGGAATGGCAGGAATTTGACTGGATTGACCGCGAGGTGCGCATTGGCACCGCCGTCGTGATCCCGCGCGAACGTACAACCCGATGTCTGGCCACCCATGCCAATCCCGACACCGGCGCACGTGACATAGACATGCTGGCCACGCTGGACACCTGGGGTCACCGGGATTTCAGCGTACTGGCAGAGGTGGTGCACAGCGGTGACATTGCCTTGAATGACAAGATCGGACTCGCTTGATGAAACTGCCCTTTCCCATTGTCGCCGAACCAGACGATTACGCCCGCGAAACCGGGCGCAAATTGTTCGCCAGCGAAAAAGACTTTGTCAAAGGCGTGGTCGCCATGTCCGGCCTGCCGCCCGATGACCTGATCGAGATCTGTTTTGCCGGGCGTTCCAACGTCGGAAAGTCTTCGTTGATCAACGCCTTGACCGGCCGCAAGGGGCTGGCACGCGCATCAAACACGCCGGGGCGCACCCAGGAAATCAACTTTTTCACGCTTGGCGACAGCCACTATCTCGTCGACCTGCCCGGCTATGGCTATGCCAATGCGCCGCTGCCGGTGGTGGAAAAATGGCAACGCTTGTTGAAACAATATCTCTCCGGTCGCCAATCCCTGCGCCGCGCCTTCGTGCTGATTGATGCCCGCCACGGCATCAAAAAGGTGGACGAAGAAATCCTGACCCTGCTCGACAAAAGCGCCGTCACCTTCCAGGCCGTGCTGACCAAAACCGACAAGGTCAAAGCCGCAGAACGCGACAAAGTGCTGGATCAGGTGCGAAGCAAACTGGCCAACCATCCCGCCGCCTTTCCCGAAATCATCGTGACCTCATCGGAAAAGGGGGACGGCATCGAAACCCTGCGATCGGTGATTGCGGGTCTGATCTGAACGCCCGCCTTCATCTGACCTAAAATATCCCGGGGGGTCAGGGGGGCTGGCCCCCCTTCTTCCAAATCCGGCATCTGTGCTGCCTGTCGCGGGTGACAGCCCCCAAATTGTCCGCCGTCGATCCGCGCGCGGCGGGTAAGACGCACAATCACCACTGTTGGGCAAACCAATCCCCTTGCACCAATGCCCGCAGCTTGGGATAACAGCGCTCCATAAGGGACGAAGGATGAAAAAACAGGACATGAACCGCGATTGGATCGCCACCGCCCGCACGTTGAGCCAGGCCCTGCCCTATATGCAGCGCTACTCTGATGCGATTGTTGTCATCAAGCTGGGCGGTCACGCCATGGGCAGCGACGAAGCGATGGAGGAATTCGCCCGCGACGTCGTCCTGATGCAGCAGGTCGGGGTCAACCCGGTGGTGGTGCATGGCGGCGGGCCGATGATCAACGCGATGCTGGACAAACTGGGCATCGAATCCAGTTTCGTGAACGGCAAACGCGTCACCGACAAGGCCACTGTGGACGTGGTCGAAATGGTGCTGTCCGGTCTGGTCAACAAACGTCTGGTCCAGGCAATCAATTCCCAGGGCGGCAAGGCAGTGGGCCTTTCGGGCAAAGACGCCAATTTGATTGTCTGCGAACAGACCAATCCAGATCTCGGTTTCGTGGGCACGCCGGTTCAAATGAACACCGCTGTCCTGCATGACATGTTCCGCTCAAACACCATTCCGGTGATTGCGCCGCTCGGCACCGGCCGCGCGGGCGAGACATTCAATATCAACGGCGACACCGCCGCCGGTGCAATTGCCGGCGCGCTCAAGGCGGATCGCCTGTTGCTGCTCACTGACGTGGCCGGTGTCAAAAATGACGCGGGCGAGGTTGTGACCGAACTGACCGCCGCCCAGATCCGTCAGATGACCCAGGATGGGGTCATTGCCGGCGGCATGATTCCAAAGACCGAAACAGCGCTGGACGCCATTGATCGCGGCGTGCGCGCGGTGGTGATTCTGGACGGACGTGCCCCCAATGCCTGTTTGCTGGAATTGTTTACCGAACATGGTGCCGGCTCGCTGATCCGCGAAGTGCCCAAGACGTGATTTGCCGCCCGTGGCGTATCGGGTATGTCGACCGCTATGGAACATGAGACGACCCTGCGGCTCGGCATCTTTGCCGGGCTCTTTCTGCTCTTTGCCGCGCTGGAGGTTCTGGCCCCGCGCCGCGCACGACGAAATCCGCGTGCCCGGCGCTGGCTGACCAATTGGGGCATGACATTGGCCAACAGCGTTTTGCTGCGGGCGATGGCAATTGGTTTGCCACTGTTGGCGGTGGGGGCCGCAGTGGACGCCACGGCCCAGGAATGGGGACTGTTCAACAGGCTGGGCTGGCCGATCTGGATTGAATTTCTGCTGGCCATTCTGGCGCTGGATTTCGCCATTTGGCTGCAACATCTGATCACGCACAAGGTGCCGGTGCTGTGGCGTCTGCATCGTGTGCACCATGCTGACACTGACCTCGACGTTACCACCGCGATCCGATTTCACCCGGTGGAAATCGCGCTTTCCATGGGGTTGAAGATCGGTTTGGTCTACTTGTTGGGGCCTTCGGCCATTGCCGTAATTGTGTTCGAGATCCTGTTGAACGGCACGGCAATGTTCAATCATGCCAACATTCGCTTGCCGCTGTCGTTGGATGCGGTGTTGCGCCGGGTCTTGGTCACGCCAGACATGCACCGCGTCCACCACTCGATCCATCGGCATGAACATGACAGCAATTACGGCTTTGCCCTGTCGATCTGGGATCATCTGTTTCGCACCTATCGCGCGCAACCCGAGGCCGGGCATGATACCATGACCATCGGCCTGGAATGGCAGGACGCACGCCCAACCAAACTGGGGTGGAGCCTTTGGTTGCCCTTTATGAAACGCTAGCCGCCGCGGCAGAGGCCCGGCATCTGCGCATCATGGGTGGGTTTCACCCCACTCCCGGCGGTAGCGCGCCAGAGGGGTGCCAAACTTTGTTGATGATTGGCCCCGCCGAACCGGCGTTCTGGCCGGTCTTTTCGGCCAGTCTGGAAATGCAGGACGACGCGCCAGATCCGCTCGACAGATGGTCCAAAAGGGTGCTGGGTGCATGGGCTGCGGAGTTGGGCGCAAGGGCCTTGTTTCCGTCGGATGGGCCGCCCTATGCCCCCTTTATCGCCTGGGCCAAGGCCACAGGCCGGGTCTGGAATTCACCAACCGGGATTTTGGTACATGACCGGGCGGGATTGATGGTCTCGTTTCGCGGTGCGCTGGCACTGAACACCCATCTGGTCCTGCCCAAAACACCCCCCTGCCCCTGTGATACCTGCGTGGAAAAGCCCTGTTTGACCGCCTGTCCGGTCGCCGCGCTGAACGAGGCCAGCCAATACGACGTGCCGCGCTGTAAATCCTATCTCGACACCGTTGCGGGACAGTCCTGTATGACACGCGGCTGCGCCGTACGGCGTGCCTGCCCGGTGTCTGAGGCCTATAACCGGGCGGAGCCGCAATCCGCCTTTCACATGCGGAGCTTTCATCCAAAATGACCCTGCGATTGATCCTGATGCGCCATGCCAAATCCAGCTGGGACATTCCGGCGATGGACGATCATGCGCGACCCCTGAATGCGCGCGGCGACAAATCTGCCAGGGCGCTTGGCGATTGGCTGCGCCAGAAATCCTATCTGCCGGATACGGCCCTCTCGTCCGATTCTGTCCGCACCCGGGCCACCATGGCCGGGCTGGCGTTGGATTGCCCGGTCCGATTTACCCCCGGCTATACCACGCCGACCCCATGACGATGCTGATGGAATTGCGCCAGACTACCGGGCAATCTGTACTGATGATTGGCCATAATCCGGGAATTGGTGTGTTTGCCGATCGCATTCTGGTCACCCGCCCGACGCACCCGAATTCACGGATTTTCCGACCTGTGCCACCCTGGTGGCGGAGTTCCCACAAGAAAAATGGGCGGAGGTGGAATTCACCACCGCCGCCCATATTGATTTCGTGATCCCAAGGGAGCTGACCTAACCAGCCCCCAAATCGGGATTAATGCCCCAGAATCTGGCTCAGGAACAATTTGGTCCGCTCGTTCTGCGGATTGTTAAAGAACTCTTCCGGCTCGTTCTGTTCAACGATCTGGCCGGCATCCATGAAAATCACCCGGTTTGCCACCTGACGGGCAAAGCCCATTTCGTGGGTCACACAGAGCATGGTCATGCCCTCTTCGGCCAGTTCAACCATGGTATCGAGCACTTCCTTGATCATTTCCGGATCAAGCGCCGAGGTCGGTTCATCGAACAACATGATGCGCGGACGCATACACAGCGACCGGGCAATAGCCACCCGCTGTTGCTGACCGCCCGAAAGCTGGCCGGGGTATTTATTGGCCTGATCCGGGATCTTCACCTTTTCCAGAAAATGCATGGCATTTTCTTCGGCTTCTTTCTTGGGCGTCTTGCGCACCCAGATCGGCGCCAGGGTACAGTTTTCCAGGATCGTCAGATGCGGGAACAGATTGAAGTGCTGGAAGCACATGCCCACTTCTGACCGGATCTTGTCAATGTTTTTCAGATCCGAAGACAGATGCGTGCCATCCACGGTGATCGAGCCTTTTTGATGCTCTTCCAACGCGTTGATACAGCGGATCAGGGTCGATTTGCCCGAACCGGACGGCCCGGCGATCACGATCCGTTCCCCGCGATAGACCGTCAGGTCAATGTCACGCAGAACATGGAACGTCCCGTACCATTTGTTCATCTTTTCAATCTGAATCGCGACTTCATCAGAGACTTGCATTTGAGGTTGTGCAGCTTCAGCCATATCCAAACCCTCCTGTTAATGATGGTCGGTCTGAAGCTGACGCTCCAACCATTGGGAATATTGCGAAATTGAATAGCAGACGATGAAGAATAGGAAGACCGCAAAGCCCCACAGTTCCCAATAGACGCCGTTCCATTCAGTTGAGGCAAGGATCGGTCCCCGGATCATGCCAACCAGGTCGAACATCGAAATGACCGACACCAGGGTGGTATCCTTGAACAGGCCCACCGCCACGTTGACGATACCGGGGATCGAGATTTTCAACGCCTGCGGCATGATGATCAATCGGGTCGCCTGGGCATAATCCAGCCCCAGCGAATCCGCCGCCTCGTACTGGCCGCGCGGCAAGGCCGCCAATCCGCCACGGATCACCTCGGCGATATAGGCCGAAGAAAACGCAGTGATCATGATGATGACGCGGATGATCAGGTCAAAAGAGGTGCCCGGCGGCAGGAAATACGCCAGAACCACGTTTGCGACGAACAACAAGGTGATCAGCGGCACACCGCGAATGAATTCGATGAACAGCACGCAGATCCATTTGATGATCGGCATGTCCGACTGTCGCCCCAGCGCCAGCACGATCCCGATCGGCAGGGACAAGGACACGCAGACCACGCCAAGGATCATGTTGAGCATGAAGCCCCCCATGTCGCGTGACGCCACCGGTTCCAGCGCCAGAAAGCCCCCGGCCGCATTGGCGATAAAGCCACCGATGAACCAGGCCACCGCTGCCGCCACCACAAAGGCCAGCGCCCCCATGGCAAAGCTTTGGTATTCGACCTTCTTGAAGGCCATGTAGCCCGCAACAAATCCCGCCAGCGCCATCAACGGTGCGATGATGGTGCCGCCCCAGATCAGCCAAAAGGCGACAAAGGGGTAAAGCATGGTGATGTACAACATCTTGCGCGGCAAATGGTTGAACAACACCGGCGCAGCCGCCCCGCCCAGCAGGACAAAGGCCAGGATCAGCCGCCAATATTGGTCAGGCGGATATTTGAAACCAAACAGAAGCTGGTTCCAACGCTCTGTCAGGACCGAAAAACAGCCCCCCGTCGCGCCTTGCAGGATATCGCGGCATTCCGCCAGCGAATCCGTGGTCCAGATCCCGCCCAGGAACCAGGGCAACGCCCCGGACAAAAGACGGTAAATTACCAACACCGCGAGGAGGGTCAGAATGGTGTTGAACCACCCCTTGAACAGGTTTTCGCGCATCCAGTGAACAACGCCGGTTTGCGACGCCGGAGGTGTCTGTTGCGGTAGCATGGTGTCGCGGACATAGGCGACAGTCTGTGCATGTGTATCACTCATGATGTGCACTCCTTTGAACCGGCCATGATCAGCGCTCCTTCAGTTTGACGGCGTTGTTATAGACGTTCATCAGCGCCGAGATGGCGAGCGAGATCGTCAGATAAAACAACATCAACAAAAGCACGCATTCGATCGCGCGGCCCGTCTGGTTCAAGGTAATCCCACCCAATGTCCCGGTCAGATCCATGTAGCCGACGGCGATGGCCAGCGAAGAGTTCTTGGTCAGGTTGAGGTATTGGGAAATCAGCGGCGGAATGATCACCCGCAGCGCCTGGGGCAGAACCACAAGGTTCATGATCCGTCCCGGCCGAAGACCCAGCGACGCCGCCGCTTCGGTTTGGCCCTTGCTGACCGCAAGGATACCCGCGCGGACGTTTTCGGCAATAAAGGCAGCGGTATAGATCGACAGCGCAAACCAAAGCGCGATCAACGACCCCCGCACCGTGATCCCATCCGTGAAGCGGAAATTGCCAAGGTAGGTCTGGTCCAGCGCCAGCGGCGCGCCATTGCGGATCTGGTCCGACAGGGCCACCGCCGGTGTGTCCGATGCCGCCGCAGCCGCAGTTGCATCGCCAGCGGGCAAGGAGATCATATTGCATTCGCCCGCGTCGAAACCGGCCTTGGCGGCGTCCTGGCTGGCGAAATATTCGGTCTTCATCTTCAGACCGCCGGGGTTGCGCATGTCCATCGCGCTGGTGTTCAACCAGGCGGCTTTGGCCGTCGCAGACTCGGTCGCGCCTTCGACAAGACAATAGACCGGGCGGAACTTGCCCTCGATCGCCGCATCGGAAAACGCGCTGAGGCTGACACCCGGTTGCACCAGATCCGTGGCCACCACCAGGTTATGCTTGCTGGCGCCGACAGTTACCGAGATCGCCGCATACACCAAAAGCGCAGGCGCAAACAGAATGACAAAACGCGGCCAACCCGGCAGCACCTTGCCCTCGTCAAACAGTTTTTTCTTGACGTGACGGCCATAGGCCACAACGCCGATGATCGAGGCAATCACCACCAAAAGCAGCAATCCCGCCCCGAAACCACCCACAACACCGGGGGTGAACACCCCCTGGCTGGTGAAAGCGATGCTGTCCAGCACCATCGAGGCACTGGCATCTTCACCACGAAAACTGCGCGGGCCGGGCATGCTGGCGGTCATCACGAAAAAGATGATCAGGATCCAGATCAGCACCGGCACATTGCGGAATATTTCGACATAGATCGACATCAGCTTGCGCACGAGCCAGTTGTTCGACAACCGCAAAACCCCGACAAACACACCGATAATCGTGGCCATGATACAGCCCAAAACCGCCACCAAAAGCGTGTTCAGCACCCCGACGACCGCTGCGCGCCAATGTGTCGACTGGCTGGTATAATCCACCAACGTCTGGTTGATGTCATAGCCCGAAGGTTCGCCCAAAAATCCATAGGAAATATTGAGCCCGGCCGCTGTCAGGTTCTGAACCAGGTTCAGACCCAGATAGGCCATGGCCACGATCAGCAAAATAAGCGCTATGAATTGAAAGGTGATGGACCGGTAACGCGTGTCGTTTATCAGCTGAGAAAGCCGGAACAACTCCGCCGGAGGGTCGGAGAGAGACGACATATAATTGATCCCTGAAGGTTTCGCGCCTGGATACGGCTGGCGGTTTGCCCGCTCTGGTGCCGGTGGCGAGGTTTATTGTTGTGCCGTGATGCGACAAGGGCGCGGAAATCTTCGCGCCCTTGTCAAAGTCGTCTTAGCGGAACGGGGGCGAATACAGCAGGCCGCCGTCAGTCCACTGCGCGTTCAGGCCACGCGACAGACCGATCGGGGTGTTTTCGCCGATGTTCTTCTCGAACAGCTCGCCATAGTTGCCGCCAACCTTGATGGCATTGGCCGCCCAGTC
This sequence comes from Marinovum sp. J2-8, assembly GCF_055808435.1. NCBI lineage: Bacteria > Pseudomonadati > Pseudomonadota > Alphaproteobacteria > Rhodobacterales > Roseobacteraceae > Marinovum > Marinovum sp. J2-8. Next base: position 860,861 of record NZ_JBVVRZ010000001.1, on the reverse strand, counting down.
TGCTTCCAGACCCAGCATTTCACCCAGGTTGCCCTCGGTGCCCAGCAGGCGGTTGATTTCCGGGTTGTCGGTGCCGGCCATCAGCTCGTCGATATTGGCCGATGTCACACCCAGCTCTTCTGCCGCGATCAATGCGTTCAGAACCCAGCGGCTCACGTCTGCCCAGTCGTTGTCGCCGTGGCGCACAAGCGGGCCAAGCGGCTCTTTGGAAATGATTTCCGGCAGAACAACGTGGTCACCAGGATTTTCGAATGCAGCGCGCGTCGCGGCCAGACCCGAAGCATCGGTGGTGTAAACGTCGCAGGCCCCTTCCAGGTACAGCGGCTGTGCTTCGGCATTGGTTTCAATCGGAACCGGCTCGTAGCTGATGTTGTTTTTGCGGAAGAAGTCCGCAAGGTTCAGCTCGGTTGTGGTGCCGGTCTGAATACAAACGGTTGCGCCGTCCAGTTCCTTGGCCGAGCTGACGCCCAGATCCTTGGGAACCATGAAGCCCTGACCATCATAGTAGTTGATGCCGACGAATTCGAACTTCAGGTCAACATCGCGCGAGAAGGTCCAGGTTGTGTTACGCGCCAGCAGGTCGATTTCGCCGGACGCAAGCGCGGTAAAGCGGGTTTTACCGGTGGTCGGAACGAATTCGACAGCAGTCGGGTCGCCCAGAACGGCAGCAGCCACGGCACGGCACACACCAACGTCAAAGCCATCCCAATTCCCGTTTGCATCCGGCGCAGCAAAGCCGACAAGACCTGTGGTCACACCACAGTTCAACTTGCCGCGTGCCTTTACGTCGTCAATCGTACCTGCAGCAGCTGCACCAGCAGCCAAGCCTGGCCACGGTCAACGCGCCAAGAAATACGGATTTGTTCATCATTACCTCTTCCTGTTTTTTTTGCCGTTTCATGCAAAAACGGTCTGATCGACCCCAAAGGTCGAATTGGTGTTGCAAGGAGGCCACAGCCCCCCAACAATTGCAAGTTTGGGCGATTTTCCGCAGAAACGTCAAGCCCGCCTGGGATCTATTTGCCCGATATTCAGGCGAATTCACCCAATTGACCCGAGGTCAAAGTGCAGTACTTAGGCACCAGACACGGGCTGCGTGCAAAAAGGCGGCACGTTTGAGCGCAGCCAAGGCAGTTGCCTCTTCGTCTTCGCCCCATTGCTCTTCCTGCCAGCTCTCATCGACGCGGGAAATGTCCCAAAGCAACTCAGCAGATTGATAATTTTCACTTGCCGCCAGACCGATCACCAAAGACCCCGAAAGCGACACAAGGTCATGCAGCGCGGCCAGCTGGTAGGGGGTCGTGCGGTGCACCGCCGCCCGCAGCGGCGCCAGCGCAGCCTCGGGCTGGGCCATATGCATCACACCGCTGGTCACAGACAGTTTGGCGCCATAATGCGTCTCTGCCCAGACCAGCAGAGGATCCCAGGCCGCGTTTTGACGCGCGCGCAGCTCTTCGGGCGAATCGGCGCGATAGCACAGAAGGTCGGTGCCGCCATATTCTGAAATCATTTCAGCGACTTCCGCATGCTGCACGCGCACCTTGTCGATGGCGGCATTGGCGGTGCGTGTAAAGGGCATGACGCGCGGGTCGATCACCTCTTCCACGGCGTCCCACTCTGCCTGCACGGCTTCTGCGAAACCTTGCGTTGGCAAAAGCAATGCCGCCTTGGCCGGGGTTTTGACCGGGCGACCATCCAGCGAAACGCCGAAACCGCCCTCGGCCTCGGTCACCTCAGTGGTTTTCCAGAAACGCTTGGCCTTCCAGTCGCTGATCCATTTGCCCCCCACTTCTGCGCAAGGACTGCGGGCAGTTCGGCCATGTCATCCAGGATCAGCTCGGCTGATTTCAGCGCGCTGCGCGGATGATAGCCCCAGCTGACACCGATGCCGGTGATCCCGGCCGCCTTGGCCATGTCCATGTCATAACTTGTATCGCCCACCATCACCGCATCCGCCGCCGCGACGCCGGTTTCGTCCAGCGCCGCCTGCAACATGGCGGGATGTGGTTTCGACGGATGAAAATCCGACACTTGTTCGGTCACAAAGACATTGCCCAGGCCATGCGTGGTCAAAACCGCGGTCAGTCCGCGACGGGATTTGCCGGTCGCCACCCCCAAAAGCCAGTTTTCCTGCTGACCGATCTTGTCGAGCACCTGTCGCACGCCGGGATACAGCGGCGCCGCCGCATCAGAGGCCTGTTGCGCCACATAAGCGGTCTTGTAGGCCGCAACCATCGCCGCCACATCGGCATCGCTTGCATCCGGCGCCAGCCGCGCGATTGCGACATCCAGCGACAGGCCGACAATCGAAAGCACCATGTCGCGTGGCGGCACCCGGCGACCAACAGCGGAAAACCCCGCCTGCATCGCCGCCAGAATATCAGCCTGACTGTCGACCAACGTGCCGTCGACATCGAAAATCACCAGTCGCAGATCGCTCATTGCAGGGCCTCGAACGGGTCATCGGCCGCCAGATCTTCGGTCCAGCCGAAGGTGTCGAAGGTATGTTTGATATGTTCCGGCAGCGGCGCGGAGATATCGACCATCTTGCGGGTGACAGGGTGTTCGAACCGCATGGTGCGGGCGTGCAGGTGCAGCTTGTTCGAGATGATTCCGCCCAGTTTCGCCCCCCAGCCGTCACCCTGATTTTCCTGACCAGAGCCGCCATATTTACCATCGCCGATAATCGGGTGGCCAATTTCGGCCATATGGGCGCGCAGCTGGTGCGTGCGGCCGGTGATCGGTTCCATCGCCACCCAGGACGCCCGCCCCGCCACGCGATAGAGCGTGGCATATTGGGTGATGGCGCGTTTCGCGCCGGGGGTGCTGTCGACCTCACGCGGGTGGACGGCAATCATCTTTTCGCCTTCGCCGTTGCGGCCATGACCGCCCGCCTTGACCAAACCATATTTGATCTCACCCAGATAGGGCGTCGGCACACCGGCCACCACAGCCCAGTAGATCTTGCGGGTTTCGCGGTGGCGGATTGCTGCGGTCAGGGCGCTGGCCATCTCACGCGTGCGGGCCAGAAGCAGCACGCCAGAGGTGTCCTTGTCGAGCCGGTGCACCAGACGTGGTTTTTCTTCATACCCAAAGGTCAGCGCCTCGGACATGCCATCGACATGGCGGGTCTGTTTGCTGCCACCCTGCGTTGGCAGGCCTGCGGGTTTGTTCAACACGATGATGTGGTCATCTTTCCAGATCACACAATCGCGGATCATCCGGGCATCTGCCTGGGAAATATCGGTGGCGCGTGGCGCCGGGCGGTTCAGCTCTTCGTCCGGGATCGGCGGAATGCGCACCTCCTGGCCCGCTTCGACCCGGGCCGAGGATTTGACCCGCGCCCCGTCAAGACGCAGCTCGCCCTTGCGGCACATCTTTTCGATCCGGCCCTGTGACAGATGCGGAAACATCCGCCGCAGCCACCGGTCAATCCGTTGGCCACCATCCCCGTCACCGACTATCTGACGTTGAACACCACTCATGCGAAATACCCCTTTGCGGCCATCATCCCGGCAAACAATGCCGCAATCGCCAATCCAACAGACGCCAGAACATAAAACGCCGCTGCGGTCATCTGACCGCGTTCAAACAATGCCACCGTGTCCAGCGAGAACGCCGAAAACGTCGTGAACCCACCAAGAAACCCGGTGATCACCAGCGGCGCAAACCGGGTGGCATGATACTGCGACAGCACCACCACCAACACCCCCATCAAAAACGACCCAAGCACATTGACCGCAAAGGTGCCCCAGGGAAATCCATGCCCCATCAGACGCACCACGGCCAAACCGGTCAGATACCGGGCGCTGGCACCGAGAGCGCCGCCAAGGGCCACCTGCATAAGCGTTGTTGTCATGGCGCGTCTGTCGCGCGGGGGGGCGGTATTGTCAAGGTGAAGGGCTGTGCCCTAGCTTTCGCGCTTGCGGCGCAGCTTGGCGAAATAATCGACCCGCTTCTTCAACTCGCGCTCGAAGCCGCGTTCCACCGGCACATAAAGCTCGGGTCGTTTCATGGTATCGGGGAAATAGTTCTGGCCGGAAAACCCGTCTTCGGCATCATGGTCATAGGCATAGCCGTCGCCATAACCCTGATCCTTCATCAACCGGGTCGGCGCATTCAGGATATGTTTCGGTGGTGGTTCAGAACCGGTGCGCTTGGCCTCGCGTCTTGCGGCCTTGTAGGCCACATAGACCCCGTTGGATTTCGGCGCCAGCGCCAGATAGACCAGCGCCTGGGCAATCGCCAATTCGCCTTCGGGGCTGCCCAGCCGTTCAAAGGTTTCCCAGGCTTGCACGCAATAGGCCTGGGCCTGGGGATCGGCCAGCCCGATGTCTTCGACCGCCATGCGGGTGATCCGCCGGGCGAGGTATCGCGGATCTTCGCCGCCCTCCAGCATCCGGGCAAACCAGTAAAGCGCCGCATCCGGGTCCGACCCCCGCACCGATTTGTGCAGCGCGGAAATCAGATTGTAATGCGCATCGCCGGATTTGTCGTATTGCGCCGCGCGCCGCATCAACCGTCCCGACAATGCGGTGGTGTCCAGCTTGTCCGGCACATCCCAGGCCATGATCTGTTCGACAAGGTTCAGCAGCGCCCGGCCATCGCCGTCGGCCATTTCCAACAGCGCCTCTCGCGCGGGACCATCCAGCGGCAAGGCGCGATCCAGCTCTCTTTCGGCCCGCTGTGCCAGCCGTTCCAGATCCGCCAGTTCCAGCCGGGTCAGCACCAGCACCTGTGCGCGGCTCAGAAGCGCGGCGTTCAACTCAAAACTGGGGTTTTCCGTGGTCGCCCCCACCAGAAGGATGGTGCCATCCTCCATATGCGGCAGGAACCCGTCCTGCTGTGCCTTGTTGAAACGATGGATTTCGTCGACAAACAATAGCGTGCCCTGACCATTGGCCCGGCGGTGGCGGGCGGCCTCGAACACTTTGCGCAGGTCGGAAACCCCGGTGAAAATCGCGCTGATCTGAACGAAATGCAGATCGGTGGCATCCGCCAACAACCGTGCGATCGTGGTTTTGCCCACCCCCGGCGGCCCCCAGAACACCAAGGACGACAGCGCGCCGCCCCCAGCATCACCCCAAGCGGCGCTTCGGGCCCAAGCACCTGTTCCTGGCCAATTACCTCGTCCAGCGCCGCTGGGCGCAGCCGGTCGGCCAGGGGACGCGGTGCGGTGTCGGGGGTTGCCCCCGCGCCTGTGTCAAATAAATCCGCCACGCCGCTAAAGCCGGAACCGCAGCGCAATTCGACGGCTGCCACGTTGGATCTGGATGGCCACACGGCCCGACAGATTGCGCAACAGAGGCGCCACATCCCCCGGTTCGACGACAACATTGCGGCCAATCGCCAACAGAATATCACCTTCTCGCAGGCCCAGCCGGGCACCGATTTCTCCAGTGGCCAGCACAACCACGCCTTCGGCGTCTTCGCCGAAACCCAATTCGTCGCGCACCGCCGGGTTGAGCCGGGCAATTCTGAGGTCGGTCAACAGATCACGCGCGCCCAATGTGACCTCGTCACGCGGCGGCAGGTCCGGCGGGGCGATCATGTCGACAGAGGCCGCCCTCACTTCGCCATTCTGGACAAAGCTGACTTCGGCCGTGGCGCCAATCCCGCGCACCGCCATGCGGAAAATCATTTCGGGTGGCGTATTCACCGGCTGGCCATCCACCGCAACGATCACATCCCCCACGCCCAGCCCGGCGGCGGCAAAGGGGCTGGCGTCATGCATATCCGCAATCACCACCCCACCGGGCAGATCCAGGCCCAGGCTCTCGGCCAGATCGGCGTCTACCCCCTGGCCGCTGAGCCCCGCCCAGGGGCGCTGAAACCGCGCATGTCCCTGACGCGCCTGTTCCACAAATTGCTGCACAAGCGAGGCCGGAATGGCAAAACCAATGCCGTTTGATCCCCCCGACCGGGTCAGAATCGAGGTATTGATGCCAATCAACCGCCCCTGAACATCAATCAAGGCACCGCCGGAATTACCGGGATTGATTGGCGCATCGGTCTGAATGAAATAGCCGCGCATGTTGCCAGTGGCCATGCCCGACCGCGCCAACCCCGAAACAATGCCGGACGACACCGTCTGGCCCACCCCAAAGGGATTGCCGATGGCCAGCACCAATTCGCCGACCTCGACCGTATCACTGTCGCGAAAATCCAGATGCGGCATCTCGTCCCCGCCATCAAGTTGCAGAATGGCCAGATCGCTTTGCTCATCCGACAACAGAACCGAGGCGCTGAATTCCCGCCGGTCGTTCAGCACAACACGAATATCCGTCGCCTGCCCCACCACATGGTAGTTTGACACCACAATCCCATCCGCCGACAGGATCACCCCGGAGCCCAGCGAATTTTGCACGCGGGGGCGCGTATTGCCGAAGTCGCGGAAAAGCTGGCCAAAGAACGGATCATCGGCAAAGGGCCTGCGCTGGCTTTCGACCACGCGTCTGGCATAAATGTTGACGACGGCGGGCGCGGCCTCGCGGACCAGCGGCGCAAAGCTGAGCGAGATTTCAGATTGATTTTGCGGCACCCGCGTCTCGCCCTGCGCCGACATCACGAGCGACACAAAAGACAGGCAAATCAGGAACAAACGGAACATCGAACCCCTCCGAGATTGGAGTTCAGATATGTCCCTATCGCCCCGCTATTGCAAGGGAGGCGGGCTGTTGGCCGGGCGGCCATACCCCGGACGCCCCGTTGCGCTTTGGGCGACATCAAAATTCCAGATCACTGCGAAATTGGTGATCAACGCCCCCAGAAACGAATAGGCCAACTGGGACGGGCTGAGCACAAAGGCCGAAGCCAGAAAGACAAAGGCATCCACCGAAAGCTGGAACCAGCCGGCCTTGAACCCGGTTTTTTGTTCCAAAATGATGCCGAGGATCGTCATCCCCCCGGCTGACGCATTGTGGCGGAACACCGCGACCAGACCGATCCCGCTGCTCGCGCCGCCAAGAAGGGCCGCCAGCGGTGCATCCAGCCGTTCAAACAGGACAAACCGGCCAAACACGTCGGAAACGATCGACACCCCGACAACCACAATGATGGTGCGCAGGGCAAAAACCGGGCCGCGTTTGACCCAGGCAAGCACCAGAAACGGCACACCGATCAGAAAAAACAGCGGGCCAAAGTCCAGCGGCAACAGATAAGACAGCAAAAGGGCAATTCCGGCGGTCTGGCCGGTGACCAACCCCGCGGATTTCAGGAACAGAACCCCGAGGCTGATCATCACGATCCCAAAGGCAAGCCCCTGAATATCAAAGGCAGACAAGCGAAATTTCATGACAATCTCCGGCGTGGGTGGGCCACCCCTAAAAACCAGCAACACACCAGAATGGCAAAGAAAAACCCCCGCTCGGATGAGCAGGGGTTTCGGATGGTCAAAACTTGGTCGGTTTTAGTCTTCGGCGGCCTCAAGCTCGGCAAGGCGGGCCTTGTCGGCGGCGCCTTTGGCGTCGACATCACGGTCGACCAGCTCGATGATGGCCATCGGCGCCATGTCACCATAACGGAAACCGGCTTTCAGAACGCGGGTGTAGCCGCCGTTACGCTCGGCGTAACGCGGGCCAAGCACGTCGAACAATTTTGCGACGTCTTTGTCTTCTTTCAGCTGGGCTGCGGCCTGACGACGGGCGTGCAGATCGCCACGTTTGCCAAGAGTGATCAGCTTTTCCACCGCGCGCTTCAGCTCTTTGGCTTTCGGCAGGGTGGTTTTGATTTGTTCATGCTCGATGAGCGATCCCGACATGTTCGAGATCAGCGCTTTGCGGTGCTCATGGGTGCGGTTGAGGCGGCGATAGCCTTTTGCGTGACGCATGTGGTCTTTCCTTCTTTATGCTTTGTCCGGCGACCCATGCGGCGGGCCACTCTCCTTGGGGCGGGATGCCCATTCTTGCGACCGGGCTTTGCCCGGAAATACGAAGGGGCCAAACGGCCCCAACTTTGCCAATTGAATCGTTGTCCAATCGGATGCCGGTCTTTAGCCGAAAGCGGGTGCCACGACAAGCCCCGGAACGGGCCTCAGATCGCCTTTTGGTTCACCCTTTTCGACAGATCGGCCGCGCTTTCGACCCGTTCGCTGTAGCGGTCGGTCAAATGGTCCTTCAGATCGCGGGTCAGCAGGGTGAATTTCACCAATTCCTCCATCACATCCACAATTCGCCGGTAATAGGCCGATGGCTTCATCCGACCGGCATCATCAAATTCCAGAAACGCCTTGGCCACAGAGCTTTGATTCGGGATGGTCAGACAGCGCATCCAGCGCCCCAACACCCGCATCTGGTTCACCGCATTAAAGCTTTGCGAGCCGCCAGAGACCTGCATCACCGCCAGCGTCTTGCCCTGGGTTGGGCGGACCGCGCCGATGGACAGGGGAATCCAGTCGATCTGGGTCTTCATGATCCCGGACATCGACCCGTGGCGTTCCGGCGAACACCAGACCATGCCCTCGGACCAGGCCACCAGATCGCGCAGTTCCTGCACCTTGGGGTGGCTGGCGTCGGCATCATCCGGCAGCGGCAGGCCAGAGGGGTCGAACACCCGCGTCTCACAGCCCAGCTTCTTCAGGATGCGGGCCGCTTCTTCGTTCACGAGACGTGAATAGGACCGGTCCCGCAGAGACCCATGCAGCAAAAGGATTTGCGCCGCATGTGTCGACCGCAGCGGGTTGCCCAATTCATCGGCATTTGGCTGCTGCACCTGGGCGTCATCCAGATTCGGGGTGGTGGGATCGTCAGACAACGCGCTCTCCTGCTTCATTCAAAATCATGTCACCGTCTTCCTTGAACAGCGGCCCGGCAGGCCAATCCGCGATCAGATCCAACACCGCTTCGGACGGGCGACAGAGCTTCACACCCAACGGCGTGCAGACAATCGGGCGGTTCACCAGAATCGGATGTTCGATCATGGCATCCAAAAGCGCATCATCTGACACAGCGGGATCGGTCAGACCAAGTTCCTCGGCCGGGGATCGTCTGACCCGCAATGCGTCGCGCGGGGTGATGCCGGCAGCCGCGAACAGGCCCAGCAATTGCGGACGTGTCCAGCCGGTTTCAAGGTAGAGATTGACCACCGGATCAAGGCCCGCCTTGGTCAATATGGCCAGGACATTGCGCGATGTGCCGCAATCCGGGTTGTGGTGGATCAAAACGCTCATACCGTCATCCCTGTGTCCGATTGGCGCAGAACACTCTGCACTGACGGCGGATTAGCGGGATTCGACGGGCGCGGCAATCCTATTTCACGAAATCATGAAGTAACGTCTTTGGAACGCGGTACCACAACGAAAAAGGGCAGCGCTTGCGCCCTGCCCTTTCCGTTCAATGTCAAAGACGATCAAAATGCGTCTTCGAATTTCTTCGCCAGATCTTCGATGTTGTCTGGCGGCCAATCCTCGACATCCATGCCAAGGTGCAGGCCCATGCCGGACAGCACTTCCTTGATCTCGTTCAACGACTTGCGGCCAAAGTTCGGCGTGCGCAGCATCTCTGCTTCGGTCTTCTGAATCAGATCGCCAATATACACGATATTGTCGTTCTTCAGGCAGTTTGCAGACCGGACAGAAAGCTCCAGCTCGTCCACTTTCTTCAGCAGCAGCGGGTTGAATTCCAGACCATCATCATCATCCTGACGCGATGCCGATTCCGGCTCGTCGAAGTTGACGAAGATCGACAGTTGGTCCTGAAGGATACGCGCAGCATATGCCACGGCATCTTCTGGTGTGACCGAACCGTCGGTTTCGATTTTCAACGTCAGCTTGTCATAGTCGAGAACCTGACCTTCGCGGGTCGGTTGCACGTCATACGACACTTTCTTGACCGGCGAATAGATCGCATCAATCGGGATCAACCCGATCGGCGCGTCTTCCGGCTTGTTCTTGTCAGCCGCAACATAGCCTTTGCCGGTGTTGACGGTCAGTTCCATGTAGACATCCGCGCCCTCGTCGAGGTGGCAGATCACATGATCCTTGTTCAGCACTTCGATGCCGGCGCTGTCGGAAATGTCACCGGCGGTGACAACACCCGGACCCTTGGCATTGATCGACAGGCGCTTCGGCCCTTCGACTTCCATGCGCAGGGCAACACCCTTGAGGTTCAGCACAACATCTGTCACGTCTTCACGTACGCCAGCCACGCTGGAGAATTCATGCAGAACGTTGTCGATCTGTACGGATGTGATCGCGGCACCCTGAAGCGACGACATCAGCACACGGCGCAGCGCATTGCCGAGCGTGAGACCAAAGCCGCGTTCCAAGGGTTCGGCCACGGCGGTGGCCTGACGTGCAGGATCGTTGCCGGGTTTGACGTCCAACTGTGTTGGCTTGATCAATTCGGCCCAGTTCTTGTGGATCATGCGTCCCTCCATTCCTGCTCTTACCCCATGTCCAAAGGCAAAAGCGCCCGAGGTTACCATTTGACAGCATGAGGCCGCACCCGAAGGCCCGGCCCCAAACCAGTATTCTCAGATTAGACGCGGCGACGCTTTGGCGGGCGACAGCCATTGTGGGCCATCGGGGTCACATCACGGATCGAAGTGATGTTGAAACCGATCGCAGCCAGGGCGCGCAGGGCCGAACTCACGACCCGAACCGGGGCCTTGAACTTCGACTTCCAGCGTCTTCATGCCGTGATCTGCGGCTTTTTTGCCCGCATCTTCAGCAGCCATCTGTGCGGCATAAGGGGTCGATTTACGCGACCCTTTGAAACCCATGGTGCCGCGGACGACCATGCGATTGCATTGCCTTGTACGTCGGAAATCAGGATTTTGGTGTTGTTGAAAGAAGAGTTCACATGCGCAACGCCAGTTGCGATGTTCTTGGAAACCTTCTTCTTCGTTGCGCGACGAGTATCACGTGCCATTGGATCAGGCCTCCCTTACTTCTTCTTGCCAGCGATTGCTTTCGCCGGGCCTTTGCGCGTGCGCGCATTGGTATGGGTCCGCTGACCGCGAACAGGGAGGTTGCGACGGTGGCGCAGGCCACGGTAGCAGCCAAGGTCCATCAGACGCTTGATGTTCATCTGCACTTCGCGGCGCAGGTCACCTTCGACGCTATAGTTGGCGTCGATGTGTTCGCGCACAGCAAGCACTTCGGCATCGGACAGCTCGTTCACACGACGCGAATTCGTCGATGTTCACGGATTTGCAGATTTCGCGGGCCGAGGTGTGGCCAATTCCGGTAATATAAGTCAGGGCGATCGGGACCCGTTTGTGGGTCGGGATGTTAACGCCGGCGATACGTGCCAAGTGTCTTCTTCCTTTTGCGTTGCGGTTCCGTGGTTCCAGAACCTTTTTTCACAACGTAAGCCCGAGGCAATATGCGCCCGGGCCGCCGCTGATTTCGAGGTGATAGCATTCCCAAATGGGAATCACTCGCCTAAGGCGAGATAGGGGTAACTATGAGCCTGCGGGCGCATCGTCAACCCCCTGTCAAGAGTTTTCTAAAACGCGGGCCCATTGTCGGTAAAACAGGGCCGGTGCCGGTCCGGGAATCGGAGTCAAAAACGATCAACCCAGCTGAATTCCCATTTCGTGGCGCACCTCGGTCGGTGACCCCATGCCGTCGATCGGACGCAGTTTGCCCTTGGCATAGTAATAGCCAATCAGCGGCGATGTTTGCTTGTAATATGCCATCAACCGCGTGCGCAGGCTTTCTTCGTTGTCATCGGCGCGACGCTTCTGATCGGTGCTGCCGCAATTGCTGCATTTGCCATCGGCGGGCCAAGGTTTGGTCTGATCATTATAGACCTCGCCACAAGAACCACAGGTCGAACGCGCAGTGATCCGCGCCACCAGCGCCTCGTCATCGACCCGCATTTCGATCACCGCATTCAGCGATTTGCCATGTTTGGCCAGCAAAGCCTCCAGCGCGTCAGCCTGGGCCAGCGTCCGGGGGAAACCGTCAAAGATAAAGCCGCAATTGGCATCTTTTTCCAGTTTCTCTTCGATCAGGCCGATCACGATCTCATCGGTCACCAGTTCACCGCGCGCCATGACCTCTGCGACGCGTTTGCCCATGGTCGTGCCACTGTCCTTGGCTTCGCGCAGCATGTCGCCGGTCGAAAGCTGAACCATACCGCGTTCCTGAACAAGAATGCGCGCTTGTGTACCTTTGCCCGCGCCGGGGGGGCCAAGAAGAATGATGTTCATGGGGTGTTATCTCCGGACAGGGCTGCGCTTCTTGCGCGACTTGCTTTTACCACGCAGCTGCGACTTCTGAATCAGACCTTCGTATTGATGGGCCAGAAGATGGCTTTGCGCCTGCTGGATCGTGTCCATGGTGACCGACACCACAATCAGTACCGAGGTGCCGCCGAAATAGAACGGGATCGCAAACTGACCGCGCAGAATTTCAGGCAAAAGACAGACCGCCGCCAGATAGGCCGATCCAAGCACAAGCACGCGATTGACGACATATTCCAGGTATTCCGCCGTTTTCGGACCGGGGCGAATGCCGGGCACAAATCCGTTCTGATTCTTCAGGTTGTCCGCCACGTCATCGGGTTTGAACGAGACGTTGAAGGTATAGAAATAGGCAAAGAACACGATCATGAAGGCAAAGAACGCCAGATAGAGCGGCTGGCCAGGGCCGAAATAGGCCAGGATCGTCGACATGATCGGGCTGGTCTGATTGCCGCTGAATGTGGCGATTGTGGTCGGCAGCAACAACAGCGACGAGGCAAAGATCGCCGGGATCACGCCTGCCGGGTTCACCTTGACCGGCAGGTGGCTCTGCTGGGCTTCGGAAATTTTCATGCCCTGCTGACGGCGCGGATACTGGATCGTGATCTTGCGCAGCGCGCGCTCCATAAAGACCACGAACATGATCACCACGATCACCATCACCATGACCCCGACAATCACCGCCGGGCTGATGGCCCCGCTGCGGCCAGAGGCAAAGAATTGCGCCAATGCGGCCGGAACTTCGGCGATGATACCAACAAAGATGATCAACGAGATGCCGTTGCCAAGACCACGTGCCGTGATCTGCTCACCAATCCACATAAGGAACATGGTGCCACCGACCAAGGTGATCACTGTCGCGGCGCGGAAATACCAACCCGGATCGGTGACCAGATCCCCGGCCTCAAGCGAAACCGCAAGGCCATAGGCCTGAAATGTCGCGAGGAACACGGTGCCGTAGCGGGTCCATTGGTTGATTTTCTTGCGGCCCTGCTCGCCCTCTTTTTTCAATTGTTCCAGCGCAGGCACCATCGAGGTCAGCAGCTGTACAATGATCGAGGCCGAGATATAGGGCATGATTCCCAGAGCAAAGATCCCCATCCGGCCCAAAGCGCCGCCGGTGAACATCGACACCATGCCGCCGATCCCCTGGCCCGCCTGTTCCATGAACTCGCGCAGCGCCGCACCATCAATTCCGGGCACCGGAATAAAGGTGCCAAGACGATAGACGATCAGAAGACCGAGGGTGAAGAGGATGCGGTTACGCAGGTCGGTCGCCTTGCCAAGCGCCGCCCAGCTGGTGTTGGCCGCCATCTGCTCTACTGCTGATACCATGGCTTTAGTGTCTCGCTCTATGAAAACGCCGCCCTGACCGTTTTCCGGCGGGCGGCGTTTGGAAAACTGTAAGCTATGTAAGGGGCGAACGCGCCCCCCACAACCCGCTTATTCGGCTGCTGCTGCAGCTGTGACCGTCAAAGAGCCGCCAGCCTTTGCAACCGCATCAATTGCGGCCTTCGAGGCACCGGTGACCGAAATGGTCGCTTTGGTGGTCAATTCACCTTTGGCCAGCACGCGCACGCCGTCCAATTTGCGGCGCAGCGCGCCCGAAGCGACCAGGCTGTCTTCGGTGATCGATGCGGCGTCAAGCTTGCCTGCATCAACAAATTTCTGGATCAGGCCAAGGTTGATAACAGCGTATGCCTTGCGGTTCGGCTTGTTGAAGCCACGCTTTGGCAGACGTTGGTACAGCGGCATCTGGCCGCCCTCGTAGCCCTTGATCGCCACACCCGAACGGGATTTCTGACCTTTGATACCACGACCGGCAGTTTTGCCCATTCCGGAACCCGGACCACGGCCAACACGCTTGCGGCGTTTTGTTGCACCGGGATTGTCGTGAAGTTCATTCAGTTTCATATCGCTTCTCCTTGCCGGATGCTGCCCCGAAGCGAATTTGGCAGACCACGGCGTTTTTTGTTTACATGAGTTGTGACCTCATTGGGTCACCGGGCGCGTATAACGGCGCAAGCGGCGCCACGCAAGTGGTGCCGCGCTATCGTCGCATTTATGCAAACCCAAGCATCGGCTTGGTCAGCAAGATATCAGGCTTTGCCGCCGGTTTGACGCAGATAGTCAGTCCAGCAAGGTACCGGCTCTGCACGCAGGGCACGGGCAACACGGGCGGCGATCGATTTCAGAAATGTCATTGTTTTCATTCCAAGAGTGAGTGTCTGTGGCTGTCGTATACCCAGCCAGCACCAACCACTAACGACAGTTTGACATACCCGATCTGCACAAAATGCAATCACCTTGCTGAAAGCACTGGCAGTTTGCAAACGCCGTCCAGGGCGCAATCAACCCGGTCGCAAAAATGCAAAAAACGCGCCGTTTCCGGCGCGTTCTGAAATGCTCTATGTGTGTTCGGACTGATGTCAGCCCGTTCAACGATCACCGCGGCAGTCGCTTACAGACCTGCCTGGTCCAGGGCGATTGCCTTGATGTCGCTGCGGCCGATGCCGATGTCGGCCAGCTCGCGATTGGTCAGCGACGACAGTTCTGCATAAGTGTCAGCATAGACCTTCTGCTTGCGGGCGGCGGTTTGGATGCCTGCGAAGAAGTCATAAACCTTGGATGCAAAGCCAAAGCCGTCGTTTGTTGTTGCTGTGTTTTGGATAAATGCCATTTTCGTGTTCCTTTGGATGTGCCGTTCCCGATGGACCGGCCGCGCGCGTGGCGCATCAATGATGTTCGTGGGAGTGGGCTGGCCCTTACTGGCCGCTGCGCCGGATGCTCGTGCTCCGCTCTACAGCCCCGCCCTTCCCCGAGGTTTAGCTCAGAGCGCGCTTTCTGCGTGCTTCTTGGCAATTGCGCGAATGTTGCTGCGTGCTACGCCGATGTCGGCCAGTTCGCGGTCATTCAGACTTGCCAGCTCTGAGTATGTCTGCGCAAAGATCGCCCGACGGGCGCGCGCAGTTTTGAATGCTGTAACCAGCTTGGAAACGCTGGAATTCGGGCCGAAGCCGATGGAAGTGTTTGACAGTGCATGTGCCATGTTGTGCGTCCTTTCGAAGGTTCAGGGCCTATTCCCTGATGTTTGTTTGGTTTCACGTCCTCCGTGCCAAACAGATAGGCCGAGACGGCAGCGCTAACAACGCACGTTACAGACAACCCGCCATGCATTTTCTGCAATGCAGCATAGGAACGTGCAAATTGGCGATAAGGTACTGAAAATACTATAAATTTCAAACAACCAAGGATGTTTTCGTCGGGTCAGGCTCCCTGACAACACGCCCAAACTACAACATGCCGCTACGTCACTTCGGACAGAATGCAGTCCATAAACGCGAAAACGCCCCCCGAAATCTCGGAGGGCGTTGTATTTTCACCGGTGCAACCTTGTAAAAAGGCTTAGCCGCGTTCTTCGATGATTTCGACCAGATGCGAGATCTTGCTGACCATGCCGCGGATCGAGGGGGTATCCTCAAGCTCGCGGGTTTTGTGCATCTTGTTCAGGCCCAGGCCGATCAGCGTCTTGCGCTGGATTTCCGGGCGACGGATCGGCGAACCGATCTGTTTCACGACGATGGTTTTTGCCATGTGCTTCAGGCCTCCTCAGCGACTTGAGTCGATTCTGCCGGGGCGTCTTCACGCTTGGGCAGGATGTCGGCCACTTTTTTGCCGCGACGCTGGGCCACCATACGGGGGCTCGATTCGCGGGTCAGCGCGTTCAGCGTGGCACGGATCATGTTATAGGGGTTCTGCGAACCGGTCGATTTTGCGACCACGTCCTGAACACCCAACATTTCGAACACGGCCCGCATCGGACCACCGGCGATGATACCAGTACCCTGGGGGGCGGTCCGCATGACAACCTTGCCGGCGCCATGACGACCTTCGATGTCGTGGTGCAGCGTGCGACCTTCGCGCAGCGGCACGCGGATCATCTGGCGCTTGGCTTGTTCGGTGGCTTTGCGAATGGCCTCAGGGACCTCTTTCGCTTTACCTTTGCCGAAACCAACGCGGCCTTTTTGGTCACCAACAACCACAAGAGCGGCAAAGCCGAAGCGCTTACCACCTTTTACGGTTTTGGAAACCCGGTTGATCGCGACCAGACGGTCTGCGAATTCCGGTGTCTCATCGCGATCGCGACGGCCCCGGCCTCTGTTTTCACGTTCTGCCATGTGGCAAATCCTTTATGTCTGGCGCGGCAATCGCGCCGGGTCTTTTCAATCGCAGTGGCCCCGGATCTCTCCGAGGCCCCCGATCATCGAGGGGCGCGAGTGACGCGCCCCCACATCTTAGAACTTCAGGCCACCTTCACGCGCAGCATCGGCCAGAGCCTTGATGCCACCGTGAAACAGGAAACCACCACGGTCGAAGTAACATTCTTCGACACCGGCTGCCTTGGCGCGCTCTGCGATAACAGTGCCCACTTTCGACGCGGCTTCCGCGTTGTTCTTGCCCAGAACGCCCAGATCCTTTTCGAGCGAGGACGCGGAGGCAAGTGTCTTGCCCTGCACGTCGTCGATCAGCTGGACCGAGATGTTCTTGTTCGAGCGATGTACCGACAGACGCACGCGCCCACGGTTCATCTTGCGGAGTTTGTTCCGGACGCGCAGACGGCGTTTGAGGAACAGTTGTCTTTTGCTGTTTGCCATTGCCTTCGTCCTTACTTCTTCTTGCCTTCCTTCTGGAAGATATATTCGCCTTTGTAGCGGATGCCTTTGCCTTTATAGGGCTCGGGCTTGCGCCATGCGCGAATGTTCGCCGCGACCTGGCCGACTTCTTGAATGTCGTGACCTTCGATCACGATTTCAGTCGGCTTCGGAACAGTCACGGTGATACCTTCCGGAATTTGGAAATCAACGTCGTGGGACAGACCAAGGTTCAGTTTCAGAACCTTGCCCTGCAGCTGTGCACGATAACCAACACCTTGGATTTCAAGTTCTTTCTTGAACGTGTTGGACACACCATGCACCAGGTTCGCCACAACGGTGCGGCTCATGCCCCATTGTTGACGGGCACGTTTGGACTTGCCGCGCGGTTCGACCTTGACGGTGCCATCTGCGATGGTCAGCGTCACGTCGTCGGTTGCGGTAAAGCTTTTGGTGCCTTTTGGGCCTTTGACCTCAATGGTCTGACCCGACATGGATGCCGTTACGCCATCAGGAAGAGCGACAGGCTGTTTGCCGATACGAGACATATCTCAAACCTCCTTAGAATACGGTGCAAAGCACTTCGCCGCCAATATTGGCAGTGCGTGCATTTGCATCCGACATGACACCCTTCGAAGTGGAGACGATGGAAACACCAAGGCCCTGACGGACCGTGGGGATTTCGTCCACACCCATGTACACGCGACGGCCCGGTTTCGACACCCGCTGCAATTCGCGGATGACGGGGGTTCCGTCAAAGTACTTCAGGCTGATTTCGATCGCGGGGTGACCGCGTTCGTCAGTGGTTTTCTCGTAGCCACGAATGTAACCTTCATCCGCAAGCACATCGAGCACCCAGGCCCGCAGCTTCGACGCCGGGGTCGACACAGTCGACTTGCCGCGCATCTGGGCGTTGCGGATACGAGTGAGCATATCGCCGATAGGATCGTTCATCTATATACCCTCCCTTACCAGCTCGATTTCACGACGCCGGGAAGCAGGCCTTTGGAGCCCAGTTCACGCAGCGCGATACGGCTGATGCGCAGCTTGCGGTAGTACGCGTGCGGACGACCGGTCAGCTGGCAGCGGTTGTGCAAACGGGTTGCCGACGAGTTGCGCGGCAATTTCGCCAGTTTCAGACGCGCTTTGAAGCGCTCTTCCATCGGCTTGGATTCGTCGTTTGCGATTTCTTTGAGTTCGGCGCGTTTGGTGGCGTATTGTGCCACCAGCTTCTGGCGCTTCTTCTCACGTTCGATCATTGCTTTCTTAGCCATGTCTTTATCCTCTCGCCCGCGTCACGAATTGAAGGGCATGTTGAATGCTTTCAACAGCGCCTTGGCTTCCGCATCAGTTGCCGCGGTGGTGGCGATCACGATGTCCAGGCCCCAGGCCTCGTCCACCTTGTCGAAGTCGATCTCGGGGAACACGATATGTTCCTTGATACCCAGGGCATAGTTGCCACGGCCATCAAACGACTTGCCCGAAATGCCGCGGAAGTCGCGGATACGGGGCATAGCGACAGTGATCAAACGGTCGAGGAAGTCATACATGCGCGCGCCGCGCAGGGTCGCCTTGGCGCCCATTGGCATGCCTTCGCGAACGCGGAAACCCGCGATCGAGTTCTTGGCGATGGTGACAACCGCGTGTTGACCGGCAATTGCTGTCAGATCGGCCTGGGCCGATTTGGCTTTCTTGCTGTCTTTCACGGCGGCGCGACCGCAGCCAATGTTCAGAACAATCTTGTCCAGACGCGGGATCTGCATCTCGTTCTTGTACGAGAATTCTTCTTTCAGAGCACCACGGATGGTGTCGTCATAAAGCGAACGCAGACGCGGGGTATAAGTTGCAGCATCAAGCATCAATCACGTCCCCCGTGGTCTTGGCAAAACGAACCTTCTTGTCACCTTCCATGCGGAAACCGACGCGGGTTGCTTTGCCATTGGCATCCAGAAGCGCCAGGTTCGACAGGTCGATCGGCATTGCCTGGGGGGTACGACCGCCCTGGCTTGTCTGGGATTGTTTCTGGTGGCGGATGGCGACATTGACGCCTTCCACAATTGCTTTGCCTGCGGCGGGATTGACCGAGGAAATCGAACCCTCTTTGCCTTTATCCTTGCCGGCCAGCACGACGACCTTGTCGCCCTTTTTCAACTTGGCAGCCATCTTACAGCACCTCCGGGGCGAGCGAGATGATTTTCATGAAGCTTTTGGCGCGCAGTTCACGAACAACCGGCCCGAAGATACGGGTGCCGACGGGTTCGTTGTTGTTATTCAGGATAACAGCTGCGTTGCGATCAAAGCGGATCGCTGTGCCGTCTTCACGACGGACTTCTTTGGCGGTGCGCACGACGACGGCCTTGCGGACGTCACCTTTCTTTACGCGACCACGCGGGATGGCTTCCTTTACCGAGACGACAATGATGTCGCCAACAGAAGCGTATTTACGCTTGGAACCACCCAGAACCTTGATGCACTGCACCCGGCGAGCGCCGGAGTTGTCAGCGACATCCAGATTGGTCTGCATCTGGATCATGGGGTTTCTCCTGACCTTTGGGGGGCTTTATTGCCTGTTCCCCAGGGTTTCGATCAAACCAAAAGGCCTGGGGGCGCTTACGCCTCCAGAACCTCCCAGCGTTTCGTCTTCGACTTCGGGGCACATTCGATGATTCGAACTGTGTCGCCGACCTTGAAGGCGTTCTTTTCATCGTGCGCCCGATATTTTTTGGACTTACGAATGGTTTTCCGCAGAACCGGGTGCTTGAAACGGCGTTCTACCGACACGGTTACGGTTTGGGCGTTGGCATCGCTGGTCACGGTGCCAGAAAGGATACGTTTGGGCATTTTCTGGCTCCTTATTCAGCTGCTGCTGCGGCTTTTTGGTTCAAAATGGTCTTCACACGCGCCACGTCACGCTTAACGGTGCGCATGCGGGCTGTGTTTTCCATCGACCCGGTCGCTTGCTGGAAGCGCAGGTTGAACGATTTCTTTTTTCAGATTGGCCAGATCTTCACGAAGCTGATCCGGCGTCTTTTCACGCAATTCGTTGGCTTTCATCGCCTTTTTCCTTCTTCAACATCAACGGAGGGCCCCGCGAGGGGTCACCCTTTGTCCGCTGGAGTGCTTGGATGAAGGGGCCGTATAGGCGTGAAACCACATCTTGGCAAGGTGTTTTCCCGTTCCACCGGGAATACTCGTGATTGCCCATTATCCAACGCGGGTTTAAACCAGCCCCATGGCCAATATCCGTTCCCTCTTTGTGACCCGCCTTTACCGTGCTCCGCTGTCGGAGCATAGCCCGATCCTTGACGCCGCAGAGTTGGAGAACTCCTGCCTTGTGATTGCCGAAGATGACGAGGCCGCCAGGATTGGTGTGAGGATAACGATTATCCCGGCTACACTTCTTATGCCTCGCTGACCGACCTGCCCTGGCGGTTTCCGATCTTTGCGGATCTGGTGAAATCGCTGGATGCCCATGTCGCGGCCTTTGCCGAGGATCTTGAATTTGATCTCGACGGGCGGGCGCTGAAGCTTGAAGATATCTGGATCAACATCCTGCCAGAGGGCGGATTTCATTCATCACATATTCACCCGCATTCGGTGATCAGTGGCACCACCTATGTTGCGATGCCCGACGGGGCCTCGGCGTTGAAATTGGAAGATCCGCGATCGGAACGGATGATGGCCGCCCCGGCACGCCGCAAGGACGCGCGCGAAGATCTGCGCACCTTTATATATGAGGCCCCCAAAGTCGGCGATGTCCTGTTATGGGAAAGCTTCCTGCGCCACGAGGTGCCGATGAACGCCTCGGAAGACAACCGGATCAGTGTCAGTTTTAACTACGGCTGGAGCTGACCTTCAAAATTTTGGCAAAATATGCTATCCAGAGCGCCCCGAGTGAGTCCGAACCCAACGCGAGGAAACACCAATGGACGCCATCCAGACCAGTGACTATGCCAGCCGACTGATTGCCGCCCACGGCGACAGTGCAATTATCGAAGTCTCCGCCAAGATGCGCGAATGCGAGGCCGCAGGCAATGAGGCCGAGGCCGCCGATTGGGGGCGTGTGCGCGACACGATCCACCGCATGCGCGGCCCGCGTCAGAAGTGACCGCCGCCCACTGACCTGTTGCCCCCTGCCCCGCCGGACGCCAGACGGCTTTGGCGGGCAGCTATGGGGGACGGTCTTGGGGGAATGCGCAACTTTGCAATTGGACCTCTTGCCAGCGCGGGGCCGCGCGGCTAGGCCTTCGCCATGCGCATCATACGAGACTTTCAATTCATCGAGCCACAGGATCGCGGCACCAGCGTCGCCATCGGCAATTTCGACGGTGTCCATCGCGGGCACCTGTCCGTCATTGATCTGGCGCGGCGTGCCGACGCACCGCTGGGGATTTTGACGTTTGAACCGCATCCACGCGAATTCTTTGCCCCCGATGCCCCGCCCTTCCGCTTGATGTCACCCGAAGCACGGGTGGGCCGGTTGGAAAAGCTGGGTGTGGAAAAGCTTTATGAGTTGAATTTCAACCATGCTTTGGCCGGTCTGTCGCCGGAAGAATTCTGCGCCCGCGTGATCCGCGACGGTCTGGGTTTGACCCATGTGGTGGTGGGTGCCGATTTCTGTTTCGGCAAGGGCCGCGCAGGCAATGCCGCTGATCTGGTCCGATTTGGCGAACAGATGGGGTTTGATGTCACCATCGCCCCGCTGTTGCAGGAAGGCACGGATCAGATCTCGTCGACCGCCATTCGTCAGGCATTGGCCGAGGGCAAGCCAGAGGCCGCCGCCGAAATGCTGGGCCATTGGCATCGCATTGCCGGGCCGGTCGTCGGGGGCGAACAACGCGGCCGCACCTTGGGATTTCCGACGGCGAATATGGGGTTGGCCGGGCTGCATCTTCCGGCGTTTGGTGTTTACGCGGTCCTGGTGGACGTCAAGGACGGCCCCCACAAAGGCAGCTATCACGGCGCGGCCTCGCTTGGGGTTCGGCCACAATTCAACGGTCAGATGCCCAACCTCGAAACCTTTTTGTTCGACTTTTCCGGCGACCTTTATGGCGCGCATCTGTCGATTGGTCTGGTGGCCTATCTGCGCCCCGAAGCGACATTTGACAGCCTTGAGGCCTTTATTGCCCAGATGGAGGATGATTGCGCCCGCGCCCGTGACATCCTGACAGCCCTATGAGCGATCCAATCAACCGCAGCGGCCTGAGCCCGCGTTTCTGGGAAAAGAAACCGCTGAAAAAGATGACCCCCCAGGAATGGGAGGCGCTGTGCGACGGCTGTGGCAAATGTTGCCTGAACAAGCTTGAGGACGAGGACACCGGCGAAGTCGAGTTGACCAATGTCGCCTGCCGTCTGTTTGACGATGGCACATGCCGCTGTTCGCAATATGAGATCCGCCACCAATTTGTGCCCGAATGCATCGTGATGACGCCGGACAATATCGACACCCACGCCTATTGGATGCCCCGCACCTGCGCCTATCGCCTGTTGTGGCAGGGCAAATCCCTGCCGGAGTGGCACCCGCTGAACACCGGCACCGCCGACAGCGTTCATGATGCCGGCGTGTCGATGCGGGGCCGCACGGTGCCGGAATTCGAAATCGACGAAGACGATTGGGAAGATCACATCATCGAGGAACCGCTCTGATGTTCTTTGCCTCCGACAATTCCGGCCCGGCCCATCCGCGCGTGATGGCGGCATTGGCGCAGGCCAATCAGGGCCACGTTGCGCCCTATGGCAATGACGATCTGTCCGACCGGGCCGCTGACGCCCTGCGCAGCCTGTTCGAAGCGCCCGATGCCGCGGTCTATCTTGTGGCCACCGGCACCGCCGCCAATGCGCTGGCCTTGGCCTGCCTTGCCCGGCCCTGGGACACCATATTCTGTACCGCCGCCGCGCATGTGCAGGTCGACGAATGCAATGCGCCAGAGTTTTATTCCGGCGGGGCGAAACTGTCTTTGGTCGGGACCGAGGACCGCATGCAACCCGCCGCCCTGACCGAGGCCATGACCCGCCACAACAGCGGCGATATTCACATGGCGCAATGTGGCCCGGTCACGCTGACCCAGGTCACCGAATGGGGCACGCTTTATGAATTGCAGGATCTGCATACCCTGTCCGACATTGCCCATGGATTTGGCAGCGCCGTGCATCTGGACGGCGCAAGATTCGCCAATGCGGTTGCGGCGCTGGGATGCACACCTGCGGACATGAGTTGGAAGGCCGGTATTGATGTCGTCAGCTTTGGCGGCACCAAAAACGGCCTGCTGGGGGTCGAGGCCGTTGTGATCTTTGACCCGGCCCGCGCGCGGGAATTCGAATTGCGCCGCAAGCGCGGGGCGCATCTGGCGTCCAAACATCGGTTCCTTGCCGCCCAGATCCTGGCCTATACCGAAGATGATCTCTGGCTGGATATGGCAAGGCAGGCGAACGCGAATTGCGCCAGATTGGCGGCGGGCCTGCGCAGCTGCGGCGCGGTGGAATTTGCCTATGAACCGCAGGCCAACATGATTTTCTGCGCCTTGCCCCGTGACCTGCACCGCCATCTTCAGGCATCCGGCGCGCAATATTCGCTGTTTGGTTCGCCGGAGGGTCCGGCGCAGGAAACACTGTCCTGCCGTCTGGTCTGTGATTGGTCGTTGACGTCAGAGCAGATTGATCAATTTCTGGATCTGCTGCCCAGATAACGGTGCGTGTTGACCACGCACCGTTCCGACACCCTCAATACGAATGCGCCGCATCAATTCGCGTCAGATCGCCCTGCCATTCACCGTCATATTGATCCAACAATTCATCGGCCGGCACTTTGCCACTGTCGAGGCTTTCGCGCAGCGCGTTAAGGAAATGGGTTTCATCCGGCACCAATCCGCCGGACCCCGGCCGCGCCCGCGCCGTCAATCCGGCCTCGGAAATGGCAACAACTTCGCGTGCGAGATCATGCATGTTCACACCGGCCACCTTGGCCTGCAAACCGTCGACCGATGCCGCGACCCGCAATTCCTCGCGGGTTTCTGCATCCCAATCCTTGACCAGATCATAAGCCGCATCCAGCGCGCCCTGATCATAGGTCAGCCCGACCCAGAACGCAGGCAGGGCACAAAGCCGCCGCCAGGGGCCGCCGTCGGCACCGCGCATTTCAATATATTTCTTGACCCGCGCCTCGGGAAACAGCGTTGTCAGGTGATCGGCCCAATCGCTCATTGTGGCCACTTCACCGGGCAGGGCCGGCAGTTCGCCCTTTAGAAAATCGCGGAACGACATGCCCAGCGCATCAATATATTTGCCATCGCGATAGACAAAATACATCGGCACATCGAGCGCATATTCCACCCAGCGCTCGAACCCGAAACCTTCTTCGAACACAAAGGGCACCATGCCGGTGCGCGCATCATCCAGATCCCGCCAGATCCGCGAGCGCCAGGATTTGTGACCGTTCTTCTTGCCCTCGAAAAACGGCGAATTGGCAAACAGCGCGGTGGCCACAGGTTGCAGGGCAATCGCCACCCGCATCTTTTGCACCATGTCGGCCTCGGACCCGAAATCAAGGTTCACCTGCACGGTGCAGGTCCGCCGCATCATCGACCGGCCCATGGTGCCGACCTTGCCCATATAGGCATCCATCAGCTTGTACCGCCCCTTGGGCATCAGCGGCATCTGATCATGGTTCCATTCCGGTGCCGCGCCCAGCCCAATGAAGCGGACGCCAATTTCATCTGCAATGTCTTTGACTTCACGCAGGTGCTGGTTCACCTCGTCACAGGTCTGGTGAATGGTCTCCATCGGTGCGCCGCTGAGTTCCAGCGCGCCGCCGGGTTCCAGGCTGACGTTGGCACCGTCTTTTTCCAGCCCGATCAGCTTGCCGCCCTCGGTCACCGGGGCCCAGCCATGCCGGTCCCGCAGCCCGTTCAGCACCGCTTCGATCGACCGCACCCCTTCATAGGGCAGCGGTTGCAGCGTATCTTTGCAATAGCCGAACTTTTCATGCTCGGTGCCGATACGCCAGTTTTCCTTTGGTTTACAACCGGATGCCAAATACTCGGCAAGTTGTTCCCGCCGTTCGATCGGGCCACCGCCGGATTGAGGGATGGACATGGGGGTGCTCCAATCTGGTGTTGTTGAGGGCTAAGGGATGGGCGGAAATGCGCCGCAAGTCAATGCAGGGCAACTGTGGTTTCGTACCGTTTCCAGATCACGGTTTCGTTGGATGTGTCGCGACCCAATTCGCGCAACATGTATTCGGTGCGCAACCCCGGCAATGTGGCAAAGGCATCAAACAACGCCTCGCCGCCCTTGGCCGACACCGGGATATGCAATGGATCGTTGCCGGGCTGCACCAAGATCCAATGGGCCGGAAACAGACGCCGGTCGAGGCTGATCCGGGCGATTTCAGCCAGATCCACCGCGCCGCCGGTCAGCGGGCCGAAATAGGCGACCCGCCCTTCGACGACCTGCACAACCCCGGGGCCGTCGCTGTCCGCACGGAATCGCGCGCGTTGATACCCGAGAAAGATCAGAGCCCCGGAGAGACCCAACAGCCCCAAACCGACGCCATTGATCATCCAGCCCTGAACGCCGAACAACCACCATGCGCCCAGCGCCGCCAGTCCGAGACCGCCAATCACCTCGCGCCAGCGCCAGATCACGGCTTTGGCCTCTGTTCTGATGAAACTCATCGCCAATCCCCCAGCGCCATCTGCCACAGGGTCAGCGCCGCCACCGCCGCGGTTTCCGCCCGCAGGATACGCGGGCCCAGCGCCACCGGATGGGCAAAATCCAAAGCACGCAATCGCGCATGTTCCGACGCGGAAAACCCGCCTTCCGGTCCAATCAAAATCGCCCAGGGTCCGGGGCCCGCGGCGATGAGGTCCGCCAGGACCAAAGAGCCGCCGACACGGGTCTCATCGCAGAACATCAGCTTTCGCTCAGCGGGCCAATTGTCGAAAATGGTGGAAAGTTTCTGAATATCCGCCACATCAGGGACAAATGTCGCGCCACATTGCTCGGCCGCTTCAATCGCATGGGCACGCTGTTTGTCGGCGCGGATACGGTCAGAATTGGTGAACTCGCTCTGCACCGGAACAATCCGGCGCACTCCCATTTCCACCGCCTTTTCGACAATGAAATCCGTGCGGGCTTTTTTCACTGGCGCAAACAACAGCCAAAGATCCGGCGGCAGACCCTGTTCCTTTGTCTGCGCCTGACAGATCAGGATGCCACCGCGTTTGCCCGCCTGCACCACTTCGGCCCGCCATTCACCGTCCTGGCCATTGAACAACAACAGTTGCGCACCCGCCGTCAATCGCATCACCCCAAAAAGGTAATGCGCCTGTTCGCGGGTCAGAGGAATGGTTTGCCCCTGCCCCAATGCATGTTCTACATACAGTCTGATCGTGCCACTCATGGGAATACAGATATGTCAGAGCAACGCCCGTTACCAGAGGCCGATGGTCAGGTTTCGGATGCAGTGCAGGGCAATTGGGTAGATCGCCTGGCCCCCGCCCCGACACGCCCCTATCTGCGGCTCAGCCGCGCAGACCGCCCGATTGGCACTTGGCTGCTGCTTGCGCCCTGTTGGTGGGGATTACTCCTTGCAATGGTTCGAGATGGACAAGCCTCGCCGCAAGATCTGTGGATATTTATCGGTTGTGGGTTCGGTGCATTCCTGATGCGCGGCGCGGGCTGCACCTGGAACGACATCACGGACCGCCATATTGACGGCTCTGTCGCCCGCACGGCATCGCGGCCGATTCCGTCGGGTCAGGTCAGTGTCCGTCAGGCCGTGGCCTGGATGGCGGCGCAGGCGCTCATCGCCTTTGCCATTTTGCTCACATTCAATGTTGCCGCTATCCTCCTTGGAATCCTGTCGCTTTTGCCGGTGGCTGTGTATCCTTTTGCCAAGCGGTTCACCTGGTGGCCGCAGGTTTTCCTCGGCCTTGCATTCAACTGGGGTGCGCTTTTGGCCTGGACCGCGCATTCCGGGCGGCTGGAACTGCCCGCGCTGGTCCTCTACCTCGCCGGGATCGCCTGGACGTTGTTTTACGACACGATTTACGCCCTTCAGGACAAGGAAGATGACGCGTTGATCGGGGTGAAATCGACGGCGCGTCTGTTTGGTGAGGCCACACCGATCTGGCTGCGGCGGTTTCTGGTCGCAACGGTCACGCTGATGGGGCTGGCGGTGTTGCTGGCTGCCCCCTCGGGCGAGATCCTGACACTTGTAGTGGCGCTGGCCGGGCCTTGGGCGCTAGGCTGGCACATGGTGTGGCAAATGCGGATGCTGGACGTCGACAATATGGACCGGCTGTTGATGTTGTTCCGCTCGAACCGCAATGCCGGTCTGCTGCCTGTGCTGTTTTTCGCCGGTGCGATGGTCCTGTGATTGAAGTTGTCGGGCACCCGGCGTATCTCAGGCCAGATTGAACAATATCCGGGACACCCGAATGCGTCTTTCGACCTATATTCTGCCAGCCTCAATCTTTGCCTTAGCCGGCGTCACAGCTGTCGTGGCCGCAGGATTTTCCGTCACACTGGTAGAAGACGCATCGCGCCGGGCCGTGGATGAACAGCTTCAGCAGGCCGGATTGACCTGGGCCTCGGTTGACACCACCGGGCTTCAGGTTTTCGTGATTGGCACCGCCCCGAACGAAGCCGACCGTTTTCGGGCCCTGTCCAACGCCGGTCAGGTTGTGGATGCCGCGCGGTTGATTGACCAGATGGATGTGGTCGACACCCAGGATCTGGCGCCACCGCGATTCTCGATCGAAATTCTGCGCAATAATTCCGGCATCTCGCTGATCGGCCTGGTGCCCCAGGGTGCACGCCACAACGACATGGTCGCCAAACTGGCCAAGCTGGTTGGTCAACAGAATGTCGCTGATCTGATGGAAACTGCGGATCATCAGACGCCCGAAGGCTGGGACAAGGCGATGGGGTTTGCGCTGGAGGCCTTGACGCGCCTGCCACGCTCCAAGATCTCGGTCGAGGCCACAAAGGTCGAGGTCACGGCGATGACCGACAGCGCCGAGGAAAAGCAACGCACGGAAACCGCCCTGCGCCGGGTCAAACCGGAAAACGTTGCCATTGAACTGGCGATTTCCGCACCGCGCCCGGTGATCACGCCCTTTACCCTGCGCTATGTCATGGAGGGCGGCGAAGGCCGGTTTGACGCCTGTTCCGCCGACACCGAAGAAGCGCGCAATCGCATTCGTGCCGCCGCCGCCGGCCACGGGCTGACGCGCGACGCGGCCTGCACCATCGGTTTGGGCGTGCCAAGCGCGCGCTGGGCCGAAGCGGCGGAAATGTCGATGGCCGCGTTGAACACGCTGGGCGGCGGCACGGTCACGCTTTCGGATGCGGATATTTCCCTGATTGCCACCGAAGGCACCGATCAGGCCCTGTTCGATCAGACGGTGGGATTGTTGGAAAACACCCTGCCGCCGGTCTTTGCGTTGACTGCGGTGCTGCCGGAAACGCCAGAGGTCAACACAGATGGCCCGCCGGAATTCACCATCACCCTGTCACCAGAGGGTCAGGTCCAGATCCGCGGCCGCGTCACCAGCGAAATCGCCCGGTTGACCGCCGAAAGCTATGCCAAGGCCGCGTTCGGCAGCGACGTGGTGCGCATGACCGCACGCGTTGACGAGACCCTGCCCAAAGGCTGGCCTGTGCGGGTGCTGGCCGGGATCGAGGCGCTGGCCCATCTGGCCCATGGTGGCGTGACGATGACCCCCGACGATCTGCGGGTCAACGGCAATACCGGCGACAAAGAGGCCAGCGCCGCCATCGCCAGCCTGCTGGCCGAAAAGCTGGGCGAAGGGGCGGAATACACCCTGAACGTCACCTATGTAGAGGCGCTTGACCCCGAAGCCGCGCTGCCGACACCAGAGGAATGCCTGCGCCGGATCGGCGTTGTCCTGGGCGACCGCAAGCTGAATTTTGAACCGGGATCAAACACCCTGGACATCACCGGCAAGGACATCATGGATGACATTGCCGAAGTGCTGAAAGGGTGTGGACCAATCAATCTGGAAGTGGCGGGCCATACCGACAGCCAGGGCCGCGAAAGCATGAACCAACAGCTGAGCCAGGACAGGGCGGATGCCATCCTGTCCGGCCTGCGCGATCGCCGTGTGCTCACATCGGGGTTCCGCGCGACGGGATATGGCGAAGAACAGCCCATCGCTGACAACCAAACCGAAGAAGGCCGCGAGGCCAATCGGCGCATCGAATTCCGCCTGTTCGAAGCAGAAGGCAGCGAAGAATCCGAAACGCCCCTTGAAAGCGAAGAGAATTCCGTGGAAGAAGGCGACGCTTCAGCCACGGAGGGCGCAGAGGATGAACAGAACTGAGTTTGTAATCGCAACCGCGATCATCCTCTTTGTAGCCTTCTGCCTTGGATGGTTTGCAAATTGGCTGATGCATCGGTTCACCGCCGTCTCAAAATCTGATGTTGGCGAGTTGGAGCGGATGAGCCAGGAGCTGCATGAAGCCGAGGAAACCCGCGATCAGGCGATCACCTATCTCCAACAGCGCGAAGCGGAATTGACCAACCAGTTGGCCCAAACCGAAGCCGAGCTTAACGCCGCCATGGAAGGCCTGCGCGACGCCCGCCAAGAGGCCGAGGAACTGCGCGCCTATGTCGAGCGGGTTCAGCAAAACGTGACCTAAGGCCGCCAGCCAATCCTGACCTGCGATTGTGATGTATCAGGACCGGGCCATTGGATGGCCCGGCCAATTGGCACATTATCCGTCTTTGCGAATGGTTTCGTTTTTCGGGTCATAGGGGCTGTCACAGGTCACAACCGCATCCCAAAGCGCATCGAACATCCGCAGCTTCAGGTGCTGGCCCTCTACTGCCAGATCGGGCCGCACGTATCCCATGCCGATGCTTTTGCCAAAGGCCACTGAATAACCGCCCGAGGTCAGCCGCCCGATCTTTTCGCCATTCAGGTAGAGCGCCTCGCGCCCCCAGGGGTCTGCATCCTCTGGCCCGTCGATCAACAGGGTCACACATTTCGATCTGACGCCCAGCGCCTGCATCTTTTCCTTGCCGCGGAATTCCTTGCCCAGATCGACAAAGCGCGGCAAATCAGCCTCAAGCGGCGTGGCGTCGCGGCCCAGTTCATTGCCAAAGGCGCGATAGCTTTTTTCTTGCCGCAGCCAGTTCTGCGCGCGGGCCCCGACCAATTTCAACCCGTGTTTGTCGCCTGCCGCCTCCAAAAGATCGAAGAGGTAGTTCTGCATTTCGATCGGATGGTGCAATTCCCAGCCCAATTCACCGGTATAAGCAACGCGGATCGCCACGGTCGGACACATCCCCAGTTCAACCTCCCGCGCCGAAAGCCAGGGGAACCTCTTGTTCGACAAGGCCGTGGCCGGGTCTGCATCCTTGAGCACATCCGCCAACAGTGCCCGCGATTTTGGTCCCGCGACCGCAAAGACGCCCCATTGCGTGGTGACATCCTGCACCAGCACCATCTTGCCTGTGCGGGCCATGAAATCTTCGGCAGATTTGTGTAGATAATCCGCGTCATAGGCGGTCCAGGCCCCGGCAGAAACGAGGTAAAATCCGTTCTCTTTACGGCGCACGATGGTATATTCAGTATGTGTCGTGCCCGCGCCGGTCAGCGCATAGGTCAGGTTGATCCGGCCCACCTTTGGCAGTTTGTTGGTGGTAAAGTGGTCGAGGAATTCCGTCGCGCCGGGCCCCGAAACCCAGTGTTTGGTAAAGGCGCTGGCATCAATCAGGCCAACACCCTCGCGCACGGCTTGCGCCTCTTGTTTTGCATATTGCCACCATGCGCCCCGGCGAAAGGATCGCGAATCGTGGTCGAAATTGTCCGGCGCATCCAGCGGGCCGAAATAATTCGGCCTCTCAAATCCGTTCACACAGCCGAACTGTGCGCCGCGTGCCTTCATCCGGTCATAACACGGCGCGGTGCGCAGCGGACGACAGGCCTCGCGTTCCTCATCGGGGTGATGCAGGACATAGACGTGTTCGTAGCATTCCTCGTTCTTGCGGGCCGCATATTCGGTGGTCATCCAGCGGCCATAGCGTTTGGGGTCAAGCGACGCCATGTCGATCTCGGCCTCACCTTCCACCATCATCTGGGCAAGGTAATAGCCCGTGCCACCCGCCGCCGTGATGCCAAAGCTGAAGCCCTCTGCCAGCCACATGTTGCGCAAGCCCGGCGCAGGCCCGACCAGCGGATTGCCATCCGGGGTATAGCAGATTGGCCCGTTGAAATCGTCCTTCAGCCCCACCGTTTCCGACGACGGAATCCGGTGGATCATGCTCATGTATTCCTCTTCGATCCGCTCCAGATCGAGCGGGAACAAGTCGGCACGGAAACTGTCGGGCACACCATATTCAAACCGCGCAGGCGCGCCG
The DNA here is from genome assembly GCF_055808435.1 of Marinovum sp. J2-8. Classification (NCBI taxonomy): domain Bacteria; kingdom Pseudomonadati; phylum Pseudomonadota; class Alphaproteobacteria; order Rhodobacterales; family Roseobacteraceae; genus Marinovum; species Marinovum sp. J2-8. The sequence continues at coordinate 829,631 of NZ_JBVVRZ010000001.1, read as the reverse complement.
CGTTCATAGGGACCAAGAATCCAGCCGCCCCTTTCCTCGCGCACATACCATTTGGCATCTGCATCGCGCAGCACCGGATGCTCGGCTTGGGTCTTGCGATAGTCCACCAGGGCTGGATCCGGCTCTGTCACGATGAACTGATGCTCCACCGGAATGGCCGGGATCTTGATCCCCAGCAGTTGCGCGGTGCGCTGCGCGTGGTTGCCGGTGGCGGTGACAACATGTTCGGCCGTGATCACGGTGGTTTCATCCGAGGGCACCAGATTGCCCCCCTTTTCCACCATCTTCGTCAGCGTGACCCGCCACTCTGCCCCGGTCCATTCATAGCCATCGACCTGCCATCTGCGTTCGATGGTGACACCGCGTTGTCTGGCGCCCTTGGCCATGGCCATGGTGACATCAGCCGGGTTGATATAGCCATCGGTCGGGTGGAAAATCGCGCCTTCCAGATCCTCGGTCCGCACCAACGGCCACCGGTCGCGAATTTGACCGGCACTTAGCCATTCATATGGGATTTCAACCAATTCCGCGGTCGCGGCATATAGCATATATTCATCCATCCGCGCCCGGCTCTGGGCCATGCGCAGATTGCCAACGACGGAAAACCCGGCATTCAATCCGGTTTCTTCTTCCAGCGTTTTATAGAATTTCACCGAATAGTCGTGAATATGGCTGGTGGCATAGGACATATTGAACAGCGGCAGCAGACCGGCGGCATGCCATGTTGACCCAGAGGTCAGCTCGTCGCGTTCCAGCAAAACCACATCCGACCATCCGGCCCGCGCCAAATGATAGGCGACCGAGGTGCCAACCGCACCGCCACCAACAACAATCGCTTTGACATGAGATTTCATCACGGGAGCACTCCAATGGGACGTCCCTTTGTGAATACCGCGATGAAACGCAGCAGGCGAAACCGACCCGACCAGTGAAGGAAGAAAAGCGACATTTCCCATTTACCGGCCCCGCAATCGCGACGGGAAACCCGATGCTTTGACGATTTCATCGCCGGGTCAGGCGGCGGGATAACGCAACCAGTCGCTATGCCCGCTCCGAACTATTCCTTGTCGACACTGCAAAACGACGTTCCGCCGCAACTGCCCTTTTGGGCCGGGCGTTGCTTGGCACCGAACCGATTGACCTTGACCTCGGTTTCCGCGCCCGACTTCTGCGCGGCGGCCAATTGCCCCTCCAGCTCGGCGCGCTTTTCATCCCACGCCTTTCTGGTTTCCTCCAACCCGCTGACGTTGGCACCGCTCAGCTCCTTCAGGGTATCCAGCGTTTCCCAGGCCGCAGCCTCCAGATCCAGATCAGATTGCGCGCGGTTAATTTTCTCGGCTTGGTGCCTCTTTGCCAAAACCGCCTTGGCAAAGGTCACTTCTTCGGCCTTGGACAATGGCGGTGCGCTGCTGCCGACCGCCACAAGTGGCGTGTCCAGCAATCCGTTCATACCGTCATAGTCAATCGCACCAAGGAATTGTCGAATATCTGTTTCATTCGCACCCAAAGCACGCAAATATATCTGAATTTCACCAACTTTGGCCGACAGATGCCAATCGACCTCCAATCCGGTTTGGGTAGAGCTCGCCAGTATTTTAGCCCAGACAATCCCCTGCACCACGACAAACGGCGCTTCGGTCTCAAGCGCCCGCATATTGTTTCCGGCCATCTCCATGCTCGCCTGCTGGATTTCCAGGCCCTCGAATGACGCGGGTTTCAACGCGGTGATTTCGACCAGCTTGGCGCCGTTTTCATAGAGCCAGGTGGTTGTGCCGCGCTGTTTGACCAGGGTTTCCTCCAGGCCGTTGGTATGCAACCCGATGGCATTGGTCCCGTAGAATTGGGAATAGCCCAGCAATTCCTCTTCGGCACCGGCAAGACCCGGCATGATCTTGCGATCCTCTGTGACCCAGGCGCGTCTGCTCCACCCTTCGGGCGCATCGGGCAGATAGGCGCGCGGCAGGTTTGACTGCCCGTTCACCGATCCGCCGCTCATATTCGTCAGCCAGCTCGTACGTTCCTGAAGATCGACGACATAGGTGTCAAAATCCGACACGCTGTCCTTGTTGGTGACCTGATCATAGAAATCTGCCGCAAAAAGCAGCAGCACCAGCGCCAAAATAACCGCACCCGTCGCCAAATACCGCATAAACCACTCCGATTACATCTTTCCGCCCTGTATCTTGGGAAAATCTGGCGCAATTGCGGTCATGACGGTGCGCAATGCCGACAAAATTTCGAAAACTTTCGGCGCCTCATGCGCCATGGCGCGCCCTGCGGCGGAATCGCGCTGATTTCCTCGGGGATAGCTCTTTCGCACATTGCCCCACGTCCTTATAAGAACCCGTGGCCGGGCTCGGGTGCAGAGTCGCGGCCCCGTTTTCGTGGCACAGAAATCGCAGCACCAAAGGCAAGGGTATCCCCCGAAATGTTCTCATTGTCCGACCTGACAGGTTTGTTCTCGGCTGATATGGCCATCGACCTCGGCACTGCCAACACATTGGTTTATGTCAAAGGCAAAGGTGTGGTCCTGTCGGAACCCTCTGTTGTTGCCTATCACGTCAAGGACGGGGTGAAACGCGTGCTGGCCGTGGGCGAAGACGCCAAATTGATGTTGGGCCGGACCCCGGGCAGTATCGAGGCCATCCGCCCGATGCGCGAAGGGGTGATCGCCGATTTCGACACCGCCGAAGAGATGATCAAACATTTCATCCGCAAGGTGCACAAGCGGTCGACCTTTTCCAAACCGAAAATCATCGTCTGCGTCCCCCATGGCGCGACCCCGGTGGAAAAGCGCGCGATTCGCCAATCGGTGCTGTCGGCGGGTGCCCGCAAGGCCGGATTGATTGCCGAACCCATTGCTGCCGCCATTGGCGCCGGCATGCCAATTACAGACCCCACCGGCAACATGGTTGTCGACATCGGCGGCGGGACGACCGAGGTCGCGGTGCTGTCGCTGGGCGATATCGTTTATGCCCGCTCGGTCCGTGTCGGCGGTGACCGGATGGATAAGGCGATCATCAACTATCTGCGTCGCCAACAGAATATTCTGGTCGGCGAAAGCACGGCAGAACGCATCAAGACCTCGATCGGCACCGCCCGCATGCCCGATGACGGCCGCGGCGCGACCATGCTGGTCCGGGGCGTGATCTTTTGAATGGGGTGCCGAAAGAGACTGAAGTCACCCAAGCCCAAATCGCCGAGGCGCTGGCCGAACCGGTTCAGGCCATCTGCGAGGCGGTGATGACCGCATTGGAAACCACCCCGCCGGATCTGGCCGCCGACATCGTTGATCGCGGTGTGATGCTGACCGGTGGTGGCGCGCTTCTTGGGGATCTCGATCTTGCGCTGCGCGAACAGACCGGGCTGGCGGTGTCAATCTCGGACGAATGTCTGAATTGTGTGGCGCTTGGCACCGGCAAGGCGCTGGAATACGAAAAGCAGCTGCGCCACGCCATCGACTACGACAGCTAAGTCGCAGCAAGCACCCGGGGGCCTGCCCGCCCCCTGCGCCTACCCTGCTTGCCAAATCAGCCTCGCCACGGCGCGACGCTATTTCGTGATCGCCACGCCGCTGGATTGCGCAGGCAAACCCGTGATATGACGATATGGCATTTGCCGGAGACCGGACGTGGCGAAAGACCGTACACATCAGGAAGATTTCTCAGGCCCGCTTCGGCGGTTGCTGACGTTTGTCATCCTGTTGTGCCTGATCGGGCTCTTTATCCTGTGGCGCATCGACAGCCCGCGCGTCGAACGGTTTCGCGCCCAGGTGATCGACCGGGTGATGCCGGGGTTTTCATGGGCAATGGCGCCGGTCACCGCCTCGATCAATCTGTTTCGCGATTTCCGGTCTTATCAATCGCTTTATGAACAGAATCAGGAATTGCGCCGCGAATTGCAGCAGATGAAAAGCTGGAAAGAGGCCGCGCTGCAACTGGAACAGGAAAACGCCCGCCTGCTGGACCTGAACAATGTGCGGCTTGATCCGCAATTGACCTATGTCACCGGCGTTGTGCTGGCGGACAGCGGGTCCCCGTTCCGACAGTCGATGCTGTTGAATGTCGGCAACCGTGATGGCATTCGCGATGGCTGGGCCGCGATGGATGGTCTTGGTCTGGTGGGCCGGATTTCGGGGGTTGGCGAACGCACAGCGCGGGTGATCATGGTGACCGATACCTCGTCCAAGGTGCCGGTGCTGATCCAGCCTTCGGGCCAGCGGGCGCTGGTGGTCGGCGACAATTCCATGGCGCCGCCAATCGACTTTCTGGAAGATTCAGATCAGGTCCGCCCTGGCGACCGGGTCATCACCTCGGGCGATGCCGGGGTATTGCCCCCCGGATTGGTTGTCGGTCAGGTGGCCAAAGACCCCGGCGGGCGGCTGCGGGTGCGGCTTTCGGCGGACATCGAGCGTTTGGAATTCCTGCGCGTGCTGCGCGATCACGGCACGCCGGGCGTGGAGACCGCCGGCGATCTGGTGGTCGATCCCGCCCATGCCGAGGAAATCCTGAAAGGGGCTGAGGAGGCTGGCGATGGCTGACACCAATGCCGCGCCCCGGCTTTGGCTGATGCGGGCGACCTTTTTGGCGCTGGCCTTTGTCGCGGTGTTCCTGCGGCTGTTGCCGCTGGAAACCGGCCCGGCCCGCTGGCCAGCCCCGGATGTGCTTTTGGCGCTCAGCCTTGCCTGGTCTTTGCGCCGCCCGGAATATGTGCCGGCGCTTTCGGTTGCGGCAACGATCCTGCTGGCCGATTTCTTCTTTCAACGGCCACCGGGTCTGATGGCGGCGATTGTGGTGCTTGCCTGTGGGGCGATGCGCAAACGTGGGCCGGGTCTGCGGGATGCCGGTTTTCTGGCGGAACTGCTGTTGATTGCCCTGACCATCCTTGCGGTGATGCTGGCCTATCGCACGGCGCTGACGGTATTTGTCTTGCCGCGCCCACCGCTGGGCATGACACTCTTGCAAGCGGTGTTCACCATGGCCATCTATCCGTTTGTGGCCTTGGCGTCGCAATTGTGCCTTGGCGTGCGCGCACGCACCAATGCTGAACTTGCCGCCGGGAGGATGACATGAGACGCCCACCCAAGGATACGCTGGAAAGCTTTCGCAAGATAAGCCGCCGGGGATTGATTGTCGGCGGATTGCAGGCCGGTTTCGTCGGTCTTCTGGGCTGGCGCATGCGCCACATGCAGGTCGATCAGGCCGATCAATTCCGCTTTCTCGCCGAAGAAAACCGCATCAACATCCGGTTGATCCCCCCGGCGCGCGGCGAAATCTTTGATCGCAACGGTGTGGCCGTGGCCGCCAATGAACCCGCGTATCGCATCACGATGGTGCGCGAAGATGCCGGTGATGTTGATGCCGTGCTGGCGCAACTGGGAAAGCTGGTCACCCTCAACCCCGAAGAAATCGAACGCGCCCGGACCGAAATGAAACGCTCTGCGCCGTTTTTGCCGGTCACGGTGGCGGATCGGGTCAGCTGGGAAGATATTTCACGGGTGGCGGTGAACGCCCCCACCCTGCCCGGCGTCACGCCAGAGGTCGGCCTGTCACGCTCTTACCCGCAGGGGCATGATCTGGCGCATGTGGTCGGCTATGTCGGACCGGTCAGCGAACGCGATCTTTCACGTTACGAAGACCCGCCGCCGCTTCTGCGCATCCCCCGGTTTCAGATCGGCAAGGTCGGGGTGGAAACCAAGCTTGAGGAAACCCTGCGCGGCACCGCCGGGGCCAAACGGGTCGAGGTCAACGCCGTTGGTCGGGTGATGCGGGAATTGGACCGTCGCGAAGGCATTGGCGGCGCCACCGTTCAGCTGACCGTCGACAGCCAGCTGCAAAACTACATTCAGGCGCGTCTGGGGCAGGAAAGCGCCAGCGTGGTGGTCATGGATGTCCAGACCGGTGACATTCTGGCCACGGCTTCGTCGCCCTCTTATGATCCGAATAAATTCGTGCGCGGCATTTCCGTCGCCGATTACAGCCTGTTGCGCGACAACAATCACCGCCCACTGGCCTCGAAAACCGTGCAGGATGCCTATCCGCCCGGTTCGACCTTTAAAATGGTCACCGCACTGGCCGCGCTGGATGCCGGTGTCATGACACCCGACGATACCGTCTGGTGCCCCGGGTATCTTGAGGTGTCGGGCCGCCGGTTCCATTGCTGGAAAGGTGCGGGCCACGGCCATGTGAACCTGGAGCAGAGCCTGCGCGAAAGCTGTGATGTTTATTACTATGACCTTGCGCTCAAGGTCGGGATCGAACGGGTCGCCGCCATGGCCCGGCGTCTGGGTCTGGGTGAGGCGCATGACATTCCGATGTCGGCCATCACCAGCGGCCTGGTGCCGGACAAGGCCTGGAAACAGGCCAATCGCGGTGCGGAATGGGTTGTCGGCGATTCTGCCAATGCCGCCATTGGTCAGGGGTTTGTACTGACCTCGCCGCTGCAACTGGCGGTCATGACCGCACGTATCGCCACGGGCCATGCTGTTTCACCGCGGTTGATCAAACGGATCGACGGTGTCGAACAACCCTCGCGCGCGGGCGAGTTGTTGGGGCTGAACGAAAACCACCTGCGTCAGGTGCGCCGGGCGATGTTTTCCGTGTCGAACAACCGACGCGGCACCGCCTATAGCGCACGCATTCAGGCCGAAGACATGCGCATGGCGGGCAAGACGGGCACCAGTCAGGTGCGCAATATTACCGCCGCTGAACGCGCCCGTGGTGTGACCCGCAACGAGGATCTGCCGTGGGAGCGGCGCGATCACGGGCTGTTTGTCAATTTCGCGCCATTCGATGCGCCACGCATTGCGGTGGCGACCGTGGTCGAACACGGCGGCGGCTCCAGCGCGGCATCGCCCATTGCCCGGGATGTGACATTGCAGGCGCTCTATGGCGAAGACCCGCCATTGGACGCCTATCCCAAGAAAGACAGAAGCAAGATCAAGGCATTGCAGGAACGTTTGGCCCGTGAACGTCCGTTGAATGGCGCATCGGGGCAAGAAGAAGCCTGATGTCCTATCTTGAATACAACGTCAAACATGTGCCGTCCGGGCCGCGCAAGGTCCTGTATCTGAACTGGCCCTTGGCGATCCTGCTGGCCTCGGTCGCGGCCATCGGATTTCTGATGTTGTATTCGGTAGCGGGGGGGTCGTTTTCGCCCTGGGCCGAGCCACAGATCAAACGCTTTGCGCTTGGCTTTGCGCTGATGTTGATTGTGGCATTGGTGCCGATCTGGTTCTGGCGCAATATGGCTGTGGTGGGCTATGGCGTGTCGGTTGCCCTGCTGATCGCGGTGGAATTGTTTGGTGCCGTCGGCATGGGGGCGCAACGTTGGATCGATCTCGGGTTCATGCGCTTGCAACCGTCTGAATTGATGAAAATCACCTTGGTGATGCTCTTGGCCGCCTATTACGACTGGTTGCCGATAAAAAAGACGTCACGGCCGTTCTGGGTCTTTCTTCCGGTGCTGTTCGTCCTGTTTCCGACCTTCCTGGTGTTGCGCCAACCGGATCTGGGCACCGCGATTCTTTTGATGACTGGCGGCGGATTGGTGATGTTCATGGCGGGCGTGCATTGGGCCTATTTCGCGGCGGTGTTGGCGGCGGCCGGTGGTTTGGTCACCGCAGTTTTTCAGAGCCGCGGCACCAGCTGGCAATTGCTGAAGGATTATCAATTTCGCCGGATCGACACCTTTCTTGATCCCGCATCCGATCCGTTGGGCGCCGGATATCACATCACACAATCAAAAATCGCCCTCGGCTCCGGGGGCTGGACCGGGCGCGGCTTTATGCAGGGCACACAGTCGCGTCTGAACTTCCTGCCGGAAAAACACACCGATTTCATCTTCACCACCCTGGCAGAGGAATTCGGCTTTATCGGCGCGTTTTCCCTTCTGACGCTTTATGCGTTGATCATCGCCTTTTGCGTCGCCTCAGCGCTGCAAAATCGTGACAGGTTTGCCTCGCTTCTGACGCTTGGGATCGCGACCACGTTCTTTTTGTTCTTTGCTGTCAATATGTCGATGGTCATGGGGCTGGCGCCGGTTGTCGGCGTGCCGCTGCCATTGGTCAGCTATGGCGGATCGGCGATGCTCATCCTGATGATCGGGTTCGGTCTGGTGCAATCGGCACATGTGCACCGGCCACGGGGGGCGATATGATCCATATTCTCTATTCCGCCTGGCCCAAGTGCACCACAGGACGAATGGGCACCGCCGCTTGGCGCGACGCTGGACCGAATGGGGTTGGCACATGTCATTGCGCCGGATGTGGCGCCAGAGAGGGCGGATTACATCGTCTATGCACCCGATTCCGGGTTGCAGGATTTCACGCCTTTTACCCGCGCCCGCGCCGTTCTCAGCCTTTGGGCCGGGGTTGAGGCGATTGTCGCCAACCCCACCCTGACGATGCCGCTGGCCCGTATGGTTGGCGGTGGTCTGACTGAAGGCATGGTCGAATGGGTCACCGGCCATGTGCTGCGCCATCATCTGGGGATGGACCGCCATATCGTGAATCCTGACAATGACTGGACCTTGCGACCACCGCCCTTGGCTGCGGAACGCCGGGTGACTGTCCTTGGGCTTGGCGCGCTGGGATCTGCGGTGGCGCAGGCACTGGCCCGGATCGGGTTCAATGTATCGGGGTGGAGCCGCCGCCCAAAGCAGATGCCGGGCATATCCTGTTACAGCGGTGACACCGGATTGGCCGAGGCGCTGCGCGATGCCGAATTTGTCATCCTGCTGCTGCCCGGCACCCGCGCCACCGAGAATACCCTGAACCGCGATACATTGGCGCTGCTGGCGCGCGGGGCCTTTGTGCTTAATCCGGGGCGTGGACCGTTGATCGACGACGCTGCGCTGATCACCGCGCTGGACGAAGGTCAGGTCGCCCACGCCACTTTGGATGTGTTTCGCCGCGAACCCCTGCCGCAGGATCACCCCTTCTGGGGCCATCCGGGTGTGACGGTCACGCCGCATGTGGCGTCGCACACCCGCCCGCATTTGGGGGCAGAGGTGATTGCCGAAAACATCCGCCGCAGCGAAGCGGGCGCGCCGCTTTTGCATCTGGTCGATCGCAGCGCCGGCTACTAGGGCCAGGCCCCATTGACCCTACCCTGACATGAAGAGAGGCGACCTTTTCCAAGATCGCCTCATACATCAATTCATCAAAACCTCGGGTCAGCCGCGATTTGCGATCAACTCGAAACCTGTTCGCGCAGGATCGACGCGGTCAGCGACACCAGCAAGTAAATTCCGCCAAAGATCAGGAAGGCCAGAATGGTGTTTTCAAACTTGCGCGGATAACTCGGGTCTTGGGGGGGCACCGGTTCGACAGCGGTTTGCAGATACCGCACCTGCGAATTTGCCTCGCGCCGGGTCTGGCTGAGCGAGGCGAGCGCCTCTTGCAGCATCAGATCACGGGTCGCCAGATCGGCCTGCGCCATCTGTATTTCCGCCGTCAACTGCGCCAGGGAATTTTCACCCTCTGCGGCAGAGGTCATTTCGGATTGCAGCGCCTGCAAGGCACCGTTCATGCGGCGGATGTCGCCGCGCGCGCCCTCAACCTTGGCCCGGTTGGGCCGGGCATTGTCGAGCAGCGCCTGCAACTGCAATTCGCGTTCCTGAAGCTGCACTTCCAAATTGGTAATCTGTTGCCGCAAGGAGGCAATGCGCCCCTCAGGATCGAGAACCTTGGACACCTGTTGCAATTCCACCATGCGCAACTGGGCCTCGCGGCGCGCGACCTCGGCCTCGTCCAGCGCCTCTTTGGCGCCTTTCAACTGATCTTCACGCTTGCGCTGCGACAGACTGTCGACCCGTTCCTCGGCATAGTCGATCAGGGCGCTGGAATATTGCGCGCTGACCGCCGGATCGGCGGCGGCGATTTCCATGCGGATCACGCCCTCGGTCGGATCATACCCGATTTCGATGTTCTTTTTGTAAAGCTTGTATGCCTCTTCGTTGGACGGATCCTTGTCCAGCCGCTGGATCGGGTCGATCCAATCCTGGGTGAAATGGCTGCGAAAGCCGACGTCGCGGTCCAACCGCAACATCGCGTCCTTGGATTGCAGATAGCTTTGCACCGCAATCGCATCCTGATTGGTGGCGAATTGCGTCCCTGACAGCAGGCCACCGACACCGCCGCCGCCGCCATCATTGGCAATAATCAGGAATTCCGACTTGGTGGCATACATCGGCGTCGCGACATTATAGTAATACCAACCGCACAGCAGGGTCGGCAGCCCGACAAAGAAGGCCAGCCGCGTCAGAAGCAAAAAGGATTTGCGCCGCCGACGTTTGGCAATATCCCGCTGAATTTCGCTGATTTCCCGCATCCGGCGGTCCATCGGGCTGGCGGTTTCGGTCGATGGCAGGTTCTTGGTCCCGCCCGGCACCGTTTGGGGCAATTGCACCTTGGGGCCATCGGCGGCGTCCGTTTCCGGGACAACCAATTCCAACATGTTGGTGCGCTGGAACGGATCTATGCCACGTGTGCGCAGCTGGCGCACCGCGTCGAAATCCGAGGTGACGGCAAGGTTATGTTTCTGCGCCATACGCCGCGCCATGCGCAGCTGGCGTCCGGTCAAACCTTCTTTGCGGATCGCCTCCATATCGGTTTCTCCGGCCACCTGTGCGGCGGAAGACACCTCACCATCACGCGCAGTCGCGGCAGGATTTGGGGCGGCTTTCTTGCCGGCGGCATCAGGTTTGCCCGCGGCATCCGGCGCCGTGGTCTGATCCTGGGCCGATGCGCCGGTCCGTCCGCTGGCGATACGGGCAATGGTGGCGCCATTGCGAATCTGGCGCACCACACGCGGGCTGGTGCCCGGTTCTTTTGTCGGGGCGGATTTCGCCTGATCTTCTGCGTCAGCATCCGGGCCTTCACCACGCAAGGACCGGATTTGATTCAACAAATCTTCTTTGCCGCCCGTTGCATCAACCGCGCCAGTATCCGCTGTGCCGGTATCTGCTGTGCCATCACCGCCCTCGGGGCCAACGGCATTGTCCAGTTGACTGGTGCGATCACGGCGGACTTTAATTTCTTAGCCTTGGGTTTCATAGTCATAGAGCTGTTTCGCTTCCTCCAAGGTTTCAAACATATGCAACTGGCCATTCAACAGAACACCGGCCTTACGAGCGAATTTTTCCAGCACCTGCGGTTGGTGCGATACGATAATGATGGTCGTGGTACGCAGCCGCTCTGCGAGGATCGTCGCGGCCTTCTTGTTGAAATCGGCGTCGGTGGAATTGGGCATGCCTTCGTCAATCAAATACATGTCAAAATCCAACGCCAACATCAGCGAAAAAGTAAACCGCGCCTTCATACCGGACGAATAGGTGCCCAACGGCTGATCGAAATATTCCCCCAATCCACAAAGCCAACGACAATAAGCTTCCACATAATCAGGGTCGAGACCATAAAGCCGGGCGATATAACGCGCATTTTCATGCGCCGAATGCTTGCCGACAACCCCGCCCATGAACCCCAACGGGAACGACACCCGGCATGTGCGTCTGATTTCACCTTCATCGGGTTTTTCCAGACCTGCCATCATCTTGATCAGGGTCGTTTTGCCGGTGCCATTGGGGGCCAGGATCCCCAGCGATTCGCCAAGCTCGACGCGAAACGACGCACGATCAAGGATCACCTTGCGCTGTTTGCCTGTCCAGAAGGACTTACTTACTTGATCGAATTCCAGCATGTGTTCTGGCCTCGGGGTCTGTTCACCTCTTGTAGCCGAGGTTGGTTAACCCTGTGTTATGCAGCAAATTTGGTCATATTATGACGGGAAATTGCAATAAATTCCATCACATCCGCGATACCCGGCTTTTGACAGCGGATTTTATTGAATAAATTTAAATACCCAAATAAAAAGCCGACGCTTTTGCGCCGGCTTTTTATTAACTTTTAATTCAAATTCAGATGTCTTGCTTTTGCACCCGCAACAGTTTGCCCGCGACAATTGACACCACTGCCGCCGCGAAACTGAACAATGCGCCCATTTTGGCAGCATCCTGAACCGGGCCCGCATCAAAGGCCACCGAAGCGACAAACAACGACACGGTAAACCCGATGGCTGCGACAAAGCCAATCACCACCAGATCAATAATGCGCATTCCCTCCGGGATACCCAGTTTGAGCGGTTTGGCCGCAAACCAGCCGAACAAGAAGATCCCGATGGGTTTGCCAATCAACAGCCCGGCAAGAACCAACCAGGTGGCCGGACCCATCGACGAAAACTCAACCCCGGCATTCAACAATCCAAAGAAGAACAGGATGATCTCGACCGGATGTTTCAAAGCATGTTCGATCATGTTCAACAAATCGGTCAGATATTGTTCCGCTTCAGAGAAGATGCCAAAGGCCCGATCCGCATGGGGAATGGTTGGCACGATGGGCAAGAGCCCCAGCGCCGGGTGCAGACCCGACATCATGAAGCCATACCAGCTGAAGCAACCGGCCAGCAGATAAGGCCAGAAGGAAAAGATCCTGCGCATCTTGGTCGACACCGGGCGGTCCTGATTGCCCCGATCCAATTGGCGTGGCAGCCAGTTGGCCAGCACAAACACCCCAACCGCCGCCACAAGCGACAAGAGCAGCCATTCAGGGGCCAGCTCACCAGAGGGGTAGAAGATCGCCAGAATGATCAGCCCCGCCGCATCATCGGCAATGGCCAACAGCAACAGGAACCGCACCGCCGGATGCCCGGCACCAAACACCATGCGCCCCACCAGATAGCTAAAGGCGATGTCGGTGGCGGTGGGAATGGCCCAACCATTGGCGACCGCAGAATAGGTTTCCGACCCCAGCACCGCTGCAAGGCCAAGATAGACCGCAATCGGACCAAACATGCCGCCCGCAGTGGCGAACAATGGTGTGGCCGCTTTTTTGCCGCGCAGCGAGCCGTTTTTCAGAAATCACCGCTTCCCAGACTTCCTTGGCCGCGATGGCAAAGAAGAAGGCCATCAACAGGTCATTGACCAGATAATGCAATGTCAGCGTGCGATGCCCATCATGCAAATGCCCGATCGGCGCATGATCCCAGATCACGAATTCAACAAAATTATGGTACGTGTTCGCCCAATAATGCGCATCCCCCGCAACAGGCGCGAACCTGTCGAGGTTGGCCCAGATCAGCGCGGTCACCGCCCCCATGATCAAAAGCAGCGAATAATTGGTCAGAAAATTCCAGACGCGATACATATCTCTCCCGGCCCCTATCCCTTGTGATTGTGGGCTGAACTATCGCAAATACCCATCGCCCGCAACGAAAGGTGCACCAAGCGCTGCAAAATTGCGCTCTGAACCGGGCGCCAAGATATTTTGTTCATCAACCCGATGTCGGCCTGCATATGGATTTCCAGGAAAAACCGCCGCACGCCATCATGACATCCCTTGCCGCTGGCGGGCCGGCCCGGCAAATTGGCAAAATGAGCGATGTGTTGACCGAAATCTCTGCCTGTCGGCTGTGTGCCGATAAATTCGCCGCCACCGCCACGGCGCACCAGCCGCGCCCGGTGTTCCAATATGGGCCACAGGCACGCATTCTGATTGCGGGTCAGGCCCCCGGCGCGCGGGTGCATGAAAGCGGCCTGCCCTTTACCGATCCGTCCGGCGACCGGCTGCGGGATTGGATGGGGCTGGGGCAGGAGGATTTCTATGACACAAGCAAGGTTGCGATCCTGCCAATGGCGTTCTGTTTTCCGGGCTATACCGACAAAGGCGCGGATTTACCGCCGCCACCGATCTGTGCCCGCAGCTGGCGCGCGCGATTGTTGGCGGATCTGCCGGAATTCCCGCTGACATTGCTGGTCGGCGGCTATGCCCAGAAGTGGCATTTGAAGACCAAGGCACCGGTCACCGAAACTGTGGCGCGCTGGCGCGACAACGCCCCGCAGGTCTTTGCCTTGCCTTATCCGTCCTGGCGCAATACCGGTTGGCTGAAGAAACATCCCTGGTTCGACGCCGCGCTGTTGCCAGCGTTGCGGGCCCGGGTGCAGGAGGTTCTGAGATGAGCGAAGCCGAAGCGCCGAAAACGGGTCTGGATCTGGCCCATGCGGCGATGGATGCCGCCCCCGACGACGAAACCGCCCGGCTGAGGTTTTACGAACGTCTGGCCGACAGCGAAATGTTCCTGTTGCTGACGTCCGAGGCCGATGGCGATCAGGTGGAACCAGAGATTTTCGACGTTGCGGATGCGCGGTTTGTTCTGGTCTTTGACCGCGAGGACCGGCTGGCGCAGTTCACCGGGCGGATCTCGCCCTATGTTGCGTTGTCGGGCCGGGCCATCACCGCCATGTTGACCGGTCAGGGCATCGGTTTGGCAGTCAACCCCGAGGTTGCGCCATCGTCTATTCTGATCCCGCCAGAGGCCGTGGATTGGCTGGCCCAGACCCTGGCCGGAGGACCAACCGAGGCCGAGGCCCGGCCGGAAGAAATCTTGCCGCCTGTGGGTTTGCCGGAGGTCCTGTTGGGGGCGCTGGATGCCAAATTGGCGACGGCCATGGGATTGGCGCGTTTTGCCTATCTGGCTGCTGTCAAATACGAGGGTGGTACGCAGAGCCATTTGCTGGGTTTCATCGACGCCATGCCCGGCGCAGAACCCGCGTTGGCCAGCGCAGTGAACGAGGCGCTGACCTTTTCCGGGATCGAAGCCGGGGCGCTGGACGTGGCATTTTTTGCCGCCTCTGACCCGTTGGCAGCGGCGCTGGCCCGTCATGGGCTTCGGTTTGATTTGCCGCAACCCGTCGAACCACCCCAACGCCCGGCACCAGGAAGTGACCCCGACAGCCCTCCGATCCTGCGGTAATTGGTTCGGATTGACGGGCTGTGGTCGATGGCATCGTCGCGCCGGGGCGCGCCGACAGGCTGGGGGCCAGCCCCCAGACCCCCGGGATATTTCTGGTCAGATGAAAGACCCAGAGAGAAGTCGATGGAACCGCGCGAAACAATGCCAAAATGGCGTCATCGTCGCAGCTGGTTCAGTCGACGTGACATCGCAGGCATTGACGCCTATAAGGCGCGGGAAATTCAAGCCCCCCAAGGATAACAGACATGACCATTCAGGTTTTTGGCCACAAATCCCCCGACACCGATTCCACCGGCGCGCCACTGACGTGGGCCTGGTATCTAACCGAGATCAAAGGCACCCCGGCCGAAGCAAAATTGCTGGGCGAGCCGAACACCGAGGCGGCCTTCGTTTTGGAGCGCTGGAACCTTGCCAAGCCGGAAATCATTTCCGACGTGGCAGCAGACACCCCGGTGGTGATTGTCGACACCAACAACCCGGCAGAATTGCCTGCGTCGATCAATGACGCCGACATTCAGGCGATCATCGACCATCACAAGCTGGTTGGTGGCCTGGAAACCAAGGGCCCGATCGACATCACCATCCGCCCGCTGGCCTGCACCGCCACCATCATGTACGATCTGATCGGCGACGACATTGCCAAAGCGCCAGAGGCGATCCGCGGCGCGATGCTGTCCTGTATCCTGTCCGACACGCTGGAATTCCGGTCGCCGACCACCACCGATCACGACAAGGCCGTGGCGGAAAAGCTGGCCGCCGATCTGGGCATCGACATTCCTGAATATGCCGCCGAAATGTTTGCTGCGAAATCGGATGTTTCGTCTTTTTCCGATGCTGAGTTGCTGCGGATGGATTCCAAGGAATATGCCGTTGAAGGCACCAAATTCCGTGTCTCCGTTCTTGAAACCACATCGCCCAAGACCGTTCTGGACCGCAAGGACAGCCTGATGGCATCGATGACCGATGTGGCGAAAGAAGATGGCGTCGATCAGGTGCTTTTGTTTGTGGTCGACATCCTGAACGAAGAATCGACCCTGCTGGTGCCAAATGATCTGGTGAAAACAGTGGCATCGAAAAGCTTTGGCGCAGAGGCAACAAGCGACCTGCTTGTCCTGCCCGGCGTGGTGAGCCGCAAGAAACAGATCATTCCGAACCTGAAACTCTGAGTGATCCACATATCTGACGAAATTGCCCCGGTGCGAGAGATTGCTCCGGGGTTTTTCATGCCTTTGGCAACCTGTTCGCGACGCGGCCCGCAAGGGGCAAGGCGCCTCTGGCCAACCGCGCATTAGACGCCTAGACATACGCATGACCCGACCGCACGTGATATTCCATCTTGGCCAGGACAAGACCGGTTCAACCGCGATACAGCGCGCCTTGTTGCGCTGTGACGCGGACTTGCAGGCGGCGGGGGTCCTGTTTCCCGATCCAGGCAAACACGCCAATCACCAGATCCTGATGCCGATGCTCAGCGGGCGATTGCCGGATGATCCGGTGCAGATGCAGACACTTGCCCGCAGCCCAGAGGCCGCTTGGGCGGCGGCAAAGTCCAGTTGGCACAGGGTCACAACCGCCCTGGCCGGGGGCACGGTCCAGAGGGTGATCATCAGCAGCGAAATCGAATTTCGCGCCTGGTCGCCCGAGGACATCGCACATGTGACGCAAACGCTGCGCCAGATTTCCGACAGGATCGAAATCGTCGCCTATTTGCGGTCACCGGCATCTTATTTGATGTCTGTGGTTCAGCAGGACCTGAAAAAACGGCCCAACTTTCGCCCGATCTCGGCCAGTCGGTATCGCGACGCATTAGAGCCTTTTCTAAACTCCGGACTGGGGGAAATGCGCGTCCTGGCCTTTGACCGCAAGACATTGATTGGCGGCGATGTGGTGATGGACTTCTGCACCCGTTTTGTCCCCGAGGTAGCAGCAGATCACATTACCGCCCAGGCGGAACACGACAATGAAACCCTGAGCGCCGAAGCGGTTTCGCTGTTGCAAGGATATTTCCGCAAGGAGGTCCATGCGCCACATCGCTGGTATGATGCGCGCCCGCAGCGTTTCAAAAGATTGGTGATGGCTGCGGATGCCGCTGTTGCCGGCTATTGCAAGCCGCAGTTGAAACCCGGCCTGGCGGAAATGGCTTGCGCACGTGCCAACGACCTCGATTGGCTGGCCGAGACCTTTGGCGTGGATTTTCGCGGTGACACCGGCGGCATATCAAAATCCGACGCCGAGGCACGTTTCAACAGCCTGCGTGACATCGAAGACATCACATGCGTCGATGGCGATCGGCGCGCGGCCATGTTGGCGGAAATGCAACGGACGGCGCAGCAGGATCAATCCCCAAGAGCGCGGTTACAGCGCCTGTTTGGCCGCAAATAGCCGCTTAGCGGCACACCGGCCCTGTGCCCCAGCGGGCGCTGTCAAAATGGAAATGATCCCGATGAAACCCATCGGATCCCGGCCCCAGAACCGTGCCGAACGGGCCACAGGCGGCACGGCGTGCCTTTGCCAGCACCCGGCCCTTTTTGCCTTTGCCATAGTCGCGCAGCACGTTCAGCGTGTCACCGTTGACCAGCCGCACTTCGGAAATATCAATTGCCTTGGCCTTGCCATGTTCGCTGATCGGGGCGCCGGGTTGGTTGTTGCGGGTGCGGCAGGAATAATGCGCCGCGACACGCAACCCGGCAACGCCGCCCCCCATGCGGCCCACCGCCTTGCGCAGCCCGCCATCAACCCAGTTTTGCAATGCTGCAACCGTACCGCAGGTCAGAACGGCGCCCTGGCTGAGCGTCACCCCCGATACCGCCCGCACCCGCACAGCATTCTGTGCGCCACATCCGACAATCTGGCCGGGCAAATGGCCGATCTCTTCGCCCTCGACCCCGGGCAATCCACAGAGCATGCCACGGCGGCGATCGCGCTGACCGGCCATCGCATCATGCAACAAGGCATCCGGTTGGAATTCAGGGCGTATTTTCGGTCGCAAGGTCCGCTGCGGCGACTTGGAGGAAAGCGCCAGAAAACTGTCTTGGCCCGCAGAGGGGCCGTTTGTCGGCATCGGATCACCACGCGACGCGAGGCTGGTGTCAGGCACCTCAGCAGCGGCCGCCACCGCAAAGAACAGGGCCAGCACAGCCGACATTTTCCGCATCACCAGACCCAAATCAACCCCATACGACCTTAGTCCTCGTGTTGTTTCGCACGCCCGAAATCTGGCGCATCCGTGTCTTGCCCGGCTTCGATGATACCACGGCGAATGGCCCTGGTGCGGGTGAAATAGTCAAATAATTCTTCGCCATCCCCAGTGCGAATTGCGCGCTGCAGGGCAAAAAGCTCTTCTGTGAACCGGCCCAGCATTTCAAGCGTGGCTTGTTTGTTGGTCAGGAAAACATCACGCCACATGGTCGGGTCAGAGGCCGCAATCCGGGTAAAGTCACGAAAACCGGCAGCCGAAAATTTGATCACCTCTTTTTCAGAGACCCGGCTAAGGTCATCCGCCACACCCACCATGGTATAGGCAATCAAGTGCGGAATATGGCTGACGACCGCACAAACCAGATCGTGGTGCTCGACTTCCATCCGTTCGCAATGCGCCCCCAGCGCCTGCCAGTAGTCTTCGACCTTTTCCACCGCCGCCGGGTCCGCGCCTTCGGGCGGCACGATCAACACCCAACGATTGTCATACAACGTCGCAAATCCGGCCTCTGGGCCTGAATGTTCGGTGCCCGCCATCGGGTGGGTGGGCACAAAATGCACGCCCTGCGGGATATGTGGAGCCACGACATCGACCACCGCACCTTTGACGGAACCGACATCAATCACCGTGGCACCGGGCTTCAGATGTGGTGCGATCTTTTGCATCACCGGGCCCATTGCCCCCACCGGCACCGCCAGCACAACAAGGTCAGCATCCACAACCGTGTCTTCCGCGCTGTCACAGATGATATCGCAAAGCCCAATCCGCCGAGCGGTGCCGCGGGTGGCCTCAGAGCGCGCAAATCCGCTGATTTCGCCCGCCACATTGCCACGGCGCATCGCATGCGCCATCGACCCGGCAATCAGCCCCAACCCGATCAGCGCGACCTTCTGATAGATCTGCGTCATTGCCCAGCCTCCCGCCACTGGCGCAATGCATCGATCACCCGCCCGGTTTGCCCCTCGTCCCCGACGGTGATGCGCAACCCTTCTGGAAACCCGTAACCTGCGACGCGCCGGACCAAAATGCCCTCGGCCTGAAGCGCAGCATCCGCCGCCGCCGCCGCGTCCTCATCCGCGAAACGCGCCAGCACAAAATTTGTCTGGCTGTCATCACAAGCGATGCCCAATTGACGCAACGCCCCGGACAAACGCCCCCGTTGATCCCGGTTCAACGCCGCACAATCCTCGACCCATTTCTGATCGCGCACCGCAGCGGTCGCAGCCGCCATTTGCAGATCAGACAGATTGAACGGCTGTCGCAGCCGCCGAAGCACGTCGATGATCGCACGCGGGCCATAGCCCCAGCCAATGCGCAGACCGCCGAGGCCATAAATCTTTGAAAAGGTACGGGTCATCAATATGTTGGGTCGTTCACGGGCCAGTGCAGCGCCACCGTCATACCCCCCGGCATATTCGGCGTAAGCCGCATCAATCACCAGGATCACATGTGCCGGAAGACCATCGGCCAGCCGCAACAGCTCCTCATCACTCAACATCGTGCCGGTCGGATTTCCCGGATTGGTCAACAACACGATGCGCGTGCGATCCGTAACAGCGTTCAGGATATTGTCGACATCCACCACCCTGTCCGCTTCGGCAACACAAACGGGCGTCGCCCCCGCCATATGGGTCAGAACCGGATACATCGAAAACCCGTGTTCGGTAAAAATGATTTCATCGCCGGGGCCGGAAAACGCCTGGGTCACAAACTGAAGAACCTCGTCCGACCCAACCCCGCAAAGGATACGTTCCGCGTCCAGCCCATGCACTGCCCCAATCGCCTCGCGCAGCTCCGCGTGATCGGTCGAAGGATACACATGAACCGCCGCCGCAGCCGCCACAATCGCCGCCTGCGCCGAAGGCGGCACGCCCAGCGGGTTTTCATTCGACGACAGTTTCAAAACGTCATCCCGCCCGGCAATACGCGACTTGCCGCCCTCATAAAGCGCAATTTCCATGATACCGGGCTGTGGTGTGAATAACGTCATTTGCGGCTCCTTTGCCGGAACGTCTTAATGCGCCCCGCCCGGCGGGGGAAGGGCCGGTTTGATGCCGCAAAACAGACAAGGGGGCCAGCCCCCTCGGCTTTCAGCCTCACCCCCGGGATATTTTTGAACAGAAGAAGCCCGAAACGCGCCCATGCCCTTCTTCTGTTTGAAAATATCCCGGGGAGTCGCCACAGGCGACGGGGGCTGGCCCCCGTTTTGTCGGCGCGCGAAGGCGCGGCGACATCTGCGCAACAGATGGGCCTATGTGGCCAGGACGTTGCGAAACTGCCAGGGGTCGCTTTCGTCAATATCTTCGGGGAAATGTTCCCAGCGATCCTGTAGCGGCGTCCAATCCGTGTAATGTGCCTCAACCGGGCCAAGGTAGGGCCGCTGCACCTCCAGGCACCGGGCATGGTCCAACTTCATCCGTCTCGACGATACCGGCATCGGGGTTTTCCAAGGCCCAGACCATTCCCGCGAGCACCGCGGATGTCACCTGGAGGCCCGTGGCGTTCTGATAGGGCGCCAGATCGCGGGTTTCTTCGTTCGACAGACGCGATCCAAACCAAAGCGCATTTTTCTCGTGGCCGTAAAGCAGCACGCCGAGTTCGTCGATGCCTTCGACGATCTCGTCTTCGGTCAGGATATGGTGCACTTGCTGCTGCTTGCCAGCGCCGAACATCTCGTGCAGCGACAGCACCGCGTCATCACTGGGGTGATAGGCATAGTGACAGGTTGGACGGTATTCCGGGTCATGTCCCGCGCCCACTGTGTAGTAGTCGCTGATCGACACCGCTTCGTTATGGGTCACGAGAAAGCCGAATTGTGGTCCCGGCGTTGGGCACCATGTGTGCACGCG
This sequence comes from Marinovum sp. J2-8, assembly GCF_055808435.1. Classification (NCBI taxonomy): domain Bacteria; kingdom Pseudomonadati; phylum Pseudomonadota; class Alphaproteobacteria; order Rhodobacterales; family Roseobacteraceae; genus Marinovum; species Marinovum sp. J2-8. The sequence goes on along the minus strand of NZ_JBVVRZ010000001.1, from coordinate 808,776 downwards.
GGTGATGGCGCCCGGGCGTTCCAGCCAGATCGCGGATTTACAGCCTTTGTCCTGGCGGTGTGCGTTCTCGGGGAACCAGGTTTCATGCGTGCCCCAGCCAAGTTCGGCGGGTTGAAACCCTTCGGAAATGAAGCCTTCGACCGACCAGGTGTTGACGAAGACGTTGCGCGGGCGGGGCGTGCGCCGTGCCTGGGTGTCGCGTTCGGCGATATGCACGCCTTTGACGCCAAGCGATTGCATCAAACGGGCCCAACTGTCGCGGTCCTGCGGTGTTTCAACTTCGCGGCCTGTATCCTTGGCCAGCGTCAACAGCGCCTCTTTCACGAACCAGCTGACCATGCCGGGGTTGGCCCCACAGCAGGACACCGCCGTTGTGCCACCGGGATTGGCGGCCTTTTCATCGCGCACCTTCTGACGCAGGGCGTAATTGGTGCGGTCGGCGTTATTTTCGGTGTCGAAATAGAACCCGGCCCATGGTTCCACCACGGTATCGATGTACAACACCCCGATTTCACGACAGAATTTCATGATATCCAGAGACGAGGTATCGACGCTGAGGTTGACACAGAAACCGCGGCCTTCGGGAAACAACCCGCTCAGCACCTCGCGGTAGTTTTCCGGGGTCAGCGCGGTGTCGATATAATTCAGCTTGTGCTGGCGCAAGAAATTGTGCTGCGCCTTGTCAGGTTCCACCACCACAAATTGATCCGCATCATATTCGAAATGCCGTTCGATCAATGGCCAGGTGCCTTTGCCGATCGAGCCAAAGCCGATCATCACGATGGGGCCGTCGATGCGGCCATAAATGGGATAATCTTGCGACATTGGGCTCTCCGATTGATGGGGTCGAGGGGGGAAAACACAAAAGGCCGCGCAAGCAGCGCGGCCTTTCGGAACATGTCGGGCAGAAAGTCTTAGTTCTGCGCGTAATATTCGATGACGAGGTTCGGTTCCATCACCACGGCATATGGCACATCGCCAAGACCGGGGGTGCGGGTGAACGTCGCGGTCAGTTTGGAGTGATCGGCGTCGATGTAATCAGGCACATCACGCTCGGACAATTGGGTCGCTTCGAGGATCGCGGCCATCTGCTTGGACTTGTCACGCACCTCAATCACGTCACCCTCTTTCACACGGTAGGAGGGGATGTTGACGCGCTTGCCGTTCACGGTCACGTGGCCGTGGTTCACGAACTGACGTGCGGCAAAGATGGTCGCCACGAATTTGGCGCGATAGACGACCGCGTCCAAACGGCGCTCCAGCAGACCAATCAGGTTCTCACCGGTGTCGCCCTTGACCCGCTCAGCTTCTTTGTAGATGCGGCGGAATTGCTTTTCGGTCAGGTCGCCGTAGTAGCCTTTCAGCTTCTGCTTGGCACGCAGCTGCAGACCAAAGTCCGACAGCTTGCCCTTGCGGCGCTGACCGTGCTGGCCGGGGCCGTATTCACGGCGGTTCACCGGGGATTTCGGACGGCCCCAGATGTTTTCGCCCATACGACGGTCAATTTTGTACTTGGCAGACGTGCGTTTTGTCACGGCTGATCTCCCTTATTTTAGGCTCAACAACCTATCCGAAAACCGGTTCCCACGTTTCGGGTCATTGGCGCGGGCGCCTGTTGACCGTTCTTGTGAGCGCCAGCCTTGGTCAGGCCGCTGCGATAAAGGGCGTTGTCCTCTAAGCCAAGGGTCTTGCCCCGGGCCTCGACAGGCATTCCCTTGCGGGAGCCACCAACACCAACGAAGTGGCGCATATACGACCGGCTTTGGGCGCTGTCAACACGAAGGATCAGGATTCTGCCGCGATGCCAGTGTGGCACATGCGTCGTGGCGCGGACAATCCACCAGGTGATCATTCACCAGACCGCAGGCTTCCATAAAAGCGTACACAATTGTCGGGCCGCAGAACCGGAACCCGGCTTTTTTGAGATCCCGCGACACCCGGGTCGAAAGCGGCGTCGAAGGTGGCACATCGGCCTGTGATACATATCTATTTTGCAGCGGCGCACCATCGACATATCGCCACAGGAAACTGTCAAATCCTTCGTTCAACTCACAATAGGCACGGGCATTGCCAATGGTTGCTTCGATCTTGCCCCGGTGACGCACAATCCCCGGATTGACCAGCAATCGGGTCACATCCGCCTCTCCCCAACTGGCAATCACCTCTGGGTCGAACCCGGCAAAGGCCTCGCGAAAGGCGTCGCGCTTTTTCAGGATGGTGATCCAGCTTAACCCGGCCTGAAATCCATCAAGGATCAACTTTTCCCACAGTGCACGCGCGTCCCATTCCGGCACGCCCCATTCGGTGTCGTGATAGTCCAGATATATCGGCGCGGTCCCGACCCAATCACAGCGCTTGCCATCCATCGTCAGCCCGCCTTTCTATTTCACGAATTCCGCCAGATTTTAAACACATGTTTAGACCTTGTCGCGCACATTTGCCCCGGTCCGCAACGGAGGGTTGAAAGATGGCGCAAAGGCCGCCGCAGAATAAGGCGCAAAAGAAAAACGTTCTCGCCGAAGCTTTGATGCTGCGCGATCAGAATGTTCTCGACATGGTAGAAGCGGCTGTAAAGCACAAACAGGTCATGTTGGCCTTTCAACCGGTGGTTCAGGCCCGCCGCCCGGACCGTATGGCATTTTACGAGGGGTTGATCCGCGTTCTGGACGAAACCGGGCGGGTGATCCCCGCACGGGAATTCATTTCCGCCATCGAGGAAACCGAAATTGGCCGGATGATTGATTGTCTGGCATTGGAAAAGGGGTTGCTGGAACTGTCGCGCACCCCGTCCCTGCGGCTGGCGATCAATATGTCGGCGCGGTCGATCGGATATCGCCGCTGGATGCGCACGCTGGATCACGGGCTGCGTGCCGATCCCACGGTGGGCGAGCGGCTTATTCTGGAAATCACCGAAAGCTCGGCGATGATGGTGCCGGAAATCGTGATTGGCTTCATGTCGGACCTGCAGAAAAAGGGAATCGCCTTTGCCCTGGATGATTTTGGCGCCGGGTTCACCGCATTGCGGCACTTCAAACAATTTCAGTTCGACATTCTGAAGATCGACGGCCAGTTCATCCGCAATATTCATGCCGATCCCGACAATCAGGTCCTGGCAAAGGCCATCCTGTCCATTGCCCAGCAATTCGACATGTTCACCGTGGCCGAAAACGTCGAAAAGGCAGAGGATGTCGAGGTCCTGACCAGTATGGGCGTGGATTGTCTTCAGGGGTATTTCTTTGGCGCCCCCACTGTGACCCCCCCCTGGCGGGAGGAACGCCAGCAAAAGGCCAGCGCCTGATGATCTGCGGCATTTACAGGCTTAGGTGTTGCAGGGGGCTGTTTCCTCACAATCCTGAGCATCCGCCTGTTGCCGCAAATCAGCCTTTACGTTATGGAATTTATCCGAGCGGCGGGGGATGTCAGGGCTCTTTTCATATGGCCTGATATGATCCTGCGCCAAAACTGGTGAAGGAAGAAACCATGACCAATGTCGTTATCGCCTCGGCTGCGCGGACCCCTGTTGGGTCCTTTCTCGGCTCTTTTGCGAATACCCCCGCGCATGATCTTGGCGCAACTATGTTACAAGCATTGGTTGAACGTGCCGGTATCGACAAAGCCGATGTCAGTGAAACGATTCTGGGTCAGGTTCTGACAGCGGGCCAGGGCCAAAACCCCGCACGCCAGGCACATATCAATGCCGGCCTGCCAATCGATCGGCGGCCTGGAGCATCAACCAGGTTTGTGGTTCGGGACTGCGCGCCATTGCGCTGGCCGCCCAGCACATTCAGCTTGGCGATGCTGCAATTGTTGCCGCTGGCGGACAGGAAAACATGTCGATGTCCCCCCATGTCGCAAATTTGCGTCAGGGCCAGAAAATGGGCGACATGCAGTATATCGATTCCATGATTCGCGATGGTCTCTGGGATGCTTTCAAAGGCTACCACATGGGCCAAACTGCTGAAAACGTTGCTGAAAAATGGCAGATCAGCCGTGAGCAGCAGGATGAATTCGCCGTTGCGTCGCAAAACAAGGCCGAAGCGGCACAGAAGGCGGGCAAATTCGCCGACGAAATCGTGCCCTTCACCGTCAAGACCCGCAAAGGCGACATTGTGGTCGAAAATGACGAATACATCCGTCACGGTGCCACTATCGAAGCCATGCAGAAACTGCGCCCGGCCTTTACCCGCGATGGTTCGGTCACAGCGGCCAATGCCTCCGGTCTCAACGACGGTGCCGCCGGCGCCCTGTTGATGAGCGCGGACGAAGCCGAAAAACGCGGTATCGAACCACTGGCGCGCATCGCCTCTTATGCCACTGCCGGTCTGGACCCGTCGATCATGGGTGTCGGCCCGATCTATGCCTCGCGCAAAGCTTTGGACAAAGCCGGCTGGTCGGTTGACGATCTTGATCTGGTCGAAGCCAACGAAGCCTTTGCCGCTCAGGCCTGTGCCGTGAACAAGGACATGGGCTGGGATCCGGCCATCGTCAACGTCAACGGCGGCGCAATCGCGATCGGCCACCCGATCGGGGCCTCCGGGGCGCGGGTTTTGAACACCCTGCTGTTTGAAATGCAGCGGCGCGGCGCGAAAAAAGGTCTGGCCACGCTGTGCATCGGCGGCGGCATGGGCGTGGCGCTCTGTGTGGAGCGGCCATAAGCGTCGGCAAAAGCCATACCAGGGGCGCATAATTGCGCCCCTTTTTTGAACATTTTGGCGGCCAGCGACAGAATTTGACGAATGGCCCGCAATTAAGCGCAATAAAGTTGCGCAATCACGATCAAACCGGTAACAGGATTACCGAATACATTGCTAGACTGGAGGAAGATCATGGCAAGAGTTGCACTCGTCACTGGGGGATCGCGCGGCATTGGCGCATCAATTTCAAAGGCGTTGAAGGCCGAGGGCTACGAAGTTGCCGCCACCTATGCCGGCAATGATGAGGCCGCTGCGGCCTTTACTGCGGAAACTGGCATCAAGACCTACAAATGGAACGTCGCCAGCTATGAAGACAGCAAGGCCGGCATCGCCCAGGTCGAATCCGACATTGGTCCGATCGACACCGTGGTCGCCAACGCCGGTATCACCCGCGATGCACCGTTCCACAAAATGACGCCGGAGCAATGGCAACAGGTGATCGACACCAACCTGACCGGGGTGTTCAACACCGTTCACCCGATCTGGCCCGGCATGCGCGAGCGTAAATTTGGCCGCGTGATCGTGATTTCTTCGATCAATGGTCAAAAGGGTCAATTCGCCCAGGTCAATTATGCCGCAACCAAAGCTGGCGACATCGGCATTGTCCGGTCTCTGGCCCAGGAAGGCGCCCGCGCCGGCATCACCGCCAACGCCATCTGCCCCGGCTATATCGCCACCGAAATGGTCATGGCGGTGCCAGAAAAAGTGCGCGAAGCGATTATCGGCCAGATCCCGGCCGGTCGTCTGGGCGAGCCCGAAGAAATTGCCCGCTGCGTGGCTTTCCTTGCCTCCGAAGATTCGGGCTTCATCAACGGCTCGACCATTTCCGCCAATGGCGCGCAATTCTTTGGCTAACGCCGCAGGGTGCTGATGCTTCGGCCGCGGCACGACGAGACAATCAAGGGCTGGCCATCTTGGCTGGCCCTTTTTTTACGGCATTTTTTACTGATTTTTCTTGCTGGGCTTTCCGCGACTGGAAACCGCGTCGCGTGAACCTGCGGTCCAGGTGGCCTACCGCATCACTGGGTCAAGGCCGCAAAAAGGGGCGGAAAACCGCCCCAGGATTGATATTCTATGATAGGGCGCGACGTCGAAAGATCCGAATTGAAACATCCGTTTCGCCAAATCGCGCCGAGGACCCAAAATTGGCGGCACGTCATCCCGCGCCGCCGGGACAGAAGGGCTAGACCGTTTCTTCCGAGAGTCGCACAATCTCTTCTTTCAGTCGCATCTTCTGTTTTTTCAGGTCCGCGATATGCAGGTCATCCGTGCCCGGTGCGCGCTGCACCTGTTCCACTTGTTCCGAAAGTACTTGGTGTTTCTTCTTCAGTTCCTGCAGGTGCGAACTCAGGCTCATGAGGCTCTCCTTTTGGTACATGTGCAAATGCAGTGCACCACACTTTTACAATTCTGTCACGCTGCAAGCGCGAAAAACGGTAAATCCCCGCTTACGGCCCTGAGCCTGAGCCGCCAAAGGGTAAAGCCGCCCCATTTCGCAGCACATCCGAGATCAGTTCACAGTAATCATCGCCATCCCGGATATGTGCGGCGCCCTGATGCAAAACCAGCGGCGCATGAAGGCGAAAGGCCGCGCGCCCGGACTTCCGCCCCCGCAACAGCACAAGCCGCGCGGCACGCCCCGCACGCGGCGCAAGCGGCAGCACTTCCAACGAACCAAGCCGCCCCTCGCAGGCGCTTATCAGATCCGGCAGACGTTCGGCCCGCTGAATGAATGTCGCGCAACCACCGGGCGCCAGACGTTTTGCCGCCACTTCGACCCATCGCAACAGCGCCAGCCCCTCCCCCGTCCGGTCTCACGCCCGGTTTCCTGGGCAGGATCGCCGCCGCCGGTCGCAGGCCCGCGCAGAAAAAATGGTGGATTGGCAATGACATGGTCGAAAGATCGCCCCTTGATCGGCGCCGGAAGGTCATCCAGATCCGCACAGGTCACCGCGATCGCAACCTGATTGCGCGCCGCGTTTTCCCGCGCCAAAGCGGCATATTCCGGCTGTAGCTCCACCGCCGTCAACGACAGATCCGGCACGCGCGCCGCCAGACACAGCAGCGCCGTGCCGACCCCACAGCCAAGTTCCAGCACCGATTGCCCGGCTTTTGCCGGAACCGACGCCGCCAGCAGAACAGGGTCGATTCCCGCACGATAGCCGGAACGGGGTTGCAGAATTTGCAGCCGACCGCCCAAAAAGGCATTGTCGCTGGTTTTATCCATCCAGCCGAATGTCGTGTTCATGCATCAACACCCGGGCCCGCGCCAATGCGTCGCGCCGCACCATAAGCCGCCGGGGCAGGATGCCGATTGACCCTTCCAGCACGCTCATATTTACGTCTAATTCAAACCATTCTATACCCTCGTCCTGCAACAGGGCGGTGGCATAGGCGATGACGGTGATATCGTTGGTACGCAGCAGCTCTTCCATGCTGGGGATGTAAGGCCAAGGTGACGGTAAAGTCGAGCCTTGTGACAGGAGTGTGATGAGCTTGGACAACGCGATGCAAAAACCCCATGAACGGATGGCCGAAGCGCTGGCCGAGGATCTGGCGGCTGTTGGCGATCTGATCCGTCTGCGGATGGCGTCAAAACATGCGCCGCGCATCCCGGAAGTGACCGCGCATCTGGTCGATGCAGGCGGCAAGCGGCTGCGCCCGATGCTGACCTTGGCCTGCGCCCGGATGTGCGGCTATGACGGCGAGGATCATGTGAAGCTGGCCGCAACGGTGGAATTCATTCACACCGCGACGCTGCTGCATGATGACGTGGTCGACGAAAGCGCCCAACGACGGGGCCGGCCGACCGCCAACCTTCTGTGGGACAATAAATCCAGCGTCCTGGTTGGCGATTATTTGTTCGCACGGGCATTTCAAATGATGGTGGAACCCGGCAATCTGCGCGTACTCGACATCCTGTCCAACGCTGCGGCAACGATTGCCGAGGGCGAGGTCCTGCAACTGTCTGCGGCCCAGAAATCTGCAACTGACGAAGACCTGTATCTTCAGGTGATCCGCGGCAAGACGGCGGCGCTGTTTTCAGCCGCGACCGAGGTTGGCGGCGTCATCGCCGGGCGGCCCGAAGAAGAAGTGCAGGCGCTGTTTGACTATGGCGATGCGCTGGGGATCGCATTTCAGATGGTAGATGACCTGTTGGATTACTGGGGATCAGAGGCGACGGGCAAGAACATCGGCGACGATTTCCGCGAACGCAAGCTGACCCTGCCGGTGATCAAGGCGGTGGCCTGTGCCGACGCAGAGGAACGGGCCTTCTGGAAGCGCACAATCGAAAAGGGCCAGCAAGGCGAAGGCGATCTGGAGCAGGCTTTGGCGCTGCTGAACAAACATGGCACGCTGGACGCGGCCCGGCAGGATGCTCTGGCCTGGGCAGACAAGGCGCGCACGGCCTTGACCCGCCTGCCGGATCACCCGATCCGCGGCATGCTGGACGATTTGGCAAATTATGTGGTGGCACGGGTGACCTGAGGCCGCGGGCCAGTTCAGTCAGCGGAATTGGCAGGCGTGTTCCCGAACCCTTTGGCGCGTCACGCCAGTTTCGTCGCGGCCACCCACCAGCCGGGGTGTAATGCTGCCAGCCGCTGTGCCGCGGTCTCGGCCTCTGCCCGTGTTTCGAACGCCCCGAAACAGGTTGCGCCAGACCCGGACATCCGCGCCAATCCCGCGCCGACATCACGCAATGCCGCCAGAACCTCGCCAATCACTGGCTGCAAGGCCTGCGCAGGTGGTTGCAAGTCGTTGCGCTGTTGTTTCAACCACGGCAGATCCATGGTCGCGAGGTCTGGCTCCATCGGCGGGTTGTCTCTGGTTGTCAGACGGCGAAAGATCTCTGGCGTCGATACCGCAACGCGCGGGTTAACCAACACCGCCTGCACCGCATCGCAGCGGACAGGTTGAACAATTTCGCCAATGCCGGACATCCGCGCCGCCCGCGCCAAAAGACACACCGGCACATCCGCGCCCAGCGCCAAGGGATCGCCGTGGAAAGCCCGACCAAACAGCCGCTCCATCGCACGCAACACCGCTGCCGCGTCGGATGATCCACCGCCGATTCCGGCGGCAGCGGGCAGGTGTTTTTCCAACTCGATTGCGACCGGTTCGCCAAAGGCCTCTGCCGCGCGCCAACAAAGATTGCCCGAATTCTCTGGCACACCCGTTGCCATCGGCCCGGTCACCCGCAACGACATTTCAGCGGCCGGGGCAACACGTACCACATCGCCCACCTCTGCGAACATCACCAGCGAATCCAACAGGTGATAGCCATCCGACCGCCGCCCCGTGACATGCAGGGTCAGATTGATCTTGGCCGGGGCAAAAACCTTAGTCTGCGCCATTCTCCACCACCCGCAGGGGCGGCGCGCCCTCTTCCGTCAGGACGGCATCAAGGCCGACGTCCAGCTTGCGGCGAATACGCTCTGGATCGGCCTCGTTGTTTGGATCTTCCAGATCCACAAAGCTCAGCGCGCGATGCCATTGGAACCGCGCCTCAAGCGCGCGACCCACGGCCCAATACACATCCCCCAAATGGTCATTGACCACGGGATCAACCGGCATCAGCTCTGCCGCGCGTTCCATATGCATCACCGCTTCGTCGTAGCGCCCCAGCCGGTACAGCACCCAGCCCAGACTATCGACGATATAGCCGGAATTGGGCCGCGCATCGACGGCGCGTTCGATCATTTCCAGCGCTTCGTCCAGTTTCTGGCGTTGTTCCACCAACGAATACCCAAGGTAATTCAACACCTGCGGCTGATCCGGGCTCAGCTCCAGCGCCTTGCGGAAATCGGCCTCGGCAGCGGACCATTGATCCAGCCGCTCATTGGTGATGCCACGGGCAAAGAACACGAACCACTGGGCCTTTTCCGGGGTGTCATACAGCGCCACGGCGCGATCATATGCGGTCACGGCAGAGGCATAATCCCCCTCCCCCCGGTAAAGATCGCCCAGCGACACATGCACAATTGGCAATTCGCCATGGGTTTCGGCCAGAGTCTCAAGCGCGGCAATCGCCGCACCGATCTGTCCCGAAGCGCGATGGGCATCCGCCTGCCCCAGAACCGAGGCATGATATGCTGGGTCGTCTGCGGGCACCATGGCATAGGTTTCGACCGCCAGTTCGTAACGCTGCATATCTTCCAGCAACTGCGCCGCCAACAGGATCGAATCAACGTGATCGGGGCGCAAATATTGCGCGATTCGTGCGTAAAGCAGGGTGTAATCATCGCCCGCCTCGCCATCCAGCGCGCCGGCAATGGTGTAAAACACCTCTGCCATACCATCGCGCGGGCCAGCCACAGTGGTGAAGGGCACAACCGTATCCGAAGCAAGCATGTCGCGCAGCGCGCGCAGGCCGGGATCAAGCCGCGCGTTGAAGCTGCTGTCCAGCAACGCCGCCGCCTCCTGGTTCATGCCAAGCTGGCTCATGACCTGCACGCGTGCGACGATGCCGCGCCGGGTCATCAGGGCCGCGCCGCCGCCGTCAGCGGTCATCAGACCATAGGCCCCTTCGAAATCACCGACCGAGGCCAATGCAAGCGCCTTGTGATAAAGCGCAAATCCCTTCAGGCCTTTTTGCCCGGACACCCGGTCGAATTCGACCAGGGCCGAGGTCATGTCACCATCACCCAGTTTCGCCCAGGCCACCAACAGCCCGTCGATCAGCGGCCCAATGCCGCGATCCGCATCCACCATCGCAACAATATCGCCATAACGGCCTTCTTTTGCGTGGCCCCCGATCAGCGCCATATGCGCAAGCTGCGATCTCTGGCCTATCTGTTCGAGTTTCAGCGCCAGATCACGCGCGCGTCCGATCTCACCCAGCGAGAGGCGTGATGCGGCGGCGGCCTCGATCAAACCGGGATTTTCGCCATCGTGTTGCAATGCAAGTTCGTAATACTTCGCCGCTGCCCGGAAATCGGTATGATACCCCGCCTGCCGCGCCGCCAAATATGATCCGGACAAAGTGGCCGCCGAAGCCGAAACACCACCCGCCAGGGCAAGTCCCACTGCGATAATCCATGAAATTCTAGATTTGGGCACACGCCACTCCCTTGCTGCTCAGGAACGAAGCCTAGTGCTGTGATGATGAACAGGCAATGCAAACACGCCTATTCCCCCCAGATTGGCGGTTTCACGTTATCGTCACCGCCGAATTATCGGCAAAATCGCCTCAAAGCCGGATTGCAGAGATCAAGCGGCCATAATCGGCCTCGCCCGCATGCACCGACCGGCGATAGGAATAGAACCGATCCGGGTCGTGATAGGTGCAATGATTGATCCATGCGGCCTGTCCCACGCCCGCGCGACGCAACCGCGACAGACCAAAGGACGGCAGGTCAAACATATACCGATCCCCGTTGCCCTGCGCAAAGAACCGGGTGTTGTCAGGATCGTCGGCAATGAAATCTTCGATGAATTCGGGCCCAACCTCATAGGCGCGCTGCGAGATGGACGGGCCAATGACGGCGCAGGTCTTGGCACGGTTTGCGCCCAGCGCCGTCATCGCGTCAAGCGTCGCCTCCAGCACGCCATCAATGGCGCCACGCCATCCCGCATGGGCGGCCCCGATCACCCCGGCGTCGGCATCGGCAAACAGCACCGGCTGGCAATCGGCGCTCAGCACCGCGAGGGCAATGCCCGGTTGATCCGTGACCAGGGCATCGGCCTTGGGCGGCGCGCCACTGATCGGCGCGGTCACCGTGATCGCTGTTGCAGAATGCACCTGATGCAGCGTGTTCAACTCTGATGGATCAACCTGCAACGCCGCGGCCACACGCGACCGGTTGATCGCCACGATTTCCGATTGATCTGACGACCCCAACCCACAGTTCAGCCCGCGAAATATCCCCGAAGACGCGCCCCCCCCGACGGGTAAAAAACCCGTGCTGCAAAGGTCCCAAAAGGTCCGACGTCAGAATTTCGAGGGTCATATGTCCAATCCGGGTATCGGCGGGGCCCCATCCTGCATCAGCCCCAGCACTTTGAAGAGCGTCCCCATTTCTTCGGGATGCGTCAACCGCCGATGTGAGGCAATGTGGGTTTCCAGATCGGCCCCGGCCAGATGATGCGCCAATTGTTGTGCACGTTGGGTGATCCCCAACCGTTCCAGAAACACACCCTGGGTGGTCAGCCGACTGTGGGCACAACGGACAGCGCCTGCAATCGCCTCGAAATCGACATGCGCCGTCAGATCGGCCTGACCGGGCCGGTCGAGCAGATCAACACGCGCGTGTTTTTCCAGCGCCTGCACCGTATCCCCCAACGAGCGCCAATCACCGTAATCGACAATCAATGCCGCGCCGCCATGATCGGCAATGCGCTGGCCGATGGCGGACATCACCCCCGGCAGCGCCGGCGCAATTTCCACGATGTCCCCGTCGCGGGTATCCTCAAGCCGATGCGCCAGGGCGGGCACCGGGGCCGCCCCGGCCAAACCGAGGATCAAATCATCGCCTTTTGCCCCGACACGTCGCTCGCACCAGCCTGTACCGCTGCGCTGAAACTGACGCACTGGCAGGGCATCGAAAAACTCATTCGCCACCAGCCAGAGCGGGGCCTCCGGCAGATCTTCGGCGTAATCAGCCCAAGTGACCTCATACCCCGACAGCGCCTCTTTCTGGCGCGCGCGCAGGGTGGGTGAGGCTTCGACCAGAACAACCTCTGCCGCATCCAGAAACCCCGGCACCCGGCGCACAGCCCGCAGAATATCAGACATCAGCGTCCCGCGCCCCGGCCCCAGTTCGGCCAGCGTGAAACGCCCAGGAGCGCCCTGGTCCATCCAGCTTTGCGCCAGGGACAGGCCGATCAATTCGCCAAACATCTGGCTGATTTCCGGCGCAGTGGTGAAATCCCCCGCCGCCCCCAGCGGATCACGCGCCGTATAAACCCCATATTCGGGATGCAGCAGGCAGGTGCCCATGTAATCGGCCAGCGAAATTGGCCCCTCGGCGGCAATCCGTTCCAGCAGAATATGTTTTAACGCCGTCATGCCGGATCGGGTGTCCCGGGCCGTTTGCGCAGCACCAGCCACAGGCCGATCACGATCATCGGCAAAGACAGCATTTGCCCCATGGTCAGGCCATATCCGTTAAGATGCCAGGCCAGCCCCAGCGGGTTTCCCGGCCCTTGAAACTGGGCATCCGGTTGACGAAAGAATTCGACGAAAAACCGCGCCGCGCCATATCCGGCAAAGAACATTGCCGCAATCCGCCCCGGTGTTTTCAACCAGCCGCGCAGGAAGGCCAGCCACAACAGCACCCCGCCAAGGATCAGCCCCTCCAGCCCGGCTTCATAAAGCTGGCTGGGGTGGCGGGCACAAAGCTGGCCTGCGGGTTGGCCACAGGATTGCGCCAGTTCCCCGGGAACGCCACGCCCCAGGGCATTTCTGTCGCCCGGCCCCACAGCTCTGCGTTGACGAAATTTGCCAACCGCCCGAACAACAGCCCCGGCGGGGTGGCCAGCGCCATCACATCCGCCAGCGGAAGTTTGGCCACGCCATTGCGCGCGCTCCAGATCCAGGCCGCCAGCACAACCCCCAGCAACCCGCCATGAAACGCCATACCACCCTGCCAGATCATCAGGATCTCGATCGGATGCGTCAGATAATATCCGGGTTGATAGAACAGAACGAATCCCATCCGCCCGCCCAGAATCACCCCCAGGATCACCCAGGTCAGCAGATCCTCGATTTGATCGGGGCGCATAGGCGCGGTGTTGTCGGCCCAAAGCTGCGGCCGTTTGACCGCGCGCAGGGCAATCCACCAGGCCAGCAAAATTCCGGCGATATAGGCCAGCGCATACCAGCGCAGCGCAAAGGTCATGCCGAACAAGGTGAATGAAATCAGCTCTGGCGATAGCGGGGGAAAGGGGATCATAGCCTGCATAAGCGCTCTGTGCCTCTGGTTTTCGACAAGGTCAACCTTGGCTCTGCCCTTGTCGCTTCACATTTCGATTGCCATATAGAGAGCGAATGTAACGGAGTGACCCCATGCAAAGCCGAAACAAGGTATTCGACGATATTTCGCAGTTGATGACCAATGCCATGGGCGTGGCCCAAGGTGCCAAAACCGAAGCCGAAACCGCGATGAAGGGCATGATGGACCGCTGGTTGGCGGACCGTGATTTCGTCACGCGGGACGAGTTCGATGCGGTGCGTGCCATGGCACAAAAAGCCCGCGAAGAGAACGAGGCTTTGAAGGCGCGCATTTCCGCGCTGGAAGCCAAAAACGACTGATACCGCTATCATTGCGCCGGTTAATTGACCCAAGGTCAAAATCGGCGCAATTGGTGCGCGCATTTCCCTGAGATGCCCGCAAAATATTGAAAAGCTGCGTCTTTTCACGCCTTCCCCCAATCGTCAAAGCACTTGCAAACCCCCGCTGCCCCGCCCGGCGCGCGGGCTTTCGACCTGTGTTTGAGGTACGAACCTCAAAAATATCTGGACCTGAGGGGCGTACCTCAAATACGCTGGGTGTACACCGCGATTCGCCTGTAAATGATCGTGGGAACATTTAATCAGGGAGGATTGGATGACTTATTCGAAACTGGCGACGGTCAGCGCACTTGCCCTTGCGGTCACTGGCGCGGCCACAACGTCTCAGGCCGAAGACCTTACACTTTGTTGGGCCGCCTGGGATCCGGCGAACGCGCTTGTAGAACTTTCCAAAGAGTTCGAAACCGAATCCGGCCACACAATGAATTTTGAATTTGTGCCCTGGCCAAATTTCGCAGACCGGATGCTGAACGAACTGAACTCCGGCGGCAAATTATGTGATCTGCTGATCGGCGACAGCCAATGGATCGGCGGCGGGGCCGAAAACGGTCATTACGTCAAATTGAACGACTTTTTCGCGGATGAAGGCATTTCGATGGACGATTTCGCGCCCGCGACCGTCTATGCCTATTCCACTTGGCCCAAGGGGACCGAAAACTATTATGCCCTGCCCGCGATGGGCGATGCCAATGCATGGTTCTATCGCAAGGATTGGTTCGCCCGCGAAGACATTCGCGCCGCGTTCCTTGAGGCGACGGGCCGCGAATTGGCGGAACCCAAGAACCAGCTCGAGCTGCTGGAAATCGCCCAGTTTTTCCAGGGCCGCGAAATCGACGGCAAAACCGTTTACGGTGCTGCGATCTTTACCGAACGTGGCTCTGAAGGCATCACCATGGGCGTGACCGGCGCGCTCTATACCTGGGGGTTCAAATATGAAAACACCCCCGGTTCTTATGACATGCCGGGTGCTGTAAACTCACCCGAAGCGGTAGAGGCGCTTGAATTCTATAAGGAATTCTACGAAACCGCGACACCGCCGGGCTATACCAATTCCTACATGGGCGAGAGCCTCGACGCCTTTAAATCCGGTCAGGTGGCCATGGCGATGAACTGGTTCGCCTTCTTCCCCGGCCTTTATGCCGATCCCAACACCGGCGGCGACAAGATCGACTTTTTCGTCAACCCGCCGCAAAACGTCCCGGCCTCGACATTGGGCGGTCAGGGTATTTCGGTGATCAGCTATTCTGACAAACAGGATGCGGCGCTGGAATATGTCAAATGGTTCGCCCAGCCCACGGTTCAGGCAAAATGGTGGGAATTGGGCGGCTATTCCGCGCATAATTCCGTGCTGAACGATCCGGGCTTTGCCGACAGCCAGCCCTTTGCCGGTGACTTCCTTGAGGCGATGGCGAATGTTCAGGACTTCTGGCAGGAACCGACCTATGCCGAGCTGCTGCTGGCGATGCAAAAACGCGTCCACGATTACGTGGTGGCCGATCAGGGCACGGCGCAGGAAGCATTGGACAAGCTGATCGAAGATTGGACCGAAACCTTCGAAGACGAAGGCAAGCTCTGACCTTTTGACATTGCCGGGGCGCGCCCATCGTGCCCCGGCTCTTAACGGACATACCACGTCCAACAGACAGGTTTTCCCATGTCAGACCGTACGATAGATCGCGTTGCTGCGGCAACGCCCGCCCCAGTTGCGCGCAAAATCAAAGGCTTGTCGGATCGCGCCATCGCGTGGATCTTTGTCGGACCGACGATTTTCCTACTGCTGGCGGTCAATATTTTTCCGCTGATCTGGACCATTCGGCTCAGCTTTACCAACTTTCGGGCCAACCGTATCAACCGCGAGACAGAGTGGATTGGCCTGCGCAATTACGAGCGCATCCTGACCGATTTAGACATCTGGCTGAACATGCAGGCAACGGCGCATTTCCTGATCTGGACGATTGTGCTGCAGGTCCTGATCGGCTTCACGCTGGCCTATCTGATCAACAAGAATTTTCGCGGCTCGCCCTTCTGGACCACGGTGATCGTGCTGCCGATGATGCTGTCGCCCGCGGTGGTCGGGAATTTCTGGAAATTCCTCTACCAGCCGCAAATCGGGCTGTTCAATTACATCGTGTCGTTTTTCACCGGCAAGGATCCGTCGAGCTTTGAAATGCTGGGGCAGGTCAATCTTGCGCCCTGGTCGATCGTGATTGTCGACACCTGGATGTGGACGCCCTTTGTCATGCTGATCTGTCTGGCCGGCCTGCGGTCGATCCCGGATTACATCTACGAGGCCGCCGAAATCGACCGGGCCTCAAAACTGCGGCAGTTCTTTACCATCACCATTCCGATGGTGCTGCCCTTCCTGATGCTGGCGGTGCTGTTCCGCGGGATCGAGAATTTCAAAATGTTCGATCTGGTGGTGCAGCTGACCGGCGGCGGGCCGGGATCCACCACCGAACTGACCTCAATCAATCTAAAGCGTGAGGCGTTTGAAAAATGGCGCACCGGCTATGCCTCGGCCTATGCGATCATCCTGTTTGTCACGGTGTTTGGGTTGGCCTCGATCTACGTCAAGGCGCTGAACAAGGTGAAAGAACGATGACCTTCCAGAGCCGCGTCGCCGTCCCGGACCTGATCCGGGACCTCATATCAAACGATACATCACGCTTTGCAGGGAGGTCCCGGAACACGTCCGGGACCGGGCCAGGCATGAGGACACCGACATGAGCAGCTACACCGTCACCGCCCCGTCTTCGCGGCAGAAATGGTTCGCCGGCACAATGGTTGTGATCTATGCGCTGGTCACGATGATCCCGCTGGTCTGGATCATGATCACCGGTTTCAAATCCCCGGCTGATGCGATTTCCTATCCGCCGAAAGTGGTGTTCGAACCGACGTTAGAGGGCTACGTCAACCTTTTCACCACCCGCACCCGTCAAACCGAGGAATTTCTGAACGCCAATCCGCCCCAGAACTGGGCGGATGAGATTGTCCGCAAATATGACATGGTCATTGTCGGCCAGTCGAAGTTTGGCGAGCGGTTCATGAATTCAGTGATCATCGGCTTTGGCTCGACATTCCTGTCGATTTTCCTTGGCACATTGGCGGCTTATGCCTTTAGCCGGTTCAAGATCCCGTTGGCCGATGACCTTTTGTTCTTTATCCTGTCGACCCGGATGATGCCGCCGATTGCCGTCGCGATCCCGATCTTCCTGATGTATCGCAATCTGGGGCTGTCGGACACGCATCTGGGCATGATCCTGCTCTATACGGCGGTCAATATCTCGCTCGCGGTCTGGCTGCTCAAAGGGTTCATCGACGAAATCCCGCGCGAATACGAAGAAGCGGCACTGATCGACGGCTACACAAGGTTTCAGGCGTTCTACAAGGTTGTGCTGCCGCAGGCCGCCACCGGCATCGCCTCGACCGCGATCTTCTGTCTGATCTTTGCCTGGAACGAATATGCCTTTGCGGTGCTTCTCACCTCGGCCACAGCCCAGACCGCGCCGCCGTTCATTCCGACCATTATCGGCGTTGGCGGTCTCGATTGGCCTGCTGTTGCGGCCGGGGCGACAATCTTTCTTCTGCCAGTGATGATTTTCACCATCCTGCTGCGCAAACATCTGTTGCGCGGGATCACATTCGGAGCGGTGCGCAAATGAGCGATTTTTTCCAAGGTCTGCTACAGCTGCGGCGTGGTCCGTGGGAAATGGTGGCAACAATCCTGATCGCGCTGGGGGTGTTCATGCTGATGCAACCCTTTGTTCTCTGGGGATATACCTATTCCTTCCTTGTCACGCTGATTGGCACGGTGATGTTCATCGTCGTCAGCCATTTCCCGGAATAGGCAGGCTATCCCATGGCGCAGATTGTCATCAAAAACCTCAAGAAAACCTTCGGCGACTTCAACGCCGTTCGGGAAAGTTCCTTCACCATCGAGGATGGCGAATTTTTCATGCTGCTCGGCCCCTCGGGCTGTGGCAAGACCACGACGCTGCGGATGATCGCCGGGCTGGAATTGCCGACAAGTGGCGAAATTTTCCTCGATGGCGAAGAGATCAGCCAAAGGCCGCCATCGCAACGCGACATCGCCTTTGTGTTCCAGATGTTCGCGCTTTACCCGCATATGAATGTGCGGCGCAACATGTCCTATCCGCTGGTGTCCCAGGGCATGCCGCGTGCCCAGGTCAAGGCCAAGATCGCCGAAGTCGCGCATATTCTGGGGATCGAGGATATTCTTGATCGCCCGGTGGGGGGGCTGTCCGGTGGTGACCGTCAGCGCGTTGCATTGGGCCGCGCCATCGTGCGCGAACCCAAGGCCTTCATGATGGACGAACCACTGGGCGCGCTGGATGCCGAATTCCGCGAACACATGGCCGAGGAGCTGCGCGCGCTGCATGACCGGATGGGCGCCACCACGGTCTATGTCACCCATGACCAGCTGGAAGCGATGCAGATGGGCGACAAGATTGTGGTGATGAACAATGCGGTGGTTGAACAATTCGGCACGCCGCAGGAAATCTACGACAAACCCGCCACCATGTTTGTTGCCGATTTCATCGGCTCGCCGCCCATGAACTTCTTGCCCTTCAAGGCCAGCTTGGCCCCCGGCGCATCACAGGTCGATCTGAACGGCACCCAGACCGCAATCCCCGCATTGCGGCAGGGCGGTGCCGGGCAATTGGTCTTTGGTGTGCGGCCCGAGCATATCCAATTGGACGACGCGGCGGCCTATCGGGGGCGCATTCTGGCGACGGAATACCTTGGCACCACCCAGATCATCACGCTCGACACCGCCAACGGTCAGGTCAAGGCGCGGGTCAGCGCCGCGCACCCGGCCAAGGTGGATGAAACCGTTGGGCTAAGTTTCAAATCCGAAACCGTCACCATCTTTGATCAAACATCCGGCCACGCGCTGCGTTCGGCCCTGAACGACGGGAGCCAGATCCATGGCTGAGGTCATCCTAGATGCAATCACCAAGAGTTTCGGCCAGACCCGCGCGGTCGACAATATCTCGATGCATATCCCCGACGGGGCCTTTGTCGTCATGCTGGGGCCAACCGGTGCCGGCAAAACCACCACGCTGCGGCTGATTTCCGGGTTGGAAACGCTGGACAGCGGATCAATCCAGATCGCCGGGCGCAATGTCAAAAACGATCCCCCCGCCCAGCGCGACGTGGCAATGGTGTTCCAGCAATATTCGCTTTATCCGCATCTCAGCGTGCGCGACAACCTCGCCTTTCCGCTGCGCTCGCCGATCCTGAACACACCAGAAGACGAGATCGCCCGCAAGGTCGCCAAAATCGCCGAAGTGCTGCAAATTCCGCACAAGCTGGACAACAAGGCCACCGAATTGTCGGGCGGGGAAATGCAGCGGGTGTCGATTGGGCGCGCCTTGGTGCGGTCGCCGTCGATCTACCTGATGGATGAACCGCTGTCGTCGCTAGATGCGAAATTGCGCTCTGACCTGCGGATCGAACTCAAACGCATTCATGCCGAACTGCGCTCGACCCTGCTGTATGTCACCCATGACCAGATCGAAGCCATGACCATGGCCAGCCATATCGGCGTGCTGGAAGCGGGGCGCTTGGTGCAATACGGCACCCCGCGTGAGATCTATTCCAACCCGACAAGCGTCTATGTCGCCAGCCGCCTTGGCCTGCCGCGGATCAATATTCTGCCCTCCACGCTGTTTGCAGGCAGCCACAAGGGGCCGCAAATCGGCTTGCGCCCGGAAAATATCCAACAGGGCGACGGCGCCGAGGCACGGGTGATCCGCGCCGAACACTTGGGCGATCAAACCCGCCTGCATCTGGAACTTCAGGGGCATGCGGTCACCACCCTGGCCGATCCCCATGCCAGCTACACCCCGGACGACACCATCAAAATCAGCCCGGTCAATCCGCTTTATTTCGATGCATCCGGCGCCCGCGCCCTATAGGGAGGACGATTATGGCACAATTCATCAACGCCAAGGAAAACCTCGTGACCGAGGCGATAGACGGCCTGCTGGCAGCGTCCGGCGGGACGTTGTCGCGCCTTGACGGCTATCCGCATATCAAGGTGGTCTATCGCACCGATTGGGACAAATCGCGCGTCGCGCTGATTTCCGGCGGCGGGTCGGGACATGAACCGGCCCATGCCGGATTTGTCGGACCTTTTATGCTGACCGCCGCCGTCTGCGGCGAGGTTTTTGCCTCACCCTCGGTCGAGGCGGTGCTGGCCGGCATTCTGGCCGTCACCGGCGAGGCCGGCTGGCCTGTTGATCGTCAAGAATTACACCGGCGACCGGTTGAACTTCGGGCTGGCGGCGGAACGCGCCCGTGCCCTTGGCCGCAAGGTGGCCATGGTGGTGGTGGATGATGACATCGCCCTGCCCGACCTGCCACAACCGCGCGGCGTGGCCGGAACCCTGTTCGTGCACAAAATCGCCGGTGCGCTGGCCGAACAAGGCGCCGATCTCGATGCGGTCGAAGCTGCAGCGCGCGGCGTGATCGCCCGCGTCGCCAGCATCGGGATGAGCCTCGACACCTGCACCGTGCCGGGATCGCCCAAGGAAAACCGCATTGGCGCGGGCAAGGCCGAATTGGGGTTGGGGATTCACGGCGAACCCGGCGTTGAACAGGTGGATTTCACCTCTGCCAAGGTTGCGATGGACACCGTGGTGGCCAAGTTGCAGAGCGGCACAGATCCCAACACCGGCTCTGCAAACAATGTTGCACTTATCAACAACCTCGGCGCGACCACGCCGCTGGAAATGTCGGTGCTGACCCATGCGCTGGCGCAATCCGGTCTTGCCAGCCATGTGATTGGCCCCGCGCCGATGATGACCTCGCTCGACATGCATGGCTTTTCCGTCTCTGTGCTGGCCGCTTCGGACGATGAATTGGCAGCACTTGCTGTGCCGGTCAATCTGGCCGCCTGGCCCGGGATGCAACCGATGCAACCGGTGGCGATCACCCCCCTGCCCGACGGCCTGACCCCGATCGAGCCGATCCCATCCGCCAACGCCACCACGCGCCGCACCATCGAAAGCGTCGCCGATCTGTTGATTTCTGCCGAAAGCGCGCTGAACGCATTAGATGCCAAATCCGGCGATGGCGACACCGGCAGCACCCTGGCCACCGCGGCCCACGCCCTGAAATCGCGGCTGGATCGCCTGCCGCTGGCCGATCTGACCCAGCTTTTCCCCGCACTTGGAAATGAGCTGAGCCAAACCATGGGCGGCTCTTCCGGTGTGATCCTCGCGATCTATTTCAATGCGGCGGGGGACGCCTGTGCCAATGGCGCCCCGGTGCCACGCGCCCTGATCGAAGGGCTGGACCGTGTCAGCCAGGTCGGCGGTGCGCAGGTCGGCGACCGCACCATGGTCGATGCGCTGCACCCCGCGCTCGCCGCCCTGCCAAATGGCATCGCCGCCGCCGCGGCCGCCGCCCGTCAAGGCGCAGACAGCACCGCAGCCATCCACCGCGCCAAGGCCGGCCGCGCCGCCTATGTCCCCGAGGAAAACCTCAAAGGTCACAACGACCCCGGCGCCGAAGCCGTGGCCCTGTTGTTCGAAGGCCTGGCCCGCGAGATGGAGAGCTAAACTGACCAAGCCGGGACTGAAACTGGTCGGAAAACCGACGGTCAACGACATTGCCCGCGTTGCCGGGGTCAGCCTGGCGACCGTGGACCGTGTGCTGAACGAACGCCCCGGTGTGCGCGCCATCACCATCAAGAAGGTCCGCGCCGCCATCGCGGAATTGGGCTATGTGCGCGACACCGCGGCCGCCAATCTGGCGCGTCAGCGGGTCTACAACATCCTGTTCATCCTGCCCGACACATCAAATGAATTTGTGCAGGCCCTGCACAACCAAATCGCCGACCAGGCGGACAAACTGGCAAATGAGCGGACCCGGCTTTCCACCATTTCCGCCAAACCCTTTGATCCACTGGACATTGTCGCCATCCTCGACGGGCTGGACCCGGGTGCCATTGACGGTGTCGCGCTGTTCAGCCCGGAAACGCCTTCGGTCCGCGATGCGGTCAACCGCGCCCGCGACAAGGGGATCGCCGTGGTTGCGCTGGTCTCTGACCTGCCATCCTCGCGACGCGATCATTTTGTGGGCATCGACAATATCTCGGCCGGGCGCACCGCCGCTCAGCTTCTGGGCCGGTTCCTGCGCCGCCCGGGCAAGGTTCTCGTGATCACCGGATCCCGCCTCGCCCGCGACCACCTCGAACGCCGCCAGGGGTTCGACATGGTCGCTGCCGCACAATTCCCCGAACTTCAGGTCCTCGCCTCGGTCGAAGGCCGCGACGACCCGGATCTGATCTACAAACTCCTGCCGGAAGTGTTCAACGCCTATCCCGACCTGCGCGGCATCTATTCCTCTGCCGCGGGCAACGCCGGGCTGATCCAGTTTCTGTCCGAAACCGCCGCGCCAAAGGATCTGGTGGTCATCGCACATGAGCTGACCCCGCTCACACGACAGGCCTTGAACCAGGGCACCTTCGACGCGCTGATCTCTCAGGATTGCGGCCATCTGGTGCGGTCCTGCGTCCGCGTCCTGCGCGCCAAGGTCGACAACGTCCCGCATAACCCGGCGCAGGAACGCATCCGGATCGACATCTACATGAAAGAAAACATGCCCCCCGAGCCAAACGTAACCTGAGCCACAGGCAACCTGAACCAAACACAACCTGACCCGCAAACAACCTGCCCCGCAAGAGATCTGATCAACCACCCCGAACGATCAAATCTCTCTCGGTCATGCCCTTCATCTGACCGGAAATATCCCGGGGGGTTTGGGGGGCTGGCCCCCCAACCTGTCGACACGCAAAGGCGTGGCGAAACCGGCTAGGTCACAAGATCCAACGGCAGGTCGGAAATATCACGCAGCCGCTTGCCAGCGATCATCGTGTCCAACAGCTCCAGCGTATCATCGCGCCCTTGATCCACCAGGGCCGCGCGCAATTCATACAAGGCAAAATGATAGACACAGTCGATATCGCCCGTGCCCAGCGCCAGTGAGGCGATGCGCCCCGGCGTCGGCTCACCGGTGATCACCGCAATATGCGGCAGCCGCCCCTTGCGATTGCGCACAAGGTTCAGCCCCTCTGACCGGGCATTCTGGGCACGGTCGCTGCGCAGGGTCCATTTACACGACAAAGACGCATGCAGGATCGGCATCGGCTGATTGACCGCGCGCAGCGCGCTCAACCGGGCCGCATCCGCATCAACCAGACATTCGCGGGCATTGATCCGCGCATCACTTTCCGGCTGACGGGCCACCACAATGTCCGGTTTGATCAGGTAATCCGACCCCAGCGCCGTCGCAATTTCACGATTGGATTTCGAAATTGCCTCCAGCTCATCAAGGTGCGCATATTGATCGAACTGGGCAATCGCGCCGCCCTTGGTCACCGAAAACTGCCCGGGCCGCAAATGGCCCAGCCGGTCCAGGCACAGGCCGATAAACCCGGCGCATATCTCTTCGAAATCCGCACCCGATGTCTGACCGGGCAGTTTCGGCGCAGTGCGGGCAACGCCCATTTTCGCCACAATGGCGCTGGCGATCTCGACACTTGGGCGGCTGCCCTTGTCGGCATTGCTGGGCACACCCTTGTCACTCAGGGTCAGAATTGAATTCAAAATGCTGGCATGGAATTCGCGCCGGGCCTTTGTCAGCCACGCCACCGCAGACGTGTCAGGCAACAACCTGCACCGATTTGCGGGTGGTGATCGCCTCGGAAATCCGGGCCGATACGGCGGCGGCCACCGGCGGCGGAAAGGCATTGCCAATCTGGCGGTAGGCCGGGGTCTTTTTGCCCGAAAACGCCCATTCATCCGGGAATCCCTGCAACCGCGCCACCATGCGAACGGTCAGCCGCGGCATTCCGACAAAATCCCGGTCCGGCGCTTCATTGGCAATCCCCATGCCATCCACACCCAGCGTCGCCCAGGCCCGTTTCGCGCGTGTCGGCCCAAGATCGGGACCGCCATGTTTCTTCGATCCGCCAACAACTGTCGGCGCAATTTCATCCGCGCCGTCACGCCATTTGGCCGCACCGCGCCAGCCGCGTTCGCCCATCAGATCAAACAGCGTTTGCCCCACCGTCCTGGGCGAGGTTTCAAGCGACACCGGCCAGGTGAAATTCTCGGCCAGATCCTTGCGAATGGCGACAATCACCACCCGCGGCCGCAATTGCGGCACGCCAAAATCCGACGCGTTGAACAGATGCCAATCGGTTTCATAGCCCAGTTTCGACAATTGCCGTTTCAGATGCTGGCGATAATCGGCAAACACCGCATCCAGAAAACCGCGCACATTCTCGATCATGATCGCCTTGGGGCGGATTTCATCCACAACCCGCAGCGCATGTGGGAACAGGTTGCGTTCATCCGCATCGCCCAGCTGCTTGCCCGCAACGGAAAACGGCGGACAGGGCAGACCGCCAGCCAAAAGATCAATCCCCGCATAGGGACGGCCATCAAAATGGTTCAGATCGGCCTGATCGCCTTCCACCACATTCCACTGCGGACGGTTGAGCCGCAGCGTATTGCGGCAATGGTTTTCAATCTCGACCAGCGCCTCATGCGAAAAGCCGCTTTTCTCCAGCCCAAGCGCCTGGCCGCCTGCCCCGGCACATAGCTCTACAGAAGTCAGTGTTGCCCGCATGATCGCCCCGTGTTCGTCTTTTCCCGCGTTCTGTCAAACTACCCGTGGGGACCGTCAGAAGATAGACCCAATATCTGGGGTTTTGCAAATTTTGTTCGCACATTGTTCTTGACGCATGGCCTTGCAACGGGTCTATAGCGGCGAAATGGCAATGGGGTTCTGGATCGCTGCCTGTCTGTTGTGCCTGAATTCAATTCATCCACAACTTATTGGCGGGGTCACACAAATATTGCTTTACATGCTTAGCACGACACCTCACCATATCAGGTAGGGGTCGGGGAACTGTCCACAGCCCCTAGAGCAGGCACCTAGCGCTTGGGGCGCTGCCACCCCCGTTCGCTATACAAAAAAGAGGTGGCGCATGGCACTTTCCGAGCAGTTCCTGGAGGACGACCTCCACCCGATCGACATCGTCGAACATATCGCCGAGCATCATGATTGGGATTTTGACCGTATCCACGATGACCAGATCGCCATGGCGGTCGAAGGTCAGTGGCGCACATATTCCATTACCCTGGCCTGGTCGGCCTATGACGAAACGCTGCGCCTGATTTGCAGCTTCGAGATGGAACCGCCAGAGGAAAAAACGCCGCAATTGTGCGAAGCGTTGAACGCGATCAATGATCAATGCTGGGCCGGGGCCTTTACCTGGTGGGGCGAAAGCCAATTGATGATCTATCGCTACGGCCTTGTGCTGGCCGGCGGTCAGGTTGCCAGCCCCGATCAGATCGACACAATGATCAATGCCGCCGTGATGAGCGCCGAACGCTACTACCCGGCGCTGCAACTGGTTGTCTGGGGCGATCGCAGCCCGAAAGAGGCGCTTCAGGTTGCCATTGCAGAGGCCTACGGCCGCGCGTAACACTCACCCCCGAATGTGAAAACAGGAGGGGGCGATGATGTCCAATGATCTGGCCGAACGCGGTCTTGTGCTGCTTGGCTGTGGCAAGATGGGATCAGCAATGTTGCAGGGCTGGCTGGCCGATGGCCTGCCGCCCACGTCGGTTCATGTGATCGACCCTTTCCCGTCGGAATGGCTGCAAGCGCAGGGCGTGAACATCAACGCTGACCTGCCCGCCGCCCCCGCCATTGCCCTGATCGCCGTGAAACCCCAGATGATGGGCGATGCCCTGCCTGCGCTGCGCGCCATGGCCGGGGGCGAGACCTTGTTTGTCTCGGTGGCCGCCGGGGTCACCCTTGCAAGTTACGAGGCCGTACTGGGCGACAGCTGTCCGATTATCCGCGCCATGCCCAACACACCTGCCGCGGTCGGTCGCGGCATCACCGCCTTGATTGGCAACACACGGGTCACCCCGGATCAGATGGCCTTGGCCGAGGCGCTGTTACAGGCGGTCGGCCAGACCGTGCGCCTGGACAGCGAAGACCAGATGGATGCGGTCACCGGGGTCTCGGGCTCCGGCCCGGCCTATGTCTTTCACCTGATCGAAACCCTCGCAGCGGCGGGCGCGGCACAGGGCCTGCCGGCGGAATTGGCGCTGAAACTGGCGCGCGCCACTGTGGGCGGCGCCGGCGTGCTGGCGGAGGAGGCCGACGACAGCCCGACACAATTGCGCGTCAACGTCACCTCGCCCAACGGCACAACCCAGGCCGCGCTAGAGGTTCTGATGGACGAGGAAACCGGATTCCCGGCCCTTTTGAAACGTGCGGTCAAGGCCGCAACTGACAGATCAAAGGAACTGAGCAATGGCTGAGATCAGCTTTGACGACTTCCTCAAAGTCGACATTCGCGCGGGCACAATCCTGCGCGCGGAACCGTTTCCCGAGGCCCGCAAACCGGCCATCAAACTCTGGATCGACTTCGGCCCCGAGATTGGCGAGAAAAAGACCTCGGCCCAGATCACCGCGCATTACACCCCGGACACGCTGGTCGGCCGGCAGGTCATGGCCGTGGTCAATTTCCCACCGCGCCAGATTGGACCCTTCATGTCCGAAGTGCTGACGCTGGGTGTGTCGGATGACGCGGGCGGCATCGTCCTGCTGGCCCCGGATCAGACGGTCGCCAACGGCCAGCGGATGCACTGAACAATTGCGCTGAGGGTTTCAAGGACCGCCGCCGCGCCCCGGACCTGATCCGGGGCCTCCACCGCCAAATGGGCGCGCCAACTGGCGTCGTCAGGCGCCCATCGCCTCGCGCCAATGACGGCGGCACAGGCTGACATAGGTTTCATTGCCGCCGATCTGGACCTGGGCGCCTTCCGTCAGCACCCGGCCCGCGCCATCCTGGCGCACCACCATCGTGGCCTTCTTGCCGCAGTGGCAGATTGTGCGCACCTCGCGCAGTTCATCCGACAGCGCCAGCAATTCCGCCGACCCCGGAAACAATTTGCCGAGAAAATCCACCCGCAAACCATAACACATCACCGGCACGCCAAGGTCATCCACCACCCGGGCCAATTGCCAAACCTGTTCCGGTTCCAGAAACTGCGCCTCATCGACAAAGACACAGGCCACCGGCCCAATCGCCAGCCGCGTCTTGATCGCGGCATAAAGATCCTGACCGGGGGCATAGGTGTCGGCCTCGCTGCCAATGCCGATCCGCGACCCGATCCGCCCCTTGCCAGCCCGATTGTCATGCCGCGCAGTCATAAGATGCACGTCCATGCCCCGTTCGCCATAGTTATGCGCCGCCTGCAACAACAGCGTCGATTTGCCGGCATTCATGGTGGAATAATGAAAATAAAGCTTGGCCATGCGCGGTGATATGCCCCGACTGCTCCAGCGTGACAAGGCCCGCAACAATGTCAGGGTGAGGAAAACCGGAGTGGTGGAACGGCAGAGGGAACCGTCATGACATTGCCCAAATGGGCCGTAACGTGGGTGCCTTGCGGCTCTGCCCCCCAAAAGACAGACACGTTACGTCCCCACCCTGAAACCGGCCTTGGGCAACCGGATACTCGTCAACAACCCAAATCGAAACCGATCTGGGTCTTTCCTAAATGACAAATGGTGTTAAACCGATTAATGGGAAAAAAGTTTTGATTTCCCCAAAAGACGATTTTGGGGGCGTAATCTAACCAGGAGTCAGGATGGCCAGCGTCGGAAGTTATCTGAAAAAACACACAGAAGCGCTTGTAAAAGACGTGGGGATTGAACCGGCCTGTGATGTCACCGGGAAATCCAAGGCGACTCTGGGACGGTATTATTCCGAACACGACGAACATGCCGATCGCTTCATGCCGATCGACGCGGTTGCCGCATTGGAAGGGGCTGCGTCCTATCCGCATGTCACCGCGGCGCTCAGCGAATTGCGGGGCATCACCCTGTCGTTTGACAGCCGCCGGGCCAATGCGGAATCCACCGGCAGCATCAACGCCGATGTGGTCGCGCTCAGCCAGCGGTTTGCCATGCTGATGTCGGAATATTCCCAGTCGATCGAAGACGGAATCATCACCGTCAACGAAGCCAAGCGGATGTTGAAGGAAACCCTGGCCCTGCAACAGGTGTTGATCGACATGAAACTGCATCTTGAAGACGGCCAGATATAGATATCTGCGTCTGACAGGACCGCGCGATTGCCAACAACCGCCTGAAATCGCTTGGCAACCTAGGTCGCTATCAACCGGCCCCAGAGATCGTATTCACCCGCTTCATCGACTTCGACCGTGACAATGTCACCGGGGCTCAACGCTTCGGTGCCTTCGTCGATGAACAGGTTGCCGTCGATCTCTGGCGCATCGGCCTTGGTGCGACAGGTGGCGATGGCCTCGTCGTCGATCTCATCCACGATCACCTCGATCCGCTGGCCGACCTTGGCGGCAAGACGGGCTTCGGAAATCTCCTGCGCCTTGGCCATGAACCGATCCCAGCGTTCTTGTTTGACCTCGGCGGGCACATGATCCGGCAGGCTGTTTGACCGTGCGCCATCGACGTTTTCATATTGAAAACAGCCCACACGATCCAATTGCGCCTCGTCCATCCAATCGAGAAGATAGTCGAATTCCGCTTCGGTTTCGCCCGGATAACCGACGATAAAGGTCGACCGCAGGGTGATGTCGGGACATGTGGCACGCCATGCGGCGATCTCGTCCAGCGTGCGCGCCGATGCGGCGGGGCGCGCCATACGCTTCAACACATCGGGGTGGGCATGCTGAAACGGAATATCCAGATAGGGCAGGATGCCGCTGGCGGGATCGGCCATCAGGGGAATCAATTCGCGCACATGTGGATAGGGATAGACATAATGCATCCGCACCCAGGCGCCCAATTTGCCCAATTCCTGAGCAAGTGACAGGATCGGCGCTTTTTCCGCGCGATCTTTCCAGTCGGTGCCATAGGCCGAGGTGTCCTGCGAAATAACCAGCAATTCGCGCACGCCATTCTGCACCAGCTTCTCGGCCTCGCGCAGCACGGCCCGCGCCGGGCGGCTCTGCAAACGGCCACGCATATCGGGAATGATGCAGAATTTGCACTTGTGGTTACAGCCTTCAGAAATCTTGAGATAGCTGAAGTGGCGCGGCGTCAGGGAGACGCCGCTGGCGGGCAGAAGATCGATAAAGGGATCGGGATCGGGCGGCACCGCCGCATGTACCGCGTCCAGCACCTGTTCATATTGATGCGGGCCGGTCACCGCCAGCACCGTGGGGTGCGCGCCGGTGATATATTCGGGCTCTGCCCCCAGACATCCGGTTACGATCACCCGACCGTTTTCTTTCAACGCCTCGCCAATCGCCTCAAGGCTTTCGGCCTTGGCACTGTCGAGAAATCCACAGGTGTTGACCACCACCGCATCCGCCCCGGCATAATCGGGCGAAATGCCGTATCCTTCGGCGCGCAGCCGGGTCAGAATGCGTTCGCTGTCGACCAGGGCTTTGGGACAACCAAGCGAGACCATGCCAATCGTTGGCTGGCCACGGCGGGCATCGGCCCCCGTCACGTTGGCATTGGCAAGATCAGGGCGGAGGTTGGGCGGATTTGTTGTCATGGCTGGGCTATAGCCGAGCGCAGCCATTGGGGAAAGTCCCCTATTCCACCTCCCACAACAGATGCAGCACCCTGACGTATTCTGGATCATGCTGCCATTTCGGCATCAGATCACGCGCCATTTCAAAGGTGATCGTCGGATAAGCCTCGCGCCATTTGCGCGCCGCGTCGATTGCGGCCTCCTGATTTCCGGCCAACCAATAGGTGCCAAACAACATGCGATAGGCCCAGGTCACGCCGGTGCCCTCGCGCAGCCCCTGTTCACACAACGCAATGCTTTCCTCATAACGCCCGATCGCGCGATAGCCGGCAGAGCGGCCAAAAAGCCCATTGAAATGAAACGGATCGAGCGGGCTAAGCTGATCATAGCGGTCAAACGCGGCCATGCCGACATCGACGTCCCCCAGATAAACCGCGGTCCAGCCCAACCGCAGCCAGCCCCAGGCGTTGTTGGGGTCCAGCATCAGCGCCCGGTCCACCAGGATGCGGGCCTTGGGGAAATCATTCAGCGCCAGACTGCTGGTCGCGGAAAGGGCGGTCAAGGCCGCCGGATGATCCTGCACCAATGGCGTGGCACGGGCCAGCAGATCAGCCGCCGCAGCCCGGTCCGGGCGGCCATCGGTGGTCCAAGTGTAACAACAGCGATGCGCATGACACCAGGCCTTGTAGGCCATGGCAGGGGCGAAATCCGGCTGATGCGCCAGAGCTTGATCCAAAAGCTCGATCGCCCGCTGATTTTTATCCGCGCGATGGGCCCAAAAATGCGGCAGCGCCGTCAGCATCAATTCATACGCGGTGCGATCCTGTGGCGGACGCGTGCGGGCGCGGGCAATTTCGGCAGCGCGCAAATTGGGAATGATCTGCCCTGCAACCTGGGCAGCGATCCGGTCCAACAGGTCAAACAGATCATCCAGCCGGTCATCAAACCGCTCTGACCACAGGGTATGGCCATCGCAGCCCTGCACCAATTGCACCGAAATACGCACCCGTTCGCCGGACCGGCGCACCGCACCTTCGATGACATATTCCGCCCCCAGCTTTGCCGCCATATCCGGCACCGATTGCCCCGATCCGCGCAGGGCAAAAACCGACTGCCGGGCGATAACGCGGAAATCATGGCTTCGGCTCAACGCGCCGGTGATCTCTTCGACCACGCCATCGGCAAACATATCCGTATCTGCCACCGCGAATTCGGCAAATGGCAGAACGGCCAATGTCGGAATATCGTCACGTGTCGGAATGGCGGCGGCCAGCGGGGCCGGGGCCGCGGCGTGGCTGTCCCCCTCTTGCGCCCGGCGCTGGTCGCGCAACCAGTCCTCGAACCCTTCGGACGCCAGATCGAACCCTTGCAGGAACTCACCCTGCCCGCCCGTGACAACCGACACCCGGCTGCTCTCCAGCCAAACGGCCTGACGGTCCGCAACCAGAACATCCCCCGGCAAGACCCGGCGCAGCACCGACAGCTCCTGCCGAAGCGAGGCACGCGCCTGATCCTCGGACCGGTCCGACCACAACAAATCGGCCAGAAACCCACGTTCCGCCCGCATCCCCGGTTGCACCGCCAGACAGGCCAGCATTGCCTGCCCCCGACGCGGGACACCGGCCAAGGGCCGATCGGCGTGATCGGTGATCCGCATGGGGCCAGTCAGATGCAGGATGAGATCAGGCATGCGAAAGAAACTCTCTTGTCGGGCGGTTTTTACGATTGGACACCCAGATTTTACGCAAGTTTTGCACGCGCGCCCCGCCTTTGCACCCCGCATTTTGCGCAGCGCTTGCGGGTGTCGTGCAAATTGGGGGCATCAGATATCACCCCCGACCCAAAGGACGCCACCATGCAGATCCAGACCACACAATCCGCCAAAGCTTCGACCACATCCGCCGCACGCTTTCCCGGCATCGCCCGCCTGTTCAAACTGGCGCTCGATCGGGTCATCGCCGCCGACAGGGCCTTTCATGAACGCCAGAACATCCGACGCCTGAGCGATCATTTGCTGAACGATGTCGGCATGACCCGACAGCAGGCAGATAACGGCGGGCGCTGATCCCTGCCCCGCCGTTGCACCTGACCGGCCCGAAACATGGTTTCCGGGTCGGTTTTTTGCCGTTTGCCCCCTGACACGCAATGGCCGCTTGACCTCACTCAAACCGGCGTCACATTCCCATGGTAAATGAAGGCGGCCCAACAGGGGGCGTGGAGAGGTGTCAAAATGAAGTGGCTGTTGCGTTTGATTGGTCTGGTGGTCCTGATCGCGGGGGTGGCGGTGGCGTCGCTGCTTCTGTTGCCACGTGACCGGCTGGCGCGGATCGCTTCGGATCAAATGAGCACGCAACTGGGCCGAGACGTCAGCATTTCCGGCGATGTGTCGCTGACGCTCTACCCGATCCTTGGAATCAGCACCGGAGCGATTTCCATCGCCAACGCCGATTGGGCGGGTGACACGCCGATGTTTCAGGCAGATGCGGCCACGATTGCATTGGAAACCCTGCCGCTGCTGCAACGCAACGTGCGGATCAAGGGGCTTCACGCCGAATCGCCACAGGTTCTTTTGCAACGCGATGGGTCCGGTCGGGCGAATTGGATGTTCTCAGAGGGTGACAGCACGGATAGCGGCGGCGGCAGCACGCTTGCCAGTCTCAGCATCGAGGATCTGACCCTCACCAACGGTGCCATTCGGTTCGAAGATGCCGGCAGTGCGCCGCTGGACCTGCGCGGCGTTGATTTCGCGTTAAAATGGCCCGACCCCACCGGGCCAGCTGACCTCGACCTTGTGCTGCGTCCCGCAGGACAGGCGGTTTCGGTTGTGGCCGAACTGGCCTCGCCGCTCAACTTCATGGCGGGCGGGGCGCATCCGGTGACCGCCAAAATCACCACAGAGGGCGGCACCGCCAATTTCACCGGCAAAGCCAGCCTTGTGCCGGAAGTCCAAGGCAAACTATCCGCCGATCTGTCCTCCACCGCTCAATTCCTGGCCTCCTTGGGCCTTGGCGCCACTGAACTGCCAGAAGGTCTGGGCCGCGCCATCAACGCCAGCACCGACCTGACCTTCAACCGGGAACAGCGCCTGGCCCTGCGCGGGTTGCAGGCCAAGCTGGATCAGAACACACTGACCGGCGACATCGACGTGTTTCTGGCGGGCAAGCCACGCGTAAACGGCCAGCTCAGCGCCGGTGACCTCGACCTTTCGTCCCTGACCGCCAGTGGCTCTGGCGGGAATGACGCGGACACAACCGGCTGGTCCAAAACGCCGATAGATGCCTCGGCCCTGTCCTTGTTTGACGGCGAAGTGTTGATTGATGCCAATTCGCTTGACCTCGGCACCGTGTCGTTTGGCCGCGCGCGTATCCTGGCCACCAATGACAACGCCCGTGCGGTGTTTTCGATCCGCGAATTGGTGGGGTACGACGGCACCTTTAATGGCCAATTCGTGATCAACAACCGCAACGGCCTGTCGGTGGGCGGCGACCTGCGCGGCAGCAATGTCGAAGCGAAATCGCTGATGCGGGATCTGACCGGGGTGGATCGGCTGTCAGGCAAAGCCAATGCCGAGCTCGAATTCCTCGCGGTTGGTCAGTCAATGGATGCCATCGTCGCCTCTTTGCGCGGCAAAGGCGCGATGAAGTTCGGCCGCGGGGTGATTTCCGGCATCGACCTCGACAAGCTGATGCGCTCAGGCGATGGCAGCGGCGGCACCACAATCTTCGATTCGCTTGCCGCCACCTGGGATATTTCCTCCGGAAAACTGCAAAACGATGATCTGGCGATGATCCTGTCGCTGCTGAACGCCGATGGCGACGGTTGGGTGAACCTCTATGAACAAACGATCGATTACACCTTTACACCGCGGCTGTTGAAAGCCCGCGAAGGCAAAGGCCTGGCCATTCCCGTGCGCATTCAAGGCCCCTGGTCCGCCCCCAAGATCAGCGCCGACATAGCCAAAGCAATCGACATGAATTTTGCCGACGAAAAGAAGCTGGTCGAAGACGAGGTCAAAAAGCGCATCAGCGAAGAAATCGGACTTGATCTGCAAGAGACCGAAAGCGTCGAAGATGCGGTGAAGAAAAAGGTAGAAGACGAAATCCTCAAAGGTCTTGGCGGATTTTTGGGCAACAATTGACCCAAAGCGCCCTGGGCTGCAGTCGATGAATGCAAACCGCGCCGCGTGTTTCAGATCTTTCATCTGACCAGAAATATCCCGGGGGGTTTGGGGGGCTGGCCCCCCATCGATCCTGTGGTTTGGGGGGCTGCCCCCCCATCTGCCCTGTGGTTTGGGGGCCGCCGCCCCCCATCTATCCTGTAGTTTGGGGAGCTGGATCTCAATCTATCCGCTGGCTTGACCGGCGGAGCGGCGCAATCGGGCCACCGCCAGCGATACCGCCGCGATGACATATGCCGCCATCACCAACACCGCCGCCCCGACAAAGTACAATGCCATAACCACGCCCAGGCTCGGCACCTCGGGCACGTGATCGCGCACCATCGTCGGCAGGGATGCAACCAATGCCCCCGGCAGCGCGCCGGTGGTCACAAAGGCCCCAAGCGTCGCCACCAGCCACCCAAGCACCGCCAGCGTCGCCACAACAACCAGCCCCCGCACCCGCCCGGCCCGGAAATGCCATCCACGGCGCAGCGTCGCCGCCATGCGGCCAAGATCCTGCTGGATCGCCACCAGTGCGGGCACCACCAAAAGCACCAGCACCATGCCAAAGCCCAGACCATAGACCAACGTGATCACCGTCGGCTTCAGGAACTGCGCCTGACTGGACCGTTCGAACAACAGCGGCGCAAGGCCCAGAACCGTGGTCGCGGTGGTCAGGAACACCGGCCGCAACCGGTCCGCCGCGCCGTCGATGATCGCCGGAATGATACCGCGATCTTCGGCGTATTCGTCGATTGTGCTGACCAGAACAATTGAATCGTTGATGATGATCCCGGTCATGCCCAGCATCCCGACCACGGTAAACATCGACAAAGGCACATCCCAGTAATGGTGGCCATAAATCGTGCCCACCAACCCAAAAGGAATGATCGACATCACCACCAGCGGCCGGGTCCAGCTGGCAAAGACCCAGGCCAGCACCAGATAGATCCCCAGAAGCACGAGGATCAGCCCGGTGCGCGCATCGTTGAGAAAGTCGTTTTCCTGCTCGCTGAGCCCGGAAATCCGATAGTCGATCTGACGTTCTTCGGCAATTTTTGGCAGGATCTCGGCCTCAAGGATCTGTTGGATTTCTTCGGCCCGCGCCGGGTCATCCTCTGATATGTCGCCGGTGACCGTGATCAGCCGGATGCCGTTTTCCCGCCGGACCGTGGAAAACCCGGTGCGCCGCTCGACCGAAACAATATCGGCCAGGGGCACATAGCTGCCGCTGGCCGCACGCAATTGGGTGCGTTCCAGAAAATCGGCGGTCAATTCGCCTTCGGGCAATTCAACCCGGATTGTGGCGCTGCGTGGCCCGTCGGGATAGGTCGCCGCCTCGATCCCGTTCAACCGGTGCCGCAACACCTGTCCCAGACCGTCGATGGTAAACCCAAGCGCCTGCCCCTGCGGGGTTAGCTCCAGGATCAGCTCTTCCTTGTCATAGGCCAGATTGTCCTCGACCGCAGACACTTCGGGAAACCGCTCCAATGCGGATTTCAGATCTTCTGATGCCGCCTTGAGCACCTCGGAGGATGCGCCATGAAACTGTACATCCAGCGCATCGCCGCCGGGACCGGAACGCCAGCCACGAAAGCTCACTGTTTCCAGCATCGGATGTCGGCCTACCGCATCCTGCAAATCACCGACGAACTGAAAACTGGAATAGGGCCGCAGATCCGGGTCGATCAGCTCTATCGAAATCGCGCCCAGCTGATAGCTTTCCTTGGTGTCGGTCCCGGCAAGGCCACGACCGGCATTGCCGCCAATTTCGGCGATCACATAGTCGATGGGGTTCAGCCCGTGCTCGGCCTCGTATGTCTTGCCCAGATCATTGGTGGCGCGTTGCATTTCGCGCATCATTTCAAGCGTGTCTTCGCGGGTCGCGCCCGGGGCCATGGCAAAATTACCAGTCACCGAGGCCTGTTCCGGCGAATTGAAGAACCGCCACTGCACATCGCCGCGAATGAACAAGGCCACCTGACTGGCCAAAAGCACCACCGCCCCCGCCACCACGGCATAACGCGCCCAGACGATCAGCATCATGATGCGGCGGAAAATCACCTCTCGCACCCAACGGAACCCCCGGTTCACCATGCGTGACGGCCAATCGTACCAGTGATCTTTGCTCTGATGGCTCAGGGCGTGGGACATGTGGTTCGGCAGGATCAGAAAGCATTCCACCAACGAGGCCAAGAGCACGACAATCACCGTGAACGGAATATCCGAGATCAGATCACCAAATCGCCCGCCAATGGCCGTCAGGCCGAAAAAGGCAATCACGGTTGTCAGCGTAGAGGCAAAGACAGGCAAGGCCATGCGCCGGGCTGCGTTTTCTGCTGCCTGCACAGGGTTTTCGCCCAATCGCCGATACCGGAAATCAGCATGTTCGCCGACCACGATGGCATCATCGACCACGATCCCCAAGGTGATGATCAGAGCAAACAGTGACATCATGTTCAGCGTCAGGCCAAACAGGAACATCATCGACACCGTGGCCGCCATCGCCACCGGAATGCCCGCCGCAACCCAGAACGCGGTGCGCGCATTCAGGAACAGAAACAACAGCCCCAGCACCAGAAGCAGCCCCATAGAGCCATTGTCCAACAGAATATTCAGCCGCCCCGTGATCGCCTCTGCCCTTGTGCGGATCAGGTCCACCGTGGTGCCTGCGGGCAGGATATCCTGCAATTCGGCGGCCACCTTTTCCACGGTGCGTTGAATGTCGATGGCATCGCCCTGATCCGACCGGTCGACCCGCACCGAAATCGCCGAATTCGCCCCGACAAAATAACTGCGGTCGCGGTCGATGCCTTCGACCCGAACAACCGCCACATCACCAATGGTCAGCTTGGATCCATCGTCATCCGAGCGCAGGACAATGGCCTCGATCTGATCGGCGCTGCGTTTTTCGACGCCGGTGCGCACGCGGGTGTTGGCCCCGGTCACATCCCCGGCGGGATCGGCATCCACCTCTTCGGCGATGGCAGCAGCGATCTGCTGCATGGTCACATCATATTTCATCAAGGCAACCGACGGCACCTCGACAATGGTTTGCGGCGCGGCAAGGCCGCGGATGGTAGTGCGGGTCACGCCCTCAGCGAACAGCCGCACGATAAGCTCATCGGCAAACCGCCCCAGCTGATCCACCGCCACCGGGCCGGATATCACCACATCCGTCACCCGATCGCGCCAGCCGCTGCGGCGGATTTCCGGGTCGTCGGCCTCTTCCGGCAGGCTGGAAACCGTGTCCACCGCCGCCTGTACATCATCGCCGGCACGCGACATGTCCCAACCGGGTTCGAATTCCAGCTCAAGCGTGGCGCGGCCCTCGCGGCTGTTGGAAGTGGCGCTTTCCACGCCCTCGACCGCCAGAAGCGCAGGCTCCAGGATCTGCACGATGGCCGCATCCACATCTTCCGCCCCGGCACCGTCCCAGCTGACCGACACCCGAACCTCGTCGATAATGACATCGGGAAAGAATTGCGCCCGCATCCGGGGCGCGGCCATAAGACCGGCGGCCACCAGGATCACCAACAACAGGTTGGCCAGGGTCCGGTGGCGGGTGAAATAGCTGAGAATGCCGCCGGGGCCGGGCGTGGCGGCGGGATCGGAACCAGGGTCAATGTCACGGGTCATATCAGATCTCCGAGAGACGAAGGGTCAGTTTTTCAAGGTTCCGGCGGATCGGGGCACGCGGAGGAAAAGGGCGTTTTTCATGGCCCTAGCCCCCCATCCGGGCCTCGATGCGGCGCACCACATTGGCGGGCATTCTGGGTTGATCAAGCTGCGCCAGAAGCCGTTCCTTGGCCTCTTTCGGCATCCGGTCATTGGTTTCGACAAAGGCGCGAATTCTGGCTTTGCGTTCTTCGGTCAGTTCCAGCAGCTCTGGTTCTTCGGGCCGCGCTGACGCCTGCGAAGCCGGTTCTGCGCCTGTGGTCTGGTCAGTGGTCTGGCCTGTACCGGGGCGCAGCGCGCGCACCTTGATACCCGCGCCCAGCAACGGCGTGCGCTCGGCCACAACATCGCGCCCGCCAAGTCCGTCCGCGCGCACCAGCACATCATCGCCCTGTCGCCGCAACAAGGTCACGGCCATTTCCTCCAACCGGTCTTCGTCGCCGAGAACCAGAACCCTACCCGCAGCATCCAGCGCCGATGACGGCAACCGCACCACCTGGTCCAGCGGCGGCTCTTCTATTTCGACGGTGACAAAATCGCCGGGCTTCATGCCTTTGGCCACATCCAGCCGCGCAAACAGCAATCGTCCGGTCTGGCCCTCGCCCACCGCTGCGGAATCGCGCACCAGCGTGCCTTCGCCCACCAACCCGGTGCCCAGCACATCCAACGTGGCCCGCACCGGCGCATTGGTCAGCCGCCCGCCATCGCCGATCAACCGCGCATATTGCGAGGTCGACACCCGGAACGACACCTCAAGCGCATCGGGATCGACCAGTCGCGCCAATTGTTCGTTGTTCGACACCAACCGCCCTTCGATGGCATTCACCTCGCTCAGGGTGCCACTGAACCGCGCCGTAATGCGGGTGTCGGCCAATCTGCGCTGGGCCTCGGCCTGGGCTATCCCGGCGCGTTCGCGCGCTGTCGCGGCCTGGCTGACGCGGCTTTCTGCCTGCGCCACGGCCTGACGCCGTGTCAGAACGGCCTGACGTGCCGAGGATGCCGCCAATTCCGCAGTTTCAACACTGGCGGCGGTGCCAACCCCACGGTCCAGCAAATCCTTTTGCCGTGCATATGCGGTTTCGCGCAGCGCGGCCTGCTCTCTTGCGGCAGACAATTCGTCCCGTGCAAGGACCAGCGCGGCATCCGCTTCGCGTGTTTCCGCCTCGGCATCCAGAATATCGGAATTCACCCGGTCCAGGGCCAATTGCGCATCACCGGGGTCAATCTGGACCAGAAACTGGCCCTCCTCGACATGACCGCCCTCTTCGAAACCTTCGGCCAATTCGACGATCTGACCGGCGGTGGCGGCGCGCACTTCCAGCTCGCGGCGGCTTTGCACCGCGCCAAATGCGGTCAGAACCGGTGTCAGCGTCTGGGGATCGGCCCGCACCACATTGACGGCAAAGATACGCTCTCTCACCCGCGGGACACGCGGCTCCTGGCTCAGCCGGGCTTCAACGGCCTCGCGCACCAAGGTGCCCGCATAGACCAACAAGCCCAGGGTAACGGACAACAGGAACAACCCAGAAAGGCTCTGACGAAGGAACCGCATCCGCGACATCCTTATGTGGTTCAAACAAATTTGTCCCGCATCCCGCCAACAACAACAGCGCGACACCGCAACAGTGATACGGAACCTTCGACTATTTCCGTCGCAGTTTCTCGCTCAATCGTGGAAATATCTCGACAAAGTTACAAGGCAAATGCCGATAGTCCAATTGTGCGCCCAGAATTTCATCCCAAGCATCCTTGCAGGCCCCTGGCGATCCCGGCAGCGCAAAAAGATATGTGCCGTTGGCCACGCCGCCGGTGGCCCGGCTCTGGACCGCAGAGGTGCCGATTTTCTTCATCGACACGATTGTGAACACAGTGGCAAAAGCCTCGATCTCTTTTTCATAGACATCACGGTGGGCCTCGACCGTGACATCCCGCCCGGTCAACCCGGTCCCCCCGGTCGAGATCACAACATCGATTTCAGGATCCTGACACCAGACGCGCAGCTGCGCGGCGATCTGATCACGTTCATCCGGCAGGATATGCCGCGCCGCCAGCACATGCCCGGCCGCGTCGATCCGGCCCGCCAATACATCGCCTGACCGGTCTTCGGCCAGACCGCGGCTGTCGGACACGGTCAGCACCGCAATCCGCACCGGGATAAAGTCGCGCGGGGCGTCATTGCGGCTCATGTCATGTTCCTTGGTCCAGGCGCGCTTTCAGCGACAAAAGATCGGCCCAGGCCTCGCGCTTCAGCCGTGGCTGTTTCAACAAATCCTCTGGCGCATACATCGGCAAGGCAGGTTTGCCATAAGCCTCGCTCCATGTGCCGCGCTGACGGGAAAGACCGCCCCGCCCCAGACCGATCTCGCAGGCGACACTGCCCATCAAGATCACGACATCCGGCTGGGCCAGCGCAACATGTCGCGCCACAAAGGGGCGCAGCATCGCCACCTCGGCCGGGGTTGCGCCACTGCTCCGGGGGCGCCAGGGCAGGGTCATGGCCAAATAGGCGCTGTCGCGCCCCAATCCGATCGCCGCCAGCATCAGATCCAGCAAATGCCCGGCACGTCCAACAAATGGCTGACCTGCCCGGTCTTCCTCGCGGCTCGGCGCGCCGCCAATCAACATCACAGACGCCCCGGCTGTGCCATCGGCAAATACCAGATTGCGGGCACCCCGTTTCAGATCGCAGCGCTCGAACGCCGCCAGTGCCGCCGCCAACCCCGCCAGATCTGGCGCAGATTTTGCAATCCGCTGGGCCTCTGCCACCGGATCATCGGCTTTTGGCGCCACCGCAACCGGTCCTGTTCGACCAGCCGCCGCATCCGCCTTTGCAGGCGTCTTTGGCGTCTGCGCCGGCACGACAGCGTAACGATCCACCGGGTCGTCCCCGATAGCATCCAGCACACCGGCCTCGATCTGCCAGTCAAGCGCCGCGCGCAGGGCGATATGTTCGTGATATTCCATCACCCGATACCCTAGCGCCCCCCGCATCAAAGGGAAATGTCCCTCCGCTTCTTCTCTTTAAAAATACGCAAATCCGACCGCCAGCCGCATGCGCCCCCATTGAACGCACCCGCGACGCCCCATATAACCAACCCCGACACTCAGGCAGGAGCAGGCATGACCTTTACCCAACGCCATCTTCTAGGCATCGAGCCGCTCCATCCAACCGAGATCACAACCCTGCTGGATCTCGCGGATGATTACGTGCGTCTGAACCGGGAAAAGCGCCATGGCGACGCGCTGGCCGGACGCACCCAGATCAACATGTTCTTTGAAAATTCAGACTCGCACCCAGGCCAGTTTCGAACTGGCCTGCAAACGCCTTGGCGCGGATGTGATGAACATGGCGATGCAGGCCTCGTCGATCAAAAAGGGCGAGACCCTGATTGACACCGCTTTGACGCTGAACGCCATGCACCCTGACCTGCTGGTCGTGCGCCATCCCCAGTCGGGCGCGGTGGATCTTCTGGCGCAAAAGGTCAATTGCGCGGTGCTGAATGCGGGCGACGGGCGACACGAACATCCGACCCAGGCGCTTCTGGATGCGCTGACCATTCGCCGCGCCAAGGGGCGGCTGCATCGGTTGAACATCGCAATATGTGGCGACATTGCCCATTCCCGCGTGGCACGGTCCAATATCTTGCTGCTGGGCAAGATGGAAAACCGCGTCCGCCTTGTCGGGCCACCAACATTGGTGCCTGCGGGCTTTGCCGATTTCGGGGTCGAGGTTTATGACAACATGCGCGAAGGTCTTCAGGACGTGGATGTCGTCATGATGCTGCGATTACAGCGTGAACGCATGGACGGCGGGTTCATCCCGTCGGAACGGGAATATTACCACCGCTATGGCCTCGACGCGGACAAGCTGAGCCACGCCAAACCCGATGCCATCGTGATGCACCCGGGACCAATGAACCGCGGCGTCGAAATTGACGGCGATATCGCGGATGACATCAACCGGTCGGTGATTCAGGAACAGGTCGAAATGGGCGTCGCGGTGCGCATGGCGGCAATGGACCTTCTGGTGCGCAACCATAGTGGTGCGCAACAGGATGCCTTGGCCGGAAGCACGGCACCGGGAACCCTCGCATGAGCGACCGGCTCGACATTCCCTTGGGCGAACATGGGTTGGTGCGTGTCTTCACGCTCGACCTGCCGCTTGAGGAGGCAGAGCCGCTTTTGGACGACAATGCCCTTGGCATGACCAAAATGACCGGGGCCACCACACTGGACCCCGACCATATCGACCTGTTTGACATGAATGATCTCTCGGGCCTGCCATTGGCCGAATATCTGGCTGATGGCCACGGTATCGCAGAAGAAGAACTGGCCCCGCACCGCGCCCAACTGGACCGTGTCAAAGGCCGGGTGGTTGTCATGCGTTCGGCTGCGTTCGAAGGTCTGGGGCAATCGCTGCGGGTGGCAAACCCGCTGCGCT
This sequence comes from Marinovum sp. J2-8, assembly GCF_055808435.1. Classification (NCBI taxonomy): domain Bacteria; kingdom Pseudomonadati; phylum Pseudomonadota; class Alphaproteobacteria; order Rhodobacterales; family Roseobacteraceae; genus Marinovum; species Marinovum sp. J2-8. The sequence continues at coordinate 766,926 of NZ_JBVVRZ010000001.1, read as the reverse complement.
GGATCGCGACTTTTGGGGAAGCCACGGACAAGGTGCCGTTGGAAAAACCGCGCGCCGCGGCCGCCGACACGACAGTGATCGCCGCCCCGGTATCCGCCCCCATAGCCCCCAATCGCCTGAACGCGGGGGTGATTGTCGCTTTGGCCGTTGCGGTCATCATCCTGGCGTTTCTGGTCGGAGTCGCCTGATGACCGACGCGCCGGGATGGGAAAATATACTGAACGACAGTGAAACCATTCTTTGGCAGGGCCGCCCCGATCCGGCTTTTACCATAACTGGCGGCCAAATTGCGCAGGCGTTGTTCGGTGCCGCTTTTGCCGGGTTTGCGCTTTTCTGGATGCTGATGGCGTCACGTGGCCCAAGCGGGTTCTGGATGTTCGGGTTGATCCATTTTTCGGTCGGGATTGCGATCACGCTGCATGCGTTGGCCTGGCCGACCTATCGCCGCCGCCACACATGGTACACGCTGACAAACGAACGGGCTTTTGTTGCCACGGCCCTGGCCTTCAAAGGCAAATCGCTGAACAGCTATCCGATATTGCCCGACACGCCCTTGCGATTGGCCGATGGCCAACCGGGGTCCGTGTGGTTCGCCCAGGAACACCGCCGCACCAAGAACGGCAGTCGCCGCGTCGATATCGGATTTGAACGTCTTCACGATGCCCGCGACGTTTTGAAAATGATGACTGAAATCCAAAGGGACCAGGATGCAAGAGCCTAAAGATCCGAAAATGTCAGGCCGCGTCGCAATGGTGGCGCTGCTGGTGATGTTCGCGCTGGTTGCTGTCATGGTCTGGATCGCGGGATGAAGAACGATCACACATCCTGCCCTTGTGACATGAGGCCACGCCAATGACGACTTGCTTCTGCAAAATGCACGTTTGATCGACCCGGAGGCGGGCACGGAAACCCACGGCTGGGTGCATCTTTCCGATGGTGTGATCACCGCCGTCGGTTCCACCGAAGAAGCCCCGCAAGGGGCCGATAAAGTGGTGGATTGCCGGGGCAAATGTCTGGCGCCCGGCATCGTCGACATCGGCGTCAAGGTTTGCGAACCGGGTGAGCGGCACAAGGAAAGCTATGCCTCGGCCGGGCGTGCCGCCGCAGCCGGAGGGGTGACCACCATCGTGACCCGGCCCGATACGGATCCGGTGATCGACAGCCCCGAAACGCTGGAATTTGTGGCCCGCCGGGCGGCATCCGACGCCGCGATCAATGTGTTGCACATGGCGGCCTTGACCAAGGGGCGACAGGGCCGTGAAATGGCGGAAATCGGCTTCCTGCTGGATGCCGGCGCGGTGGCCTTTTCCGATTGCGACGCCGTGGTCACCAACACCAAGGTGCTGACCCGCGCCTTGACCTATGCAAGGTCACTGGATGCGCTGGTGATGCTGCACCCGCAGGAACCCGTTCTGTCGGCGGGCGCGGTTGCAACTTCGGGCAAATTCGCCTCGCTGCGGGGGCTGCCTGCGGTGTCATCCATGGCGGAACGCATGGGGCTGGATCGCGATATTGCATTGGTCGAGATGACCGGCGCCCGCGTCCATTTCGACCAGATCACCACCGCCCGCGCCCTGCCCGCGCTGGATCGCGCCAAGCGCAATGGGCTGGATGTCACGGCTGGGGTCTCGCTCCACCATCTGACCTTGAATGAATTGGACATCGCCGATTACCGCACCTTCTTCAAACTGAAGCCGCCACTGCGCAGCGAAGATGACCGACAGGCGGTGATCGCGGCGCTGCGCGATGGGCTGATCGACATCATTTCCTCGATGCACACACCGCAGGACGAAGAAAGCAAACGCCTGCCGTTTGAAGAAGCGGCCTCGGGTGCGGTGGCGCTGGAAACGCTGCTGCCTGCGGCGCTGCGTCTGGTGCATTCCGGCGATCTGTCCCTGCCGCAGCTGTTTCGCGCGCTCAGCCTGAACCCGGCCCGACGTCTGGGGCTGGACTCCGGGCGCCTCGCCGTCGGTGCGCCCGGCGATCTGGTGCTGTTTGATCCTGATGTGCCTTTTGTGCTTGATCGTGCCAAGCTGCTGTCAAAATCGAAAAACACCCCCTTTGATGGTGCGCGGATGCAGGGGCGGGTTTTGTCCACCCTTGTCGGCGGCACCTGCATTTTCGGAGAGCTTTGATGCCCCTGCTCGAAACCGCCCTGAGCGGGCTTATCCTTTGGGCCGTGCTCGGCTATCTTCTTGGGTCGATCCCGTTTGGCATTGTGATTGCCCGCGCGCTGGGATTGGGCGATCTGCGTCAGATCGGATCGGGCAATATCGGCGCGACCAATGTGCTGCGCACCGGCAACAAACCAGCGGCATTGGCGACCCTGATCCTCGATTCCTTCAAGGGGGCGGCGGCGGTCCTGATCGCCCGTGCCCTGGCCGCAGAAGATGCCGCACAGCTTGCCGGTCTCTGCGCCTTCTTGGGCCATTGTTTCCCGATCTGGTTGCGGTTCAAGGGCGGCAAGGGCGTGGCGACCTTTTTGGGTTTGCTGCTGGGTCTGGCCTTTCCCGTGGGACTTGCGGCCTGTGCCACATGGGCCTTGGGCGCGGCAGTGACCCGCATTTCCTCGGCCTCGGCGCTTTTGGCAGCGGCATTGGCCCCGGTCTGGGCATTGATGTTGGGGTATTCAACGATCTGGGTGCTTTGCGCTGTGCTGGCGGTGATCGTGTTCATCCGCCACCACGCCAATATCAGCCGGATTTTGCAGGGTCAGGAACCCAGGATCGGCAAGAAAGGCTAGATCAGCCCCCAACCGGCGCGGCTGCGTTCCGTGCCTAACGCTGCTGGGTGCCAATCACAAATCCGCCGCCGGTCGCCGCGCCGCCATCGGCGAACACCGCAAGGACCACACCCGATTGCGACTTGGTACGCGACAGGGTCTTGCGCCCGATTGCCGCCGTGGTCGCCGCCGCATCCTTGCCCGGCGCGAAATCATCACCGGGGAAAAAGTCATCGCCGGGAAAGAAATCATCCCCCGGAAAGAAGTCGTCACCGGGAAAGAAATCATCGCCGGGGAATTTGGCCTTGCCCGCAGGCACCTCAAAGGGGCGTGATGTGAATTTGCCGCCACACGCCCGTCGACGATGCGCGCCGCATAAAGCCGCGCCACCATGGGTTTGCCGGTGCCATTGGTCACCACCAACCCCGACATCACCCCCTGGCGCAGCGCTGCACCAGAGGCCCCGGACAATTTGCCGATACTTCCCGCAGCAAGCCCAAGACCGTTTGACGCCGCAAATCCGACCTTCGGCAAAGCGAAGCTCGCGACCAGCGCCGCGCTACCAATTGTGAAATGTCGCCGGGTGATATCCATGATATTTCCTCTCGCATTGGCCTGGGCGGGTTGCAAAACCAGCGCCCGATCATGCCCCAAACGATAGGTGGCCCGTCGCATTTGGGTCAAGGCAGGGTATTCATGACCCTGATTTGCGTGAATTTCGGCCGCGCAATCGACGCGCCAGCCGATTGCCAATCTGCCCCGTCTAAGCGGCCTAGACGGTCTTGCGCGCCGTCAGCGCCGCGCTGATGGTGCCATCGTCGAGGTAATCCAGCTCGCCGCCAATCGGCACGCCCTGCGCCAGCGAGGTCAGCACCACCCGGCCCTCGAGTTGATCCGCAATGTAATGCGCCGTGGTCTGACCGTCGATTGTCGCATTCAGCGCCAGAATGACCTCGGTCACATCTTCGCTGGAAATCCGGTCCACAAGGCGCGGGATCGACAGATCCTCGGGCCCGACACCATCCAGCGCCGACAACGTGCCGCCCAGAACGTGATAACGCCCCTTGAACACGCCAGAGCGTTCCAACGCCCAAAGATCGGCCACGTCTTCGACCACACAGATCTGGCCATTGGCGCGTTTGTTGGCGTTGCAAATGTCACAGATGTCGGCGGTGCCGATATTGCCACAGTTCAGGCATTCGCGTGCGCCTGCCGCGACCTCGGTCATCAGATCAGCCAGCGGCGTCATCAAAAGCCCGCGTTTGCGGATCAGATGCAGCACGGCACGACGTGCCGAGCGCGGGCCAAGGCCCGGCAATTTCGCCATCAATTCAATCAGCGCATCAATGTCCTTGGTCGCGCTCATGGCTGCGCCTCATCGGGGTCTGCTGGTCCAAGATCAAGCTGATCCAAACTTCGATCATTGCGGCGCGCATCAAGAGTGCGCACTTCGCCGGGCACCGGGATGCGGGTCACGGTGAACCCCTGACGCCGCAAAAGCGCAATCAGCCCCTGATCGCCGGGCAAGTGAAACCCGCCCACCGCCATCAGCATGCCACCGTCCTGCAAGCCGTCCTGCGCCGCCGCAAGGAAGGCATGGTTGCGCTCGTCCAGCAGATACCGGTTCACCCGTGCCAGCGTCGCGCCGTTGTCGCCCAGCGCGTCACTGACATAGACCTGATCCCAGGCCAGCATGTCCCCCAGACGCCCCGACAGGTAAAGCGCGATCTGGGTCGCACGTTCCTGCCAGATGGTATTCGGATTGAGATAGCTGCCATAGACCGACAGGAAATCCACCGCAAAATCGGTACTGTCGGGGTGATCCATCTTGCGACGAATGCGATCGCGATCTTCAAGCGCCAGTATGTCCGCGCCACCGATCATCGCCAGCATCTGAATGCGACTGTCCTGAACGGGCAGGACACCGGCGGCAAAGTCATGACAGGGATCGGAAAGCAGCAATTCAGCCAGCCCGCCGGGGGTCAGAAATTCAGGCGCATCCTCGCCCCATCCGAGACCGGCGCTGCGCAGACGAATCCACTGCAACACCTTTGGGTCAAGGCCCAGATCCGTCAGCGACGTGGTGTCATCGTCATCGCGAAACCAGTCGGAGCGTTGCTGCTGGTCCGCAACCGCCGCGCGGGTTGGCAGGATCGGGTCGATTTCCAGTGCAACCACCTCTGCCTCGGCAATCCGTGCCTCGACCAGATCCGGAAGGTCCAGAACCCGCGGGTCCGACGAATGCATCGTGCCCCAAAGATGGGACACCGCCCCATTGGGGGACACCACCCGCCAGAACCGCCCCAGCGGATTGGTGATTTCGGCACCGGCGGCTTCAACCTCGGCCCGGGTGGCGGGGGCGAATACCCGGTCGAAAACGCCGATTTCGGGCATGTCACAAACCGCGCGCGTGGCCCAGTCCTGGGCCGCGACGGTGCGGGCGGCCACGCCGGAAAACAGCGCCGCGCAGACCGCAATTATGACCCGCCCACCGCGCCACATGACCTTAGAACGGCAGTTTCATGTCTTTGGGCAGACCCATTTCTTCGGTCAGCTTGGTCATTTCTTCTTCGGCCCGTTGTGTGGCCCGCGATTGCGCGTCCTTGATGGCGGCAAGGATCAGATCCTCGACCACTTCCTTGTCGTCGCCATTGAAGATCGAAGGATCAATATCCAGCGCCTTCAGCTCGCCCTTGGCGCTGGCCGTGGCCTTGACCAATCCGGCGCCGCTTTCACCGATGACCACCAGATTGTGCAGATTGTCCTGCAACCCGGCCATTTTGCTTTGCATTTCCTGGGCTTTTTTCATCATCCCGGCCATATCGCCGAGGTTTCCGAGACCTTTGAACATTGCATTCTCCTGTGTGACGCTTTGGGGTCTAGATACGTATGGCGCGGCGCGGCGGCAAGGGGTTGGAGACTTGGGGGTCGAGACCTGCGCCCAAGGCCGCCACCGATGTCAACCGGCAGAAGGGGGCCAGCCCCCTCGGGCGTTGCCCTCACCCCCGGGATATTTCTGGTCAGATGAAAGCGGGGCTGGTCAATCGGAAGGTATCAGTCTTCCTCAAAGGGATCCCATTCATCTTCGACTTCTTGCAAGGCTTCGACCTGGGCCTCGGCAACGGCATCTTTTGCGGTGTGAATTGCGGTGATCCGGGCCTTGGGGAAACTGGCCAATGCGGCCTGTACCAATGGATGTTCGGCGGCCTCCGCTTCGAGTGCCAGGCGGGCGGCATCGCGGGTTTCCACGATGGTGGGCGCGGTGGCGTCATTGACCAGGGTAATGGCCCAGCGATTGCCGGTCCAGCGTTGCAAGGCAGTGCCGAGGCGCGCGGCAAGGTCGGCAGGGGCGCTGTCGGTCGGGGTGAATTCGATGCGCCCGGGTTGATAGGCCCCGAGACGCAACCCGCCTTCGATTTCCACCAGCAGTTTCACGTCGCGATTGGCGCGGATCAAGTCGATCACATGTTCAAAGCTGGGATAATGCGCCAAGGCCTGGTCCGTCGCCAGTGCCACAGCGGCGCCGCCGCTCTGGGCGCTGGTCCCGGACGGGCCGGAATGGGTTGGTGCCGGCGTCTGTGACACCCCGCCGCCGCGCACATCGGTGTTTGAAGCCGCGCCGGAGAAGGTGCCCCCACCGCCGCCGGTCGGCGGCGTAGGCACCGGGGCGTCGCCCAGTTTGCGGATCAGCTCTTCGGGGCTGGGAAGTTCGGCCACATGGGTCAGGCGGATCAGCGCCATTTCGGCCGCCATCATGGCATTCGGGGCCAGCGCGACCTCTTCAATCGCCTTTAGCAGCATTTGCCACATCCGCGACAAGGCCCGCATTGGCAGATCCCCCGCCATCTGTTGGCCGCGATTGCGTTCGTCGGGGGAAATGGTCGGGTCTTCGGCGGCATCCGGGGTGATTTTCACCACTGAAATCCAATGCGTCACCTCAGCCAGATCGCGCAGCACCGCCATCGGATCCGCGCCATCGGCATATTGCGCCGACAATTCAACCAAGGCACCCGCCGCATCGCCGCGCATCACCAGATCGAACAGGTCCATCACCCGGCCACGATCGGCCAATCCAAGCATGGCGCGCACCTGATCGGCGGTGGTTTCGCCGGCGCCGTGGCTGATCGCCTGATCCAGCAGCGAAGTTGCATCGCGCGCTGATCCTTCTGCCGCGCGGGTGATCAGCGCCAGCGCGTCTTCGGCAATCTCTGCGCCTTCGGAGGTGGCGATCTTGCGCATCAACGCGATCATGTCTTCGGGTTCGATCCGGCGCAGGTCAAACCGCTGGCAGCGCGACAGCACCGTGACCGGCACTTTGCGAATCTCGGTGGTGGCGAAGATGAATTTGACGTGCGCGGGGGGCTCTTCGAGCGTTTTCAGCAGCGCGTTGAAGGCCGACTTTGACAACATGTGCACTTCGTCGATGATATAGACCTTGTAGCGCGCGGCCGAGGGCGCATAGGCCACCGAGTTGATGACCGTGCTGCGGATATCGTCGACACCGGTGTTAGAGGCCGCATCCATTTCCAGCACATCGACATGACGGCCTTCGGAAATCGCGACGCAGTGTTCGCACACGCCACAGGGGTCTGTCGTCGGCTGGCCCGCACCATCCGGCCCGATGCAATTCATGCCCTTGGCAATGATTTGGGGCGGTGGTGGTCTTGCCGGTGCCCCGGATGCCCGTCATCATGAAGGCTTGGGCAATGCGGCCGGTGTCAAAGGCGTTTTTCAACGTGCGCACCATCGCGCCCTGCCCCACCAGATCGGCAAAGGTTTCGGGCCGGTATTTCCGGGCCAGAACCTGATAGGCGGGGTGTTGTTGATCGCTCATGGAAGGGCCTTTCGCTGTCCCCGGCAACCTAGGCGCTTGGGCGGTCAAGGTCCAGCGGCACGCGGGGTTTCACGCGGGATCTTGCGGTGGACAGGCCAGAGAGGGGGCCAGCCCCCTCACCCCCGGGATATTTTTGAACAGAAGAAGGAGCGGCGGCGTTTCTTTGTTTGAAGGTGGGGCAGATTGCGGTAGATTTCGCCACAAGGCCCGACGGGAGGGCCACCTGATCCGCGGAAAGCCGGTATCGGCATCCCCTGAAATTGACGACCTGACATCTTGTCGGTCTTCTCTGGCCCATTTGGCGGATCATGGGCGTGTTTGATGGAGGAGCCGATCATGCTTTCCCTTGAAACCCTGCGCCGTGACGCCAAACGTCTGCGCCGTGCGCATCTGGCCGAAGAACCCGGCGCGCAACAACGTCTGGCGCAACATCCGCCGCAAAAGCCTGCGCCTTATTCGCATGCGGATTACTTGCATGTGGTGGCGCGGGAAAACGGGTTTGGATCCTGGCCGCGGCTGAAACTGGCAGCGGATACAATCGGGCTGGACCGTGCGGCACGCCAGCAGCGGCTGAAGATTGCACTGGCTCAGGGGCAGAATTGGGTGGTCGAACATTTGCTGGCGGCGACGCCGGATTTGGCGGCCGGTGTTCTTGGGCTGGAAATTGCATTGTACGATGTGGCCGCAGTCGAGGCCGCGTTGCAGGCAGACCCGGCAGCGGCGACAAGGATGCTGGGACCAAAGAGCCCGATGTGCCATCTGGCCTTTTCCAAATGGTGCCATGCGCGACCGGATTTGCAAGGGAATATGCTGGCGATTGCCGACATGTTGCTGGCGCATGGTGCGGATGTGAACGACAGCATGGCACTGGCCGGCAGTGATCATCAATTGTCGGCCTTATACGGTGCGATTGGCCATGCCAACAACATGGCCCTTGGCAAATGGTTGCTGGAACACGGGGCCAATCCCGACGATGGTGAGTTGCTGTATCATGCCACCGAGTTAGGACATCACGACGGGTTGAAGATGCTGTTGGAGCATGGCGCCAATCCAAGGGGCACCAATGCGCTGTATCGTGCGATGGATTTCCATGATGTGGCGGCTGTGCGGATGTTGCTGGAGCATGGCGCCAAGGTCGAGGACTATAATGGTGGCGATGTCGGTGGCGAGGCGCCCTGGGTGATTCCGGCGCTGTTTCAGGCGGCGCGGCGCAACAATGGGGCGGCGATGATCACCCTGTTGCTGGATCACGGCGCCAACCCGGAAGGCCGGTATCACGGTGCCAGCGCCTATGCCTGTGCGCGGATCTATGGCAATTCGGCGCTGGCGGCGGCGTTGGCGGCACGCGAGGCCGACACCACTTTGAGCGAGATCGAGGCGCATCTGGCCCGTGCCGCCGAAAACGAGGCGGTGCCAAGGGCGCTGCGGGGGGTAGAGATCCCAAGACCTTTTGACAATCTGATCCGCGAAATCCTGCATCTGCCCGGTCGGATGGAGCATGTGCAGGCGTTGGTTGACCTTGGGATCGACCCGGACAAGCCGGACCGGGAGGGCCTGACCCCGGTGCAGATCTCCGGCTGGGAAGGTCTGCCGGAGATGATGACCTATTTGCTGAGCCTGGGCCCCGACCTGCGCCATATCAACAAATATGGCGGCACGTTGGTGTCGACGATCCTGCATGGGGCGGAAAATTGCCCGGAGCGCGATCATCGCGACCATGGGGCCTGTTTGACAATGGCCTTGGCCGCCGGGGCACTGTTGACCCGCAACGAGATGGGCTTTTCCGGGCGGGCCGATCTGGTGGAAATCATGGCCGATTGGGCCGGGTCACACCCCGATCAAGTCGCCTGATCGGATCTGCGTCAGGATAACGGCGCGGCGGCATTCCCCCTTGCGTCGGGGGGAGGCCCAAGCGCAATCTGATCCCGACAAGAAGGAGAGTTTCATGCGCCTCAGAGGGACCCGCCGCAGCCGCAATATCGAAGACCGCCGTCGCAAACGGGGCGGCGGAGCCAAGGCCAGTGGTCTGGGGGGTGTTGGGCTGTTGATTGTGTTGGCGGTTGGATATTTCGCCGGAATTGATGTGTCCCCATTGTTGCAACAGGCGACGGGCGGCAATCCGGCCAACAGCGCCCCAAGGGAACTTACCGCACAGGAAGAGCGGGCCGCAGAATTTTCCGCCCGCGTTCTGGCGACCACCGAAGATGTCTGGGCCCGCGAATTCCCGGCCCAGATCGGGCGCGACTACAGGCCACCGGTTTTGGTTCTGTTTGCCGACACGACCCAATCGCCCTGTGGCGGGGCCAGCGGCGCCACGGGGCCGTTTTATTGCCCGGCTGACAACAAGGCATATCTCGACACGGCCTTTTTCGCCACATTGTCCCAGCAGCTGGGCGCCAAGGGCGATTTCGCCGCGGCCTATGTCATCGCGCATGAGGTCGCACATCATGTGCAAAACGAATTGGGCATTCTGAGCCAGGTCAACAATGCCCGGCAACGCGCCAGCCAGACCGAGGCCAACGCCCTGACCGTGCGGTTGGAATTGCAGGCCGATTGCCTGTCCGGGGTTTGGGCCCGCGCGGTCGAAGAGATGCTGGAGCCCGGCGATCTGGAAGAGGCGCTGAACGCCGCGCGCCGCATTGGCGACGACCATTTGCAGAAACGCGCCGGGCGGGTGCCGCAGCCGCATACCTTCACCCATGGCACGTCAGCGCAGCGATCCAGTTGGTTCGCGCGCGGGTATAACAGTGGGCAAATGGCGGATTGCGATACGTTTTCCGCACGACGATTGTAGAACACGGGGCGGCGGTGACAGAGCCGTCACAGAACCGCCGACCGTCCTGTCACAAGATCCGTGATATCCGAAAATCTGCGGTTTGCCACCAATAGGGGAAGTGCACCGCATTCATCTGACAGGGGTTTCGATCTTTCGCCGGGCGAAAGAAAGCGGGTGAGAGGCTGGACAACGACCCAAGCGGGGCTCGTTACGGCTGCTTCCTTCCGGACCTGACCGGGTTGGCGAGGTGCCTGCCCGCGCCAACCTCTCAATTGAGGATGTAATCAAACTGCGCGCATCTTGCAAGAGGCCCCTGCCCGTGCCATCCCGATGAAAAACCGGGAGCAGCCAGATGAAACTTGCAGAAACAGTGACCTTTGGCGGATCGGCGCTGGACCGGATGGCGGAAATCCGCGGGGATCAGACCGCTTTGACCGCCGCACGGCAGGATGCCAACGCCCGTGCGATCCTGCTTTGGCGTGGCAAGGTGCTGGTCAACGGTGACAGCCAGTTGATCCGGCTGCGGCTGGATCACCCGATTCTGACCGAGGCATCGCCCGAAACCATCCTGCTCGGACGTGACACTGGCGCAGCGGTCTTTGCCTATGACCTGTCACATTGGGAACCGGATCAGCTGGACGCAGGCCAGTTGGGGCAATTCCTCGATCAAAGCATCCAGACACACCCGGCTCTGCACGATGGTGAAGGTTTTGCAGAACTGCGCGCCATCATGGCAATGATGACCCCGCGTGATGCCGAATTGGCCGCCACGGCCAAGGCGGTGTTTGGGTGGCATGAAAGCCACCGGTTCTGTTCGCGCTGCGGCGCACAATCCGACATGTCCCAAGCCGGCTGGCAACGGTCCTGCCCCGCCTGCGGAGGTCAGCATTTCCCGCGCACCGATCCGGTGGTTATCATGTTGATCACCCATGGAAATTCCGTCCTGATGGGGCGATCCCCGGCCTGGCCCGAAGGCATGTATTCGCTTTTGGCGGGTTTCGTCGAACCGGGTGAAACGCTGGAGGCGGCGGTGCGGCGCGAAGTGATGGAAGAATCCAATGTGCCGGTCGGGGCTGTCGAATACCTCGCCTCACAGCCCTGGCCCTTTCCGGCCTCACTGATGTTTGGTTGTCGCGGCGAAGCGCTGGCAACCGAAATCACCATCGACCCGGTCGAATTGGAACATGCCTGCTGGGTCAGCCGGGAAGAAATGGCCGAGGTCTTTGCCGGCCAGCATCCGGTGATGAAACCGGCACGCAAAGGCGCCATTGCACATTTTCTTCTGCTGAACTGGCTTGCGGACCGGTTGGATTGACGCGAAACTCTGGCCTAACAATCGACAGGCCGTCACCGGCAAAGCATAGGCGAGGCAAGGCAAAACACATGGATCTTACCGGCACCGAAGATATCGAAGCCCCAATCGATCAGGTTTTTACAGCCCTGTCCGATTTAGAGGGCATGGAACGCCAGGCGATGCGGCGCGGCATCGTAGTGCGCCGCGTGACGTCCCACGCCACCCCCGAGGCTGGAATGCGCTGGAATGCCGGGTTCAAGTTTCGCGGACGCGAAATGCAGGCAGATGTGCTGCTGGCAGATTACACCCCGCCTGAAACCTTGAAATTCGAGGGAACTGTTGGCGGATTGAACTCTGCCGTGGTGGTGAAACTGACCGCCCTGTCCCCCTCTCGCACGCGGATGAACGTCGTCGCAGAGCTGCAACCAAAGACCCTGTCCGCCCGGCTTATTGTGCAATCACTGAAATTGGCCAAAGGGCGGGTGACGCGCAAATTCTCGGTTCGGTTGTCGCAATTCGCCAAGACCTTGGAAGAACGGGCGCGCAAGCTAGGTTAAATCCAAACTGCTGTGTGGCCTGTCTTGGCGGGTGCGCGCATCGGGCCCGTTTGGATACAAAGGATGCCGCCATGTTGTTGCGCAGTGCGATTGCCAGTCTCTCTTTCTTGCTCCCGCTTGGGGCAAGCGCCCATGAATTCTGGATAGATGCGGCCGATTGGCAAATCGCAGCCGGGGACAAGATGGTGGCGGATATCCGTGTCGGCCAGGATTTTGTCGGCCCGTCCTTTGCCTATCTTTCGACCCGGTTCCGCCGATTCGAGGTGCAGATCGCCGGACAGACATTGCCGGTGACGGGGCGTGCGGGCGACAAACCCGCGCTGAACCTCACCCCCACGGAAACCGGGCTGGCGGTGGTCACCCATGTCACGACAGACAACCAGCTGACCTATCGCGAATGGGAAAAGTTCCAGACGTTCCTTGCACATAAGGACTGGGAAAATCTGGCAGAGGTCCACACAGAACGCGGCCTGCCCGAAACCGGATTTCGCGAACGCTATTCGCGCTATGGCAAGGCCCTGATCGCGGTGGGCGATGGGGCGGGGGCGGATCTGGACACCGGTATGCTGACCGAGATTGTCGCTCTGGCCAACCCTTACGTCGACGACCTTGCGGCCGGGTTGCCGGTCTTGGTGACCTATGATGGCGCTCCGCGCGCCAATGCCCAAGTCGAAGTTTTTCAGCGTGCCCCCGACAAAAGCGTCACCGTAGATCGCTATCGCACCGACGGTGCCGGCCGCGCACTTCTTCCGGTCAAATCCGGGCATGACTATCTGGTCGATGCGGTGGTCATTCGCGCCCTCGACGCAAAAGACGAAAACGATCCGGTCTGGGAATCCCTTTGGGCCTCTTTGACCTTCTCGGTGCCTTAACGCATTTCGCCTGCTGGCAGCTGCGCTTTCATCTGACCAGATATATCCCGGGGGGCCGCCCGGTACTTAACCTGCGGGGCTGAACCCAAAGGGCCGACCGTGCTTAACGATTGGCGCCCGGCACCCAAAGAACATCGTCCTGACCGTCATTGTTGGCAATACGACCCGCAACAAAAAACCAATCCGACAGACGGTTCAGATAGGTCACCGCATGGCGGTTGATCACCTCGGCACCGGCAAGTTCCACGGTCAAACGTTCGGCCCGCCGGGCCACCGTGCGGCACAGATGCAGATGCGCCGCCAACGGTGATCCCCCCGGCAGAATGAAACTGCGCAGGGGCGTCAGACGGGCGTTCATCTCGTCGATTTCTTCTTCCAGCCGGGTGGTCATTTCCGCCACCATCCGCAGCGGCGGATATTCGGCGGTGGCATCTTTTTCCAGGTCGGGATTGCACAGATCCGCGCCCAGATCGAACAGGTCGTTCTGAATCCGCGCCAATGCATTGTCCATTTCCGGGGCATCGGTGGTGTGCAACCGCGCCATGCCCACGGTCGAATTCAACTTATCCGACGTGCCATAGGCATTGACCCGCAGCGCATGTTTTGCCACCCGGCTGCCATTGCCCAGCGCGGTATCACCCTTGTCACCGGTGCGTGTGTAAATTTTGTTCAGAACAACCATGATCTCTGCCCTCAGCCGCGCAACCAGACAAACAACAGGATCAGGACCACCGCCGCGAATTGCGCCATGATCCGCCACCGCATCGCTTTGTTGGCGTATTTCTTGTTGAAGTCACCGCCCTTGGCAAAACTGCCGATGCCGAACATCAAGATGCCGACAACACAGGCCAATGCAATTGCGATGACAATGAAAAGCGGGTCCTGGGCCATGGTGCCTCCGATCTGGGTTCCACCTTTTCACATAGTTCCGGCACGGCGAAAAGCGATGGTACAGATCGCCTCACCCGCCGCCGCGCCGGGAACAGACTAGCCTTTGGACAGGATCCAATCCTGAACAGCTGTCGGCAGGATGCGCCGCATGGCTTTGGCCATATAGGTCGGCGTTGTCACCGCATACCGCGCGCTTGGCGCCGGATCTTCCAGCGCGCGCCACAGTTTCTCGGCCACGGCCGAGGGCGGCAATTCGAACCGGTCGGGGCCACGGTCCTCGTACAGCCGCTTTTTCAACTGGTTGTCATATTGCGCCGCACGGGGCGAGTTTTCGCAATCAATCCAACGCTCAAAATGCGGAATCGATTTCTTGCGCAGCATGGATGTGACCGGGCCGGGTTCGAGCAGGATGATATTGATATCGGTGTCCCGCATTTCCAGCCGCAGCGTGTCTGTCAGCCCCTCAAGCGCGAATTTGCTGGCGTTATACGCCCCGCGCCAGGGGGCGGCGACCAGGCCAAGCACCGAAGAGCAATTGACAATGCTGCCATGCCCCTGCGCCCGCATCACCGGCAGCACCTGACAGGTCAGGTCATGCACGCCAAAGACATTGGTTTGGAAGATGTCGACCAATGCCTCACGCGGCAGATCTTCGACCGCGCCGGGGATGGCAAAGGCGCCATTGTTGTACAGCGCGTCCAGGGTGCCACCGGTCGCCGCCAGAACCTCTGCCAAACCGCTGCGGATGCTGTCGGGATCTGCATAATCAATGCGCGGGCTTTCAAAGCCTTCGCTGCGCATTTCCGCGCAATCGGCCTCTTGGCGACAAGAGGCAAACACCCGCCAGCCCCGTTTCTGCATTGCCAGCGCGCTGGCACGGCCGATGCCCGAAGAACACCCGGTGATCAAAATGGATTTACGCATAACTGACTTCCCTTGCACGCTTTTGCCGGGAATGTGGCCCGCGACGGGCCGGGGTGCAAGGGGTCAGCCGTTCTTGTCGAGCAGGTAATCTGCGGTCCATCCCACAACGCCCTGCGGCACGACCTGTAGCTGCACCCACCCCTGACCGGGATCAGAAAGGATTTGCACCTTTGTCCCTTTTGACAGCTTGTCCAATACCGCATGATTTTGACCGGGGCCCTGGCGCAGGTTCACGCGGCTGCCGTTGACCAATCGCATATCAAGCTCAACATCCGGTGCCTCTTGGGGTGCGGCGTCTTGCGCATCGGCCACAGCGTTTACCAGATCGGCATTTTCCAACTCGACAACCGGCAATACCATGGACACCCGCATTTCCGCTGCCGGCACCGCAATCGCGTTTTCCTCACTGCGCAGCGCGGTCAGAACGGCCGCCTCCAGCGCGACCTGTTCCTGACTTGCCGGGGTGTCGTCACTGTTGGGTGCCAATCCCGCGTCTTCCACCAGGGAAAGACGTGTCACGCGCTGGGTGTCGGGCAGGAATTCGGTCGGTGCCGGTGTGACCTTGGCAAACACAGAAACACCGTTGTCCCCCGGGGTGAATGACTCTCCGCCGGACAATTCGTAATAGCCAAGCCCCAAGGCCGCAAACGTCAACCAAACATAAACTTTCATACCCACATTCCTCGAACCAACACTCGTAAACAATGGCTGAAACCCGCTATTCCGCCAAATTCCGCCCGGCACCCACGCCGATAGTTGACCAGTAAACGATTCGCGCGCTCAGGCTAAGGGAAAACCGACATGACATTCCCCGAAACGTTGCGTGACTTTCATCCTGCGCTTGCCGAGTCCTGACGTGCCGGTTACACCACATGCATGAGCGACGCTAAAGACAACAACAACATCGGCCCATCCGAGCTTGCAGAACCGCTACGTCGGGCACTGGGCGAGCGGTATTTGACCTATGCGCTTTCGACGATCATGCATCGGGCGCTTCCGGACGCACGTGACGGGCTGAAACCGGTGCACCGCCGGATTCTTTATGCCATGCACCGGCTGCGGCTGGCCTCGAACGGCAAATTTCTGAAATCTGCCAAGATTTCCGGCGACACCATGGGCGATTTCCACCCCCACGGCGACGCGGCAATCTATGACGCGATGGCGCGGCTGGCCCAGGATTTCAACGTCCGCTATCCGCTGGTGGATGGTCAGGGCAATTTCGGCAATATCGACGGCGATAACCCCGCCGCCAGCCGATACACCGAGGCGCGGATGACCTTTGTCGCCGAGGCGATGTTGAACGGTCTTGACGAAAACGCCGTCGATTTCCGCGACAATTATGATGGCCGCCTGACCGAACCGGTGGTGATGCCGGCCGAATTCCCGCATCTTCTGGCCAATGGTTCCAGCGGGATTGCCGTGGGCATGGCGACCAATATTCCGCCGCACAACATCCCCGAGTTGATCGACGCCTGCCTGCATCTGATCAAAACCCCGGATGCCCGCGACGAAACACTGCTCAATTACGTGCCCGGCCCGGATTTCCCGACCGGCGGCGTGATTGTCGAACCCGCCGAGAATATCGCAGAGGCCTATCGCACCGGGCGCGGGTCTTTCCGCCTGCGCAGCCGATACGAGGTCGAGGATCTGGGCCGTGGTCAATGGCAGATCGTCGTCACCGAGATCCCCTATCAGGTGCAGAAATCCAAGCTGATCGAAAAGATCGCCGAGCTGATCCAAACCAAGAAGGTGCCGATCCTCGCCGATATTCGTGATGAAAGCGCCGATGACATTCGCGTGGTGCTAGAACCCCGGTCGAAAAATGTCGACCCGGATGTCTTGATGGGCATGATGTTCCGCAGCTCTGATCTGGAGGTGCGGTTCAGCCTGAACATGAACGTGCTGATCGACGGCGTCACGCCCAAGGTCTGTTCGATGAAAGAGGTGCTGCGCGCCTTTCTCGACTTCCGGCGCGAGGTGCTGCACCGCCGCTCCAAACACCGGATGGAAAAGATCGACCACCGGCTGGAGGTATTGGAAGGGCTGATTGTTGCCTTCCTGAACCTCGACCGGGTGATCGACATTATCCGCTATGATGACGATCCCAAGGCGGCGCTGATGCGCGAAGATTGGGGTCGCGATTTCGTGCGTGCCACGGATGAAAGCGACTATGTCTCGCCTGCCCCGGCCGATGATCCCGATCTGGGCCTGACCGAGGTTCAGGCCGAAGCGGTGCTGAACATGCGGCTGCGCGCCTTGCGCCGGCTTGAGGAAATGGCGCTGGTGAACGAGCGCAACGCGCTTATGGAAGAACGCGCTGGGTTGGTTGACCTTTTGGACAGCGAAGACCTGCAATGGGCGCGGATCGCCGAGCAATTGCGCGAAGCCCGCAAGACATTTGGCAAGGAATACGAATTCGGCAAGCGCCGCACCACTTTTGCCGAGGCGGGTGTCGTCGAAGATGTGCCGATCGAAGCGATGATCGACCGCGAACCAATCACCGTTGTCTGTTCCCAGATGGGATGGATTCGCGCGATGACCGGCCACATCGACCTGAAACGCGAGTTGAAGTTCAAGGACGGCGACGGGCCGCGATTCATCTTTCATGCCGAAACCACCGACCGATTGCTGGTATTTGGCACAAACGGCCGGTTCTACACCGTTTCCGCCGCGAACCTGCCCGGCGGGCGCGGCATGGGCGAGCCATTGCGGTTGATTGTCGATTTGCCAAATGAGGCTGAGATCGTCGATCTGTTCATCCACCGCCCCGAAGGAAAGCTGCTGGTTGCCTCCAGCGCCGGTGACGGTTTCGTTGTGCCAGAGTCCGAGGTCGTTGCCCAAACCCGCGCCGGCAAACAGGTGCTAAACGTGCGCACACCCTCTCGTGCCAGCGTCTGTCGCCCGGTCACCGGCAACGCGGTCGCGGTGGTCGGTGAAAACCGCAAGGTGCTGGTCTTTGATCTGGACGAGCTGCCGGAAATGGGCCGGGGCAAGGGCGTGCGCCTGCAAAAGTACAAGGACGGCGGCATGTCGGATGTCACCACCTTTACGCTTGAAAATGGCTTGTCATGGCTCGACCCGGCGGGGCGCACCCGCACCGAAACCAACCTGGCCGAATGGCAGGGCAAACGGGCCGGCACCGGACGGATGGCACCGCGCGGCTTCCCGCGTGACAATCGGTTCACCTGAAAACAGCGAATACAGCGTCGGGCCGGGCACCTCGCCCGGGCCGCTCTGAAACACGGGCCTGCGCGGCCTTCTGGTTGACATCCGGCACCGGCCACAGTCCTCTTGCGGCAAGAGTTTTCCCAGACGACTGCCGCCGGAGCCCGCCACATGCCTCAGACCTCAGCCTGGGAACGGGCCTCGCCAGAAACCGGCGCCCCTGCACCGGTCTCTTCGCCGACACCGTCGATGGAGATTGGCACATCTTCCAAGAATGGGGGTGTCTGGCCGCCGCGTGGATCCTTTGCCAGCCCGACGCCACCCGCAAAACTGGACACCACGTTTGTTGGCAAACATCGGTCCGTGTTCTGGCTGGCGCTCAAGACCGGGTTCCTGACGGTCCTCACGCTTGGGTTTTATCGATTCTGGATGAAAACCCGTTTGCGGCGCTGGTATTGGTCGTCGACGCGGCCGGGCGGCACACCTTTGGAATATGTCGGCGACCCTTGGGAAAAACTGCTGGGGTTCCTGATCGCGGTGGTGATCCTGGCCTTTTACATCGGTGTCGTGAACCTTGCGCTGATGTTTGCCAGCTTCTCGTTGTTTCAACAGAATTATGCGGCCTATCTGGTCAGTTTCGCGGGGGTGATCCCCTTGTGGTTTTATGCGCAATATCGCGGGCGGCGCTATGTGCTGGCGCGCACCCGATGGCGCGGGGTGCGGTTTGGCGTGGCCCCGGGGGCCTGGGGCTATGTCTGGCGGGCGCTGATGCATTGGGCCATCACCCTGCTGACCCTTGGCCTGCTCTGGCCGCGCATGACGTTTTATCTAGAGAAATACCGCATCGACCGGACCTATTTCGGCAATGCGCGCTTTACCCAAGGGGGCCGGTGGACCCAACTTTATCACGCGACGATCCCGATGTTCATTGCTCTGGCCCTCGCGGGGGGCGCGGCGGGATTGATTGCGGCAGGACAAACCGCAACAGGCTCGCCGATTGCGGTGCTGGCCTGGATGATGGCCGCCTATGGCTATGTGCATTACCGGGTCGTCACTTTTCGCATTCTGGCCAACCACAAAACGGTTGGCGGCGTCACGTTTACCGCCAATCCCCGCCCGTTCCGCATTTTGATGATCACGGTGTTGGGCTATCTGGCGACCGGGCTGGTGCTGGCGTTGCCATTGGGGGCGCTGGGTATCGGCGTCATGCTGGTGCAGTTTTCGCAAACCGAATTCATGCAGGATTTCGGCGAGTTGGGCACCATGTTGGCGCTGGTGCCGCAACCCGCCCTGATCGCCATTGGCATCGCGCTTTATTTCGCCATCTTCCTGCTTTGGGCGACCTTTACCCATGCCTGGGTCACCATGCCGGTCTGGCGGCATTATGCCACCACATTGACGGTGCAAAACCCCGCCGCCCTGCGGCAGATTTCGCAACGTGCCCGCGATGAATTTGAAGAGGCCGAAGGCTTTGCCGAGGCATTGGATGTGGGGGCGTCGATATGACCGTGATCCGGGTGGGCGCCGCGCCAGAACCATTTGAAGCGACCGGCCTGTATTTCGACGGTGACACCGCCGTTGGCGATCTGGCGCAATTGTCCGTGGATGAAGCTGCGCGGGCGCTGGTGATCGCGCGCATCGGCTTTGCCCCCCTGCACTGGCCGCTGGACGATTTGCGGCTGCTGCCGGATCTGGGCGGCAAGGATCTGAGCATTCTGCGTCTGCGCGACGATCCGGTGGCGCGGCTGATCCTGAACGACGATCTGTTGCTCGAACGATTGCCCGATGTCCGCCGACCCGCGCCGGTCACGCGCCGGGGGCGGCTGGTGGCCTGGGCGGTGGCGGCGGTGGCCTCGGTTGCGTTGATCATCACCGTGCTTGTGCCGACGATGGCGGACCAATTGGCGGTCTATATCCCGCCGGAAGGTGAGCGCGCGTTGGGCGAAACAACCCTGAACCAGATCCGCTCTGCTTTGGATGACACCGGCATGGGGCAACCTGTGGCGTTTTGCGAAGACCCGGACGGCGTCGCGGCACTGGCCAGGATGCAGGCGCATCTGGCCCCGGGTCTGCCCGAGGGTCAGCAGGTGTCGGTGCATGTGCTGGATCACCCGATGGTCAACGCCTTTGCCCTGCCCGGTGGCTATATCGTGTTCTTTCGCGGCATGATCGAGGCCGCCGAAACCCCAGAGGAGGTCGCAGCGGTCTTTGCCCATGAAATCGGCCATGTGATCAGCCGCGACCCGACCCGCCATGCGCTGCGTTCTGCGGGGTCGATCGGGGTTCTGGGGCTGTTGTTCGGTGATTTCGCCGGCGGGGCGATGGTGCTGTTCCTGACCGAACAATTGATTCAGGCCACTTATTCGCGCGAGGCCGAGGCCGGAGCCGATGATTTCGCCCGCGCCCTGTTGCTGGAGACCGGGATAGACCCCGCCGCATTGGGACGTTTCTTTGACCTGTTGCGCGCCAAATATGGCGAGCGTGACGGCTTTTTCGCCCATTTCGCCAGCCACCCGGCCCTGTCGGACCGGATATTGGCCGCAAATGTCGATTTGCCAGCGGGATTTGAGGCCGTGCCGGTTCTAAACGACGACGAATGGCAGGCGCTGCGCAACATTTGCCAATAGCGCGGCCTGCTGCTGCTTCAAAGCTGCTCTGCCGTCAACCAGACCCCACCCTCGGGGCGCAGGGTGATGATCATCACCGGTTCTGGCGCCCGCCCCGGCACGGGATGAAACCGGAATCGCGACAGCAGGGTTGCAAGGATGATCACCGCCTCCTGAATGGCAAAACTGGCACCGATACAGATACGCGGTCCATCGCCAAACGGCAGATAGGCATAGCGCGGCACCGCCTTGCGATCCGCGAACCGTTCGGGGCGGAATGCATCGGGGTCGTCCCACAGCAGCCCGTTGCGATGCAGCGCATAGATCGGCACCATCACCGTATCACCGGGCCGGATTTCGCGCCCACAGAGCGTATCTGCGACCTGCGCCGTGCGCGAGATGATCCCCGCAGGCGGGTAAAGCCGCATCGCTTCGTCCACGATCTGACGAACATAGGGCAGGTTCGCCACATCCGCGCCCGTCGCAACGCTATCCTGCACCACCGATTGCACCTCGGCGCGGGCGCGATCCTGGACATCGGGATCAAAGGCACAAAGATAAAGCGACCAGGACAGCGCCAACGCCGTGGTTTCATGCCCGGCCACGATAAAGGTCAACAGATTGTCGCGCAGCTCTGCCACGCTCATCTTGCGTTTGGTTTCCGGGTCTTCGCCCGCCATCAACAGATCAAGCAGATCCGGCACGCCATCCTGTGCCCGCCCCGCGCGGGCGTCGATGGCCGTGTCGGCCACCTGCTTCATCTGGCGCAGCGCCTTGCCCGACACCAACCGCCCCGGGCGCGGCACCCAATCGGGAAAACCCAACATATCAAACAGCGACACCTTGCCCGCAGCGGCAATATAATTGTCGATGGCGCTGTGCACGCCCTGGCGGTCAAACACGCTGTCGCCGGAAAAGGTCACATCGGAAATCACATCAAAGGTGGTTGTGACCATTTCATCATGCAGGTTCACCGCCCCCGCCCCACCGTTGGCAATCCGCTCACAGGCCCGCACCGCAGCCGCTGACATGATCGGCGCAAGGTTCATCACGTTGCGATGCGAAAACACCGGCGCGGCTGCCTGCCGCTGCCACCGCCAATGCGCGCCCTCGGCGATGAACATCGACTCGCCAATGGCGGGGCGCAACAGGTTCTTGGTGACCAGCGACTTTGGATAATCCTCCAGCCGCTCCAGCAAAATCCGGCGAATCGCGCCCGGGTCCATGACCATATGCCAGCGGACGCCGGTGCGCCCCGACACCATCGGCTGGGTCGTGGCGATTTGGGGAATAATGGACAGAAGATTGCGCCGCGCCGCCGAAAGACTGGCCAAAAGCCCAAGTGGCCGGGTGCCCAACGGCACATGCACCGGCACTTGCGCAGGCACTTGTACTGGCTCTTGTACGGGCACATCAGAGGCAGCGGATGTCAGAACACTGGCAGGCATGGGCAGGCTCCTTTTGACTCAGCATATAGGGCGATGATGGCCCCGTGCAATTGCGCCGCACAGCCGCATGGGCTAGTCAGGGGGACGCACGACCTTGAGAAGGACCATTGCCTGATGCGCGCCCTGCTTGCCCTAGTTGCTTTCCTAACACTTGTTGCCTGTTCCGACGGACGTGATCTTGATCAGGCGCCAGAGCCGCTGGGGGACTTCAAACTGGGCCATTCGATCGTGATTGCGCCAAACCTGACCAAAGGTCCGCTGTCACGTGACGCCACCGAGGAACAATGGATCGCCGCCGTGGACAAGGCGGTCGAAGACCGCTTTCGCCGCTACGAAGACGAAGGCGAAAAACTCTATCATTTCGGAATCTCGGTCGAAGGATATGTGCTGGCCCAGGTCGGTGTGCCGCTGGTGCTGCAACCAAAATCCGTGCTTATTTTCCGCGTGACGGTCTGGGACGATGTCAAAGGCATCAAATTGAACGAAGAACCGCATGAAATCACCGTGCTGGAGGCCGTCTCGGCTGAAACCGTGGCCGGATCGGGGCTGACCCAAACGGCCGAGGAACAATTGGAAAATCTGGCGATCAAAGGGGCCAAACAGCTTGAAACATGGCTGGCCGTGCAGAAAACCCGGCACGATTGGTTCACCCCGGACGCCCGTGTCGTCAAGGCCAAGACCGACCCAAAGAAAAAGAAGGCGCCCCCAACCGCCAACTGACGCTTGATTTTCCCTGCCAAAGCCAATATCTCGCGCGCGATAGAAACGGGCCAATTCCGGTCCCCCAACCACGAGGCGCCTGAGTACCATGGCAAAGGAAAAGTTTGAGCGTTCCAAACCGCATTGCAACATCGGCACGATTGGCCATGTTGACCACGGCAAGACAACGCTGACCGCGGCGATCACCAAGCAATTTGGTGACTTCAAAGCCTATGACGAAATCGACGGCGCGCCGGAAGAGAAAGCCCGCGGGATCACCATTTCCACCGCGCACGTGGAATATGAAACCGAAGCGCGCCACTATGCGCACGTCGACTGCCCCGGCCACGCTGACTATGTGAAAAACATGATCACCGGTGCGGCGCAGATGGACGGCGCGATCCTGGTGGTGAACGCCGCTGACGGCCCGATGCCGCAAACGCGTGAGCACATTCTGCTGGGCCGCCAGGTTGGCATCCCCTCGATGGTGGTTTTCCTCAACAAAGTTGACCAGGTCGACGACGAGGAACTGCTGGAACTGGTGGAAATGGAAGTTCGTGAACTTCTGAGCGAATACGGCTACCCGGGCGACGACATTCCGATCATCGCCGGTTCGGCTCTGGCCGCTCTGGAAGGTCGCGACGCCAACATCGGTGAAGAGAAAATCGCCGAGCTGATGGCCGCTGTTGACGAATACATCCCCAGCCTGCACGCGCTGTGGACCAGCCGTTCCTGATGCCGATCGAAGACGTGTTCTCGATCTCGGGTCGGGGTACTGTTGTGACCGGTCGTGTGGAACGTGGCGTTGTCAACGTTGGCGACGAACTGGAAATCATCGGCATCCGCGACACCAAGAAAACCACCTGTACCGGTGTGGAAATGTTCCGCAAGCTGCTGGATCGCGGTGAAGCGGGCGACAACATCGGCGCCCTGCTGCGCGGTATCGACCGTGAAGGCGTTGAGCGTGGTCAGGTTCTGTGTAAGCCGGGTTCGGTCAAGCCGCACACCAAGTTCGAGGCAGAAGCCTATATTCTGACCAAGGACGAAGGTGGCCGTCACACGCCGTTCTTTGCCAACTACCGTCCGCAGTTCTACTTCCGCACCACCGATGTGACCGGAACCGTGAACCTGCCGGAAGGCACAGAAATGGTCATGCCCGGCGACAACCTGAAGTTCGAAGTCGAACTGATCGCGCCGATCGCCATGGAAGAAAGCCTGCGCTTCGCCATCCGCGAAGGCGGCCGCACCGTGGGTTCCGGCGTTGTGTCCAAAATCATCGAGTGATCGTGATCTGGTCCCGGGCCTGACCCGGGACCTCATGACACACAAAGGGCCGGTCATTTGACCGGCCCTTTTTCGTTCAACGCGACATGATTCTCGGTTGTGCGGGTTCAATACACCTTCGGCACATACAATTCATCGGGCAGCACCTGACGTTCGTAATTCGGGTTATAGACCCGGTCCGGCAGGGTGACCTTTTCCGACGGCAGATCCTCATACGGGATCTTGGTCAGGATATGTTCGATGCAATTCAGCCGCTCACGCTTCTTGTCATTGCCTTCAACGATATACCACGGCGCTTCGGGGATATTCGTGCGGGCAAACATCTCTTCCTTGGCCTTGGTGTATTGCTCCCAGCGGATGCGGCTTTCCAAATCCATCGGCGACAATTTCCATTGCTTCATCGGATCATGAATTCGCATCAGGAATCGCAATTGCTGTTCCTGATCGGTGATCGAGAACCAGTATTTCAACAGGATCACCCCAGAGCGGATCAGCATGCGTTCAAATTCGGGAACGTCCTGGAAAAAGTTTTCAACCTGTTGATCATTGGCAAAGCCCATGACCCGTTCCACGCCGGCACGGTTGTACCATGACCGGTCAAAGAAGACGATTTCACCACCGGCCGGCAGATGCGGCACATAGCGTTGGAAATACCATTGCGATTGCTCCCGGCGGCTTGGCGCGGGCAGCGCCACGACGCGGGCGATGCGCGGGTTCAAACGCTGGGTAATCCGTTTGATCACCCCGCCCTTGCCCGCACTGTCGCGGCCTTCCATCAGGATACAGACCTTGGCACCGGTATGTTGCACCCAATCCTGCACCTTGATCAATTCGGCCTGAAGCCGCAGCAGATTGGTGAAATAAACCCGCCGGTCCAGCATATCGGGATGTTCGCGGTTATAGATCTTGCGGATTTCCTGGCTGAGCATCGGTTCAGAGAACTCGATCTCGAAATCTTCATCCAGGTTATCCTGAAGTTCGGCTTCCAGCCAATCCAGCTCGCGGTCATCATCCTGTGTCATATGTCGCTCCAAGTCTTTGCTGGGGCTGGCATAACAGTCCCGTTTAACGCTTTGATGTCAGTCGGGTATGCCATCGGCGCCATCTATCGCAAGGGGGGATTGCGCCGGTGGCGGTCTGTCGCCCCGAATCCGGGTTCGCGGCCAGACTACCTGTCCCTTGTCGAAGGAAAAACCGGGAATTGAGGACAGGGGCCTCAAACAGAGGCAAGTTCCCGCTCGGCGAGAGCGGCTGTGCCCCTAAATAGGGCATTTGGCGATGAAACGGCTGCCGCAGGCAGGAAGCCACACGCCTCATACGGGCGCAATATCCGACGCGCGGGGCGCATTTCCGCGTGGCCAACCGGCCTTGGCATTTGCAGGATATCACGGGATTGATCGCCAAGAAGCAGGCTTTCGCAAAGCGCGCCTTCCGCCCGCAAGATATGGTGATCTTCCAGCAGCAGATGAATATAGGTGATCTCGTCACAGGGCCTGATGCGGATTGAATGGCCGTTGACCAGCGCCTTGGCCGGCACCAGAACCTCTGGCGTGTCAAACAGCAATTCGGCCCGCGCCGAGCGGATCATCACCCGATGCTGTTGGCTTAGCCGCAGAGTGGCATCATTGCCGATGGTTCCGGGCGCGAAGACCACCGGCGCGGCGGCATCAATTCCCGGCAATTTCTTGTGGCCAACCCATTTCACCGGTTGCAACCCCGCGTCCAGGGTGCGCACCAATTGCCCCGGCGCGATCTTTTCCGCGGCAATCGGCCCGCCCTTGACCACGATCGCAGTCTCTGCCGCGAAACAGACAATCTCGTGGTCATATGTTGCCTGCCGGTCCGTGTTGAAGAACCCAACCCGGCTCGTCGTGCCGCTGGCGGCATCATACCACCCTTGCAGGTTATAGCTTGGGGTCCAAAGCACCTCGACCGGAACACCGTTTTGATCCTGACCGCTCAGCACCACGATCCCGGCCTCGCCCGGCGCATTGTCACTGCGCACAACGACGGCATCTTCGATGGTCACTGGCCCGCCCGGCCCGTCAAACTGAACATCGTAACTGTCGCCGATTTCAAACAGGCGGGGATCGGAATCGCCGGAATTTGCCGTGACTTGCAAATTCGAGGTTTCCGACGGAGGTCCATCAAACGCCGACGAAGTCCCATAGCGGCCAATATTGCTGCCTGTGGCGGTGGAAAATTCGCTGTTGGTTGCGGTAAATGAAAGTGGCATGGCATTCCCTCGGTGTCCCTGACACATGGAGGAAAGATGCAAATGAGCCGTTAAATTGCCCGGCTATTTCGCCGGAATTTTAATCAAACCGGAAGTGCCGTGGTCTTGAACACCGTGCGCAGGGCAAAGCTCGACTGCATCCGCGTCACCCCCGGCAAACGGGTCAGGTATTGGCGGTGAATGCGGGCAAAATCATCGGTGTCTTCGACCACCAGCTTCATGATGTAATCCGCCGTCCCCGCCATCAAATGGCATTCCAGCACATTGGGAATACGCGCAACCGCGGTTTCAAAGGCCTCCAGCACCTCATCCGATTGCCCGGACAGGGTGATTTCCACAAACACGGTCGAGGTCAGGCCAATCTTGCGCGCATCCAGCATCGCGACGTAGCTTTTGATGATGCCCTCTTCTTCAAGCCGCTGCACCCGGCGATGACAGGCCGATGCCGACAGGTTGATCCGCTCTGACAGATCGGCGTTGGACATGCGCCCATGTTTCTGAAGCACGGTCAGGATTCGGCGGTCTGTCGGGTCAATCTGCATATTTGCGAAGAATCTTCGGTCCAGTTTCAACTTTGTCGAAGTATCGTCGCAGATCACATGACTGCCAAGGCAAAATATCAAACACCTGCACGCTTTGATGTCGGACAATCGCGCACCCATTTACCAAAAGGACCAGCAAGATGAAAATCGGATGCCCGTGCGAAATAAAGCCCCAGGAATTCCGGGTCGGCCTGACGCCCAATGCAGCGCAAGAAGCGATTGCCCATGGTCATGACGTGATCGTGCAAAGCGGCGCCGGGGTTGGCGCCGGTTTTGACGATGTCGCCTATGCGGCGGTTGGCGCGGTGATCGTGGACAGCGCAGAAGAGGTTTTTGCCACTGCCGACATGATCGTCAAGGTGAAGGAACCACAAGCCGTCGAACGCAAGATGCTGCGCGAAGGTCAGCTGCTTTTCACCTATCTGCATCTTGCTCCCGACCCCGATCAAACCCACGATTTGCTGGCTTCGGGCTGTACCGCGATTGCCTATGAAACCGTGACCGACGAACGCGGCGGCCTGCCGCTTTTGGCGCCGATGTCAGAAGTTGCCGGCAAGCTGGCGCCCCAGGTCGGGGCCTGGACCCTGCAAAAGGCCAATGGCGGTCGGGGTGTGTTGATGGGCGGCGTGCCCGGTGTTGGCCCGGCGCGCGTGGTTGTCATCGGTGGCGGCGTTGTCGGCACCCATGCGGCCCGTGTCGCGGCCGGCATGGGCGCGGATGTCACCGTGCTGGATCGGTCCTTGCCGCGGATGCGCTATCTCGATGACGTGTTCGGTCAACAGTTCAAGACCATGTACGCAAGTGCCGGCAACACGCTGGACCAAATCCGCGACGCCGACATGGTGATTGGCGCGGTCCTGGTCCCCGGCGCGGCAGCCCCCAAATTGATCAGCCGGGCGCAATTGGGCGATATGAAGCCGGGCGCGGTTTTGGTGGATGTGGCGATCGACCAGGGGGGATGTTTTGAAACCTCCAAGGCGACGACCCATGCCGACCCGATTTATGACGTCGACGGCATCATGCATTATTGCGTCGCCAACATGCCGGGGGCGGTGGCGCGCACCTCGACCATTGCGCTCGGCAATGCGACAATGCCCTATATGCTGGCGCTGGCGGACAAGGGCTGGCGGCAGGCCTGCGCCGATGATCCGCATTTGCTGAATGGTTTGAATGTCCACGCGGGCAAGCTGACCTATTACGCTGTGGGTCGTGCATTGGGGGTTGATGTGACGGCGCCGCAGGTGATCCTTAAAACGGCATAAAGTCCGGCACATAGGTCAAAGATCCACCTATCACCGAACCTGTGTGGCTGGGGGCATTTCCCCGGCCACACAGCCAACAGATAGCCCCAGAAACAAAGAGATGTTGCCAGGACAGCGCCCGCTGTCATTAAAAAGTTACCCGAGTGCCCGATGAAGCGCGTTCATGCGCCTAAACACAGAAGGATCACCGGATGACTGGCGGAATTCAGATCGTCGGCTTGGGCAAGGATTTTGCGGGCAAACCGGCCATTGATGACATCTCTTTCGAGGTGTCCGATCACGAACTGTTTGTCATCGTTGGTGAATCCGGTTGCGGCAAAAGCACATTGCTGCGGTTGATCGCCGGGCTGGACACCCCGGACCGTGGCACGATCCGGCTGCATGATGATCTGGTGGCGGACAGCCAGATATCGGTGCCCCCCGAACAGCGCGGCACCGGGTTTGTATTTCAATCCTATGCGCTCTGGCCCCATATGAGCGTTCAGGACAATGTCGCCTTTCCGCTGGAGGCGTCGGGAAAATCGCGCAAGGCGGCCGCGCAGCTGGTCCAGGGACATTTGGCGACCGTCGCGCTTCAGGATTTGGCGCAGCGCAAGCCAGAGGCACTTTCGGGCGGGCAACGCCAGCGGGTTGCATTGGCCCGGTGTCTGGCGGGCGGGGCGCGGACAATCCTGATGGATGAACCTTTGGCCAATCTTGACCCGCATCTGCGACACACAATGGAACAGGAACTTTTGCGGTTTCATCGCGCTTCTGGGGCGACAACGGTCTATATCACCCATGATCAACGCGAGGCTATGGCGCTGGCGGATCGAATGGCCGTCATGAAGGCCGGTCGGATCTTGCAGATCGGCACGCCGCAAGAGATCTATGATCACCCGAATTCAACCGAAGTGGCACAGTTCATCGGTCATGGCGCGGTGGTCTCTGCAACCTATGAAACCGGCTTCGCGGACATTCAGGGCCACAGGTTTCATGCCGATGCCCCCGCCGATCATCCGGCGGGCCGGGTTCAGGTATTGATCCGCCCCGAAGCAATCACCTTGGTCGACGACCAGGACCAGGACGGTCTTGAAGGGGTGATTGAAAGCGTTCTTTACCGTGGCGGGCTTTGGGAGGCCGAAGTCGGCTTTGCCGACAGTACCCGCCTTGTTGTGACCCACCGCGCCCCGCTGCGCACGGGGCAGCCGCTCAGGCTTCGGATCAACCGGGCCTGGGTGCTGGCGCAATGATCTGACGCCAGCACAACCGCGTCAGATCCGCCAAGGCACGACCCCGCGCGGCGCATGCCGCCCCAAAAGATCCAGCGCCACCATCAACAAAACCGTGGCAAGGACCGTCACGCTTGCCATTGCGGCGGCCAACGTGGTGTAGCCGCCATCTTCGTAATTATAGATCGTGGTGCCGATGGTTTCATTGCCCGATGACCAGAGAAGCGCCGACACCGTCACCTCGTTATACGCGGTCAAAAAGACCAGGATCGCCCCCGAGGCCGCCGCCGGTGCGATCAATGGCAGAAATATCCGCCGCATCCGAAAGAAATACCGCCCGCCAGGCAATTCTGGCGGCTTCGTCCAGGGCTGGATCCAACTGCACATAGGCGGCGCTGACCGGCTTTAGCCCGATGGAAAAGAACGCGCAGAGGTAGGCAAGGAAAATGATGCCGAGGGTGTTGTAAAGCGAGAGATTGATCAGCGGCAGCGGCTTGAGAAAGGCGAGGATGAAGGCGATCGAGATCACCAGACCGGGGATGGCATAGGTC
Organism: Marinovum sp. J2-8; assembly: GCF_055808435.1. Classification (NCBI taxonomy): domain Bacteria; kingdom Pseudomonadati; phylum Pseudomonadota; class Alphaproteobacteria; order Rhodobacterales; family Roseobacteraceae; genus Marinovum; species Marinovum sp. J2-8. The sequence continues at coordinate 737,052 of NZ_JBVVRZ010000001.1, read as the reverse complement.
ATTTCCGCCAGGGTGGCGATGCTGGCCCCGGTGCGCCGCACGATGGATTGGCGCGCCGACATGAAACGCGCCACAAAGATGCAGCCCAGCGCAATAACCCCGGCGGCCACCCCCGCCGTCAGCGACGAATTGAGGAACGCCCGCGCGGTCACCGATTGGCGAAACAGGATCTCGGCAAAATTGTCGAAGGTGATGGTGTCGGCATTCAACGGCAGCCCATAGGTCCGCACCAGCGCCGTGGCCACCAACGCGGTAATTGGCAGGATCAGGGTCGTGACAACCAACCCGGCAAACAACATTTCCGTCCAGATCCGACATCGCCCCAGCTTGATGTGCAGCGGCGGTTGCGGTGGCCCGATCAGGGTGGCGCGGGTCTTGCGCAGCAACACCGTCTGAAGAAGGATGATCGCCACCGCCAACAGCGCCAGCAACGCGGCAATCACCGCCACATCCGTCAGGATCGACGGGCCGAAGCTCGCCAATCGTTGCCAGATCAGCACCGGCAGTGTGATATAGCGCGCCGGAATGCCCAAAAGCGCCTGAATGCCGAAATTGCCCAGCGCCGACACAAAGGCCAGCGCATAGCCGACAATCAGCGTCGGCGCCAAAAGCGGCAGCAATATCCGCCGAAGCAACATGACGCTACCTGCGCCCGCAATCCGCGCGGCATCACTCATTTCGCGCGGCAAGGCCCGCAAGGCCGCCAGCACCACCAGAAACACCAGCGGCGTGTGCTGGACCCCGAGCAGGAAAATCAAGCCGCCCTTGGAATACAGCGGATGCGTCGACCCCAGTTCCGGCGCCAGTCCCAGACTGCGCAAGATCGGCGACGACGGGCCCATCGCCTGGACCCAGGCAATGGCCGTCACATGCGGCGGGATCATCATCGGCACCAGCAACAAGAAGGTGAAGACCCCCTTGTGGCGCATGTCGGTCAACCCGATTGCCAGCGCAATCGTCGTGCCCGCCACCAGCGACAGGATCGCCGAGAAGAAGGCGCTTTCCAACGAATGGACAAAGGCCCGCATCACCGACCGTGACCCAAGCGCGTCGCCCAAAGGCGCCAATGTAAATACGCCGTCCACCGTCAGACCGACACGGGCCAGCAGGCCCAGCGGAAAGACCAGAAGCAGCATCGCCAAAAAGACCGCAGCGGCAAGGGCACGCCCCTCGCCGCTGCGCAGAAGTTTTAACAGGTTCAAATTGTCAGCCGCCGAAAATCTCGGTGAATTTCATCTTGTTTTCCTGATCATCGGCCAGTGCCTTGGCCGGATCGAAATCCAGCAGTTTGATGTCTGGCAGAGCGGGGAAACCTTCGGGCGGGGTGATCGCCGGATGGGCCGGAAGATACCCCATGTCAGCGGCCAGTTGCTGGCCTTCTTGTGAAATCAGGAAATCAACGAATGCCTTGGCTGCGTCGGGGTTTTTCGCGGTCGACAGGATGGCCACCGGTTCGGTCACCGCCGAAACGCCTTCGCTTGGGAAGACGAATTCCACTGGCGCACCTTCCAGCTTGTTGCGGATCGGCAGGAAATCAACCACGAAACCATAGAGCTTTTCACCGCCGGCGACGGCCTTGTAGGTGCCGCCATTGCCGCCCTGCGGGTTGGCGCCCTGTGCGGCCAGACCTTCGTAGAAATCCCAGCCCAGATCGGGATGCGCGGTGATCGCAGCCATGTGGATGGTCGCCGCACCCGAGGTCAGCGGCGATGGCATGGCCAGCTTGTCCTTGGCCTGTTCCTGCAAAAGATCAGCATAAGAGGTCGGCACCATGTCGGCGCCGGTGTTGTAGACGATGCCGGTGGTGATCAGCTTGGTCGAGAAATAGTGACCGCCATCATCCATCAAAGCCGGGTCATAGGCGCTGATGTCGGCGTCTGTGTAGGGCATCAAACGGCCTTCGGCCTCCAGCCCCTCCATTGTGACCATATCCGCAATCAAAAGCAGGTCGGGCTGCGGCGCGCCTGCTTCGAATTCGGCGCGCAGCTTGGCCATGATCTTGGTCGTGCCGTCACGCACCCATTCGACGTCGACGTCGGGATATTTCGCCTGGAAGGCATCAACGGTTTGCTGGGCATCGGCATTCGGCTGCGAGGTATACAGAACCAGTTTGCCGGAAATATCGGCCGCCATTGCGGATGTGGAAAGAAGTGCGGCGGTCAGCGCCGAAAGAGCAAAACGCATGAGTGATTCCCTAGCTCGAAGTGCATTCGCGGCTCTGTTAACAATGTCATGTAACAGTATTGGCAAATGTCCGGCCAAACGGATGGGAAATATCAAATGACGCCAGCGCGCGCCCGTTGCGGCGCCAATGCCGCAACAGATTGGCCATTGCAATGCCCACAGTTTGCGCCAGGTACATGGCTGCAAAAACATGACGCAGACCCCGGAATTGCCCAGATCGCCATGCGCGGCAAGATACGGGTGTCGTCGTCGATCATTTCCCCGTGGGTAACCGTCGATTGCCCATAGAAGCGCGCCCGTCTCTGTCATAGGCTGGAGCAAATGAAAGTGTTGAACATGGTAATGCGTAGATTTGGCAAAAGCTGGGTTTTGGGCGCGCTGGCGGTGCTGGTGCCGGGAATGTCGTTGGCGTTGGATCAGGTTGATCTGCAATTGGTCGGCAGTGACAATGCCGATCTGACCAAAAGCCTGAACAGTGCTTCGGTACTGACAACCTTGGAAAAATCGCCCGAAACCCTGCCGCGTGATGTCGTGGCTGCGGCGCAGGCCGATTATGCCAAACTGGTCGAGGCGCTTTACGCCCAGGGCTATTATTCCGCCGTGGTGAACATTCAGATCGACGGGCGCGAAGCCGCCACCATTGATCCCTTTCGCTTGCCCGCCGCGGTTGGAAATGTGGTGATCACAGTGCAACCCGGACGTGCCTTCCGGCTTGGTCAGGTCCAAATCGCGCCGCTGGCGGGCGAAGATCCGCCGGTGCCGGGATTTGCCCGCGACGAACCGGCCCTGGCGACGGTGGTGCGCGACGCGGCCCAGGGCGCGGTCCGGGATTGGCGCGAAGCAGGCCATGCCAAAGCCGAAATCACCGGCCAGTCGATCGAAGCTCGCCACGCCAGCGCGCGGCTGGATGTCGATGTTCGCATTGCACCCGGCCCAAGGCTGCGGTTTGGCGACACCTCTGTCGATGGCACATCCACCGTGCGCGACGCCCGTGTGCGCCAGATTGCCCCGGCCTGCCCAAAGGCGAGGTATTTACCCCCAAAGCCGTGGACAAGGCCGCCAGCCGATTGCGCCGGACCGGCACATTTCAATCGGTGCAGGTCGAAGAGGCCGAAACCCCCGGTGCCGATGGCCAACTTGACATGGAAATCACGGTCGTCGATCGCAAACCGCGCCGGATTGGTGGTGGCATCGAATATTCCACCTTTGGCGGGCTGACGCTTTCGGGGTTCTGGCTGCATCGCAATCTGTTTGGCGGCGCGGAACGGTTCCGCATCGAAGGCGAAATCAGCCAACTGGGTTTGCAGACCGAAGGTATTGAAGAAGGCATTGATTATGAACTGTCTTTCCGCTTGGAAAAACCGGCAGTTTATGGCCCAGATACCCTGTTTTACGCCGAGGCCGGTTTGGCGCTGCTGGACGAGCCGGATTATCTGGAAAAGAAATCCGAGCTGGCATTTGGCGTGTCCCAGGAATTCAACGATTTCCTGACCGGCGAATTGGGCATTGGCCTCGGCTATTCCGAGGTCACCGACCGCTTTGCCAACCCGGAAACCATCCGCGAATTGCTGTTGGTCTCGCTGCCCGGCGCGCTGACCTATGACCGGCGCGACAACACATTGAACACCACCAGCGGATATTACCTGCGGGGCGAGGTGACGCCGTTTGTGGAAACGCTGGCCGGTGATACCGGCGCGCATATGACGTTTGATGGTCGCGGCTTTGTTGGCCTTGGCGCGGAAAACCGCGCGGTCGCCGCCGCCCGTCTGCAATTGGGCGCTTTGGTCGGGCCCGACGCCGTCGATGCCCCGCCCGGCATGTTGTTTTATTCCGGCGGCGGCGGAACGGTCCGTGGCCAACCCTATCAATCGCTGGATGCTGATTATGACGGCGTGTCGCTGGGCGGACGGGCCTTTGCTTCGCTGTCGGCGGAAATGCGGTTTTCCGTGACCGACACCATTGGCCTTGTGGCTTTTGCCGATGCCGGTTTCATCGGACATGATGGTTTTGACGCCGGCAATTCGCACGCCGGAGCCGGTCTTGGGCTGCGTTACAACACCCCCGTCGGACCGATCCGGCTGGATGTGGCCGCGCCGGTGGCTGGCGAAACCGGCGACGGTGTGCAGGTCTATATTGGGATAGGGCAGGCTTTTTAATGCGTATTCTGGCACTTTGTCTGCTGTTTCTGATGCCACTGGCCGCTCAGGCGCAAGACGACCAATCTGATCGCGGCTTCATTCAGGGCATACTTGAAGATGCGTTGTCGGCACCCGGGCGTGATGTCCGGATCAAGGGATTTGCCGGCGCGCTCAGTTCCCGCGCGACCATCGACGAAATCTCTGTCACCGATGCGAACGGGGTCTGGTTCTCCGCCACCGGCGTGTCCCTGACCTGGAACCGTTCGGCGCTTTTGAGCAAACAGGTTCTGATCGACGAAATCGCGATTGACCGCATCGAATTGCCACGCCGCCCGCTGCCCGCAGAAAGTGAACTGCCCACCGCCGAGGCGCGCGGCACCTTTTCCCTGCCAGAGCTTCCTGTATCGGTCGACATCAAGAAAATGACCATAGGCCGCGCTGTCATTGGCGCGGCGGTGTTCGGCGAAGCCGCCGAAATTGCGTTTTCCGGCAAGGCGACGCTGGCAAATGGGGCCGGATCGGCGGATCTGGCCATCAACCGGCTGGACCAGGAGGGGCGCTTTACCATTGTCGGCGCTTACGACAACGCCACCCGCGCATTGGAGATGGCGGTTGATTTGACCGAACCGGCGGATGGTCTGGCCGCCAATCTGTTGAACCTGCCCGGCCTGCCCTCGGTCGAGATGAAGGTTCAGGGGGCCGACCCCATCAATGATTTCACCGCCGAGCTGAGCCTGGACACCGATGGCCAGCGCCGTCTGAGCGGCGAAGTGACCCTGTTGTCCGACCCAGAGGGCGACACGGTTTTCGCCCTCGATCTGGGCGGTGACATTGCGCCGGTGTTTGTGCCGGAATTTGCCGAATTCCTTGGCAATCAGGTGGGGTTGCAGGCCAAAGGCGCACGAATGGCCGACGGCACATTGACGTTGGATCAATTGCGCGTCGAGGCGGCGGCCCTGACCCTGACCGGCGCGGCAGAGATCGGTGCAGATGGCTGGCCGCGCAAGCTGGCGCTGGATGGGGAAATCGCGCCGCCCGAAGGTGAAACCATCCTGCTGCCAATGGCCGGTGCAGCGACTTCGGTCACGGGCGTCACGCTAACCGGGGCGTTTGATGCCGCTGCCGGGGACACATGGTCGCTGGCCGGTCGGGCGCAGGGTCTTGCCCGCGACACCATACAGATTGAAACGCTGGGCTTTGATGGCTCTGGCGTTCTGTCGCGCGACAGCGAGAGCCTGTCCGGCACGTTGCAAATGGATGCCAGCGGATTGGCCCCGGCCGACGCGGCGCTGGCGCGTGCCATCGGGGACCGGTTGCGTGGTGTCCTGCACTTTGGCTGGAGCCGGGGTGCGCCGCTGCGGCTGAGCGAACTGAACCTCACAGGCGAGGATTACGGCCTGACCGGCACCTTGGTGGTGAGCGGGCTGGAAGGCGAAGATGATCTGACATTGGTGCCGGATGTTCAGCTGAACGCACAAGATCTGGCACGTTTTGCCGATCTGGCGGGTATTGAACTCGACGGGGCTGCGGATCTTGGTGTGACGGGGCGTGTGGCGCCGCTCACCGGGGTGATGGCGTTGCAATTCGACGGCACGACCGAAACGCTGACAACCGGCATCGCCCAGCTTGATCCGCTGCTTGCCGGTACGGGCAAGGTATCATTGGGACTGGGCCGGGATGAAACCGGGCTGCGCGTCGATCCGGTGGTGATCCGCACCGATCATGCGCGCATTGATGCAACCGCGCTGCTGCGCACCGGCGCAAGCAAGCTGGACCTGACCGCGCGCGTGGCGGAAATCGCCCTGGTCCTGCCAGACCTGCAAGGTGCCGCCGAAGTGACGGCCACGGCAGAACAGGCCAATGATGTCTGGAACCTGACCGCCGATGCCGCCCTTCCCGGGGGCACTGGTGCGCAATATCGCGGCACGGTGACCGGCGATGGGCGTGACAAGCTGGAGATCGCCGGACGGCTCAGCGCCAATGTCACGCAGCTTGCAACATTTTCCGCCATTGCGGGTCGCCCCCTTGGCGGTGCGGTGTCGCTTGTGGCTGAGGGGCGCGGTGATCTGGTCAACGCGACATTCGATCTGCGTGCAAACGGCAGCACAACCAACCCGCGATTTGATGTGCCCGTTGCCGAGGCGCTTTTGCCCGGCACCACCACATTCGATATCGCCGCAACGCGCGATGCCGCGGGTGAGGTTGTCCTCAAGACCGCAGTCATCGACGGGCGCGAAGTGACCGCGCGGGCCAGTGGTGCCTTCGGGCCGAACAGTGGCAAGCTGGAGCTGACAACGCGGATTGCCAATCTGGCACGCGCCCTGCCCGATCTGCCCGGCGCGGCCAGCCTGACCGGCACCGCGATACGCACCGGCGAGGTCTGGACGCTGGAGGCCGATGCCACCCTGCCCGGCGACACAGGTGCAAATTTCAGCGGAACATTCACCGGCGATGGCAAATCCAAACTTCTGGCGGATGGACGGCTGCAAGCGCGGGTTGCCCGGCTTGGCGCGTTTTCCTCGCTGGCCGGTCGCCCGCTGTCGGGGGCCGCAAATCTGACAGCCACCGGCACAGCCGATATTCTGGCCGGCAGTTTCGATCTTGTGGCCGATGGCAGTGTAAGCAACCCCGGCTTTGGCGTGCCGACAATAGAACCATTGTTGCGCGGCACGTCGCAAATCGACCTGTCCGTCGCGCGTGCCAGCAATGGCCGGATCACCATTCGTCAGGCAACGGTCGATGCACCGGGGGTGGATGCCGACGTGTCCGGCGCCTTTGGCGCGGGCAACGGTGATGCCCGGTTCCGCATCACCATCCCCAACCTTGGCCCGCTTGTGCCCGATTTGCCGGGGCCTGCGAGTTTTTCCGGCACCGCCACACAGCAAGGCGAAAGCTGGCGGATCGACGCCTCGGGCAATGGTCCCGGTGGTATCGAAGTGTCAACCCAGGGCCGGGTCGCGGCGGATGTTTCCCGGCTTGATCTGTCGGCCAACGGGCTGGTGCCGCTGGCGCTGGCCAACCGGCGGCTGAACGGTCAGGCGCTCAGCGGGCTGGTGCGGTTCAATCTGGCGGTCAATGGCCCACCACAGCTCAGCTCGGTCTCTGGCCGCCTTAGCCTGGCGGATGCCCAGGTCGCGCTTCTGGCGCAGGGCATGTCGATCGACGCCATCAACGGGCAAATTGACCTGAACGGCGCAGCGGCACAGGTGGCATTGAACAGTCAGATCTCCAGCGGTGGACAATTGCGCGTTGCCGGGCCGGTTGCGCTGACCCCGCCATATAATGCCGATCTGGAGGCGCAATTGCGCAACGTCGTTCTGCGCAGTGCTGCGCTTTACGAGGCCCAGTTGGACGGGCGGATGACCATGTCCGGCCCGCTGCTGGGCGGCGCGCGGATTGGCGGTGGGATCAATATCGCCACTGCGGAATTGCGCATTCCCGATCTTGGCCCGTCCTATTCGGCGCTGGACGGTTTGCAACATATCAACCCCTCTGCCGATGTGCAGCGCACGTTGCGGTTTGCCGGGTTGGATCAATCTGACGAGGACACCGCCAGCGCCGCACCAGACTACCCGCTGGATGTCATCGTGCGCGCGCCCAACCGGTTGTTCGTGCGGGGCCGTGGGCTCGACGCGGAACTGGGCGGTGAATTGCGACTGACCGGGACCACCAACAATGTGGTGCCTGTCGGGTCGTTCAGCCTGATCCGGGGGCGGCTGGACCTGTTGGGCAGGCGCTTGACCCTGACACAGGGGGATGTCCAGTTGCGCGGCAGCTTCGATCCGGTGATCGCCTTTGAGGCCACCACCGAGGTCGATGATTTCGCCGTCACATTGGCCTTGGCGGGCTTGGCCTCGGCGCCGGAACTGACCGTCACATCGGTGCCGGAACTGCCCCAGGACGAGGCGCTTTCGCTGTTCCTGTTTGGCCGTGATGTCACGTCGATCTCGGCCTTGCAGGCAGTGCAATTGGCGGCGGCGATCCGCACCCTGTCCGGTCAGGGCGGGCTTGGTATCGGTCAACAGCTGCGCGAAGGTCTGGGGGTGGACGAGCTGGACATCAGCACCGATTCCGAAGGCAATGCACAGGCAAGTGTCGGCAAATACCTCTCTGACAACATCTATACCGATGTAACAGTGTCGAGCGATGGCTCCAGCCAGATCAACCTGAACCTCGATCTGACCCCAAGCGTCACCGTGCGCGGCCGGGTCGGCAGCGATGGGGACACTGGCGTCGGGGTGTTTTTCGAACGGGATTATTAGACGGGTGTCGCCGCAAGCCCATCGCAGCGGCGACAAACCTGTGGCATAGATCGGTGCCATGCATGCCACTTTTGAAATCGCACCCCGAAGTGAAATTCTGACCCCCGAAGCACCGGGGCTGACGGTATTGGTCGATGGGCTGCGCCGGGGGCAATCGCTTTGGGCGTCGCAATCCGGCGCGGCAATCACCACACGGGCCGATGCAACGCCGGTTCTGTATTGCGAGACTTCGGGTTCCAGCGGTCAGCCAAAGGTGATCCGCCGACGACCGGCCAGCTGGATCGCCTCTTTCGACATCAATGCCAGGACTTTTGATCTGGGTCCGGCAGACCGTTACGCGACATTGGGGCATCCGGGCCATTCCCTCAGCCTGTTTGCGGTGCTTGAGGCGCTGCACATAGGGGCGGATATTGCTGTGCTTGCCGGCATGTCACCGCGACGCCAGACCGAAACACTGGCAGAGCTGGCCATCAGCGTGATCTATGCGACGCCCACTCAGCTGCGATTGCTCACCCGGTTGAGCAAAGACGGGACACAGGCCGTGTTGCCGAAGGTGCGCCGCCTGTTTTGTGGTGGCGGCAAACTGGACCCTGCCCTGCGGGCCGATCTCTGCGATCTGCTGCCCCATGCGGAGGTGCGTGAATTTTTCGGGGCCAGTGAAACAAGTTTCATCACCATGAGCGATGGCAAAACCCCTGCGGGTTCGGTTGGCCGCGCCTATCCCGGTGTTGCGCTGCGCGTCGCTGCGCCGCATGAAACTGCGGAAATTCTGGTCCACAGCCCCTATGTGTTTGATGGCTACGAGGTCGGCGAAACCCAGGACACCCATTGGCAGGACGGATACCTTGGCATTGGTGAAATGGGCTATCTGGACGCGGCGGGCTATCTTTTCCTGCGGGGCCGCAAACGGCGGATGGTCACGGTGGCAGATCACAATGTATTTCCCGAAGAGATTGAGCAGCTTGTGCTGACCCAACCGGGCGTGACCGGCTGTGCGGTGCTGGCAATCCCCGACGCGCTGCGTGGCCATAAACTCATCTGCTTTCTGACCGGGCGATTTGACGAGGCGGCCTTGCGACGGGCCTGCCGTGCGGCATTTGGGCCTGCTGCAGTGCCGCAGCGTTTTGTCCTGCTTGATGCCATGCCGTTGCTTTCGGCAGGGAAACCCGATTTGCCGCGCCTGGCCGCAATGGTCGGGGGCAATTGATGCGGCGCAGCTATATGATCGCGGCACGGCGCAGCCCGATCGCGCCCCGGGGCGGCGCGCTGCATGCTCTGGCGCTGCATGAGCTTGCGACGCCGGTGATTGCGCAGGTGCTGGCAGATGCCGGGATTGGCCCGGATCGGGTGGAAGAAATCATAGTCTCCAATGCGCTGGGGGGCGGCGGCAATCCTGCGCGGGTTGTCGCCCTGGCGGCTGGGTTGCCGGAACATGTGGCGGGACTGAGCATTGATCGCCAATGCGTCGGTGGTCTTGATGCGGTTTTGCTGGCCCATATAATGGTGCGGTCCGGGCAACATGACATCGTGCTGGCCTGCGGGGTCGAGAGCTATTCCCGCCGCCCGCTGCGGCTCCGCAGTTTTGCCGATGGACGCGCGCCGGAACCCTATGATCAAGCGGCCTTTACCCCCTGGCCCGAGCGCGACCCGGATATGGCGACGGCGGCAGAGGATTTGGCAAAACAGTTGAACATCAGCCGCGCGGCGCAGGATGCCTGGGCCGTCGAGAGCCATGCCAAGGCACGCGCCTGCCCACCGGAATTTCATCAGGCGGAGATTGTGCCCTTGGCCGGGCTGACGCAGGACAGCTTTACCCGCGCCTTGACCGGGCGATTATGCGCCCGCGCGCCGGTGGTACATGGCAGTATCACAGCCGCAAATATGGCGGTGGCCGCCGACGGTGCGGGATTTGTTCTGGTGGTGAGCGAGGCCGTCGCAGCGGCGCTGATGTGTCCCGCGGTCGAATTGCTGGCGGGACGGACGCTGGGCGGGACGCCGGACTTGCCCGGGCTGGCGCCGGTTGCGGCCATTGGAGCGGTTTTGGATCAGGCGACGACCCTGGTGAGCGCCGAAATCATGGAGGCCTTTGCCGTGCAGGCCATCGCCTGTCAAACCGGCGCGGGCCTGCCGGTCGAGATTGTGAACCAATATGGTGGCGCATTGGCGCGGGGGCATCCGGTGGGGGCCTCTGGTGCGGTGCTTGCCGTTCGGCTTTACCACCAGCTTTGTCGCACACCGGGGTCCGGATTGGCGGCAATTGCCGCAGCGGGCGGATTGGGCACGGCGCTCTTGGCGCGGCGACTGTGATCCATGATCCGCCGCGCCTTTTGGGGGCCAGCCCCCGTGGCCTTTGGCCACCCCCCCGGGATATTTTTGGTCAGATGAAATTCCAGAGTGCGAAACGGACCGCGAAACCGGTCAGAGTTTGATCAGACGATCCCCGACCGACACCCGGCCATCCTGAACAATTCGGCAGAGGACGCCGCGCAAACGCAGGTCACGATGGGGGCCGCGATTGATCCAGCGCAGGCTGGCATCCCCATACCAGGCCTGCCATTTGGTGCAGCCGGAATTGCGTTTGTCCGACACTTCCAGCACAGCGGTGCCAACCGCCAATCGCGTGCCAACCGGCAGGTTTTCATGGCTGAGATCCATATCGACAATGATCGGATCGCCGGGATGCGGGGTGCCAGCACGATCGCGCCAACACAGATCCAGCACCCGTTTCGACAGGATCGACACCTGAATACGGGGATCGGGGGCCCCATCCGGCAGTTTCAGCCAGGGATTTGTCAGCCAACGCTCGCCCTTGATGCCACCGGAAACGGTCATGTCTAGGTGTTCCGGATAGTCGCGCAGGCCGCTTTCGGGGCGAAAACACAGGTGATCAATGGCCGCGTTATCCTTGGGCGCCGCGCGGATATGATCCAGCGCCGCGTCGCAATCTTCGGCTGTGACATGTGCAGTGGTCATCATGACGCTCAAGCCGCGCGTGACAGGACGCTGGCGGGGCGTGCCTTGGCCAGGGCGGCCGTCAGCATGCCGGCAATCGCCGCTTTCAGCGCATCACCGGGAATAAATGCGGTGACCAGCGCAGTCGCCTCCAACATGGTTTTGTCCAGCGCATAAGCCAAACCGGCGATGCCAAAGGCATACATCACCACGATGCCCCCGATCACGGATGCCAGGCCCGCGACCAGTGTCAGCGGCGCATTGCGCCATTTCTCGACGATCAACCCGGTGACGAAGGCCGCAAATGGCCAGCCCACCAGGAACCCGGCAGAGGGCGACACAAAGACACCAAGGCCGCCGCGCCCACCGGACAATAGCGGCAGGCCAATGGCCACGAGGACCAGAAACAGCAGCACAGCCAAAGTGCCGCGCCGCGCGCCCAATACGGTGCCGCACAACATGACACCCAGGCTTTGCGCGGTGATTGGCACACCGAACCCCAGGGTGATTTTCGGGATCAGCCCCAGCACCGCAATCAATGCAGCAAACAGGGCTATCAATACGACATTCTTTTCCATCTCAGGTATCCTCTGTAGAAAGCAGGCCTCCGCGCGCGCGCAACGCATCAGAGATTTGATCAGCATCGTCAAGCGCGAGCAGGGTGAAAGGCAGGATAATCCGCCAATTGGCGCGCCGGGGTGAACGCGCGCGCCAAGCGTCGCCCAGCGCGCGGCCCTTGGCCAGCAGCACCGGGGTCATGCGGATCACAAGGGCAATGGCGATTTCCAACGGGCGGCTGGCAATGCCGAAACGGCGTAACGGTGCGGCAAGCCAGTGCACCACGGAAATCATGTCCGACAGCCGGGTGGTCATCGTCACCAGATTGGCAAGCGCCACCGCCGAGACCAACCGCAACAGGATCACCAGGCCCGGTATCACACTGCCGTCAATCAGGTGAAACAGCGCGACGATCAGCACAAAGGGCCAAAGCATCCAGAGTTTCGCAAGCCCACCGCGCAGGAACTGCCATCCGGGCGCCGCATACAGCGCCAATACCGAGACAAGGATGGCCAGATGCGCCCAGAGGTTCTGGATGAAAAACAACCCCAGCGTCGCAAGGCACAGCGCCGCCAGCTTGGCCGCGGCTGGCCAACCATGGGCGCGGGTTTTAACCGGGGAGGTCAGCGATATCATCTGCGGCCCCCAATTCTGTCATGCGCGCCACATAGGCGGGCACAACCTCTTCCGCCGGGCCGATTTGGCGCAATGCGCCGCGATCCAGCCACAGCGCGCTGTGATATCCGGCCAAATCCGCCGGGTCATGTGTGATATGGATCAGATTGCCAGTGTAATGATCCAGATACCGGGTCAGCTGTGCCCGGGTGACCATGTCGAGACCGGCAAAGGGTTCGTCAAGAATGAGCAAGCGCGGGGCCATCGCAACAATGGCCATCAAACAGACCAGATGCTTTTGGCCATGGCTGAGCGTATTGATATAGGCCTCTTGCCAATGGGTCTTGTTGAAACGGGCCAATACGTCGCGCGCGGCGTCTTCGGCTGCTGCTTTCTTTTGGCCCTGCTGGATCAGACCAAAGGCCAGTTCTTCCAGCACGGTTGGGAAAATGATCTGGTGATCCGGGTTCTGGAACAGGATGCCGACCTCTGACAGGGCCGCACGCCGGTCCCGCGCCACATCGACGCCATTCAACCGCAGCTCGCCCGCCGTAGGGGCCACAAGACCGGCAAGCAACCGCGCCAGCGTCGTTTTCCCCGATCCATTGCGCCCGACGACCCCAAGTCGCGTGACCGAAATATCCAGCGTCAGAGCAGAAAAAACCAAACGAGTGTCATGGGCAAAATCCACCCCCGACAAAACCAGCTGACTGCTGGTCCGAACTGGGACCGAAGCGTCGTTCAAACGAAATTCCCCTGTCGCGCGGCGGGCCTCTCTTTTGGCCCGCGTCTGATCCACCCAGTGGGCGGTCAGCCCATTTGCCTGTGCATTTCAGAAGCTGGGGCGAATTGCAAGGCGACAGAAATCCAATGGTGTGGGCCGGGGTTGTCCCGATGTCAGCACGCCGTTATTGCGGCGCGCATGAAGTCAATTGGCGTTGCACAGCTGGGTGGCGCGCATCTGGGTCGCCAGATCCTGACCATCGTTGGTCCAGCAATTGGCGGTCACGGCCTGGGCACCGGCCTGTCCGGTCACGTTGCAATTCAATGTCTGCGCATGGGTGAAACTTTCCAGCCCGACCCGGGCCAATTGTCCGCGTTCGCTTTGGAGGGCGGGACAGACAAGAGCGTCGATCACCACCGGCATTCCGGCCAATTGCAGCGCATTTCCGGCATAAACGGCTTCGACCGGGCCACTGAGGACGCGACTGGCCGATACGGTTTCGATATGGCTCAATTCAATTGGTGTGCTGGGCCGATGCCTGCGCCGTTCGGTCCGTGCGTCGGGAACGTCAGCTGTGTCGTGTGAGATCACAGCCAGCGCCGGTCGGGCCAGTCCTGCGACAAATGCGCTGGCCGCGACCTGAAAATCGGTGGCGGCAATATGCGCGCTGGCAATCGTGTCGTCCTGGACCACTTGGGTAAGCGTGTCGCCAGCCCCTGCCAGCATCACCTGAACCTCAGGTGCGCGTAGCATGCCACGCGACACCGTCAGCACCAGGGCGACAGACAGGATCTTGACGCTCCAGCGGAACAGTCGAGACTTTGGGGTTCGCCCAGCCGATGCAAGTTTCCCCCGCATCCGGGATTTATCGCCGATCATAGCGGCTTTAAGAGCTTGGTCAGGTGTCATGGTTAACATATGCCTACCCTCCTTGACGGGAGAAGGGCGGAAATGAGCCAGAACTGCGGCGTTCCCCTAAAGGTTGTCTGCCTGCGGCATTCCCAAGACGTGAAAGCCCCCATCGACCCGAATAATTTCACCCGTGGTACAGGCGCCGGCATCCGACGCGAGGTATACCGCAGTGCCGCCCACGGCCTCTAGCGTGGCATTGGCGCGCAGCGGCGCGTTTTGATCCGTGTGCTTATAGGTCTTGCGCGCACCACCAATGGCCGCACCGGCCAGGGTTTTCATCGGACCGGGGGAAATGGCGTTGACGCGAATGCCCTCGGGGCCAAGATCATTGGCAAGATAGCGCACCGCAGCCTCAAGCGCGGCCTTGGCGATGCCCATGACATTGTAATTCGGCGTGACGCGATTCGATCCCATATAGGTCAGCGTCAAAAGCGTGCCGCCATTTTCAACCATCATCGGATGGGCGCGGCGGGCGACCTCGATAAAGGAATAGGCCGAGATATCCATCGAGTTCTTGAAATTGTCGCGGCTGGTGTTCAGCACCCGGCCGGTCAATTCGTTCTTGTCGCTGAAGGCGATGGCGTGGACCACGAAATCAATCGTCGGCCAACGGTCCCCCAGCTTTTCGAATGCCACATCGAGCGATGCATCGTCGGTCACATCAACATCGACAAGAAAGTCCGATCCGACCGATGCCGCCAGCGGCTCAACCCGTTTGCCGAATGCCTCGCCCTGATAGGTAAAGGCCAGTTCGGCACCAGCTTCGGCCATCGCTTTGGCAATGCCCCAGGCGATAGAGCGTTCGTTGGCAACACCCATGACAAGCCCGCGCTTGCCCTTCATTGACTGCGACATGTCCGTTTATCCGTTATATTTGCTAAGAAGCATGGAGCCGTTGGTGCCGCCAAACCCGAAGGAATTGGTCATCACTGTATCCAGCCCGGCATTTTCCACCAGCGTGGTGGCGATTTCTGCCGGTTTCAGTGCCGGATCAAGCGTTTCGACGTTGATCGACGGGATGATGAAATCGTTGTCCAAGGCCAGCAGACAATAAATCGCCTCTTGTGCGCCGGTGGCGCCCTGGCTGTGGCCGGTCATGGATTTGGTCGAAGACACCGGCGGCGTGCTGCCATCGCCAAAGACGCGGCGCACCGCTTCGATTTCGCCGACATCGCCGACCGGCGTGGATGTGCCATGGGCGTTGATATAGCCAACCTTGCGCCCCTCTTCCAAGGTGCTGAGCGCGACGCGCATCGCCCGCTCGCCGCCTTCGCCCGAGGGGGCCACCATATCGGCGCCATCCGATGTCGCGCCATAGCCCGTGACCTCGGCGTAGATCTTGGCGCCGCGCGCCTTGGCGTGTTCCAGTTCTTCCAGAACCAGCATCCCGCCGCCGCCGCCGATCACAAACCCATCGCGGTCTGCATCAAACGCCCGCGATGCGCGTTCCGGCGTATCGTTGTATTTCGACGACATCGCGCCCATCGCGTCAAACAGGCAGGACAATGTCCAGTCCAGCTCTTCGCCGCCACCGGCAAACATCACGTCCTGTTTGCCCATCATGATCTGTTCCGCCGCGTTGCCGATGCAATGCAGCGAGGTCGAGCAGGCCGAGGTGATGGAATAATTGATGCCTTTGATCTTGTACGCCGTCGACAGATTGGCCGAAACGGTCGAACACATGGTTTTTGGCACCGCAAAGGGCCCGATCCGCTTGGTCGCGCCGGTTTTCAGCACGGTCTGATGCGCCTGCAACATCGCGCTGGTCGATGGGCCACCCGAGCCCGCCACCAAACCGGTGCGTGGGTTCACAACATCGCGTTCCTCAAGCCCGGCATCGGCAATCGCCTGCCCCATGGCGATATAGGCATAGGCCGCCCCCGGCCCCATGAACCGCAGCGTGCGTTTGTCGACATGGTCCGCGACATTCAGCTTCAGGTCACCGGCAATCTGGCTGCGGAATCCATGTTCCTTCATCGCCTCATTGGCGGTGATCCCGGATGTCCCGGATTTGAGCGAGGCCAGAACCTCTTCCACATTGTTGCCGATGGAGGACACAATCCCCAGACCAGTCACGACGACACGACGCATGCGCGCACTCCCATGTTTGTTAGGGCATTACTAGGGCATGCGAGGGGAGACGCGCAAGGTGGGTGGGCTGTTTGGTGTGCAGTTGCGGCCAGTTAAGGCGATGCAAGGACCGTCTTATAACTTTCACAAAGAACCGGGCCTTGCATCCTTCGTCTGTGTTGCCACCCGATTCATCCTGTTCCATGGTGCGGCCATTCGACCAAAAGGGAAAACTACAAATGCGTTACCTTTCGATCCCGCTGGGCCTGGCACTGACCTGCGTGACACTTCCTGCCGCAGCCGAAGACCAGTACCAACATGATTTCAAGTCGCTGCTGGAAAATCTTCCGATTGCTGATCAAAAGGTCAGCATGTCACCGCGACCCATTGTCTTTAAGGGCAAGGAAACACCGGGCCAACATGATTGCTTCTGGATGGGTCCGGTTTATTCCGGGGCGTTCAACATCGCCTATCCCGATGGCGGCGCGGTGTATTGGGCGACGGCATTTACCATGCCCAAGGATGCGCCGGACGCCTATCTGGAAATTTCCGGCAACTTCCCACAGGCACGGTATATGTCGCTGCATAGCTATACCGAGGGTGGCGCGCCCTATGACCATGTGATGGACGTCGACATCACCGCCGATGATGGCAGCGAAAATCCTTTTCTGAGCGGGGCTTACGGCGATGCGATGGCCTATACCCTGCGCGTGGTCCAGGGCGAAGCCCCACAAGATCGCGCGCCCAATACCGTATATCTTGGCCCCACCGACAAGGTTGACCGCAGCCCGCTGTTGCTGCGTCATTACATCCCGGAAACCGGCGATGATCTGACCGGCGGCGCGGGACTTGCCAATGTGGCGCTGGTGATGGGCGATGGCACCCGGCTGGAAGGTCAGGCCGCCTGTGACGCGCTTGCCAGCCCCGGACCGGACGACGCGGAACGTGTCTTGATCTCGCCCGCTTTGGCGCAGGACGATTTTGACAACATGCTGAAAAAGCCCGAGGTCGCGGACAATTACCTGCACACCAAGCATGAGGCTTGGAACGTTTTCTGGGATCCGCGCATCAACCTGATGGCGTTCATGTCACCCAAGTTGCAACAGGTCATGGAAACAGCGGCGCGGGTTGGGTTCATCCCCAAGACCTCCGGCTTTTATGCCAACCTCGACAATCAATATGTCGCGATTTCGTTGAACGAAGATTTCGGCGATGTTGTCGTGCTTGAGGCGAAAATGCCCCGCACCCCGCGTCCGGGGCCGATATGGGCCAACCCGACAATTATGATCTGCGTTATTGGTCGCTTTGCACCAACGAAAGCCTTGTCACGACACGGTTTTCCGATTGCATCTATGACAGCGAGGTCACGCTGGACGATGATCGCGCCTATACAATTGTCATCAGCAAATCCGCGAACCGCCCGGAAAATGCGACGGCGGAATGTGGCGTAAGCTGGCTTGACTGGGGCGATGCAGGCGACGGGGCCGGACATACCAACATTACGGCGCTGCTGCTGCGCAACATGGCGCCCAACCCGGCGTTTTCGGCTGCGGTCCAAAACATTCCCGGCCCGGGGTTGGAGGTCGACACCATGGGCGCCTACCTGCCCAAAGCTGTCTACAGCACCAAAGCCGATTTTGAGGCGCGGGGCTGCTGAGCGCACCGCAACGCATCACCAAAACAAAAAAAAGAGGCCCGCAATCGGGCCTCTTTTCACATCCGCTGGTACGCGCGCAATCAGCTTTCGCTCAGCGCGACTTTCATATCCTTGACCTGATAGATCACCTCGCCGTCCGCCTCGACGATGCCGTCCGCAACGCCCATTGTCAGACGCCGGGTTTGAAATCGCCTTGGTGAAATTGATCCGATAGGTCAACATCTTGCGGTCCGGGCGCACCATGCCGGTCAGCTTGACCTCGCCCACGCCCAGCGCATAACCGCGCCCCTGCCAACCGCGCCAGCCGAGGTTGAAACCGGTCAACTGCCACAGGCCATCAAGACCCAAACAGCCGGGCATGATCGGGTTGCCGGGAAAGTGGCAGTCAAAGAACCACAGGTCGGGCTTGATGTCGAATTCCGCCACCACATGGCCCTTGCCATTTTCGCCGCCGTCACCCGAAATATCGGTGATCCGATCCATCATCAGCATCGGCGGTTCCGGCAATTGCGCATTGCCCGGACCAAAAAGCTCGCCTCTGGCACATTTCAGAAGCGCATCTCTGTCGAAACTGGTGGGGTATTCGGCCATTCAGGCACCTTCCTTGGATCACACAAATCTATCTGATCCGGTCTAACACCCGCATGCCAACCCATGCAAGAGCGCCGGGAATGATGAGATTGTTGCCACAAACGGCCATTATTGCCACATGCGCCGCATTGAAAAGCCACCAAAAGACGCTCTATATTGTTCCAAGGCGAGGAGTGCGAGGCATGAATATGACATCCCCAGCGATCGACCGCGGCGCGGTGTGGTTGTCCGGCGCAGGGCTGCGCCCGACCCGACAGCGCCTCACCCTGGCGTCCTTGCTGGTCGGCGACGGCCGCAACCGCCATGTCACCGCCGAAAGCCTGTTTGCAAAAGTTCAGGACGCCTGCGAAAGCGTTTCTCTGGCCACGGTCTACAACACCCTGCGGGCGTTTTGTGACGCGGGCCTGATGCAAGAGGTTACAGTGGATGGCCAGAAAAGCTATTTCGACACCAACACCCATGACCACCCGCATTTTTACTGGGAAGACGAAGGCCACCTGACCGATGCCCCGGCCGATCAGTTGAAAATCGTCTCTTTGCCGGATGCGCCGGAGGGGGCAGAAATTGCCAGCGTCGACGTGGTGATCCGATTGCGGCGCAAACCGGTCTGACCACGCGCCACCCGGCCCCGCATCGAGCTTTTTCCCCAGATCCGCCCAAGTGCCGCCGTATTTCGCCAGCAGTTTGCATCCGAAGACGCAATGCGAGAGGCCCCCATGAAACGCACATTGATCAAACACGCCCGGTCCTGGCTTTTGCTGACCGCCATGGTGCCGGTGTTTCTGGCGGCGAACTGGTATTTGCTGTCCGGCGTGCTGTCGATGCAGGTTTTCGATTTGATGGCCGGGGCCTATCTGATGTGCATTGCGGTCACGCTTGCCTGGGTGCGGCATTCGCTCAGTACCCGCATGACCAAGACGCTGTCGCAACGCGGCGCGCGCTGGACCAGCCTGATGGCGACAGAAGCGGCATAGGCGCAAAATCGGGGGGAATTCCGCCCCCTTTTTGATCAAACGCGCTTATTTTCCAGGCAAACATCCCGACATACACGACCACAAGCATCCGCTGCGCCGCCCCAGTCCGCTGGTGCGGCATTTTCTGTTATGCTGCGAACGTCGCCTTAAATCCTTTTTCAGGGATTGGGCGCATCATCGAAACCCTAGCGCCTATCGGGAGGACGCGGCGTTACCCCTGCTTAACTGCAAAGGAGCGCTGATATGTTCGCTTTCGCCTTTCCCCGTGTTGCACACGGGGCGCTGAGACTTGCCTTTTGTCTGGCTTTTGTGCTGGCCTTTTTTCTGGATGGCCTTGCCGCCAGGGCCGATGACAGCCCGGCCTACCTGCAACCTGATGAACGACAATTGCGCACGCATTTCATCTGTGCCGAAAGCGCGCGGGTGCGCCCGTTGGACCGGGCCGCAATTCACGTTTGTTCCCATGTCTTTCAACGGCTTAAAATCGGTTTTGTGCCCGGCATGACAATCGACAGATATGACGCATTGAGCGGCGAAGAACGCGCCCGCGTCAATCGCGAAGGTTATATGGCCTGGCGGGCCTGGGTGTCGGCCAACCGGGACCGTGTCGGCGATCTGCGACGCGCGGCGCGCACCTCACTGTTCGGCATCGCGGCCTGAGCCCCTGGCCCAATGCGGTGTAGCCTCGACACAGCGCAGCCGCGGCGGACCAGCGGAGTTTCGGCTATTCGCGGGTCTGGCACGCCAGCTCTCGTTGCTGGTTTCGACGATGTCACAGTGATGCGTGAGGCGATCGAGGAGCTTGGTCGCCGTCTTGGCATCGCCGAATACGGAGGGCCATTCGCCAAAGTCGAGGTTGGTCGTCGCGATAATCAAGGTTCGCTCATAGCGACGGCTGATAATGTGGAACAAGAGCTGCCCGCCGGTCTGGGCGAATTGCAGATAGCCCAGTTCATCGAGTAATATGAAGTTGAACCGACAGAGGAGATCGGCGGGCGGCTGTGTCGGTCAGAACAGGCCTCGGCATCAAGCTTGTTCACGAGATCTACCACGTTGAAGAAGCGGCGGCGCTTACCGCGCCGGATGCAGGATCGAGCGTTGCCAACCGCGAGATGCGACTTGCCAGTTCCAGTGCCGCTGATCAGCACGACGTTACGCTGCTGGTCGATGACGTCGCCTGATGCCAGAACGCGCACCACGTCTCGTTCACCGCCGTATCTTCGAAGGTCAACTAGACGACCTCCTTGGTTAACGGGAGGCGAGCGATGGTCAGCTGATACTTGATCGATCGAGCCTGCTTCTCGCTTATCTCGGCGTTCAGAAGGTCACCGACGATCTGCTGCGGCCCGTGTCGCCGCTTCACAGCTGTCGCGAGAACCTCATATCATAAGCCGCCCTCATCCCGCAAAACTTCAACTGGCTCATCGCGGCCAGCACCTATGATCTTTCCATGTTCTGATCTTCTCAGGTTGTCATAACGCTTGCAGTCGGCCACCGGCTCGCAGGTCAGGCGCAAGGCATCGGGTGGGGCAATTGCAAGTGACGGCGTCTTTGCCCGCAATCAGCGCGAAATCACCACTGGCCTGTCCTTGTGGCGCAGCACCTCGAACGGGGTATCAAATACATCGGCCAGGGTTTCGGGCGTCAACAGCGCGGCACTGGCATCATGCGCCACGATGCGCCCGTCTTTCATCGCAACGATCCGATCCGCCCATCCCGCCGCCGCGTTGATATCGTGGATCACTATCACGATGCTGCGGTCATGGCCGCGCGACAGCCCATGCAACCGCGCCATCAAATCCCGCGCATGGCGTGGATCCAGCGCATTCAGCGGCTCGTCCAGAAACATCCACGACGTATCCTGTGCATAGGTCATGGCGATGAACGCCCGCTGACGCTGGCCGCCGGACAGGGTTTCCAAGGGCCGTTCAGCAAAATCCGTCAGAGAAAAGGCCTCCAGGGCCTCTTCAACCTTTTCCATGTCCTTGGGCCCCGGTCGCCCCCGGTGATGCGGCCAGCGGCCAAAACTGACCAGCTCACGCACCTGCAGGCGGCTGACCACCACTGGCGTTTGCTGTAACAGGGCCACGGCGCGCGCGCGGGCCTCATCCCGGGCGGTGAACGGGTCCAGGCCGTCGATCTCGACGCGGCCTTGTGTCGGCGTTGTCAGCCCCGCCATACAATGCAACAGCGATGATTTCCCCGCCCCGTTCGGCCCGATCAGCGCAGTGATCCCCCCCGGCGCAAGCGTCAGGTTCACATCATGCAGGATCACCGTATCACCCACCCCATAGCCAAGCCCGCGAACCTTGATCATAGCTGCCTCCTGCGCAGGACGAGCCACAAGAACAGCAGCCCGCCAAAGAACTCCACCACCACCGCCAGCGCCGATTGGCTGCCCAGCAGGCGTTCAAACACGAATTGCCCGGTCACAAGGATCAGCGCCCCGATCAGCGCCGCCGCCGGAATCAACACGATATGGCGGTGGGTGTCGGTCAGATGCCGCGCCAGACTGGCCGCCAAAAGGCCCAGAAACGTGATCGGCCCGACCAGCGCGGTGGAGACCGATATCATCGCCGCCACCAGCATCAGCGCCATAAGCACCACCCGATCATGGTTCAGCCCCAGCCCCCGCGCCGTGCCCCGGCCCAATCCGGCCACATCCAGCGCCGGTGCCATGCGCAGCGCCGCGCCGAACGCGGCGATCAACACCAGCCCCGCCGCGATCAATTGTCCAAGGTCCACCCGGCCAAAGCTTGCAAACATCGCCTGTTGCACCACGGCAAATTCCGACGGGTCCATCATCCGCTGCACCATCGAAGCCAGCCCGCGCAACAACACCCCAAGGATCACCCCGGTCAGGATCATCCGGGTCACATCGCCGGCGTCGCGGCGCAGCAACACGCCAAACAGCGCGGTCGCCGCCGCCATCAACACCGCCGCTTCGATCACAAAACGCAATGCGCCGGGGATCTGTGCCGCGCCAACCCCGCCAAGGGTCACCACCAAAAGCGTCTGCAAAAGCACAAACAGCGCATCAAATCCCACGATCCCCGGCGTCAGCAACCGGTTCATCGCCACCGTCTGAAACAGGATCGTGGCCGCCCCCGTCGCCGCCCCGACACAGATCAACGCCGCCAGCTTTGCGCCGCGCAGCTCCAAAATAAATCCATAAGGCGCGCGCAGGTGCCACAGCAAAAACCCCGCGCTTAACGCCACAAGCGCCAGCGCCAACCACGCCACATGTCGGTCAACCATGGGCCCGCCTCGGCGCGGCGTGAAGCAGCCACAGGAAGACCGATGCGCCAAACACGCCAAATACCGTCGCCGCCGGAATTTCAAAGGGATAGCGGATCACCCGCCCAATCACATCCGCCGCCAGCACCAGCACACCGCCGCCAAGCGCAATCAACGGCAGGTTCGCGCGCAGGTTATCGCCGCGCCAGCGCGACACCAGATTTGGCGCGACCAATCCCACAAAGGGAAACGCCCCAACCGTCACCATGACCAATGCGGTCAACACCGACACAATCACCAACCCCAGCGCGCGGGTTTGTTTATAGTTCAGGCCCAGCGAACGGGCCTGCGCCTCGCCCAGCCCCAAAATCGTGATCCGATCCGCCACCGCATAAAGCAGCACAGCCATCCCCGCGACCGCCCAGAGCCATTCGTACCGGCCGATCATCACGCCGGAAAATTCGCCCAATTGCCAGGTGCCAAGGTATTGCATCAAATCAGTCAGCCACGCGGCCCAGATGCCAATCGCGCCCAGAATGCCGCCATAGACCAGCCCAACAATCGGCAACAGCATCGGGTCACTGCGCGGCACCCGTTTGGCCAGCGCGATAAACCCGGCCATCCCCGCCAATGCCGCCGCGGCGGCCACCAACATCTTGCCCGCAATCGCCATGCCCGGCGCGATCAATGTCACCGCCAGCAACCCCAGCATCGCCGCCTCGGGCGTGCCGGTCAGGGCCGGTTCGACCAAACGGTTCTGCACCACCTGTTGCACCACCACCCCGGCCAGCGCCAACCCAGCCCCCGCCAAAAGCGCCGCCGCCGTGCGGGGAAACCGGCTGACCATCAAAAGCCAGCCGCCATCCCCATCCGACAACGACGCCGCGCCAATCAACAGGCTGAGACCGCTCACCCCGATCAGCGCGCATATAAGCAAAGGCCACTGTCGCAAGATTAGCTATCCGCGCCAGCAAAGGCTGCGATCACCTCGTCCAGCGTGTGCAAAACGGACCCGGCCCCGCCCGACGCAATATAAAGCGACGCCGCATCAAGATAGACGATCTGGCCCTTTTGTGCCGCTGTTGTCTTGGCGATCAACGGGTTGTCCAATGTGGCCTCGGCGGCCTGACTGTCGGCGCCAATCGCGGCGCCCCGGTCCACCACCAGCAACCAATCGGGGTTGATGTCGGCGACGAATTCAAACGATACCGCCTCGCCGTGGGTTTCCGCCTCGACGTTTTGCGCCGCTTCTTCGATGCCGATTTCGCTGTGCAGCCAGCCAAACCGCCCGCCCCGGCCATAGGCCGACACCTTGCTGCCATTGGTCAACAGGATCAACGCCTTGCCTTTGCCTTCGACCGCGCGTTGCGCTTCTGCAAGCTTGGCGTTCAGCTCTTCGGTCAGCGCGGCGGCCTTGTCTTCGACATCGAAAATCGCGCCATAGGCCGCGATCCGCGCATGCGCTTGATCCAGCATGTCATCGCCCCAAATCGTCATGTCGATCGTGGGCGCGATCTGGGACAGGTTTTCCACCTGTTCGGACGACCGCCCACCGGCCACAATCAGATCGGGCTGCATCACCGCCAACGCTTCGAAGTCGGGTTCGAACAACGTGCCAACCACCGCACCGGCCTCCATCACCGGATCAAGCCGCTTGACATAAAGTTTGTTCGGCAACCCGTCGATTTTCTGACCAAGCGCGTTGATGGTATCGACCGCCGCAACATCAAAAACAGCGATTGTTCCGGGTTTGGCCTGCACCGTCACAGCGCCGGTCGCGGTTTGCACGGAAACATCATCGGCAAAGGCCGGAACAGCGAGAGCGGCGCCCAAAAGGCCACCAAGTAGGGTCATGCGCATGGAATTACTCCTGAAGGTCAGATGCAATCGCGTGGCTGGTCCGTCTGGCATGGCTTCGCGGTATTGCGGCGGGTGTAGCGGATTGCGTTCATCGGCTGCAAGCCTTAATCTGACAGAAACAATCAGGATGAACCGCCATGCCCTTGACCGTGACTGAAACCGGCACGTTCGCCACCCCCAACGGGTCAAAATACCTCCAGCAACTGTGCAAGCATTTCGGGCACAAAGTTGATGTGGATTACGACCACCAAACCGGCACCGTGGCTTTTCCAATGGGCCCCGCAAAGATGCAGGCGGATAAGACCGGGCTGACGGTTGTGTTCACCCTGTCCAAACCAAATGACGTGCCCGCCGCCCATAGTGTGATTGATCGCCACCTTGAAACATTTGCATTTCGCGAAGATTTCAAAGGCATGGTGTGGCAAAGCGCCTGACCCCGGCACAATGCAAAACGGGCGACCCGGGGGCCGCCCGTCAGCATGTCATTTTGGCCTAAAACTGCAAACTGGCCGTCAGGGTGAAGGTCCGCCCCGGTTCATTCAACGGCTCGATCGCGCTTAGATCCAGCCCGTCGCTGCTTCGGCTGGCGTAAGTCGCGTCGAACAGGTTGTCGATGCCAAGCCGGATTTCCAGCCCCTCCACCGCCGTGGGCGCATAGCTGGCAAAGACATTTGCGACCTCATAGGCCGGAAGATCCAGAGACCCGATCTTGTTCTCCAGCGCGACTTCGGCATTGCCGCCGATCCGCCATTCGTCGCTCAGGTCATACCCGGCCTCCAAGGCAATGATATGCCCCATCGGACGGCCAAAGTAATAGGCCGTGGTGGCGATTTCATCGTCGTCCAGCTGCACATCCGCAAAGGTATAGTTCAGCTTGGCAAAGCCCCGCGCGCCTGTGTAGCTGATCGAACCGTCAAAGCCCTGCGACGTCATGTCGGTCAACGCACCGCGATTGCCACCGCTTGGCAAAATGGCGGATACATCGTTGATTTCAGTATGGAACAAAGCCCCGCCAAAGGCCCAAGGCCCGGTGTCATAGCGCAAACCAATGCGCGCCGAATGCGCCCGCGTCGAGGCGAAACCATCATAGTTCCAATCCGTGCGATAGTTCACGAGGGCGGCCTCGCCCAGCGCGAACCCGCCCCAGGTCGAGGCGATCCCGGCGTTCAGCGACAGCCCGTCTGTCAACAGAACGTCAACAGCGGCATTCACACTTGCGCCGCCCTCTTCGAAATCGCTGCCGTCGGCCCCCTCGAAGCGCTGGAAATCATACCGTCCGCCGTAGCTGACCGAGATGCGGTCGGTCAAATCCTGCCGCGCCTGTGCAAAAAGACCAAAGTTGAAGCGGCTTTCCGCGCCATCGGCGCCTTCGGTTGCTTCGGCGGTTTCGTCAAAGAAATCCATGCCTGCGGTCAGGGTGCCATTGCCCAATTGCCATTCGTTTTTGGCCGTGCCTGACAGGCTTTTGTTGACGCCGGTGACGTCGCCAACATCCACTTCCTGCTCGTTATAGGTCAGTTGCAGATAGGGGGCGAAATTGCCCTGTGGCTGCGTGTCACTATAGGTCAAGGTATAAGAGCTGCGGCGCGCATAGCCGTCGATGATGTCTGTCGGGCGCGCGGGGCTGGTCAACCCGGCGAAATCCGAGCGAATGAAGCCCCCCTGCGACGCGCGCGGGCCGGTGTCTTCGGTTTGGGAGGCGGAAAAGGCCAGCCGCTTGCCGGTGTCGGAGGTGAAGCCGAGCTTGACCATATAATCCGACAGCTCTGCGCCGGTGCCGTCGATGCGGTCGCCATCGCCGTCTTCGTAGTCGTCGCCTTCTTGCAGTGTCCCGCTGAGCAGCCAGTCAAAACCGCCCGTCACACCATAGAGCGCAAGCGAACTGCGCAGCCCCGTGCCATTGGTGCCCGTCGTCAGCGACAGCCGCCCGCCAAAGGTATCATCCGGCGCCAGAAGGTCGCCGGCGTCCTTGGTGGTATAGGCCAATGCGCCGCCAAGCGCACCGGGGCCCGCATCCGCCGGTGCCAGCCCCTCGCTGACCGCAACCGACTTCAACAACGCCGGATCAAGCAGAACGTTGCCAGTGTGGTGAAAGGCGCCCTTGTTTTGACGTGCCCCGTCGATGGTGACCGCCAGCTGGCTTTCTTCGATCCCGTTCACCATGACCTTTTGCGCCATTGCCGCGCCACCGCTGACCGACACCGAAGATTCGCCAACAAACACGTCCTTGACGGTCGATGGGTTGCGATCGGCAAGCTCTTCTTCGGTGATCTCGTCATTGCCCAACAGGTTCTGCGCCGCGGCCAAATCAATACGCAACGTCCCAAGGAAAAGCGGATCGGCGTCCTGGGCCGCAACAGTGCCAGCAAAAAGGCAGGTTCCAAGCAGCAACACGCTGCGTGATCTCAGATGGTTCATTCTGTTCCCTTTCAGTTTTTCACGTGGCTGGTGACCGATAGGGAACGGTAGTCTGGCTGCGATCATTTTGGCCGCAAATACCTTAGTATTTTTGTAGGATCAAGGTCAGGCAGACAGAATTACGCTATGGCGCAGCATGAATTGCATTGCGCGCCCGGAGCATTGTTCGCAGATTGCGGCAAACCGCCCTCTCCCCGGAAAATGCCATTCCCAGACGCGGACCACGCCAGAGATGGCCCGCAAGGGTTCCATCCAAGCAACTGATGCAAAATCTGTTTGTCGGATGGATTGCGAAATCAAGGACGATGCTGTCATGGTCAAAACAACCAGTCACCAAGAGGTTTGAGCGCGTGTTGCCAGCCAGATCGTCACCGAAACCGACTTAAATCATCCTCTTTGGAACAAGACATGTGCACAGCCATGCCTTGGACGGTTTGTTGCGTGACCGGGTGAAGGACAGCCATGACTAACGAGATCCGGAAAACCCTGAACCGCCATCTCTGGCGCGCCGTCACCTTGGCCGCCTTGTTCGGTTTTGGCGCCCTGCTCCTGTTGCCCGCCGCCCGCGCGAGCCTCGACACCGGCGTCATTTCCAGCGCCTTGCTGCCCTTCGCGGCCTTGGTCGGCGGAACGCTCTGCGCCGCATACTGGGCGATACATGTGCGCAGGCGGCAAATACGGCATCGCACTCTGGCAAACGCATTGCACAGCTTGCAGCAGGAAACCGACCCCGATGTCATTCTTGCGGGGCTTCGCAACCTGCCTGAGCTGGACCACCACCCGCTTTTCGGGCCGTTGATCCACCATCACCGCCCCGCGATTGAAGCGCAGCTGGAGCGGGCCAAAGAGGCGCAAACCAAAAGACGGCGTGGCGAAGCCCTGAAAGACCAATTTGCCAAAATGCGCAAAAGAGCCTTGTCGCGGATCGCGGCATCCAGGGCCGCGCATCCCAAATTGTCCGCGCGGGATGCGGCTGTGCAGAACCTGAAATACGTCAAGGCGCGCAGAAGGCAGCTGGAACTTGATGTCGAGGAAATCCTCAAGGATGCGTCCTGGTGGCAGAAACTGAACTACGATTATCCCGACTATCGCAAAATGGATCGTGATATCGAAAAGCTGGAAGTGGATGTGCGGTATTTCCTTGCAAGCAATGCCGCTGCAATCAAGACAGCAGAAGCCCAATTCGACAGCGCCAAGGCCCGCGCCGAGGAACGATTGGCCACCTCTCAGGCCCGCGCGGCCCTTGCCATCCCCGAGGCACGCAATGTTCCGTTTGACGATGACGCCCTGGCCCAGCATGCGCTCATGCTCGGCGCGCTATCGCTGCCGGTGTCCGCCTGGAATGATGTCGCGCAGGCCAACGCGGTCTTTGACGCGCTGCGTTCGGTGAATGGCAATTATGCCGGGCTGACGGATTTCGAAATTTGGCTGCAATGTCTGACCATGCCCAGCGAAAGTCTGGTCGGCCTGACTGCGCTGACAAAGGGTGCGCTGTTCGAAAGCCATGTCGCCGATGCCACCGGCGGCGCCCTGCACGCCCATTTCAACACGCCCGATACCGATATCGTTGTCGACGGCGTGGCATATCAGATCAAGGCAACCGACAGCGTGGCTTATATCGAAAGCGTGGATCCGGCGATCCCCGTGATCGCAACAAGTGAGGTCGCCGAAGCAACGGGCGCAATTGATGGCGGGATCAGCAATGTAGAGCTGGATACCGCCGCCTCTCTGGCCCTTGGCGGGACTGTCATCGACGTTGCCGATGCGGGCGCAGACGCGGTCCTGAGCGGGCTGGGTGGTCTTGGCATCCTCGCCTCTTTGCGCGGCATCAACCACGCCATCGACCAACATCGCGCAGGCATGGACAAGGCAGAGGCCATCGAAGAGGGCATTGGCGTTGCCATCACCGGATCGCTCAAGGCGACCGTTGATCTGGCAGAAATGGGATACAAGGTCGCCACCTCACGCCCGAGCCGGTTTGTCGGCAGACAGCTCAAGAAAGTTGTTGATCGCATCGATGCGGACCCAGATGACGAACCCGTGACAGCCGGGCGTCCAAAGCGGCAGTGATCCTGACGATATGTTACGCGCGCCTCCCGAATCCGTGACGATCAAGAGCTTCGCATGAGTGTGGGATGGCCCGCCGCCACAAGACGCCTGCCCACGCCCGGCGCTTTGGCAAACTCAATCTTCCCAAACACCCCGCCCCCCAGGCGCATGCCTGCGCTACGTCAGAATGATGTTTCCAACGGCTGTGCCGACGCCCTCACGGCTGCTGCACAAATGTTCGAACTGGGTTTGCGGAAATCAGGCATGCAATAGGACACATCCCTAACGGCCGACGTCTGTAGAGCAATTGCCTGGGATGGTTTTAGTGGTGCACCTGAAGCGAGAAACTTCGAACTCATTGTTCCTTATACTTATGCGTTGGGAAAACTGTATCAGCGGAACAATGAACTGGGAGGACAGCCTACCGGCACGGAACTGGTAACTCGCAAATCTCCCAGAGCTCCGCCTGTTAACCGATCTAACAACAGGCGGAGAAGTATTCGTCGGCAAGCAGACCACGCATTGAACAACCTCAGGAAAAGTGGGCGGGAAAAAGACATTCGGTGCGGGCGCAAAATTTCGAGTTCACTTCCGCGATAGCGGACATTCTGGCGGGTTAGGTGTGCTGCTGTCTGGTCTCACTAGCAAGTCCCGTAACTTGTTCATAGCAAACTGCTTTCCCCTCCAAGTGTGTTCGGACTTATTTCGTCAAATTCTAACGGATGCGCAATCGTCCCCCCCGCAACTGCCTACGGCTACTCAAGAACTGAATTCCAGTTACAATCGTCTTGCTCGAATCAGGCTCGTGCGACGTAAGCGTCGGACAAGGTCCGGTTGAAAGAGCGCTTTTGGGCAGTTGTGGTTGCAGGAGAACTAGATGGAGCTAATGAGCCAACCCTTCTCAGGGCAGCTCGGGGACCGACTGATCGAGTTGCTGTGCTCCGCCGATTATCACACGCTGAACATAGCAGTGGCCTTCGCAAAGAATAGCGGTGTGCTCAGGATTAAGGATTTGCTCGCGCAATTCAGGGGGCGGGGAGGAACCGTAAATGTTCACGTCGGGGTGGACCTTGGTGGAACCTCCTACGAAGCGCTAACGGCTTTGCTACTTCATACAGACTTATTGAATGTGGTTCACTCTGAACGGAGCCAAACTTTTCACTCGAAGATTTATCAGTTTACCGGTGAGAACAATGGGCTTTTGGTTGTTGGATCACATAATCTGACCGGCGGTGGTTTGTGGACGAACTTTGAGAGCTCGGTACACATCCCTATCGATGGGGAAGGTGCTGGTGAAGCCAAGATTTTGAAAGAGGTAGGCGTCTATTTCAATGAACTGGCCGCTCTAGAAGCTTCGTTCATGCCGATCACATCCCAAGACGAGGTCGATAGGCTATTAAGCGAAGGTTATGTGGATAAGGAAGTCGCTGATCGTGTCAGACGGGCAAGCGCAGCGAAAAAGGATGGATCGAAGAAACGTTTGTTTGGGACAGGTACCCCAGCAAAACTGCCGCGTCTAACTCCTGTTGAAGAAGAGCTCCCGACACCGGCTGATCCCACGCCTACCGAAACAGCAGCAATTGAAGTGGAGGATTTGGACCAAACGATATGGTTTGAAACACGAGCAATGACCGGAGGATCGCGAAATATTCTTGACCTGTCAAAGAGATCGTTGATTGAGAGCGGTGATCCCTCGGGTACGCCGTTTGATTTGGGCGAAGCGAATTTCATGCGCGGTGGTGTAGAGTTTTTCGGCCTAAGTCCAACTGCCACGGATCAAATCGCGAATATAACGATCAATTTCGAAGGCAAAGACTACTTCGGCAACACAATTCTGTACCCCGAAGGGAGTAACGCGAACGGTACATGGCGACTTCAAATTAAAGGAGTAAATTCGTCTGATCAAAAAATCACGGATGCTTTTAGGGATGAGGGGGAGACGCACTATTTGGTGCGAAAGGTGATTACCTTCACAAAGGTGCAGGATGACTACTTCTACATGTCGGTTTTTCCAGAATTGCACTTGAGGAATTCAAAGAGGCTTCAAAAATTTTGGCAAGAAATGGCGGTAGCCGGAATGCCAAGTTTCTGGGTCTGCTTTAGAAGCGGCACAGCCATTCTTGGTGTTTGCCCTTCCGAACGCCACTGATACCGCCCTTTGCTCCGCCAAATGTCAATAACAATGCTTCGTCATTTAAGGGAACCCCCTCGGACACGAACAGCGGTGCAAGGTTGGTGCGGCGGAAACGGTCAATAAAAGACGGCAAATCGAAGCTAAACCCATATCCTGTTGTACTCTGGTACGGTGGGTCCACATAAACAACCGCATCGCTCGGTAGGCTGTCGTCGAGCACGGTCATGATGTCCACGTTGAGGCATGTCACCCCCCGCATCCCCTCTGCCAAGACTTCAATTCGTCGGCGGAGCTCATCTGGTGATGGCTGCATGGGATTGGCGGGGCTGCGGCGTATGCTTGTGGCAGTTGGTTCCCAGTAGCTCCTAAAACAAGCATTCGCCCAACTGTCGTCTCTTCGCCAGATTTGTTTTCCGCCAAAGGAACAGGCTTGGAGAATTGGATATAGTTCCGCTTCGTATTCTCCCACGGGAAGAGACGAAATCGCCGTCACATGGGATTGGATATCGCGCTTGTTGTCTGGCAGCTCGGCAAGGTACTGATCGAAAATTTGCATATTGAAGGTGCCTGAGCCGATAGCCGACCAAAAACACCCCCAAGAGCTTAAGTCGAGCATCAAGATCCTAGACGGATCTATTCCTCGATTAACTAGTTCGATCGACACCGCGCCAGAACCGCAGCATAAATCATAGAACCGTGAATTCGAGCTTGGTGCGGCTTCAAGAAGTTGATCAACCATTTGAGCAGCTACGCGCTGCTTGCCCCCCTGATAAGCGCAGGGCACACGCAAATGACGGCTCATATGGGTTTCCTGCGGATCAGGACGCGCGCGTAGACGCGCTTGCCGTTGATAATGCCGACACCGCCTCTGTCTTCGGGATGAGCTCGGTAACTTACCTGTGAGAGAACATTCGAACAAACATTGCTTCGCGCGTTGCCGTTGGCAAGCATCACTATTTCGAACTGGTCCGGACTGTATTTGTCGAGGAACGTAATTGGTACACCCATGACTCCGCTGTAGTCGGCTGGAATGTCCTGAGTGCGCCCAACGTTGATTGCATTGTAATTTTCATAGTGCGGATAATCGTCAGGCGTATAGCTACGTGTCAAAGCCAGAGGTTTATGTCGCTGGCTAGTTTCCAGATTGGTAAACCAGCGCACGCCTTTCACGCGAATGAAACGCCGACCGCTTTCATCTATGCCGCAGCTAGCAGCATTCAAGGGGTAGTTGTCAGGTACATGAAATTTACGGTCTCCCGAACGGATCGTCTCACCATACCAGACTCTATTGTCCTGAAAGAGAGGGAAGACTTCCTTTGTCGTTGTAGCATTCATGTTGCCAAGAATGATGAAGTCTTTTTCATAGTTTACGAGCTGAGTGATGAATTCCCGGAACAGACTAAACGGCGGATTGTGGACACTATATCCACATCCTTGAGCAGGTCTCGGCACTCGTTTGACCGAAAATCGCCATCTCCTTCAAGACGTTCGAGCGAGTTGCCTGGCATCGCAAACAAAGGCTCTAGGTCCAGTGATCCGTCTGGCCTCACCAAGGACGTATCGGGTACTTCTGTTACGACCGACTTGTAAGCTCCTGTCATTCCTTCGAGTGGGTACTCCCGCCCTGCAATGGACGATTCATCATAGCAGGTCGTTACCAACCCCTTTAGCTGAAGTCTGTCAAAATGAAGAACAAAAAAGCGGAAGAAGGCCGACTCAAAAGGATCGTCGCAGTTGCAGAAAATTGTTTTTCCCTTGAGGCGCTCTTGATGCTTCACCATCTCCTTCGCGACATCTTCATACTGCGTATAGAACTCGTCCTTCTTCACTAGAAAGGCATGGTTTAGCGTCACGTTTCCAGATGCCGAATTAGCTCTTGAACTTCGGGTCTTGATATCAAATGGCATGGTACCCTCGCGTATCACTGCTTTCAGAAACGTGTTGATTGCGGCGGACATACTGAGGCCGATCTCGTCGAAAACCTCGCCAGCGCGTTTTTTGACTTCTGGGTCAATGCGAATTGTTGTCGTGGGTTTCGTTGACATTTCGTTTATCCAAAACTGGCATACATTGTAGCACGCATTTTCTTGAGCTACAATGTAGCACAGGGAGTTTTTGGCACTGGGACGATGCTAAGCGAGTAAGACTTGTAGGCTATGAGGCTCCTTTGAGTTCCCTGTAATTTCAACGCCTCAATTGAACCGAAGACAACCAAGACCGGCCTCCGGCCGCAACGGCAGATCAAGTAGGCTGGTCACATTGCGGTACAGGGCCATCGGTAGAAATACCCTGCAGACTTCCTGTTCGCGGTCAGTTTGATTCTGCACCTGCAGTGACGGGCCGGTTCGATGGATCGCAACACAAGCATACGACACACTAAGTGAAAGGCTGCTTTGGGCCGCGAGCGTTCATGCCTTCCATGCTGTAAATTGGGCTTGTCACCGATTGCCGCTCTCTTGGACACCTTGATGGGCACAACAACCGGGTATCCCTGACGAAGTGTTGGCATCACATTTACGGTCGGTTGAAGGGTTGTCGGATTAGAATGTGAAGGCGCATTAGCGGACCTGCCCGTCACTCTAGTCGCCAACTTGAACCGCGAATTGGTTCGAACCTTGTTCGAACCAAATACACTTCAATCGCCCACTCCAATTTTAGAGTGTCAGGTAATTGTAGCAAGCCCTCTACGCTTGGGTGCACGACCGTTTCCCAGTCTACTATCCTTGAATTTTGGGCACTTACCCCTCGTTGCGCGCCACATCCACCTTGCAATTGTTAAAAAAAATAACAATAAAATCAATTGGTTGACGACCTTTTCCGCTTCGGGCAGCATTCGAGTAGAAGCCAATATCCTAGCGGCTTCAATACTGAGAGAAGGATCAAACCATGCAAACTGAAAGCCCAAAGTCCCCGCAGGCAGACACGCCCGAGTCAGTACTGGAACAGCCCTTGCAGTCTGAAATCAGCGACAAAAAAAAATCGCAAAACGTAACCGAGAGTGATGCTGCCATCCGGCGCATCATGGAGGCTTTTGTCGAAGTTGGTTTTGGAGCTTCGGCGGTGCAGCACGCTCGGATCGCCGCCAACAAGAACCGCAGCCTCGCAACGCTCGCAGCAGGGTTTTGCCGTGATGCAGCGTAGCCTCGACTTCGTTTGGTGCAGTTCCAAGTTCAGTCATCGACATATCAATGACTTCTTGGTCCGCAGTCCAACTGCTTTAGCGCAGGCATTGCGGATGTTCACGAAGACATTGCCAGTGACCGAGCACCGAAAATGGGTGGAACATCCTATTTTCAAAAGACCATCGGATCGCGCTCAGCGAACCTTCGATTACATCGTCAGCAATCCGCCGTTTGGCCCCCAACCCGAGAGGACCGAAAATGATCATCAAGCCTCCCTCCAACCCGACAAAGAAACAGTGCATTCTGTACCTTCGCGTTTCCTCTGCACAGCAAACAAGCGATGGCGCAGGCCTGTCTAGCCAAGAGCGCAGGTGCCGCGACTACGCCGAACTTAGCGGCTATCAAGTTGCAGAAATCTTCACGGATGCCA
The DNA here is from genome assembly GCF_055808435.1 of Marinovum sp. J2-8. Taxonomy (NCBI): domain Bacteria; kingdom Pseudomonadati; phylum Pseudomonadota; class Alphaproteobacteria; order Rhodobacterales; family Roseobacteraceae; genus Marinovum; species Marinovum sp. J2-8. Next base: position 702,165 of record NZ_JBVVRZ010000001.1, on the reverse strand, counting down.
TCTCGGGTCGGCATGCTGACCGTCCGGGAATGAACGAACTGCTCGCATTTCTCCGTGCGGAGCAAACCAAACCTTACATTGTAGTTTTGGATGACATCACGCGCTTTGCGCGTGATGTTTCGACCCACGCGACACTGCGCGATAAAATCACTGCGTGTGGGGCCACGATTGAAAGCCCCACGAAAGAAATTCAGTAAAGTTGCGGCATCGCGTTTTCTGAATCACATCTCGCCTCCTAAACAAGCATAGCCGAATATCCGTTGCCGACACCGGAAACGGTAGTCGAATGGCTTTTGCTTTGCACACCGCCTGCAAGCGGTCGTTTCAAAGAAGCGATTTACCAGCGCGCGAAAACGCATCGCCTTTGCTTTGAGAAATCTCTCATCTGCCCCCCAAAAAAATGAAAGGATCGACATGATCGTCCCTCCCTCCAACCCGAAGAAGAAGCGGTGCATCGTGTACATTCGCGTATCGTCCGTAAAGCAAACGAGCGATGGCGCAGGACTATCAAGCTGACCTGCCCCCCGCGAAATCCCTCACCGTAATGTAGAGTTTGCGCCAACTCTGAAGGAGCAGACAGATGCGAAAGAGTTGTTTCACCGAGGCGCAGATCATCGGTATGATCAAAGAACAGGAAGCAGGGATGCCGACAGCGGAGGTGTGTCGCAGGCACGGGCTGAGCACGGCGACTTTCTACAAGTTGAAGGCCAAGTATGGCGGGATGGAAGTTTCTGAGGCCGCCAGGCTGAAGGCGCTCGAAGACGAGAACGCCAAGCTCAAGCGCCTGCTGGCCGATACCATGCTCGACAACGTCGTGCTGAAAGACTTGCTGGGAAAGAATTGACGACATTGACCAAGCGGCGAGACGCGGCGCTTCGGGCGATGCGGGATCATGACATCTCGCAGCGCCGGGCCTGCAGGCTTGTCGGTGTCGATCCCAAAACAGTCCGGCGAGAACGCCCACCGGACTGTACCGAGATCCGCAAGGAGATGCAGGACATCGCTGCCAAGCGGCGCAGGTTCGGTTACCGCCGGATCGGCGTGCTGCTGGAGCGCAAGGGCATGACCATGAACCACAAGAAGCTCTACAGGGTCTATCGCGAAGAAGGGCTGTCCGTGAAGCGGCGGCGCGGCCGGAAACGGGCGCGTGGCACCAGGGTGCCGATGCCAGTTGCGGCGTATCCCAATGCTCGTTGGTCGTTGGACTTCGTATCCGACAGCTTCGGCGCCTCGCGGAAGTTCCGGATGCTGGCAGTGATCGATGACTGCACTCGGGAATGCCTGTGCCTTATCGCGGACACCAGCCTCTCCGGCGCAAGGGTCGCCCGGGAGCTCAGCGCTCTGATCCGGCTTTACGGAAAGCCCGGCTGCATTGTCAGCGATAATGGAACTGAGTTCACCAGTCGGGCCATCCTGAAATGGGCCGACGAGAACGAGGTGCCGTGGCACTACATCGATCCGGGCAAGCCGCAGCAGAACGCGTTCATCGAGAGCTTCAACGGCAGTCTCAGGGATGAGCTACTGAACGAGGAGATCTTCGACAGCCTGGATGATGCGCGGCGCAAGCTGGCCCTATGGCGTTACGACTATAACACGGTCAGGCCACACTCGTCCTTGGGCAACCAAACGCCGCTGCAAGCGCGCCGTGCGCTTGAGCAATTTGAAAACTCCGCGCCCGGCGCGCTTGCGTCAGACGCGGAAGCCGAATACCCAGATTCAACCTGCAAACTCTCATTATGAATGAGGGACCAGCAGGGGGCAGGTCAAAGCCAAGAACGCACTTGTCGCGACTATGCCGAACGCAAAGGATATGAAGTTGTTGAGGTCTTCAGTGATGTCATCTCGGGGCGGCTTTCTGACCGGCCCGGCATGAACCAACTTCTCGCGTTTCTCCGTGCAGCGGGTGACGAGCCATTCATCGTGGTTGTGGAAGACATTGCTCGGTTTGCACGTGATGTATCAGCACACGCCACGCTTCGCGACAAGATCACTGCCAGCGGCGCGAAAATTGAAAGCCCAAATCAAAAATTTGGCGAGGATGCGGGAGGCCGCTTCGTCGAGATCATCATGGCCGCAGTAGCGGAGCACGACCGGACCAGCAACGCCGAACGGACGCAACGGCGCTCGCTGGCGCGCCTCAAGAACGGTTATTGGTTCTTTAGCGCCCCATATGGTTACACGCTCGAGAAAGCCCCCGGAGGGGGCAAAATGTTGATGTTGCGCGAGCCTCTCGCAAGTATCGTCAAAGAAGCATTGGAGGGTTTTGCCTCGGGTCGTTTCCAGACGCAGGTTGAGGTCAAGCGATTTTTGGATTCGAAACCTGAATTTCCCAAGAGTTATCGCGGCACAGAGGTCCACTTCGACAAAGTCAAAAATATGCTGACCAACGTGCTTTATGCTGGCTACGTCGAGTACCCCAAATGGGGTATTGCGCTCACGCAGGCAAAACATGAGCCTCTCATTTCGTTCTCAACGTATCAGATCAATCAGGAGCGTCTAAAGGAGCGTAAGATCGCACCCGCGCGGAAGAACATCGCAGACGACTTTCCACTCCGGAACTTCCTCGTATGTGAGGTTTGTGGCTACTCCGTTACGGCCTGTTGGTCGAAGAGTTATACCGGGAAACGCTACCCTTACTATCTTTGCAGCCACAAAGGGTGCTCGGAAAAGGGCAAGTCGATGCGTCGAGACGACATTGAAACGCAGTTTGCAGAGTATTTGAAAACCCTGACCCCGGTTCGAACCACGCTCGAACTCGCCGAACGCACGTTCCGGGCCGCGTGGGAAGAACGCAGCAATTCGGCCTCCGACGAAACGAAGCGCCTCAAGGCCAAGGTCCGGCAACTAGACCGAGACGTCGAGAACCTCCTTGAGCGTTTGGTTCAGGTCGAAAGCAATACCAAGTTGATCGCTGCATACGAACGTCGCATCTCGGAGCTTGAGCAGGAAAAGGCGATTTTGCGGGACGCTATGGCTGAAATCGCCAGTCCCGCGCATCCGTTCGATGAAATGTTCGAACTTTCGATGCGCTTCCTCGCAAACCCTTATCACGTATGGGAAAAAGGCGACCTGGAAGTGCGCCGTACCGTGCTGCGACTGGTATTTTCGCAACCTTTACCCGTCAGCCGAAAAAACGGTGTTCGAACCGCAGAAACCACTTATCCTTTCAAGGTGTTACGGCACCTTGGAGGGATGAAATCTGAAGTGGTGCGGGCGGTGGGACTCGAACCCACACGGGCACAAGGCCCAACAGATTTTAAGTCTGGTATGTCTACCATTCCATCACGCCCGCATCTGGCGTTGGTCTTCAGTTTTCGGTTTCGGGCCAGATTTCAGGCCTGAAAACCAATCATCCAATCGCAACTCCTTGTTTTGTATGCATTATATCGCATGCATTCAAGGGTTTTGAAACTCTTGTGTTGACCGGCCCACCGCGCCATCATTTCGGCACGCGGGTCAGCGCCGCGACCATAAGACGCTCGTCCCGGCGAGAAAACAGCAAAATTGCGTCAGAGATCGGTTTCCTCGGCCTCGGGCGATAATTGCGCCAGAAAACGGCGTTCCGGCAACCATGGATTCAGCTCAAGCGCGCGAAGCAGGTCGCGCCGCGCCGCATCGTTTTGCCCCAAGGCCATCAGGGTCAGCGCCCGGCCAGACAAGGCACCGACATGGCGGGGTGACAGCGCGATCACGCGGTCCAGATCGACCAATGCGGCCGCATAGTCGCGCTGAATGAACCGTATAAAACCGCGCTGGTTGTAGCCTTCGGCATAGTCGGGGCAATGGTCGATCAGGATTTCAAAATCCCGCAACGCGCCCAGAAAATCCTGTGCGCCCCGTTTGCGCAGCCCCCGGTCAAGAATTTCCTGCGCCTGCTGATCCGGCGCATCGGCCCACAGGTTCCACATCTGATTGACCACGACCTGGGCCGCGCCTTCGTTCGGGGCGGCCTGTACCTGGGCAAAAAGCCGGTCAAACCGCGCGGAATGATCGGCTGCTTCGGGGCAGCTCTCTGCAGCGGCAGACCCGGCGAGCGAGATCATCGACCAAAGCGCCGATTGAAACAAAAACAAACGTACCATACCCTATCGTGTCAGGTTTCGCCGCCCGATCAAGTCACATCGCCGAGACCGCTTTCCTTGATTGCCTGCATCGCCACATAGGTCGATGTGCTGGCCAAATGCGGCAGGGTCGAGATTTTTTCCGCCAAAACCAGCCGATAGGCGCGCATGTTGGTGGTGCGCACTTTCATCAGATAGTCGAAATTGCCGGCAATCAGGTGGCATTGCTCGATTTCCGGAATCTTCGCCACCGCCGCAGCAAAGGCCGCCAGCGCGGCTTCGCGTGTATCGGCCAGGCGCACCTCGACAAAGGCAACATGATCCAGACCCAGCCGGATCGGGTCCAACATGGCGCGATACCCCCGGATGACCCCCGCCTCTTCCAGCCGCCGCACCCGTATCTGGGTCGGCGATTTTGACAGGCCAATGCGCTTGGCCAACTCGGTTACGGAAATGCGCCCGTCTTCGGCCAGGACCGCGATAATGGCCCGGTCAAAGCTATCTAGTTCGAATTGATCCGATTGCACTGAAATGCCCCACAAATTCGGTTCGTTACAGATGAATTCTGGCAGAGAACGGGAAAATTGGCCAGTCGCTTCCCGATATACTGGGCAAAACGAAACCTCGGGGATTCCCATGACCGCCACTGACCTCGCAACGCTGCGCGCCCGCATTGATGACCTGACCTATGCTGATGAGGCCGCCAACCTGGCGGGTCTTGTCGAAAAGGCTGACCTGTCCCCCGAAGATCGTGCGCGCATCAGCGGTGCCGCGGCGGGCCTGGTCAGACGCATTCGCGATACCTCTGATCCCGGCCTGATGGAGGTTTTTCTGGCCGAATATGGCCTGTCCACCGACGAGGGCGTGGCCCTGATGTGTTTGGCCGAGGCCTTGTTGCGCGTGCCGGACCCGGAAACCATCGACGCCCTGATCGAGGATAAGATCGCGCCCTCCGACTGGGGTCGTCACATGGGGCATTCGACATCGCCGCTGGTCAATGCCTCGACCTGGGCGTTGATGTTGACCGGCCGTGTGCTGCGTGAAGAATCCGAACCCGGCCCGGTTGGCCATCTGCGGGCGGCCGTCAAACGTCTGGGCGAACCGGTGATCCGCACCGCCGTGGGCCGCGCTATGAAGGAAATGGGCCGCCAGTTCGTTCTGGGCGAGGACATCAAAGCCGCGATGAAACGCGCCGCCGGGATGGAAAAGAAGGGCTATACCTATTCCTATGACATGCTGGGCGAAGCGGCCCGCACCGATGCGGATGCCATGCGCTATCACGCCGCCTATGGCCGTGCGATCGAGGCGATTGCCAATGGCTGTACCCATGGAGATGTGCGCAAGAACCCCGGCATCTCGGTCAAACTTTCGGCGCTGCATCCCCGGTATGAAGAGGCGCAAAAAGACCGGGTCATGGCCGAGTTGTACCCGCGCCTGCGTGATCTGGCGCTGATGGCACGGTCCCGCAAAATGGGGCTGAACATCGACGCAGAAGAGGCGGACCGCCTGTCAATTTCCATTGATCTGATCGAGCGCCTGATGCGCGATCCCGGGCTTGTCGGCTGGGACGGGCTTGGCGTGGTGGTTCAGGCGTTCGGCCATCGTTGCGGTGCGGTTCTGGACTATCTGCACGCGCTGGCCGTGGAAACAGACCGTCACATCATGGTGCGGCTGGTCAAAGGCGCCTATTGGGATACCGAAATCAAATTGGCCCAGGTCGAGGGGCTGGAAAGCTTTCCGGTCTTCACCTCGAAACCCGCCACCGATGTCAGCTATATTGCCAATGCCCGGCGGTTGCTGAACATGACGGATCGGATTTATCCACAGTTCGCAACGCATAACGCCCATACAGTGGCGGCGATCCTCGACATGGCTGGGGATAAAAAAGACGCGTTTGAATTCCAGCGTTTGCACGGCATGGGTGAAGCGATGCACAACATTGTGCTTGGGGATAACGCCACCCGCTGCCGGATTTATGCACCGGTCGGCGCGCACCGCGATTTGCTGGCCTATCTGGTGCGGCGGCTGTTGGAAAACGGCGCGAACTCGTCTTTCGTAAACCAGATTGTGGATAAGGACGTGCCCGCCGAGGTCGTGGCGCGTGACCCGTTTGAGGCGATCCATGACAAAGCGCCCCACCTGCCCAAAGGCCCGGAATTGTATCAGCCAGAGCGGGTGAATTCGCGCGGTTGGGATCTGGCGCATCGCCCGACATTGACAGCGATTGATGCCGCACGCGCGCCGTTCAATGATCACAAATGGACCGGCAGGCCGCTTATGGCTGCGGACACAACGCCAGAGGCCGCCCAGAATATCGTAAACCCGGCCGATGCTGCCGACACGGTTGGCACGACCCAATTTGCCAGCGCGGCGGATTGCGACGCGGCGCTGGCGGCCGCAACAGCATGGGACGTGCCCGCAGCCGAGCGCGCCACCATCCTGGCCAAGGCGGCGGACCTTTACGAAGAAAACTATGGCGAATTGTTTGCCCTGTTGGCGCGTGAGGCGGGGAAAACCCTGCCGGATGCGGTGGCGGAGCTGCGCGAAGCGGTGGATTTCCTGCGCTATTACGCCGCCAACGCCCCAGAAACCGCGCCGGTTGGCACCTTTACCTGCATTTCGCCCTGGAACTTCCCCTTGGCGATTTTCACCGGCCAGGTTTCCGCCGCCCTCGCGGCAGGCAATGCCGTTTTGGCGAAACCCGCCGAGCAGACACCGCTGATCGCGACCCGCGCCGTGGAATTGCTGCATCAGGCTGGCGTGCCACGTGCGGTGTTGCAATGCCTGCCCGGCGCTGGCGCGGTTGGCGCGGCGCTGACGTCGGATGCCCGCGTCGGTGGCGTGGCCTTTACCGGATCCACCGAAACCGCCAAGATCATTCGCCGTGCGATGGCGAGACACATGGCCCCCGGCGCGCCGTTCCTGGCCGAAACCGGTGGGTTGAACGCTATGATCGTCGACAGCACCGCCCTACCGGAACAGGCGGTTGCGGCGATTGTCGAAAGCGCGTTCCAATCGGCGGGCCAACGCTGTTCCGCGCTGCGTTGCCTTTATGTGCAAAGCGACATTGCCCCGCATTTCACCGAGATGTTGATGGGCGCGATGGAGACGTTGCGCCCCGGTGCACCGTGGGACATTTCGACCGACCTTGGTCCGGTGATCGACGCCGAAGCCCAGTCCGGCATTGCCGACTACATCGCCAAAGCGCGGATCGAGGGGCGCGTGGTCAAGGAAACCAGCGTGCCCAAATCGGGCCACTTCATCGCCCCGACCCTGATCCGGGTCAAAGGCATCAACGATATGACGCGCGAGATTTTCGGCCCCGTCCTGCATATCGCGACCTTTGACGCCGACCAGCTTGACGATGTGATCGACGCCATCAACGCCACCGGATACGGGCTGACATTTGGTCTGCAAACCCGGATTGACGATCGGGTGCAGCATGTCTCGGAGCGGGTGCATGCCGGGAATATCTATGTGAACCGCAACCAGATCGGTGCAATCGTCGGCAGCCAACCCTTTGGCGGCGAGGGGCTTTCGGGTACGGGACCAAAGGCAGGCGGGCCGAATTATCTGGCGCGGTTTGGTCAGCATCGCGTTGACACGGTCACAGACGCCCCCGGCGCGCCGGTCGATCCCGCCGCTCTGCAAGAGGCGCTGAATGCCCGTATCGCCCCTGCCCCGCTGGCGCCATTGTCGCTGCCGGGCCCGACGGGGGAATCCAACCGGTTGACCACCCTGTCCCGCCCGCCGGTCCTGTGTCTTGGGCCGGGCGACGCCGCCGCGCAGGCACAAAAGGACGCGGTCGAAGCCCAGGGCGGCATGGGCCTGCGGGTGGCCGGCGCGTTAGAGCCTTCGGCGCTGACAACGCTGGACAATTTCTCTGGCGCGATCTGGTGGGGCGACGCGGCGACCGCGCGCGCATTGACCACGGCGCTGGCGGAACGTGATGGCCCGATCCTGCCACTGATCACCGGCGTGCCGGATCGCGGTCACGTCACCCATGAACGCCACGTCTGTGTCGATACCACCGCCTCTGGCGGGAATGCGGCGCTTTTGTCGGGAATGTCTTGACCTTGGGCGGGAAAGTGGAAACTTTCCCGCCATGTTTCCAATCCGCGATCATAATCCGTCCGGGCGCCGACCCTATATCACCTATGTGTTGATGGCGGTGAATATCGCCGTCTTCCTGATTTCCACCGCCGAATTGGGCACAGACCGCGAAATGGCCCTGTTTTATTGGGATTATGCGCTCTTGCCCGGTCGGATCAGTGCCGGCGAGGGCTATCTCGGGCTGTTGACCTCTATGTTCCTGCATGGCGGGTTCATGCATTTGGCCTGCAACATGCTGTTCCTCTACATCTTTGGTGACAACATCGAAGATGAAATGGGCCAGCTGCCCTATTTGGTATTTTACCTCGGCTGCGGGTTGGCAGCGTCCTTGTTGCAATATGCCGCTGCGCCCAATTCGATGATCCCCGTGATCGGGGCCTCTGGTGCCATTGCGGGCGTCATGGGCGGATATCTGTTGCTTTTCCCCAAGGCCAAGGTCGATATCCTGTTGATCCTGATCGTATTTTTCCGGGTTTTCCCGGTGCCAGGCCTGGATCATGCTGGGATTGTGGTTTGCCTTGCAATTGTTCGGCGGCTTTGGCACGCCCAGCGATCAGGGCGGCGTCGCCTATTGGGCCCATGCCGGTGGTTTCCTGGCCGGTATGGTGTTTACCTTTCCGCTGTGGATGCGGTTGGGGGGCATCGGATTCTGGCGCCGCACCGAAGGCCATCCGCCCCATCCAGACGCGAAATACAATTTGACCCGCACCTCGATCCCGAAAGCGGGAAAAAGACGCCTGTAGTTGCATTTGGTCAACCCTTGCGGGAAATTCGGTGGATAAGCCGGCAAAATTGTTCGATCCCACCGCAAGGACCGCCGACACACGAAGGCCCCGGCCAGGGAAATTCCGACGCAACTTATCCCAAAAACATCCACAAGCACCGGATTGCGCCGCCGCAGGGCGACGCCAATCTTAGCCGGTTCGCGCCTCGTCCAATGCGGCGGGCAAAGCCGCGGCAAAGGCATCCAGCATCTCCGGCGTGCCGGCACTGATCCGGATGCAACGATCCTCTGGCGCAACAAAGGGCATCCGCACAAAGATGCCGCGTGCCATCAACGCCGCCAGAACCCGGCGGGCAAAATCACCGTCCGCGCCACAATCAAGGGTCACGAAATTGGTGGCAGAGGGCAGCGCCACAAGACCGGCCTCCTGCGCAATGGCCGCAATCCGCTTGCGCGCCAGAGCGACCTCCTCCTGTACATGCACCAGCCAATCGCGATCCTGCCAGGCGGCCAGCGCCCCGATCTGTGCGGTGCGGTTCATGCCAAAATGGTTGCGTACCTTTTCATAGGCGGCAATCACGTCCCTATGGCCAATGGCATAGCCAACACGCGCCCCCGCCATGCCAAACCCTTTGGAAAAGGTACGAAACCGAAGCACCGCCGGGTCACTGACATCCAACGGCAGAACGCTGTCCTTAGGCGCGAATTCAACATAGGCCTCATCCAGAACCAACACACATCCATCCGGCAGCGCGGCAATCGTTTCGGCAATACGTGCCGCACCATGCCAGGTGCCCATCGGGTTGTCGGGATTGGCCAGATACACCAGTTTTGCGTCGACCTGTCGTGCCTTGGCAATCAGCGCATCAGGATCCTCGTGATCATCGAGATAAGGCACCTTGTGCAAAGTGCCGCCATAGCCCGCCACATGATAGTTGAATGTCGGATAGGCCCCATCCGAAGTCACCACATGATCACCCGGCCCGACCATCAACCGCACGGTGGAATTAAGCAGCCCGTCAATCCCTGCCCCGACAACGATGTTGTCCGGGTCGACACCCAGATCGCCGGCAATCGCATGGCGCAAATCATGGCTGGTGCTGTCGCCATATTTCCAGATGTCGCCAACCGAGGCCTGCATCGCGGCAATCGCCTTGGGCGATGGGCCAAACACACTCTCGTTTGCGCCCAATCGGGCAACAAACGTGCCACCCCGGTCCCGTTCAAGCTTTTCCGGCCCGACAAAGGGCACAGTTGACGGCAGGGCAGCGACAATTGCGGTGAAACGTGGATCTCTCATGGCGCCGCACTATGACAGAGCGGCAAGCCGATGCAAGCGCGGGAATTGCACGGTTGCAAAGCCGCGAAGGCCGGTTTGCAGAAGAGAAAAAGTCCCGCAACATGCCTGCATTCCGCCGATCACGCCAAATTGGCAAACGGCGCTTGACCCTCGTCGCCGCTTTGCCCACTTTCCGCGCGAAACCAAGGAAATCGCATGAGCCAAGCCAACCCGCGACCACATCCCCGCACGCCCGCGCCCTTTGCGCGGTTCGAATGGATGATTGCCTGGCGCTACCTGCGGGCAAAACGCGCCGAAGGCGGCGTCAGCACCATGACCTGGATCAGCCTGATCGGCATTACGTTGGCGGTGTTTGCCCTGATCGCGACCCTTGCCGTGCGCTCTGGGTTTCGGGCGGAATTCGTTGACACGATTTTGGGGACCAATGCCCATGTCACCGTCTATTACCAGGCGGATGTGAATGAATTTGGCCAGATCGACCGTACAATCCCGGATTACACGGCTTTGGCCGACCGAATTGCCGCTCAGGATTATGTCACCCGCGCAGCCCCGCTGATCAAGGGTCAGGTGATGGCCACCGCCAATGGCCGCAACTCCGGGATCGAGGTGTTCGGCATCTCCGCCGCCGACCTGTCGACCATCCCGCGCATTGCAAACCCCGAGGAAAAACAAGGCGACTTGGGGCGGTTCTCCGAGGGTATTGCCATCGGATCTGGTGTCGCGCGCGAGCTGGGGGTGACCATCGGCGACCGCATTCGGCTGATTTCCCCGGATGGGGTCAAGACGCCATTCGGCACCTCGCCGCGTGTCCAGGCCTATGAAGTTACGTATATTTTCACGGCGGGCCGCTATGATATCGACCGCACGCGGCTCTATATGCCATTTGCAGAGGCCCAGATCTATTTCAACCGCGAAGATGCCGCGGATGAGATCGAGGTCATGGTCAAAGACCCGGATGCCGTCGACGCGCTGGCCCTGCCATTGATGCAGGCGGCGGGTGATCGGGCCCTGATCTGGACCTGGCGGGATGCCAGCGGATCTTTTCTGCGCGCTCTGGAAATCGAGGACAATGTGATGTTCGTCATCCTGTCGATCCTGGTGCTGATCGCGGCAATGAACATCGTGTCGGGGCTGATCATGCTGGTCAAGAACAAGGGCCGCGACATCGGCATCCTGCGCACCATGGGCCTGTCCGAAGGCTCGGTCTTGCGGGTGTTCTTTATCTGCGGGGCCTTTACCGGGTTGATCGGTACGGGGTTTGGGGTGCTGTTTGGCTGCCTGTTTGCCCTGAACGTCGATGCGGTCTTTTCGCTGGTGAACTACGTTGCGGGCGGCGGCGTCTGGGATCCGTCCATTCGCGGGCTCTACGCGGTGCCTGCGAAACTGCAACTGTCGGATGTGATCTCCGCTGTGGCGCTGTCGCTCGGTCTGAGCTTTGTGGTCACCATTTTTCCGGCCCGCCGTGCCGCGCGGATGAACCCGGTCGAGGCGCTGCGCTATGAATGATCCGGTATTGTCCCTGCAGGGTGTGACCAAGTCCTATAACAAGGGCCAGAAAAATGCTGTCGAGGTGCTGCGTGGCGCCGACCTGACCTTGGCCAAAGGCGAGGTCGTGGCCTTGGTCGCCCCCTCCGGCGCGGGCAAATCGACACTGCTGCATATCGCCGGCCTTCTGGACGTGCCGGATGCCGGATCGGTCAGGATCGCGGGTCAGGACATGATCGGATTATCCGACCGAAAACGCACAGCAACACGGCGAAGAGAAGTCGGATTTATCTATCAGTTTCACCACCTTCTGCCGGAATTCTCCGCAATGGAAAACGTGGTTCTGCCGCAATTGGCCGATGGTGTGCCCCAGGCGGACGCAGGCGACCGCGCCAAGGATCTACTGGCCAAAGTCGGGCTTGAAACTCGGGCCGCACATCGGCCCGGTGCGTTGTCGGGCGGCGAACAACAGCGGGTGGCCTTTTGCCGTGCCATGGCCAATGCGCCCCGGCTTCTGCTGGCGGATGAACCCACCGGCAACCTGGACCCCGCCACATCAGACCGGGTGTTTGACGTCCTGATGTCCCTGGTACGGGACACGGGCCTGTCCGCGCTGATCGCCACCCATAATCTCGACCTTGCCGGGCGCATGGACCGCCAGGTCACGATGGCCGACGGCACATTGACACCGTCCTGAGCACCACAGCGCCGCATCACCCCGCCCGCCCAGAATGCCCTCAGATTTGATCGGGGTTTCGCCTTTCATCTGACCAGAAATATCCCGGGGGGTTTGGGGGGCTGGCCCCCCATCTGTCCTGCGGTTTGGAGGGCTGGCCCCCCATCTATCCTGCGGTTTGGGGGGCTGCCCCCCATCTGTCCTGTGGTTTGGGCGGCTACCCCACATCTGCCCTGCGGTTTGGGGGGCTGCCCGCCAACAAACCCGAAGTGCGCGCTCCCACTCCCCCACGTCTTGGTCCCCGTCCCGAAAAATTTACCGACCACTATCGGGAAACCGGTTAACCTGACCCCAACAACGAATTGTCGGGGTGTCGCATGTATGACAGAGCCAAAGATCGCGCGATCGGCCGTGCACCGGATTACACCACCGCCTGTGTGGTGATGTTCGGCGTCAACCTCGGCTGGATTTTGATCGCGCTCCTGGCCAGCTTCGGTCTGGCGGCGGTGCTGCTGACCGGGGTGGCACTCAACCTCTGGATCAATCGGCTGGCTCGGCGCTGGCAGAAATGACCGACACCGCCGCCTGAACGCCCCCCGCGCGATGCGGGATGTTCAATGCGCTCAGGCCTCTCGACACTGCCCAACAGCCCCAAAACCATATGCGCATTGACATGGCCCATGTGGCCAATGCGGAAATACCCATGCCGCTCTGCGCTGTCGGGGGGGGCCATGCCCAGGCCAATGCCCAGGGTCACCCCGGTATTGCGCTCACACCAATCCCGAAGCCGTTGCCCGTCCGGCGCGCCGATGGCAAGCGCGGTCACCGCATGGCTGCGAAAGGCAGGATCGACCACGTTAAGCCGCAGGCGCCCCTCCTGGCCCCAGGTTTCGACCGCGGCCCAAATCGCCCGCGCAAGGGTTGCGTGCCGATACCAGATCGCCTCGATCCCTTCGGCCATCATGATGTCCAGCGCCGCGCGCATTCCATAGATATGATGGGTCGCCGCCGTGCCGCCGAAAAATTGATAATACATGTCCGGGTCGGCTCGTGGACCCCAATCCCAATACCGGGACACCCGTTCCGGGCGATGCGCCGCCGCCTTGGGCGAAAAGAACACGATCCCCAGCCCCGGCGGCACCATCAGCCCCTTTTGGCTGCCGGTCACCGTGACATCGACCCCCCATTCATCCATCTCGAATCGGTCACATCCCAAGGAGGCCACGCAATCCGCCATCAACAGCGCAGGATGCCCCGCCGCATCCAGCGCCCGGCGCAGCCCGGCAATATCGGACCGGATCGAGGTCGCCGTATCGACATGCACACCCATTACCGCCTTGATCCGATGCGCCTTGTCGTCGCGCAGGCGTTGTTCCACTTCGGCGACATCAAAGGGGGATTGCAGGCCATATTCGATGATCTCGGGCACGATCCCCAACCCGACCGCCATTTCCGCCCAGCCATGGGCAAACCGACCGGTCGCAGGCACCAGCACGTGGTCGCCGGGGTTCAGCACATTGTCCAGCGCGGCCTCCCAGGCGCCATGGCCGTTGCAGATATACATCGCCACATTATGTGTGGTCCGCGCCACCCGGCGCAGATCCGGGACAAGGCTATGGGTCAGATCGACAATCTCACCCTCATAGATATTTACCGAAGACCGGTGCATCGCGCGCTGTACGGCATCCGGGGTTTCCGACGGACCGGGAATCGCCCGGTAAGTGCGGCCATTGGCTAGGGACATGTGGAAGGCTCCGAAAGTTTGAAGAGAGCTAACCCCGGCAATCGACCGCCGTCAATCCACATGGCCACGCTTGCCACAGGGGCCACGGTCGCCTAAACCCGCGCAGACCATAAATGCAGCGAAACTCTGGGGCGGCAAAAGCCGGAATTCCATGTTCAAGGCAATGATGACCTGGATCGAAGACCGCGAGCGCAAGTTGCGGCGGTCCTTTGGCAAGGATATCTCTACCCCGTCAGGCCGGTTCTGGGGTCATGTGCATTATCAGATCTTCGATCATGCCTTCCTGCGGGTGCCGTGGACCAATTTCTTTCAGATTGCGCCGGGGGTGTACCGATCAAACCACCCCGGGCCTGCGCGGCTGAAACGGTACCGCGATATGGGAATCAAATCGGTGATCACCCTGCGCGGAGAAGAGAAATTCGCCCATTACCTGTTTGAAAAGGAAGCCTGTGAAAAGCTGGGGCTGAAATTTCACGTCACCAAGATGTGGGCACGCAATGCGACCAAGCGGGAACGGATTCAGGCCGTCCTTGACGCCATTCGCGACGTGGAAAAACCGTTTGTGTTCCATTGCAAATCCGGTGCGGACCGCGCCGGGATCGTCGCCGCAATGTACCTTATGGTCTGCGAAGATGTACCGGTGGAAGAGGCCCGCGCGCAGCTGGGCATGAAATACCTGCATATGAAATGGACCAAGACCGGGGTGCAGGATTATATCCTTGATGTCTATGAGGCACGTAAAAACGCCGATCCGATTGATTTTGAAACCTGGTTGGGCACAGAATATCGCGCCCAGCGTTTGAACGATGCCTGGGATCGGCGCGACAGCCCGGCACAATGCGCGCAAATGCTGCGTGATCTGGCACTGGAAAACACGTGACCGACCCGGCAACACAGCCCCCAAACCCCAAGGGCCCGAAGGCCAATACGTCAGAGGCCGCCCATCACTCCAAGGGGCTTGGTATGTGGCTCTGGCGGCGGTATCTGCACCGCCACATCGGGCTGTTGTCGATTGCGCTGGTCTTCATGGCCATCGAAGGCGGCATGTATGGCGCGATCAGCTATGCGATGAAGCCGATGTTCGACCAGATTTTCATCGGTGGACGTGGGGACCTTTTGATTTGGGTGGCTTTGGCCATTCTGGGGATCTTTGCCCTGCGCGCCGGTGCATCCGTGGTGCAAAAGGTGCTTTTGACGCGACTTGGCCAGGTGACCGCGGGCGAGATCCGCGAAGATCTTGTCAGCCATCTGATGACGCTTGAGGGCCAGTTCCACCAGACACATTCCCCCGGCTATCTGATGCAACGGGTCGAGGGCGATGTCGGATCAATCAACAAGGTCTGGCGTACAATTGTCACCGGCGCCGGGCGGGATGCCATTGCGCTGGTGTCGCTGTTCGGGGTGGCGCTTGGCATTGACTGGCGCTGGACGCTGGTGGCCATGGTCGGCGTGCCGGTGATGGTGGTGCCGGTGGTTGTCCTGCAACGCTATGTGCGCCGCCATGCGCGTTCTGCCCGCGATGTCGCGGCCAGCCTGTCGGTGCGGTTGAACGAAATTTTCCACGGCATCGTGCCAATCAAGCTGAACCGGCTGGAAGGCTATCAGGCGGGCCGCTACGGCAAATTGACCCGCAAACGCATCAAGGTTGAAACCAAATCGGCCCTTGGTCAGGCGATGATCCCCGGTCTGGTCGATCTGATGGCCGGTGTCGGCTTCTTTGGCGTGCTGCTCTATGGCGGGCGTGAAATCATCGACGGCACCAAGACGGTGGGCGATTTCATGGCGTTTTTCACCGCGCTTGGCCTGACCTTCGAGCCCCTGCGCCGGTTGGGCGCGGTCTCGGGTGTCTGGCAGGTGGCTGCGGCCGCGATCGAGCGATTGCGCGAACTTCTGGAAACCAAACCGGCGCTGAATTCGCCGGCCAAGCCGAAACCCGCGCCGACAGGTGCACCAGAGATTGTGCTGGACAATGTGCATCTGGCCTTTGGCGATGCCCCGGTGCTGCGCGGTGCGTCGCTTGTGGCCGAGGCTGGCAAGACCACCGCATTGGTCGGCGCGTCGGGTGCGGGCAAATCGACAGTGTTCAATCTGATCACCCGGCTGGTGGATGTGCAATCCGGCCAGGTCACCATCGGCGGCACCGATGTGCGCGAGATGGATGTGGCGGATGTGCGGTCGCTGTTTTCGGTGGTCAGCCAGGAGGCGTTGCTGTTTGACGAGAGCCTGCGCGACAATATCGTGCTGGACGGCAAGGACGTGAGCGACACTGCGCTGCAAGCCGCGCTGGCGGCGGCACATGTCGATGATTTCTTGCCACGTCTGAATGATGGTTTGGACAGCCCCGCCGGGCCACGCGGATCGAACCTATCGGGCGGGCAGCGCCAGCGGGTGGCAATTGCCCGCGCGGTGCTGCGCGACCGGCCGATCCTGTTGCTGGACGAAGCGACCTCGGCGCTGGACACCGCGTCCGAGGCATTGGTGCAGCAGGCGTTGGATCAACTGGCGAAGGGGCGCACCACATTGGTGATTGCCCACCGCTTGTCGACCGTGCGCCACGCCGACAAGATTGTGGTGATGGATCAGGGCCAGGTGGTGGAACAGGGCACGCATGACGCGCTTTTGGCGGCCGGCGGCGCCTATGCCCGGTTGCATGGGATGCAGGACAGCGGCGCAAGCTGACCTTGGCCGAAGCTGACCGGGGCTCTGCCCCGGACCCCGGGATATTTCCAAACAGAAGAAGGTCAGGACCGGGGGCGTTGATAGGATTTGGCCAGCGTTTCCGGTGATGTCCCCGACAGATAGCGCAACAGCGTGGTGATATTTCGCAGGCCCCGGCGGAGCCATCCATCGCGGATGTATTTTTCGGCAGAGGTTGTTGTCGTCACCGGCAAGACCCGGAGGGTGCCAAGGGCCCGCGCGATGGCCACATCCTCCATCAGCGGTTGGTCAGGGTAGCCACCGATGCCTTCGTACAGCGCCCGTGGAATAAGCAGCCCCTGATCGCCGTAGGGCAGATTGAACATGCGGCTGCGCAGGTTGGCCCAGGCTGCGGTGAGGCGCGCCATTGGGTGGCGGCTTCGGAAGGCGAGGCAGAAACAGGCGGCGGTGTCGCGCGCGAGATGATCCAGCACGGGCCCGGTCCAGCCCTGGGACAATTGGCTGTCGGCATGCAGGAACAGCAGCCAATCCCCCTGTGCCGCATCCGCCCCACGGCGCAGCTGCGCGCCGCGCGATGGCGGGCCGGTCACGACATCGGCCCCGGCGGCGGCGGCGGTTTCCAGCGTGGTGTCGGTAGAGCCCCCGTCGCTGATGATCAATTCGCGGATCACCCCTTCTTTCAAACCTTCGCCCAGGGTCATCAGACAGGCGGGCAGATCCGCCCCGGCATTCAATGTCGGAATGATGACCGAAATCGGTGCGCGCATGATTTGCCCTCTTTTGGTTGTCCCTGTCGGGTCTATATGAAAGCAAGGCGATAAAAGGAAATGCGAAATGACCAATTATGCAGAGACCCGCAAGGTGCTGCGCCTGTCCGGCGGCGATGTCCGTGACTTTTTGCAGGGCCTGGTCAGCAATGACATCGCCGGGTTGGCACAGGGGCTGGTCTATGCCGCGATCCTGACGCCGCAGGGCAAATTGCTGGCAGAGTTCTTTTTGCAGGCGGATGGCGATGATGTCCTGATGGATTGCGAGGCCGAATTGGCGCCGGGATTGCTGGCGCGGTTGGGCATGTACAAGCTGCGGGCCGACGTGGTCATCGAAATGACGGATTTGCAGGTATCCCGGGGCACTGGCCAGACCCCAGACGGCGCATTGGCAGATCCGCGCGATGCCCGGCTGGGCTGGCGGTTGATTGCCGCCGAAGCGCTGGCCGACGACGACACCGATTGGGACGCACTGCATGTTGCCGCCCTGGTGCCGCGATGGGGGGCAGAATTGGGGACCGATTCCTATCTGTTGGAAATGGGGTTTGAACGGCTGTCGGGTGTGGATTTCCGCAAGGGGTGTTACGTCGGTCAGGAAGTGACGGCGCGCATGAAACACAAAACCGAACTGCGCAAGGGATTGGCCCAGGTGGCGATTGACGGGCGGGCCCCGGTTGGCACCGAAATCACCGCCGATGGCAAAGCCGTTGGGGTCTTGGGCACACAAGCCGGGACCGAGGGTGCCCTGCGGGCCCTGGCCTATTTGCGTTTCGATCGCGCCAAGGGCGAGATGCAGGCCGATGGTGTGCCTGTCAGGCTCTTGAGCTGATCCCGATGTTCCACGTTGGGGCCGCCAGCGGCCCCGCCATGCTGCCCTGACGCGCTGCCACTTCTGTTGCGGTAAGCCAGCCCACGCATCCCGCAGCGGCAAGCTCTGCCTCGAACCGTCGAACAAGGCGGCGCTTGATGCCGCGACGGCGCCAACCCGGCGCGACATAGATATGGTCGAGCACGGCCTGCTGCGGCGCCCTGGGCGCGCTGGGCCGGTCCGCGACGTGCCACAGCAGGATGCCGCGCGGCACGTCTTCGGTTCGGTAGGCCAATATCCGGGTGCCGCGTATCATCGCGAGATGCAGCGATTTGCCGAGATCATCGGCGGCGCCACCGTTTGGCTGTGGCAGCACATGCAATTGCGCCGCATGCAGGCCATGCAACATGGCCGCCAATGCCTGGCAGATCGGAAACTGTGCAGGGGTTAATCATCAAAAAGGCCTCCTTGGCTAAGTGCCGGAGGCCTTGGTTCATGATATTTGCGCCCCCGGAAGTCGGGGGATATGCGCGCGAGCCCCGGGTCAGGCGCGCTCGGAATACTCCATGGTTTCGGTGTTCACGACGATCATCTCGTCCTGACCGACAAACGGCGGCACCGAAACACGAACACCGTTGTCGAGAACGGCAGGCTTGAAGCTATTGGCGGCGGTCTGACCTTTGACGACCGGCTCTGTCTCGACGATCTTGCAGGTGACCTTCTGCGGCAGGGTCGCATTCAGCGCCTCGGTGTCGTGGAATTCCACGACGATGGTCATGCCATCCTGAAGGAAAGGACGCCGCTCGCCCAGAATGTCCGAAGGCAATTCCACCTGGTCATAGGTTTCGATGTCCATGAACACCAACATGCCGTCATTTTCGTACAGGAACTGCATGTCTTTTTGTTCCAGACGCACCCGTTCGACCTTGTCCGCCGAGCGGAACCGTTCATTCAGTTTGGAACCGTTGCGCAGGTTTTTCATTTCAACCTGCGCGAATGCCCCGCCCTTGCCGGGTTTGACATGATCGACCTTGACCGCGGCCCAAAGACCACCATTGTGCTCAAGCACATTTCCAGGACGAATTTCATTACCGTTGATCTTGGGCATTGGGGCAAAACCTTGTCAGAAGGTTGATGTCGAACTTTGCGACCCTATATATCGGGTTGCGGCGCGGTGCAAGCTTACCATATCTCGTTTTGCACCTGCGAAAAGCCATGCAATATACGCATAAGTGGTATGCATTTGCAGGGTATCCGAATCAGAAAAAAAGCGCCATAAGGGCCTTCACGCCGAAAACGCAAGAGCAAGAACAAAGGACAATTCATGAAAGATTTCGTTGATGGTACAGCCTTTAACAGCGAACAGGGCAGCCGTGCCCGCAAGCTGTTTGCTGCGGTGGTTTTGGCTGCACTCGACGATGCTATCGCCGACGACAAGAAGTATGGCAATGGCCCCGAACAAATCGCCCGCTGGGCACGGTCGCGCGATGGTCGCGAAGTGTTGTCCTGCGCCGGGATCGACCCGAATGAACGGGTTGTGTCCGGATTGATGGATTTCGTGGGCAAGGGTGTTCGCACCTCGGTTGCGCTTTCGCGCGAAGAGAGTGAACGCCGTAATGCCGCTGCTGCCGCAGAACAGGCTGAAGCCGCCTGATTACGACTTGAGTGCACCTAAACGACCTTAAAAAAAACGCGCCCTCTGCAGGGCGCGTTTTTTGTGTGTTCAGATAAAAGTCCGGGAAAATGCCGCGCAAAGGTTGCGCGGCCTCCCCTACCCCCATCGGTTATGCGGGCCGATTTGACTTAGTCGAGATCCTGATTGGCAAGGGCGCGATGGATCTCGCGCCGGACGAGACGGCGCACGTTGCGGGTGATCCGTTCCCCCAGAGCGCCCTGAAGCTCGCTTCTTACAATTTCGGCCACCATGGTACGCAGGGTGTCTTCGTCAATTGTTTGCAGATCACCGGCGTCGGCATTTGCCTCTTCGGTGCGTTCGGGCGAAGGCGTCGGGGCCTGTTCTGCGGCGGCAAGGGATGCAGCCTCTGGCATGGGTGCGGGGTCAATCGGCCGCAGGTGCGATTCGATATCCACAACCGCATCGGCAACCACATCCACGGGATCGGCTTCGTCACGCGACGCGAGATCCTCTGGTTCGGGATCGGCCTGCGGGTCTGAACCTTCGGGCAGGTGATCTTCCCAGGTGATGGTCGGCTCTTCTTCTGCCGTGTCTTCCGGCAGCGAAACAACCGTCGCAGTGGCCTCTGGCGTGACAGGCTCTTGGGCCTTTGGTGCGATCTCTTGCTCGGCTTTTGGCTCTGGCGTCGCCTTGGGTTCTGGGGCGACCTCTGGCGTCGCCTTTGGTTCTGGCGCCGCCATTGGCGCTACGTCCGAGATGGGTTCCGGTGTTATTTCCGCGATTGGCCGTTCAGTGGAAGGCGCAGCGGCCTCCGGCTTGGCTGCACTGGTCGCTTTGGAGGTCGCGATCAAAGCCTCAAGCGCGATCAATTTGGCATCCAGGGTCAAAGGCTCGCTTGGGGGTTCGTGCAGATCCTCGATTGGGTCCGCCGCAACCTCGGCCTCGTCTTCCGCAACTTCGCCCACCGCATCTGGCACCGGTGCGGCATCCATGGCTGGCTCTGCGACGTCGTCGTTTCCGGGCATCGGCGCGGGATCTTCGGAAAGTTCGGCATCGACGGCCGACGCGGCGATCGCCTCGGCAACCACGTCCAAAACGGCCTCTTGCAAATCATCACCGGCCTCGACGTCAACAGCGGCTTCTGCTGCTTCCGTTTGCGCGACTTCCGGGCCCTGCCCCCCCGCATTGGGGGCATCATCCTCTGCCTCCAGATCCGCCGCAGACACAGCGGCCTCTGGCACGGCGAAATCACTGGGCGTTTGCGTGTCCGCCCCACCCTGATGCACACGCAGCGCCGGGGTCAGGACCAAAGCATCCGGCTCTGGCTGGCTATTGGCCTTTGCCGCAACATCGGATGTCTCTGGCGCGACTTTCGGGGGTTGCACGACACCAGACGCCGGAACGGGTCTGGTTGCTGGAACGACGGTTGGCGCCGGTTTCGCCGAAGGAGTTTGCGCCATTGGCGGCGCAACCGGGGCTGGCGCTTTCGCAGGCGGGGATTTACGCCGCGCTTGCATTTCGCTACGTGCCTCTTCGGACACCAGTCTGCGAATAGACGACAGCACATCCTCAATTTCAGAGGATTTAACAGGATCTGACATTTTGTTCACCACTTTGCCTCGGGCAAAGGATAACCCGCCCGACACACCCACACAACAGATAGCAACAATTGTGCGCGACTTGTGGCAATTACGTAGGTATCAGTCACCAATACGGCGCAGAACACGGTCCAATTTATCGCCCTGAAGGCTTTTTGCCGGGGCATTCTTAATCAAACGGTAATATTCAGCCGGATCATATTGCTGCACATTCAGCGCCAGATGTTTGGCGGTCATCAATCCCATTGACGACAAAACCTGATAGGCGGCAATCGCCCTGTCCGCCACCGCCGAGGTATAGGCCGTTTCCGCATCCAGCAATTCCTGTTCCGCGGTCAGAACATCCAGCGTGGTCCGCTGGCCCAGGCTGGCCTCTTCGCGCACACCGCGAAACGCCACCCGCGCCGCAGCAATCTGGCGCTGCGTCGCCTCGATCGAGGCATTTGCTACGCGATACCCGGCCATGGCATTGCCAACCCGCAAAGCCACCGCATGTTGCACGACATGCAGATTTGATCGCGCCGCATCAGAGCGCGCCGCAGCCTGACGCGCCAATGCGGACAATTCGCCACCGCGATAGATCGGGCCCGAGAAATCCAACGATACCGAACCAGAGTTGCTATACGCCTCGGAATCGAAATCACCGGCTTTGGCCAACCGACCGGTCAGCTTCACCGTGGGTTTCATCGCAGCTTCGGCCCGGCGCACGTTCAGATCTGCGGTCGCAACCTGGTGCTGCGCCTGTTTCATATCGGGATGGGTGCGCTGTGCGATGGCTTTGGCCGTATCCACATTGGATTCCAGCTGCGGCAGCCGTGTCACCGGGACCAGATTGCCAGGCTTGTGGCCAACCGCGGCATTGTATTCTTCCGCCGCCTGCTGCAACTCACCTTCGGAGGCCGCCAGATTGGCGCGGCTCGACGCCAGGCGCGCTTCGGCCAAAGAGACATCCGTGCGGGTTACTTCGCCCACTTCGAAACGGTCGCGCGCGGCGCGCAATTCCTGTTGCACCAGCCGCAGGTTGTTCTGACGCAGGGCGACGGTTTCCGCCGCACGATGCACGTTCACAAATGCCGTGGCCGCCCGCAGCAACACCGATTGCTCAATCGCGATCAGCCCCTCGCGGGTGGCAAGCACGGTTTCCTTGGCCGCATCAATCCGCAAACGCGATGCGCCAAAATCATACAGCAACAATTCAGCGGTGATTGCAAAACTCGCGGTATCGCTTTGCGATCCTGACCCGACGAATGTGCCGGCGGATGTGCTGAACGCGTTGGAATACCCAAAATCACGCGAGAAGGATGCCGCCCACCCAAGGATCGGGCGAAGCTGTGCGACCGAGACCGCCACATCTTCGTCGGCGGCGCGCAGCAGCGCCCGGTTTTGTTGCAACAGACCTGAATGATCGTAAGCCCCGGCAAGAGCATCCGCCAAGGTTTCGGCTGTGGCCGCCAAAGGGGCGAAAACCGGGACCGCAGCCACTGTAAACGCCAGCATCAAACGCTTTGCCGAAAGTTTCATTGTCTTGCCGATCATCAATAGGGTCTCCTACCCGGACGCAAATGACATGTTTGCCGGATCAATTCCTTTGGAACATGCAGCTATGGACTTCACCCATCTGGGTAACACGTACCAAATGTTCAACGCGTTAAAGCGCGAATTCCGTCGTTTTTTCATAACCCGGCAAAACAGGCGCCGAGGCATTGAAGGAAAACCGCCAGGTGATGACCCCGTGCTGCTTGTATCCGATCCGCACGGTGCCCAATGCGCCATCCATGAACAGCGCGGCAATGCGCCCGCCCTCTTTCAACTGGTCGGCAATTGCGGGCGGGACATCGGCGATGCCACCTTCGATGACAATCACGTCATAGGGCCCATGCTCCGGCGCGCCCTCGTTCAACGGCGCTTCATGCATGATGACGCCATCCGCACCCTGTTCGGTCAGCGCGCCCTGGGCCTCTGCAACCCGGTCACCGTCATCTTCGACGGCGATCACGGCCTCGGCCATCCGGGCGATGACCGCAGCAGAATAGCCATAGCCCGCGCCAATATCCAAAACCAGCTCGCCACCAGAAATTGCCAGACCGTCCAGCATTTTCGCCAATGTGCGCGGTTCCAGGATCACGCGACCGGGGGCAAATTCGATATTCTCGCCGACATAGGCCGCTTCGCGTTTTTCGCGCGGCACATAAACCTCGCGCGGGACGGACAACATGGCGTCAATGATCGGGAATTTGGTCACATCCGAAGGACGAACCTGGGTGTCGACCATAAAGGTCCGGCGCAGGGCATAATCAGGCATATCTAAACTCGTCAGTTCAGGAACGTTCACCCTGTCTTGCCACAAAGCTTTGCCTGCGGCAATGACCGCTATCACGATTTCCTGCATCTGCATGTGTGCAGGGGCTTGCAGGTCGGCAAGAGATCCGTTATCCGGCAGAACACCATATCGGCGGCGAGTTGGCGGAGTGGTGACGCAGCGGATTGCAAATCCGTGTACAGGAGTTCGATTCTCCTACTCGCCTCCATTTAAAATCAATCACTTAACTCACCTCATAGATTGCGCGCACTGCGCGGTTTACAGGGGCGTTTACAGTTTTGTTCACTGTCCACCCCCTTTTGCTTGTGCCAACTTGACCAAAACTGCGTCAGTTTCGTTCGGCGATACGCGGGCATAATGTTCGATCACATTAGCGGCGTGACGGATTGACCAGCCCATGTGGTTGGCAATTTCCGACAGGCTCAAACCTACGTTCAATAGTCGGGTTGCCGCCGTACCTCGGCAATCTTGCAACCGCAGATCGCGACTTAGTCCCGCTTTGTCACGCCACTGGCGCAGACCCTCAGAAGCGCGATGTTCGGTCAATGGCCGCCCACTGGCGTTGGTAAGGATCAACAGTCGGTCGCGGGGCGTAGCATCAATAGTCGTGGCAAGTTTCGGAGTGATCGGGATATGGGCGACACGTCCGCGTTTGTTCGTCCTCACACGCAACCGCCGCCCCTTCGGGGTTTGCTCCACTGCACCAGTTGTCAGCTTGATAAGATCGCCAGGGCGCAAACCAGTCTCGCAGGCGACACAGAGAATACGCCGCACCCACTCCGGTGCCTTGGCGTCGATTGCATCACGATCCGCTGGCGTCCAAACGATCTCGGAGCGGTCGACTTCATAGAGTTGCCGCAACTTGTGACAATGGTGCTCTGATAGCTTACCTTCTTCCACCGCCCAATTCAGAACGCGAACCGCGTGCGTTCCGGCCATGTCGTGTTGCTTAGGCGAGTGCTTCCACTTCGCTCGCCATGCATTGACCTCGCCACGGGAACCGCGTTCCTCGAAGATCACAGCGGGTGCCGTGTCAAAATGCTTGGCAAAGCGCAAAGCCCACTTGCGCAGATCCGCCTTGGACCGTTCACCTTTGGGCATTGACGCACTGGACAAAAATTCATCCACAAGTGCAGACACCATAAGCATTGCCGGTTTCGGACGTTCGACACATTCCGCGTATGCTACGAAAAAATCCGGCTCCGTGGGATTCTCTTGTTGTCCTCCCAAAACTTCGGAGCGCCGCGCCCGCGCCATGCATAGAAGTGAAACCGGCTCTTTCCATTGGCTAGCTTCCGCCGGACCCTATGCACACCCTTAGGAAGTTGCATTGCGCTTGGCCTTCCACTTTTCCAATTCAGTTACGGGCGCATCTGCCTTTTCAGTAGTACCCCATTTTATTTCGGTTCCATCTGCGCAGCGTATAAGCCCGGAGGAAATGCCCTCGTTTTTCAACCCTTTCACGATGGCAATCACGTCTTTTGGCAAAGGAACAGATGGGCGTGGCAAGTGTAAAAACCTCTTGGGGAAAGCCAACCAAACGAATCACATCGGTCCGCGGCTTTGGGTTATCTTAGGAGTATTCGGCGACGTTTCCGGCCCATCCCTTTCGAACCGCAAGTTGCGCCAATTCGACGGGCGGCGATTTGAAACGGGTGTAATCGAATTGCGCGACCGGCTCCGGCGTTGCTTCATCAGCCCCGAAGATCGAGTTGCAGAAGTTCAGTGTAAGGGCTTCGTCGGCAGTCAGCCAAGTTTCCGCCGCCATCCAAGCGCGGATTCTCTCTACCGGGTGGCCGGTCGCACGGGAATAGGCGGCGCCATAGGTTTCGCACAGTTTTTCCAGCATATCCGCTTCGCGGCGCAGATCCTCTGCGGTTCCCCAGGCAAGATTTGACGGCTCATGGATCATCATATGCGCCGCCGTGTGCATTGTGATTTCAGCAGCACCCATAACCATCAAGGAGGCCGCAGAAGCGGCCACACCGATCACTTCCGCCTGGACCCGTCCATGTTGCTCAAAGAGCGCCATAATCGCCGCGCCATCGGATGCGATACCACCAAAAGAATTGATCGCCACAGTCACCGACACAGCGGAATTTTCCGAGAGGAACGCACCAATTGCAGCGGGCGTATTCTCACCTTCGCCAATTGGGCCATGAATATGCAACGCCGGCGTCATTCCACCACCTCGAAACGATTTGTAAATTGAAGATTTCTGTCTTGGATCTGCCGAATTTCTTTGACCGTCACCAAACCGCCAGGTTCGTCAGGCGCTATTGCGTACAGGCCGGAAATCTCCAAAATCCCATCTTCGCAGTCTTCCCGGCGATGCAACTCGACAAGCTGGATGAATTCAAAGGGGTGGCCAAGATCAAAGGTATGAAGGTGTGCCATGTCAGTTATCTTCGCCATTTTTGTTGACGGTATATCCGGCCTTATGAAGGCGCTCGAACAGGCGCTGAAAGATCGCGCTGTAATCCACCACAATATAGGCTCCGGCATCCACACCAGTTACCAACAAGCCGCTCAAGACGCGGCCCACATCATCAATGCCATAAGTAACTTCCATCGCCGAAACGGTGCCATTGCGGCCAGCGCCGACAAAGTAGGGCGCAGCACCGTCTTCGATGATTTCAGTCAACATCTGGTCGGCCAAAGAGCAAGAGGAAGAGGCAACGTCTTGATTGCCGGTCCAACCGGAAACTTCTGCGAAAACGGCAATTGAGAATAGCTCTGTCATAGTGAAGCGGTGCCAACCTTCCCCATCACCCAAGTC
Source organism: Marinovum sp. J2-8 (assembly GCF_055808435.1). Taxonomy (NCBI): domain Bacteria; kingdom Pseudomonadati; phylum Pseudomonadota; class Alphaproteobacteria; order Rhodobacterales; family Roseobacteraceae; genus Marinovum; species Marinovum sp. J2-8. Next base: position 675,496 of record NZ_JBVVRZ010000001.1, on the reverse strand, counting down.
AAAAAAGCCTTTGCGCCGCCAGCCCTGAACCGTGTTGAGATTAGTTTCAGTAAGCGCTGCGACTTCTGAAACTGTGAAACGCAAATCTGCGAAGTCCATATGGGGTCTCCCTTGGATTAACATGTGTTCGAATATACGTTTTAAGATACATGTTCTTGGAGAGTCGTCAAGACAACAGGCGGGTCGATGAAATTTGCAAACCGGAATCTTCATCCAAGGTTTGCCTTACTGTCGCTCGACCCGTCCCGGATTGCCCAAAATGTCCGAAATCCGGTCCAACTGTTGGGTGGCACGGATCATCGCAAGAGCCACCCGCTCCGCGACATAGATCGTGGCGGACCGCTGCGGCCCTTCTTCATCTGTGCCGCATGATTGAACCATTGCACTAAGCGCCCAGGACAAATGCAGGGCCTCTTCAATCCCGTCAGGATATTCCCGAAGGCCGAAGCGAAGCAGCTTATTTGCCGCCGCAACAGCAGCTTTTGGATCAGTCGGCAGACCGTCCAGATAGGCCGCGTGACGGTCTCGCAGGGACTGAGTTTTTTGAACATGCTCATGGAAAATATGCTCGGAACACAATGCATAGCCTTCCACATCGTTGTTTTCCAAGTTGCGCACCGGCTGCGCGGCGGGCGTTGAGGGGGTCGCAAAAAAACGTTCATCCGTCACAGTCGTGAACTCCTGTCATTGAAATGCACCGTTCGGCACATCATCACCTTAAGTTGCAGCACCTAATCACTCCCGAAACCCAAGCGCTGCGTCCCGGCCCAGCGCCGCAGAAACCGCTGGCCAGCATTCGCAGAATGCGGCGGCATCAAGATCGAATTGGAGCGCATTTGCCCGCTCTCCGATCACATCAAGAAGCGCAGACAGGCCGGTTTTGACGATCTTGTCACTTGGAAGCGTTTCAACAATCGTGACCGCCGCCTGAATCATTTCGTGAAGGAATATCGCCTTGTGATAGGGGTTCAGTTCGGAATGCGGCTTTTTGGGCATAGCTATCCCGTTCGCGCAAACGCGTTCGTTCGTCATTGTCAGGGTATCCTATTGTGGTATTGTTCCACATGGGAACATAAGGAATGTTCTATTTTGGAACAAGAGAAAAAATCGCTGGCCGGACAAATCAGGGCAGGCAGGGCACTAAAAGGTCTCTCCCAAAAGAGACTGTCGGAACTTGCCGGAGTGTCTTCAATGACAGTAAAAAGAGCCGAAGGGTCCGGGAAACCCTACCCTTCGGCTGATGCCGTTACCGCAATTTGCCATGCACTCGAAAGTGAGGGAGTCGAGTTCATCCCTGAGAATGGCGGCGGCGCTGGCGTTAGGTTAACCAAGGCCAACAACGAGAAATGACCCCCCTCAATGCCGAGGAGCATCGGGAAGTATCGAGAACGGCCTCAAGAAAAGCCGCAGCAGTGCCCCTTTGGGATCATTGGCGCTCTGAATGATTACTCAGAAGGCCCCAGTCGGCCCGAAGCTGACACAACATAGCGACAGGCGCCAATGAAGCTGTCGGTCCGAAATTCCTTGGGCGCTTTCCCGAATGCGGACCCTCGACGGGGCCGCACTGTCTCAGATGATGTTGTAGCCCGCACCAGCTCCGGCAGAGCGTAAGACGTGGGTTTTGCAAAGTCGTGGCCGTATAGCTAAGCTGTGGCGAACCTACTCTTTGAGTTCAACTTCAGAGTAGCAGGAACTTGCTGCGCGCATGAAACAATTAAGGTTCACTATGACATTTATAATTGGCAAAAAATTTTCGCCAGGGAATATTAGAGTATTTTCTGACATCAAGCTAACTGGCCCTAATGGGGAACGACTTCCGCCAAAAGAAGGCACTCTCAAAATATGGCTTCCCGTACAGGACCTTGCTATCGCGTTCGCGGGCAACGTAGAAGCGCCTAAGGAACTTTGGTCCTGCATCAAGGGTAAGTTCGAAGCAGGAATCCACTGGAACGAGATCCTTCAACTTACCCAACATATCGCAAAGAACTATGATCACGGTGGATCTCAGGGGGCGGAATTCATTGTGTCTTCAATACGGGGAGCTGGAACTTTGGCTAAAGTTACGGCCCAAGAGATATTAGAGGATCAAGGCTCTTGCTGGATAGGAGACATCGAGGCGTTTGAGAAATTTCAAGGAAAGTTTCATTCAGCAGAAGGGGCGGCAATCTCAGATCTTGCGGAACGAACAGACTGGGCTTTTGCCGAGTTCATTTCAGACGGCGGCGTAGAGTCGGCTGGCCACTTCTATTTTTCGGTTCGCGTTGAATACCACAAGAATGGCCGCCCCTACTTCGACTATGATTTACGGGCAAGCACAATGGCAGGGCTTGCACCAGTAACCATTGAGTTAGCAGCTGGCGAATGGACTAACCTTGCACTTGGTGGTGCCGAAGATGGGATTTCTTCCGTTAGTACAGTTCGTAGTCTTCCTGGCGAGTACACTGGTGCTGGTCTTTACTTCTCGGAAGGAAAATTTGGCTTCTTTTTTTGCCCCACCCTCGGTGTCGATGCTCTTGTATACAAGGATGTAGATCCCTCTCAATTCCTTCAGAAAGTCAGCGAACGATTGGGAGTCCAAGTTGGGGGATTTATTTCCTCTGGCTCGGGCATCCAGCGCATCATCTATCCTAGTGCTAAGTAGTCCCTTACAGCACTCACCTCGAATATCCTCTCAATCTGTTGCGTGTAAAGTACAGGATCTCTAATTTGACGCCAGATACAGTAAATTTGCAAAGGTCGCTATCTGCGCATTGTCGACCTTAAAGGCCATCACAATGTGTGCGGCGGACACCGCGACACGCTCCTTATCCCTATGTCCGAACTGCAACAAACAAAGCCGACTCCATTGGCTGGAATCGGCCCTTGCAGATGTTCTATCTGCGAAATGTGGCACCACGCCCGAAGGAGGTCCGGGCCGTGCCAGGTCGGGGTTTTTAGATGGATTGACAGGGCACTATCCGACTAATCCCAATCGTTGCCGCCCAAACTCAGGGCGCAGGTCGATCAACCTTATCTGCAAAACCGTCTGTGCGGGCCTCTCAGGCGCTTAAGCGCCACTTTGGGCACTTGCCCGAGGCACCCGCCCCCCATGCGCCCACTGACCCCAAAATCGACGGACTGCGATGCATTTGCACAGACCGGCGGAACCAACTTCAACGGTCCCGCCAAAATCTGCCGAACATCACACGCCGGGGTTCTTGTACCAGGCACGGTGATCAACAAACCCAGCGCCGAAATCGAGACGCACTTTGAATTCACTGGCGTCGGTCTCGAAACCCTCACGGGTGAAAATCTGCGGCCCGGTTGTCCCGCTCAGGTAAGCATGCTGCAGGCCATCAGGACGGCCCGGAAGCGCCGCGATATACCAAGCATCTTCATCGGTCAGGTGCGCATCGGCCAGCACTGTCAATTTGGCGGTGAACGGGTTGGATTCGTCAGTGGTGGTTGCTGCGATTTCCGCGACAAGCTGTTCCGCTACCGTTTCCAATTCAGGCGGCACAATCAGCATGGCCGGATCAACCCGGATCGCCTCACCTGCCAGCCCTTTTTGACGGCGCATCGCAGTGCGTGCAGCGGAAAGCGTGGAGATCGAAAGAGCGCCGCCGCTGGATGCCAGGTTTCCATGCGCCGCATCGAACAAATTGACTGTGTCGGACATAACCGGCCCAGCGCCGCTGTTCATTTCCAGCAACGTCGCAAAGATCCGCGCTTCGGTCAGCGCTGCGCCCTGTCCGAACATCGTGGCGCTTTGTTCGAATGCCCCTAGATCATCGTTGACGATTGCCTGCCGGGTCAGCGTGAAGATTTTGCCATAGGTTTCGATAACAAAAGCTTCGCCCGCGTCGGTGATCGTTCCGGCAGTGAATTCACCATTCTCTTTGACCTTGCCCAATTCCACGCCGCCAGAAACGCGAACAGAATTGATGGGCCGAAAATCCGGGGCTTCGATTTCACGGGATGCCCGCTTGATTTGAGATTCCGAAGCTTCATAGGCTTGCAAGAGAACCTTGTTCGAAGCAATCGCCAGGGCGGAGCCAAAATCATCGGTGCCCATCGCCCCGCCGAACATTGATGCATTGCGACGGCCCCGAAGATAATTGCCGCCAGCGCTTAGCTGCGCCATTTCGTCCAGCCGCATATTGGCGAACTCCCGGCCATGTGTCGGGACGTGTCCGGCCACCATGCGCGCCATCAACCCATCGGCCATAGCATCGGCGCGCGTCACCCCCGAAGATCCGCGAAAGGTTACGTCGCTGGATACTGGGCGCAGCGGTCTTTCCAGCCGTGCCATTGTGGCCGCAGCTTCTTGACCTGCAAACCCCGCGATTGCATCGGCGATTTCTGTGCCGTTCCCGCTTGGCAATTCAGCGGCAGACAACACAGCGCGCCGCGCGATGGACAAAACAGCAGCTTCATCCATTCCGGCCGATCCCGCGAACGGCGCAACCATCTGCGCCACTTGCGCCAATCCCGCCGCGACTGCATCGGCATTTGCCGGAACCGTACCTGTATCTGCCATCACATCCATAAACGCTGCAGACAGTTGTGCCCGCTGCCCCGCCATGCGGATCTGCGCCAAATACCGCGCGGATGGCTGGCCATTTGCAACGGCGCGGTTTGAACCGCCAGTTGTTGTTTGGCCTGGGTTCCCTTCGGCGCGCGCAATGCCTGCGCCGCCTCTACCAAATTTCGCCAATTCCAGCGACCGATTTTGGGCCGAAGTGCCCGAGATTTGCTTTGCGAACATGAACTGTTCCCCTTCAATACGGGCGAAACGGTCGCCTTTCCGGTTCCCAATGGAACAATAATAACAACCACAACATTCATTATTTATAAATGAAGTCAGTTGCTTGCATGAAACGGGATGCGAATTACCCGTGTGCTGCCCCCCTACTGGAAGGACCCGTGCTAGCGGATGGAAGATCCCGGAGTTCTGTCCAGGAACGCTGATAGAAAGAGCAACTTTGGTGCGCATCAGCAGGCCCTAGGGTCTTTGGCTTGATGAGCGCAAAACGCCATCCCGGCCAGACAGTCAAAAGGTGCGAGATCCAATTGGCAGATGACTAGAACCAAACGCTGGAGCGCGACGGCCAGCGGAGCATTGCTTTCAAAAAAGCGCGGTTCAATCGACTCCGTGTGAACGGCTTTGTGAGTTCCACCCAAAACAGCCAGCGCGTTGCTCTGTACAAGATCGAAGCCCTTGCCGTCCCTAGGCGCATCAATCACCGCTGACCAGGTCAAGCCGAACATAGCGCCACCACTGCGTTTCATGACTAAAGCATGACCAGCCATCACATCAGCCCTGCGCGGTGCAGATCAGTTTCCGCCACCAGTTTATTTTCCAGCAAATACTCAGCAAGAGCCGGGTTGATGGCAGATTGCGGCACGTATTGGCCCGATATGATTTTATCCGCCCAGAACCGCGCTACCTTCTCGGCAACGCTTCCGGTCTCTCTCGCCGGTACGTCCTGCGGGCAATCTTGCCAGCGACTCGCTTCAAGCCAATTGGTCGAATACGCGATGTATGCCGCGTTGTTCTTGGCATTCTCGGATGCATACCGCTTTGCAGCTTTTACAATCCATTTTGGATCAACACCCGCTTTCACTGCATCTGCGAACAGCTTGCAACTCGTCACCCGGTCTCGGACTCTTGGGTAAACTTCCCAGAACTCTTCGAAACCGTCTGGAGTTTGCTGAATGTGATCGCCCTCAGATCCACACACATTCTTTCCTTTAAGGTTCCTTACAGGATCATCTCCGGTGGGCCGGAGTTTGCCCCCCGAAAAACCGGAGTTAGCTTCCTCTGAAACCGGAGTTAGCTTCTGTGCTGCCTCCGGCGCGCCGGAGTTTGGGCTAACTCCATTTTGCGGAGTTTGCTCACCCAAACGGGCGAAATCGCACTCAAGGATGTAGTAGGTTCTTCGCTTGGCCTCGCCGGGAATTGTCGATCGAATGCGGCGGATCAAACCATCCGTTTCGAGCTGTGCAAGCGCGCTGTTCAATGTGCCATTGGCCATGCCTGTGCGCTTGCGCAATGTGTCCTGCGACGGGAAACAAGCTCGGCGCGGATCGCGTTCATCATTGTGGAAATCACAAAGGTGAAAGAGCACCCGAAACGCTCCAGGCTTGACCCTTTTGGGTTCAAGTTGCGCCAGCCAGTAATTCGCTCGGTGGCTCATGACGGCACCGCAAGGAAATCCCCGGATAGGCGCGTTGCTGAACGGGGGTTATTGCACGGCCATTGCTCGGCACTTACGCCACCGAAAGTCAAACCGTGACGATGTTTGAAACCGCGCAAACGGTTTACAATCGGATTGCAACCGTTTGATTTCAGGACACCACAAAAGGTGGGGTGTTTACAGTTAGTAGCCGATATTTCAACGACATGCGGGTGATTGCAAATCCGTGTACACCGGTTCGATTCCGGTACTCGCCTCCATTATTTTCAATGACATAGCTGGTTCCTCTTCTTGGTGGTATCACTATGGGTATCAGGTTCTCTCTCTGATCCCCGTTCGTTCCCTGTGTCATTTCGTTTCTCTGCCGCCTGCCGCGCACGCATAATCTGGCGCGCCTCACCGGCATATTTCCGGACCATCGCGTCAGTCGCGTGGCCGCTGAAAGATTTGATCTCGTCGTCCGAGCAGCCTGCCCAAGCCAACTCCTTGATTCCGCGATAGCGCAAAGCGTGCAGGTCAAATTGCTCCAGCTGCATGCGACGCCGCGCCCTGAGCATGATCTGCGCCATGTAGCGGTAGCTCATTTTGCCACCAGTCTGTGTGCGCAGGATCGGCCCCTCAGCATCATCCTCCAATCGTGCCTGAGCGTCGAGCAGCACGGCCTTCAGCTCCGCTGTACATGGCAATTGAAGCGCGTAGCCGGTCTTGTTCTGCAAAACCGCAAGCGTTTCGCCGTCAAAATCCGACCAAGTGAAATCCACCCAGTCGCCTGGCCGCTGCACTGTACCTACACCGATCTCGAAAATAAGTCGCTCGATGGTTGTCGCTTTCTCGCGGAAAGTCGAGACAGCCTGATCGGTCCACGGCAGATGGGCCTGCTTCTTGTCGTCAGGCGTCGGCAAGTGGCGAACGCCCTTCGCCGGGTTCTGCGACAGCCAGCCAAGATCGATCGCGTGCTCGCACAGAATAACCAGCATCTGCGGGATATAATTAGCAAACCGCACACGGTGCGCATTGGCCCGCTGCGCCTTAATGACATCTTGCCGCGAGAGCAGTTTCACGTCTCGTTCGCCGATCTTTTCTTCAAGGTAAGTTAGGACCTTCTCGTAGTCTTGTCGGGTCCTTGGCTTCAGTGATGTCCAACGTTCCGAAGCCCGATAGTCTTTCATCAAGGCTGACCAGCTGGTCTTAGCTTGCATCCTCTTGCCGGTCAGGATCTCCCAGTATTCAAGATCGAACTCGGGCGTTCCCTCTTGCGCGGATATCCGATTGTAGCGGCCCTGAACGCGCACATACCACCGACCACTGGGGTGACGCCAAAGGAACTTCTTCTTCACCAACTGACATCCTCCAGCCCTTGCACAGCCTTGCCAGAGACGAAGGCCGACAGCTCTTCAACGCTCCATCGTGTCAAGCCCGGTGCCAGCTCTCGTCCGCGCGGTACACTGCCACCGGCGACAAGACGGCGAAATTCGTCGATCCGGACACTCAGTAGGTGTGCGGCGCCTCGCTCAGAGACAACCAGAGGGCGAAGGTTGCTCATATATGAACTCCTCGTCGGTCTGATCGTTGTGAAGGGCTTGAACGGTATGAGCGGCCAAGAACTCGTCAAGGGCGCTCTCCGGAACGAGGAAGCGGCGCCCTACGCGCACATGACGCAGTTGGCGACTGCCAAGCAGGGATCGAACATGCCGCACGGACAAGGACAGGCGCTCAGCCACGTCCTTCGACTCCAACATCATCTCGGACATAGCTTTCCTTTCTTCTTGTACATAGGTAGACCTCGTTGTGTCGAAACAAGCATTCAACGGACGATATGTCCATATGTGGCCACTTATGGCCAATTGAGGTCGCACATGTCCAGTACCTTTTCGGAGATCGGAGGGCGCCTAAGGGAGTTGAGGGCGCGAACAGGCCTGAACCAGCAGGATTTCGCTGAAACGATCGATACTTCGTTTCGCTCCTACCGTGCATATGAGAACGGAAAACGCGAGCTGCCAACGGCTGCCATACTGCGCATTCATGAAATCATGAACGTTTCGCCTCATTGGCTTCTGCTTGGTGAGAAGGAACCCACCGATGACCGCAGCATGCAGATCATCGAGCAGGTCGCGAAGGCCAGCTTGGACGCAATGGAGCAATCACCATCTGAGCGCGACAATGCAGAAAAAGCAAAGATGCTGCGCCTGCTGATCAAATTCAGCCTAGCGCAAGGTGAGTGCTTGCCAGCAACGGATATCCAGGAGCTGTTGGGCTAGCCACGGCTTCGAAACTTGAGAAAAAGGGAGCCTCCTTTGACGCGCTTATCCAAAGTCGCGGCTGCGCGACTAGTAAAACTCGTGCAAAAACTTAAGCTCCTCGCATCCGGCTTGTTTTTCACTGCGATCGGTTTCGGCTGCCTCCTAGCTTTCGGTCTGAAAGGCGGCATCGATTATAATCTTTCCACGCTAGCTGCCTGCCTTGTCTCTCTTGTTGCGGCGGTTTTGGCGCATCAAGGAAAATTAGAAGCCGCTCGCGCCTTGGCCGCCCTTTCTACTAAATTCTAGAAGATCGTCAGCCGAACAAATAAGGCAGTCACATATCAGGGCATAGAGGGCTCGCGCCTGAATATGCAAGCGCGGTTCGGTTCCAGGCTTTATTCAGACATACACACAGTAAAAATTTTAACCGAAGCAACCCTTTACACTCACCGCAGCCTGACTTTAAGGGCGGGTTCCAGACTTTCGCTTCGCTGGTCACGAACGGCAGCAGTTGCCCAACAGCGGACGTGGCTCATTGCATATTTGATCCAAGGATGCCGAGCGCTTTCCGACCATCGCCGTCGCCGATAGGCCGCAAAAGCCGTTCGTAGGCGCTCGACAAAGCTGTCTCCCGACGCCTTGCGCAGAAATTGAGCGGACCGGGGCAGAGGCTTTTACAAAGCTCCATTTCACTATGTACCAACCATCGTATATTGCGCCGCCGCAACGCACTCCGATCATTGCCTGCCACTGTCTAATATGGAGTTCGGCGACACACTCCCCTCTGGCACGCGGTCGGTAAGACTAGTCGTTTTCGGTTTCAGGCAACGACGGCCTTATCATATTCAAATTCATAGAAGTGTGGATCCGCCACGGCATCTCCGGCAAAGTTCCGGCTAATTTCGATAGTTATCAAGCTATCACCGGCGAACGCTGGGCTTAGTTCGAGCGTAAGGTACTCGAACAGGGCACGCTCATGCACCGCGATGACTACCTGCTTGCCGAGGCCCTTGGAGAATGTCCGCAATAGGGCGGCGAATTGCGCAATGTGTACGTCGTCCATAGACTGCACGGGGTCGTCAAGCACGAGCCACGGCAACTGAGACGGTACCGACAGGTTCAACGCGAGGAAAAAAGTCAAGGCCGAGGTGTTCAAGTTGCCTTGACTTAGCATGGCTCCCGGAGGACCGGAGGTCTGTCCCGACCGATGGAAAGTTTCGAGCACCGCCTCCACCTTGCCATCTCCCTGATCGGGAAGGCGGAACTGCGGAACAAATTGCTCGTTCGGAGCAAGGCGCACGAAAAGGTCGCGCCAAACCTTGTTGAGCGACCCGCTGAAAACGTCGCGGACGATCCCGGAACGGACCTGGGTTGCCGCGGTCGCGATGGTTTTGGCCCTTTTCCGGACGTCGTCAATCGAAGAAAAGGCCCCCGTCATCGTCTCGAGGCGCGCTTCGAGTTCGGTAGTCCGAGCTTGGCGGTCCGAGAACAACTGGGCCTCGCGGGCATACTGCTCGAGTTCGGTCTCGATGGCCAAGCGCGAAGAAAGAGCCGCTTGGACGTTTTCGAGACGGCCCGAAAGCTCTTTGTTCGCCGCATCGAGAGCCTCGCGTAGGCCCGGAAAACTTGTCGGTGGCTGGCCAGTTGCCCGTTCCACTACGGCATTGATCTCCAGAAGTAAGGATGCCGACTGCAGTCCCGTCCGTTTCAAGGCCGCAAGGCCCCGGCGAGCACTGTCGAGGCTACCAAAGAGGTTTTTCCCTTGAGCGGCGGCGTCCTGCAGCGGTTCAAGCCTTGACCTAATAAAGGCGATCGCCGTCTGGCGTCGACGTAGATCGATAATCTCTTCGGGCTGTAGCGCCAGCCGGTCGGCAGTCGCCTCGTTTCGTCGAGCTGCCGTCAATCGCTCGCTCTCTGACGCACGCTCCGCAGAGAGCGCCTGCAGGCGCCCCGCCTCCGACGTGAGGTTCGCTATCGTTTCCGCAATGTGCGCGGTCAGAGAACCACTATCGACCTCCGTGTAGTCGCGATTGCAGACCGGGCACAAATCACCTTCAACATGCGGCGCTATGCCTGCAAGGGCAGCGGCCAAGGTCTGTACATCCTTAGTACCCGCTTCGAGCGCCAAGTTGATTTCGCTAATGCGGGTTGTCGCCCTCTGGATTGTCGTTTTCGCTGCCGTCAGTTGCTCACTCGCTGCGCTGTGCTGGTCTAGCAACCGTTGGCCGCGTGCAATCTCATCGACACACCAGCTCAGTGCATCCCCGACCTGATCGTCGACGTTTGCGCCATCGATTGGCGATAGCTCAGAATGGAACTCTCTGAGGGAGTCCAGTGCATGAGTTATCTCTGCTCCTTGGCTGTTCAGCCAGGATTCGTACAGCAATCCACTGGCGGCGGCATCACGTTCCAGTGCGGCGATCTCGGTATCGAGACTTCCTGCCGCAGCCTGATCCAGACGGCTCAGCAACGTGCTCACCTCCGTCCGTTGCTGAGTGACACTCGCAAGTTCGTCCTGGTCCCTATCCCGATTGCCGATCTTGTCACGCAGTTCCGCGACATCGAAATCAGCACCGACCGGCTCTGCGGAGGGATCCAAATTGGCAATCAAATTGTTGAGCTTGGACGTGCGTTGAGTTTTAGCCTCTCGGGCGGCCTCAACGCCCGACCGTTCGCGTTCGATTTGCCTTTTGAGAAGGTCGCGAGCCTCCTCAAGCTGCTTGTAGACCGGGGCGAGCTTGCGGATTCTAGTAACATTGAACGCATGGTTGAAGCCGTCCACCAAGGCGTCGACAGCGTCGAGCCTCAACAATTCCTTCACGAATTCCGTTAGCCTCGAGTTCGTGGTCTTCTTTTGATCGTAAATGTCCAGCAGGCGACCGAGTACAGCTTGCGGAAGGTAGCACCGCTCTGAAAAGAAACCAGCATCGGCTGCATTTAGCGCCGGAGTTCGCGTCAAATGAACTCGGATTGAACGTGACTTGGCCACCCCCGGTCGAGCGCCTATTCATCCCTTCGATAGTAAGCTGGATCGAACCACCTGGCGTGTCGATATGTGTGAGGAAGTTCTGATATTTTGGCTGGTCATCGAGGTGAGAGATGGAGCCGGTAAGGCCGAGCTCGATCGCCGACATCAGGCTCGTCTTGCCCATGCCGTTGGTACCGTGAACCAGCACTACCTGGGCATCGAGCGGAATGACCACCGATCCACGAATGGAACGGAAGTTTTGGATCGAGAGCGACTTTAAGCGCGGGGTCATGACTATACGGCTCCGTCCTCAAGCGCCTGATCAGCAAGAGCCGAAATTTCGAGGGCAAGCGCCGTTTCCACTGCTTCCTTGCCCTCTTCGGCGAGTTTCACAAAACGGCTTAGATCGTGCTCATCAATCGTATCTTTTAACTGTTCCCCAAAACCAACCTTCCAGTCCGCTAGGTGCTCGACCGGCGGAGGGCTTTTCAGTGGCAGCAGTACGGCCAGCCAGTCCCGGACCAAGCCTTCCGCCGACGGCCCGCTCGGCGCACCAATCGGCAGCACTCGGCAAACACGGCTGATCGAGTTCACAAGGGCGGTGTCCGCCTGACCTGATGTGAGAACGGTGGTTACCGATCGCCTCGAGCCCAGCACATCCAGAGCCCGGGTAAAGGCTAACACCGACCGCGTCACCTGTGCATCGTTTGACGCACCCGTGAGATCGATCACTATGACGAGGTCGTTGGCTCGCTCACCGGCCACAAGCACATAAGTAAAATCGAACGCTTGGGAACCTATTTTGACCGGCTTCACAAGGGGGCGATAGCCACCCTCCTGCGTCAAAATCTGATAGACGGTATCCGCTGTCGTCATAATTCGACCTCAGAATTGAAACCAATTCGGACCTCGTAGAACGACGCTGGGCCTTCGGTCAGGTCGCCAAAGCAAACATAGTGATCGACGGTTTCTGCTTTCCTCACAGTCCGACCTCATTGTTAAACCTTACCTGGACTTCGTCGAACGACGCTGAGTTGTCGAGCAAATCGCTTACGCTGACATAGCGAGAAGGCGCCTTACGTGTCCGCATTGAAGCGGAGGGGCTTCGTTGCTGCCTAGGGGTTACCTTGCGTGAGCATATCACTACAACATCGGCATCGTCTTCATCAAACGCACCAGAGGCGACGAGCTGGTTGATGTTTTCGTCATTGGCTGCAAGAAACACGCGGGCCTCAGCCGCCGGAGCTATCAGCCGCAGCGCCCCGCTCGTCGGCTGTTCCGGATCGTCGACCGCAACCGACCACTGGTTGGCGACCAGCCCTTGACCTATCAGTCCCAGTGCGGCAGCGGCTTCCGGCCGACCGGAAATCCCAATCGCTGGATCATGCTGAATCAAATCCGCTCTCTGAGAATGCAGCGGAATATAGGGGCGGCGACCGGCGCTGCCCGCACCCCCGAGAAACTGGTCGGAAGCTCTACCAATCAACGCTGAGATTGTTCGAGCGCACTCATAGCGGTCGGCGTCGCCTGCTTGCGCCGCGGCGTGCTCAAGCGCCTTCAGCCCATCAATGAGGCGCTTTTTGCCACCTACATCAACGGCTGGCGACGTCAGCAAATCAGTGAAGGCGGCCAACTTGCCAAACAAAGTCTTTAAAAGAAGCGCTAGTAGCAGTGGCTTTCCAAAAGCGGGCAAGGTGGCATCCGCCCGTATCTGCTCACGATTGGCCTCATAGTCGCCTTGGTATGCGCCCTCGAGGATAGACTTCTGGCCCTCGGAGAGGTCCTGTTCAGCAAAAATGAGCGGTACGGGTACTGAATTCCACTGCCAGCCGTTCGCGCCGAACAGCTGCTGGATGTTCGTGTCTTACCCAGATAGCCCGATCATAAGCGTTCTTGAACGAGCAATGAGTGCCCTTAATTGTTGCCGCATCTGTGTGAAGTTCGCGTTCTGTCCCCAATGCGTGATCGCTGTCTCCCTCGCCACGAGCAAAGACCGGTACTGGGCCTCGTTCTCGATTGCTCGTTTCGCGCAGCCATGGAATTTGTACAACGTCCCAATTCCTGGCGGTCCGTGCAAGTCACCCCCGGTAACTGCAACTCGAAACGTTTCGCTCGGCCGGCCAAGCTCTACCATTGCCGCTTCTAGCAGGCCGTCCCAGTTGGCCGTCGCGAGATCCGAAACCACGCCTTCGAGAACCAGCATTGCGATCGCAAGGTGTTCTGCATCAGCTCTTTGAGCAGAAAATGTCCCTGGAAAGTCAAGAACATCCCAGAGAAGGTAGTCAAAAGACTGACCTTGAACTTCGGAACCAAGAACTTTCGAGTACTTATTCCAGAGCCGGTCGATCAGAATGCCTTGGATCGGCCAGGAGGCAACCGGCTGATTTAGGTCGACCTGCGACATTTCCCCAGCAGACAGGTCGGCAAGACCAAGAATACTCTGCAAGGTGCGACGGTGCTCGCAATCGGTACCCGTGATGCGGAGGCGTAGATTCTCGAGCAGCTTGGCCAATACACCATCCAGACCAACTACGCGTTCACGCGAAATGCCCGATCCCAACCAGAGCGCGTAGAGCCCGGCCTGGAAGCCTTCGGAAAAGCTGCTCAGCGGACCGTCGAGCAACTCGATCGTCTCCGCGACTGAAATAGATTTAGCTGTCGGCAAGGCGTCTCCCTCAATAAGAAACGCTTAGCGGGAATGGCCGCAACTTCCTAGTGCATTCTGAAGGCTACGCAATTGGCTATCCTCTACTGAGGTTTAGATGCTCGCCTACGGCCCTTCGCCGTCTGCAAGGCGGCGCGTTCACATTGGTGTCCACGACCAAATTCTACGCTGGGTTTGCGGCAGTATTCGAACCGGACTGCTGAACGACGACATTTGACCCTTGGCGTTGGATTTCGCCGCGGTCCTACGTTTAGTACCAACGTTGCGGCAATGCTGTCTGTGGTGCCATGCGGCGGCTGGCATGAAGGACCAAAGCGGGCTTCAGAGCGGTCATTCACGGCACGGTTCTGGAGGGTCAGCACTGGGCCGTTGCTTCGGTCGAGCAGGCTGCCGGTGAGCCATGCTTCCCTGCGCCTGAGCCGGACGTCAGCGAAGCGCAGAAAGCGCCCTTTGCAAAGTCGCAGCGACCAGCCAGGCTCGCAGGCATGACCGGCCCTTTGCTGTCCTTCGACGGCTAAACTCACGCTACAGTGTGGTCTGATAAAGCTGCCATCCGCTGCAAGACTTGTAAGAGGGACAGTTAATTTCCACTCACTGAGACGTTGTGGTGACAGCACAGCGCTGGAGGCCAACGTTGAAGTTGAATTGCGAGTTCACAAAAGCGGTCACTTTGCTTTGCTTGTGGATCAGGTCACCTGAGGACCCCAACGAGTGTTGAGCAGGCACACCTCCAACCAGTCCACCAGATTTTCCGCCTCTAAGATCGCAGCAAAGAGCTGCTCACCAGAAACATGGATGGCAGGATCCAAAAACGAAAGGCCCTGCATCTCAGGGTCGCTGAACATCGCAAGATCCCTTTCATTCATAAAGAATTGGTTGCTGGGCCGATCAGTCTTCACCCTTCCATGAGTTACACGCATTGAGGTGATATCCTCCGGGTGCTGATCGCGGTTCCGTGCAAGGATGACCTGCTCGATCAAATCGAGATTCGCAGGGCATTCTCCTCTGACCTGCCCCCTGCTGGTCCCTCATTCATAATGAGAGTTTGCAGGTTGAATTGGGTATTCGGCTTCCGCGTCTGACGCAAGCGCGCCGGGCGCGGAGTTTTCAAATTGCTCAAGCGCACGGCGCGCTTGCAGCGGCGTTTGGTTGCCCAAGGACGAGTGTGGCCTGACCGTGTTATAGTCGTAACGCCATAGGGCCAGCTTGCGCCGCGCATCATCCAGGCTGTCGAAGATCTCCTCGTTCAGTAGCTTATCCCTGAGACTGCCGTTGAAGCTCTCGATGAACGCGTTCTGCTGCGGCTTGCCCGGATCGATGTAGTGCCACGGCACCTCGTTCTCGTCGGCCCATTTCAGGATGGCCCGACTGGTGAACTCAGTTCCATTATCGCTGACAATGCAGCCGGGCTTTCCGTAAAGCCGGATCAGAGCGCTGAGCTCCCGGGCGACCCTTGCGCCGGAGAGGCTGGTGTCCGCGATAAGGCACAGGCATTCCCGAGTGCAGTCATCGATCACTGCCAGCATCCGGAACTTCCGCGAGGCGCCGAAGCTGTCGGATACGAAGTCCAACGACCAACGAGCATTGGGATACGCCGCAACTGGCATCGGCACCCTGGTGCCACGCGCCCGTTTCCGGCCGCGCCGCCGCTTCACGGACAGCCCTTCTTCGCGATAGACCCTGTAGAGCTTCTTGTGGTTCATGGTCATGCCCTTGCGCTCCAGCAGCACGCCGATCCGGCGGTAACCGAACCTGCGCCGCTTGGCAGCGATGTCCTGCATCTCCTTGCGGATCTCGGTACAGTCCGGTGGGCGTTCTCGCCGGACTGTTTTGGGATCGACACCGACAAGCCTGCAGGCCCGGCGCTGCGAGATGTCATGATCCCGCATCGCCCGAAGCGCCGCGTCTCGCCGCTTGGTCAATGTCGTCAATTCTTTCCCAGCAAGTCTTTCAGCACGACGTTGTCGAGCATGGTATCGGCCAGCAGGCGCTTGAGCTTGGCGTTCTCGTCTTCGAGCGCCTTCAGCCTGGCGGCCTCAGAAACTTCCATCCCGCCATACTTGGCCTTCAACTTGTAGAAAGTCGCCGTGCTCAGCCCGTGCCTGCGACACACCTCCGCTGTCGGCATCCCTGCTTCCTGTTCTTTGATCATACCGATGATCTGCGCCTCGGTGAAACGACTCTTTCGCATCTGTCTGCTCCTTCAGAGTTGGCGCAGACTCTACATTACGGTGAGGGATTTCGCGGGGGGCAGGTCACCTCGCACAACTCCCCCCACCTGCTCGAAACAGGTCAAGTAGCCGTTGAGGAAGCCCTTCTTGAACGCCTTCTTGCGTTTATCTTCGTCCCAACTAACCCCAAGCTGTCGTTCCCATGTTCTGAAGTAAAGCTGCAATGAGGGTGAGAGCATTGACAGACATGTCCGGCCAAGCACCTCAAGTGCTTCAGAGGCCTCGATCCATTCGACTAGATAGGTCGGCTCGCCATCCTCGCTGTATGGTGGATTGTCGAAGGGCGGCGCGCCCTTCTCGATTGCCTCCATTGTCTGAAGAAACGGAACGGCTGCTGTGTCATAAAACTGGCGAATGAAGCGGGTGCGTTCCTTGAAGAAAAACAGGACGTCCATGGGGGCCTCAAATTGAATAGAGTAGTAAAACTCGTACGTTGGGAGCGCATCAGAGAGAAAACACCCAAGTTGTGCGTCGCAAATCTTGGCAAAGGCACTAGCTTGCTACAACACTCCACAGATCGCAGACGTCTAACGGAAGATCAAGACACCCGCGAGGCCCAAGTAGCTGCCATTCCAGAGATGATACGTTGTCGGCGCTGCCGGCTACAGGAGGCATTCGCGCCGAGCGAGAAATATTTTCAGTTTCAGCACCATAAAGCACTCCCCGCCCCACAAGCTCCCGTACTGCGAAATTCTCTTCTCAGACGCAGCCGGTTAGAAAATGAGAGGGGAACACTTTGACCGTCTATTTAGATATGTCCCCAAGGGCAGGCGGAACCATCAACGACTGAAACCGCGACACGCTTGGAAAGTGGCCTTAGCTGTGGGTCAATCACTCGACCTGTGCCAAGACATCTCTCCAGACTTAATCGCGGAAGTCGTTTCCGAAAAGCCCGCCCAAAGGCCTTCTGCTCCGGCGCCATCACCTCGCACACGCATTTGAAACACGCCGTGATAGCCGGATTTTCCGCCTCGGTTGTCGAACCAAAGACCTGTAGCAATCGACTTGTCACAACTCAACTTGCCAACAAACGCGTAGGGAATATTGCGACCTGACATCGTGGTGCCGCTCCCCTCAATAGCAAAGCTGTTGAAGCACCTATAGAGACGTCCCGTATCTTCATTGTCTGGTAGGAAATTCTCACTTCCAACACGCCAGGCAACATTCCACTTTCCGCTCCAAAGCGGGTCATTAAGAGCCCAGCTAGTTAGGCAATCGAAGATGCGTATAGCCCAAACACCCACCGAAATGCGCTTGGCAACATCGCCCCATAAAGATCGCCCAAGCGCCTCTAATGCGAGAGTAGCACCGCCACCGGCAACAGCCCAAAGCACTTGAGAAAAATCCACGATGATAGCTCCTTAAACAAAGTACGGATAAGCAGGCGTACAATAAATGTTTCTGGCATTCCATGGCTTCGCAAAATACTTCCACATTTCCTGCGGTTAGCCCCATAGAAGCCGCGTTTATTGCTTCGCTCTGGTGAGGTTTCGGCCCATTGCGGACCATCGTTGACGAGGCCGAGAACGGCAGGTCAGAGTCGGCGTGACGATTGCTGCGTCGAGTTCAAACGAAATCAATGCGCCCTGTTTGCTGTCGTGGGGAGGCGCAGCTATTGATCCTGAAAGCCGCCGTTGGCTCAATCGTTTGCGGGTGCTCCCGGCACCATATCAACGATGATATGCCGCAGACGGATAGAGGAACCATCGGGACGTTGGACGGCTCCCTCATGAATGGCGAGCGCGTCGTCGTGCATTTCCACCGTAGAAAGCGCCGCGGCTGCTCCATAATCCAATTGCAGACGACTGTTGACCGCTTGAACGATAGCATCCGCCGGTAGCGCAAGGGCATAGCCCAGCATGAAGCCCCAAGCGTGTCCATTCGCATATTGGCCATTTATAAATCGTTCGACCCCTTGGGTGACATAGCGGGAGTTTAGTTGGCTGAATGCGCTTCCAGCACCAACACGCTTGCATTCGACGCCGACATAGTCGTCTTCGTTTCCAAACTGACGCGAGAACTTCAATGTGAGGTCGATGCGCCCGAGCAATTTGGCCCCGTTGGTCTCCATGTCGTCGATCTCGACCTCGCCCGCGACCTCGAGATTGGTCAGGCCAAGTTCACGCTTCTTACGTTTCATAGCTTTCCGCACGATGACGGTCATCGGCACTTCAAGGAGGCCAGCTGCAATTTCCTGACGGGCTTCGCGGGCCCCCTGACAGATAAGATCGACCACTGTCTCGATCTCTCCTGCCTCTAGGTCGAAGGAGGGCACGCCGGCGGGCTGATCAAGTCTAAACTGCATGCGACGCCTTGAGCCAATGATCGGCAAGGATGACATCCGCATCGTTGAGGCCAGCCGTCTTCGTCCAATAGCGGACTTCGGAAGGTTTCACGATGAATAAGCTGTCGCCAAGATAGAGCCGCAAGTTTCGCCGCTCATTCAGATAAGGAGGCATGTCCGACTTCACCCATCCCTTCAATTGGTCCGCAAGTGCCGTTAGCTCAGCATCGTCGCCGAGCGCGATGGCTGGCTCGCGCGGCGGTGCTCCGGCGCTCATGCGAAAGCGAATGGCCGTGAGTCCGGCACCACCGTCGGCCCAGCTAGCGCTCACCAGAGGGCGCGTATAGACCGAAGCTTCGAGGTGTCGAACGCCTCGCCTACGCAGATAGCCATCGACAACGCTGGTCACGGTTGCTGCATAGGCTTTAAGCGGCTCACGCTGAGGCGGCTTGACGAACGCCAGGCGGCGCTTACGACCCTCGAAAATCAGCACTCGTGCGCGTTCGATGCTCTCTCGCGCGAGGACCAACTCGTGCCGATCGAATTCATAAAGCTCTGCGACGGCGGCATCGAGTGCCTGAAAATGCTCGGGGGTGGCCTCGCGAGCTACGGCGGCTTCAGCCTCGGCGATTAGCTGAAGGGACGCTGCGTCAACCCTGCGAAGATCGGGAACGCGTAGCGACAAAAGATCCTTTGGCTCGACGGTCGAACGCTCTAGCCCCCATGCACCGCCGCCATAAGCAAGTTGGAACGTCGTCACGCAGGAATTGAGGATTCCGGAAAGGGCCGCCGCAAGCTCGGAAGCATGGTCGGCGAACGAGATTCCGTAAAAGCTCTCGGTGTAGAGAATATCATGTGGGACCCTAGCGGCACTGTAGCGCCCCTCCTCGACGCTCAATTTGAAGCTTGCCTTGGGACAGAGCAGCAGAGGGCCACGATAGATCGATGTGTTGCGAATGCGGTGCAACGTCGGCTCCGAGAACGGCGGCAGCGCATCGGAATCGATACGAAATGGCTTGTAGTCGTCCGGAGTCAGCGTCGGAGTATCATAGAAATAGTCCGGTGGAAAATTGGGGTTTCCCTTGACCTGATAACCCTGTCCCCGACCCTCGGCCGCAACGATACCCAAGGAGTTGAGCGTTTCTCCCAGCGTAGGGAATTCCCGCTCGAGGCGCTCGATGAGCCAACTGTCGCGGACCGTGCCGAACGTCGCCGCTTTGAGCATCGCGGGGGTGCGCAGAACCCGACGGAGTGGGAGCATGCGTAGCTCACCCGGCCCGACTTGGAAAAGGCCGTTGCGAACAAAATCCGGTGTCCAAGGGATTGAACCGACAAGCAGTTGGTCGGCCTCCGGCATCAGCGAGCAGCGCGCAAAGAACAGCAACGCCGGACCGGTCGCATTAGGGAACAGGTGCTCCTTGCGGAGCGCCGAAAGATTGACTAGCGCCGCCGGCTTCATGCGCGAAAGTAACCCCGCCCTAGCTTCGACCGCATGTTCATCCTTGGAGAAGAAAGGTGATGCCTTCATCACCATGCCGATGCGGCCTTTCTCGCCGGCGAGCGTCGCGGCTACGTCGAGAAACGCCCAGTCGGGACTGCGACGCGGGCGCAAAGAGCGCGCATTGCTCTTATCGCGTGGCTTGGCCTTGATGGATTTGTCGAAAGTCCAAGGCGGGTTTCCGACGACAGCCTCGAAGGGACTCTGGACGAGTGGGGCGGGCAAATCCTCGCCGATCGCATCGGCCTCGAAAAGCGTCGTTCCGATCAGCCGGTCGAACTTCAGGTCGGCGATGTCGGTGATCGGCTCTTCATCAAATTCGAGCGCTGCCAAGTAGAGACTGAACGCGGCGATTCCGAGCGCGGATGGATTGATGTCGATGCCAAAGAGCTGATTGTAGAGGATATCGCGCACGACGGCGCGGGATGCCTGTTCGTCGCCGCAGCGCTTCCAGATAAGCCGACGAAACGCTTCGACGAGAAAGGCACCAGAGCCGCACGTCGGATCGATCAAGCGCGCGGTCGCGGGAAGGTCTTCGAAAACTGGATCGAGCGTCAGATGAACCAGCTCGACGGGCGTATAGTGCAAGCCCTGCACCCGCGCTTTTTTCTCCGCGCTCGACCTTGCGAATTGCTGATAAATCGAGCTGACAAGATCGACCGGGATCGCGTCAAATCGGAAGCGGAAAAGGCGTTTCTGCCCGTGGTTTTCGGGAACAAGGCTGCTGCCTTCGACGAAATCTCGCACCAATTCGAGATGGGCAGGCCCTAGGCGCATTTGCTCGGCGCCGGGATCGTCCATCGGGAAGAGATCGCCGTTGAAGGTATCGCGCAACCAATCAAACAGGTTGAATGCGCTGGTGGGCGTTGCCATCATCGCCGCAAGGTCGTCGGGCAACGAGCATGGAAGGAATGGCTGCGCGATGCCGCGGTCGAGCAAATACCACGTGAAAATGCAGCGACCGATCAGCCGTTGCGCAAAATCACGTGCTGCGGCGATTTCATTTTCGCCGTCCAAATGTGCTCCGCTCTGCACGGGGGGCAGCTCGGTTAACCGCCCTTCCAGCGCATTGATCTCGGCCAGCAATTCGCGGTCAACGCGATATTGACGATCGATCCTCTTTCCGATCAGGCTAGACCAGAAGGCGCCGGTTTCGGTCGCCACTCGTCCACACATCGCATCGAGCGCGCGAAGTCGGTCGTCAGTAGCAAGGTCGAAGCGGTCGAGCGGTGGCTCCGCAACTCCCAAACCCGTGCTGCGCCAAGGCGACGCATAACAGTTATATAGACGAACTTCGGTCGGTGTGATGATCCACAGCAGTGGCGCTACGCCGATATTCCAAGCCGCTTCGCGCCACTGGTCTACCTGCTCTTCGCTGGGTGTGAAATCGCCGGCGTCCTTGAAAATTGATGTCGGCACATTCTGTGCCGAGAAAACTGCATCTGCCTTTAAGCCAACGCGCGCGTCCTTGAGGACAGCTCGCAAGCGCGCGGCCTCCGGCGCGTCGTTAGTCACGAGGCCGGGTGCAGACTGTTCTTCGGGACCAAGGTACCCCGTCGCCTGCAGCGCTTTACGAAACGCATCGGAACTCATGCCCACCCTCGCAACTGCTGCTTGTGTGCGGCAGCCGCCGTTTCATCGCCTTTGGGCGCGAGTTCTGTCAAAACCGACCGTGGCGGGAAAAGTTCAAGCTGCGCCGTCGGCGGCAAACTCGGCATCGCGAATTTGGTCGCCGACGCAGCAAGATGGGAATCAAGATGAACGATGATGGCGTCGGTGGCCATTTGGTCGACCGAATCCGCATTAAGCACTTCCCAACTCTCGCAATCATAGATTGCAACGCTTGTACCCCACAACTTAACAAACGACGTATCATGCAGCGCCTCGCGCAGCACTGCGAACAGCCTGCGGCGTGCATGGAACTCGACATGAAAGCGATCCTTGAGCTGCAGCGCAATGCGCAACAGCGGAATCGCCTGCCAGCCAAACTGAGCCGGAGAGCCCCGCCCGCTATTCTGGATATCGGCGGGGATAAACGCCCGTCGGCTTGACCAATCCCTGAGCTGCTCGGTCGACAGCTCAGTCTGAATCTTCGCTCTGCGCGTTTTTACAAGCCGCACCGATATACCTCTTTGGTTCGGGTACGACACCCGACTTTCCCAGATCGGGTATCACACCCGACTTTCTTCTGGAAGGGCTACGTTAGCGTGGGCAGGTCAGTCGCCATCACCCGGTTGCGCCGCGCAATCATTGCATCGTCCCATGCCTTCTGCGGCAGGCGCCCGCCATTGTCGTCGAGATCGCGCCGAACTTGACGGATCTTTCGCGCATCAGCCAAAGGCTTACCGCCTCGTTGCCTGATCTTATAAACAGGTGTGACCTCACCCCGCCGCGCCACACCTCTGGCATGGCGGGGGGTGGATTCCGCCTCGATCCCACGGGCCCGAAGTTTCTCGGCAAACGTGTCGCGTAGACGTTGCAGATCCGCCTTTCGCAAATTTAGCTTCTGGCCGTCCGCGCCTACGGTGCGCAGCGTCAGGTGCACATGGGGGTGGTGCGTATCCGTGTGCAGGGCCATCGCATAGTCGTGACTCCCCTGAAACTCCTGCACAGCCAATGCCCTGACCGCATCCTTCAACGCTTCTGCGTTCACCGAACCCGGCATCGAAAACACAATGCTGGTCGTGATCCTGGTCCGATCCGTGGCTGAACCTTCACGGCGATCCTCGTCGTGCTTTTCCATCCATTCGCGATAGATCGCACCAACCTCCGTTCTCCCGTTGAAGACCTCGCCTAGATCGTTCTCAACCTCGAGCTTTCCGTTTCGGCTGATGTAGGCGAGGTGTTCTGAGACCCTTACCGCTTCAGATGCTCGGGTAACTTTGGTCGGATTACCTGTCTTGTCGTTTTTGGCGGGCTTGGACACTTTCACCATGACCTCCGGCACACCTTTGACGATACGCGCCAGACGCGCTTTGTCTGCCGCCGGAATCGTCTGCGCCTTGGCAGAGGGACGATCCGCAGTCAGAGCGACGGTCTTGAGATTTTTGCCCCCGCCACCGACTGATCCACCGGCAGGTTTGTTCAACTTCGAGTTTGCCACCGGGTCCCAACAGTCCTGGAAACCCATCTCAGACTTGAAATCGCTCATGTCTCCTCACCCTGCCCCGACTGAAACTGGAAGCGGCCTTCTGCATAGGCACTGAGCGCCCTGCGCAGCTGCGCGATATCCCGGCGCAAGCCTTCGACTTCAGCCTTGGTCAGGTTGGCACCCGCCCCGGTGAGGACACCTCGGTTCAGCGCATGGGCAATCTGGTTGGTGTTGACAGCCAGGCCGCGCAGTTGGCGATAGGCAGCCCGGACACCCCGTCTCTCGCCCGATACCATCTGCGGTGCCTGTCGCATCCGAGCCGAAAGCAGAGCGGCGGTCCAGGTTGAGATCGTGACCCCTTGGGAGCGCGCCTCCTCCTCGAGATCTTGCCGCACATCCGCGGCCAGTCGCACTGTCACCTTTCCCTCTCGCCGCGCGCGCGATTGCGGACGATCTGGCGGAGAGGTGGTCCCCTCTCCTTCCAGTGCCAGGCCAATCAAACGCCCCAGAAGGACCGACACCGTTTGCCCTTCCGATGCTGCCAAAGCCGCCAACTGCGCATGGCGCTCCGGCGGTAGGTACGTCTTGGCGGCTTTTTTCTCTGTGGGCATAATTACTCAAAAGTGGCCTACTTGCTGGCGCTTCGCCTATCCTGCATTAGAGCTCAACCGACGCGCAGATGTGGTCCCGGACCACATTCACATTGCTGAGATCGCCTTCTTTGAGGACTTCATCATCCATTTCGCGTGGCGCTGCCTTCGTAGCTGCTGGAGTTCTTGGAAGGGATGCCTAGCCGCCGCTCAACTGCGCGCTGGACCATGCCTGTCGATGCGCCTGCGCCTGCACTCAGCGCCGATGCCATCGAGGGCAGGAGGAAAAACAGGAAGAAGCTCGTGGCGACGATGCCCAGGAAATAGAACAGTCCGATGACTACCCCAAGCTTAGAATTGGCCGTGAGCGCATTCTCCAACATTCTCAGGATGACGATTGCCATGACATAGAGCAAGACCTTGTAGATCGTGAAATTGATCAGCTGTCCCAGCCAACTAAAGAACCAACCTCGAGAGAAATTGAACAGGGCGAAAGAAATGAATAGAGGTCCGATCGCAGCTAGCAGAGTTAAACCCAAGGTGACTAGGAGAGAGAACCCGAACGCAATTGCGCTCAGCAAGACTCCTGCGGCCATCGTGAAGAAATAATACAAGGGCCCCGCGACCCGGCTACTCACCCCGCCCTTCTGCGCATAGAACTCCAATACATCCTGGGCAACGCTGTTGGTCTTGGCAAAAATCGAATCCGAAGGGAGCACATTGCCTTCTCCACCGCCCGTCAGCTGGTCAACAAATTCGGGTAGCCCTTCGGTGATGGTGCTGCCCACCCAAGCCGTGTAAGAGCCCGCCTGAACGACCAAAGTCCAGATCACGAACAGCTTCATTGCTCGTGACCTGCCCCCCGCGAAATCCCTCACCGTAATGTAGAGTCTGCGCCAACTCTGAAGGAGCAGACAGATGCGAAAGAGTCGTTTCACCGAGGCGCAGATCATCGGTATGATCAAAGAACAGGAAGCAGGGATGCCGACAGCGGAGGTGTGTCGCAGGCACGGGCTGAGCACGGCGACTTTCTACAAGTTGAAGGCCAAGTATGGCGGGATGGAAGTTTCTGAGGCCGCCAGGCTGAAGGCGCTCGAAGACGAGAACGCCAAGCTCAAGCGCCTGCTGGCCGATACCATGCTCGACAACGTCGTGCTGAAAGACTTGCTGGGAAAGAATTGACGACATTGACCAAGCGGCGAGACGCGGCGCTTCGGGCGATGCGGGATCATGACATCTCGCAGCGCCGGGCCTGCAGGCTTGTCGGTGTCGATCCCAAAACAGTCCGGCGAGAACGCCCACCGGACTGTACCGAGATCCGCAAGGAGATGCAGGACATCGCTGCCAAGCGGCGCAGGTTCGGTTACCGCCGGATCGGCGTGCTGCTGGAGCGCAAGGGCATGACCATGAACCACAAGAAGCTCTACAGGGTCTATCGCGAAGAAGGGCTGTCCGTGAAGCGGCGGCGCGGCCGGAAACGGGCGCGTGGCACCAGGGTGCCGATGCCAGTTGCGGCGTATCCCAATGCTCGTTGGTCGTTGGACTTCGTATCCGACAGCTTCGGCGCCTCGCGGAAGTTCCGGATGCTGGCAGTGATCGATGACTGCACTCGGGAATGCCTGTGCCTTATCGCGGACACCAGCCTCTCCGGCGCAAGGGTCGCCCGGGAGCTCAGCGCTCTGATCCGGCTTTACGGAAAGCCCGGCTGCATTGTCAGCGATAATGGAACTGAGTTCACCAGTCGGGCCATCCTGAAATGGGCCGACGAGAACGAGGTGCCGTGGCACTACATCGATCCGGGCAAGCCGCAGCAGAACGCGTTCATCGAGAGCTTCAACGGCAGTCTCAGGGATAAGCTACTGAACGAGGAGATCTTCGACAGCCTGGATGATGCGCGGCGCAAGCTGGCCCTATGGCGTTACGACTATAACACGGTCAGGCCACACTCGTCCTTGGGCAACCAAACGCCGCTGCAAGCGCGCCGTGCGCTTGAGCAATTTGAAAACTCCGCGCCCGGCGCGCTTGCGTCAGACGCGGAAGCCGAATACCCAGATTCAACCTGCAAACTCTCATTATGAATGAGGGACCAGCAGGGGGCAGGTCAGCCCTTCAATGCTCACAGGCACCATCCGCACGCAAATCGACCAAATCTGGAATGCCTTCTGGTCTGGAGGCGTCTCCAATCCGCTCTCCGTCATCGAACAACTCACCTTCTTGCTGTTCATTAAGCGGTTGGACGAGATCCACACCCGCGAGGAAAGCAAAGCCGAGATGCTGGGCACCCCGATGGAACGCCGCATTTTCCCTGACGGCGCGGATGACAAGGGCGAACCCTACGACAACCTGCGTTGGTCCCGTTTCAAGAATTTTGAGGCCCGCGAGATGATGCGTATTGTGGATAAGCACGTCTTCCTCTTTCTGCGCCAGATGGGTGAGGAAGGATCTTCTTACGGCACCCATATGAAAGACGCGCGACTGGGCTTCTCCAACCCCAACCTGCTGGCCAAAGTCGTGCAGATGCTCGACGACATCCCGATGGAGGACCGCGACACCAAGGGCGACGTCTTTGAATACATGCTGGGCAAGATCGCCAGTGCGGGCCAGAACGGCCAGTTCCGCACACCACGCCATATCATCAAGCTGATGGTCAACCTCATGGCGCCAACGCCGAAAGACATCATCTGCGACCCTGCTGTGGGCACCTGCGGCTTCCTGGTGGCGGCGGGCGAATACCTGCGCGACCACCACCCCAAGATGCTGCGCGACCCTGAGCAGCGCGACCACTTCCACAACTCCATGTTCCACGGCTTTGACTTTGACAGCACGATGCTGCGGATCGGCGCGATGAACATGACCCTGCACGGCGTGGACAACCCCGACATCGCGTACCGCGACAGTCTGGCCGAGGAACATGGCGCCGATGAAGGGCGCTATTCCCTGATCCTCGCCAACCCGCCCTTTGCCGGATCGCTGGATTATGACACCACGTCCAAAGACCTGCTCAAGATCGTCAAAACCAAAAAGACCGAGCTGCTGTTCATGGCGCTGTTCCTGCGCCTGATGCGCACCGGTGGGCGCGCGGCGGTGGTTGTGCCGGATGGCGTGCTGTTCGGTTCCTCCAAGGCGCATAAGGACATCCGCAAAATGTTGGTTGAGGATCACCAGCTTGAGGCGATCATCAAACTGCCCTCGGGCGTGTTCCGCCCCTATGCGGGCGTGTCCTGCGCCATCGTGATCTTTACCAAGACCAACAGCGGCGGTACGGATAACGTCTGGTTCTATGACATGACCGCCGACGGGATGAGCCTTGATGACAAGCGCACGCCGCTGCTGGAGGACGCCAAGCTTGGCCCCGTGCCGGAAGTGGCGTTGACCGAGGACGAGCACGCCAAAAACAACCTGCCCGATATCCTGACCCGCTGGCAAGCGCTGGAGAGTGAGGCCGACCGCCCCCGCACCGCGCAAAGCTTTATGGTGCCCGCGTCCGAGATCATCGCCACCGGATCATGGGACCTGTCGCTGAACCGCTACAAAGAGATCGAGCATGAAGAGGTTGAGCACCAATCCCCCGCCGAGATTATCGCCGAGCTACGCGCACTGGAGGGTAAGATCGCCGAAGGGTTGGATCGGTTGGAGGGGATGTTGGGATGAACATGGTCCCCTTGGGTGAATTCATGCCCTCAAAGATCCCGAGCGTAAATCCAGCCAAGTTTCCTGATGAGACTTTTGAGCTTTGGAGCATACCTGCGTTTGATGCTGGAAAGCCTGAAGTCCTTCTTGGTTCGAATATAGGCTTATCGAAAAAATGCATTGAGCCCGGCGATGTTCTCCTTTCTCGAATTGTGCCACATATTAGGCGCTCCTGCGTTGTCTCGCCCAGAGGGTCCAACCGCCAGATTGCCTCAGGAGAGTGGATCACCTTTCGAGGCGATGCGTTCGATCCAAATTATTTGCGTCAAATTCTGGTCTCAGACCCTTTCAACACTGAGTTTATGCAAACCGTTGCCGGTGTTGGTGGATCACTTCTGCGAGCAAGACCAGAAGGTGTCAAACAAATCAAAATCCCCCTCCCGCCGCTGGAGGAGCAGAAGCGGATTGCGGGGATATTGGATCAGGCGGACGCACTCCGCCGCCTCCGCACCCGCGCCCTCGACAAACTCAACACCCTCGGACAGGCGATCTTTCATGAGATGTTTGTTGCAAATTCCGACCCATCTTGGCCGACCGTCACAGTTGAAGAAGTCACAGAAAATGCGCGAACCGGACCGTTTGGAAGTCAGCTTTTGGTTTCCGAGTTTGTAGATGAAGGAATTCCCGTTCTGGGGATCGACAACGCGGTTTCAAACCAGTTCAGATGGGCGAAGGAAAGATACATCACGCCCGAAAAATACGAAGCGCTAAAGCGCTTTACCGTCTTACCCAACGATGTGCTGATTACAATCATGGGCACGTGCGGGCGCTGCGCAGTTGTGCCTGATGACATCCCTATCTCCATCAACACAAAGCACCTGTGTTGCCTAACTTTAGACAGCCAAAAGATACTTCCATATTTTCTCCAAGCGACCTTTCTTCATCATCCTAACGTGTTGCGCCAATTG
Source organism: Marinovum sp. J2-8 (assembly GCF_055808435.1). Lineage (NCBI taxonomy): Bacteria > Pseudomonadati > Pseudomonadota > Alphaproteobacteria > Rhodobacterales > Roseobacteraceae > Marinovum > Marinovum sp. J2-8. Next base: position 647,152 of record NZ_JBVVRZ010000001.1, on the reverse strand, counting down.
GGTGTTGAAGCCAAAGGCGCGGTCATGCCGGGGATGAATATGGGTATTATCAAAGCCCTAAAGATTTCCGCTTCCACCGTTAACAATTCAGTACGAGTTCACTAAACGTTTAGGGGGTATTCAGACGTTACAGGATGATGCACGGGCAACAGAAAATTGCAACAACGCGCTATTTGCCTCCCTTCAACACCGCGCCTTTCGCGGTGAGCTTTGACATGGCCGCTGCGCTCCATCGCCTTACCCTTCCGGGGGCAATGCTGCAACGGGGGTTCTGGCTTTATGTCTGGCGCATCGCCACGCCAAATGGGGCGCTGCATTATGTTGGCCGCACCGGCGACAACTCCAGCCCCCATGCCGCAGCACCCTTTACACGGATGGGCCAGCACCTTGGCACATCCCCCAATTCAAACGCCCTGCGCCGCAATCTGATCGCCCATGGTGTCACGCCAGAAGACTGCACCAGCTTCGAGCTGATCGCCCACGGCCCGATCTACCCGCAAGTGGATCATGACGGCAGCGACCGCGCCACATTGATGGAACGCCACAAACCGCTTCGCGATCAAGTGGGGGCGATGGAAAAGCTGCTTTGTGATGGGTTGAAAGACGCAGGTTACGACGTGCTGAACACAGTCAATTGCAATTGGGTTTTGTCGCCGGAGGGAGAAGAAAAGTGGGAAGAGGCAAAACAGGCCTTTCGCAAAGATTTTCCCGCATTAAGGTAATGCCATTCGCATAGGTTGTTTTAATGTCCCAATTTTCTTTTCTCTCCACCAATTTTCAAGACCTGAAGCAACACGCCGAGAAGGCGGAAAAACTGGCCCTGTCCGATCCACGCGGCGCGTGCTTCTGGTCGCGACTGACGTTGGAGACGGCGCTGAAATGGCTCTACCGTCGTGATCCCGCCCTGCGCCATCCCTATGAGCGCACGCTGGCCGCCCTGATCGCAGAACCCAGCCTTGAGGCGCTGACGGGTCCTGCCATCACCACCAAGGCGAAATACATCAAAGATCAGGGCAACCGCGCCGCTCATGACAGCGGCAAGGCCCTGACACCGCAAGACGCTGCCACTACGGTGCGCGAGCTGTTCCATGTCTGCTACTGGATCGCCCGCACCTATGCGACGGGGGCGAAGCCTGATCCCGCCCTATCGTTCGACATCGGCAAATTGGAAAGATCCCTGACGATCTCGGCCAGCACGGTTGCACAGATCCAGAAGATTGAAGGAGATGTCAAAGCCGCCAATAAACGCGCTGAAGAAGCTGAGGAAGCGCGCAAGGCCTCTGAGGAAGGTCGCAAGGCAGTAGAGGAAGAACTGGCGCGTCTTCGCGCCGAATATGCAGCCGCGCGCAAAGCTAATCAGGCAATTCAGGACGATCACGACTATGGGGAGGCCGCCACCCGCGATGCCTTCATTGATCTATTGCTACACGAGGCCGGCTGGGCATTGGACCAGCCTCGAGACCGCGAATACCTGGTCAAAGGCATGCCGAGCCAGAGCGGCAAAGGATTTGCCGATTATGTCCTTTGGGGAGCTGATGGGAAGCCATTGGCGGTGGTCGAGGCTAAGCGCACCAAGAAGGATTTCTCGCACAGGTCAGCAACAAGCCAAGCTCTATGCGGACTGTCTGGAAAAGATGTACGGCCAGCGTCCGGTGATCTTTACCACTAATGGCTATGAACACTGGATTTGGGATGATCTGCGGTATCCCCCTCGGAAGATATCTGGTTTCCTGAAACGCGATGAATTGGAGCTGTTGCAACAAAGGCGAGGCAACCGGAAAACTCTTGACGATGTGACCGTTGATGAGACGATCGCAGGGCGGTTTTACCAACAGCGCGCGATCCGCCGTATCGGACAAGCCTTTGAAAAGGATCGCCAACGCAAGGCGTTGCTTGTGATGGCGACTGGCAGCGGCAAAACTCGGACCGTCATTGCCCTGATCGACCAGCTGATGCGCGGCAACTGGGTCAAGCGCGTGCTGTTTCTTGCTGACCGTGTGGCACTGGTGAAGCAGGCACATGGGGCCTTCAAGACACACCTGCCTGCCACCCCGAGCGCAAACCTCTTGGAACGGCATGACCCTGCGCGCAATGACCATTCCGGCGCGAGGGTATTTCTTTCTACCTACCCCACCATGATGGGGTTGATTGATGAGATTAAAGGGGGTGAAAAGCGCTTCGGGCCGGGACATTTCGATCTGATCGTGATCGACGAAGCACACCGATCCGTCTACCGGAAATATCGAGCAATTTTTGAGTACTTCGACAGCTTCCTGGTGGGTCTGACTGCCACACCAAAAGATGAGATCGATCACAACACCTATTCTCTGTTTAACCTTGAGAGTGGTGTTCCGACCGATGCATATGATCTGGATGACGCGGTGCAGGATGGCTATCTTGTGCCCCCGAAATCAATTTCTGTACCCTTGAAGTTTCAACGCGACGGGATTGCATACGATCAGCTTTCAGACCACGAGAAAGACGAATGGGACGCGATTGAATGGGATGAGGACGGTACGATCCCGGATCGGGTTGAATCTAACGATCTGAACAAGTGGTTATTCAACAAGGATACTGTCGATAAGGTGCTTGAGCACGTAATGCGAAACGGTATCAAAGTCGCGGGTGGTGATCAGCTGGGAAAGACCATCATCTTTGCCAAGAACAGCAAACACGCTCAATTCATCATTGAGAGGTTCGACGAAAATTACCCCCACCTGGCTGGGCAGTTTGCTCGATTGATTGATTACAGCGTCACCTATGCCCAATCACTGATAGATGATTTTTCCGAGCCGGAGAAACCGCCGCACATCGCGGTGTCCGTCGACATGATGGACACGGGCATTGATGTTCCAGAAGTCGTGAACCTCGTGTTTTTCAAAATTGTGCGATCCAAGACAAAGTTCTGGCAGATGGTCGGTCGCGGCACTCGCTTGCGCGAGGACCTATTCGCGCCCGGTGAGGACAAAGAAGAGTTCATCATTTTCGACTTCTGTCAAAACCTGGAATTTTTTCGTGAGAACCCGGATGCCCGGAATGCCGGTACAGCGCTTCCAATCGGTGAACGTCTGTTTAAGACGCGTGTGGAGCTAATCGGGGACCTACAAGAGCAGGAAGGCACTCATGCTGACTTGGAGAAATCTTTGAAGGAACGCCTCTTTGATGAGGTTTCTGGCATGAACCTCGAAAATTTCATGGTACGCGACAAGCGCCGCGCGGTAGAGCAATTCAAAAAGATAGATCGCTGGGCAACTTTGGATCTCGACGCAAGGATCACGCTGACTGATGAGATCGCGGGTCTACCATCTGCCTTCCAGGACGACCATTTGCCTGCGAAGCAATTCGATCTTCTGGTGTTGAACGCACAGCTGCTTCTGCTACGCGGTGATGCCGGTTTTCAACGGCTGCAAATGCGAATGATCAAATTTTCCTCTGCTCTTGAGGGTTTATCCAACGTTCCCACTGTAGCCAAGCAGATGGAACTGATCCTTGAAATGCAAACAGATCAATTTTGGACTGATATTTCAGTCGATATCCTGGAGGAGGTCAGACGCAAGTTACGCATGCTCGCAGACCTAATCCAACCTAAGGAACGCAAGGTCGTGATAACCGACTTTGAAGATGAGATTGGTGGTAATGAGACCATAGATCTCCCAGAAGTAGGCACCGGGGTAGACAAGGCGCGGTTCAAAATGAAAGTCCGCAAATTTGTCGAAACACATATGGATCACATCACCCTGCAGAAAATTCATCGCGCAGAGGCTCTCACACGCACTGATGTTGAAGAGCTCCAAAAAATGCTGATCGAACAGGGTGTTTCAGACACAAAGACGCTCTCTGCTCTCCAAGAGGAGGAACCGCTGGGAGTATTCCTGCGCCGATTGATCGGACTCGACCGCGCCGCAGCAAAACAAGCCTTCAGCGCTTTCATGTCAACGCACCAGCTAAATCCTGATCAAACAGAATTCATTGATATGATCATTGATCACCTCACCGATAGCGGAATTGTGGAACCCAGGACTTTCTATGAAAGTCCTTTTTCAGACATTGATGACCTCGGAATTGCCGGCGTTTTTAAGAAGGATCATGCGGCCGAGATTATTCGGATCGTAAAATCCGTAAACGACGCGGCGGTCGCGGCCTGAATATTGAGAGCTAAAGATGCAAGAAACTGAATTTCGAAAATGGCTCGAAGCCCAAGGCCAAAGTGAAAGATCAATAGGTTCCAGAATTAGCACGGCGCGCCGAGTTGAGAATGCGATCGGGGATTTGGATGAGGTTCTTGCAGAGCAAAAAATAGAAGATCTGTTGCGACGGTTTTCGTACAGTACTGAAGATGAGAGAAACAATGCACCCAATCCATCGCCTGTGCAGATTGATGGCAATCTAAGGAACGGCCTGGCAAGCCTGCGCCAATCCATTAGCCTATATGCTGACTTTATTCGCAACAGCTCATCCATGCCCAACAAACTGGAGCACTCACATTACCTTCGAGAGTTGACTAAATCCGAAATCATCGCTGCAATGGATGACTGCGACACGGAGGGGCTCAAAGCATTTTTACAAAACCGCAGCTTCGGAAAGCCGCAGGTTTGGACGATACGACCGGTCGCTGAGGCCGACCATAACAACGGTGAGGCGCTACGTTACCCTGCAAAAGCGATCGTAGCCACGGCGGTCGCGAAGTTACCAGACGGGCCTGCCTTGACTGCCAAGGAGTTCTTCAACGGCTTCGGTGAAAGCCAGTCATTCGAGCGTTTGAAAGAATTGGGCTTTGAACTGATCGACAACAAAGAGAAAGACAGGCAACCCGCCGATTTCTCTCGGCAGAATATTGAAGCGGCCATGGTCGCCTATGACGCTTATGTACTTGATGGCTCCCAGAAAGAGGTGTTTGATGCTTTCGGTGATCCCAGAGACTACTGGGTGAGATCAACGCGGAGAACGGCCACAAAGCCCTACCCGACCAAACCACTGGTTGGCTTTCTACTCGGAAAAACGACGCTGAATGGCGGGTGGGGGCAAAAATCGGATGCAGCCGCCCGTCTCCACAATGCTGGCTACATTATCGTAGATCAGGACAATACCCCTGTTGAGCCGCCAGAGCGCTATAGCCACCTCATTCGAGATGCCGATCGCATCCGGGCTTGCGCACTAAACTACCATATCGAACCAGCCCGCGAGGCGGGACAGGCTTCCGTTACGATCAAAGCTGGGGACCTTGGAAAAGAAATAGGTCTACAAAACTCTCATCCAAACATTTGCAGCGCACTCTTGGGTTCGAAATTTCAAGAAATGACAGGCCTTCCCAAACCCACTTACACAGAGCCGCAGCCCAGCAGCACGACCGAATTCACCTATCAATTGACCCGTACCGCCGGCGCAAGCACACCGGAAACAATACTACGGCCAGAACAGGGATTAGATATGGAACAAGCGAAGAACCTGATCCTCTACGGCCCCCCTGGTACAGGCAAAACACATGCGACAGCGACCGAGGCGTTACGCCTGTGTGGCGAAGAGGTGCCGCAAGACCGCAAGGATGTAATGGAGGCCTACAACCGCCTCAAATCTGAAAAGCGGATCGAATTTGTAACCTTCCATCAATCGATGTCCTACGAGGACTTTGTCGAAGGCCGGCAACCTACCACAGATGTAGAGGGAGACGGCAGCTCTGGAACCGGTTTTCGGCTGCAAACCGTCCCTGGCGTTATTCGACGAATGGCAGAGCAAGCTCAGTTCGGCGGATCCGAAAGCAGTGGGGACGACGACTTCTCCTTGGAGGGTCGACAGGTTTTCAAAATGTCGATAGCCGCCGGAAAGGACCCTTCTGAACAATACCTGTTCGATGAGGCAATCTCGGAAGGTCACACCCTCTTAGGATGGGAAGACATTGATTTCAGCGACCCCATATATACCGACCCTGAAGAAATTTTGAAGATATGCCGCGCCGAGGGGCGCCGCGAAGGACCTGTCACTAAACAATCCGGCCAAGTCGCTCTTGTTGATGCCTTCCGCAACCAGGTTCAGGTCGGTGATATCCTAATTGTTTCGAAGGGCAATAGTCTGTTCCGAGCAATCGGAGAAGTGACGGGAGAGTATGAGTACAAGCAGAGAGACAATCAAAAATATTGCCATCGCAGGGCCGTGAACTGGCTTTGGGTAAACCCCCAGGGGCTTCCGGTATCAGATTTATACGGCTCGAATTTCACGATGCGTTCGATCTACCGCCTGGGGGAAAGCAAGCTAAAGAAGCCCGCCCTTCTCCGGCTGATCAATGGCGTGAATGAAGAAGCGGTCCTCGAACAGCTCCCACATGTGCTAATCATCGATGAGATCAATCGCGCGAACATTTCTAAAGTCTTCGGTGAACTGATTACCCTGATCGAACCGGACAAACGGTTGGGGATGGAAAATGCTCTGAAGGTTCGACTGCCTTATTCTGGCGAAGACTTCGGGCTACCCAGCAATCTACATATCCTCGGCACCATGAACACCGCTGACCGCTCTATTGCGCTCCTTGACACCGCCCTGCGTCGCAGGTTCGAATTCAAAGAGATCGAGCCCGATCCCGAAACCCTGCGCGACGCGGCGCGGCGATGTGGGCTGGACCTGCCCAAAATCCTGCGCGTAATCAACGATCGCATCGAATATCTCTATGACCGCGAGCATCGGATCGGGCATGCCTATTTCATTGGCTGCGCATCCCGCAATGACGTTGATCAAACAATGCGCCATAAGGTAATTCCTCTTCTGGCCGAATACTTCTTCGAGGACTGGCACAAGGTTGCCGCAGTATTAGGGGATGCCGAGGCGCATGAAGGGCCAATCATTGGCGGCTTTCTCAAGCGAGAGCTGTTGAAGGCCCCTCCTGGCATGGACAGTGAAGCGGACGGCCCAACCCGGTTCCGCTGGAGCCTCAAGGATGCAGATGAAGGCTTTGAATATACGAGATTGACCAGCCAATGAAGCCGCATACCATTGGCGAGTGGAAAAAGATTGCCTTCGGAGCAAAGAGTGATCCCATTTCCGAAGGTCAGGCTGACCGCCTCGCTAAAGTTGCGCGACAATCAGTTTTTGCGGGGAGTAGCGGCGAAGGTGTTTTAGAACACCGCCGAAAACACCTGCGCGCTCGGGGTGTCGTCGGAGTGATTGCCGCCACAGACTGCCAGCTTGAGATACTCCCCAAAATTGAAGCATCAGGGGAGCACGACGCAGCACCAGAAACCCTACGCCGACGTCTTGTTCATATGCTGTCTGTGGCGCGCGATCTTCGAATTGACGCACAGAATACAGCGAGTCTGGGATGGCAGCGCGACACTCTGCTTGAGATCCTGATCAGGATCTTCTGCAACAAGATGACAGAAGCCGTACGTCATGGGATCCCGCGTCGCTACATCGCCCACACGGACGATCTACCAGCGCTGCGTGGGCGTCTGAATGTCACAAGGCAGTTTTCTGTTCTTGCGGCACAGCCCCAGCATCTGGCGTGCGAATATGATGAACTCTCTCCGGACATTGACCTCAATCGGGTCATGAAGGCCGCAATTTCTAAACTGTCTCGGGTTGCGACCTCCGCCGATAACCTGAGGTCTCTACGTGAACTCTCTTTTGCCTACGCCGACATCACCGACGTCGCACCCTCGGCGCTTCGCTGGGACCGTATTACACTTGATCGCACCAATGACCGATGGCGCGAGCTACTGTCACTTGCCAAATTGCTTTTAGGAGATCGTCACCAAACAACGAATGCGGGGGCCACCGATGGCCATGCGCTCTTGTTTGAAATGAATGTGCTCTTTGAGGAGTATGTCACCAAGCTCCTCAAACGAGGGCTTGCTGGTACCCCGTTCACAGCTACTTCCCAAGGTGGTCAAAAGGACTGCTTATTTGAGGGGGAACAAGGCCGATTTAGAACGCGCCCTGACATCATAATTCGTCACCATGGTGAAGTGGCCATGGTCATCGACACAAAGTGGAAACGCATATCTCCCCGTATTGAGGACGCCAAACAAGGCATTAGCCAGGGCGATGTGTATCAGTTGATGGCTTATTCCGAACTCTACAAATGCGACCGCGTCATGCTGCTCTACCCGCATCACCATGGGCTGCCTGGCAGCCAGCCGCCGCAGGCTTACTCAATTGGTTCTGCAGGGGCCCGCAAGAAGCTCTTTGTATCCACAGTTGACGTGTCGCGGAGGCATTCTCAGGTAACCACGTCACTGGTACATTTGGTCAAGACATCACTGGAAACGAGCTTGTCAAAACCTGACAATTCAGCCCAAAATTCAGTTTACAGACGCTAAGGTAACTCATTGATTTCACTACCACCACATTTCGGCTCAGTTTACAATTTTATCCAATAAAAACAGCACCTGCATACGGATTGCAAATCCGTGTACAGGAGTTCGATTTCTCCTACTCGCCTCCATTTAAAATCAAGCACTTAGCCGATTTTCCATGAGCGCCACGCGGCGCGTCTAAACATTTGCCTAAACATTCTGTTTTTGTTCTGCTCGCATTCTGCGCTTTCCGACCAAGGAAAACGGGCCACCAGATGGCGACCCGCTTTTGGAATTTTATGCCGTAGATAGTGCGTTGCGTAGCGCCGACGCTTATCGCGCCTACCCGCTTCTGATGACGTCAGGCAAGCTCGCGAAGGCCGCTATTGCGACTTCTTCTGTTCGGTCCGCTTTTGCTGCGCCTGGACGGCTCTGATCCGCTGGCGGACCTTCTTGGTGTAGTGCAGGACCATAGCCGGGCTTTGGCCGGTGACAGCCGCGACAAGGTCGTCGCTACATCCCGCCTCTACCAACTCGCAGGCGGCGTTATAGCGCCAACTGTGGATGTCGTAGTCCAAGGCACCAATTTTTTCCCTCACCTTTCTGACAGCCGCTGACGCGCCCCGATAGGACCAACGATTGGTCCCACGCTCGTTGGTGAGGATAAAGACTGAATGGCGGCTGGCCGCTTCCAGCGCCGCCTGCAATTCGTTGAGGATCGGAACCCAAAGTTCCTTTTTGGTTTTGCTTTGCCGGACGAAGACTGCGCCATCTTTGATGTCTGACCAGCGCATCTCCAGAACGTCACCGATGCGCTGGCCTGTTCCGACGCAAAGCTCCATCACCAGCCGCTCTCGGACGTCCAGCGGACAAGCGGCACGGTAGGCCTCCAGAAGTTCCTGCGGCCATGGCTCTCGCTCTGTCTTTTCGGTTTTGAGTTCCGAGACGCCCCGCGCCGGATTTGTCTCCGTCCAGCCGAGATCGACGCAATGCTCCATCAGAACCCGCAAGACGCGGAGCGAGTAGTTCGCGAAATAGGCTTTCTCTGCATTGGCATCGCGCAGGCGAATGACATCCTTGCGCTGCATCCTCGCGGGATTTCTGTCGCCCATGATTGAAGCGAAGAAATCGAGGTGCTTGTCGTAGTCCAGCCCCGTGCGCGGCTTCAAGTTCCGGTAGCGCGGCGAGCTGCGATAGCTTTTGATTGTGAATGTGGTATTGCAGCTTGATGGCCTGACCCATGCTACGATTGACTTCGTGTCATTGCGTTGACGTGTCGACCATCAGGTTGCCCCGGCAGCGGGCGAGATGTGACCTCATAGGAGCCTGACGGTCGGCGTACCATCACAGTCCTGTCCTCTTCGATCGGTGCTTGGGCCATTCCAGCGAAAGGGCCTTTCATGGATCAGGTTATCATTGGCGTCGATACGCACAAATCCAACCACATTGCCGTCGCCATCGACGCTAACGGCACCCGTCTGGGGAGCACGAGTATTCCCACGACACGAAAAGGGTATCATGATCTTCAAGTCTGGGCCTCGCAGTTCGGTCATGTCAAAGCCTTTGGTATTGAAGGAACCGGCTCTTTTGGGGCGGGTCTGTCCAGAGATCTGCTGGCCAAGGGGCACAAGGTCCTCGACGTCATGCGCCCGCTCCGCCAACTGCGCTATCTTCATGGCAAATCAGACAGCCTGGATGCCGAGAGCGCGGCCAGGTCAGTCCTGAACGGGCAAGCCACAGCCTTAGCCAAGACACAGACAGGGTCATCGGAGATGATCCGCCACCTGAAGGTTGCGCGAGACAGCGCGGTAAAAGCCAGGTCTCAGGCGATGATCACGCTGAAAACACTGATCGTGAATGCGCCATCAGACCTTCGTGACGCGCTCGACGGAATCAGAGGAAGGATCACTTTGGTGCGCCATGTTGCAGCCTTGAGGCCAAGCGAGATCACTTCCCCAATCGCATCCGCCAAAACAGCCATGCGCGCGATTGCACGACGCTGGCTTGCTCTGCATGCAGAAATCCAGTCACACGACCAAGAACTTGATCGGCTGGTCCGGGAAAAAGCACCCGAGTTGATGGAATCGCATGGCATCTCCACAATGACCGTGGCCGAGATGCTGATCCTCGTGGGAGACAACCCCGAGCGCATCCATTCCGAAGCCGCCCTGGCCAAGCTCTGCGGTGTCTGCCCGATCCTGGCCTCAAGCGGCAGGACCAACAGGATGCGATTGAACCGAGGTGGAAATCGACAAGCCAATGCCGCCATCTACCGTGTGGCCATTGTGCGCCTACGCGACGATGAGAGAACCAAAGCCTATGCTGCTCGACGAACTTCGGAAGGCAAAACCCGACGCGAAATTGTGCGTTGCATAAAGCGTTACATCGTGCGCGAAATCTACCGCGCTCTCTGCGCCTCACCCGACCTGGTTCCTGCCACTTGACAAATATAGGAGCATCAACGCATGAAAAATCCGAGAGGTCACAACACGCGGTTTATCCTTGAGTGAGAGAATATCCGCGTATTCCTTCCAGAATTCCGGTGTCCCAAACTCGTGCTCGAATTTCTGGGACGCCCAACCGCGCCGCTGGAAATAGAGCCCGTTCCGTTGCCGGTAGACGTGTTTGGGAAGCTCACGCTTTGCCATGACGCATGTCGATCCTGTCAAATTCATCGAGATTCTCACCCGAAGAGAGCGTAATCTCAATCCTGCGCCCATCGACGGCGATACCGCTCACCGACTTCCCGGCTCTTTCCAGAGCGGCAAGCAGGCTAAGCGCCTTCTGTTCCACTGTCCCTGTCGCCATCTTCCCGACACCCCGCTTCGACCGTTTGGACCACCTAACGACTGGTCCCATAAATCACTGAAAACGCGTTAATTTGCGCATCCTGTGGGCTGAATGAGATCGTCGATCCCATGCAATCCGTTTGTGTGTTGAATCTAGCTTGGGGACGCAGTCGTAACAATCGTCGACGATTCCCCCTGTCACTAAACGCATATACCAAATTGTAACATTTCGTGATCGTTTGGGGCCTTCGTCGACGTAATGTGACAGCAATTCTGCCCTGCCGCATCGATAGGTCTCGGCTCTGACGGCCAAGGACGGAATTACTGTCACTAAATGCATATCCTAACAAGGAGGGGGGAGGATGTGGGGACCGACTTACCCCCAGAAACTCCAATATTTGGAGTTTCCGTTTCTGGGGATAAGTCTACGACAGCGCTTCGGGATGCGAACCGCATAGCTCGCACGCTTCACAAGCTCGACATACGGGTCATTCGCTCGCCCCGGCACCCTTGCCCTGCAAATCGGTCGCCTCGCTCAATCTAAACGCCCCTCCGCGGCTCTAAGAGGCGGTCCATTATTCAGCTAGCGCAATGAATGTATGAAGCCAACCGGAAGCCGCGGCGATCTTCGACGTAAAGGAAACCGCACGGCAGCTGAAGGTCGGCGGAGAAGCTGACCTTCACCGCAAGTCGCGCGAAGGTCTCCTTTGCGGCAGTATTCTTCTAGTTGAGGTCTGAATTCAAAGGTTCAACAAGGCAAGCATCAGTAATGAATTTTCTGGGGTGAACAATCTTGGCGTACCGCCTTTCCCTTTGTCGTGCTCTAACAGCTTCGTAGGTACCAAAACGCGTGCACTCCCTCTCAAAAAGTGCTGTGCTACACGCATGCAATCAAGGGACGATTCACTTTGCCGAACATTAACAAGTCAGACATTTACGAGAAGAATCTGAATTTTCTGCTTGGCTCTGGGGCGTCTTATGGCTTGCTGCCGACCCTTGCTCTGCGAGTTAAGGAGAATGGCTCTAACGAAGCGCATACGGTCGAAACGTTGGCGACAAAGTACGAGGAAGATGCAGACTTTTTAGCGCATCTTTTCTCTTGGTATGTTCATGAGGTTATTCTTCCAGCCGCCGAGTATGATCCCGGTAATGCGACTATGAATACTGCGCTACAAGACGCAGCGGTTGAAAACTACCGCCTGTTCGTCGAAACGATTTTGAAGATACTCAGCAAGAAGAGTCACAAAAAAAGAGTTAACATCTTCACAACCAACTATGATGGGATGATTGCCCACACGGCCGAGGCTCTTCTGAGGCTTGGCTCGTATGACTTCCATCTGAATGATGGCACCGACGGATTTGTTAAGCGCACTTTGAATGCGCGGAACTTTGGAAGGTATTTTCAGGACCACGGGGTATTCGATCGTCACTCTAAGAGCGTTCCCCAAATAAACCTGATCGAGCTTCATGGCAGTGTTTACTGGTACAAAGATGTTGAGAAAATCGAGGTATCCTATGATTTGGATCGAGCGAAGCAGCGAATTTCTGAAGTCCCTCTAAGAGAAGATCAGGACTTTTTTGATGACTTGTTGGATGAAGTCTTAAAACGGATGAGGATCTACAACCTCCTGCGGACGTAACGTTCACCCAAAACGAATTATTTCAAGCAGCTTACAAAGCTCTTCCGATTGTGAATCCAACGAAATGGAAGTTCTACGAAACTGTTTTCGAAGAGCACTATTATCAGATGTTGCGGCTGCTGAGCTACGAGCTTGAGAAGCCTGACACCGTATTCATCGCATTTGGGTTCTCATTCGCGGATGAACATATCCTGAACCTAGTAAAGCGTTCGCTTTCCAACCCATCCCTTCATATGTACGTTTGCTGCTTCGACGACGACGAGAAGCACTCGATGGAACAGAAGTTTCTTGGCTTTGCGAATGTTGAGTTGATACGGGTAGACGGGTTGCTCGACTTTACGGCCTTCAACAATGAAGTATTCACAGCCAAGCCAACGAGTGCCTAGCGATGAGTATTCAAATTGGCGAAGTCGTAGCGGTAATGGGCGTCGAAGTTTCTGTAAAAGCCTTCGAGAACTCAAACCATGAGACACACTTTTTCAATGGCAAAAAGTTCAAAGGTATCTCTATCCGGGAGTTTGTATCCATTTCACACGGCTTCCGCGAAATTGTTTGTACCGTTGAAGGTGAATACTTGGACGAGCGACACTACGAACTTGAGGCAAGCGAGAAGTTATTCACAAGAAAGCTAAAACTCCGGCCTATCGGGTATTTTGAGGACGACGAATTTAAAGACGGGATCAAGTACCTTCCCAAGATAGGTGATGTTGCTCGACTTCTGTCCGAGCAGCAGGTTGGCAGTATCTTTGACAGTAAATCTTCTGATGGTTATGTTATTGGCAACCTCTTGAAAGAAGACTTGCCAGTTGCTCTCCCTTGGCAAAAGCTTTTCAATTCGCATTTGGGTATCTTTGGCAACACTGGCAGCGGAAAATCGAACACGCTGACGAAGCTGTTCACAGTGCTCTTCGACAACAAGCTCCAAAGTATCGGAACCCACAGCAAGTTTGTGGTTCTTGATTTCAATGGTGAATACACTGGCGATCAACTTGTTGGAGCCGATCATAAGAAGGTTGTTCGGCTGACAACGCGCAACGCCCAAGGTGACCGTTTCACGATCCACGACGATGAGTTTTGGGATGCAGAAACGCTTGGCATTCTTTTTCAAGCCACAGCGAACACACAAAAACCATTCTTGAGGCGAACCATATCTGGTCGCGCCAGATTTATCGACATACCAGATAGTTTGACACACTACGCGCGGACTACTATCAGACGCGTCTTGTGTTCGACTGATCCCAGAGTCGAGGCGCTTGAGCAAATTAAGTCGCTTGTCAGGCACATGCATGATGCTGGGAATCTAGCGGAGTTAGTTGGCAAAGTCGGGTGGAACAACACCAACCGCAGTTTTTACCTGATAGTAGACGGGCAAACGCGTTACCCAGACAACCAAGCCCACTTCAATGAAATCTTCGAACCACAAATTGCTCAGATAGACTTACAAAACCTTACCGGCTTCTCGGAATTACAGGTTCGCGCCAGTTTGCAACTGATAAACGACGTCCAATTCGGCTCTGCACAATACGAGCATATACAACCGCTTTTGCGGCGCCTTGACGCTCTGAAAGAGGAATTTTCAAGAGTCATTTCCGTTGGAGAGCTTGGTGATGATGAAGATCGGCTCGTAACCGTTATTTCTCTGCGGGAATGCAAACAAGACGTGAAGAAAATCTTACCTATTCTCATTGCAAAACATTTTTACGAACAGCATAGAAGTGTCGTGACAAGCCCACCTTCAACTACTCTCCATCTGATCGTCGATGAGGCGCACAACATACTTTCACTGCAATCAAATCGCGAAGCGGAAAGCTGGAAAGACTATCGCTTAGAACTGTTCGAAGAGATCATCAAAGAAGGTCGAAAATTTGGTGTTTTTCTTACGCTTGCCAGCCAAAGACCAGCGGACATCTCCCCGACCGTCGTCTCGCAACTGCATAACTATTTCATTCATCGCCTTGTGAATGACAGAGATCTTGCGCTTTTGGAAAACACCATCTCGACGTTGGACAGCCTTTCTCGAGGGCAGATACCGACGCTTCCCCAAGGCGCGTGCGTTGTAACCGGAACAAGTTTTGACATTCCGATGCTCATGCAAGTTGACAAATTGTCGAAAGAGCAAGAACCGGACAGCAGTGATGTGAACCTCGTCGAATTGTGGGGCAGTGATGATGGCTGACATTTAATCGCCAGCGCCAAGCTCACTGACTGCGGACGTTGGCTGATATAGCTGCCGCTGGATGGAACCTTTGCCAATGTCCGGTTTGGGCCGGGCACGCTTGGAAAACGACCAACAGGGCATGACTTTGCAAAGATGCCGCTCCTGCGCAATCCCAGACATTTGGACCCAACTCAGTGGAGGTCGTTGTCCCGCCCGATTTTTCGCTACACGGACGGAATATGATTTCTCACAGACGACTACGAAAGCTTACCGGAACAGCGCCAATTGCCGTCTAAACATTCACGGTCTGTTCCCGGGAATTCTTCGGTATCTCTAAACAAAATAGACTTGATAAACATCCCCTTACCTAGTCTTGCAAATCCGTGTACAGGAGTTCGATTCTCCTACTCGCCTCCATTTAAAATCAATCACTTAGCTCACCTCATAGATTGCGCGCACTGCGCGGTTTACAGGGGCGTTTACAGTTTTGTTCACTGTCCACCCCCTTTTGCTTGTGCCAACTTGACCAAAACTGCGTCAGTTTCGTTCGGCGATGCGCGGGCATAATGTTCGATCACGTTAGCGGCGTGACGGATTGACCAGCCCATGTGGTTGGCAATTTCCGACAGGCTCAAACCTACGTTCAATAACCGGGTTGCCGCCGTACCTCGGCAATCTTGCAACCGCAGATCGCGGCTCAGGCCCACTTTGTCACGCCATTGGCGCAGACCCTCAAAAGCGCGATGTTCGGTCAATGGCCGCCCACTGGCGTTGGTAAGGATTGACCAGAGCCCCAAGCTCTCCTCCCGCTTTGGGCAGCGTCCTTAGGGTTAAACCTTTGGCCTTAGGCGGCCATTTTATCCAACACCTTTCTCTGCAGGCATTCCATCGGGGTGTGGTTGCCCATTGTGCCACACTATTGCTCGATCCAAACGCTTCTGCATCGCTCACAGAAGGGCATCTTTTTGTATCGGTTTTTTTGTATCGGTCTGCGGCCTCATATCTCGGTTTTGAGATCCAACCGACTTGTACTACCCGCAACGGGAGGGCAACTTTACGTTGTTATTGCTTCATAGGAATGTGGAATACTGCCCGATCCCGTCGGCTTTTCCCGTTGCAGCATACCAAGATGTCCGGGTGGCAAGCGCTAACGCGATGCATTGGACATGAAAGGCGAAGTTGCAACAGAGGAGCACGGCCGCCAAACGCGACCAGCCCATGTCGAAAATTGAGCATGTCGAACATCGGGCATGCCGCCAGTGTCGCAGATCAGTGCTCCCAAGACGGAAGTTCATCAATCCGGCCACAATAGCCTGTTGCAGGCTCGCCAGGACAAGCCGCTGATAGATAGTCCAAAATCGCAAATTTTGAGAATTTGCAATTTGGTGATACAGTGAACTGACGATTTCTCTCTTAGTTTTCGTACAGCAGGCCAACGCGTGCGTTTATCGCCCTTGGTGCTTTAATCGGGATATTTTCAATGCCGCTAATTACTGCCATTCTCGGCTCGCCCTTTGTTATCAACACCACCCAGACCAATCGACAGAGTGATCCTGACATAACCTCTTTACCGAACGGAGGGTATGTTGTCGTCTGGACGGCGCCCGGTCAGGACGACCCTGACACTTTCAGCGATGGCGTATTTGGTCGGATTTATTCGGCAGAAGGTCAGCCCGTCGGACCCGAATTCCAGATCAACGAGATAACAGAAAATTTTCAACGGGGCCCTCAGGTCGTGGAGGATGGCAGGGGCGGATTTACCGTTTTTTGGGAGAGTTTTGTCGCCGATAGCTTAGGTGGCATTGTTGGACGCTCGTTCAGAGCTGATGGCACGGCGAGGGGTGGCGAATTTGATGTCAACACGACAACAAATAGCATCCAGCGCAGTGTCGTTGCGTCTCTTCTCGATAACGGCTCAATTGCGACGGCTTGGGAATCTCAAGGGCAGGACGGGGATCGGGGTGGCATCGCGGTACGCATCACAAGTCCGGCGGGCCGTGGCGATGATGATTTTGTCGTCAATACCACGGTTGCGCAAGAGCAGTTTGCTCCTGCCATAGCAGCACTTGCAGACGGTTCATTTGTGGTCAGCTGGACCGGCAACCTGCCGCGCGTCGGAACAACACCGCAAGCAGAAATTTATGCCCAGCGTGTCAGCGCGACAGGGGATTTGATTGGTGGCGAAACTCTGGTCAACACTGAAAGCGCAGGTGGTCAAACAAACAGCGATGTTGCGGCGCTCACTGGCGGCGGGTTTGTGGTCACGTGGCAGAGCTCTTTTCTGACAAACCGCTCGATCAAGGCGCAGCAATACGATGCGAATGGCGCGCCAGTGGGGGGGGAAATGCTGGTAAACAGCCATGGTAGCCCCGCCATGCTAATGCCATCGGTGATTGGTACGCCAGATGGTGGCTATATCATAAGCTGGCGTTCCGGAGGCGTATTTAATGACCCGGATTTACCCGGTGGACATTATGCCCAACGTTATGACGCAAGCGGAAACCGTGTGGGCGAAGAATTCCTGATTGCGACCGATGCCAGCTCTAGCCCCGGTGCTGCGCGGCTTGCTCTGACGGATACGGACGATATCGTGGCCACGTGGCAACATGGCGGCCGGGGCGATGATGCTGGTGGTATACGTGGCCAGCTTATCGTGACCACAGAGAACGAGCCGCCAACTGGCACGGTGAAAATCCACGGCTTTGCGGAAGAAGACGCAATGCTTACCGCCTCTTCCACAATCGCAGATGCCGATGGTTTGGGCGAACTGAGCTTCCAATGGCTGCGTGACGGCAGTCCGATTGCGGCGGCGACGAGTGAAACCTATACCATCGGTGCCGCCGATGTGGGCACGCGGATATCAGTCAATGTGTCGTACACCGACGGTCAGGGTACGGCGGCATCTGTCATTTCGGCCCAAACGACCGCGATTGCGGATCGTGTCGATCTGCTTGGCACGCCGAATGCGGATTTTTTTCCCGGCACCCCAAGGCCGGAAAACATAATTGGGCTGGCCGGAAATGATACCATCGCAGGGGGCGGTGGAACTGATCGGATTTTCGGCCGCGATGGCAACGACAATATCTTTGGTGACAATGCTGCGGCTGTTTATTACGGGGCCGCTGTGGCCAATCAGGTCTTTCGCCTCTATCAGGCCACGCTGGACCGAATGCCGGACATAGGGGGGCATACCGCCTGGTCCGGTCGCATCGCCACAGGTCAGCGGACATTGCTTGAGGTGACACAAGGCTTTGTTGGCTCGGTAGAGTTCATGAATAAATTCCCCATTGGCACAACGGCAGAAACATTTGTCAGACAGCTTTATGAAAACGTGCTGGGCAACACCTCGCCCGATGCGAACGGGCTCGCGCGCTGGACGGCTGTTGCCGAGACAAGCCGGGCAGAGGCGGTAATGGGGTTTCTCGACAGTCCGCAATTCATTCAAAGCACAACCAGTGCGGCCAACGCCTATGCACAGACAAGCGTCGCCACCAGGTGGAGCGACGATGTTTTCCGATTGTATCAGGCAACGCTTGACCGTGCACCCGATGTGAACGGGCAGACCAACTGGGTTGAACGATTGGCCACGGGCGCGTCGACATTGCTCGAAGTGGCGCAGGGTTTTGTCGGTTCGCCCGAGTTTACCGCTGCTTTCTCGGTTAACGCGACGTCCGAGGCCTTCGTGCGATTGTTATATAAAAACGTGTTGAACAACGAGAACCCTGACGCCGCTGGTCTCGCGCGTTGGATTAACGCGTTGGAAAACGGTGCGAGCCGCGCCGAAGTGGTGCTTGGCTTTTCGCAAAGCCCGCAATTCGCCGCGGAAACTGCAGCAAGTCTAAAGACTTGGATGCGCGCTCAGGGCGTCGATGACCGGATCGAGGGCGGACCGGGCAATGACCTTATGGCGGGCGGACAGTTTGCGGATGTATTTGTGTTTGATGCAAGTCACGACGGAGCCAACACGGTGGTTGATCTTGAGCCTTGGGACTACATCGACCTCAACGGTTTTGGCTATGCCAATGCAGCTGCGGCGCGCTCGGAAATGACCCAGACCGGTGCCGATCTGGTGTTTGATGATCAGGGCGTCACGATCACGTTTCGCAACACGATGCTTGGCGACGTCACAGACGACATGATCTGGGTTTGATGCGACAATTCCAAACGAAGCCGTGCTGGTTCGTGACAGTTCCGGTACGAGCAGAAATTGTTCAACGACTCCTATCTTTTGAGTTCAGGCAACCGAACATGCCGCCCTGGCTATTCATATATACCGAGGGTTGTAGAGTATCGCCCGTTGGCAATGCGCTTCTCGGAGAACGAGTGCATTTCTGATCATCAAAGAAGGATTTTGCGAACGCATCGAATGTCGGGCTTCCGACATTCTGCCCATCTCGGAGGCTACTTCCATGATCAAGGAAACGAAAATTAAAGGGGTATTCCATACTGATCGCAACCTCAGCGGCGATAGGCAACCAAGGCGGTAACCGCAGTCACTGGCAACCGCATTCAGGCTGACCTGTACAGCCTAAACATTCACACAAAGCTCCGCGCATAAAGCGGGCGAATTAAACAAATTTCCCAATAAATTCCGATAGATATCTTGCCTTGCAAATCCGTGCACACCGGTTCGATTCCGGTACTCGCCTCCATCACCACATTTCCGATAGATTTCCTGCAATCTGGGCCAAACCGGCCCTCTGATTTCATTGGGAAAATAGGTTACAGCCCATCTTCGGGGACAAGATAGACTGAGGGCACCCAGCTTGTGTGGGTATCGAATGCGGGTATTCTCGGAAACAAGGATACCCACACTCTCGCAGGACAGATTCCCATGCCTCTCACAGATGCAGCGTGCCGTGGCGCAAAGCCCGATCCCACGGGAAAACCTAGGAAAATGGCAGACGGGGGCGGCTTGCTTCTGTTCGTCTCCCCTTCGGGCGGGAAACTGTGGCGGATGCGCTATCGCTTCGATGGGAAAGAGAAGGTCCTGTCCTTCGGCGCATACCCACAAGTCACCTTGGCCGATGCCCGCGCCCTGCGAGACAAAGCCAAGCGCGCCCTTGCGGATGGGCTGGACCCTGGCGCGAATGCCAAGGCGGCGCTGACCGCTCCTGCCGGGGATTCCTTCGAAGCGGTGGCGCGTGAGTGGATCAAGGCTCAGTCGGTCACATGGTCCCCCGCCCATACCGCCCGCATCCTGTCGCGTTTCGAGCGCGATGCCTTCCCTGCTATCGGCCCAATCCCCATCGCGGAACTGACCGCACCGCAAATCCTCGAAATGCTGCGCCCGGTAGAGGATCGCGCCCCGGACGTAGCAGGCCGCATCCGAATGACGACTGGCGCGATCATGCGCTATGCCATCGCCACGGGCCGCGCATCCCGCGATCCGGCGGCAGACCTGCGAGGCGCGTTGAAGCCGACGCCGCGCGTCAAACACATGGCACAAATCGAGGCTGGCGAACTCTCGGGCTTCCTTTGGAAGCTGCACCGCTATGACGGAGAACCGCAGACCCGCTACGCCATTGAATTTGTGATGCACACCTTCGTCAGAACCAACGAACTGCGCTTCGGCAAATGGCGTGAAATAGACGGCGATGCTTGGCGCATCCCCGCATCGCGCATGAAGATAAATCGTGATCACATCGTTCCTCTGACCCCGCGAAGCGTCGCAATCCTCGCCAAGCTGAAGGAAATCGCAGGCGACTCGGAATGGATAGTGCCGGGGAACAAGGGCAAACCGATCAGCGAGAACACCATGCTCTATGGGCTGTACCGTCTAGGCTATCACGGGCGGGCCACGATCCACGGATTCCGTGGGTTGGCGTCAACGGTACTCAACGAAAGCGGCCTGTGGTCGGTCGACGCTATCGAGAAGCAATTGGCCCATGAACCGAAGGACAAAGTAAGGCGCGCTTACAACGCAGCTCAGCTTCTGCCCGAACGGCGGCGAATGCTCGAGTGGTGGAGCGAATATATCGAAGCTGCCGTGAAAAAGTCAGCCACTGACCTGTCCGATCTGCTTGTCTAAAGTTTCACATTTTATGTGAAATTACAGATACTTGCACGAATCATACACGTTCCTGTATGGTGTGTGAGTGATCCTGTTCAGTTCTGCCGCCGAGAAAAGAACAGGGCCACCGGGCTGCGACCCGATGACCCTTTTTGGAGATTATTATGGCAGAATATAGCAGCAATGCTGACCTTTCTCAAAGTCAAAGTGAGACCGACCTGAGCGATTTGTTCGAGGGTTTCCTGCCCGTACAAGCCGCGAATGCCCTCGAACCAAACGACTTGTTCGAGCGGACGCAACAGCCGATGCCCAACGTCGACGTGGCGTTGTCATTGGCAGCCCGTGGGCTGGCCATCTGCCCCGTGCGCCAATGGGGCAATGATGACGGATGGAAGCCGATTGCGCGGTTCCCAGAACTCGCCACGTCTGACCCGGCTCAAATCCGCAAATGGTGGCGAGATTGGCCGGAAGCGCGGGTGGCCCTGATCACGGGTGAGCGCAACGGGATCAGCGTCCTGGACGTGGACGTGAAGAACGGCAAAGACGGGCTGTTGTCGCTTTCGACCTTGGGCTTCGATGATCATCGGACAATGACTCCGATCCGAACGGTGACCCCGAGTGGCGGCTTGCATCTGTTCTTCGCCTACAAACCTGATCTTAAGGCTACGGTCGGTAAGATCGGTCCCGGCCTGGACGTGCGTAACAACTGCGGTTTCGTCATTGCCCCCGGCAGCCTCAAGGATGGAAAGCTGTATCGAGTAGAGGGTGAGGAACTGGCAAAGGGAATACCACTTCCCAACTGGCCTGAAGCCCTGACTCCCCCTCGACAGCCCGATAGACAGCTTGTCGACATTCAGGAAGCAACAAATTTCCATCGTGAATGGGCACTCGACTACCTTACCAAGCTCGCGGCAGGCGTTGCGGCGACCGCTGAAGGTGGGCGGCAGGCCGCGTTGAATGATGCAAGCCTTTGGGCGGGCGGCGCTGGCGCACATGGCGCTTTGTCCCGTGACAATGCGGCGGCTCTTCTTATTGAGGCTGGAAAAACGTGCGGCCTGTCGGAACGCGAAGCCCGCGACACGTTCAATCATGGCTGGAATGATGGCCTCAGAAAGCCAATCGAATTGCCACCTGATTACGGCAGCATGGATGACCTATTCGACGATCTGCCGGAAAACTTCGCTGATTTCCCCATGAGCGAAGACGGCGTGGCACTCGCTTTCGCGGCTCACAATGCTGATCGGCTTCGCTTTTGCCATACATCAAGCCGTTGGTACGTCTGGACGGGCAGCCATTGGAAAAAGGAAGAATCAAAACTGGCATTCGATAGGGTGCGCAAGATGTGCCGCGCTCGTGCTGCCTCTGAACCGCGATCTGCCGCCGCGAAGGCTCTAGCGAAAGCAGCAACAGCGTCTGCCGTGGAGCGTTTTGCCCAAGCTGACCGGGCCTTCGCCGTGACAGCAGACTTGTGGGACCCGGACCATTGGCTTCTGGGCACACCGGGCGGCACGGTCGACCTGCGCACTGGCGAAGTGCGCCCAGCGCGGCAATCAGACATGATTACCAAGATCACAGCCGCAACCCCACTCCCGCTGGAGTTTTCGATCTCAAACGTGACTGCCCAAGATGGATGGCTTTCCTGGACCAAGCGACCGGCGGCGATGCGGGTGCGATCCGGTTCCTGCAACAATGGGCAGGCTATAGCCTGACGGGCGATACGCGCGAAGACGCCTTGCTCTTCGTTCACGGGCCTGGCGGCTCCGGCAAGTCGACAGCCATTGTCACTCTGGGCGACGTTCTGGGCGACTACGCCATTTCAATGGATACCGAAACGATAACAGCGCAGAAACACGCCCGGCATTCGACCGAGGTGGCGCGGCTGCACGGGGCGCGGATGGTGTTCGCATCCGAAACCGAAGCGGGCCGCGCGTGGGCTGAAAACCGGATCAAGCAACTGACCGGAGGCGATGTGATGACCGCCCGCTTCATGCGACAGGACGACTTCAGCTTCAAACCGCAATTGAAGCTGGTGATCGTAGGCAATAACAAACCTGCCTTCTCGAACGTCGACGGCGCGATCAAGCGGCGCTTCAACGTGCTGCCATTCGACAAGAAACCGGCTGCACCCGATCACGGCTTGAAAGATGCATTGAAGGCTGAGTTTCCCGGCATCCTGTCTTGGGCCATTCAAGGTTGCCTCGATTGGCAACAAAATGGGCTGGTGCGCCCCGCGATCATGCTGGAAACGACCGCCGATTACTTCGAGACGCAGGACATCTTCGCGCAGTGGCTGACGGATCATTGCATCACTGGCACCCGCGAAGCGGCGACAACTGCTGATCTGTTCGAGTCCTGGTCCTTCTATGCCCGCTCGAACGGTGAAGACCCCGGATCGAAGGTGCGAACTTTTCCCGAGAAGCTGACGCAACACGGTTTCAAGCCGGTCAAGGATGCGATGGGCATTAAGGGAAGAGGGTATTCAGTGCTTTCGCTCAAGACCGTCCCGCCCACGGACGGCTTTGATCTGTTTGCCCTGAACGAAAACTCAGCGGTCAATCTAACCAGACCCAACTGAGAAAATCGGCTTCAATCAATCTTGCGACGGGCGCGACAGGTCTTCCGGCTCTCTCTGAATACCCGAACTCGTTTTTCGATAGCTTTCGGAAAGACGGAAAAGCGGAACAGCCGTCGCATCAGTCGCAGAATAGGCTGTAGCCAATGATCTGAAACCTTCCGCATCGGCAACCTCCTGCCCATGCGAAACCTCCAAGCAAACGAAGGAAAAAAGTAGAATGACCTTTTCCGAATTCTTGAAAACTAGCGGGCCTTGGGATGGGCCTGAAGGCGAGTTTGTAAGCGACACTCTCGCTGCAATGAAAAAACGTCCCCTCACATCTTGGTCAGAAGTGAAATGGTATCTGGAATTCAAGGGCTGCCGATGTGCTATTAGACCCGCTAGAAACGTCTGGGAAGCCTATCAGTCAGAGCTGGACGACATGCTCCTAGTCTAAACTGATGACCGCAACAGCTTTCGCGATCCCGGAAATCGTAAGCAAGAAACTGAACGATCATCACGATCTTGGATAGGCACGGTTTGCCGCCTACGATATGTTGGCGGCATGACTACAGAGTTGTACATCCCTCGCAGCCTAAGTGCAGAATGACCTGCCCCCTGCTGGTCCCTCATTCATAATGAGAGTTTGCAGGTTGAATCTGGGTATTCGGCTTCCGCGTCTGACGCAAGCGCGCCGGGCGCGGAGTCTTCAAATTGCTCAAGCGCACGGCGCGCTTGCAGCGGCGTTTGGTTGCCCAAGGACGAGTGTGGCCTGACCGTGTTATAGTCGTAACGCCATAGGGCCAGCTTGCGCCGCGCATCATCCAGGCTGTCGAAGATCTCCTCGTTCAGTAGCTCATCCCTGAGACTGCCGTTGAAGCTCTCGATGAACGCGTTCTGCTGCGGCTTGCCCGGATCGATGTAGTGCCACGGCACCTCGTTCTCGTCGGCCCATTTCAGGATGGCCCGACTGGTGAACTCAGTTCCATTATCGCTGACAATGCAGCCGGGCTTTCCGTAAAGCCGGATCAGAGCGCTGAGCTCCCGGGCGACCCTTGCGCCGGAGAGGCTGGTGTCCGCGATAAGGCACAGGCATTCCCGAGTGCAGTCATCGATCACTGCCAGCATCCGGAACTTCCGCGAGGCGCCGAAGCTGTCGGATACGAAGTCCAACGACCAACGAGCATTGGGATACGCCGCAACTGGCATCGGCACCCTGGTGCCACGCGCCCGTTTCCGGCCGCGCCGCCGCTTCACGGACAGCCCTTCTTCGCGATAGACCCTGTAGAGCTTCTTGTGGTTCATGGTCATGCCCTTGCGCTCCAGCAGCACGCCGATCCGGCGGTAACCGAACCTGCGCCGCTTGGCAGCGATGTCCTGCATCTCCTTGCGGATCTCGGTACAGTCCGGTGGGCGTTCTCGCCGGACTGTTTTGGGATCGACACCGACAAGCCTGCAGGCCCGGCGCTGCGAGATGTCATGATCCCGCATCGCCCGAAGCGCCGCGTCTCGCCGCTTGGTCAATGTCGTCAATTCTTTCCCAGCAAGTCTTTCAGCACGACGTTGTCGAGCATGGTATCGGCCAGCAGGCGCTTGAGCTTGGCGTTCTCGTCTTCGAGCGCCTTCAGCCTGGCGGCCTCAGAAACTTCCATCCCGCCATACTTGGCCTTCAACTTGTAGAAAGTCGCCGTGCTCAGCCCGTGCCTGCGACACACCTCCGCTGTCGGCATCCCTGCTTCCTGTTCTTTGATCATACCGATGATCTGCGCCTCGGTGAAACGACTCTTTCGCATCTGTCTGCTCCTTCAGAGTTGGCGCAAACTCTACATTACGGTGAGGGATTTCGCGGGGGGCAGGTCAGTACTTTTGCGGGTAGACGATGCGCTTTTTCATTTGAAATCAATGGCATGTGGTAGCGGTACTCGCCTCCTATGGGATCAATGGATTACGAATTTTTCTGCTCCTTACAGTTCATCGTGGTCCCCGTACTCGTCGCGCAGTTGCGAAGCTAGGTGGCCGGTTTGTAAAATGCCAATTTTCATTTAACTGAGTTCTTTTCTGATTTCGCTGCCTGCGGATTTACATTTTCCACGAAAGACCGCCGTCAATTTCCAACACCGCACCCGAGGTATACCCTGAAAGTTCTGACACCAGAAACGCTACAGCCGCAGCGATTTCCTCTTTCTTGGCGGCACGCCCGAATGGCAACTTTGCCACAAGTTCAGGCCAGCGTTCTGCATCGCCCCAATGGGTTTCAGCCTGTTTTCTTTGCAGGACTTCCAGACGGTCTGTATCCACTGGGCCGGGATTAACAGCAACAACCCGAATGCCATCTTTCGGGCTTGTCGAACCAAGCGCGCGGGTCATCGCAATCAAAGAGGCATTGCCCATGCTGCCCGCAAGATAGTTTGCATCAACCCGCAGCCCGGCCCAGCCAATCACATTCACAATCACACCGGACTGTCGTTTGACCATTGCCGCATGGAAGCTCCGGGTCATTTCGATGATGCCAAAAACCTTGAGATCCCAAGAGGCGCGCCAAGCGTTCGCATCAACCTGATCCAGTGCCCCACCGGGAATAGCGCCAGCGTTGTTCACAAGGATATCAACCTGTGGAAACTGCGTAACCAGCTGTTCTGGGGCAGTCGGATCTGCAACATCAAGCGCAACGCTTTGCACTTGTTTGCCAGTCTCAGCCAGTATCCAGTCTGCCGCCTGCGACAGAGTTTCGGGATTGCGCGCCACCAGAATGACCTCAGCACCTTCCTCGGCGAGGGTTTTGGCACTGGCCAGCCCGATACCTTTGGAGCCACCGGTAATCAGGGCTGTTTTTCCTTCCAGATGCAGTTTCATTTGTCCCTCACTTTACCAAAGTTTGCCGCGGGCCGTGACTGGCCAAACGGTTTCCACGACGTCGTCACGAATACCCACGATGTAATCATGTAGGTTACAGGTTGGGTCGCAGTGCCCGGGGATCAGGCGGATACGGTCATGGAGGTCCAGCTGTCCCTTAGGATCGCGGATCATACCGTGCTCGTCATTGCATCCGACATACTCTGCCCCATCGACATCCACCAATTTGGGGAGACCTAAATCCACCGCGTGGCTTTTGTGCCCGCCATCGCAAATGACAATACCTGGACGCGCTGCCGACATAATTGTGCACAAAAGGAACATGGCATTTTCAAAGGGCACTTCTTGTTCGCGATCGGCGTTCAACACCGTCATGTATGACGCATCCATCAACGCATATGTTCCAGCCTGTAACTCTGTAAAGACGCCCGAGGCGGCCTCTTTCCGAAAGGTGCCTGTGCCTGCGCCGCTGATAATGGCGCAGGCCAGTCCCAGTTCACCAAGCGCATCAAGGGTAGTTCTGACCTTGGCCTCGACGCTGTCATACATCGCTTGCCGCCTGGTCGCGTCCACACAGTGCTGGGCCGAACCGTTGTAGGCCTGCAGCCCGTCAAATCGCAGGCCGGGCGCATTGGAAACCTCTTGCGCCAGCCGGGCTGCATCAGCGCCCGGGTTTACACCGCAACGTCCGGCACCAACGTCAACCTCGACCAGACAGCCCAGTTTGACCCCACCGGCCACCGCCGCCTCCGACAGGTCAGCGACATTGCGGGCGTCATCAACGCAAACCCGCACAGTCGCGTGTTTGGCGAGGTCGATCAGTCTTGCGATCTTGGCTGGGGCCACGACCTGGTTCGAGATCAGGATATCCGTGATCCCTTCCTCAACCAGCGCCACGGCCTCAGACACTTTTTGGCAGCAAAACCCATGCGCGCCGCCGATTTCCATCTGGCGATGCGCAATCCCGGCGGTTTTGTGCGCCTTGGCATGGGCCCTTAAGCCCATTCCGTGGTTTTCTGCGATAGCGCGCATTTTGCGCAAGTTGCGTTCGAAGGCATCAAGATCCACTATCAAAGCAGGTGTTTCGACGTCTTTCACGGACATGCCAATTTGCGCAGGTACCGTCAGCCCTAGGTCAGTTTTCATTTCTTCACCATCCTATGAAACGGGGTAACCACAGCACGATGTCGCTAAACAGAAAGACCAGTGCGACCACGAGAAGCTGGATCCCGATAAAGGGCATCACGCCGATATAGATATCTTTCATCCTAATTTCCGGTGGGGCTACGCCTTGCAGAAAAAACAGCGACCAACCGAAGGGGGGCGTCAGGAAAGAAGTTTGCAAAATCACAGCAATCAGCATCGCTAACCAGACCATATCCACGCCTGCTGACTGAAAAAACGGCAGCATGATCGGTAGGGCAATATAGCTGATTTCAATCCATTCCATGAAGAACCCAAGCACAAAGATGATGAACAACAGGAACAAAATCGCACCATTCACCTCGCCCGGAACACCAGCAAACAGCTCTTCCACGAAATGCTCTCCACCCAACCCACGGAAAGCGATCGAAAACACTTGCGACGCCAGAAGAATAAAGAAGATCATGCTAGAGATTATTAGCGTGGTTTTCGTCGTCTCGCGGATCAGTTTCAGGTTCAGACGCCCATAAAGTGCGGCAATTGCCAACGCACCACTTGCACCGATGGAAGCAGCCTCGGTTGGGGCAGCGACACCACCAATGATCGACCCCAGAACAAACACTACCAGTGCCATCGGGGGCAGAACGACGACGACCATCTGCTTCAACAGTTTTCTAGCGTCCACCTGCGCGCGTTCTTCGGCATCAATCGCGGGCACCATACCCGGTTTGAAGATCGCAAGCCCCAACACGTAAACCACGAACAAAGCCGACAATAACAAGCCTGGTACAAAGGCCGCTGCAAACAGCGTGCCAACAGACAAGCCGACAATATCTGCCATCAGGATCAACACCAAGCTAGGTGGAATAATTTGCCCCAAAGTGCCAGAAGCGCAGATCAACCCACAGGACAGGCTTTTGGAATATCCCCGCTGCAGCAAGATCGGCAGCGTGAGTAGCGTCAGAGTCACGATTGTGGCCCCTACGATCCCCGTGGCTGCCCCCAGCAACACGCCGCAAAAAACGATGGCAATACCCAACCCACCGCGCAGTCCACCCATCGCATAACCGATGACGGTCAGCAGATCTTCCGCAATCTTAGATCGCTCCAGCGCCACGCCCATGAACACAAATAACGGAATGGCGATGAATTCATACTTGGTAATAACTCCGTAAATTCGGTGCGGCACAAGCGCGAACAATTTGCCCTCAAACCCGGTAAAGCCAAACACGAAGCCCGACACAGCAATAGCGATCGCCACGGGAAACCCGATGATGAGCAACACGAAAAAGGCGCCCAGCATCATCATAATTTGCAATTCCATCACTTGGTCTCCACTTCGCCTGAGATCAGAATGTGGGCGTTTCGAATTGTTTCAGCCGCGGCCTGCAACAACAAGCTCATGAAACCTACAACGATTGTGGCTTTCAAAGCGTAACGCATAGGCAGACCGCCCGGATCCGCAGACCCTTCAAGGCTACGCCAGGATTGTTGGACGTAAGGGATGGTGTAGTTGCAGATTAAAATCGCAATTACAAAAAGCGACAGCGCCGCTGCCAGGTCAATCGCGGCCCGGGTGCGCGGGCCGGCGGGTTTATAGATGATATCGACCCGTACATGTTCGCCTTTCTGATAGGTGTAAGCCACCCCAAGAGTTGCGACAACGGCGAGGAAATGCCATTCCAATTCCTGCGTCCAGACCGTGCCGATCCCAAACAAATATCGAACGAGCACATTCGCCGTGACCGTCACGATGATCCCGAAAACGCAGATCATTGCGACCTTCCCAAGGAAGGCCACAACAATTTCGCAAATTCCGGCAAGTTTCAAAAGAACCTGCAAGGCGCTCACCCTCGAATGCGGCGGTGCCATTGGCCCTCGCTGACATCTGTCCAAGCATCATGCTTGGCCTTGAAGTCAAAGTAATGGTCACGCACGCGGGCAAACAGCGGATCGCCCGATCCAAGTTCTTCTAGCACACCTGGTGTGGCGTCTTTCAGACCATTGAGGATTTCGTCAGACAGAATGCGCAGCTGGGTGCCATGGTTTTCAACCAGATCTTTCAGAGCTTCGCCGTTGACGGCCTCCGACCAAGCCTGTGAGCGCACATTGGTAGACGCACATGCGTTGCGTACAATATGCTGCAGATCTTCGGGCAGGCTTTCCCATGCAGACTTGTTGACAGCAAATTCAACCACGTTGTTTGGTTCGGACCAGCCGGTGGTATAATAATAGGACGCTGCATTGTGCAGCCCCAAGATTTTATCCTGCGCAGGGCCCACCCATTCAGCTGCTTGAATAACGCCACGTTCCAGCGCCGGGAAAATCTCTGCTGGCGGTAGCAGTTTTACATCAACACCGACAGCTGCATAGATACGGCTAGATAGGCCAGGAATGCGCATCTGCAGACCTTGCAGATCTTCCAGTGTGTTGACCTCTTCCTTGAACCAACCGGTCATCTGCACGCCAGTATTACCGCAAGGAAAAGGCACCATGCCGATGTCCGCATAAAGCTCTTGCCACAGATCAAGCCCGCCGCCTTCATACATCCAGGCGTTCTGGCCTTGGTAGTTCATACCAAACGGTACGCCGCCAAGGAACTGCGCCCAAGGGCGTTTGCCCGCGCCAAAATAGGATACCCAGCCGTTGCATTCGACGATGCCCGACTGCGCCGCGTCGAAACCTTCAAAAGGTGGAACCAACTCGCCGCCATGGAACACTTCGATGTTCAAACGCCCACCGGACATGGCGCGAATGCGATCGGTCAAATCTGTCAGGCTGCCAGGGCCGACCGAATACATCGGCAGGCTGGGCGGATAGGCCGTCGTCATCTTCCAGTTGAATGTCTCTTGCGCGCGGGCCACGGTAGGCGCGGCCAGCGCCGCTCCGCCAAGTGCCGCTGCACCACCAGTCAAAATTTGTCTTCTGTCCATGTTTTAGTCCTCTCTATTGATGTGGTTGGATCCGATTCTCTCAGACTTCTTGTTGTGAGTTTTCGCGCCCGATCTGGGCCATGCCCGGCTCGAAGCGGGCGGCGAGATCAAGCAGGCGTTGGTCCTGACCAAAGCCAGCCACGAGTTGAACCGCGCCTTTCAGATTGTCGTGCAACGGGGCCGTTGGAAGCGTGATGCAGGGCAAATACAGCAGCGACCACGCACGATTGACGTAAGGGTCGCCGGTACTACCCAGCCCCTTTGGCGGCAGGGTCTTGGCGGAAGGGGACGCAATCGCATCCAGATCGGCAAACAGCGCCTCTATCCAGAGGCGACCGGCCTGCCCCACTTCCAAAGCGCCAGCATATTGATCCGCCGTGATGTTGGCCGCCTCTTGGCAGTATGTGCGCAACTGGTCCGAGATCAGCGCGCTGTGGTTTGTCAGCTCGTGTTCCAGCGACTTAAGAACCTCATAAGCCATCACGTCGCATTGCGCGTCGATCAGGTCGAACAGACGCTGACCTTTGCCTAGATCGACAACGTTTTCGCCGTCCTCCCGAACCTTGGCCTTGAAGCTGCGCAGCGTGTCCTGAGTATAGCTGTCTGCCTCCGCCCAAGTTGCATCGTCGAAAAAACCAATTCTCTTGGGGCCTTCGTCAAGCGATGCGAACACAGGCAGATCTGCAATTTCCTCGCCCAACCTGCGGGCGGCGCTGACGCTGCGGGCGAAAACCCCGACCCGATCCAAAGACGGCGAAACGACCTTGAGCCCGGTACGGCTGACGCTGCCCATGGTGGGTAGAAAACCCACGACACCACAATATGCTGCAGGGCGAATGACCGATCCCGCCGTTTGCGTGCCAATCCCGTGCGAAACCAATCCCGCCCCAACCGAAGCAGCGGAACCACTGGAAGACCCGCCCGGCGTATAGGCCATATTCTGTGGATTGGTGGTAGGCCCGGGCTCAAAGGTCGCAAATTCTGTCGTGACCGTTTTCCCCGCAATCTTGACACCCGCCCGCTCAGCACGGCGCACCACTTCGGCGGACTGGCTTGGAACGGCCCCCGTATAGATCGGAGACCCGCATCCGGTGGGCATACCCTGAACGTCGAACAGATCTTTGACAGCCAACGTTGCCTGCGAAAGCGGTAAATCAGCCTGCGCTTTGGCGGGAACTACCGAAAGATCCACGTCATCCGCCAAATGAACAAAAGCCTTCAAATGGACCTCAACCTCTTCGAATGACACGGTTTTCGACTGAGTATTCATCGTTCCCTCAACTGGCAGAGTGCCGATATTGCTATCAATTATTATATACGATATCATATAATATATTATTTCAAGTGTGTTTTGGGAACCTGAAATCGCGTACGCTGTCGCGAAGAAGGAAGTGCCCAGAAAACAAGCTGTCATCTCGGCCGCTGACAAAATGAAAGGCGAAAAATGGAACGCACACACGATCTCGGCGGGCTTCCCGCAGGGAAGATTGACCAGACCGATCACGAACTGACCTTTTTCGACAAGCGGGTAGATGCACTTTATGTGCTGCTGACCGGTCCGCAAAAAGCGGCCTTCAAGATGGACGAAGTGCGCCGCACCGTCGAAAGCTTTTCGCAAGCAGACTATTTCGGGCTGAGCTATTACGAGCGTTGGCTCAAGGCGATCGCGCTGTTGCTGATCGAAAAGGGGCATGTGGACGCGGACGCGTTTGATATCCCTAAAGCCAGCAGTTGAGGTGGCCATGACATCTGTTTCAACACATTATCCTGTGCCGCCGAAATTCGCTGACGGCCAGCGGGTGCAGGTGATCAACGATGAATCGCTCGGGCATTGCCGCACACCGCTTTATGTGCGGGGTGCCTATGGCACCGTCGTGTCCTGTATCGGCAGCCACAAGAATCCCGAAGATCTGGCCTATGGCGGCAGTGGGTTGCCGGAATCCCCGCTCTATTGGATTGAATTCAACCTGTCCGAGCTGTGGGATCATTACACTGGTGACGGCACCGACATGCTGCAGGTCGAAGTTTACGAGCATTGGCTTCGCAAGGTTACAAAGGACACATAAGAATTGCCCCACGATCATTCCCACCCCCATCCACTGTCGCGTGACCACGCCGAGCCCAGACCTGCCTTCAAGAGACTGTTGGATCAAGTTCTGAGCGAGCTGGACAAAAGCGGGCTGCTGACCTCAGACGAAGTCACCGCCCAAATCGAAGACATGGAGGGACGCAACCCAACCGAAGGCGCCCGTCTGGTGGCCCGTTGCTGGACGGACCTGAAATTTCTGGAACTCGCGCGCGAGGATCTGCCAGCCGCCGCCGCGCAGCTCGGCATTTCCATGCCCCCCTATCCGGTGTTCCTGCTTCTGGAGAATACCGACGATCTGCACCACGTCGTAGTTTGCACGCTCTGTTCTTGTTACCCACGTCCTATCCTTGGCCCGCCGCCCGTGTGGTACAAATCGCGCAACTACCGGTCTCGCGTAGTGGTGGAACCACGCGAAGTTCTGAAGGAGTTTGGCACCTCTCTACCTGAAGGCACAAACCTGCGAGTGGTGGACAGCACAGCAGATTGCCGGTATTTGGTCCTACCCAAACGCCCAGCAGGGACCGAGAACTTTTCGGAACCGGAACTTGCCGAACTGGTCACCCGTGATAGCATGATCGGCGTCACCAACGTGAGTATATGAACCAAATGTCCGCGACAAAAGCCTCGTCTGCTTCCAAATCATCCGGCTCGACAACGGATCGAATTTGTCAGGCGTTGCGCGAGCGGGTTCTATCAGGTGAGTATTCCACGGGAATGCAGCTGCGTCAGAACGACATTGCAAACCAGTTTGGCGTTAGCCACATCCCCGTGCGCGAAGCCCTTCAGACCCTTCGGTTTGAGGGGCTGGTCGAACAAATCGCCAACCGCGGTGCGTTCGTCGCCAGTATCAGCCTGGAAGAGCTGCGCAACATCTGGAGCCTGCGCCGCAAGCTTGAGCCCATGGCGATTGAGCAGGCGATTTCTCAGATTTCTGAGGTCGAGTTAAAAGATGCAGAAAACATCATCAAGAAAGCCTCGGGCGCGAGTGACAGCCTGACCTCGGTGCGACTGAACTGGGAATTTCACCTGTGCCTTTATAAACCCTGTGGCAACGATCTGCTGATTGAGTTCATCGAACGCCTGTACCGCAAGGCAGATCGGTATTCCTGCGTCCTGTGGACCAACCACGAATACGGTGCACAGGCCGAGAAAGAGCACCGTGAAATTCTGGACTGCATCAAAACCGGCGATGTCGAATTGGCCAAAGCCCGAACGCTTGAACATATCAATGCGGTCGAGCGGCTTGTGGAACATTCGTTTTCGGCCTGAGAGATGGCTGTATGTTCACAAAAGCGAGCGTCATGCGCTCCAAACATCCCGCTAAAAACAGTTGTTCGTGGGGAAAGTAGCGACGGAAGCTGGATTTTTCCGACTTTCTTACGATGACGGGCTGGTGACGCCATCGGGATAGCGCATGGCAATCGGCCTGGTCAATCCGTTTTGTGATGGAACAACGCCGAGGCCACGGGCACCAGCGTTGCGGGCGGCACGAGCCGGACAAAGGCGTGGCAGTCGCGAAAGCTGGCGGGGCGCAGCGGTATTTGCTGTTGTGGCAGGGTCCCGCCCGGGGTCTGCGCGATCAGAACACCAAGACAGCGATAGTCCTCGACCCCCAGCCAATCCGCGGGAAACCAGGCGTTGGGACAGAACAGATCAACAGTGATTTCACCCTGCGACCACCAACTGGTCGGCACATCCAACGTGACATTGCCCCAGGCGCAATAGGGCACGGTGATCTTGTACAGCCGTCGCCATGGCGTGCGCAGGAAAATCTCGGTACCTGAAGAAACGGAGCTCGAAGAATTGGAGCCCGACGAATCCGGGCCCGGCGCTTCGGAGGCGGCGGCGGGGCTGTTGGTGGAAAGGGAAAACGTGATCTTGCCATCCCGGATCGTCACGCTGGGGCGACCATGCCAGTTGGTCCAGCGGGCGCGCCCGAATTTCGGCAGATCCTCGGGTGGGAACAGGCCGTCCACCGGGGCAGGCGGGCGGTTATAGCCATAGGCGACATTGATCCAAGGCCGATAGCGGCTGTAGCCATAGCTGCCTTCGGCCAGGCGGTAAGACCAGCTATCTTCGGGGATATGGGTCAGATAGATGCTGAAATCGTTGATGCCCAAATCTTCGGCCAATTCCAGCGCGGCATCCAGATCGTCAAACCCGTCGGTCCAGCGAAACCCCAGATAGCGCCACGAGATATGCGGGCGGGTTGTGCCGACGGCGCGGCGGGCCTCGACCACGTTGCGCATTCCGCGCAGGGCGCTTTCCAGCCGACCATTGACGTGATAGCGCGCATAGCTGTCCTGGGTCATACCGCTGATGGTAAAGACGATATGATCCAGCCCGCTTTCAACCACCTGTTGCGCCTTGTGTTTGGCGGCCAGTGGAATGCCATTGGTGCTGGTCACGATTTTGGCGCCGGGGCTGTGGCGGCGGATGTCGCCGATCATCTTGGGGGCATCGCGATGCATGAATGGATCGCCGTAGTTGAAGAAATAGACCTCCTCCAGTCCATCCCCCAGTTGCGCCAGCGCCCGGTCAAGCACATCCCGCGGCAGATCATCGCTGTCGCGGGTCTTGTGATCGCGGCTGTTGTTGGCAAAACACGCGCTTTGCGGACAGCGCAGATTGCAGCGCACGGTGGGTTCAACCACCAGCTTGCGCGGTAGCCGAGGGCGCTGCGGGCGTGGGCCGGTCAGCGGTTGATAAAGCGCACAATCGCGACATTTCTGGCCCTTTTTCAGCCCGTCGCGCAGACGCTGATATTCGGGGTTGGCAAAGATCTCTGGCAGGGATTGTTCGTGTACCGAGCCAAAGCTGCGCAGCCCGTCGGAATCATCCAGCCCACAGGTCACGGTGCCATCCGACAGGATGGTCATGCTGTCCTCGATCCAGGGACAGAACCGCGGCGTGCCATCCGCCGGTGTCATGTGGCGGCTGGGTGTTTTGTCTTTGCGGTTGTGCCGCGTCAGGTCAAGCAGCATGGAGCCTCGATTCGTCAAAAATCGCCCGCATATGCGGGCGATTTCGAGAGGATATCCCGCCAGTGTCGGGCGGGGTCAGAGACATCAGACCCAGATCATGTCGTCGGTGATCTGCGCCAATGTGGTGTCGTGGAAAATGATGATGTTGCCCTGATCTTCAAGGGCCACATAGTCATTGCCTTGGGGCTGTGTCATATGCGAACGGGCCTCGGCCACGCTGGCATAGCCGAAATTGCTCAGGTCGATGTAATCCCAGGATTCGAGATCCATCACGCTGGTCCCACCGGTATCGTTGACGTCAAAGATGAACACGTCGGCAAATTGGCCCCCCGCAACCACGTCGTGCCCAGCCCCCGCATCAATCCTGTCATGTACACCCTGATCGCGCATCCATGTTTTCAGCGCCTCTGTCGTATTGGTCTGGAACTGCGGGCTTTGCGAAAAACCAAGCACCACGTCGGCACGGCTGGCGCCATTGTCGAGTTCGCCCACCCAGCGCGCCAGCCCCTGATCATCGGGGGCGCGGTCCAGCACGTTGTTATAAAGCAGCGTGACGAATTCGGTATTCGACAGATTGTCGGAATAGGTTGCCTTGAACTGGGGTGAGCGGACAAAAGAATCCGCCACCTCTTCGAGACTGTATGAACCATCAGCCAACCGTCCGGTCCAATTGGTCTGGCCCGTCATGTCCGGTACGCGGTCCAGCGTCGCCTGATAGAGGCGGAACACCTCGTCGCTCCAGTTGGAGGCCAGACCGTTTGCGGCAAAGGCATTGGCCGCAGGGTTGGTGGCGGCGATGAACTGCGGGCTTTGCACAAAGCCCAGCACCACATCGGCGCGGCTGGCCCCGCTGTCGAGTTCGTCAACCCAGCGCGCCAGCCCCTGATCATCGGGGGCGCGGTCCAGCACGTTGTTATAAAGCAGCGTGACGAATTCGGTATTCGACAGATTGTCGGAATAGGTTGCCTTGAACTGGGGTGAGCGAACAAAACCGTCGGCGACGTCAAGTGCGCTGTATTCGCCGTTGGCATAGCGTTGGGTCCATGCGGTGTGCCCGCCTGCGTCCGGCTCTCGGTCCAGCGTCGCCTGATAGAGGCGATAGATATAATTGGCATGAAAGCCGGTGTAATACCCCGCCGCCGCGCCATCGCCAAAGATCCTGTCATTGCCACCCCGACCGTCGAAATATTCACCCGAGGTCGAACCGAAAATCTGGTCGTTGAAGGCGTTGGTGCCACGCACCTCTTCGATATTGGCGATGGTGTAGTTGAAGGCATATCCATCAAAGACACCGCTGGCCGTGCCCGCACCCAGATCGACATGTACCCCGGTGTCTATATCAGAGCGGTCAAAGCGCAGCCGGTCCCAGCCACCCAAGCCGTCGATCATGTCATTGCCGCCGCGACCGATAAAGCTTTCATTGCGGTGGCTGCCGATGATGGTGTCGGCATGGTCGGTGCCACGAATTTCGAGACGGTAATCGTAATTGCCGCTGATCTGTTCCTGAAAGCCAAACCCATCATTGGCGATCATGCCGCTGCGCAGGTCGATATTCAGCCCTTGCGTCGCGCGGTTGAAAGCCGCGTCGCGGTGGAATTCCAGCCGTATGGTGGCGTTTTCGCCGTCCGGGGCGGCAGTGTTGAGATCGTAGCTGTCAATGCCGCGTCCGCCGCGCAGTTCCAGCCAGGCACGATCGTTCAGGGTCACATTGAACGTATCGGCCATGTCACTGCCGATAATTTGCGCGCCATCCGCCAGCAGAGCGGAATCAACATTCAACAGAGCGGTCGTGCCATAGGCGCCTTTGTCGATGCTGGCATCAACGCCGCCGACGCCATTGGCTATTGTCATATCAAGATCAAGCGTCAGCCCGGTCAGATCATGCAGCCCGACGTGAGAAATTCCGACAAACCCGTATTGCATGGCCCCAAGCTCGACCTGATCGTTCCCGGCGCCGGGATTGACATAATCATAGCCATAATTGCTGTCGCCGGGATCGAGGTAATCGTCCCCATCGCCGCCATAAAGGTCGTCTTCGCCGCCCATGCCAAACAGGCTGTCATTCCCACCCCAGCCTTCCAGCGCGTTATCGTTGCTGTCACCGCTGATGAAATCGCTGCCGTCATACGAGCCACGGATTTCTTCGACGTTGGACACCTCATGCGTAAAGGCTTCGCCCCACCATGTGCCGGTGATGATGCCAGTTTCCATATCGGCGTTGATCGCCTCGACGCCATTGCGGTTATAGCGCACAACGTCCCAGCCACCTCCGGCATCCAGCGTGTCATTGCCCCGCTCCAGGATAAAGCGTTCGGTGTGATAGCTGGAGCCGATGATGTTGTCGTCGAAACGGGTGCCCTGAATCTCAAGCCGCCCAGCGGTGCCTCCCAGTATATTAAGGGTGTCGGTGGTGCCAAAGCCATCATCGCTGATCACGCCGGAGGCAAGATTGGCGGTGATCCCATTTTCCGGACCTCCGTCATAACCGCCAGTATAATTCAGCCGGACAACCCCATCCAGCGTCAGGTTGAACGTGTCATTCCCGGCCATGCCGTTGACTTGCATCCAGCCGCCAAAGCCAGAGTTGAGGTTGAACGTATCGTTGGCTTCGGTGCCCCAAAGCCCCAACCCGTAATCCAGCACATTGCCGATGTTCAGGAAGCTGTCCATGTCACCGCCGGGTTTGGCGACATTCATCGTGCCGGCATTGCCATTCACATTCGCGGTGATCGGCCCATTGATCGGCTCATAGCTGACGTCCAGATAGCGGTTGGGGCCCATATTCCCAACGTTATAGCTGTCGCTGCCGCCGCTGGCCCAAAGCAGGTTGCCACTGTATTCCGCCGTGTTTCCGGGGTTGATGGTGTCATCGGCAAGCCCGCCCTGGAACCTGTCTGCAAAGGCGCTGCCTTGGATGGTGACCGCTTGGGTGACGCCGGAGAAGCTGATATCATTGCCCATATCCGCAGTCGCGGCGTTGTAATTCACCGGTTGCAGGCTGAGCAGCGCCTCTAGCGTGACGGTTTCGGCCCCGCTTGCGATTTCATCAAAGGCGACGACAAACTGAGCCATGCTCCAATTGACCCCCGAGAGGGAAAACACCAGGTTGTTTGCGGCATCATGGATCTGAAGGCTGGTTACAGTGCCGGATACATTGTCATTTTGAACATTCGAGAAGCCAAATCCATTGATCGTGGTAACAAACTGGGTGTCCTGATCAGTCAGGATAACTTGTGTGGCGCTTTGTGAGGTGACATCGGCCTCGTTAAAAGCATCGCCAAAAAAATCATACGAAATGCCATAATAATTTAAAGTCGCAACCATTGAAATTATCCCCTTGTTCGCGCTGGAGCAATTAGCATTCTAATACTTTATTTTCCATAGGGTCTCACGAGACGATCGCAAGACCACTAGGGAATCCGCTGGCGGTAGAAAAAGGGCACCGCGCCTTGGAGTCAAGTTCGATCGCCTCCCGGATCAGATTGGGCGCGAGGTCCGCAGTCATGCACCTCCCAGCCGACGATTTTGCGACTGAAGATGTCCACGATCAGATCGATATAGAAGAACACACCCGCGACGGGCCCCGGCAACAAGCAGGTGGTCATAGCCGTGCCTCAGGTCCCTACAGGCACAAGATACACTGTAAAGGAGACCGACTACGGGCACTATTCTTCGCCTATCATCGCGCAGCTTGACCTGCCCCCCGCGAAATCCCTCACCGTAATGTAGAGTCTGCGCCAACTCTGAAGGAGCAGACAGATGCGAAAAGTCGTTTCACCGAGGCGCAGATCATCGGTATGATCAAAGAACAGGAAGCAGGGATGCCGACAGCGGAGGTGTGTCGCAGGCACGGGCTGAGCACGGCGACTTTCTACAAGTTGAAGGCCAAGTATGGCGGGATGGAAGTTTCTGAGGCCGCCAGGCTGAAGGCGCTCGAAGACGAGAACGCCAAGCTCAAGCGCCTGCTGGCCGATACCATGCTCGACAACGTCGTGCTGAAAGACTTGCTGGGAAAGAATTGACGACATTGACCAAGCGGCGAGACGCGGCGCTTCGGGCGATGCGGGATCATGACATCTCGCAGCGCCGGGCCTGCAGGCTTGTCGGTGTCGATCCCAAAACAGTCCGGCGAGAACGCCCACCGGACTGTACCGAGATCCGCAAGGAGATGCAGGACATCGCTGCCAAGCGGCGCAGGTTCGGTTACCGCCGGATCGGCGTGCTGCTGGAGCGCAAGGGCATGACCATGAACCACAAGAAGCTCTACAGGGTCTATCGCGAAGAAGGGCTGTCCGTGAAGCGGCGGCGCGGCCGGAAACGGGCGCGTGGCACCAGGGTGCCGATGCCAGTTGCGGCGTATCCCAATGCTCGTTGGTCGTTGGACTTCGTATCCGACAGCTTCGGCGCCTCGCGGAAGTTCCGGATGCTGGCAGTGATCGATGACTGCACTCGGGAATGCCTGTGCCTTATCGCGGACACCAGCCTCTCCGGCGCAAGGGTCGCCCGGGAGCTCAGCGCTCTGATCCGGCTTTACGGAAAGCCCGGCTGCATTGTCAGCGATAATGGAACTGAGTTCACCAGTCGGGCCATCCTGAAATGGGCCGACGAGAACGAGGTGCCGTGGCACTACATCGATCCGGGCAAGCCGCAGCAGAACGCGTTCATCGAGAGCTTCAACGGCAGTCTCAGGGATGAGCTACTGAACGAGGAGATCTTCGACAGCCTGGATGATGCGCGGCGCAAGCTGGCCCTATGGCGTTACGACTATAACACGGTCAGGCCACACTCGTCCTTGGGCAACCAAACGCCGCTGCAAGCGCGCCGTGCGCTTGAGCAATTTGAAGACTCCGCGCCCGGCGCGCTTGCGTCAGACGCGGAAGCCGAATACCCAGATTCAACCTGCAGACTCTCATTATGAATGAGGGACCAGCAGGGGGCAGGTCAAGCTCAACAAAATGGATGCTGAACTGACCCAATCACGGGCCAATCGGGGCACAACGGCAACGGCTACCGAGAACAATTTCGGTAGCCGTTTGATTTTGGGTGCATTTCTTTCGGGGGGGCTTGTTTTGCAGGGGGCTTACGGAACCTCGACGCGGACCTTGGGAACTCAGCGTTGCGAGTTTTTGTCGCGGTTTTCTGTGCTGAACGTAACAAAGCCCGCCTTTTGGGCGGGCTTGTGAGTTTGCGAGAATTCTTGGTGTTTGGTTGCGGGAGTAGGATTTGAACCTACGACCTTCAGGTTATGAGCCTGACGAGCTACCGGGCTGCTCCATCCCGCGCCATTTTTTGGCCTATTGCCTTGAGGCTGGTGTGGCCTTTTGCATATCGGCTGGTATTGGCCTTTGTCGGTGATATCGTTTGAGAGATACATTTTATCGGGGCTTATCAGGTCTGGCGATGACCTACTCTCCCACGTCTTGAGACGCAGTACCATTGGCGCGACGGCACTTAACGGCCGGGTTCGGGATGGGACCGGGTGTTTTGCTCGTGCTATGATCACCAGACCGGGAAAGCCCCGGTAAGTTTGCGCGGCTGAAGCGCAATTGTGTTTCACTCTCTGTCGAGAGTGTCCAAGTCAGGTACATTTATCGTGTTTTATGTGATGTTTGCTTTGATCATGTTCCGAGTAATCTATCTATTACTGGATCAAATCAAGCCTATCGGACCATTAGTACCAGTCAACTGAACGCGTTACCGCGCTTACATCTCTGGCCTATCGACGTGGTGGTCTACCACGGTCCTCAGGGATACCTTGTTTTGAGGGGGGCTTCCCGCTTAGATGCCTTCAGCGGTTATCCTGTCCGATCATAGCTACCCAGCACTGCTCCTGGCGGAACAACTGGTACACCAGTGGATCGTTCACCCCGGTCCTCTCGTACTAGGGGCAACTCCTCTCAAGTATCCTACACCCACGGCAGATAGGGACCGAACTGTCTCACGACGTTCTAAACCCAGCTCACGTACCTCTTTAAACGGCGAACAGCCGTACCCTTGGGACCTGCTCCAGCCCCAGGATGAGATGAGCCGACATCGAGGTGCCAAACACTGCCGTCGATATGGACTCTTGGGCAGTATCAGCCTGTTATCCCCGGCGTACCTTTTATCCGTTGAGCGATGGCCCTTCCACTCGGGACCACCGGATCACTATGACCGACTTTCGTCTCTGCTCGTCTTGTCAGACTTGCAGTCAGGCTGGCTTCTGCCATTGCACTCAACGACCGATTTCCGACCGGTCTGAGCCAACCATCGCGCGCCTCCGTTACTCTTTAGGAGGCGACCGCCCCAGTCAAACTACCCGCCACGCAGGGTCCCGGATCCAGATAATGGACCGCGGTTAGACATCAAGAATGCAAAGGGTGGTATCTCAAGGGAGGCTCCACAGAAACTGGCGTTCCTGCTTCAAAGCCCACCACCTATCCTGCACATTGCAGTCCTGATGCCAGTGCGAAGCTGTAGTAAAGGTGCACGGGGTCTTTCCGTCTAACCGCGGGAAGCCTGCATCTTGACAGGCAATTCAATTTCGCTGAGTCGATGTTGGAGACAGCGGGGAAGTCGTTACGCCATTCGTGCAGGTCGGAACTTACCCGACAAGGAATTTCGCTACCTTAGGACCGTTATAGTTACGGCCGCCGTTTACCTGGGCTTCAATTCAAGGCTCTCACCTCTCCTTTTAACCTTCAGGCACCGGGCAGGCGTCAGACCCTATACGTCGTCTTGCGACTTCGCAGAGCCCTGTGTTTTTAGTAAACAGTCGCCACCCCCTGGTTTGTGCCCCCAGCCCCTAGTTGCCTAGGAACCGGGCCTCCTTCTCGCGAACTTACGGAGGTATTTTGCCGAGTTCCTTCAACATCGTTCTCTCAAGCGCCTTGGTATTCTCTACCAGTCCACCTGTGTCGGTTTAGGGTACGGTCTGATGGAGGGCTATTTCCAGGGACCTCTCAGCAGCCCATTCAATCCAATAAGGATGAACTACCTCTGAGATCCGTCACATCCTCCTGGCCCACGAATATTAACGTGGTTCCCATCGGCTACGCATTTCTGCCTCGCCTTAGGGGCCGGCTTACCCTGCTCAGATTAGCTTTAAGCAGGAACCCTTGGACTTTCGGCGAGAGTGTCTCTCACACTCTTTGTCGCTACTCATGTCATCATTCTCGCTAGTGATCTCTCCACCGGATCGCTCACGCGCCGGCTTCACAGAAAGCTCCCTGCGTCCAATATCCCCAAAGGGATCAAGGACGCGTGGAACTATGTCACACTACGCTCTGCTACCATGCCTTACGGCATCCTAAGCTTCGGCTCATGGCTTGAGCCCCGTTACATCTTCGCCGCAGGACAACTTATTTAGACCAGTGAGCTGTTACGCTATCTTTAAAGGATGGCTGCTTCTAAGCCAACCTCCTGGTTGTTTTGGTCGTCCCACCTGCTTTCCCACTTAGCCATGAATTAGGGGCCTTAGCTGTAGGTCAGGGTTGTTTCCCTCTCCACTACGGACGTTAGCATCCGCAGTGTGTCTGCCATCTAGTACTCCCGGGTATTCGGAGTTTGGTTAGGATCAGTAAGCCTGTGGGGCCCCATTACCCATCCAGTGCTCTACCCCCCGGGTATTCGGATGACGCTCTACCTAAATAGATTTCGCAGAGAACCAGCTATCTCCGAGTTTGATTGGCCTTTCACCCCTAGGCACAACTCATCCCGACCTTTTTCAACAGGTGTGGGTTCGGACCTCCAGTAAGTGTTACCTTACCTTCATCCTGGTCATGCCTAGATCACTCGGTTTCGGGTCTGATCCATCTAACTCATGCGCCCTATTAAGACTTGCTTTCGCTGCGCCTACACCTAACGGCTTAAGCTTGCTAGATAGACCAAGTCGATGACCCATTATACAAAAGGTACGCCGTCACAAGACTGGACACTAATAGTAATCTGGAGTTGCCGCCGCGGGCGACAACCGCTTTGCGCCGACCTTTGGCCGGTACACCGATCCTTCGGATCGCCACTTGGGCAGATCCTGAGAGCGGCTCACGCATGATGCA
This sequence comes from Marinovum sp. J2-8, assembly GCF_055808435.1. Taxonomy (NCBI): domain Bacteria; kingdom Pseudomonadati; phylum Pseudomonadota; class Alphaproteobacteria; order Rhodobacterales; family Roseobacteraceae; genus Marinovum; species Marinovum sp. J2-8. The sequence goes on along the minus strand of NZ_JBVVRZ010000001.1, from coordinate 603,678 downwards.
TTTTTTGATGCGAATATTATCTGGTTGGTACCGACACGCGCAGTTGCACGGTCTCAACACCCGGATTGTGGTCATAAATCCCCGCATTCGATCGATGATCGAAGCTGAGACCAAACCGCCAACCGCGTTTGTTTTCCCAACCGACCTCGGCACCCGAACGGAACGCAATAGCGCCGCCCAGATCAAGGCCGTCACCGGCGTCATACACACCGGTCATCGCATGCAATTCCGCAAAAAACGGGCTGGAACCAAAGTCCATCGTGTAGGTCTGACCAATGCCGACCCAGGTTTCACCCCGAGACCCGACACTCAGCCCCACCGCATGACCAAAGGGGCCGGTACGGCGCCCAAGATCATAGCGAAGATAGACTTCACTTCCCGTTTCTGCGCGGCGTTCAAGAACCTGACCGCCCGAGAAGGCGATCCTTGGTGTCACGTCGCTCCGGCCAAGACAGCCCTGCGATGTGCCACAATGATTTATTCCCATATCCGTCAGTCCTGCGACCAACATGAGAATGGCAAAAGTTCCGTCTGCCATATCCAACTCCCTGTTTCCAGGAAGCGGCATGCATCAGATTATCATTAGAGTCCAGTCAAGCTCCGACTGATTGTAGGCGTTCGGTTTCAGGTACTGTTTCACTCCCCTCGTCGGGGTGCTTTTCACCTTTCCCTCACGGTACTGGTTCACTATCGGTCAGTAAGGAGTACTTAGCCTTCGAAGGTGGTCCTCCGATCTTCAGACAGAATTTCACGTGTTCCGCCCTACTTAATACATCCCATCGAGCTTCAAATACGGGGCTGTCACCCACTATGGCCGACCTTTCCAGGTCGTTCTTTTCACTCTCAAGGCTTGGCTGATCCGCGTTCGCTCGCCACTACTAGCGGAGTATCAATTGATTTCCTTTCCTCCGGGTACTTAGATGTTTCAGTTCCCCGGGTTTGCTCTTAAAAACCTATGTATTCAGTCTTTAAGTACCTGGTTATGAACATTATAAACAACCGAAGTTATTATAATGAACATTCAGGTGGGTTCCCCCATTCAGAAATCCATGGATCAAAGCATATTCTCGGCTCCCCATGGCTTATCGCAGAGTATCACGTCTTTCATCGCCTCTTACTGCCAAGGCATCCACCAAACGCCCTTCTCGCGCTTGATTTGATCCAGAAAGAGACAGATT
>NZ_JBVVRZ010000001.1:0-600000 GCF_055808435.1 Marinovum sp. J2-8 | reverse complement strand
GTTGAAACGCATTACTGCGTATCCTTGACGTTCGAACCTCTGCACATCTTTGGCTGCACTACCGCCTTTGGCTACTTGAGTGCGTTAGGTCGAAACCTGCAGCACCCGGGGAGTAGCCAATTGCAGCACCCTCACCCGGCTAGGAACGAGAGTGGCAACCAAAAGTCATCTGTTTGATTGTGCTTCAGCTTACCAAAGTAAACAAAAGCCGCTCAAACAGTGAAGCTGTCACCGGTCATCGGACAAAATACACAAGTGCATCAAACCCTACCGGCGCGATATGCAAACATCCGTTCGTCGAAACGAACCAAACCGCCCACATATCTCTTCAGATATCAATCATTTCAAACAGCGTAGAGACAAAAACCAACCGGATGCGCCCTAACTTATTGGCGCGCCCGCCCGTCAATACCTCAAAAATTTCTCCGTCTCGTCTGCGTCAGCGCCTCGTTTCCTCGTCGCCGCCGCCCCGTCTGGCGTCCCGTTGTGCGCCTCAGCGCCGCCGGTGAAGGGGGTTCTAGTGTTACCCAGCAAAACCCGCAAGCACAAAATCACAAAATTCCAAAGTTTTGCAAAGTTTCTGCGAAAAATAAACAAATTCAACAGGTTACCGTGAATAGTTTTTGAGCAAACGGACAAAACCGGGGATTTCAGCCCAAGGCTTTTGGTGATTTTCGGGGTTTTGTCCAACTCGGGATCGCAAATCCCGAAGTCGTTTGCCCCTGAAGTGCCCGTTTATGAGCTTTGGGAACTCTGGATTCCCACTTCTGGCCGTCAATCAGGCCAGCACAACCCTGTGTTCGGCCTGTCCGGCAACCTCAACCGTGGCAACAAAGGTCGCGCCCTGGGCGGAATCAGGGGAATGAGGCCGGCGCTTGCGCTGGTGACATATAGGGTGCGCAAATCCTCTCCTCCAAAAGCCGGGCAAGTGCTGTGCAGCCCCGGCACTTCGATCACCTGATCCAAAGTGCCATCCGGCAAATAGCGCGCCACGCGCCCAGCGCCCCACTGTGCATTCCAAAGCGCTCCCTGGGAATCCACCACAGCGCCATCGGGCTTCAGCCCCGCTTCGTTCAGATCCACAAAGACCTCTGGCGCACCATCGGGCCACCCTTCGGCGTCCAGCGGCTGTACCATGATCTGAAGGGTTGGCGTATCGGCGTAATAGGCATGGCGCCCGTCCGGGGCGAAACAGATCGCATTGGAAACCGTGATATCGGCAAAGATCCGTTCGACCGCGCCCTTGTAATAGCGATAGATCGCCCCTGCCCCCGGTTCGGCATTGATCCCCATTGTTCCGATCCAGAAACCGCCCTGCGGATCTGCGCGGCCATCGTTAGAGCGTGTGACAGCATTGTCAGCCTCCAGGGGTGCAATCACCTCATGCGCGCCGCTGGGGATGTCAAAGCGCATCAGCGAGGTCTGTGACGCGACAAGAAGCGTATCACGATCCACCCAGCCCGCCGCCGAGACATATTCATCAAACGACCATTCGAGAGCGGTGTCGCCCTCCCGGCTCAGCAACTGGCGACCCAGGATGTCAAACCAGAACAATTGCCCCCGTTCCGGGTGCCAAAGCGGCCCCTCACCCAAGGTACAGGAACGACGGTCAAAGAATGTAGCGGCCATATGTGATCTCCGGCGGCAAGATAGGAAAGGGTTGAAACGCAAACGGCCCGCAACATTGTGCGGGCCGTCCGGCTATTTTGAATTATTTCAGGTCATCGGGCAGCAAGGCATCTGGCAAGTTCTGATAGCAGACCGGCCGCAGGAACCGCCGGATCGACATGGTTCCAACCGATGTCGCGCCGAAATTGGTGCTGGCGGGGTAAGGTCCGCCGTGCACCATGGTGTCCGACACCTCGACCCCGGTGGGGAATCCATTTGCCAACACGCGTCCGGCCTTGCGTTCAAGGACCGGCATCAATTGCCGTCCCAGATCCAAGTTGCCGTCATCCAAATGCAAGGTACAGGTCAACTGGCCTACCAGGCTCTTTGCCAGTGTCTGCATCTCGTCGGCATCCTTGACCCGCACGATCAACCCGAGCGGTCCGAACACTTCTTCGCCCAGCGCCTCGTTCGCCAACCATTCGGCACCGGTGGTGGCAAACAGATAGGGCGTGGCGTTGCGCAGGTCACAGGTGCTGCTGACCAGCTCCTGTACGCCGGTGCTGCCGGCAACCCGGTCCCGCCCGTCGCGATAGGCGGCCGCAATCCCGTCGGTCAACATGGTCTGGGCGCCCATCGGCTTCAGCGCAGCAGTGGCCGCCGCGGTAAAGGCATCCGCCTCTGGCCCGTCAATCAGGACGGTGATGCCGGGATTGGTACAGAACTGTCCCGCGCCCATGGTCAACGACCCGGCCCAGCCTTCGGCAATCTGGTTGCCACGGGCGGCCAGTGCTTCGGGCAGGACAAACATCGGATTGACCGACCCCAGCTCGCCAAAGAACGGAATTGGATCGGGGCGCGCCGCACACAGGTCGAACAACGCCCGGCCACCGCCCAAAGATCCGGTAAAGCCGACGGCACGGATCAGCGGATGCTGCACAAGGGCCTGACCCACATCACGCTTTCCGCCCTGGATAAGGCTGAACACACCGGGGTTCATGCCCTGCGATGCGATTGCGGCGTGAATCGCCTCGGCGACGATTTCGCCGGTGCCGGGATGCGCAGAGTGGCCTTTGACCACAACAGGGCAACCCGCAGCCAGCGCCGCAGCGGTGTCGCCCCCCGCGGTGGAAAACGCCAGCGGGAAGTTCGACGCACCAAAGACCGCCACAGGGCCAATCGGGCGTTGCACCATTTTCAAATCCGGGCGCGGCAATGGCTGGCGATCCGGCAATGCCGCATCATACCGCCGATCCAGATAGTCACCGGCAAGGATATGTTCGGCGAACAACCGCAACTGTCCCACGGTGCGCCCACGCTCACCTTCTAGCCGCGCGGCGGGCAAACCGGTTTCTTCGGTGCCGATCTGGGTGATTTGCGGGCCGCGTGCGTCGATTTCGTCGGCAATCGCCCGCAGGAATTCGGCGCGCACCTCGCGGCCGGCATATCCAAAGGACCAAAAGGCCTCTTCCGCCGCTTTGCAGGGCCTGATCGACCAGCGCAGGCGTGCCAACGGAATAATCATGCGCGGCACCATGCGCCGGTTCGGATTGGAATGTTGCGTCGCCCGCAACCCATTCCCCCGCAATCAGATGTTTTCCGTGCGGTTTAAATGTCTCGTCAAGCATTGCTATCCCTTGTTTGACATATGTCCTGCCAGGGCGGCGGCATCATTTCCCGCAGGTGCGGGCGGCCACCCCGGCCCAAAATGGTATACCGGATTGATCACATCCACCGCGCGCAACGTCAAGCCAAGATCAAATTGCCCGGCCCACTGCGCCGTGTTGCGCAATGCGCCTGCTGAAATGGCTGTGTTGTGGCGGAAAATCCGCATTGAAATCGTCGCTGCGTCAAGGCGCGATCACGCGTGTTCCCCGGCATCCAACATCTGAGATGGGTGCCGGGGCATTGGTGTTCAACCGCCTTAGCTGGCGGCGACGGTTTCCTGCCGCTGGGTGCCCAGCCCCTGCACGGTCACTTCCATGACATCGCCAGGCCGCAAGAAGCGCTGCGGGTTCATGCCCATGCCAACACCAGAAGGCGTGCCGGTGGCGATAATGTCACCCGGTTGCAGCTTCATGAACTGGCTGAGATAGGACACGATTTCGCGCACGGAAAAGATCATGTCCGCAGTATTGGAATTCTGCACCACATCCCCATTCAAAGAGAGCGACACATCCAGCGCCTGCGGGTCCGGCACCTCGTCTGCGGTCACGAACCAGGGGCCGATGGGGGCAAATGTCGGGGCCGACTTGCCTTTGATCCACTGGCCCAGCTTTTCGATCTGGAACTCACGCTCGGACACGTCGTTCACGGTGCAATAGCCCGCCACATAATCAAGCGCGTCTTCCTCTGACACATAAAGTGCCTCGCGCCCGATCACGACACCCAGCTCGACCTCCCAGTCGCCCTTGGTCGAATTGCGCGGAATGATGACATCATCAAACGGACCGGACAGCGCCGATGTCGCCTTGGAAAACACCACCGGTTCCGTCGGCGCGTCCATGCCGCTTTCCTTGGCGTGCAGGGCATAGTTCAACCCGATGCAAAAGAAATTCGGCACCGATGCCAGGCAAGAGCCGATGCGGCCCGGTTCCGCCACCAGTGGCAGGCTGTTCACATCCAACGCCCGCACCGCATCCAGCGATTCGGCGGTCAGCGCCGCACCCGAAAGCTCCGGCAGATGGGCGCTCAGATCACGCACCTTGCCATCACCGTCAAGCATGCCGGTTTTTTCGGCGCCAAGGGCACCGTAGCGGATCAGTTTCATGTCTCTTTATCCTTGTTTGGGCTTAAAATTCAGATCTGGGTCAGTTGCAGTTTCAACTGCCGGACCCAGTGGGATCATCCGCGGCACCATCGGCACCGGATTCGAATTGGAAATATTCCTGCACGTTGATCAACAGATGCTCCAGATGGGCGTTGGTATCTTTTTGCGCCATGGCAACATCACGCGCCTCCAGACCGGCCACAATGGCCCCATGCTGGCGCAGCACCCTTTCGCGCGACCGTTTCTGCGTCGCAGACAGGAATCGCGCACGCCAAAGACGCGCCAGATAAGAGGAATGGGTCTCGGCCAGCATTTCGTTATGCGATGCCTTGGCGATGGCAATGTGAAAGCTCATGTCGACCTCGAATCGCTCGACATCATCCAGCTTGTCATAGTTTTTCGCCATGTTCTGCTCGATGGCGCGAATGCGGGTCAAATCCTCTTGCGTCGCATGCTCACAGGCCAGCTGCACCGACAACATCTCCAGCGCGCTCAGCACCTCGATCGCGTTGGACACTTCTTTCAGGGTAGGCTGTGCTACGATCGGGCTGCGGGACGGGCGCAACACCACAAGCCCCTCTTTCGCCAAGATTCGAATCGCTTCGCGCATTGGCGTGCGGCTGACCCCCATTTCAATCGCATTATCGCGCTCCTTGATCGGGGCACCGGGGGCAAAAACGCCCATAAGAATGTCCCGCCGCAGCTGATTAGCGATATGTTCCGCGCGATTTTCTTCCGCCATTTACCTGCGTCTTTTCCAATTGCTTCAGTGCACCCGCCAAAAGCGCAATATTTGATCATTGCGAGGTCGAATTGTCGAATTTGGTATACCAAAAGATGTTGATTGTCGAGAATGCTTTGGATAGCCTGTCTTTCGAATGGTATACCATTCTATCCGCGCCACCAAGAACGCGCGGCATCAATCGGTCCTACGGGGCCACCAGGGAGGAAGACCTAAATGAAACTGAAATCGCTTTTGAAGACAGCGACCGCGGCAGCACTGACAGTGGCGGCGACCGCTGCTTCAGCTGAAGACGTGACTCTGCGGATCCAGACGCACTACACATCCGAGCACCCCTCGGGTCAGCTGGCGGCACAATTCATCGACGATATTCAAACCATGTCGGGCGGCGAGATCACCATCGAAATGTTCTATGCCTCCTCGGTTGTTGCCACCACAGAGACATTTGACGCCGCCATCAACGGCATCCTCGACTGTGACATGACCGGCGGCGCCTATCAGACCGGCAAGAACCCGGCGTTCCAGTTCGTCGGCGACATCATGGGTGGCTATGACACCCCCTGGCAGCAGGTTTCCTGGCTGTATTACGGCGGTGGCTATGACGCCGCACAGGAACTCTACAACCAGCATGACATGCAGCTGATCGGCTGGTGGCTCTATGGTCAGGAATCGCTGTCCTCGTCCAAGCCGCTTGCAGGTCCCGAGGACATCAAAGGCTGGAAATTCCGTTCGCCTCCTGGTCTTGAAACCGAAATCTTCACCGAAATGGGCGCTTCGCCGATCGTGATGGATTTCACCGAGATCTTTACCGCGCTGGAAACCGGCATCATCGACGGTGCGGACGCTTCGGGTCTGGCCAACAACGTTGGTCTTGGCCTCTATGACATCGTGAAACATGCCACCTATCCCGGCTTCCATTCGATGCCGTCGGACCACCTGGCCTGTAACAAAGCCGTCTGGGACGGGCTGAGCGACAAGCATCAACGCATCATCGACACCGCCATGCAGAAACTGACCCTGCACACCGCTCTGTCGAATGAAAAGAAGAACGCCGAAGCCGCAGCAGAGCTGACCGCCGCTGGCGTGACATTGCACAACTGGTCGGAAAAAGACCGTGCCGATTTCCGCGCTGCTGCCCAGCGTTCGTGGGACGGTTGGGCCGCCAAGACACCAGAAGCCGCTGCTCTGGTCGAAAGCCACCGTGGCTACCTGGCGGATCTCGGTCTGATCGCCAAGTGATGTCGATCATCTGATCGTTTCAAACATGGCTGGCGGGTCCCTTGGGGCTCGCCAGTTTTTTGAAGACATCAACCAACAAACGACATCACCAAACAAGGGGAGGACGAGCATGGAAAAAGACAATGTCTGGCTCGGCTCGGCACGCGGGCCTGTCAAAACCGCCGCCAAAGTATTCGGGGCCATAACCGCCGCAATTTTTGCCTGGTTGATCCTTAACCAGTTCATATCCGAAGATGCCATCGGAATGCATGAAATGATCCGCCCGCAGGGCCTGCCCATCGTGGCGATCATGCTGGCATCAATCTTTCTGACATTGCTCTGCACGGCGCTCTTTTTGTCGGATCGCATCGGCCATATCGAACCAGAGCCGCGCGGTTTCTTCGACATTCTGTCGCTGGTCACGTCGCGCATGGCGATGATCGGCATCGCATTGATCGTTGTGGTCATGTTCTACGAAGTTGTGTCGCGCTACGTCTTTAGCCGCCCGACACTCTGGGCGAACGAAATGTCGCTGTGGATCGCGGCGGTGGTGTTCCTGTTTGCCGGGCAATACGCCATGCAACAGCGCAGCCACATCCGCATCTATGTGATCTATGACATGATGCCCCGCTGGATGCAGAAGACCTCGGATGTGATATCCGTCGGGCTGATCGTCTGCTTCACCTTCTCGCTGGTCTGGGGCGGCTATAACGATGCCAAAACCCGCCTTCTGCGGATGGAGACATTTGGCACCGCCTGGGATCCGCCCATTCCCGGCACGATGAAAGCCGCAATTCTGTTCATCATTGTTCTGGTGACCATCCAAGCGGTGTCAAATCTGATTGCCGACTGGAACAAGGCGCCGGAAAATCATTCGCCGCTCGACGACATCGACGAAACCGAAATCGAAAACATCCGCAAAACCCTGAGGGACGACTGATATGGTTGATATTGGAACACTCAGCCTGCTGCTCCTGCTCGGGATGTTCGCGCTGTTGGCCATCGGCATGCCGCTTGGCTTTGCCTCGGCCTTTCTGGCGGTGGTCACACTTGTCCTGAAATTCGACTTTGACCTGCTGTTCAACACCTTCGGACGCGGGCCATTGTCGGTGCTGGGTCAGGCGGTCTATCGCCAGATGACTAACTATGTGCTGATCTCGGTGCCGTTGTTCATCTTCATGGCCTCACTGCTGGAACGGTCCGGCATTGCGCGCGACATGTATTCCTCGCTCAACACCTGGCTCAGCCGGGCGCGCGGCGGGATTGCGATTGTCACGTCGATCATGGCCGTGATCATGGCCGCCATGTCGGGCATCATCGGCGGCGAGGTTGTGCTGCTTGGCCTGATCGCCCTGCCCCAGATGCTGCGGTTGGGCTATAACCAGAACCTTGCCATTGGCACGATCTGTGCCTCCGGCTCGCTTGGCACGATGATCCCGCCGTCGATCGTTCTGATCTTCTACGGTCTGGTGACGGAAACCTCGATCAAGGCGCTGTTCACCGCGTCCTTCCTGCCCGGTCTGATGCTGGCGTCCTTCTTTATCGTCTACATCATCATCCGCACCCAGCTGAACCCGGATCTGGCCCCCCTGCCAGAAGAAGACCCCGACGCACCGCGCGGCGGTGAAAAGGGTCTGATGTTCCTGGGTTTCCTCGGCAAATTCACCATGTGGTTCACAGCGGTCCTGCTGTTGCGGGCGCTGTTCTTTACCGCGACGGGTGAAAACACCGTGACCGAAGGCGTGGATCCCATTGCCCTTGGCATGGTCAGCGACATTCCCTGGATCATCGGTGCCTTTGTCATTGCTGCGGTGGCTGTCTTTGTCGTCGTCGGCAAGGAACGCACGGCGCAGGGTTGGGAAATGGGCAAAGGTCTGGTCGCCCCCACCATCGTGATCGGCGTTGTGCTTGGCTCGATCTACATGGGCATCACCGGCATCACCGAAGCGGCCGGCATGGGTGTTGTCGCGGTCTTCGTGATCGGGCTTGCCCGACGCGAGATGACCTTCGACATCGTCTGGGACAGCCTGATGCGCACGCTGAAGTCGACCGGCACGATCATCTGGGTCACCATCGGTGCGGCGGCACTTGCCGCGGCCTATACGCTGGCCGGTGGTCCGACCTATGTGGCCAACATGATTGTCGGCGCCGACATGCCCACCATGGGCGTGATCCTGGTGATGATGTTCATCTTCCTGATCATGGGGATGTTCATGGATTGGGTCGGCATCGTTCTGTTGATCATGCCGGTGTTCCTGCCGATCGTGCTGAAACTGCCGATCGAGGAAATCGGCCTGATCGGCGATCTTGATCCGCGCCATGTGCAGGTCTGGTTCGGGGTGGTGTTCTGTATGAACATGCAGGTGTCGTTCCTGTCGCCCCCGTTTGGTCCGGCGGCCTTCTATCTGAAATCTGTGGCCCCGCCGCATATTTCGCTGACCGACATCTTCCGGGGTTTCCTGCCATTCATTGTCCTGCAGCTGACAGCGCTGACAGTGTTGCTGGTCTGGCCTTCGATGGTGTCGATCTTCCTCTGACACAACACAACACGAATTTGATCGGGGCGGCGCGTTCGCCCCGATCACACCAAGGACCACACAGCCCCATCGGGACCCGTTGACTGTCATGCCCGCACCGCATGACATTCTGCCGGCCCCAATTCCGGCCTTCCGGAGACGCCCATGCTGACACAAACCCAGATCGACCATTTCGAAACCCAAGGTTACCTTGTGGTGGAAAACGTGCTGGATGCCGCCCGGTTGCAAGCGGTCCAAGCGGAATATGCCAGCTTGCTTGAGCGGCTTTATGCAAACTGGCAGGCTCAGGGCCTTGTGCCCGACGCCACCGGTCAGGATTTCTGGCAAAAGCTGCTGACCAGCTATGCCGCCGGCTGCGACTGGTTCCAGCCAATGGATATCTCATTGCCGGGGGATGCAATCACATCGGACACGCCGTTCCATTTTGGCCCGGCGGTCTTTGACATGCTGACCGCGCCGCGTCTGCTGGACATGGTCGAAGATCTGATCGGGCCGGAAATCACCTCGAACCCGATCCAGCATGTGCGCCTGAAGCCCCCCGCCACCACCCTGCACGGCGCTGAAAGCCGCGCCCATGTCACGGCCACCGACTGGCACCAGGATCGCGCAGTGGCGCATGAAAGCGGCGATGCCACGCAAATGGTGACCGTCTGGCTGGCGATCAGCGATGCCACCGTGGAAAACGGCTGTCTTCAGGTGGTTCCCGGCAAACCGCAAATGTATCCGCATTGCCCCAGAAAACAGACCGCCATCGCCGACGGCGTCCTGGACGAAGCCCGCGCTCTGCCCCTGCCGGTCAAGGCAGGCGGCGCAGTTCTCTTCCACCCGCTCACCCCGCATGCCTCGCTGGTCAATACATCCGACGCCTTCCGCTGGTCATTCGACATCCGCTACAACGTCACCGGCCAACCCACCGGCCGCGCGCATTTCCCGGAATTCATCGCCCGATCGCGACGCCATCCCGACACGGTCCTGCAAGACTGGCAGCTGTGGCGCACGATGTGGCACGACACCCGCGCCCGCCTCGCCACCCAACCCCATATCCCGATTCACCGTTGGCGCAGTGACAGCCCGGCCTGCGCCTGACGTCCCTGCCCTTCTTCTGTTCAAAAATATCCCGGGGGTCCGGGGGCAGCGCCCCCGGCTTCTACCAATAGGAAAGCCAAAGATGAACACTGTCCGCCTGTCCCCTTCCGACAATGTCGTCACCGCCATCACCCCGCTTGAAATCGGCACCGAAGGCGCGACGCAACTGATCCCGCGCGGCCATAAGATGGCCACCGATGACATCGCCAAGGGCACGCCGGTGACAAAATACGCCCAGATCATTGGCTATGCCGCCGACGACATCGCCAAAGGCGCCCATGTCCACACCCACAATCTCGAATTCCGCAATGTCGATGCGGAATACGAGTTTTCCACCAACCTGCGCCCTGTCGAACCGGCCACCCGGATCGACACGTTTCAGGGATTTCGCCGCAGCACAGGCCGGGTCGGCACACGAAACTTCATTGCCGTTCTGACCTCGGTCAATTGTTCCGCCACCGCCGCGCGGCTGATTGCCCAGCATTTCACCGATGAAAAGCTGGCCGCCTATCCCAATGTCGATGGTGTGGTTGCCTTTGTGCATGGCACCGGCTGCGCCATGGGCGGGGATGGCACCGGATTCGAGGCGCTGCAACGCGTGCTTTGGGGCTATGCCCGCAATCCCAATATCGGCGGCGTGCTGATGGCCGGCCTTGGCTGCGAAATGATGCAGATCGACTGGCTGATCGAATCCTATGGCCTGACGCCGGGACCGTTTTTCCAGACGATGAACATTCAGGACGTCGGCGGGCTGCGCAAGACCGTCGATCTCGGGATCAAGAAGATCGAAACCATGTTGCCATTGGTCAATCAGGCCGAGCGCGAGGAATGCCCGGCATCAGAGTTGATGGTCGCGCTGCAATGCGGCGGCTCTGACGCCTGGTCGGGCATCACCGCCAATCCGGCGGTGGGCTATGCCTGTGATCTTCTGGTGGCGCAGGGCGGCACCGGCGTTCTGGCGGAAACCCCGGAAATCTATGGCGCGGAACACCTGATGACGGCCCGCGCCGCAACGCGCGAGATTGGCGACAAGCTGATCGGTCTGATCGATTGGTGGGAAGACTACGCTGAACGCAACAAGGGCAGCATGGACAACAACCCCAGCCCCGGCAACAAAAAGGGCGGATTGACCACCATTCTGGAAAAATCGCTTGGCGCCGCCGCCAAGGGCGGCACCACGCCGTTGATGGGCGTCTATAAATACGCCGAGCCGGTGACGGCCAAGGGTTTCACCTTCATGGACAGCCCCGGCTATGACCCCGCCAGCGTGACCGGCCAGATCGCCAGCGGCTGCAATCTTGTCTGTTTCACCACCGGGCGCGGTTCTGCCTTTGGCGCGAAACCCTCGCCATCCATGAAGGTTGCAACCAACACCGAAATGTTCAACCGCATGCGCGAAGACATGGATGTCAATGCCTGCCGGGTCCTGACCGAAGGCACCAGTGTCGAAGAGGTCGGCCGCGAAATCTATGAGATGTGGCTGCGCATGGCCTCGGGCGAGAAAACCAAATCCGAAGCCCAGGGTCTGGGCGACTATGAATTTGTCCCATGGCAGATCGGCGCGGTGATGTGATGCAGCGCGCCCCTACCGCTACCCTTACCCCCGGCCCTGCCGCTCAAAACCCTCTCGGGTCTTTGCAAATTCCATCGGGGGAATGCCCGTGACGCAATTGCCGCTTTGCGTGATTGGCGCCGGCTCTATCGGCCAGCGCCATATCGAGGTCGCGCAGCTTTCTGATCTGGTGAACCTGACCGCAGTGGTCGAACCCTTTGCCCCGCTGCGTGAAAAGCTGGCGCAGGATGGCCTGCCCATGGTGGCCAGCCTCGAAGAAGTGCCGGCCCACACCCGCGCCGCCATCGTGGCGACGCCGACGCAGGATCATCATCTCTCGGCTTTGGCCGCAATTGATCGCGGTTGGGCGGTGATCGTCGAAAAACCGGTCGCCGCCACGCTCGACACCGCGCGTGCGCTTGTGGCTGCGGCGGATGCGGCCGGTGTGGCGTTGTTCACCGGCCATCACCGGCGCTGCCACCCGTTCAGCCTGGCGGCCCGTGATGCCCTGCAACAGATTGGCGATCTGGTTGGCGTGCAGGGCTTCTGGTCCCTGCGCAAACACAACACATATTATGATGTCGATTGGCGGCGCAAACCCGGCGCCGGTCCGTTGTTGACCAATCTGACCCATGAAATCGACCTGTTGCGTTTCCTTGTCGGCAATATGACAGAGGCCACCGCGCTTTTGTCGTCGGCCCGGCGCGGGTTCGAAATCGAAGACACCGCCGCCCTGGCCTTTCGCTTTGAAAATGGCGCTTTGGGCTCCTTCCTGATCTCGGACGCCGGGGCGTCCCCCTGGTCTTTCGAGGCGGGCACCGGCGAAAACCCGGCGATTGCCACCTCTCATCAGGATTACATCCGCATCACCGGCACCGAGGGCGCGCTGGAATTCCCCTCGCTCACCCATTGGGGCCGCTCCGGGTCTGGCGAAATTGAATGGTCGAAACCCTTGACCGCGACGCCGGGCCCGCGCTTTGCCAAGGTCGACCCGCTGTTGCAGCAAATTGACCGCTTTGCGGCTGTTGTCGACGGTGCCGAGGACGATGTTCTTTGCACTGGGGCGGATGGCATTGCCGCAATGGAAATCACCTTGGCCGCCGCGCTGTCCGGGCATGTCGGCCGCACAATTGCCGCCGATGCGGTGCCCGGCGATTACACGGGTGCCTGACCGAAAGACGGGTGCCTGACGGAAAGACCGCGGCCTGACCGGAATTCGGCGGCAAGGCACATGCCCGCGCTTCGCACGCCTTGGGCCCGTGAAACAGACATATCGATCGGTCTGATGTCGCAAAAGGCATCGACCCAAACCAATTTTGAAAGGACAGACCATGGGATTGCAGGGCAAAAAGACATTCATCACCGCAGCAGGTCAGGGCATCGGGCGCGCCATCGCCCAGCGCTTTGCGCGTGATGGCGCAGAGGTGATAGCCACCGACCGTGACGCCGACCTGTTGGCAAATCTGTTTGAAGATCAGACCACAGGCCCCCATGCCACATTTGCCCTGGATGTTCTGAACAAGGACGCCCTGCAATCCGCGATCACCGCCGCCGCGCCGGACATCCTGATCAATTGTGCCGGCTACGTACATGCCGGCACAATTGCCGAAGCGACGGATGCAGAGTTCGATTTTGCCATGGATCTGAACGTGCGGTCCCAGTTTCACGCCATTCAGGCCGTCCTGCCCGGAATGGTGGAACGCGGCGGCGGGGCAATCATCAATATCGCCTCTGTCGCCTCGTCGCTCAAAGGTTTTCCCAACCGCTTTATCTATAGCACCTCCAAGGCGGCGGTGATCGGATTGACCAAATCCGTGGCCTGTGACTATGTCACTCTTGGCATTCGCTGCAATTGCATCGCGCCCGGCACCGTCGATTCCCCCAGCCTGCAGGACCGTTTGCGCGCCACGGGGGATTATGACACCGCCCTGCGCGAATTCATTGCCCGCCAACCGATGCGGCGGCTGGGACAGGCCGACGAAATTGCCGGGCTCGCAGCGTTCCTCGCCTCGGACGAGGCGAAATACATGACCGGCCAATGCGTCGCCATCGACGGCGGCACCACAACCTGAAGCGCGAAAAGAGACAGAGATTTGAGCACCCCAATCCCCCGCGAAGACAAATCGACCTCTGGCGTACTTTGGATGGCGCTGGGGGTGATGTTTTTCACCTGTATCGACACCTCGGCCAAATGGCTGATTCTGGCGGGCATCCCCGCGCTTCAAGTGGTGTTTGCCCGCTACATGGGGCACCTGCTGGTCGCCTTGGTGGTCTATCTGCCACAAGAAGGCCGATCGGCGCTGGTGTCCAACAGCCCGGGCAAGCAATTCCTGCGCTCGGCGTTCTTGCTGGGCAGCACGGCGCTGAACTTTACCGCGCTGCAATATCTGCCAATCACCGTGACCACGACAATCATGTTTGCCGGTCCGGTGGTGGTCACATTGCTGGCGATCCCGATCCTGGGTGAAAAGGTCGGGTTGCGCCGGATCATAGCGGTCTGTGTCGGGTTTTTCGGCGTCATTGTGGTGATGCAGCCCTGGGGCGCGGAATTTCACCCCGCCATGATCCTGTCGCTTGGGGCGCTGGTGATGGCGTCGATGTATTTTGTGATGACCCGCCTGTTGGCAGGGGTCGAAGGCAATGCAACCCAGCAAATCTGGTCCAGCGGCATTGCCGCCATTGCCATCCTGCCGTTTGCGCTGGCGGATTGGCATTGGCCCACGGACACAACCACATGGCTGGTCTTTGCCATTATCGGTGTATTTGGCGCATGTGGGCATATCTGTGCCACGATTGCCCATCGCCTGGCCGATGCCTCCCTGCTTGCGCCGGTGATCTATATTCAGATCTTTTCCGCCGCAGCGGCGGGCATTCTGGTGTTCGCCACCTGGCCAACAATCTGGACCCTCGGGGGCGGCGGCATCATCATCGCATCGGGGCTTTATATCTGGCAACGGGAACGCGCGGTGCGCGGGCGGGTGCGCCAGGCCTGTGCCCTCAACCCGGTAACCCCCGCAGAACGACAGCCGTCACAGACGACAACAGGCACAAAGGAAAACGGGCACATCCCCAGACTGGGATGTGCCCGTTGTCGTTTGGTTCGGGACAGGCCCGGCTGCCGCTGGTTACCCGCGACCGATATAGGGCATATGCGGTGCCATGACGGTCATAAACTGCACATTCGCCTCTGGTGGCAAGCTGGCCATATGCAGCACCGAAGAGGCCACATTGGCCACATCCATCACCGGCTCCACGGCAATCGACCCATCGGCCTGGGGCACGCCCTTGGTCATTTTGCGCGCCATGTCGGTCAGCGCATTGCCGATGTCGATCTGACCACAGGAAATGTTGAACGCCCGCCCATCAAGCGAGATCGACCGGGTCAACCCGGTGATGGCGTGTTTCGACGCGGTATAGGGCGACGACCCCCACCGCGGCACATAGGCCGAAACCGAACCATTGTTGATGATCCGCCCACCCTGGGGATCCTGGGCCCGCATCCGGGCAAAGACCGCACGGGCGCAAATGAAACTGCCGGTCAGGTTGATGTCGATGCAGCGCCGCCAGTCATCCACCGAAACCTCGTCAATGGTCGCGCCGCTTACCGACACGCCGGCATTGTTGAACAACGCGTCAATCCGGCCCCATGTGGCAACCGCCTTGTCAAAGGCCGCATCGACCTCGGCCTCGTTGGTCACGTCACACGGCAGGGCCAGCACGTTCTCATGCCCTGCGGCCATCTCTTCCAGCGGTTCGGGGCGGCGCCCCACAAGGCCAACCCGCCAGCCGGCATTCAAAAAAACCTCGGCGCAGGACTTGCCAATGCCGCCACCGCCGCCGGTAATGATAATGCTCTTCATGTCTTGTTCCCTCTTTGTCATTTGCGCGGCAAGAGTCTTTGAAACCTCTTGCCGCGCAAATGTTGTTGCTTGACCGAACCGGTCAGTGATTGTCTCGCGGCAATTCGCGCGCCACACGTTTGTAGGCTGTCGCAAGCTCCAGACAGCCGCCATCGGCCAATTGGCCGACGTGTTTGCGATAGATTTCCTGCCAGGGTGTCTGATGATGCAACTCCGGCGCGGTCCATTCGGCCCGCCGCGCCGCCCATTCCGCGTCATCGACCAGGGCATTCATCTGCGATGCACCAAGATCCAGCCGCACCGTATCGCCGGTTTTCAACAGGGCCAGACCGCCGCCGACCACAGCCTCGGGCGAGGCATTGAGGATCGAGGGGCTTTCGGACGTGCCCGATTGCCGCCCATCGCCCACGGTGGGCAAATGGTTGATCCCCTGTTTGATCAGCGCATCTGGCGGCTGCATGTTCACCACTTCGGCAGAGCCGGGATAGCCCACACATCCGACATTCCGCACAAACAGGATCGAACGTTCGTCGATCTCAAGCGCGGGATCGTTGATCCGGTCATGGTAATCCTCGGGGCCTTCGAACACCACGGCGCGCGCCTCATAGATGCCTTCGCTGCCCGGCTCGCTCAGGAACCGATTTTGGAAATCTTCCGAAATCACCGAGGTTTTCATCAGCGCCGAGTTCGAAAAGATTGCCCGACAGCACCTTGAAACCCGCATTCGGACGCATTGGCGCGTCATAGGTTTTGATGACCTCGGTATCTTCGCTTTCCACCCCGGCCAGGTTCGCCCCCATGGTGTTGCCCGTGGCGGTCATCACACCCTCATGGATGCGACCGGCCTTCATCAATTCCCCCATCACGCCCGGCACACCGCCAGCCCGGAAGAAGCTTTCGCCCAGATATTCGCCAGCGGGCTGCATGTTGACCAGCAACGGCACGTCAAAGCCGATGGTTTCCCAATCCTTGACGTTCAATTCGACCCCGGCATGACGGGCAATCGCCTGAAGATGCGGCGGGGCATTGGTGCTGCCGCCGATGGCGGAATTGACCACAATCGCGTTTTCGAACGCCTCGCGCGTCAGAATATCGGATGGTTTCAGGTCATCCAGAACCATTTGCACGATATGTTTTCCGGTCTCATAGGCCATTGCCATACGTTCCCGGAACGGCGCCGGAATTGCCGAATTACCGGTCAGCGACATGCCCAGCGCTTCGGCCATGGCGTTCATCGTGCTGGCGGTGCCCATGGAATTGCAATGGCCCAGCGACGGCGCGGATGAACAAACCCGGCTCATGAATTCTTCGTAGTCGATCTTGCCTTCGGCCAGCAAACGGCGGCTTTCCCAGACAATCGTGCCACTGCCCGCCGCTTGCCTTTCCACCAACCATCCAGCATCGGCCCGCCATTCAGCGCAATCGCCGGAATATCGACCGTGGCCGCCCCCATCAACATGGCTGGCGTTGTCTTGTCACAGCCGGTGGTCAGCACAACACCGTCCAGCGGATAGCCATGCAGCACCTCGACCAGCGACAGATAGGCAAGGTTGCGGTCCAGCGCGGCGGTGGGCCGTTTGCCGGTTTCCTGAATCGGATGCACCGGGAATTCCATCGGAATGCCGCCCGCCGCGCGAATGCCGGCCTTGATCCGATCCATCAGGAACACGTGGATCTTGTTACAGGGCGCAAGATCGCTGCCGGTGTTGGCGATGCCGATCACCGGATGGCCGCCCTGCAATTCCTCGCGGGTGTATTCCTGATTCTGATAACGTTCGACATAAAGCGCCGTCATGCCCGGATTGTTGGGGTTGTCGAACCATTCCTGCGAACGGAATCGTTTGTTGGCGCGTGTGTCACTCATGGCTTGATCCTCCCAATAGGTCTGGCTTCATTCCAGAGTTCGTCACAACGCGACTCCGGTCTTGTGACAACTTCGACATTTGGTATACCAAATGCAAGAGCAATTCGGCGGCACAACGTCCGTTTTGGCAGAGGAGCACGCCAATGGCAGTTTCAGCACTATTTCGGGGGCTAGGTCTTGTCGCCTTTTTGGCGGGGCCGACAGGCCGAGGTCAATCTCGACAATTTTCATCAATGCCTTGAGGCCCAGATCGCGGCCAATGCCCCCGCGCTGGCCTGTGTCCAGGCCGAACAATCGGAATGCAGCAATTATCAGGCGGAAAAGGCCCCGGCGGCGGCCACCCTTTGTCTGGTCAAAACCAATGACATCTGGTCCGAAGCAATCCGCACCACATTGGCCGACATCCGCACAAAGGTGCAGGACACCGATCAGACGCAAATCGCCGATATTGCCGAGATCGAAGTCAAATACGATGTGCTTTCGGGTCTTCTGCAATGCGACCGGGTCCAGGAACTGGCCCTGCTGGGGGACACCAGCAGCGAGAGGATCAATGTCCAGAAATCCACCTGTACCGCCACCACCATGGGGCTGTCCTATGCCAAATTGCGCCTGCAATCGCGCGGCCTCCGATGACGCCGCGGGCGGCATTCTGGCGCGGCTATATTGACTGTGCGCCCTTCACCCTGATCGTTATACCCTATTCCATTTTGTTTGGTGTGGTGGCACGCGATGCCGGGTTGGACATCCTGCAAACCATGTCTATGTCGGTGCTGGTGATTGCCGGCGCGTCGCAATTCACCGCCCTCGCCCTGCTTCAGGATCAGGCCCCGGTGTTCATCGCCCTGTTGGCGGCGCTGGCGGTCAATCTGCGCATGGCGATGTATTCCGCCGCTCTGGTGCCGCATATCGGCCACGCGCGGCTGGGGACACGGGCGTTGATGGCCTATTTGATGGTCGATCAGGCCTTTGCCGTTGCGGTCAAACATTACGAAGACAACCCCTTGATGTCACAGACAAACAAGGTCGCCTACTACTTCGGCTGCATGATGCTGATCTGTCCGTTCTGGTATGGCTGCACCCTGATCGGCGCGCTGCTGGGACAGGCCATTCCCCCGGCGCTGTCGCTGGATTTCGCGGTGCCGATCTGCTTCATTGCCTTGACCGCGCCGCTGATCCGCTCGCTGCCGCATGTGATTGCGGCGGCCGTGGCGGCACTGGCTTCGGTGGTGTTTTCCGGCCTGCCCTGGAGCCTGGGACTGATCGTTGCGGCGCTTCTGGCGATGATGGCCGGGGCGCAGGCAGAGTTGTTCCTGAAACGGCGCAAGCCAAAGGATGTCACATGATTTCCGATACCGCCTTCTGGGCTCTGACCATCTGTCTTGGCATCGGGACGTTTTTGATCCGGTTTTCCTTTCTCGGCCTGTTTGGCGGGCGCACCTTGCCGGATTGGGCGCTGTTGCATCTGAAATATGTCGGCGTTGCGGTGTTTCCGGCGCTGGTCACCCCTTTGGTCCTGTGGCCAGAGGCAACCGGCGGCGTCACCGATCCCGTGCGCGTCATTGCCGCTTTGGCGGCCTTTGTGATTGGGATGCGGGTGTCGGTTGTGGGCGCGATTGTGGCCGGGATGGGCACGCTCTATGCGCTACAGTTCCTGCTGGGGTGAATGCATCTGCGGGCCGACACCCGCAGACGCCTGCAAAGGCGGATAAGGGCGCTCAGGCTAGGCGCCTTTTTTGACCTCTTCCGCCATGTCCATGCCGTTCAGCCGTGCAATATGATCGCTGATCATCGGAACATAATCACCGCCATGGCCCGAGGCTTCGATATGGGTGAAATAGTGCTTCACCGCGGAGGCCATGACATTCATCACCCCGGCATCATTGGCCATGTTGTTGACGTAACGCACATCCTTGTTGGCATTTGCGATGGCAAATTTATGGGCGTCACGATCCCGGCCGACGGTGTATTTCATGAAGGTGTCGAAAAAGCCGTTGCCCAGCCGCGACGTGCCGATCACCTGCTGGACGTTTTGCGGGCTGACGCCAACCTTGGCCGCCAGAACGGTCGCCTCGGCATAAAGCGATGCATAGCCCATCGAGATGAAATTCATGATCAGCTTCATCTTGTGACCGCTGCCCACCGGGCCGATGCGGTTGATATTGCCGCCCCAGCATTCGATCAACGGACGCACATCGTCCCAGTTTTCATCGTCACAGCCCACCATGACATCCAATTCGCCCGACTCTGCCTCTTTTGGCGTGCGGCCCAGCGGCGCATCCACCATGGCACCGCCCTTGGCTTTCAACTCTGCGGCCAATTTCATCGTCGACACAGGGTCAGCGGTGGTGGCGTCGATCACGATCAGACCGGGTTTCATCCCCGCCAGGATCCCGTCCTCGCCCTGCATCACGCTTTCCACCTGCGGTGAGTTCGACAGACAGATATGGATGATGTCACAGGCCGCCGCCATCTCGCGCGGGGTGGCCACTTCGGTGGCGCCACGTGCAACCAGATCGTCCACCGGCACACGGTTGCGGTTGCCTTTGATCACCAGTGAATAACCGCCCTCAAGAATATTCTTGGCCATACCGTGGCCCATCAGGCCAACCCCGATAAAGCCGATAACAGGTTTCGTCATCGTCAAATCCTCCTGAAATGATCCAGCTGTTACAGGCTGGCTGTAATTCCGCCATCGACATAAAGCGTATGGCCGTTCACAAAACTGGCCGCCGGGGACGACAGGAACACCGCCGCGCCAACCAATTCCTCAACCTGGCCCCAGCGCCCGGCGGGCGTGCGTTTTTCCAACCATGCGGAAAACTCGGGGTCCGCCACCAGTGCGGCGTTCAGCGGCGTGTCGAAATACCCCGGTGCAATCGCATTGCAGTTCAGCCCGTATTTGGCCCAATCGGTGGCCATACCCTTGGTCAGATTGGCAATCGCGCCCTTTGTTGCGGTATAGGGCGCAATGCCGGGACGTGCCAAAGCCGCCTGAACGCTGGCGATATTGATGATCTTGCCGGCCTTGCGGGTGATCATGTGCCGCGCGACCGCCTGGCCCACATAAAACGCCGAATTCACATTCGTCAGCATCAGCTTGTCGAACATCTCTGGCGGAAAATCCTCCAGCGGGGTGCGGTGCTGCATGCCGGCATTGTTGATCAGAATGTCGATTGCGCCGACTTCGCCCTCATAGGCATCAATCGCCGCGCCCAGCGCCTTGGCATCGGTGACATCAAAGGCCAGCGTATCAACGGTGGCCCCGGTGGCGCGCAGTGTATCCGCCGCCTCCGCCAGCCTGTCGGCGTTGCGCGCATTCATCACGATACGCGCGCCCGCCTCCGCCAGCCCCTTTGCCAGCGCATTGCCAATCCCCAGCGAAGAGCCGGTAATCAAGGCCGTCCGGCCCGTCAGGTCGAAAAGTGACATGTATTCTCCCAAGTCCAATCTGCCCACCGCACAAGCCGACGCGGTTGACAATCCGGGCCAAGACCCGCTTCATGGAAAATGGTATACCATTCTGGCGTCGAATCAAGGTGCCATCCGCGCATCGCGAAAATCAACTTTCGAGGGAAGAGATGAAGGCACTATTTGCCCATGGGGCGCATGATCTGCGGCTATCCTCATTTGACGAAACAACGCCGGGCGAGGGCGAGGTCAGTGTCAAACTGGCGCGGGGCGGCATTTGCGGCTCTGACCTTCATTATTTCAATCACGGCGGTTTCGGCCCGGTGCGGCTGCGCGAACCCATGGTGCTTGGGCATGAAGTGTCCGGCGTTGTTGCCGCGCTTGGTGCCGGGGTCACCGGGTTGCAAGAGGGCGATCTGGTGGCTGTGTCGCCGTCGCGGCCCTGTGGCACCTGTAGCGAATGCCAGCGCGGATTGGCCAATCAATGTCTGAACATGGCGTTTTATGGCTCGGCGATGCCATTCCCCCATATTCAGGGCGCCTTCCGCGAGATGCTGGTCGCCAAGGCAAGCCAATGCGTGCCCGCCCATGGTCTGACCCCGGCCCAGGCCGCGATGGCAGAGCCGCTTTCGGTTGGCTTGCACGCCGTGCGCCGTGCCGGTGAAATGCTGGGGCGGCGGGTGTTGATCACCGGCTGTGGCCCGATCGGCGTTCTGGCGATCATGGCGGCCCGTCGGGCGGGCGCCGCAGAGATCATCGCCTGTGACATCACCGCACCGGCATTGACGTTCGCCAAATCCGCCGGGGCCGATGTGGTGCTGAACACCCTGGAAACCCCCGATGCGCTGGCCCCCTATTGCACCGGCAAAGGCCAACTGGACGTATTGTTTGAATGTTCCGGCGCGCAACCGGCACTGGCCGCCGGCATCGCGGCGCTGCGCCCGCGCGGCATCATCGTGCAACTGGGCCTGTCCGGTGACATGTCGCTGCCGATGATGGCGCTGACCGCCAAAGAGCTGGACCTGCGCGGATCCTTCCGCTTTCACGAAGAATTCGCTGTGGCGGTGCAGCTGATGCAGAAAGGTCTGATCGACCCGGCGCCGCTGTTGACCCATACCTTCCCGCTGGCCGAATTTGCCAGCGCCTTTGCCACCGCCAGCGACAAATCGCAATCTATGAAAGTGCAGCTGGACTTCGCCTGATGCTGACATTTGCCGCTGCTGTCTTGTTGCTGATCATCACCCCCGGCCCCGGCGTGTTGTCCACCGCCGGGGTTGGGGCGGCCTATGGGTTCCGTCCCGGCCTGACCTATGTCACCGGGCTGTGCATTGGCACCAACCTTGTGGCGCTGGCGGTGATCACCGGCCTTGCGGCCCTGGTGCTGTCGGTGCCGGGCCTGCGCGAAGTGTTGATGATCGCCTCTGTCGCTTACTTGCTGTATCTCGCCGGGCGCATCGCCTTTGCCGGGTCGCGCATTGCCTTTATCGAGGCGAAATCGCCGCCCGGGATCGGCGCTGGCCTGTTGTTGCAGGCAATCAACCCAAAGGCCTATGCCGTCAACACCGCCCTGATCACCGGATTTGCGTTCTATCCGGCCAGTCTGGCGGTTGAAACCGGTGTGAAACTGGTGATCATGAACGCGATCTGGATTCCGCTCCATTTGGGTTGGCTTTGGGCTGGGGTGGCATTGCACCGCCTGAACCTGCCGGACACCACGCAGCGGATGATAAATTATGCCATGGCGTTGGCGATGCTGGGCGTTGTTGCGCTGGCCATCCTGTCGGCGACCGGCTTTTTGAACTGACGAAGGTACACCCAAACATGCCCCATGATGCCGCCATTTCCGCGCTACGCACCCTGTTGGGGGATCGGCTTGCCACATCCGACAGCCACCTGGACCAACATGCGCAAAACGAAGCATATTATGCCCAGGCCCTGCCGGATGCGGTCGCATACCCCGAAACCACCGCCGAGGTGGCCGAGATTGTCCGCATCTGTAACACCCATGACTGCCCGATCACGGCCTTTGCCGCGGCCTCCTCGCTTGAGGGGCAGCATCTGGCGATCCACGGCGGCATCAGTCTGGACATGAACCGGATGAATCAGGTGCTGGCGATCAATGCCGAGGATCTGAATTGCGTGGTGCAACCCGGTATCACCCGCGAGGCGCTGAATACCGACCTGCGCGCCACGGGGCTGTTTTTCCCGATTGATCCCGGCGCCAATGCCTCGATCGGGGGGATGGCTGCGACGCGCGCCAGCGGCACCACGGCGGTGCGCTATGGCACCATGCGCGAAAACGTTTTGGCGCTCGAGGCGGTGATGGCCGATGGCAGCATCATTCGCACCGGCTCTCAGGCGCGCAAATCGGCCACGGGTTACGATCTGACCCACCTTTTGGTTGGCTCCGAAGGCACGCTTGGCATCCTGACCGAGGTCACCCTGCGGCTTCAGGGCCAGCCCGAGGCGGTCCGCGCCGCGACCTGTCGTTTTGACAGTATCGAGGATGCGGTGAACTGCGTGATTGTGACCATCCAATCCGGCATTCCCATGGCGCGGATCGAATTGGTGGACGAAATGATGGTGCGCGGTTTCAACCTCCAGGCAAATGCGGGTCTGCCGGAAAAACCACATCTGTTCCTTGAATTTCACGGCTCGCCCGCTGCGGTGACCGAACAGGCCGCCAATTTTGCCGAAATCGCCGAAGACTTTGGCGTGACCGGCTTTGTCCACGCGGAAAAACCCGAGGACCGCAACCGGCTGTGGGCGATGCGCCACGGCGCGCATTACGCCACCCAGGCGCTGGAGCCGGGCAAGCGGACGCTGTCCACCGATGTCTGTGTGCCGATTTCGAAACTGGCCGAGGCGGTGACCAGCGCGCAACAGAAATCCCGCGCTCTGGGCCTGACCTGTTCCATTGTCGGCCATGTCGGCGACGGCAACTTCCATTGCGGCGTGCGCGTTGACCCCGATGACCCGCAGGCGTTGAAAATCGTCAAAGGTTTCGTGAACGATTTGAACGACATGGCGCTGGCCCTGGGCGGCACAGTGTCCGGCGAACATGGCATCGGCATCGGCAAACAGGCCTATATGGCGCGTGAACACGGCCCGGCGCTGGCCTTTATGCGGGCCATCAAAACCGCCTATGATCCCAAGAATATCCTGAACCCCGGCAAGCTTTTGCCGCCGGGCAACATGTGAACGGAGACCGAGATGCTTCCCCATTCCAACCCAGATCCCAAAGCGACATTTGTCGGCCGCGTCTGGCGGCCCGGCATCGGTCCGGCCCTGGTCACCCTGCGCGGCGAAACAATTGTCGATATCACCAACCCGGCTGCGCCCACCATGCGCGACCTGTTGGAACTGGACGATCCGGCGGCCCATGTGCACGCCACCACCGGCGAAGAAATTGCCACTCTGGCCGACCTCGTGGCCGCCTCGGACGATGGCGCGGGTGACGACAGCCTGCATTTCCTTGCGCCCGCCGATCTTCAGGCGATCAAGGCCTCTGGCGTGACCTTCGCCGAAAGCATGGTCGAACGCGTGATCGAGGAACAGGCCGCCGGCGACGCCGACCGCGCGCAACAGATCCGTGCCAAGGTCGGTGCCGTGATCGGTGACAGCCTGTCGGGCATCGAACCCGGTTCGGATCAGGCGATGCAGGTCAAATCGGTGTTGCTGAAAGAGGGGCTCTGGTCGCAATACCTTGAGGTTGGCATCGGCCCCGACGCCGAGATCTTCACCAAATCGCAACCCATGGCCGCTGTCGGCTGGGGTGCCTCCGTCGGCCTGCACCCGGTGTCGAACTGGAACAACCCGGAACCCGAAATCGTGCTGGCGGTCAATTCGCGTGGCGAAATCTGCGGCGCGACGCTGGGCAATGACGTCAACCTGCGCGATGTCGAGGGCCGTTCCGCCCTGCTGCTGGGCAAGGCCAAGGACAACAACGCCTCCTGTGCGATCGGTCCGTTTGTCCGCCTGTTTGATGACAGCTACGGTCTGGACGATGTGCGCCGCGCCGAGCTGAGCATGAAGGTCGAAGGCGAAGATGGTTTTGTCATGGATGGCGCTTCCTCCATGACCAAGATCAGCCGCGATCCGGCCTCGTTGGTCAGCCAGACAATCGGACGCCACCACCAATACCCCGACGGCTTCTTCCTGTTTCTTGGCACGATGTTCGCCCCGATCAAGGACCGCGACGCCCCGGGTCAGGGGTTTACCCATCATATCGGCGATGTGGTCACAATCACCGAACCCGCGCTTGGTGCCCTGAAAAACACGGTGCGGCTCTCTACTGAATGCGGCGAATGGACCTTTGGCAGCGCCGCTCTGATGCGAAATCTGGTTGGACGGGGGATGTTGTAATGGCTTCTTTTTTGGCGCTTGGCGAATGCATGGTTGAAATCGCCCCGGCAGAGGGGGACCTGTGTCGCCTTGGGTTTGCCGGTGATACCTTTAACACCGCCTGGTATGCCCGCCAGCTTTTGCCGCAGGATTGGACCGTCGGCTATGGCTCCTGCATTGGCGATGATGCCGTGTCGAACGAAATGGCCGCTTTCATCGAAAGCCACGGGGTCGACACCTCGGCCATGCGGCGGCTGGCGGACCGCACCGTCGGGCTCTACATGATTTCGCTTCAGGATGGCGAGCGCAGCTTCTCCTACTGGCGCGGGCAATCGGCGGCGCGGGCAATGGCAGAAGACCCGGCCTGGCTGGAACAGATCACCAAAGACCGTGACGTCATCCATTTTTCCGGCATTACGCTGGCGATTTTGCCCCCCGATCAGCGCCAGACCTTTTGCGATGTTCTGGCACGGGCACGGGCGGCGGGGGCAAAGATCGCCTTTGACACCAATCTGCGCCCCAAACTCTGGGGCAGCGAAGAGGCGATGCGCGCAGGCCTGACGCTGGGCGCTTCGGTGGCGGATGTGGTGCTGCCCTCTTTTGACGAAGAAACCGCGCTGTTTGGCGATGCGACCCCGGCAGACACCATCACCCGTTATCGCGATGGCGGTGCAACGCTGATCGCGGTCAAGGATGGCGGCAACCCCCTCACGGTCTGGAGCCAGGAAACCGGCACCACCACCCATCAACCGCAATCGGTGACCCCGGTCGACACCACCGCCGCCGGCGACAGCTTTGCCGCCGGTCTGCTGGCGTCGCTGGCCACCGGCCACAGCCTTGACGACGCGGCCGACCGCGCCATGGCACTGGCCGCTCAGGTCATTCAAGCGCGCGGCGCCCTGGTGCCGGAAATATTTGAAAAGGGAACGTTTTCATGAATGTACTAATCATTGGCGGTGGCGGCGTCGTCGGCCAAAGGCTGGCGCAGTCACTGGCCAACCGTGGCACCCTGCGCGGACAGGAAATTGCACAGATCACCCTGGCCGACATCGTTGATCCCGCGCCGGTCGCGGGCAATGTGCCGGTTGCGACCACCCGCTGTAACATCACCGACCCCGCGTCGGTGGCGGCCTGCATCACCGCAGACACCAATGTGATCTATCTTCTTGCGGCTGTGGTCTCGGCCCATGCGGAAGAAGAATTCGACGACGGCATGAACATCAACCTGTTCGGCCCGCTGAACGTGCTGCAACGCTGCCGCGAGCTGGGCACCAAACCGGTTGTGGTCTTCTCGTCCTCCATCGCGGTCTATGGCGGCGAAGTGCCGGACCCGATTGTCGATCACAGCTTCCTCAACCCGCAAACCTCTTATGGCGCGCAAAAGGCGATGGGCGAATTGCTGGTCAATGATTTCTCGCGCAAGGGGTTCATCGACGGGCGCGGCTTCCGCTTGCCGACAATTTCCGTGCGACCGGGCAAACCCAACCGCGCGGCGTCCTCCTTCATGTCGTCCATTTTGCGCGAACCGCTGAACGGACAAGAGGCGATCTGCCCGGTGGATGCCGATTTCCCGCATTACTATCTCAGCCTGCGCAAATGCGTGGAAAACCTGATCAAGGGCGCAGAGCTGCAAGCCGAAGATCTGGGCCAGAACCGTTGCATGATGATGCCGGGGCGGATGTGGACCATTGGCCAGTTGATCGAAGCGATGACCGCCGTGGCAGGCCCGGAACCGGCCAAGCTGATCCGCTGGGAGGCACAGCCCGACATTCAGGCCATCGTCAAAGGCTGGCGGTTTGATCTGCGCCCGGAAAAATCGCTGAAACTTGGCCTTAGCGCCGATGAAAGCTTTCAGGACAATATCCGCTACTATCTGGAAGACGACAAACCCGCCGCCTGATACGGCGCGGCCCCGGCCAATGTGCCGGGGCCTCACCTTAATTTCGAAAAACGCCTTCGCGCTTAGTTCACCGGCGTTTTCAACGCCTCACCGGCCAGAAACGCCGACACGTTGTCGCGCTGCAATTGGGCCATCGCCGCGCGGGTTTCATGTGTGCCAGAGCCCTGATGCGGCTGGATCACCACATTGGGCAGATCGTAAAACCGCTTGTCGATATCCGGCTCGTTCAGGAACACATCCAATCCCGCCCCGGCCAATTCACCGGCCTCCAGCGCATCCAGCATCGCGCCTTCGTCCACGGTCGAACCGCGCGAAATATTGACGATCACACCGCGCGGGCCCAATGCCGCGATCGCCTCTTTCGAGACATAGTTTTCGGTTTCCGGCCCGCCAACCAAGGCGATGAACAGAAAGTCGACCGCTCCCGCCAGGGACACGACATCCGCGTGATAGGTCCAGCCCGGGGTCTCTTTTTCCGACCGCGCGTGATAGTGGATTTCGGTCTTGAACGCCGCCAGACGATCGGCGATTTCGCGACCAATCCGGCCCAGACCGACAACGCCGACCTTTGCGCCGCTGACCTTGCGGTTCAAACGATAGGGGCTTTCCCCCGCCCATTTCCCGTCCCGCGCCCAGGCCGAGGCCTGCTCCATCTCGCGGCCCTGCATCAGCCACATGGCCACGGCAAGATCCGCCACATCATCGTTCAGAACGCCGGGTGTATTTGTCACCTTGATGTCGCGCGCGTCCGCGGCAACCACGTCGATGGCATCATATCCGACGCCATAATTCGCCACGACGCCCAGGTTCGGCAACAGGTCCATTTCGGCGGCGCCAAAGGGGTGATGGCCTTTGTATGCGACCGCGACAACGCCATCGCGTGTCGCCTGATCCAGGCCCGACACCGCGTCGGGACCATCCAGGAATACACACTCCAGCGCAGCACCATGTGCTTCAGCTTCGCTGGCGCTATACGGCCCGATGGCCAATACCTTGCTCATAAAACTCTCCCATTTTCGATGACGTGGACAGGGGCGCACGCGCCCGGCTTGTCCTGACATGCCACATCAGCCCGGAAAATGGTATACCAAAAATTTCCGCGCTGGGTCCAACGCCGCTCAGCCCGAGACACGCCCATGATACAGCCGCACCCGGATGCCGCCGTGATCCACCACCGGCCCCGCCGCAAGCCCCAGCCCCGTGGCCCGCGCCAGGCCCGCCTCACTGGTGACAATCCCGACGCGCCAACCCCGAAAGCGCTCTTTCAGAACCTTGCCAAAAGAACCGTAGAGCGCATATAGCAGCTTCTTGTTGCCAATACGCCCACCATAGGGCGGGTTGACCATGACCAACCCCTTTGGCCCCTCAGGCGGCGCCATGTCGCTGACGGCGTGATGGGCAAAGCTGCAACTTTCGGCGACGCCCGCTTGTTCGGCATTCTGCCGCGCCATTGCCACCGCCCCTTCGTTGCGGTCAGAGCCCTGAAATACGGGCATCGGCACGCGGCCCTTTGGGGCTTCGGCGCGCATCGCATCCCAGGCCGGACGGTCAAAGGTCGCCAGATTTTCAAAACCAAAGGCACGTGCACGCCCGGGGAAAAGCCCGGCGGCCATTTCCGCCGCTTCTATCACAAAGGTGCCGGACCCACACATCGGGTCCACCACAGGCATTGCACCGTCAAACCCGGCCGCCCGCAAAAACAGCGCCGCCAGATTTTCCCGCATCGGGGCCTTGCCCATCCCGGATTTCAAACCGCGCTTATGCAGCAACTCGCCCGAGGTATCGACGCTGAAAGTGCACAGATCATCCTCGATCCGCGCCCGCAGCACCATCTGCGCCTGGGGGCTGACCGTCAGCCCCGCCGCCGTCAGCGCGCCTTCGATCCGCTCTGCCGCCGCCTTGGCATGATAAATCCGCGATTTGCGACAGGTGACATCCACCTTGATCGGAATATCGGCCCGCAGCACCGCGCCCCATTCCATCTTGCGCGCCCGTTTGTCGAGCTGCGCCAGATGCATCACCCGAATTTCGCCAATCCGCGCCAACACGCGCGACGCGCCGCGGATCACCAGATTGGCGCGCCAGACATCGGGCCAGCCCCCCCGCAGCGTCGCGCCACCGGCCACACACAGCGGATTGGCAAAGCCGGCATCGCGCAGCTCGTCCCGCAGCAAGGGTTCCAACCCCGGCGCGCAGGCCAGAAAAATCTCGAATTCGGTGTCCATATCGGTGTCCCGGCCAATGAGTGACGCGATCACCCCGCCCATTGCGGAGTGTTCGCCTTATGCGCGCGCGCCTATTCCGGGTGTGTCGGGGCCTTTTTCGACGGGGCAAGATAGGGTCGGGTGACATCTTTCAACGTGACATCCAACGCCTCGACCGAGAGCCGGATCGCCCCGTCCCCCGCCAGGGTCAACACCAACACGCCGGTGCCGTCTTCGCCCGGTTCAAAGGTGACCGCAAGCAGCGACAGGACCGTGTCGGTCTCGGACCGGTCAATGCCTTGGCTCGCGACCTGCATCACGTCCTGCACCACCAGCAGCGATTGCACCCGCTCTGGCGTGCGCTTGCGTCTTTCGGCGGCGGGCAGATCCTCCCAGCGAAAGCGGTTGATCAGCAGCGCAAAGCGGCGTGCACGCGCCTGCCAGCGCATTTCGGTGATCGGAAACACCGCATCCTGCGCCAGCGCCGACAGAACCGTCAGATCCTCGGCATCCAGCGCCGCCAGATTAAGCGGCACCTCGCGGCCATCTTCGAATGTCGCGTCCTGTGACTTGGTCATTCGTCGGCCACCCGTTCGATATGGGCCCCCACCCCGCGCAGCTTGCGCACAAGGTTTTCATAGCCACGGTCCAGGTGATAGACCCGCGCGACCTTGGTTTCACCCTCAGCCGCCAGACCGGCCAGAATCAGGGACACGCTGGCGCGCAGATCGGTGGCCATCACCGGCGCACCCTTAAGCCGCGCGACCCCGCGCACCCGTGCCTGTCCGCCGTGCACCTCGATATCGGCACCCATGCGGATCAGTTCCGGGGCGTGCATGAACCGATTTTCAAAAATCGTCTCGTCCAGCACCGACTCGCCTTCGGCGGTACACATCAACGCCATCATTTGGGCCTGAAGGTCGGTCGGGAACCCGGGGAAGACCTCGGTCTTGACGTTCACCGCCCGCACCCGATCATTGCGCCGCGCAACCTTGAGCCCCTTTTCGGTTTCCTCAACCGAAATCCCGGCTTCGTCCAGCTTTTCGGCAAAAGCCGTCACCAGCTCCATGCGACCGCCCAGGCACTCGACCTCGCCGCCGGCAATGGCCGGTGCAATCATATAGGTGCCCAATTCGATCCGGTCGGTCACCACCGGATGGGTCGCCCCATGCAGCCGGTCCACCCCTTGGATCACGATCTCGGACGTGCCCTCGCCTTCGATCTGGGCGCCCATCTTGCGCAGGCACCGCACCAGATCAACGATCTCGGGTTCACGCGCGGCATTGCGCAGCACGGTTGTGCCCTTTGCCAGCGTCGCGGCCATCACGGTGTTTTCCGTGGCGCCCACACTGGCAAACCGCAGCTCATGCACCGCACCCTTCAACCCGCCGGGGGCCTTGGCGTGCAGATAGCCGTCTTTCAACTCGATTTCCGCGCCCATCGCCTCAAGCGCGGCAACATGCAGATCCATTGGCCGCGCGCCAATGGCGCAACCACCCGGCAGCGACACAATCGCCCGCCCCAGCCGCGCCAACATCGGCCCCAGCACCAGATTCGAGGCCCGCATCTTGCGCACGATGTCGTAATGCGCGGTGTCATTGTCGATATTATGGCTCGACATGGCGATCACCTGACCGTCCTGCAGGCTGGTGACCTCTGCACCCAGCGACTGCAACAGGCTGGTCATGGTCTTGATGTCCGACAACCGCGGCGCATTGGTCAGCGTCAGCGGTTCTTCGCTCAGCAAGGTGGCCGGCATCAACGTGAGACAGGCGTTTTTCGCCCCGGCAATCGGGATCTGCCCGCTCAGCGGGCCATTGCCCGTCACGATAATCGAATCCATGCCTGGTTATTCCTTCTGTTCGCTCTGGTCGGTCTGCTCATTGGACGCGGCTTTTGGCCCCGACCGGGCCCGGCTTTGCGCCTTGCGCCGTGCAAGATTGGCCTTCAATGCCGCTTTCAGCCGCGTTTCGCGGGCTTCATTGCGGGACTTTGGGCGATTTGCCTGGGTGTTGGTATCACGGGTCATGGCCCACTGGTAACCCAAGCGCGAAAAAGGGTCCAGATTGCGCTTGCACTAGCGCGCGATTGCGTCTAATCACCCGCCACGCTGCGGGGCATACTGCAGCATCCGGCGCTGCTGTAGCTCAGAGGTAGAGCACTCCCTTGGTAAGGGAGAGGTCGAGAGTTCGATTCTCTCCAGCAGCACCATCTTCCGACCCTGTCTGGCCCTTGATCCTGACCCACGCCAACCGCTGGTGGTGGCGCACAGGGCTGATCCACGCATCCCGATCCGGCTAATGATTTGCGAATGATCATGTCCTGACCGGCAAAATCATTCTGTCGGCCACAATGCTTGCCAACAGGGCGCTTTTGCCCTGCGTCCAAACATGCTGGATCATCTGTTAGTGGCGGGCTGTATTGGTGTTTGCGGCGCTGTCGGTTTGGCGATTCACATCCGCACCGTCGCCCAGCCGATCCCAAAACGGTTGCAGCATCGGCTTGTCATTGTCGCGCCGCCGGTACAGGCGAATTTCAATGTCGGTGGCATACCGCCCGTCCCCCGCAGGCACCAGCGTCCCGCTTTCCAATTCAGCGATACAGAAACGCGCAGGCAACCAGCCAAGACCGAATCCCTCAAGAATCAGCGCCTTGACCGAACTGGACAGCGCATTCTGGCTGACCAAAAGCGTCTTGGCCGCCCCGGCGTGGGTCGACAAAAGATCATCCACCATCGGCCGCAACACCGATGCCGACCCATAGGAAATCAGCGGCACGCGGGATTTTTCCGTATTGGGAAGACGAAAAACCGGCGCGCCATTTGCATCCGGTTTGGACAGGGGCACAAATTCATCCCGCGCCAGGGTGATGTAGTCAAACGTCTTTTGCGCCAGTGGCGCCAGAAAGCTCAGCGCCGGATGCCAATAACACAGCATCAGATCACAGCTGCCCTGCTGCAAGGCCGCAACGAATTTTTCGGCAGCCAGGCAACCGAGGCCAGTTCAACCTTCAACATGCCCTCATCGGCATGGGATTGAATATGACTGCCGTGATAGGTGGTATAAAGCGACTGACTGGCCGCGAGGCGCAGCACATTGGTGTCCTCCACCTCTGCCGCCTGACAGCGTTCGATGGTTTCTTCCAGAGTGCGCAACATCACCTGCGCCTGCCCCAGAAAAACCTCGCCCGCCGGGGTCAGGCTCAGCGGCAGGGTTTCGCGGTTGATCAGCTGCGCGCCAATCGCGGCCTCCAATGCGCGGATGCGACGGGAAAAGGCCGGCTGGCTGACATGGCGTTCCTCTGCCGCGCGCGAAAAGCTTTGCGATGCGGCCAGGCACAGGAAATCCCGAAGCCAGTTGAATTCCACGTCAGACGGCCTCTTGCAGCGTCACACCGGGCTCTGATCGCCCTTCTTCAACCGCGTGGCAAGCCACAATCGCCCCGTCCGGCTGTTGGAACGCTGCGGGTTTTTCCGCGCGACACCGGGCATTTGCCATCGGACAACGGGTCTGGAACGGACAGCCATCCGGCAGGTCGATCGGCGTCGGAATTTCGCCTTTCAGCCGGATATGGTTCGGGCTGTCGTCCTTCAATTGCGGCACCGCGGACAACAACGCCTTGGTATAGGGGTGTTTTGGCGCGGCAAACAGCGTGCGGGTATCGGCCACCTCACAGATCGAACCAAGGTAAAGCACCGCAACCTTGGTGCCGAAATGTTCCACCACGCTCAGATCATGGGTGATGAACAGATAGGTGATCCCGTGGTCTTCCTGCATTTGCAGCATCAGGTTCAGCACCTGCGCCTGGATCGACACATCCAGCGCCGAAATCGGCTCGTCTGCGACAATGAATTCCGGGTCAACCGTCAGCGCGCGCGCAATGGCAATCCGCTGGCGTTGTCCGCCCGACAATTCATGCGGATAGCGCGCGGTCCAGGCCGGATCAATGCCCACCGATTTCATCACACCGGTGATCTTGTCCCGAATATCGCCATTCGACAGTGTCGGATTGTGAAACTTTGTCGGTTCCTCCAGCGACTGACCAATGGTCATGCGCGGGTTGAGGCTGGCATAGGGGTTTTGAAACACCATCTGGATCTTCGATCGGATCGGCATCAGCGCCTTGCCGTGCAGCGTGTCGATCCGTTGGCCATCATAGTGTATTTCGCCGCCCGAAGGCGTCAGAAGATTGGCCACCATCCGCGCGACGGTGGATTTCCCACAGCCGGATTCGCCGACGACACAGACCGCCTCGCCGCGATTGACATCAAACGAGATGTTGTTGACCGCATGCACCGCACGGGTTTCGCGTCGAATGCGCCCGCCACGGAATCGCAGGCTTTCCAGAAAGCCGCTATCGACATCAAACCGCTTTTCCAGGTTTTCGATCCGCAAAAGCGGGCTGTCGGATTGTGTCTCGCTCATTGTGCGGCCTCCGCAGTGTTCAGATCGGCTTGCAGGCGCTGCACCTCGTGACAGGCGACCTGCACCTCGCCGAACTGGGTGATGTCAGGCATATTGGCACGACAAAGATCGGTGGCCAATTCACAGCGCGGATTGAACGGACATCCCGACGGCATCATCGACAGCGTCGGCATGGAACCGGGGATCTGGCGCAGGCGCGTGCCCGGTGGTGTCTGCTGTGGCAGCGCGTTGATCAGCCCTTGGGTATAGGGATGCTGGGGGTCGTTGATGATCGCACGGGTCTTGCCGGATTCGATGATCCGCCCGGCATACATCACCAACGTGCGCTCGGTGACCTGACTGACCACACCCAAATCATGGGTGATCAGCATCAGCCCCACCATGTTCGACCGGCAAAGTTCCAGCAGCAATTCCATGATGTCGGCCTGAATGGTCACATCCAGCGCGGTTGTCGGCTCATCCGCGATAATCAGCTGCGGATCCAGCAACAGCGCAATGGCAATCACGATCCGCTGGCGCATCCCGCCAGACAGTTCATGCGGATATTGATCCAGCCGCTCCTCGGGCGAAGGGATGTAGACGCCTTTGAGTTTGACCAGCGCAATCTGGCGCGCCTCGTCATAAGACAGGCGGCGATGGGCGCGCAGGGTTTCAATCATCTGCTGGCCAATGGTCAGCACCGGGTTCAACGTAACCATCGGATCCTGAAAGATCATCGCCATGCGATTGCCACGCAGCTTGCGCACCGCACGATCCGACATTTGCGTCACGTCCTGACCTTCAAACAGGATCTGGCCGCTGTCGATAAAACCCGGTTTCGACAACAGGTTCATCAGGGCAAAGCCGGTGATCGACTTGCCCGCACCGGATTCGCCCACCACACCAACGCGTTCGCCCTGGGCAATATCAAAGGAAATCCCGTGCAACGCGGTCACAGGTTCGTTGCGGGTGGCGAATTTGACGGTCAAATCCCGAACAGAGAGCAATGTCATGGGTCAGCCCCTATAGAGTTTCGGGTTAAGCACATCACGGATCCAATCGCCCAGAAGATTGATGACCAGCACCAACACCACCAGCACGACACCGGGGATCACGGTGATCCACCAAGAGCCCGACAGAATGTAATCGAATCCAGAGGAAATAAGCGAGCCCAGCGAAGGCTGACTTGGCGGCATACCAAGCCCCAGAAAGCTGAGCGAGGCTTCGGAAATGATCGCATTTGCCACCTGTACGGTGGAAATCACGAAAATCGGCGACATCGAATTGGGCAGGATATGGCGCAGCATGATCCGACCGGGACCAAAGCCCAGCACCCGGGCGCTGTCGACATATTCCTTCTTCTTCTCGGCCAGAACGGTGGCGCGCACGGTACGGGCATATTGCGGCCATTCCGCCACGCCGATGACAGCGATCAGAAAGACAACCGCATAGCGGCCAAACACCTCGGACCCGAACAGCGCCTGCGTCAGTGCCAGAAAGATGATGGCGACCATCAGCGTCGAAAACGAAAGCTGAATATCGGCCAGCCGCATCAGGATACTGTCGGTGCGCCCCCCGACATAGCCGGAAATCAACCCGATCGAAATGCCCAGCACCGCCTGCACCAGCACGGCACAGACGCCGATAATGATCGACAGCCGCGTGCCATAAAGGATCGTTGACCACAAATCGCGGCCCTGATCATCGGTGCCCAGCCAGAACTCAGGCAGCGACCCCGCCACCCAGCTGGGGGGATATTCGCTGTTCATGATGTCGATCTGCGCCGGATCATAGGGATTATAGGGCGCGATCAGCGGCGCGAAAAACGCCAACCCGGTGATGATCAGGAATATCGCCATCGACGCGATCGCCACCGGATTGCGGCGAAAGTTATAGCCGATCTTGCTGTCCCACACCGCCCGAAAACGCGATGGGCGTGGCGCGGCAATGACAGCGGGTTCTGCGGTTTGACCACTCATGCGCCCATCCTCGACAGTTTGACGGTGGGATTGACCAGACCATAGATCAGATCAACGATGGTATTGGTGATGACAAAGATAAACCCGACCACAATCAGATAGGCCACGATCAGGGGCGTATCGACCCGGTTCACCGCCTCCAGGAACATCGACCCCATGCCGGGCCAGCTGAACACGGTTTCGGTCAGAATGGTATAGGCCACCATGGTGCCGATCTGGACACCGCCGACGGTGATCACCGGCAGCATGGTGTTTTTCAACGCGTGGATGAAATAGATCCGCCAGGGCGCAATGCCCTTGGCACGGGCGAAACGCACATATTCGCTTTGCAGCACATCCATCATTTCGGCCCGGATCAGCCGCACAAACAGCGGCAACATGATCGACGACAGCGCGACAGAGGGCATGATGATATGCGCCCAGCCATCGGCAGACAGGAAATTGGTGTCCCAATAGCCAAACACATGCACCGTTTCGCCCCGGCCGAAGGATGGCATCCAGCCAAGCTCGACCGCAAAGAGATAGATCATCAGAATGGCGGTCAGAAAGACCGGAATGGAAATGCCGACAATCGACAGCGCCATGATCACCTTGCTGGCAATCGAATTGGGCCGGATCGCGGTATAAACCCCCAGCGGCACAGACAGGCCAACAATGATCAGCGTCGCGCCGAACACCAGCTCCATCGTGGCGGGAAACTTCTTCAGGATGACCTCAAGCGCGGGTTCCTTGAAGAAATACGACGTGCCAAGATCGCCCTGCAACGCATTGCCCAGGAATCGCATGTATTGCACCAAAAAGGGGTCGTTCAGCCCAAGGTCTTCGCGCAATTGCTGGCGCACTTCTTCGGACACCGATTGGCCCAGAAGCTCGCGCAGTGGATCGCCCAGATTGCCCTGAATGGCAAATCCGATCATGGAAATTGCCAGCATCACCGCAATGGCCTGCAAGATCCGTTTGACGAGATAAGCAAACATACCGCGTCGTCCCCCCTAGTGAATGCCTGTTTTCCGCCCGGTTCCGTTCCGGCAGAAAGAATGGGGGCGCGAATCCGCGCCCCCGGAGGTTTCCGAACTTACTCAGAGATCTTCAGATCGCCAAAGTAGGGAAAGTTCAACGCGTTGACGATGTCGCCCGCATTCATGCCGTCCTTGGCACCCCATGCGAGGTTCTGCCAATGCAGCGGGATGAACGCCGCGTCGTCATAGAGCATCTGCTCCAGCTCTTGCAGCATTTCGCCACGCTTGGCCTGATCGGTTTCGCCATTGGCCGCATCCATCAGCGCATCCGCCTCGGGGTTGCAATAATTGCCCGAGTTGTACTGACCATTGCCGGAATCTGCATCCGGGCACGCGGTCAGGAACTGGTGGAAGTTGGCCGAATTCTTCGGTGTCTGCGTGCCAGCCAATCATCATCATGTCAGCCGCGCGTTCGTCGAACTTGGGCCAGTATTGGGCTTTCGGCAGGGTTTGCAGATCCACCTTGATCCCGATTTGCGACAACATCGAGGCCACGGCCTGGGCGATCTTGTCATCGTTTACATAGCGGTTGTTCGGCGCCATCATGGTGATGGAAAACCCGTCAGCATAACCCGCTTCGGCCATCAGCGCCTTGGCTTTTTCGACGTCAAACCGGGGTTCCATGCCTTCGACGTGGCCCAGATACCCGGCTGGCGACGCCTGTGCGCCCACGGTGCCGAAGCCGCGCATGATGCGATCCACGATACCGGCGTTGTTCACGGCGTAATCAATCGCCTGACGCACTTTGGGGTCTTTGAACGCCTCAACCCGTTCCTGGTTCATTTGGAACGTGATGATCCGTGTGCCCGCCATGGTGATCAGGTTGACGCCATCGGCATCTTCCAGACGTTTCAGATCGGTCGGCGGCACCGGCGCGATGAAATCCACATCACCGGACAGAAGTGCGGCAACCCGTGTCGGATCTTCCTTGATCGGGGTCAGGATGATTTCATCCACATTGCCCTCGGATGCGGTGTCCCAATAGCCGTCAAAACGTTCGAACATGACTTTGACGCCTTGCTCACGCTCGGTCACGATGAACGGACCGGTGCCCGACAGATTGCGCGAGGCAAAGCTGTCGCCGTGCTTGACGATTTCGGCCTTGTCTTTGCCGTCGTCGGTCATGCCGGAATAAAACGCGCTGTCCATCGGGAAGATGTAGGTCGCGGTGTGCAGCACCAGCGGGAAGGGCTTGGCCGTTTTCAGGTCGATGGTGTAATCATCGACCACTTCCAGATCGGTGAAAGGCGCGAAGATACCTTTGAAATCCGGGCTTTCCTTGACGCGGTCAAAGGTCCAGTCGAAATCCTTGGCCGTCATTTCGTTGCCGGAGTGGAATTTCACCCCTTCGCGCAGCTTGAAGCGCATGGTGGTTTCGTCGATCTGTTCCCAGCTTTCGGCCAGACGGGCCTCGAACTGAAGATCCTGGGTCCAGCGCACCAGCGGGTCAAACGCCATATGGTTCAGCTGAAGCGTGCCACCCGAAAGCTGTTCATACGGGTCAAGCGAGACCGGATCGGCGTCATAGGCCACCCGAAGGCTGTTTTCGGCCATGGCACCACCGGCAAGCGCGATGGTCAGCGCCGCACCAGCCACACAGTTTTTCAAGAAATTCATTATCATTGCTCCCTGTCTTGGATGTGCGCAGCCTATGTAGGGCGGTCCCGGAACTGCAAATGCCGGTTTTGCATATCCCTATGCGCCAACCACATGAAACCCGAAACCGGGTGGTGCGCATGGCATCGACCGGACCGCGACAGAGAGGTCAGCGGCCGGTCGGAAATCTATAAATTACCGTTTGAAAATCAGCAGTTAGCGGCTTTTTGCAAGACAAGAAACGTCATCATCCGCAGCGGTGGAAATTTCTGTTGCTCGACAATTTGCAGGCTGGGTTCGCCAAGCACAGTGTCGATGCTGAAATCGGAATGCCAGCCCAGGACGTCGTAAAACCGGGCGGAAATTCGTTCCGCCACAGCAAGAATGCCAAATTCGTGGGCGAAATGATTGGTGATGATCACCTTGCCCCCCGGTTTGCAGACCCGCGCCATTTCCGCGATCACCCGCTCCGGCTCTGGCACCACCGAAACCAGATGCATGCCAACCACGGCATCAAAGGAATTGTCGGGAAATTCGATCTCGCGCGCGTCCATCTGTTTCAGCGTGACCACCTGTTTCAGGCCCAGTTCCTGCACCTTGGCGCGGGCCTTGCCCAGCATGTCATGGCTGAAATCAATGCCGGTCACTTCGATGTCGGGGCGGTAATGGCGCAGGGCCATGCCCGTGCCGACGCCAACCTCCAACACCCGATCCCCCGGCAGGTTGTTGATATATTCAACCGACCTGCGGCGTCCGATCCGCGTGACCGCTCCAAAGGTATGATCGTAAATAGGTGCCCACCGGGCATAAGAAACTTTGACTTGGTTAGGATCCAAAGGAGCATCCCCTTATTTGGTAGTTTTCCGCATCGACCAAAAAGCCCATATCAGCCCGCCGACATAAACAATGGTGGCCACAAGCAGCGTAGCCCAAAGGTATGTGAACAATGCGACAACAGTCATGATCGCACCCAGAACCCAAAATTTTGCATTCTCGCGATAAATCGAAAGGTTCTTGAAGGAATAGGTCGGGATCTGGCTGATCATCAGCAACCCGATCAAAAGAATATAGCCCGCGACAACCGCCGGCGGCACCAGCGTCGCATCCCCGAAAAGAAACGCGACATACATCGGCACCATGGCCAGGATCGCCCCCGCCGGCGACGGCACCCCGACAAAGAAATCACTGCCGGTGTCAGCGGCGGCGCGGTTGTTGACGTTGAACCGGGCCAGACGCAGCACGCAGCAGATCGAATAACACAACACCGCAATCCACCCGGCGCGGCTGAAATCCTGAAGCGCCCATGCGTGGATGATCAGCCCCGGCGCCACGCCGAAATTGACAAAATCCGCCAGCGAATCCAGCTCCGCCCCCACCTGGCTCTGGCAGCGCAACAAACGCGCCAACCGGCCATCGACCCCGTCCAGAATACAGGCCAACAGGATCAACCGCACCGCCTGTTCGAAATCGCCCTGATAGCCAAATCGGATTGCCGTCAGCCCGGCACAGATCGCCGCAAGCGTCAGAAGATTCGGCAACAGATGCACGATCGGCACGAATTTCTTCTTGTCACGCCCCGTTTTGGACAGGTCTTCGGGTGGCATGTCCTGCATCACCTAGTCCGTCCGCGCCACACGGTCGGAATCATTGGCCGTCAGATCGGCCAGAACCGTTTCACCGGCGATCATCGTCTGGCCAAGATGCACCTGTGGCAAAACCCCGTCCGGCAGATAGACATCCAACCGCGATCCAAACCGGATCAGGCCAAACCGCGCGCCCGCGTCAATCGTGTCGCCTTCTGAAACGAAACACACAATCCGACGGGCAACCAGACCGGCAATCTGCACCACCGCGATCTGGCGACCATCCGCCATTTCGATGCACAGCGAATTGCGCTCGTTGTCAGAACTTGCCTTGTCCAGCGAGGCATTAAAGAACTTGCCCGCACGATAGGCGATGGCCGTGATCCGACCGGGCACCGGCGCACGGTTCACGTGGCAGTTGAACACGCTCATGAACACGCTGACCCGCAAAAGCGGCGCATCCGACATGCCCAGTTCCGGCGGCGGCACCGCATGTTCGATCAACGACACAATCCCATCCGCCGGGCTGACAACCAGCCCCTCGCGCACCGGGACCACCCGCTTGGGGTCACGAAAGAAGTAATAACACCAGACCGTTAACCCGACGCCGATCCAGCCCAGAATCTGGGACACAAGAAACAGCAGAACCGTGATTGCTGCAAAAATCGCCACAAACCGACGCCCTTCCGGGTGCATGGGTTTGATAAAAGTGTCTCTCATTCGCATTTTATGTCGCTTTCGGGTCAAAAACAGTCGCGTCCTACCCCTGCGTCAGGCGGACTTCAACGGGTCATAGTCGCAGCCGGGACAACTTGCACGACAATTGCGCACGCCGCAGCTATCGCTGGTCAAGATAGGCCCGCATTTGGTCGCGAAAATGTGGCACAGCTTCGGGATGGTCGGCAAAGGTTTCCGGCGGCATCAACATCCAACCCTGGCCCTCGTTGCCAAAAACCACGTCTTTTTCGGCCTCTGCGGGCAAATGCGCCACAAAAAACACCACCCGCCCATGCGGGCGCATATAAGTCCGGCAATAGCTTAGCGCCTCTGGCGCAACCACCAATCCCACCTCTTCGCGGGTTTCGCGCAATGCACAGGATTTGGCGCTTTCGCCGCCTTCGCGCCCGCCCCCCGGCAGGTCAAGCGCATCTGGCCAGGGAATATCCGGGCGGTCATCGCGCCGGATCACCAACAGGCTGTCCCCCAGAAACAAGGCCAGCTTTGCACCAGAGAATTCAGTTTCGCCCATCTGCCCCCTCGCCCTGTGGCTGCATACCGGATATATATGGGGTGTCTGCCCCAAGAGCACCACCATGCCCGCCCTCTGCCGTGATTGTTTGCATGAATTCGCCGTCGATCCCACCTGGGGGTCGGCCAATGCCCCGCCCTGCCCGGCCTGTCGGTCGCGCCGGGTTGTGGCGCATGACGAATTGAACGATCTGACCATCGCCCATATGGATTGCGATGCGTTTTATGCCAGCGTGGAAAAACGCGATGACCCCAGCCTGGCCCATAAACCGGTGATCATCGGCGGCGGCAAACGCGGTGTGGTCTCGACCGCCTGTTATGTTGCGCGCATTCGCGGCGTGCGCTCGGCGATGCCGATGTTTCAGGCGCTGAAACTCTGCCCCGATGCGGTGGTGATCAAACCGCGCATGTCCGCCTATGTCGACGTATCCCGCGCCATCCGCGCCATGATGGATGAATTGACCCCGGTGGTGGAACCGCTCTCGCTGGACGAGGCATTTCTCGATCTGACCGGCACCCAGCGGTTGCACGGCGCGCCCCCGGCGCTGATGCTGGCGCGTATGGTGCGGCGCATGCGCACCGAATTGGGCATCACCGGATCGGTGGGACTGGCGCATAACAAATTCCTCGCCAAGACCGCCAGCGATCTGGACAAACCGCATGGGTTTTCCGTGATCGGCCAGGCCGAGACCGAGGATTTTCTGCGCGACAAACCCGTGCGCATGATCTGGGGCGTGGGTCAGGCCGCACAGGCGGCGCTGGAAAAGGCGGGCATTCGCACCTTCAACGATCTGCGCCGCTGGGATGAACGCGACCTGACGGCCCGGTTCGGCTCGATGGGCACCCGCCTGTGGCATCTGGCGCGCGGCCAGGATCGGCGCCGGATCTCTGCCAACGCCCCGATCAAATCCATCAGCAATGAAACCACCTTTTTTGAGGACACCTCGGACCCGGATCTGCTCGACGGGCATCTTTGGCGCATGGCAGAGAAAGTCGCAGATCGCGCCAAGGCCAAGGACAAGGCCGGATTGGTGGTGACCTTGAAGCTGAAGACCGCCAAATTCCAAACCCTGACCCGGCGGCAATCCCTGCGCGATGCGACCCAGATGGCCGACACCATCTATCGCACCGCACGGGCGCTGTTCGATGGCGTGGCCGATCAGGGGGCTTATCGCCTGTTGGGCTGCGGGATTTCCCATCTGGTGTCTGCGGATGACGCCGACCGCGCCCCGGACCTTCTGGACCCCGATGCCAGCCGCCGCGCCGGGGCCGAACGCGCCACAGATGCGATTCGCGCCCGCTTTGGGCCGGATGCAATTCTCAAGGGCCGCGCTCTGCGCTAGGGCCAGAAACCCCACACGCACCAGTCCCGGACGTGAAATCCGCGATGCTTGCGGCAACGCGTCGACAGCGGGCGGGCTATTCCGCCGCCAACGGCAATTCCTGCGCGCCGATAGAGGCGATTTCGGCCACCACCCCACGCAACAATTTGCGAAAGGCCTGAAAATTCGCATTTGGGCGAATCGCCTGCTCATTCATGTAGAGAGAGCGATCAATCTCGATCTGAATCGCGTGCTGCTGCCGCGAAGGCCGCCATAATGCTGGGTGATATATGCCCCGGCAAAAGGTGCATTGCGCACCACCACCAGCCCCGCCGCAACAAAGGCCATCTCGATCCGCTCAACAATCTCTTCGCTGGCCGATGCGCCAAAGCGATCGCCGATCACCACTTCGGGTCTGCGGGCCCCGGAACGGGCAATCGGTTCCAGCGCCTCATGCGGCATCGAATGGCAATCCACCAGGACCGCTTCGCCAAATCGCTCATGCGCTTCGGTCAAAAGCGTCTGCACCTGCTGATGATAGGGCCGCCAATAGCGGTCAATCCGGCCCTCGGCCTCGGCCATGGTCAATTTGCCACGGTAAATATTGCGCCCCCCGGCCACCACACGCGGGATCACCCCCAGCCCGGACATCACCCGTGGATTATGCCCCGGCTTGCGCGCCCCTTCGATCAACGCCGGGTCCAGCTCCTCTGCCGCCCGATTG
This sequence comes from Marinovum sp. J2-8, assembly GCF_055808435.1. Classification (NCBI taxonomy): domain Bacteria; kingdom Pseudomonadati; phylum Pseudomonadota; class Alphaproteobacteria; order Rhodobacterales; family Roseobacteraceae; genus Marinovum; species Marinovum sp. J2-8. Next base: position 557,033 of record NZ_JBVVRZ010000001.1, on the reverse strand, counting down.
AGATCGACAAAGGCCCGCGGCGCCCCCGCACATAGAAAAGGCGCACCAAATTGCGGCCCACATTCAAAAAGCCGGTCCACATAGGCGTCTTCCGACGTGCGAATCACATGTTCGTCCAATACGGTCCGCCGCAGGAAGGACCATGGATAATCCCGCCCCGAATGTGGCGAGGCAAACACCACAGGCGTCAAAACACGCTCTGGGCGGAACAGGGTAAAGGCGGTCTTGGGCAAAAGCGTCTCCCGCAAGTCATGCCACGATACTAGTCCTTTTTCTTTCCTTATCAAAAGCCCTTGATCGCCCCCGCAAACCTATTTATAGAGCCGTCTACTGGCGCGGGGTTCCGCGCCCCATTCTTTTATGGGGCTCTCCGTCAGTGCGAGGTTTCTCGGGTGATTAGCTCAGCGGTAGAGCACTTCGTTGACATCGAAGGGGTCACTGGTTCGATCCCAGTATCGCCCACCATTTCACCGCTCTGGCCATGTTGGCCAGAGCAAAACAACAACCCAGGCGCGCCCACGCGCCGCGTAGAAGGAGAGACTGACATGAAGGTCAAGAACTCGCTCCGCTCGCTCAAGAATTGGCACCGCGATTGCCGCATTGTGCGCCGCAAGGGCCGTGTCTATGTGATCAACAAGACACAACGGCGGTTCAAAGCCCGCCAGGGCTGAACGCTGACAGCGACTTGAATTCGAAAGGGCCGTGCATTTTTGCGCGGCCTTTTCTTTTGGGGAACATCCTGCCCCCCAATCCGGCCCTGATCCGCCCCCAACCGCGCCCCAAGGCTGACGCCGAATGCCGTTTGTGATATGATGGCAACATTGGATCACGCCGGGGGGACGTCGATGTTTGATATAGAAGAATTCGTTTCCGACTGCTGCGACGCCGTTGAAAATGACCCAACCCACACCTCCGCCGCCGAAGTGATGCGGCGTGCCATGGCCGATCCTGCCGCCGTGATGGCCGCCCTGGGCGAGCCGACAGAACCGGGAATCACCGCGCTTTATCAGTCCGACAATCTGACCATCGTGAACCTCGCGTGGAAGCCTACGGTGATGATTCCGCCCCACAACCACGAAATGTGGGCCGTGATCGGCATTTATGGCGGACGAGAGGACAATATCTTCTGGCGGCGAATCAAGGATCATCCCCAGGGATTGATCGAAGCGGCGGGGGCCCGGTCGCTGACCACCGGCGATGTCTGCCCTATGGGGCCGGACATCATCCATTCCGTCAGCAACCCGATTCCACGGCTCACCGCCGCGCTGCATATCTATGGCGGTGATTTCTTTGAGGCCGAAAGAAGCGAGTGGGAACCAGAGGGCCTGACCGAACAGCAACTCGACATGGCCGCCGTTCGGGCACGATTCTCGAAATAGGGCGCGCACTGGCCGCGCCACGATCGGCGCCACCGAACCGGTCAACGGCCGTTCTGCGCGCCATCCTGACCAGACATGCACTGCCAATGCTTGGCCGACCCGCAATGTCGCCCTATACTCACGGCAAAACAAACGGGCAGTGACAGGCGTGACGAAGTACCTTTTGATTCATCAGAATTTTCCCGGCCAATACAAACACCTCGCCCCGGCTCTGGCCGCGCGCGGCGATCAGGTTGTCGCCCTGACCCCAAAGGTCGACAAACCGACCCAGTGGAACGGCATCACCATCGTCCCCTACAAGATCAACGGAAAACCGGCCAAGGGCCAACATCCCTGGTTGCTGGATTTTGAATCCAAGGTGATTCGCGGCCAAAGCTGTTACACCGCCGCCCTTGCCCTGAAAGCACGCGGCTTTTCACCCGATGTCATCCTGGCGCATCACGGCTGGGGCGAAAGCCTGTTTCTCAAAGACGTCTGGCCAGAGGCCCGCCTGGGGCTCTACTGCGAATTATACCACACCGCCGAATATCCCTTTGTCGGGTTCGACCCGGAATTCACCGGCACCTCGCCGGCCACCGATGCCCTGCGCTTGCGGTTCAAGAACCTCAACAACCGGTTGCATTTCGAGGTCGGCGATGCCGGCATCAGTCCCACGGCATTTCAGGCCAACACCTTCCCGCCCGACATGCGCGCCCGCATTTCCGTGATCCACGATGGGATCGACACCGATTACGTCACCGCTGATAGCAATGCACGGCTGGACGTTGGCAATGGCCAGACCCTGACCCGCGACGACGAGGTGATTACCTTCATCAACCGCAACCTCGAACCCTATCGCGGCTATCACATTTTCATGCGTGCCCTGCCCGACCTGCTGCGGCGGCGACCCAAGGCCCAGATCGTGCTGATCGGCGGCGACCAGGTCAGCTACGGGGCCAAGGCCCCGGATGGCAAAAGCTGGAAACAGGTCTTCATCGACGAGGTCCGCGATCAAATCCCCGATGCCGATTGGGCGCGGGTGCATTTCCTCGGCCGGGTGCCCTATGGTGTCTTTCTCTCCTTCATGCGGGTCAGCCGGGCACATGTCTATCTGACCTATCCCTTTGTGCTCAGCTGGTCGCTGCTCGAAGCGATGAGCGCAGGCGCACCAATTGTCGCCAGCGACACCGCCCCGGTGCGCGAGGTTCTGACTGATGGCGACACCGGCCTGTTGGTGGATTTCTTCGACCGCACAGCCATTGTCGACAAGGTCTGCACCCTGCTGGATGACGCCGATCTGCGCGATCACCTGCGCCGCAATGCCCGTGCCCATGTGGTGGCGCATTATGATTTGAAACGGATTAGCCTGCCAAAACAACTGGCCTGGGTAGACAGCCTGATGCAGCTGAAGCCGCGCGCACCGCAGGTGTAAATCCCGCCAATGCTCCCCACTGATGCTCCCCGCCGTTGCCTCACCCGTGCCTCGCCAACCTGCAGGCGTTCCTCCGGCCTTCATCTGACCAAAAATATCCCGGGGGTGAGGCCAAAGGCCGAGGGGGCCGACCCCCTCCCTGCATACCCCCTACGGCATATGCTGAGGCCGTATTGTTCGGGCCGTTTTGTTCAGGCGGATCTCCCAGGCCATATTCTCAGACCACAGGCCCAGGTCGGCCCTATTCAACCACACGGATCAATTTCCGCTCCAACACCCGCAACACCGATTTCAGATCATGACCGCGCTTCAACACCTGACCGTCGATGCCAATCACCGCATACATGCCCTGACGGTTCCGCAGCTTGGGGCGTTTCTCGATCCGGTACAGCGGATTTTCCGCAGTGCGCTTGAACACGGAAAACACCGCCACATCGCGCAGCATGGAAATCCCGTAGTCTCGCCATTCACCCGCCGCCACCATGCGACCATACAGCGACAGGATGACCGACAGCTCGGGGCGTTGAAACGCCACCACATCCGACCCGGACGCGGGAAAGGGGAAAAACTATTCATAGGGTAAAGATTTGCGCGGTTTCTCCGGCAAATCAACCAGCAAATCAAACGGTCCGGCACAACGCCTCTGCCCCCTGCGGTCCAAGGGCGCATCACCGTCGCGGGCAGCGCGCGGCGAAGTCACGCGAAATAAATGTTTATTAACAGATATTTACGCCTTACCCATGGATAAGATCCGCGCCACCTCGCGGCCGATCCGCGCCTTCCTGCGACGTCATGCGAAACTGCCCTGACAGAACCATCCCGCCGACATCGCCCCGCCATGGGCAAAAAATAACCAAAGCTGATCCCCCTCGCCACAGGTCACACGCCAGTAATCACGCTGGCCCGACCGCCAAGCCGGGTCATCCAGCCACCATTCCGGGGAAATACGCTCCGGTCCCGCCGCCGCCACAAGGGTCAACGCCCGCCCCCGCCAACGGAACCGCGCCGACAGGCGTGGCACCACCGGCGCCTGCACCGGTTCAGGTTGCCACAACAGCAACGGCCGGGGCCGCGCCGGGGCGGGCCAATCTGCGGCAGGCTCGGACCAGGCGGCCGCCAGCACCAGTTCGGTCTTTTCCGGGATATGGCTGTCGCCGGGGTGGCGACGGGTGATCGCCTCCATTCCGACCCGCGCGCCCAGCCGCCCGATCAGATCATCCAGACTGGTATTCGCCGCCAGCCGCGCATTCACCGCCGCCCCCGCCGCCAGATGCCCCACCGGCGTGCGCATCGCCAGCGGCTCGACCTGCACCGCCTCCAGCCGCAGCATGTCGATGCCAAAACCGGCGTCAATCTCATGCACTTTCATCGCCAGCAGCGGGCGCAGCCGTTCGGGATCATATGAGGCACGCGCCAGCCGCACCTCAAGCGTCTGCATGGTGTGATCACTGCGAAAGGCCTGCAACCGAAGGGTGCGCGCGCCCATGCCCTTGTCCTGCAAAAGCACCGACAGACGTGGCAACAGCCGGTCCAGCCCGGCCAGCACGTCCTCTTCCAGCCCGATCGGATCCGGCAGGGTCATCCGCACCGCAAACCGGGGCGGCGGGGCGGCGGGGAAATCGGCTCTGGCACCGCGCCAAAGGCCTGATCCAGCCGCAGCACCAGCCCCTTGCCGAACCGCCGCGCCAGCGCCGCCCGCGGCTGTCCCGCCAGATCGCCGATATTGCGCAGGCCCAGCCGCGCCAGTTGGGCCGCCGTGTCCCCATCCAGCCGCAGCGCCGCCACCGGCAGGGCGGCCAGTGTACTGCGGTTCTGGCCGGGGGGGGCGATCGTTCCGGCGGGGATTTCCGCACCCCGTCCTGTCCCCCGCCCCATCCACTGTCCTGTCGGGGCCGCCCCGCCGCGTTCCCAATGCCGCCGCTTGGCCGCGCGCGACCGGGTGGCGCGGGCCTCCTGGTCGATGTCATCGCCGGACCGTGTATGCAGCCCGCCCTGCCCCGCCCCCCGCCCGGCGTATCGCGCCAGCGCCCAGGCCCCGCCGCGACTGTCGGCAAGGCCGTGCCGCACGCTGATCCCCATATCGTGACAGTCCTGCGCAACCTGACGACAAAGCCCCACCTCGCCGCCAAACAGATGGCTGCAACCGGTCACATCCAACATCAGCCCCTCGTCCCCATCCAGCGCGACCCAGGGGCTGAACTTGCCCGCCCAACGCATCAAGGCCGCCAGGAACGCCGCCTCGGCCTGCGGATTACGCCGTAATGTGCGCAGGTTGGCGCTGACCGCATGGGCATCGCGCAGCGGCTGGCCGCGATAAAGCCCGACCGCCGAGCCCGCATCCGACACGGAGGACAGGATCTGGGCATTGCCCACATCCTCGACCACGGCAAAGGGCATCTCTTGCAAGGCAGCATCCCCGCGCGCCTGTCGCAACAGGCGTTCGGCCCCAAGCCGGGGAAACCAGAGAGAGAGAGGCGACGGTGCGGCATGGCGGTGACAGATTTGTTCACTTTATGTTCTTGTCAATATCAGGGGCAGATTGGAGAGTCGAGTTCCCAGCCCGGGCGGCATGCGATTTTGGTTTGTGATGTCGCCGCGCCTGCGCGCGCCGACAGGCCGGGGGGCCAGCCCCCCAGACCCCCCGGGATATTTTTGAACAGAAGAAGGGCAACGGTATCTTTTCCGTGCCGCAGGTTGCGGAGCCGCTGGCAATTTGCGAGTCTTGCGCAGACAGAAACATCTGGAGCCTTTGCACATGCGCCGCCAAATTCCCTGCCTGATTTTATGCGCGCTTGTCGGCGGAACACTTGCCGGCATGGCGCTGGCCCATAGCGGGGTCAAGGATCGCCACGTCAAGGCGCGGATGCATGGCATGTCGGAAATGGCGCGCAGTGTTGGCACGTTGGCAGATATGGCGCGTGGCAAAACCGAATTTGAGGCCGACAAGGCGAAAACCGCCCGCGCCGCGCTTTTGCAACATGCCGCCGAGATCCCGGAGGTTTTTGAAACCAAGGCCAGTGATCCCAAATCCGAAGCCCGGCCCAAAATCTGGCGGGACTGGAACGATTTCGCCGCCCAGGCCATGGCCCTGGAAACCGCGATCACCGCCCTGGATGTGACCAATGTCGACATGCTGCGCGCCGGGATCGGACCAATCGGGCGGGCCTGTGGTGCCTGTCATATGAACTTTCGTCTGGAAAAATAGCCGCGTAAACATCTGACGCCGAACTGTGACTTGCAGCCGGATCGGGTTTCCCGCAGGTTCGCAGCGACATTTTGACGAGACAGCCCTGGAAAGGAAAACACATGCGCACACGAGCTGCGGTTGCTTTGGAAGCGGGCAAACCCCTGGAAGTGATGGAAGTGAACCTCGAAGGGCCGAAGGCGGGTGAGGTTCTGGTCGAGATCAAAGCCACCGGTCTTTGCCACACCGATGAATTCACCCGGTCCGGGGCCGACCCCGAAGGCGCCTTTCCGGCGATTTTGGGCCACGAGGGGGCCGGTGTTGTGCTTGAGGTTGGGGCCGGTGTCACCAGTCTGAAACCGGGCGATCATGTCATTCCGCTTTACACGCCGGAATGCCGCGAATGCGAATATTGTCTGAACCCGAAGACCAACCTGTGTCAGGCGATCCGCACGACACAAGGCGCGGGCGTGATGCCCGATGGCACCTCGCGGTTTTCCATGCTCGATGGCACGCCGATCCTGCATTACATGGGCTGTTCGACATTTGCCAATCACACGGTTTTGCCGGAAATCGCATTGGCCAAGATCCGCAAGGATGCACCGTTTGACAAGGTTTGTTACATCGGTTGTGGCGTGACCACCGGCATTGGTGCGGTGATCAACACCGCAAAGGTGGAAATCGGCTCCCGCGCCATTGTCTTTGGTCTGGGCGGGATTGGTCTGAACGTGCTTCAGGGGTTGCGACTGGCTGGCGCCGACCAGATTGTCGGGGTCGATCTGAACGACGACAAGGTCGACATGGCCACCCGTTTCGGCATGACCGATTTCGTCAACCCGTCCAAGGTCGAGGGCGATCTGGTGGCGCATCTGGTCGAATTGACCAAAGGCGGCGCGGATTACACATTTGATGCCACCGGCAATGTCGGCGTGATGCGCACGGCGCTGGAAGCCGCGCACAAGGGGTGGGGTAAATCGATCATCATCGGCGTGGCCCCGGCCAGCGCCGAGATTTCGACCCGTCCTTTCCAGCTTGTGACAGGCCGGGTCTGGCGTGGCACGGCATTTGGCGGCGCACGCGGGCGCACCGATGTGCCGAAAATTGTCGATTGGTACATGGATGGCAAGATCGAGATTGATCCGATGATCACCCATAAACTGTCGCTGGATGACATCAACGAAGGTTTTGAGTTGATGCATGCGGGCAAATCCATCCGTGCGGTTGTGGAATTCTAAGGCACCTGAACGGGCCCTCCTTTGCGGCGGACTGATCCGGCCCGGTGGCAGCATGGCAATGCTGTTCACCGGGCCGGACGCGTAGAGGGTGCGGAAAGATGCGTATTTGGAAAGAAGAGAAGCAAGGACCGAGTATGGGGCTGAGTTTTCGAGAAGCGCGCCGCGGTGCGGATGATGCCACGGTCTGGGCCATTATTCGGCCTGCGGTGGAAAGCGGCGAGACCTTTTGTGCCGATCCGCAGGGCGGCATGGCCGGGGGGCTGGCCTATTTCTGGCCAGAGACCGCGCGGGTCTGGATTGCCGAGGAAGATGGCAGCGCATTGGGCTGTTTTTATGTGCGGGCGAACCAGACCGGCGGCGGGCAACATGTCTGTAATGCCGGTTATTGCACCAGCCCCGCCGCCGCAGGCAAGGGCGTGGCGCGGGCCATGCTGGCGGCATCGCTGGACGAGGCCCGCCAACAGGGATTTCGCGCCATGCAATACAATTTTGTCGTGGCGACCAATTCCCGCGCCATTGCCACATGGGAGCGGGCCGGATTTGACGTTGTGGGCCGCTTGCCCGGGGCTTTTTGCCATCCGACCGAAGGGTATGTTGATGCTTTGGTGATGTACCGGTCTTTGGTTTGACCTCTGGTGCGGTTGCCGCCATGGTGCCCGCATGAGAGAACAAACAAACCTGCTGGCTGTCCTGATCGACGCCGATAACACATCCCCGAAATATACCAAGGCGATCTTTGACGAGATCGCCACATTGGGCGAAGCCAGTGTGCGGCGCTGCTATGGTGATTTTTCATCACAACAGATGGCGGGGTGGAGCCGGGTGCAGGCCGAATTCGGGCTGGTGCCGCACCACCAACCCGCCAATACCGTCGGCAAGAACGCCAGTGACATCGCGCTGGTGATTGATGCGATGGATCTGTTGCATTCCGGGCGGTTTGACGGATTTGTTCTGGTGTCATCGGACAGCGATTTCACCCGATTGGCCAGCCGCGTGCGCGAACAGGGGCTGGATGTATACGGCATGGGTCAGCGCAAGACGCCGGATGCGTTTCGCAAGGCCTGCAAGCGGTTCATTTTTCTGGAAAACATCGGCGAAGATGAGGTGCGCGAAGCGCCCAGCACCCGATCGCTGGAAGAGGCCCGCAATCTGATCTTCAAGGCGATGGAGGGGATCGAACAGGGCGACGAATGGTACACCCTTGGCCAGATCGGCCAATTCATCATCGCCGCCAACCCGGATTTCGACACCCGCAGCTATGGCCAGCGCAAGCTGAGTGATCTGGTGGCGAAATTGAAGGTGTTTGAAACCCGCAAGGGGGCGGGCAATCAGCTTTTGGTGCGGCGGGTTGATTGATCCGGGCGGCGGCGTCGTCAGACGCCGTAACGGGCCATGAAGATGTCCAGCGCGCCGATGATCACGCGGTCGATCTCTTCCGGCGTGATCCGGTCAGACACATTGAAAATCATGCGCGGCCACAGATCGGCCTTGCACAATTCGCTGAACTGATCGGCCGCCAGATCGAGATCCGTGATGTCGAGTTCGCCCCGCTCGACCGCTCCGCGCATGTAATCCACCAGCGCCACCCGCATCACGGCCGGACCAGAATTATAGAACTGGCGGCCGAGGTCGGGAAAGCGATCCGCCTCTGCCACGCAGATGCGAAAAATCGACATGCCGAAATCCGACAGGATGAACCCAAGGAAATGCCGGGCGACCTGATCCAGCACTTTGCGCGGCGGGCCATTTGCGTCGATCACCGCCATGGCGGTGTCGGACTGGCGGCAACATTCGCAGGAGGCCACCTCGGTAAACAGCAGCCTTTTGTCGGGGAAATAGCTGTAGAGCGTGGCCTTGGACACCCCGGCGGCGCGGGCGATGTCATCAACAGAGGCCCCTTCGAAGCCCTGCGCCAGAAACACCTCGCGCGCGCCCGCCAGAACCTGGTCAAACTTGCGCCCTCGGCGGATTTGCGATGGATTGGTGGTTTTGGCCAATTCGGCGGTCGGGCTCATTCTTGCGGCTCCTTGTGTGATTAACTTATAGACTGTTCGGTTTAGTTTCAACAGCCGCGCGTTCACCTTTGTCGCCCGATGCCCCGCTTTTGTGGTAGGGTGAAATCCAGCAAAGGAGTGTCCTATGGCGGACCAATATTCGGGGCGACACATGGGCCAGCCCCCCAGCCCAGTGTCAGAGCAATATCGCAAATACGAGGTCTTCAAGGCGCTGCATGCTGCCAAAGGTGCCTTTGTCATCCCCAACCCCTGGGATGCCGGCACCGCCCGCATCCTGACCGCCATGGGGTTTTCGGCCCTGGCCACCACCAGCGCGGGCTATGCCTTTTCCGCCGGCAAACGCGACAGTTTCGCCAGCCTGTCCCGGACCGAGCTTCTGACCAATGCCGCCGCCATTGTCGAGGCGACCGACCTGCCGGTCACGGCGGATCTGGAGGATGGGTTTGGCATTTCCCCCGGTGATTGCGCCCGCACCATTGCCGAGGCGATCAAGATCGGGCTTGTTGGCGGCTCGATCGAGGATGCAACCGGCTATCCGAATACGCCGATCCATGATCTTGTCCTGGCCACGGAACGGATTGCCGCCGCCGCCGAGGCCTGTCGTGGCCAGCCCTTTCTTCTCACTGCGCGGGCAGAGAATTTTCTGTGGCAACGCCCGGATCTGGACGATACGATCCTGCGGCTTCAGGCGTTTTCCAAGGCGGGGGCGGATGTGCTTTATGCCCCCGGTCTGCGCGACATCGCGGCAATCCGCACGCTTTGCGATGCGGTCGACAAACCGGTGAATGTGCTCATGGGGATTTCGGGGCCGAATTGTTCCGTCAGCGAATTGGCCGCGGCCAGCGTCAGCCGGATCAGCGTTGGCGGGTCCTTTGCCCGTGCTGCGCTTGGCGGATTTTATCGGGCGGCCTCTGAGGTGCTGGACCAGGGCACATTCACCTATTCCGAACAGGCCACAGAGGACGGATCAGTGGCGGCGATGATGGCACAGGGCCGGTTGGACAGGCATGGTTAAGAACTGGCATAGTTAAAAACTGGCAAAATTAAGGATCGGCAAAATTAGGACAGGCATAATTAGGATCTGGCAAAATCAGGATCTGGCGAAAATTCCCCAACCAGATCTTGCCATGCCCGGGCGCATCGCTATGTTTAAAATCATTCTAATCTAGAGACACCCCATGCGATTCCTGACCCAGCGCCGCCATTTCTCTGATCTGTCCGAACAAGAGGTGCTGGCGCTTGCCATCTCGTCAGAAGAGGACGACGCGCGCATCTATCGGATGTACGCCGAACGTCTGCGCGCCGATTTTGCCGACAGCGCGGCGGTGTTTGACGGCATGGCCCAGGAAGAAGACAGCCACCGCCAACAGCTGATTGCATTGCACCGTGCCCGGTTCGGCGAGGTCATTCCGCTGATCCGTCGGGAACATGTGGCGGGATATTACGCCCGCCGCCCGGTATGGCTGATCGAGAATCTCGGGCTTGACCGAATGCGGGACGAAGCCGCCGCCATGGAACGGGATGCAGAGCGGTTCTATCTGGCGGCCGCCAAACGCACCACCGACGCCGACACCCGCAAATTGCTGGGTGATCTGGCGGCAGCAGAAGCAAACCATCAGGACAGCGCAACCCGGCTGGAAGACACCCACCTGGACCCAGAGGCGCGCGAAACCGAAGACAACAGCGCCAAACGCCAATTCCTTTTGACATGGGTACAGCCCGGCCTTGCGGGGCTGATGGATGGCTCTGTCTCGACCCTCGCGCCGATTTTTGCGGTCGCTTTTGCCACCCAGAACACCTGGACCACGTTTCTGGTTGGCTTGGCGGCCTCGGTCGGAGCCGGAATTTCCATGGGCTTTACCGAGGCCGCATCCGACGACGGCCAATTGTCCGGGCGCGGCTCCCCCGTCAAACGCGGCATCGCGTCGGGGGTGATGACCACCCTGGGCGGGTTGGGGCATGCCCTGCCCTATCTGATCCCGGATTTCTGGACCGCAACCAGCATTGCGGTGCTGGTGGTCTTTGTCGAACTTTGGGCAATCGCCTGGATTCAAAACCGATACATGGACACCCCAATGCTGCGCGCGGCGTTTCAGGTCGTGCTGGGCGGGGCGCTGGTTTTCGCCGCGGGTGTGTTGATCGGATCGGGCTAGGCGCAGGCCCGGATCTGGTCTTATCCGCAAGAAACGGATCGCGCCAAAACCATCTGCAAGTTAGCTTTGTCCGGCAACAGTTCGCCCGGAAAGGCAGAAGATGAACAGACCACCCCGCCTACGATGGATCTCAAGGCCAGCATGATGTTATTGCTGCTGGCTGCCGTTTGGGGAGGCTCGTTCTTCTTTGCCGAAGTGGCCCTGACGGAACTGCCGCCGATGACGATCACGTTGCACCGCGTATTCTGGGCAATGACCGCCCTGGCCTGTGCCCTATGGGCCCGGGGCGCCCGTCTGCCCCGCCCCGGGCGGATTTGGGGGGCGTACCTCGTCATGGGGGCGTTAAACAACGCGATTCCATTTTCCCTGATTTTCTGGGGGCAAACACAAATTGACAGCGGCCTTGCCTCTATACTGAATGCGACCACTGCCATGTTCGCCGCCCTGATGGCTGGCTTGCTTTTGAAGGATGAACCTCTGACATTCAAACGCATCGCGGGGGCAACACTCGGGGTTGTGGGCGTGGCGCTGATCATGGGGCCGTCCGCAGTGACCGCATTCAGCCTGCACAATTTGGCGCAACTCGCTGTGCTGGGCGCAACCATGTCTTATGCGCTTGCCGGGGTATGGGGGCGCAGCATGCTTTCGGATCAACCGCCGCTGGTCAATGCATTCGGTATGTTACTTGGCAGTACCGTGCTGATGATCCCGGCCGTTCTTGTGCTGGATGGCCCGCCGAACCTTTCACTGTCTATGGGGGTTTGGGCGGCACTTCTTGGGCTCTCTACGCTTTCGACGGCGCTGGCCTATGGGCTGTATTTCGCAATTCTGGCGCGGGCCGGGGCGGCCAATTTGCTTTTGGTGACATTGTTGATCCCGCCCTTTGCAATTGCCTTGGGGGTTGTTTTCCTGGGCGAAACCATGGCGCCGATAGCCTGGTTTGGATTTGCCGTCATTGGCATCGGCTTTGCCGTAACCGACGGCCGCTTGTTTGCGCGCTTTGCCCGCTCGGGACGACGTGGGAACAAGAAGGACCTGCGAAAAGCACCGGGAAACCCATAACCACGGCGCCCCCAGACACCAGATCAGGTTTCAGGACCAAAGCGCCCTTTCAAATTGACCCCGCCCCCCAAGATGCTATCGGTGGGTCATGCTGGCGATCTTTCTTAAAACACTGCCGTTCTTTGCCATCATCGCCCTTGGCTATGGGGCGGCGCGCGCACGGTTTTTTTCGGCCGAGGCCACCGCCTATCTCACCAAATTTGTCTTCTACTTCGCCTTGTCGGCGATGTTGTTCCGGTTTTCCGCCAACCTGTCACTGGCAGAGGTCTGGGACAGCCAATTGGTGCTGGCCTATCTGACCGGCACGGCGGCGATCTATGTGGTGGCGACCGTCATCGGCCTGGTCCGCCGGATCGGCATCGAACAAACCGCAGTCGAGGCGCAATGCGCCGTGATCGGCAACACCGGCTTCCTTGGTGTGCCGATGTTTGTCTTACTGTTCGGCGAAGACGCAATCGGCCCGGTGATGCTGGTGCTTTCGGTCGACCTGATTGTGTTTTCCTCGCTGATCGTGATCCTGATCACCGGCGCACGCGATGGCCGCATGTCTCTGGGTGTGTTGCGCACCGTGGGTCTGGGGCTGGTGAAAAACCCGATGATCGTGTCGATGGTGCTCGGCCTGTCCTGGGCCTCTACCGGGATGCCGTTGCCAGAGCCCGCAAATGAATTCGTGGTCATACTTGGCGGGGCCTCCACCCCCGGCGCGCTGTTTGCGATCGGCGCCTCGCTGGCGTCGAAATCGGCGGAACGGGTCACCATTGCGGGCTATCTCAGCTTCTGCAAACTGGTGTTGCACCCCGCCGCCGTGGCGCTGGCCGCACTGGTGCTCTTTCCGGTGGATGCCTTCACCGCCACGATCATCGTCTCTGCCGCGGCGCTGCCGGTGGCGGGCAATGTTTATATCCTGGCGCAACATTACGGCGTCGCCCCGCAACGTGTCTCTGCGGCCATCCTGTTTTCAACCGCCGCTTCGATCCTCACCCTGCCCTATATCATCGCCTGGATCACCGGCGCCTGAGATCCAAGGCTTGACTTGCCCAGAGCCTGGGTCTTCTTCTGTTCTTAAATATCCCCGCCGGAGGCTCCCGGCGCGGCAACGAAAAAGAGGCTTGTCATCATGGAAATCACATCCGAAAACCGCGCCTTTGGCGGCCGCCAGATTGTCGCCAGCCATCTGTCAGAGGTCTGTAATTGCGACATGACCTTTGCCCTTTTCCTGCCGCCCCAGGCCGCAGACGGCCCTGTGCCCCTGATCTGGTTCTTGTCCGGGCTGACCTGCACCCATGAAAACGCCATGACCAAGGCCGGTGCCCAGGCCTGGTGCGCAGAACAGGGCGTCGCCATGGTGTTTCCCGATACTTCGCCACGGGGCGCGGATGTCGCCAATGACGCGGCCTATGATCTTGGTCAGGGCGCGGGGTTTTATGTCGATGCCACCGAAGCGCCCTGGGTCGATCACTTTCAAATGGAAAGCTATGTCATGGACGAACTGCCCCGTGTGTTGTTCGCCAATTTCCCGCTGGACGAATACCGGCAATCCATCACCGGCCATTCCATGGGCGGGCATGGCGCGCTGACGCTGGCGATGAAATACCCTGGCCGCTTCTCCAGCGTGTCGGCCTTCTCGCCGATCTGCAACCCCTCTGACAGCGATTGGGGCTGCAAACAATTCACCGCCTATCTCGGCGAACATGCCGATTGGGAGGCACATGATGCCAGCCGCCTGATGCGCGAAGACGGCATTGACGTGCCGGTGCTGATCGACACCGGCACCGAGGATCAATTCGGCGACCTGCTGAAAACCGAAGCCCTGGCCAAAGCCATGGTGGATCAACGGGTCGAACATGTGCTGCGACTGCAAAAGCACTACGATCACAGCTACTTCTTCGTGGCCTCTTTCATGAAAGACCATGTCGCCTTTCATTCTGATGCCTTGCGGCGCTGATCACATGGCGCTGTACATCGACGCCGACGCCTGCCCGGTCAAGGACGAAGCGGAAAAGGTCGCAACCCGCCACAAATTGCAGATGTATCTGGTGGCCAATGGCGGGCTGCGGCCCTCGCGCAATCCCTTTGTCGAGCTGGTGATTGTCGCGGATGGCCCGGATGTTGCGGATATGTGGATCGCCGACCGTGCCGGACCGGGCGACGTGGTGGTGACCGGCGACATCCCTTTGGCCGCCAAATGCGTCGCCAGCGGCGCGCAGGTGCTGCGCCATTCGGGGGAGGCCTTCACCGAAGCCAACATCGGCCAGCAACTGGCAATGCGCGACCTGATGTCCGATCTGCGGGCCGCAGATCCATTTCGTCAGGGCGGCGGCAAACCGTTCTCCAAATCAGACCGATCCCGGTTCCTGGATGCACTGGAACGCGCTGTGCGCACCGCCAAAGCGCAAGCTCCCAATTAGATCGAAAGCCGCCTCCGCAGGATCTTCATCTGACCAGAAATATCCCGGGGGTTTGGGGGCTGGCCCCCAACCTGTCGGCCCGCGCAGGCGGGACGAAACCCATCTGCGCCCGATCACCTCGCCCCCGATCGCGACACCATAGCCTGGCCGGGCTGGCTTAGCGGCTCAAGCCACCATGCAGGTTCGGCTGTTCCAATGCGGCAAAACCATAGTGACGCAGCCACCGCAGATCGCTGTCGAAAAACGCCCGCAAATCGGGGATGCCGTATTTCAGCATCGCAATCCGGTCGATGCCAATGCCAAAGGCAAACCCCTGCCAGACATTGGGATCAGTCCCGCCGGCCTTCAGCACATTGGGGTGCACCATGCCAGAGCCGAGGATTTCCAACCAATCGTCACCTTCGCCGACCTTCAACTGACCGCCCTCCCAGGAGCAGCGGATGTCGACCTCTGCCGAGGGTTCGGTGAAGGGAAAATGCGACGCCCGGAACCGCAGCTCCACGGCTTCGACCTCAAAAAACGACCGCAGGAATTCTTCCAACGTCCATTTCAGCTGCGCCATGGAAATATCGCGGTCAATCGCCAGCCCCTCGACCTGATGGAACATCGGAGTATGGGTCTGGTCGTAATCGGCGCGATAGACGCGGCCCGGCGCGATGATGCGGATCGGCGCGCCTTCTTTTTCCATGGTGCGAATCTGCACCGGCGAGGTGTGGGTGCGCAGCACATGCGGCGGGCGATTGTCGCCGGCTGCACGGTGCATATAGAATGTATCCATCTCGGCCCGCGCCGGGTGGTGACCGGGAATGTTCAGAGCGTCGAAGTTATACCAATCGCTGTCAATCTGCGGCCCTTCGGCCACCGAAAAGCCCAGCTCGGCAAAAATCGCGGTGACCTCTTCGCGGGTCTGGCTGATCGGGTGGATGGTCCCCTGACGCCGATCGCGTGCGGGCAATGTCACGTCCAGCCATTCGCCGCGCAGCCGCTCTTCCAAAGCGGCATCCCCCAGCGCCGCCTTGCGGGCGGCAAGGGCGGAATTGATTTCGTCCTTCAGCGCATTCAGCTTCGGGCCCATCACCTGGCGCTCTTCCGGGGTCATTTTGCCCAAGCCGCGCATTTGCAGGCTGATTTCGCCTTTTTTGCCCACGGCCTGAACCCGCAGCCCTTCCAGGGCGGCCTCGTCACCGGCATCGGCAATCAGCTGAATATACTTGTCGCGCAGATCGTCCATTTCTGACCCCCAGAGGTGATTTCGGCATTCCGCCCCAAGTAAACCCATGGCTTTGGCTGTGCAAGACCAGCAATGGCCGTGACTGGCCGCAATCCGGAATGTTCGCCCCGAAACGCAAAAGGCCGCCCCGAAACGGGACGGCCTTGCAAACTTTTATGGTGCTCTCAGCCTCAGGCTGGAAGCGCGCCTTTTGCCTGGGCGGCAATGGCGTTGAACGCTTCGGGTTCATGCACGGCCAGATCGGCCAGAACCTTGCGGTCCACTTCAATCCCGGCCAGTGCCAGACCATTGATGAAGCGCGAATATGTCAGCGTCTCATCATAGGCGCGCACGGCGGCGTTGATCCGTTGGATCCACAGCGCGCGGAACGAACGCTTGCGTGCCTTGCGGTCACGTGTGGCGTATTGGTTGGCCTTGTCGACGGCCTGGCGTGCAACCTTGAAGGTATTCTTACGGCGACCGTAATAACCTTTCGCGGCTTTGGTGACTTTCTTGTGACGGGCGTGGGTAACTGTCCCACCTTTTACGCGTGCCATATGTCAGGTCTCCTCAGCGCGAATAGGGCATCATCGGGCGAATGATCTTGGCATCCGCCTCGCAGAGGACGGTGGTGCCGCGTGCATCGCGGATGAATTTGGTGGAACGCTTGATCATGCCGTGGCGTTTGCCCGCCTGGCCAGCCTTGATCTTGCCCTTGGCTGTCACTTTGAACCGCTTTTTGCAGCTCGACTTTGTCTTCATCTTGGGCATTTCGGTCTCCTTTGGTTCGGAAATTTTGCGCACGACTCGGCATGCCACTTCGGCCTGCCGCGCGATGGAAAGCGCCGTATAGTTCGGCTTGGCACGATTGCCAAGCGCAAATGCGGCTGTTTCGGAAATTGACCGCCCCCGGCGGGGCGAGCGGGTAGAAAAGGCAACGGCGCCGACCGACAGGCCAGCGCCGCTTTGATCATGCCACATTAAACATGCTGTTCAATGCGCCCGGAGTGTTGCCGATCAGATGAACCGACCGACCACCCGGTAAAACACCTCTGGCAATTGATCCACGGTATAACCGCCGGGATTGCTGGTGATCGCAAAAACGATCAGCCCGCCGCCGACCAGCACCGCAATGGCGGCCGCGCGCGGGGCGCGGCCGTCGCTGAGGGCCGAGATGATCGATGGCACGGCCAAAATCGCAATGAAGCTGCCAATGACCAACGCCAGATCTGTATCCATGGAACGTTCCCTTCGAATTGCGGGAAAGTTACTCTGGATCGGTGTTGAAAATCAAACGTTCATCACAGGGGGCAACGCGCAAGATATTGGTTGTACCCGAAACATTGAACGGCACACCCGCAGTGACCACAATTTGATCTGTTTCCGAAGCAAGCCCGCTGGCACGTGCTGCACGGGCGGCATTGACCACCGCCTGTTTGAACCGCTCCATATCGCCGGTCTTGACGCAGAGACATCCCCAGGTCAGCGTCATGCGACGCGCTGTGCCCAACCGGTTGGTCATGGCGATGATCGGCACACGGGGCCGTTCCCGCGCCACCAGCGCCGCGGTGGTGCCGGAGGAGGTGAAGCAGCAGATCGCCTTGACGTTGGTGGTTTCGGCGATTTCGCGCGCGGCGGCCACGATCCCGTCAGCGACGGAGTGGCGTTCGGCCTTGCGGCTGGCTTCGATCACATCGGTATAGGTCGGATCGCTTTCGACCTCGATCGCGACATTGTCCATGGTTGTCACGGCTTCGATCGGATAATCACCGGCGGCCGATTCCGCGCTCAGCATGATGGCATCGGCGCCTTCATAGATGGCGTTGGACACATCCGACACTTCGGCGCGGGTGGGCATCGGGCTTTCGATCATGCTTTCCAGCATCTGCGTGGCCACGATCACCGGCTTGGCGGCTGCGCGGCATTTGCGCACCAGACGTTTCTGGATCGGCGGCACGTTCTGCACCGGCAGTTCCACGCCCAGATCACCGCGCGCCACCATGATTCCGTCCGAGGCATCAAGGATTTCGTCGAAATCCGCCACAGCGGTCGGTTTTTCGATCTTGGAAATCAGAGCGGCGCGGCCATTGGCCAGATCCCGTGCTTCCCAAACGTCGCGCGCGCGCTGGACAAAGGACAGCGCGAGCCAGTCCACACCCAATTCACACACAAATTCCAGATCCTTGCGGTCCTTTTCCGACAGAGCCGCCAGCGGCAACACCACGTCCGGCACGTTCACGCCTTTGCGGTCGGAAATCATCCCGCCGGTCACCACGGTGCAATCGGCAAAATCCTTGCCGCATTTGCTGACTTTCAGGCGGATCTTGCCATCATTGACCAGCAGGTGCGATCCCACTTCCAGCGCGGCAAAAATTTCGACATGCGGCAGGCAAACCCGGTTGACGTCGCCCGGCGTCGGATCAAGATCAAGCCGGAATGCCGCGCCCTGAACCAGGTCCTGCGGGCCATCGGCAAAGGTGCCAACGCGCAATTTCGGGCCCTGAAGGTCGGCCAGAATGGCAATCGGGCTGTCCAGATCTTTTTCGATCTGACGAATGATCTTGTGGCGTTCGGCGATCTCTTCATGGCTGCCGTGGCTCATATTCAGCCGGAAAACATCGGCTCCGGCCTCGTGCAGCTTGCGGATCATGTCATATGTATTGGACGCAGGTCCAAGGGTGGCTACGATTTTAACTTTACGGTCACGTTTCATGGCGCATCGGCCCTTTCGTAGTTGGCTGATACATCGTGCAGGCAGCAGCGATGTTATCGCTAACGAATTACACCCGCTCTATGCACCACTTCGGCCTCGCAGACAAGCGCGAGGCACGCTACATATCGCTGTATCACATTACGAAGAGATGACATGAGCTTCCACCCTTATTGGATCGACGGCCCGGAAAGACCCGGTCGCTGGCTGGTAACCTGCGATCACGCGACAAATGTAGTCCCCCCTGCGGTAAATGGGGGCGATCTGGGAATGGACCCGGCGGATATGCGGCGCCACATCGCATTTGATCCCGGCGCGATGGGGGTCAGCCGCCATTTGGCAGAGCTTTTGAACGGTCCGGCGCTGTTTGCCAATTTTTCCCGGCTGGTGATCGACCCGAACCGGGGCGAAGACGACCCGACCCTGTTGATGAAGCTTTATGACGGCACCATCATCCCCGCCAATCGCCATGCCGATGCGGCCGAGGTCGAGCGCCGGTTGATCGCATATCATCGGCCCTATCATGCGGCATATGACGATCTGGTGGCGCAAAGACCGGACCGGGTGATCTGTGCGGTGCATTCCTTTACGCCGCAGCTTCAGGCACGCCCGCCCCGCCCCTGGCATATCGGCATTCTATACGCCCATGACGACAGGTTGGCCTTGCCGCTGATCGAGCGCCTGCACCAAGAGCCCGATCTTTGCGTTGATGGCAATGTGCCCTATTCCGGCCATCTGCCCGGCGACAGCATTGAACGTCATGCGCTGGCGACGGGGTTGCCGAATATCCTGATCGAGCTGCGCAACGATCTGATTGCAGAAGAGGCCACGCAACGCGCCTGGGCGGAACGGCTGGCGCCGATCCTGGCCGAGGTTCTGGATCAAACCGGGCTTTAACGGCGCAGTTTTTCGATCTCGGCAATGATCGAAAAGATCGTATGCGGCACGCTGGCGGATTCATCGAGATCGCCGAGAATCACGGTCGTGCGCCCGCCGCCATCATCCTGAATCACCCATTGGCGCAGCTCTATTGGATCGGCGGTGAACACCAGATCAATCGTGCCGATTTCCGGGCGTTTGGGATCATGGGCGCGCACGGTGGTCGCGGTGCCATCATAGGTATGCCCCGTCACCATGTTGGCCTGTGTCAGATCCACGGTTTTGGCCAGAATGACGTTCAACGGCGTGTTGGTGACCGGGTAACGATCCGGCGGGCGTTTGGTCTTGCGATCAAAAATCGCCACTTCACCGCCAGAGGCCAGTACCAGCGCCTGGGCCTGCGGATTGTAGTCAAACCGCATCATGCCGGGGCGGCGGATCGAAATCGTGCCGGTCGAGATAGAGCCATCATCGTTGATCTGGGTGAAATCACCTTTTGCGCGTTGCAAGGTGTTCAGATAGGTCGAAACCTCTGCCAGGGACAATTTGTCGGCGCTTGCGGGCAAGGCCAGCATGCCGGTGACAAGAGCGGCGGCCAGAATTCGGATCATCGTCATATGTCTGCTCATGTGTCCGTTGTTGTGGCTGGGGGCAGTGCCACCCCCGGGAGACATAATATCGGCGTGACATGCCGAACCGGCAAGCCCCATCAGCAATTCTCCGCGAAACGTGACATTGCAGGAGCGCAAAGTGCCTGCCTGATCGATGCCTTGACCGCCTTCCGCATTTATTATTGAGTGCCGGGGAATTTTAGAACGAAAGATTTCCCGAATGAATGAGCGCCACGGCGATCTGCATCAGAAGATTTCGGATCTATTCGAAGGCCCCGGCGCATCGCAGCTGGATCTGGTTGCAAGACATGTCAGACATTTTTGCCCGTTTGAGGCAATTGGCATGGCACGGCAAGAGATCAGGCATTCAAATTTCCTGTCCTATATCATGGACCCTGGACGCCCGCATGAGATGGGTGATCTTATCCTTCGGACGTTTTTCCAATTGCTGTGCGACAAATCCGGGGACAAAGGCGCGCAGTTGAAACTGGCGCAGAATGGAACATCGCTGGCGCCGGCGCGTGTCTATCGAGAGCGCGACCATATTGACCTGCTCATCGAAATTCCACGCAGCGGCACAAAGGGCATTGTGATTGCGGTCGAATTGAAGGTCGATGCCGTGGAACGCGACGATCAATTGGTCGATTACGAAGAAAAGGTCGCCCTGCGATATCCGACGACAGATTGGGAGCGGCTGTTTTGCTTTCTCACCCCGGATGGTCGGGCCGCCACGACAGACGGAGAAACCAAATGGGCCGCCCTGTCCTTTACAAGCTTTTTCGCCAGCATTGACAAGGCTTTGGCCGAAAACACCATTGCGGGCAAAAGTCTTGAATTGTTACGCGACTATCAATCCATGATGCGGAGGCACGGCATGGCCGACGGACCGATCGACAAGACGCTGAAAGCGGCAATTAAATCAATCTGGGCGGAGCATCGCGAAGTCCTGGAATACCTGATCGCGCATGAACCTGACCCATTGAACGATTTGATGCATGACTTTGCAAATGCGCAACCGCAGATTGCCCATGACATGAGCGCGGCACTTGGTCTGTCGATTGTTGCCGATTTATCCTGGGGCGCGCGTTGGTATCGCTTCACATTCCCGGAATTTGGCAAAACATACCCGGCGCTTTCGGATGGGGACCGTGGCTGGATAATTCCGGTAACCAAATGGCCGTGGAATTATGTGCGGATACACAAGAGGATGCCATTACTGTCTGCTTCTGTATTGGGCCGGGTCATGGCGAACAGATATTCAGACCCAAATTGATCGAGGCATTTAACGAGATTGGCCGGTATCGCCACAAACCTTTTACCAAAAGCGTGAAACATTATTGGCGTCAGAATTTGTTGACAACAGACAGTCTGAGCGATGCAGAAAACGGATTGGAAAAGCTTCAATCCGAGCTTGTGCAATATGTGGAACGGCATCTGCCAAAAGTAAAAGCCGCGTTGATCCGGGCGCAGGACGCCCATGGCAAAGCCGACGATCCCGCGGGCCAGCCGATCTGAGACAGGCGTAGCTGATCAGCTGAAAACGCCGCTCTGCACGGATATGCAGAGCGGCGGTTGGTTTATTGTTCCGGCACCAGAATTTCACGTTTGCCGACATGGTTGGCCGAGGAGACGACGTTTTCGTCTTCCATCTGTTCGACCAATCGCGCGGCTTTGTTATAGCCGATGGCCAGTTTGCGCTGGATATAAGACGTGGAACATTTGCGGTCTTTGATGACAATCGCCACCGCCTGATCATAGAGCGCATCTTCGCCGCCGGTGTTGCCGCCGGTGTTCAGGCCCAGCACCGCGTCGATGTTTTCGGCCTTATCATCATCCGGTCCCGACACCACGCCACCGACATAGGCGGGCGGGCCAAAGGCCTTGAGGTGATTGACGATTTCCTCGACTTCTTCATCCGAACAGAACGGGCCGTGGCAACGCACGATCTTCGATCCGCCGGCCATATAAAGCATGTCGCCCATGCCCAGAAGCTGCTCTGCGCCCTGTTCCCCAAGGATGGTGCGGCTGTCGATTTTCGAGGTGACCTGAAACGAGATCCGGGTCGGGAAGTTCGCCTTGATCGTGCCGGTGATGACATCGACCGAAGGCCGCTGTGTCGCCATGATCAGGTGAATGCCGCTCGCCCGCGCCATTTGCGCAAGGCGTTGGATGCAGGCCTCGATTTCCTTGCCCGCGACCATCATCAGATCGGCCATTTCGTCGACGATCACGACGATAAAGGGCATTTTCTCGGGTTGGGTTTCCTCGGTCTCGAACACCGGTTCGCCGGTGTCATCGTCAAACCCGGTCTGCACCGTGCGGCTGAACATTTCGCCCTTGGCCAGTGCATCGTTCACGCGGGAATTATAGCCGTCGATGTTGCGGACGCCCATTTTCGACATCTTGCGATAGCGTTCTTCCATCTCGCCGACGACCCATTTCAGCGCGACAACCGCCTTTTTCGGGTCGGTCACAACCGGCGACAGAAGATGCGGAATGCCGTCATAGACCGACAGTTCCAGCATTTTTGGGTCGATCATCACAAGGCGCAGATCATCAGGCGACAATTTGTAGAGCAGCGACAGGATCATGGTGTTGATCGCCACCGATTTACCCGACCCGGTGGTCCCGGCGATCAGAAGGTGGGGCATCTTGGCCAGATTGGCCACCACCGGCTCGCCGCCGATATTCTTGCCCAGCGCCAAGGGCAGCGCGCGGTTGCCATCGCCATAGTCGCGGCCAGACAGGATTTCACGGAAAGACACCATTTCGCGTTTTTCGTTCGGCAGCTCGATACCGATCACGCTGCGGCCCGGCACGGTCGAAACCCGCGCAGACAGCGCCGACATCGAGCGCGCGATATCATCGGCCAGACCGATCACACGCGACGCTTTCAAACCCGGCGCGGGCTCCAGCTCGTACATGGTGACGACGGGACCGGGGCGGACCGAGACGATCTCGCCTTTGACGCCATAGTCATCCAGCACGGATTCCAGCATCCGGGCGTTTTCTTCCAAGGCTTCATCGGACAGCACATGGCGTTCGATCTGCGAAGGATCGCCCAGAAGCGCCAGCGGCGGCAGTTCGTATTCGACCTGGGATTGCTCCACAAAACCCAATTCCGGCTGCGCTTCGGCCTTGGCCCGGCGTGACATCGGGGTGGGTTTGCGGATCGGTTGCTGTACCACTTTTTTGACTTGTGCCGGTGCGGCGCGCAACGGCGGCTGGGCAGCGGGGGCATGTGGCGTGGCCGGTTCGGTCACCGCCCATTCATCGTCTTCCGGCGCAACAAATCCCGATGCATCATCATCGTAATCCGGGTCGATCTGCCAGGGATCGGTTTCCGATTGGGCGGGCTGTTGCGGGGCCGGTTGCGGTGCGGCCGGTGCTGCGGGAACGGCCATGCGGGCCGAGTGCGCGGCGGCCTCCTGGCCGGTGGCGGCGGCAGCGGCAGGGGCGGCAACAGCAGGGGCAGCAACGGGGGCCGCCATCGGAGCGGACGCCGGACGGGTCACCCGGGGGGCAGATGGTGCCTGTGTCTGTGCCGGGGACTGGGCCTGTACCGGTTGGTGATGGTGATCTGGCTGCGCGGTTTGGGCGGTCTGGGCGGGCATGGCCGCCTGTGCCGGGGGATGCGCGGGGGCATGGGCCGCGGTCAACGGTGGTTCCGATTTGAACGGCTCTCCCGGTGCCACCCGCGGTTCATTGCGGAAAATCAACGGATCGGGGCCACGACCGCGACCTTTGGTCAGGGGGGCGACAGATTCGATCTGCACCTCTGGATGGCGGCGCACCCGATCCTTGATCACCGAAGTGATCTTGGCCTTGATCCGATCATCGCCCGGCATTTCAACGTCGACACCGGGGCCATAGCTTTCGATCAGCTCGGGCGACGGCATTTCTTCGGGCACCGGTTCAGCCCGCCGGATAAGCGAGGGCATCCGCGCCAAGAGACCGGGCTTTTCCGGTTGGCTGTGCGGGGGCACCTCTTCCGGGACGGGCGGCACATAGGTTTGCGCGGCAATGGGGGCGGCCTGCGGGATCTGGGCTGCGGTATCGGTTTCGATCACCTGCTGTGCGGCCCATTCCTCGGCCTGGCGGCGATCTTCTTCGCGGCGGGCACGGCGTTCGGCCTGTTGCGTCTGGACACCTTTTGCGGCCCAAACCGCCCCGGCGGCCCCACGCCCCAAAAGGTTCAGGATCATCGCATAGGCCATGATCATACCCACCAACAGGAAACGCCCGATCCGGCGCACCTCTGGCAGGGTGAAGCCAAGCACAAAGGCCCCGACCGCAAGAATGGCCAGGCCCATGATCAACGACGCCAATTTGACCACAAGGGACGAGCCGACCGGCATTGCGGTCAGAACCGAGCCCAAAACAGTGTCACCAAACAACCCGCCCAGACCAAAGGCATGCGACCACCCCGGCCCCGGCACCAGCGTCGCCGCATAAACCGCCGCCAGCGCAATGGCGATTGGCGCGAAAACCGCGCGGCTCATCGCCCGCTCTGAGCCGATATGCAGGGCAAAACGGAACCCCCAGGCCAAAAGCGATACCGCGACGCCCCAAGCGCCCCAGCCCACAATCATGAACAATGGTGCGGCAATCGACGCCCCGGCGCGCCCCATCCAATTCTGGACCGGCGCATCGGTGGCGGACATCCAGCTGGGATCATCCGGGGTATACGACGCAATCATCGCCGCCGCCGCCAGCCCCAAGAGGATAAGCACAATGCCAATAAGCTCCTTGCCGCGTTTTTCCACCGCTGCCTGGGTATTGCTATCGAGTAGCGGATCACGTCCGCGAGCTTGAAACGCCATTGTCACCTCACCTCGTACAGACAGTCGCGCAGGCGGATCAACCCGCGTCGCATGTCATTTATTGGGGCCACCATTGCGACCCGGATGTATTCTTTGCCAGGGTTGGCCCCGGCCACGTCACGCGACAGATAGGCACCGGGCAACACCCGAACGCCCGTGTCCTGCCAGGCCTTCAGGGCCGCCGCTTCGCCGTCTGCCACCGGCAGCCAAAGGAAGAACCCGGCCTCTGGCCCGGCATATCCGGGCACATCGGAAAAAATTTCGTCCGCGACATCATATTTTGCCTGATACAACGCGCGGTTTGCCACCACATGCGCCTCATCCGCCCAGACCTGTTCGCTGACCTGCTGAATCGGCAGCGGCAGCGGCGCACCGGCATATGCGCGCAATTGCTTGACCCGCGCGATGCTTTTGGGGCCACCGGCGATAAAACCGGACCGCAACCCCGGCAGGTTCGACCGTTTCGACAGCGAATTGACCAGCACCACCCGTTCCGGGTCTGTGCCCAACTCTGCTGCGACCTCCAGCACCCCGGTTGGGGCGGTGTCGCGGTAAATTTCGGAATAACATTCATCCGCGACAATGCGGAAATCGTAACGCTCGCTCAGCGCAATCAAGTCCCGCCAATAGTCACGCGACGCAATTGCGCCCTGGGGATTGGCCGGCGAACAGATATAGACCATCGCCACACGGTTCAGCACATCCGCCGGCAGCCCGGCATAATCCGGAAGATGCCCGGTTTCCGCCGTGGCCGGCACAAAGACCGGCTGCGCCCCGACGGACAAGGCCCCGATCATGTAGACCTGATAAAACGGGTTCGGGGTCAGAATGATTGGCTGTTGACCGTTTTTGGTTTCCGGGCACAGCGCCATGGCCAGATTATACAGCGCCTCGCGCGTGCCATTGGCCGCCATCACCTGGGTTTCGGGATCAAGCGTCACACCATAGCGCCGTTTGGCCCAATCGGCGATTGCGCCTCTCAGCTCTGGGGTGCCGTCGTTTGGCGGATATTTTCCGAAACCTGCGATGTTCCGGGCCAGAATGTCGCCGACAAAGTCCGGAAAGGCATGTTTCGGCTCGCCGATGGTCATATGCAACACATCCTCCGCAAACGCCGGTGCGGGCGGATGCGGGTCCAACAGCGCGCGAAGGCGCGGGAATGCATAGGCCGGTAGGTTCGAAAACCGCTCGGGGAACATGGGGTTACTGCTTTTTACTGCCTCGGATACGGGGTCGTTTTCGCCCCGATTACCCCTCAGGGTAGTTCACAGCCCCGCCGCCGTCCAGCAAAACGCGCGCAGGGAAAAGGGTTTGTGGCATTTGGGCACATATTGACCGCAAAACGCGGCTTTCCCTTGCGTCATTTTGACCTCAGGCCAGCGCTGATTCGGCCGCCACCCCAAGACGCAGCAGACGGGCCTCGTTCATCGGGGGCGCAAGCATCTGAAGGCCACAGGACGGCACCCCGGTGGGCAGGGTCAGCCCGCAGCCCCCCATCAAGTTGCCAATCCGAGTGTTGCGCAGCGTCAACAGGTTTTCGGTCACGTAATAGGCGTCATCCGTCAGCAAACGTTCCATATCCGGTGGCAGATTTGCCGCCGTCGGCGTCAGCACGGCATCATACCCGGCCACGGCCCTGTTCCAGGCCGCGCGGCACCGGTGCAGCTTTTGCCAGGCCGCCATGACATCCGGCGCATCAAAGCTCGCGCCGCTGCGAAACCGTTCGAGAATGCGGGGGAACATCTTGTCCGGGGCGGCTTCGATCACGTCTTTCCAGGTGGCATAGGCCTCTGGCGAGAACAGGACTGCGGACAGGTCCATCGCCTCGGCCAGTTCGGGGATTTCGATTGTCTCTACCAGGGCGCCCGCGTTGCGCAGCCGGTCAAGCGCGCTTTGAAAGGCCGCGCCGGGCGCATCGCGCAGGTCGTCCATGGCCACGGTTTTCAGGACCGCAAACCGCCGCCCTTGCAACGTCGCACCGCGTAAGTCGGCGGGTTTCCGGCCCTCAAGCGCGGCCAGCAGCAACCCGGCATCTTCAACCGTGCGGGTCAGCGGGCCAACCGTGTCAAAAGAGGCCACCAAGGGCACCACGCCTCGCGTTGAAACCCGGCCATGGGTGGTTTTGAGGCCAACCAGATCGTTCCAGGCCGCCGGGATACGCACCGATCCGCCAGTGTCCGATCCAATCGCCGCTGCCGCCAACCCATAAGCCACCGATGTCGCCGCCCCCGACGATGATCCGCCCGGCACCGCGCCGTCGCCATTGACACAGGGCGGGGTTGCGGTGATCGGGTTCAGCCCCAGGCCGCTGAAGGCCAGCTCGCTCATGTGGGTTTTCCCCAAACAGACCAGACCCGCGGCGCGGGCATTGCGCAGCACCTCGGCATCATGGTCCGGCACCCGGCCGGCCAGCAACGCCGATCCGGATTCCGTGGCGGTGCCGGCGCTGTCAAACAGGTCTTTCCAGCTGATCGGCACCCCGTCCAGCAGCGACAGACGCTGACCGACCTTTGCGCGGGCGGCGGCGGCGGCGGCCTCGGATCGGGCGCGGTCCGTCGTCACCCGGGCATAGGTCGTAGGGCCATGCTCATGCTGCGCGATCGCCTCGAGGTGGGCTTCGGTCAGCGCCACCGGGTCAATTGCACCGGCGCCGATCCCCTGGCCCAGTTCCGCCGCCGTCATCCACAGCCAATCTTGCATCCTGACACTCCCCATTGGGCCTCAGCCGGGCCAAAATTCTGTCGCGGGCCACGGTAGCGGCAAGCCGTCATATGGACAATCCCGCCAACAGGGTCATATTCGCCGCCATGACATATGACAGCGATCTTCTGATTATTGGCGGCGGGTTGAACGGCCCCCTGCTGGCATTGGCGGCGGCGCAGGCCGGGTTCACCGCCACGGTGATTGATGCCGCCGACAGCGCGACCCAGCGGTCCGACAATTTTGATGGCCGCTCTTATGCGCTGGCGCTGGCGTCACAGCAGATGCTGACGGCGCTGGGGCTTTGGGACGCGTTGGCGGCAAATGCTCAGCCGATGCTGGACATCAAGGTGTCGGACGGGCGGGCCGGTGAAGGGCCGTCGCCGTTTTTCCTGCACTTCGATCACCACGAGATCGAAGAAGGCCCGATGGGGTTCATGGTCGAAGACCGCTATCTGCGCCGCACCCTGCTTGACGCGGTGACGGCAAACCCGCTGATCCGCCATATGACCGGCGCAAGGGTGGTGGCCCAATCCTGTGACATGCTGCGGGCCGAGGTGACGCTGGCCAGTGGACAGACGGTGACGGGTCGTTTGATTATCGGCTGTGATGGGCGCACATCGGGCACCGCCAGCCGCGCCGGCATCACACGGACCGGGTGGGATTATGGTCAAACCGCGCTTGTCTGTGCCATTGCCCATGAAAAGCCGCATCACGGCTGCGCCCATCAGTTTTTCATGCCACCCGGGCCGCTGGCGATCCTGCCGCTGACCGGCAACCGCAGTTCAATTGTCTGGAGCGAAAGCCACGATCAGGCGGCCGCGATCAATGCCTTGTCCGACGCCGACTATCTTTCGGTTTTGCGCCCACGGTTCGGCGATTTCCTTGGGGAGATATCCCTTGCCGGGGCCCGGTTCACCTATCCCTTGTCGTTGTCACTGGCCAGTGGGTTGACTGCGGATCGGCTGGCGCTGGTCGGTGATGCCGCGCATGGCATCCACCCCATTGCCGGTCAGGGGTTGAACGCCGGTTTCCGCGATATCGCGGCGCTTGCCGAGGTGATGACCGATGCCGCCCGCCGGGGCGAAGACATTGCCAGCCCGATGGTCCTGTCGCGTTATGCGGAATGGCGGCGGTTTGACATCGCCAGTCTGGCAGGGGCGACCGATACATTCAACCGGCTGTTTTCCAACGACAATGCCCTGCTGCGTGGTCTGCGTGATCTTGGTATGGGGCTGGTCAACGCCGCCCCGACGCTGCGCCGGACCTTTATCCGCGAGGCTGCGGGACTGACCGGGGATTTGCCGCGGCTGTTGACGGGCAAACCGCTGTGAGCGGTGTCGGGATTGTGGGCCAATTGGGGGGCAGCTGCCGAAAGGCAGGGTAAACTGTAGGCCAGCCCCCAAACTCAGGATAAATTGGGGGCCAGCCCCCAAACACAGGATAAATTGGGGGCCAGCCCCCAAACCCCCGGGATATTTCTGGTCAGATGAAAGCCGATCTCAAGCGCAAAACCTTAGCTATCGCGGCCCCAGTTGGCATCCTGCATCTCGCGCAGGCGCGAGGCGGTGCGTTCGAACTCAAAGGCACCTGAGCCTTCGATATAAAGCATTTCCGGTTCTGCCGCCGCTGAAGCGATCAATTTGACCTTGGCCTCGTAGAGGGCATCAATCAGGGTGACAAACCGTTTGGCTTCGTTGAAATTATTGCGGCTGAGCCGGGGGATGTCTTCGAGCAGGAGCACCCGCGCCGCATCGGCCAGTGCCAGATAATCGGCAGGCCCCAAGGCGCGCCCGCAGAGATCATAGAATTTCGCCCGCGCCACGCCATTGTGAAAGGCGGGGATCGCGACCTCGCGTTTGTTGACAATCAGGGTCAGCGGGGCGCCCTGCCCGTCGGTCAATTGCTGCCAGACCTGATCAATCTGATCGCGGGCGCGATCATCGGCGGGGGTGAAAAATACCTGTACACCGGACAGCCGGTCCTGGCGGTAATCGCGTGGCGAGGCCAGCTCCCGCACCTCCAGGTGATCCTTGATCTGATCAATGAACGGCAGGAACAATTGCCGGTTCAAGCCGTCCTTGTAGAGGTCATCCGGCACCCGGTTCGAAGTGGTGACCACCACCACACCCGCGGCAAACAGAAATTCAAACAGCCGCCCCACGACCATCGCATCGGTAATGTCGGTGATTTGCATTTCGTCAAACGCCAGACATTGCAACCCTTTGGCCACATCACGCGCCACCGGTTCCAGCGTATCCCTGGCCCCGTCCTGGCGGGCCTTGTGCATGGCGCGGTGGATGTCCTGCATGAAGGCATGGAAATGCACCCGGCGCACCGCAATGTCCTGATCCTGAAGCACATCGACAAACAGATCCATCAACATGGATTTGCCCCGTCCGACACCGCCCCACAGATAGAGCCCCTTGGGTGGTTTCGGGGCCTTGCGGAACAATCCGCGTTTCACAGGCTGTGCCAGCGCGGCGCGAATACGCTCGAACTCTGGCAGGACGGCCTGTTGGGCCGCGTCGGGATGCAGGTCACCGGCGGCGATGCGGGCGGCATATATGTCGGACAAGCTGGTCATGCCCCGACATAGCCCGGCCAATTTGAAATGTGTAGCCCACGGCAAATTTGAACTGTCTGCCCGGCCATCTACATCGCCATCGGGAATTGTACCCATCACAATTGCTGAATTGACCGCACGTTCAGATCAATTATTTACGCTTATGTGGCCGCGGTATTGTGCCATTTGCCACCCCGAATGAAAGAGATCCCGATGCAGGAAAAGACCCCGCTTTTCACGCCCGTTCTGATTGTTGGCTGTTTCATCATGTTGTTGAGTTTCGCGGTTCGGGCCAGTTTCGGTGTGTTTCAGATCCCGATTGCCGAGGAATTCGGCTGGCTGCGGGCGGAATTCAGCCTTGCCATCGCCATTCAGAACCTGGCCTGGGGCATTGGCCAGCCGTTGTTCGGCATGGTGGGCGAGCGACTTGGCGACAGGGTGGCGATCGTTTTGGGCGGGGTGATCTATGCCGCCGGTTTGGTTTTGTCGTCGATGGCCACAACGCCGGAATCGCACCAGATGCTGGAAGTTCTGGTCGGGTTTGGCATTGCCGGTACCGGGTTTGGGGTGATCCTGGCAGTGGTGGGCCGCGCCAGTTCGGATGAGAACCGCTCGATGAGTCTGGCGATTGCCACGGCGGCTGGCAGCGCCGGACAGGTGTTTGGCGCACCGATGGCGGAATATCTTTTGGGGCTGATGTCCTGGCAGAATGTGTTTTTGGTGTTTGCCGCTGTCATTCTGGCATCGTTGCTGACGTTGCCAATGATGCGGGCACCCCAGGCGGCCAGCAAGGCCGAGCTGGAAGAAAGCATGGGTGTGATCCTGAAACGTGCTTTCCGAGACCCGTCATATACGCTGATTTTTCTGGGCTTCTTCTCTTGCGGGTATCAACTGGCCTTCATCACCGCGCATTTCCCGGCGCTGGTGACCGAAATGTGCGGGCCGATTTTGGCCGGCAGCCTGTTGCATTCCATCGGCATCACCAGCACATCGTCGCTGGGGGCCTGGGCGATTTCGCTGATTGGATTGGCCAATATTGTCGGCACTTTGACGGCCGGATGGCTGGGCAAACGCTATTCCAAGAAATACCTGCTGGCCGGGATCTATACCGCGCGCACCATTGTTGCGGGGGCCTTTATCCTGTTCCCGATCACCCCGATGACGGTTTTGGTGTTCTCGGTTGCGATGGGGTCGCTGTGGCTGGCCACGGTGCCGTTGACCTCTGGTCTGGTCGCGCATCTTTATGGGCTGCGCTACATGGGCACGCTTTACGGCATCGTGTTCTTCAGCCACCAGCTGGGCAGTTTCCTTGGGGTTTGGCTGGGCGGGCGCATGTACGATCTTTATGGCGATTACACCATGGTCTGGTGGATCGGGGTCGGGGTCGGCGCGTTTTCCGCCATCGTGCATTTGCCGATCAAGGAAACCCGCAGCGCAGCGGTCGCGGCCTAGGCCGCTTCTTCTGCGCTGAGCAGCCCCTCTGACACCAACCGTGCGGCCCAGCCTTCGGCACCCTCAAACAAATGCACCTGCCAGCCGCGCGCCTGTGCGGCTGCGATATTGTCGGCCCGGTCATCGGTGAACAACAAGGCCTTTGGCGCCACGCCGCAGGTTGTCTCCAGCATTTCAAAGATCAGCGGCTCGGGTTTGATCGTGCCCATGTGGCCGGAAATGTAGCGGGTATCGAATTCCGACAGGAACGGATAATGCTGGCAGGCGATCTCAAAGGTTTGCCGCCCGAAATTCGACAAGGCGAACACCGGCACGCCGCGGGAACGCAGACTGCGCAGACTGCGCACGGACCGGTCGATGGCAGGGCTGGCCATGTCGATCCAATCATCATGCCACAGGGTGATTTCAGCGGCCCACGCGGGATGCAATTTTGCCAAATCCGCGACGGCCTGGGCGAAATCATCGCCGCGATCCACGCCAAGGTTCATCGCCTCCAGCGGCACCTCGGCAAACAATTGTTCGCGGCGCGCCCGACCGATGCGGGCATCATAATACCGCTCCGGGTGCCATTCGATCAGCACATTGCCGATGTCAAAAACCACAGCCTCGATTGTCATCAGATCCCCTCCACACAGCGGATCAGGCCCGCATCAATCCCTCGGCGACTTTTGATCACATGGTTCACCCGGCGCAAGGCGGCGGGATGGCCCGCATCCAGAACGCCCAACCGGATCAACACCTGTGCGATGACCGCCTCGCTTGCGCGGGTGGCACCGTCCGCGATCTTGAGCGCGACGCCCAGACCCTGTTGCGGCAAAATCGCGGTGAACACACCATCTGCGCCGGTTTTGACCACCGCCTGTGGGGCGGCCTGCATCAGTTCGGTGCAGGCGCGCCGGTCGCCGGCCACCAAATCGGGGTGGCTGCGCATGGCCTGTACCAGGCGTGTTGCCGCCTGCCCCATGGTGTCACTGCGCGATGCCGCCCCGGCGAACCAGGCCATGGCCCGTGCCAAACCATGCAGGCTGGAGGCGAAATTCGGCGCAGAACAGCCATCAACGCCAAAACCGGCACTGGTTTCCCCGGTCACGGCTTCAAATGCCTCCAGCACCGCGCGTTGCACCGGGTGATCGGCCTCGGTGTATTCAGCCCCGGCATCCAGATGTCGGCCCAGCATCAGAAAACCACAATGTTTGCCGGAACAATTGTTGTGGATTTGACAAGGGGCCGTGTCTGATTTGATCAGCGCCTCACGCGCGGCGCGATCATCCGGCATTTGCACGCCGCAGCGCAGATCCGTCTCGTCCATATCCATATCAGCCAGCCAACTGCGCGCCAGATCGGTATGGATCGCCGCGCCCTGATGGCTGGCGCAGGCCAGGGCCAGATACCGCGGGGTCAGATCCCGCCCCGCGCCGCTGGTCAGCAAGGGCAGTGCCTGAATCATCTTGATCGCGGACCGCCCCAGCACCGTGACATTGGGATCGCCCCAGGACGAAACGATGTCACCGCCCGGCCCGCAAATCACCAAATGCCCGCAATGCAGGCTTTCCAGAAATGGCCCACGGCGGATTTCCACCAGCGGCACCGCGCTTTCCAAAGGTTCAGAATTCATCAGACACCGTTCAACTATTGGCGATTTTCTGCCAACAGGCCTTTCGCCCGTCGCACCTTTGACGCTATTATGCTTTTGTCGAGAAGGAAATGCCGCGTCGAACCCCCGATCAAAAACAGGGGGCAACGCGGAAGGTATGACATTGAGGCTCAGGACAGCTTGGAGGCTGTACACATGAAAATTCGTTTGGCGCGCACAATCGCTGCTGTATTTGCATTGGCAATTGCATCCGATGTCGCAGCACAGCAAGAAAGCACCAACCGGGTGGCCGCCCAGACCGATTGGAGCGTTTTCACAGAAAGCGATCCAAAGGAATGCTGGGCCGTGACCCGCCCCAAGGAAACCGTCAACACCCGTGATGGCCGTGTCGTGGCGGTACGCCGGGGTGACATTCTGTTGTTTGCATTCTTCCGCCCCGAGGCGGGTGTGAACGCACCGCAGATCACATTTACCGGCGGCTATCCCTTTGCCAGCGGGTCCACCGTCAATCTGGACATTGGCGGCACCCAGTTCGATCTGTTTGCCGATGGTGAATGGGCCTGGGCGGCATCGCCGTCGGATGATTCCAAAATCGTCACGGCGATGAAACGGGGATCAAGCGCGGTTTTGACCGCACGTTCGTCGCGCGGCACCCAGACCAAGGACACGTTTTCCCTGCTTGGCTTCACCGCGATGATCGAAGACGCCGAAAAGCGCTGCGCCGGGTAAACGCACCCCTTGTGAAACGCGGCCCTACACGGCCCGATCGGCAAAGGCGCACCGACAGAAGACATCGACCGCCGGAATCCTTTTGATTCCGCGGCCGAATGCTATATGTGGGGCACTTCGTCAAAAACCAAAAGGCCGGACATGAGTGCGCCCATTACCCAGGATGTCCTGACCATCCCCCGAAAAATGCCCGAAACCGGCAAGATCAATCTTGTCGGCCTGACCCGCGACGCCATGCGTGACGCGCTGATTGCCATCGGCACGCCGGAAAAGCAGGCCAAGATGCGGGTCGGTCAGATCTGGCAGTGGATCTATCAATGGGGCGTGCGTGATTTCACGCTGATGACCAACCTGGCCAAGGGTTACCGGGCCGAGCTGGAAGAACATTTCACCATCGACATCCCCGAAGTGGTGTCGAAACACGTCAGCAGCGATGGCACCCGCAAATACCTGGTCCGCATTGCCGGCGGGCATGAGGTCGAGGTGGTCTATATCCCCGAAACCGATCGCGGCACGCTGTGCATTTCGTCTCAGGTCGGCTGTACCCTGACCTGTTCCTTCTGCCACACCGGCACCCAGAAACTGGTGCGCAACCTGACCGCTGGCGAAATCATCGGCCAGGTGATGCTGGCGCGGGACGATCTGGGCGAATGGCCGGAAAAGGGCGCGCCCAAGAACGAGGCCCGCCTGCTGAGCAACATCGTGCTGATGGGCATGGGCGAGCCGCTTTATAATTTCGACAATGTCCGCGACGCGATGAAAATCGCCATGGACCCCGAAGGTATCCAGCTGTCGCGCCGCCGCATTACGCTGTCGACCTCTGGCGTTGTGCCGGAAATTGCCCGCACGGCCGAGGAAATTGGTTGTCTGCTGGCGATCAGCTTTCATGCCACCACCGATGAGGTCCGCAACAAGCTGGTGCCGATCAACAAACGCTGGAACCTGGAAACCCTGTTGGAAACGCTGCGGGAATATCCCCGGATTTCCAATTCCGAGCGCATCACATTCGAATATGTCATGCTGAAGGATGTGAACGACACCGATGAAGACGCGCGCCGTCTGGTGTCGTTGATCAAGGGCATCCCGGCCAAGATCAACCTGATCCCGTTCAACGAATGGCCCGGCTCGCCTTATGAACGTTCGACCAACAACCGGATTCGGCGGTTTGCCGATATCGTGCACAATGCCGGCGATGCCTCGCCCATTCGGACGCCCCGGGGCGAGGATATCATGGCCGCCTGTGGCCAGTTGAAATCCGCCACCGAACGCGCCCGCAAATCGCGCAAGGAAATTGCCGCGGAAACCGGGTTGGGCTGAGCCCGGGTACGGCGCATGCTTGAAACGAAAAGGTCCGGGTTTGCCCGGACTTTTTTTATGTTTTGGTGCGGTTCGGACGTTCTGCGGTACGCACATATAACGCGCCCCACGAACTCTTGCCGTTGCGAACGGCATTTTGCGCGACGGATTTTTACCGGCCTCCCGTATCAAAGCCATGCTGTATAAATCAGCGAGACTCTTGAAGGGAATATAGTATGACTCCAATGATCGCCCCGCTCCTTATTGGCGCGTTACTGGCCGGAGGCGCGGCACAGGCCGAAAAGGTCGAGATCTATCTGCTGGATAAATTGGACAACACCCAAAATGGATATTGTCTGGATATTGCAGGTGGCCGCGAGGCAGACGCCGACCCCGCCGACGGTCTGCAAGGGCATACCTGCTACAGCCCCGGCGGCGCGCTTGGTGTCGACCAGACATGGGACACGGCACAATTTCCTGACAACGTTTTGTATATGACCGAATTCGATGTCTGTGCCGAAGTACCGTCGGCGACAGCCGGCAGCGCGCTGATACTTGCGGCATGCGACGGGACAGCAGCACAGAGCTTTGTCTTCGCGGGCGAAGGCAATATCACCCCCGTCTCTGCGCCCGACATGTGTTTCACGCTTGGGACAGACACACGGTCGGGCCGCAGTGACGCCAATCAGATCAAGGCGCTTTCACTTGAGCCCTGTGATGACAGCAGATCAGCCTATCAGTCCTGGGGCATTCGCACCGCAGAGTGAACGAGCGCGATTGAAAACCTTCCAAGGCCAGATGGCCGCACACCCGTGGCAGCCATCTGTTCCAGTTCCCCAGCCTAGGATCAGGCCTAGATCTCGCTCAGCCGTTTCAACGCGTCTTTCAGCTTGGCCTCTTCCTCTTCGCGCGCGGCGAGGTTGGCGCGGGTTTCCTCGACCACCTCTTCCGGCGCGCTTTGGGCGAATTTCGGGTTCTTCAACCGCCCGCGCAGCCCACCCAATTCCTTGGCCAGCTTGCCCAGTGTTTTTTCCAGCCGCGCTTTTTCGGCGTCCACGTCGATGATATCGGCCAGCGGCAGACCAAAGGTCGCCCCCGTCACCGGCAGCGTGGCGCACCCCTTGGGGAAGGCATCGACCTCGGTCAGGCTGTCGATCCGCGCCAGACGTTTGATCAGCGTTTCATTGCGCGCCCAGGCGGCTTTGCCCGCCTTATCCATCTGGGTCACCAGCACCGGCACATGCAGACCGGCAGGCACATGCATTTGCGCCCGCACCGACCGGCTGGTTTCGATCACTTCGATCACCCAGTTCATTTCGCGGTCGGCGTCAGCATCCACGAGGTCCGTGCCATAGGTCGGCCAATCGGTGTGCACCAGCATGGTCTGACGGTCGGCCAAGGTGCCCCAAAGCTCCTCGGTGATGAAGGGCATGATCGGGTGCAGCAGGATCAGACATTGGTCAATGACCCAGCCCATGACCTTTTGCGTCTCAAGCTTGGTGGCGTCATCGCCGTCCAGCAGCAGCGGCTTGGAGAACTCGACATACCAGTCACAGACCTTGCCCCAGACAAAGGCATACAGCGCCTGCGCGGCGTCGTTGAAACGGAATTCTTCCAACGCCTTGTCGACCACGCCGCGCACCTGCGCGGTTTCGCCGATGATCCATTTGTTGACCGCAAAAGTCGCGTCCGGGATGGTGCCATCGCTGCCGACCGCGCCGTTCATTTCGGCAAAACGCGCGGCATTCCACAGCTTGGTGCCGAAATTGCGATACCCGGCGATCCGCTGCATATCGAGTTTCAGAACACCGCCAAGGCTGGCCATGGCCGCATTGGTGAAGCGCAGCGCATCAGCGCCGTATTCGTCAATGATTTCCAACGGGTCGATGACATTGCCGGTGGATTTCGACATCTTCTTGCCCTTGGCGTCGCGCACAAGGCCATGCAGATAGACGGTATCGAAGGGGATCTGATCGACGACGGCGAGCTGCATCATCATCATCCGGGCGACCCAGAAGAAAATGATGTCCTGCCCGGTGATCAAGGTAGAGGTCGGGAAGTATTTCTTTAGCGCCTCGGTGTCTTCGGGCCAGCCCAGCGTGCCAATGGGCCAAAGCCCGGAGGAGAACCAAGTGTCGAGCACGTCAGGGTCGCGTGTGAGCGCCACATCAGCGCCCGCCTTGGCCTGGGCCTCTGCTTCCGTCGCGGCGCAATATTGGTTGCCATCGGCGTCGAACCAAACCGGAATCTGATGACCCCACCACAGCTGGCGCGAGATACACCAAGGCTCGATATTCTCCAGCCAGTTGTAATAGACCTTTTCGCCGCTTTCCGGCAGGATCTTCACCTCGCCCTCGCGCACCGCGTCCAGTGCCGGGCCAACGATCTTGTCGGTATCGACAAACCATTGGTCGGTCAGCATTGGCTCGATCACCACTTTGGAGCGGTCACCAAAGGGCTGCATGATCGGCTTGTTTTCAACGTAGGGGATGAACTGAGGCCCCGGATCGGTGTCCGGGGCTGTGCCATCGCCCTCGGCCTCGTCCCGGACTTGTTCCGGGACCTCCACCATCACCGCCAGACCTTCTTCGGTGATCTGCCGCACGACAAGATCGCGCGCCTCGAACCGGTCCAACCCGCGCAGGTCGTCAGGCACAAGGTTGATTGCGTCCGCCTCGGCTTCGGTCAGCGTGCGTTCGCCCTTGGCCACGGCCATGGCGATTGTCGCGGCCTCGGCATATGTCGCGCCATCGGCCCGCATTGCCCCGCGGGTGTCCATCAGACGGTACATCGGGATGCCGCCGCGTTTGGCGACCTGATAGTCATTGAAATCATGCGCGCCGGTGATTTTCACCGCGCCAGAGCCGAAATCCTTGTCCGGGTATTCGTCGGTGATGATCGGAATCAGGCGGCGGTGTTCCTTTGGCCCGACCGGAATTTCACACAGCTTGCCGACAATCGGCGCATAACGTTCGTCGCTGGGGTGCACCGCAACCGCGCCGTCGCCCAGCATGGTTTCCGGCCGTGTGGTGGCGATCGAGATGTAATCGCGGGTTTCGCGCAGGGTGACGTTGCCGTCTTCGTCTTTCTCGACATATTCATAGGTCGCCCCACCGGCCAGTGGGTATTTGAAATGCCACATATGGCCCGGCGTTTCGACATTCTCGACCTCAAGATCGGAAATCGCGGTTTCGAAATGCGGGTCCCAGTTGACCAGCCGCTTGCCGCGATAGATCAGCCCCTTGTTGTACATTTCGACAAAGACCCGGATCACCGCGTCATGGAAATTGCCCTCTTCGCCCGCAGGCGCGTTTGGCGCACCGGACATGGTAAAGGCCGTGCGATCCCAATCACAGGAAGCGCCAAGGCGCTTCAACTGGTTCACGATCGTGTCGCCCGACGATTGCTTCCACTTCCAGATTTCGGCGGTGAAATCATCGCGCGCCCAATCACGGCGTGGCGGTTTGCCTTCGGCGGCCAGCTTGCGCTCTACCACCATTTGCGTGGCGATGCCGGCGTGGTCGGTGCCCGCCTGCCACAGCGTGTCGAACCCCTGCATCCGTTTCCAGCGGATCAGGATATCCTGCAACGTGTTGTTGAAGGCATGCCCGATGTGCAGAACGCCGGTCACATTCGGCGGCGGGATCATGATGCAATAGGTCGACGCGCCATCCCGCGCATTGGCCCCGGCGCGAAACGCCCCGACCTGCTCCCATGCTGTGTAAATCCGTTGTTCCGATGCCGTTGCGTCGAATGTTTTTTCCAGTGCCATGGGGTCTTTCCGCTGTGGTCGTGGGTTTGGTTTGGTCTAGCGAATGTATGGCCCAAGGGAAAGCCGGTATGCAGCTTTAGCCACGACAGGGTTGATTGGCGGATGCAGGCACGGCAATGTCGGCGCCATGGCAGATTTGGCAAAAGACCCAGTTTCAGTGTGGCGGCTGTTCCTTCGGATGGGGGGATGGTTTGCCGTGGCTTTCGCCGTGCCCCTGATCATTCTGACGCTGATCAGCTCCTGGCAATTGGGTGTCGCGGAACGGTTCGAACTGGAAGGCCGGGAAACCTTGGCCACGGTGTCCGACAAATATTTCACCGAAAGCACCGACAGCGACGGGGACCGCAGTGTCGATTACTACCTTGTGTTGGATTTTGTCACCGACCGCGGCGAAGAGATCCAGATCAACCGTTCGGTGAGCAGCGGCCAATATAACCGGGGTCAAATCGGCAGCACGCTGCCAATCTGGTATCTGGAAACCGAACCGCACAGGACCGAATTGCGCAAGGGCGAGCATAAATCAGGCTCGCGCATCGCCCAGGTGATCGGTTTGATCTTTGGCGCGCTGACGCTGGGATTTGGCTGGTATGCCGGGCGCTGGTCGGTGGCGGCGGTGCGTGCGCGCCGCTATGGCGCCCGCGAAATGGCCACGGTGACCGGGCTGAAACGCACCAACGTCCGGGTGAACAAGAAGTCGCGCTATCGCCTGACCTGGCGCGAAAGCAGCGGGCGTGAAGGCGAAAGCATGATGCACAAACGCGCGGATGTGGCCCAATTTCCCATTGGATCAGAGGTGTTGATCTATCAGGGGATCAAACGCGCCTGGTGGGTTGGCGATGTCGGCGAACGACCCGGCGACTAAGGCCCCGCCGCGCCGGTGCAGTTGCCCGGGTTACCCGAAGTGCCAATCGCCTAGAGCGCCAATTTCACATCCACAGTTGCCCCCAGCGACGCCGCCAGCGACATGAACCGGGCCTCGGCGACCTCGCCATAAAGCGGCCATGCGCCTTCGCTCAACCGCAGGCTCAGTATCTTTTTCTTGGGCCGCCAGTCCAATTCGCCGATATGCCCGCCCTCTGACATCCAGAGCATCGCGCCAAATCGCATCGCTTTGCCCAGAACCTCGGCCTCTTGCAGGGATTTTTCGTCCAGCAGGTCAAAAAGTTCCTCGAACCGGGTGCCGGTGCGCTTGTTCTTGTAGCGGTGCAGCAAGGCCAACCCCAGGAACACGCGTTCCGAGTGTTTCAGTCCGCCCAGATTGGCGCGTGTGGCATTGTCGAAACAGGTTTCGGCGCGGTAATCCGGGTGCGCCCGCCAGCTGACATCGTGCAAAAGGCAGGCGGCCTTTACCAGGCGCAGTTTTGGCGCCGACGCATTGGCAAACAACGGCAGAATGAAATCATAAAGATCGCGGCCAAACCCCGGAAGCCGGGCATCCTTGGCCTCGGCAAACAGGCAGGCCTCGATCAGCGGGTCACGGTCACGCAGGCGCTGGGGCATCTGTTCATACAGCAGGCCCTCGCGGATGCCATAGCTGGACACGGCAATGTCCTTTGGGCGGAAGGTCTGGACCAGACGGCTCAGCACTTCGGCCGCAAAAGGCACCAGCGCCATACGCGACGACGACAGGCTGCAATTCTGGCGCAGCTCTTCAAGATCCTCACCGGCAATGAATTTTGCCGTCTCGCGCACCGATGCTGTGGTCATACGATATTCATGTTGCACATGAAGGGGATAGCCGCGCCGTT
This sequence comes from Marinovum sp. J2-8, assembly GCF_055808435.1. Lineage (NCBI taxonomy): Bacteria > Pseudomonadati > Pseudomonadota > Alphaproteobacteria > Rhodobacterales > Roseobacteraceae > Marinovum > Marinovum sp. J2-8. Next base: position 516,096 of record NZ_JBVVRZ010000001.1, on the reverse strand, counting down.
CCATATCAATCCGGGCAATCGCCCGCCAGGAGCCCCCAACCAGGAACAGCCGGTTCGCCTGTGGTCCCATCTTGTCAAACAGCGCATCCACCACCAGTTTGATATGGGCTTTGCGGCCCTTGGATCCGCCGGGAATATCGCGCAATTTCAAGGGCCCCAGGGGTGAGGTCACGCGCCGACCGACATTGCCGTCGTTGATCTCGGCCAGCTCCATCGACGAGCCGCCAATGTCACAGACCAGACCATAGGCCCCGGGCCAGCCCAGAAGCACACCCTGGGCGGACAGACGGGCCTCTTCCTCGCCATCAATGACGTGGATTTTCAGACCGCATTCCCGCAGCACCTGATCACAGAATTCCGGCCCATCCGACGCATCGCGCACCGCCGCCGTCGCCACCGCCGTCAGCGGCGGCAAATCCATGCCACGCGCCAGATATTGGAACCGGCGCAGCGCCGACAGCGCACGTTTGCGCCCCTCGGGGTTCAGAAGCCCGGTTTCGGACATGTCCGCGCCAAGGCCGCACATGATTTTTTCATTGTAAAAATAAGCAGGAGAGCGCGCCGCGCCATCAAACACCACCAGCCGGACAGAGTTGGACCCAATGTCCACCACACCGACACGGGCAAGCTTGCGCGCGCTAGGATCATCGAACAGGGCCCGGCCAAAGGGGCCAAAATCCTGCGCCGCAGTTTCGCTCGTAACTTCCATGCGCTTCCCCGGTGGTATTTTAGACCATATGGCCCAGACTGCCACCAGGGGTCAACATTCAGACAAAAGAGTTTGTTTATCCGCGCCCGGTGAGCAACCCGGTCAGAAACCCGGCAGCGGCGACACCGGCCTGGGCCTGTGGTGAATTCGCGCCACTATTGTCCCCGCTGTGGTCCCCAGCTTTGCCCCCCGCCCCGGCGGAATGCAACCCCGGCGGGCCGTGACGGCCAGATCCGTGAGAGGACGAGGTCGTCAACGACCGCAAACGCACAGCCAGAAGCAGGACCAGAGCCAGCACAAACGCCACCCCCGCCACGGCAAACGCCGCGCCCACAAGGCCAAACACCGGATTCAGCGCAAAGAACAGACCAAACGCAGCGCAGACCAATGACAGGCAGACCAGGAAAATGGCCACCGCCCAGACCGCCGCCAGGGCACCGGCTTTGGCGGCGGTCTTTTTCGCTTCTTGCCGGGCAACAGCGGCCCCGTCATGGATCATCCCACGGGTCAGGTCCTGCACGATGCCCTCAAGCCCGGTCATTTGCGCCCCAAAAGCCCGGCCAGAACAAAACCGGCGGCAAAGGACATACCAACGGTCGCCAACGGATTGGCGCGGATGTGATCCTCGGTTGCGCTGCGCAATTGCGCCCCCTGGCTGCGGGCATTGTCATAAAGCGCGCGGGTTTCATCGGACAGATGTTCCAATTGCGCCTTGGCCAGATCAGCGCCGTTGGCCACCTGATCACGCGCGGTGTCACTGGCCATTCCGGCCAATGCCTCGATGTCCTTGCGGGCAATTCGCAACTGTTCTTCCAATTCTTCCTTGGTCGCCATCTGTGTTTCTCCTGTCTCTCTCATTTTGGGTTCAGTGGTCACAGCCATGGGCCCGGCAGATCCTGCCGGTATCGGCCCTATGGCCAGTTCAGCGGCCTTGCGGCCATCATGTCGGGATATCTTGTTGCGGCGCTCTGGCGCTTAGACCGGCGGGCGGCCCCGCAAGGCACGCATCACCATCGCGATGACAAACAGCACCAGGAAGATGAAGAAAATGATCTTGGCAATCTCTGCCGAAGCGACAGCAATCCCACCAAAGCCGAGCACGCCGGCAATCAGTGCAACAACAAGGAATGTAACAGCCCATCCAAGCATGGTTCTACTCCTTCAAAACAACGTCAGCGCCACAGGATTGCGACGCTTTCGATGTGAAAAGAGCTAGGCCCAGCTCGCGTATCGTCAAGAAATTGGCCAAAATTCCCTTATTTTTGCGGATTTCAGCAAAAGACCGCGCAATTCGCGCCAATCTGGCGGCGGGGAATGGCCGGAACATCGCGATAGATCAAAAGCGGTTGTGAATTCCGGCCCGCCCCTTCCCGAAACGGCGGCGACAGGGCCGGGGAAAGAGCCGGGATCTCAGTCCTCGATCTCGGGAATTTCGCGCAGCACCCGGCGCGCCATATCGCGGCTTATTGGTTTGCCGCTGGCCATCGCCAGATCATCCAGCCGCGCGACAATCGCCTGCGCCGCAACAAAGGAGCGGGGCGCATGGCGCACCAGATACGGCACAACGTCGGGATTGGGGCCCAGTTGGCGATCCGCAAACAATTTGCCCAGCACCGCCCCAAGCAAGGCATCATCCGGCGGGTTCAACGCCACCACCTGTGTCCCCTGGGCGCGGCTTTGCAGATCCGGCAATGTCAGGTTCCAGCGCACCGGATCCTCGACCGCCGTCATCAACAGCGCATGGCCCTCGGCCAGCACCAGATTATGCAGGTGAAACATATGGGCCTCAGCATCGCCGTTGCCGGCTGCGCGCTGCACGTTTTCGATACAGAGCGGCGCCTGCGCCAATTCCGCGACGCTGGCATCCGGCAGATCTTCTGCGGAAACAATGCGCGCCCCGGCATCTTCGGCCCAGACATGCGCCAGATGGGTCTTGCCGCTGCCCGGCGGTCCGGTCAGCACCAATTTGCGGTTCGGCCAGTCGCGCCAACCGTCAATCAGGCTTAGCGCCAGCGCATTGGACGGCGAGACATAAAAATCCTCGCGCCCCAGTGCCGGGCGAGTCACCAAATCGAATTTCAATTGTGTCGTCATGTTCAAGTGCCCCGGCCTTCCACACGACCATCATTCAGATTGCCCGCGATACAGCCGACTGTCGAGGTATTTCCGTGTGGCAAATCGTGCCACCACCCCCAACGCCGCCGCAACCGGCACAGCAACCAACATCCCGACAAAACCGAAAAGCGAGCCAAAGACGCTCAACGCCAGCAACAGCCAAACCGGATGCAACCCGACGGACGATCCCACCAGCTTGGGTGTCAGGAAGTTGCCTTCGATGATCTGTCCGACAACAAAGATTAGCCCGACAATCGCAATCGACAACCAATCGCCCCAAAATTGGAACAGTGCCAGACCCACCGCCAAGGCCCCGCCAACCAGCGCCCCCACATAGGGAATAAAGGTGATCAACCCGGCGATAAAGCCGACAACCAGCCCGAATTGCAGCCCGGCAAGCATCAGTGCCACCGCATAATAGGTGCCCAGAATCAGACAAACGGTCCCCATGCCGCGAATGAAGCTGGCCAGCGTCTTGTCGATGTCCGCGGCAAGGCGACGAATGACCGGCGCATGATCGCGCGGCAACAAATCATCAACCCGCGCCACCATATTGTCCCAATCCACCAACAGATAGACCGCCACAACCGGCACGATCACAAACAACAGGACGATGTTGATTATCGACGCCGCAGAGGTCAGCAGGGTTTCCAGCAGCTTGCCGCCATAAGACTGGATCTTTTCGCCGACCGCGATCAGCGACTGGCGCAGGGTACTTTCGGAATCCACCAGATCCGGGAATTGCGCCACCAGAAAATCGCGCAGATTGCTGAACAGGGTTGGCGCGATGTCGATCAGGTCAATCGCCTGGGCCACAAGCGTCGGCACAACCAGCAAGGCCATGACGATGAACAGAACCAGCGCCAGCACGGTGATCACCGCAACCGATGCGGGCCGCGTCAAACCCATCTTTTCCAATCGGTCCGCCACCGGGTCGAGGAAATAGGCAATCGCCCCCCCCAGAACAAACGGCAAGAGCACGTCGCCCAGAAACCAAAGCACGACGGCAAACACCACAGCGGTGACGCCCCAATATTTGAACTGATCCTGTACGGGCAAGGCCATCGGGTCACCTTCTGTTTGCGCGGTTTGCGGTTCCTGTCCTTCGCTACATCGCGCGTTGCGCATTGGGTTTCAAGAGTGGCGGTTTCAAGAGCGGGGATTGGCCGACTTTGTTGCGGATTTGGGTGTGGCTTTGGGTGTTGTGGGCCGCCGCCTGGCCCGCAGATGGCACCCCGCAGGCGCGGATCATCCCCCCAGCAATTCGGCCAGCGCATCCAGCGCCGCGCGTACCGGCGGGTCATTGCGGGTGTCCTGATGGCTGACCAGCCATTCGCGGTGCGCCAACACGTCGATATCATCCGAAACCCGCAACAACCCCGGCACCAGATCTGCGGCAAAGACCGGCAAGACAATGCGCCCCAGACCCTGTTGCGCCAATTGCGCCGCCAGCCGTGGATCATTTGCCTCGGCGGTGATGTCATTGCCATGATGCGACCGGGTCCAGCGGGCCGATGGGGTCGGACGTGCGGGATGCCCCGACACCACCCAACCGCGCACATCGCCGTCCCGCGCAAAAGCGGCATAGGTGATCTGGCGCAAAGGGCGCGCCGCCAGCCATGGCTGATCCGGTTGCAGATTGCGCAGGCCGACATCGACCTCGCGTCTTGCAATGTCCATCTTGGCATCCGCGCTGAGGAACACAGGCCGCCAGCTGGCACCGACATCCCAGACCCGGCCGATCCGTCCGGCGATCCAAAGCGACGACCAGGTGCCGGCGGAAAACCGCACCGGACGCGCGGCGGCACGCTCCTGCGCCCAGACCTCGATCCCTTCGGCCCCGCGTTTCAACGCCCGCACCTGTGGCACCAACGCCCGCCCCTCGGCGGTCAACGCATAGCCCCGGGCACCACGATGAAACAGCCGCTTGGCCAATCCGGCCTCCAACCGCGCCATGTGACGCGACAGGGTCGGCTGGCTGACCCCGGTCAGACGCGCCGCACCGCCCAATCCGCCGGCATCGGCAATCGCCAGAAACAGCGCCAGATCGTCCCACGACATTTTCATTTTTGAAACGTCAGTCACGAAAACACCCGCTTTTGTGGCCCGCGATTCCGGCGCATTTCCAGAAACAGGAGGTCCGCAGCCATGATAATCCTGACCACACATACACTCTGCACCCGCCAACCAGAAACCGAATACCGCCGCGAACAGGCGATATTTGCGGAAATGAAACACAGGTTGCACAAGGAACACGCCGAGAACCGGAAAAAGATGCGGCGCGCCAAACGCCGGGCAACCCGGGCGCTCTGGCTGAATCGCCTGCGTCGCTTGCCAAAACTGGCGACATGGATCAAAACGTTCGGGAAAGCCTGAATGGCCCCCTGTTTTGACCCAAAGGACGACCCCGCATGCGCCTGTCCCGCTATTTTCTGCCGGTTCTCAAGGAAAACCCCGCCGAGGCGCAAATTGTCAGCCACCGGCTGATGCTGCGGGCGGGGATGATCAAACAATCCAGCGCCGGGATCTATTCCTGGCTGCCGCTGGGCTACAAGGTGCTGCGCCGGATCGAACAGATCGTGCACGAGGAACAGCAACGTGTTGGCCATATCCCCCTGCTCATGCCGACCCTGCAATCCGCCGATCTCTGGCGGGAAAGCGGGCGGTATGATGATTATGGCGAAGAGATGCTGCGCATCACCGACCGGCACAAGCGCGACATGCTTTATGGTCCCACCAACGAAGAGCTGATCACCGACATCTTCCGCAGCCATGTCGGCAGCTACAAGGATCTGCCGCTGACGCTCTATCATATTCAGTGGAAATTCCGCGACGAGATCCGCCCGCGGTTTGGCGTGATGCGCGGGCGCGAATTCCTGATGAAGGACGGCTATAACTTCGATCTGACGAAGGAAGACGCGCTGCACGCCTATAACCGCCACCTCGTCAGCTATCTGCGCACCTATGAACGCATGGGCCTGCAGGCGATCCCGATGCGCGCCGACAGCGGCCCGATCGGTGGCGACGACACCCATGAATTCCTGGTGCTGGCGGACACAGGCGAATCCGAGGTGTTCTATGACAGCGAGATCACCGATCTGAAATTCGGCAACCGCGAGATCGACCACGACAGCCACGAGGCCTGCCGCGCGGTGCTGGACGAATTCACCTCGCGCTATGCCCGCACCGACGAAACCCACGACGAAGCGCTGTTCAATCAGGTGCCCGAGGAACGTCGCCGCACCGCGCGCGGCATCGAGGTTGGCCAGATCTTCTATTTCGGCACCAAATATTCCGAACCCATGGGCGCGACCGTCACCGATGGCGAAGGCAACAAGGTGCCGGTGCATATGGGATCGCACGGCATCGGCGTGTCCCGCCTTCTGGGGGCGATCATCGAAGCCAGCCATGACGACAACGGCATCATCTGGCCCGAAGGTGTGACACCGTTCCATTGCGGTATCGTCAACCTGAAACAGGGCGACGCCGAGGCCGATGGCGCCTGCGACGCGCTTTATGCATCGCTGAAAGCACTGGGTCTTGATCCGCTTTATGACGACCGCAAGGAACGCGCCTGGCGGCAAATTCGCCACCATGGACCTGATCGGCCTGCCCTGGCGCATCACCGTCGGCCCGCGCGGATTGAAAAACGGCGTGGTCGAGCTGACATCGCGGCGCACTGGCGAAAGCGAAGAGCTGCCACCGGAAGAGGCCGTCAAACGTATCGCCGCAATCTATGCCGGTCTGCTCTAAGTCAGGCGGAGACAAGACAATCAGCATTCAAGGTCCGGGGACATGCCAATGCCCCGGACCTTTTGCTTTGTGCATGTGGGTCCGGGCGGCAATCGCGGCAGCTTCAAAGGCCACTGCGGCACGGATTTCGGCCTGCCCGCCAGTCATGATAACTGATGGCCGGCCTTGATCGTGTGATGGTCCGGGCTTTACTGTCAGAAGTCTCGGAACAGGCAGGGCAGAAAATGATCGTAAGAGCACTGACATTGGCGGGCGGTCTGACCGGCGCGGCCGGCTTGTCGCAATTTCCCGAGTTCTCCCAACAATACACCCAACGGCTTGGCGGCGCGGTGGATGAACTGTCCCGCGTGGTCGCCGATTTCGACGCCGACGCAGCCAAGGTCGGACTGAGCCGCGATGCCGCGTTGCAGGAATTGGCCCAAGGCAGCGCAATGGCCCGCGAACGCGCAACGACGATGGCGCGAACCTTTGATCGTCACGCGCGCCTTTCGGCAGATCTCACTGCTTTGCAAGGCGCGGGACCGTTCACACGGGCCTATCTGGCCACACGGATGACCGACAGTGATGTCACGAAACGCGCCTGGTCGGCTTATAGGCCTGCGGTGCCTGCCACATTCGAAGGCGTGGTTTTTGCCGGCACCGGATTTGTGACCGGGATCTTGGCTCTGGGCTTCATCTTCTCTGCCCTGCGGATGGTATTCAGACGCCGCCGCGCCCCCGCCTGACCCAAAAACGACGCCACGCAGTCAAAAGGGGGCCAGCCCCCTCGGCCTTCGGCCTCACCCCCGGGATATTTCTGGTCAGATGAAACGGATAAGCGGACCTTGGCCTTCTTCTGTTCAAAAATATCCCGGGGGTCTGGGGGCTGGCCCCCAGCCTGTCGGCGCGTGTCAGCGCGACGAAACCGAGTGAATATCTTTTTGATCGAAAATAACGGGTCTGAAGCCTCTTGAACCTACAGCCCCTAGAGGGATTAGATTGCCTGTCGAGAGTAGATTCGAAGGAAAGACCATGGCAGGCTGTTGCGGGCACGATGCGAAATTCGATGGGGTATCGACGGATTACAAACGTCGGCTTTGGCTGGTGATTGCGATCAATGCAGCCATGTTTGTGGTCGAAATGACGGCGGGCCATTTTTCCGGGTCACAGGCGCTTCAGGCTGATGCGCTGGATTTTGCCGGGGATGCCTTGACCTATGGCATTTCGCTGGCGGTGATTGGCGCTTCTTTACAGACCCGCAGTCTTGCGGCTTTGGGCAAGGGGATCAGCCTGTTGCTCATGGGGGTTTGGGTCATGGGGTCGACCCTGTATCAGGTCTTTGGCCCCGAGGTGCCGGATGCGCCGGTGATGGGGGTGGTCGGGGCAATGGCGCTGGCCGCCAATCTGATTTCGGTCATGATCCTGGTGAAATACAAGGACGGCGATGCCAATGTGCGCTCGGTCTGGCTCTGCTCGCGCAATGATGCCATCGGCAATGTCGCGGTTTTGTTCGCCGCGCTTGGGGTCTGGGGCACCTCCACCGGCTGGCCGGATTTGATCGTGGCCGGCATCATGGCGGCGCTTTTCCTCAGTTCGGCCTGGCAGATCCTGCATCAGGCCATGGCCGAACGGCGGCAGCACAGCCATGCGTGATCAGGCTAGAGGTCGATCTCTTCCGGGGGATCTTTTCGATCTTGCGGAAGGTCCTCTTGCGGGGTCTTGCGCCGGATGATGATGTCACCGTTCGGCAGGACCTCGGGCGAGTGATAGGCGCTCCAATCCTCGACCTCGGTCAATAGATCCCGCAGCGCAGGCCCCATATTCTCGGCAAAGCTGCGCAGTCCCGGCTCGACCTGATCGGCCATGCCTTCCAACTCTTTCAGCGCAGGTTCCATTTCTTCCATCAGCCCCTGAAAGAACAACCTGGCCCCTTGTTCCATCAGGCTTTCGCCCTTGTCTGTCTCTTCCTGGGCAGAAAGGGACAGGGGCAACAGCGTCACGACGAATGCGGTAGCAAAAGCAATGTGTTTCATGCGTTCAATATAGGCGCAGTGCACAACAGTTTTAAGATCTGGCGCGATCCGCCCCCCAGGTGGCCTTGAGCCGGTCGACAATCTCGTCCCTTGTCTTGCGATAGGCCGCAAGCTTGTCCGTGCGGTTTGTGCCGTGATCGGTGGGTTCGAAAACCGGCCAATAGTCGACTTTCAGGTGAAAACACCGCGTCAGCTCTTCCGCTTTGGCGCGGCTGAGCGGCGACAGGGCGACCACCAGATCGAAAGAGGACAGCGCCTCGCCCAGGTGTTCCATCTCGTCGAAGCTGCGGGATCGGTGGCGATCAAGCTGCACACCGATTTCATTGCAGACACAGATGGCATAGCCGTCCACTTCGAGATCATTGCGCACGCCGACAGATTGCACATAGGTGCTCTGACCATAGAGCTTTTTCATGATCGCCTCGGCCATGGGCGAACGGACAGCATTGTGGTCACAGCAAAACAGAATGGATTGCGGCAGCGGCAGGGTCACGGGGTCAGCCTCCGAACTGTAGCACGCAGATCAGCGTGAACAGGCGCCGCGCGGTATCGGTGTCAACAATTGCCTTGCCTTCCAAACGCTCCTGCAAAATGCGTGCGCCTTCGTTGTGTATGCCGCGCCGCGCCATGTCGATTGTTTCGATCTGGCTGGCGGGCAGGGATTTGACCGCATCAAAATAGCTTTTGCAGATCTGGAAATAATCTTTGACCACTTGCCGGAACGGGCTGAGGGACAGGTGAAATTCCGCCACATCGCTGCGCTCTTCGGTGGTGACCGTAAACACCAGCCGCTTTTCCCGGATCGACAGATCGAGCCGATACGGACCCGGCGGCACCGCCCGGTCATCACGCAGGGGCAGGGAAAAAGAATTTTGCTCCATCAGGTCGAACATCGCGACCTTACGTTCCTGATCCACTTCTGGCGTCGGCGGTGGCAGGTTGGCATCGTCCAGATTGATCTCGATGATACAGCTCATCTTGCGGGCCTCGCTTGGCTGATGATTGACCTTGGGTAGCGGATTGATCCGCCTTGGGCAATCCATCCGCGCCTGTGATCCGCTCTTAGCCGTTCAGTTTGCGCAAACGGGCCGTGACCGACAGCCCATGTGCCTCCAGGCTTTCGGAATGTGCCAGAACCTCGGCCGATGGGCCGCAGGCGCGCAAAGCGTCCGGCGTAAACTGGGAAATGGTGGTGCGTTTCATGAAGTCGAGCACCGAAAGCCCGGATAGAACCGCGCCGAACGCGCCGTGGGCAGAACATGATTTGGCCCGCCGACATAGTCGCCGATCGCCTCGGGCGTCCATTGGCCAAGGAAAATCGCCCCCGCGTGGGTGACTTTCTGGCTGAGCGACACCGGGTCCGCGACACAAAGTTCAAGATGTTCGGGCGCGATCCGATCCGACAGGCGCGCGGCTTCGTCCAGGGTATCCACGGTGATCACCGCGCCAAAATCCCGCCAGCTGGCCCCCGCAATGGCGCGCCGGTCCAGCGTTTCCAGACGTTTTTCGACCGCTGCCGCCACCGCGCGGCCAAAATCGGCATCATCAGTGATCAAAAGCGATTGCGCGCTTTCGTCATGTTCGGCCTGGCTCATCAGATCCAGCGCGATCCAGTCGGGATCGTTATCCCGGTCGGCGATCACCAGAATTTCCGACGGCCCGGCAATCATGTCGATGCCAACCTTGCCAAACACCCGGCGCTTTGCCGCCGCGACAAAGGCATTGCCGGGGCCGGTAATCTTGTCCACCGGGGCGATGGTTTCGGTGCCATAGGCCAGGGCGGCAATCGCCTGGGCGCCGCCGATCCGATAGATCTTCATCCACCCCGGCAATTTTTGCCGCCAGCAACACCAATGGGTTCACCGCCCCATCCGGGGTTGGCACCGTGATCGCCAATCGGCCCACGCCCGCGACCTTGGCCGGGATGGCGTTCATCAACACCGACGACGGATAAGACGCGAGACCACCGGGCACATAAAGCCCGGCAGCAGAGACCGGCGACCAGCGCCAGCCAAGTGTCGCGCCCGCGGCATCGGTCCATTGTTGATCTTCGGGCAATTGGCGGCTGTGATAGGCGCGGATACGGTCCGCCGCGAGTTGCAGTGCTGCACGCTCGGCGTCGCCGACACGGGCGCAATGCTCTTCGATTTCATCGGGGGTGAAGGCCAGCTGATCCGCCCGGATCGCCATGCGATCAAACTTTTCCGTCAGTGCCAGCACCGCCGCATCGCCGCGCGCGCGCACATCGGCAATGATACCCGCAACCACGTCATCGACATCGGGGCTGTCTTCGCGTTTGGCCGCGAGCAAGGTGGCAAACTGCGTCTCGAAATCGGCATCGCGGGTGGACAAAAAGACGGGCATGGCGGGCTCCTGCAACAATGGCAGAGACATAGACCGCCGCGCCCGCAGGCTCAAGCCATGCGAAGGGCCACCGGCACCGCAAGGACGCCCGTCATCAAGCCTGTGACCACGTCATGTTCTGAAAATCCTCGCGGAAGGCGAAGCGCACAAGATGTTTGTCGATCACCTCTGGCGCGCGGTCCAGACCCTCGGTGTCGCCGCCCGGAATCTGAACGACAAGGCGGCTGTCATCCGCGGCAAGGGTCACGCGGCCAAATCCAAAATCCAATGTGCCGCTGGTGTCGTCAAAGCTGGTCGGGATCTTGTGGCCGAAATGTTTGCACAATTGTTGCAGGTACTTGCTGGCATTTGGGGTTTCATAAACCCCGGTCTGCGCTGGGAGTGTCTGGGTCATATCCTATTTCCTACTATTTTTATCGACTATATCTATCCCCCGGGCCCAAAAAAATCAATGCCCCTGCTGGAAAGAGGTTCGCGCCACCGGGATTGGCCCCCGCCGGATGAACGCCACCGCGAGAAAATATTTTTCAACTTGATTGAAATATTGAACTGCTGCAACAATTCGGAACGCCGGGATTCTTTTGATCACGGCCACAAAGAAGGAGTTCTCAACCTGGGGCATCGCCCCGTTCGAAGAGGGACGCAAAACGGCCCACACTTCATCCAGCTGCGCGGGGAGGAACGCGCAATTGGCAAAATGGACGGATCGAAAACGACCCGCAGGTCAGAGAAACCTAAAATTTCCAGGGAGGAAAACACATGAAAAAGACAGTGATCGCCGCATTGGCGGCGTCGATGGTAGCGCTACCCGTTGTGGCGGAACGCTATGTCGTCATCACCCACACCCAAGGCACAGACCCGTTCTGGCCCGTAGTGGAAAAAGGCGCGCGTGACGCCGGCGCGGCAATCGGGGCCGACATCGAATATAACTATGACCCCTCGGGTGACATGTCTGGCATGGCCAAGCTGATCGAGGCCGCCTCGGCCACGCAGCCCGACGGCATCATCACATCGCTGCCGGACGCCGACGCCCTGGGCGGCGCAATCAAGGAGGCCGTCGATTCGGGTGTACCGGTCATCACGATGAATTCCGGTCTGGAATCTTCCAAAGCCGTGGGCGCGTTGATGCATGTCGGCCAGCCGGAGCGCGATGCGGGCCTTGCGGCCGGTGAACGCGCCAAGGCCGAAGGCGTGACCAAGGGTCTTTGCCTGAACCAAGAAGCCTATAACACCGCGTTGGTCGACCGCTGCACCGGGTATTTTGATGCCATGGGGGCCGATCTGAACCAGATTGACGTGTCCAATGACCCGGCCCAGATCAAGACCCGCACCGCCGCCGCGCTGCAGGCAGACCCGGACATCGACGGTCTTCTGGCGGTTGGCCCGCATGTCTGTGAAGCGGCCTATGCCGCCGTCGAAGAAGTGGGCGCCGACATTCACCTGGCGTGTTTTGACATGTCGCCCGGCGTGATCAACCTGATCAAAGACGGCAAGGTGTCCTACACCATCGACCAGCAACAATATCTGCAAGGCTTCATGCCGGTCATGGTTCTGCATCTTTACAACAACTACGCCGGTATGCTGCCGGGTGCCAATATTCCCTCCGGCCCCGGGTTCGTCGATGCGTCCAACGCCGCAAACGTCGAGGCCGAAGCAGGTATCAATCGCTGATCCCATGCGTGGCATGTGAATAAATCGCAGCCGGGGCTTTGGTCCCGGCTGTGCTATTTTTGGGCATATCTTGGGAGGGATACATTCATGTCCGACAGAAGCGAAGCGGACCGACGACAACAGGAATCAAGGGTGCAACGGCTGATCCGCCGCCCCGAAGCCGGGGCCATGGTGGTGATGATCGTGGCCATCGTTTCGATCACCATCGCCTCAAACGGCAATGCGTTGAACGCGCTGGGGATCAAGAACAACCTGGCCATCATTGCGCAATTCGGCATCATTGCCACCGGCGCGGCGATGTTGATGATTGCCGGCGAATTTGACCTGTCCATCGGATCAATGATCGGATTTTCCGGCATGTCGATTGCGATGATGCTGAAATGGGGCCTGCCCTTTGGTCTGGGCGCGGCCACACCGTTCAGCGCGTTTTTCATCACGCTTGCCATGACATTGGCGCTGGGGTGGCTGATCGGCACGATTGTGGTGCGATCCGGCTTGTCGAGTTTCATCGTGTCACTGGCGTTCCTGTTCTTCTTGCGCGGCACAACAGAGGTCTGTTTCCGCCTGATCAACCAATCGACCCAGATTTCCGGGCTGGAGGATTTCAAGGAAACCAGCTGGTTCGCCGATATCTTTGGCGGCGAGGCATTTGGGTTTCTCTATGACATCGCGTTTCAGCTGGGGTTCAACCTCAACCGGCGGGGCGAACAATGGGTCACCGGTGTCGATGCCCGTGTCGTGTGGTGGATCGTGATTGCCGGGGCGGCCTATATCATCCTGTCGCGCACGCAGCTGGGCAACTGGATCTTTGCCACCGGCGATAACAAGGACGCCGCCCGCGCCAATGGCGTGCCGGTGAACCGGGTCAAGGTTGGTCTGTTCATGTTCACCGCCTTTTGCGCCACCATTTTTGCGGCCTGTCAGGTGTTTGACACCAACACCGCTGACGCCGCCAAGGGCAATCTGATGGAGCTGAACGCCATCGCCATCGCGGTTGTGGGCGGCACGTTGATGACCGGCGGCTTTGGTTCGGTGATCGGGGTTGTGTTCGGGGCGGTCACATTTGGCCTTGTGGCCAATGCGGTGTTCTACATCCCGTGGCTGGATGGATCCTGGTATCGTGTTTTTGTCGGCGTGGTGCTTTTGGCCGCCGTGTTCGCCAACGAACGCATCCGCAAACGTATCACCGGGGGGATTTGACCCATGGCTGAACCATATCTCAAGGTCGAAGGCATCGTAAAGAAATTCGGCCCCTTCACGGCGCTGAACGGTGTGAGCCTGGATGTCTATCCCGGAGAGGTGCATGCGCTTCTGGGCGACAACGGTGCGGGGAAATCGACGCTGATCAAGACATTGGCCGGGGTGCATGAACCCACCGCGGGCCAGATCTATGTCGAGGGCAAACCGGTCAAGTTCCGCAGCCCCCGCGACGCCAGCAGTGCCGGGATTGGCACGGTGTATCAGGATCTGGCGGTGAACCCGTTGATCAGTGTCACCCGAAACTTCTTTATGGGGCGCGAATTGTTGCGCGGCCCCAAAGGGATCGGGCTTCTGCGCATGGACGAGATGGACAAGATCGCCCATGACGAGATGCTGAAAATCGGCATCGACATCTCTGATCCGCAACAGGCGGTCGGCACCATGTCCGGCGGCCAGCGCCAGACGCTGGCGATTGCGCGGGCGATCTATTTCGGGGCCAAGGTGCTGATCCTGGACGAGCCGACATCGGCGCTCGGCCAGAAACAGCAGATGGAAGTGCTGAAAACCATGATGCGGGTGCGCAAACGTGGGGACATCGCCATCATCTTTATCACCCACAACGAAATCCATTCCCAGCTGGTGGCGGACCGCTACACGTTTCTTGCACTGGGTCAGGTGATCGGCGCGGGCAAGGCCGGCGAATTGGAGCATGACGAGATCCGCCGCCTGATGGCCGGTGGCGCGGAAATGGCCGATCTGGAGCAGGAGCTTTCGGGCATCTGAACCGGCTCATTTGAACCGGCTCATTTTGAAATATCACCCGGCTGGCACATTGCTGGCCGGGTTTTTCATTGGTCGCCGTGGAATGGCGGCACGGTCCCGGACATGATCCGGGGCCTCCTTAAAATCTGGCTGACAGCCCGGGCTGAGGTCCCGGAACATGTCCGGGACTGCGCTCTGCGCTACAAAACCCGTATGACATCCTTGCCCACCGACAGCATATATCCGCGCCGGGCGATGTTTTTGACCAACAGCTCGCTCACCAATTGGTTGCCCAACCCATCGCGCAGCCGTTTGATTCGCGTCGCCCCCGAAGCTTCTTCGCAATCGGATTCCGATTTGCCGGAAATCATCGCCTCGATCTGAACCCCGGTCAGCACATCGTCATCCATCCGCGCCTCTGCCAGCACACAGAGCGTTTCCATCGCCGCATCGGTCAGTTTGAACCCCATGTTGTTGAGGTAAACCGCGCGTTCTTCGCGGCTGATCATCAAGGAGGACACCTGAATCCCGGACTTTTCGATCTGTGCCATCCGGCGGTTCATGGCGATCAGCATCACCAGAAACACAAGGGCCGCAATCAAAAGCGCGGTGGCGAACACCAGCAATACGAAAATCACCATGCGATAAGATGTCAGCGTTTCGGAAAACGCCGTGCCAGAGAGCGCAAGGATTTCGAGAAGTTTGATTTCCGCATCGCTGTTCAACGCGTCGTTTTCGACGAAAATCCGTTCAACCCGCGCATTGAACGCATTGGCGTCCGGCAGGTTCAGAAACAAGAAAACCGCCGCCAGCAACAGGATCACCACAATGGCGGCCACGCCGATTTGCACCACCCGGTTGCCCGAGCGACGCACATCGGCGGCGAATTCTTCGATGTCGTTCATGGGGTCCCCCGCGATCACGGCTCTTGGTTGGCATGACGCACCATGTCGGGCGCAAGGTCAACAGAGCCTAGCCCTGACCGACCGAAACCACCTTGAGCAGTGTCAGTCCGCGTTGGGCCAACATGGCCCGCAGCTGCGTTTGCGCATTGGCCTTGGTGCAGGGGCCGTTGATCTGGGCGGTGTCGAAAAACAGCGCCAGCGGGTTGTCCCGCTTGGCCTTGTATTCCGCAACACAGGCCGCATCGGCCAGGGCCGGTGTCAGGCCAATCGCCACCGTCAGCGTGAGATATGTGAGCATTTTCATCATGGCTTCACCCTGCCCGCATTGCCGATGTTTTTCAATAACAACAGGGGGTTTACAGGCGTGTTATCCAATAACAGCGCCCTGTTATTGCCTGTCTGGCGGCGCCGGGGCCAGGGTTGGTGCATCGCTGGTCCGGCACAGTACCGGGTCATTCATAAAATCCAGGAGTTCACGCAGAAAGGACTTTCCAATGTCGCGTAAATTCATTTCCACCATCATGGCCGCCGCCGTTGCCCTCACCTCTTTTTCGGCTGTGCCCGCCGCTGCCGAAAATCGGAATTTTGAGAAATTCGTCATCGGCGCAGGCACCTTGTTGCTGTTGCACGAACTGGCGAACCACAAGATGCAGAAACAGCACAATACGCACAGCCAAGACTACAAGAAGCACCACGACAAGAAATATGGGAAGAAATACGGCAAAAAACGTCTGGCGCCGGTGCCCGGATATTGTCTGACCCGGGTCCAGACCCGCCATGGATCCGAGCGTATTCTTTCGTCACGCTGTTTGAACCGCAACTATCGCCACGCCGAATATCTGCCGCGGTCCTGCAAAGTGTCGATCAAGACCTGGAAGCATGGCCACAAAGTGACACGCAACGGCTACAAGCCCCGCTGCCTGCGGTCCAAAGGTTTCCGCATCACCTGACGCCCAGCGCGCAGCATTCAGTCGAGCAGAGGTGCGGGCAGTACGCCCCTGATGTCCGCACCACGCCCGAGCGCCCCGGTCCGGGCGCTCGGGTTTTTGCTTGCCAGAGACGGTCAACCGCGCCACTTCAAGCGGATGACATATCCAGATTACAGCTTCGAAGACATGGCCCACACCGAAGGGTTTGCCCGTATCGCCGGCGTTGACGAGGTCGGCCGCGGCCCATTGGCGGGGCCCGTTGTCGCCGCCGCTGTGGTGCTTGACCCCGGAAACATTCCAAAAGGATTGAATGATTCCAAAAAGTTAAGCGAAAAGCGGCGCGATGCGATATTGGCCGAAATCGAAGCCAGCGCAGAGATTGGCATCGGCGAGGCCACGGTCGAAGAGATTGATACCCACAATATCCTGCGCGCCAGTCACATTGCCATGTGCCGTGCGATTGCCGCCCTGCCCCATGCGCCGGACTATGTGTTGATTGATGGCAATATGGTGCCCCGCGACCTTAGCTTGCCTGCACGCACCATTGTCAAAGGCGACAGCCGATCAGTGTCGATCGCGGCGGCCTCAATTGTGGCGAAAATCAGGCGAGATTGTGTCATGCGGGATTTAGCGCAACACTTTCCCGGATATGGCTGGGAACGAAACGCAGGTTACCCGACGAAAAGCCATAAAGAGGCGCTGATACATTTGGGGGTGACCCCACACCATAGACGTTCGTTCAAACCTGTACACAACATCTTGTATCAAGACAAAAACTTAACCCCTTGATTCAAAAAAGAAATTGACCGCGAATCAGCTTTGACTCATCCTGTCAGCAACCAATGAGTGCGATAACGCGCCGGGGACAGAGGCAGAAAATGAAGACAATGACCAAAGCAAAGAGCGCTCAGGCGCTCCCTCTTAATACGATTCTATCTGGTGACTGCATCGATGTGATGAACAGTTTGCCGGCGGCGTCGGTCGATCTGATTTTCGCCGACCCGCCCTATAATCTTCAGCTGAAGGGCGACCTGCACCGCCCTGACAATTCCCGCGTTGACGCCGTCGACGACCATTGGGATCAATTTTCCTCTTTTGCCGCCTATGACAGGTTTACCCAAGACTGGCTCAAAGCGGCGCGCCGATTGCTCAAACCCAATGGGGCGATCTGGGTAATCGGCTCTTATCACAACATCTTTCGGGTTGGGGCCGCGTTGCAAAACGAAGGCTACTGGATTCTGAATGATGTGATCTGGCGCAAGGCCAACCCAATGCCGAATTTCCGCGGCAAGCGGTTCACCAATGCGCATGAAACCATGATCTGGGCCTCCAAGGAAGAAGGCGCAAAATACACCTTCAACTATGAGGCGCTGAAATCGCTGAACGAAGGCATCCAGATGCGCAGCGACTGGGTTCTGCCGATCTGCAACGGCGGTGAGCGGCTAAAGGACGAGGCCGGCGAAAAGGCGCATCCAACGCAAAAACCGCAATCCCTGTTGCACCGCGTGCTGGTCGGGTCGACCAACCCGGGCGATGTTGTGCTTGATCCGTTCTTTGGCACCGGCACCACCGGCGCAGTTGCCAAAATGCTGGGCCGTGATTTCATCGGCATCGAACGTGAAGCCGCTTATCGCAAGGTTGCTGAAAAGCGGCTGAGCAAGATCCGCAAATTTGACCGCGAGGTGTTGGAAGTATCCACATCGAAACGCGCGGCCCCACGGGTGCCCTTTGGCCAATTGGTCGAACGCGGCATGTTGCGCCCGGGCGAAGAGCTGTATTCGATCAACAAACGCCACAAGGCCAAGGTGCGCGCTGACGGCACGTTGATCGGTGGCGATGTGCGCGGCTCGATCCATCAGGTCGGCGCCGCATTGGAAGGCGCGCCATCCTGCAATGGCTGGACCTATTGGCATATCAAACGCGAAGGCAAAACCGTGCCGATCGACGTGTTCCGCCAACAGATCCGGGCCGAAATGGGTCATCGTCCGAACTGACGCGCCCACACCACCACGACAAAAGATCCCTTAAAAACAAACGGCACACCGCCGGTGCCGCGCGCTATGCGCTGGCACCAACTTGCCCCGCCTTGCCTGGCGGGGCTTTTTTGCGTTTGCGGTTGGCAACACACCCAAAAATCCCTAATTAAGGGGCCAGAGGCCACGTCCTCGCCCCGGATCATGATCGTGATCCTGAGGAGACATGTCCGGGACGGCCCGGCGGTTGAACCAAAGGGGGCTTAGATGGCCTGGATTTATCTTTTCATTGCTGGCTTGCTTGAAATCGGCTGGGTTTATTCGATGAAGCTGTCGTTTGGCTTCACCCGCCTCTGGCCAAGTCTGGCCACGGTCGGCTTCATGATCGGCAGTTTCGGCTTGCTGGCGCTGGCCATTCGCGTTTTGCCGATGGGCACTGCCTATATGATCTGGACCGGAATTGGCGCTTTGGGGGCCTTTATCCTTGGGATTGCGTTGCTTGGCGAACCGGTGACCGGCCTGCGGGTGGCGGCGGCGGCGCTGATCTTTGCCGGTTTGATCCTGATGAAACTGTCGTCAAGCGCCTAGCCCCTGTGCGCGCAGCTGTATTTGTCGGGTCGGGGCCGCCGCCCCTTCCGCCGCAACAGCCAATAGGCTAAGCCGGTCCCATGCGCGCAAGGACCGGCTGACACATGAAACCCATCCGCTTGATTTCCGGCATCTTTACCGTCGGCCTCTGGACCTTGATGAGCCGGGTTCTGGGCGTCGCGCGCGAGGTGATGATCCTCGGGCTGGTTGGCCCCGGTCCGGTGATGGATGCCTTTGTTGCGGCCTTTCGCCTGCCCAATATGTTTCGCCGGTTCTTTGCCGAAGGCGCGTTCAATGCCGCCTTTGTGCCGATGTTTTCCAAACGGCTGGAGGCCGGTGAAAACCCGGATGGCTTTGCCTCGGAAGCGATGTCGGGGCTGGCCTTTGTCCTTTTGTGTTTGACGGGTCTGGCGCTGGTCTTCATGCCGGTGCTGGTCTGGGCCACGGCGGGGGGATTTTCCGGCAATGAACGCTTTGATCTGACGGTGGATTTCGGCCGGATCGTATTTCCCTATATCCTGTTCATTTCCTTGGCGGCGCTTTGCTCTGGCATGCTGAATGCCGCAGGCCATTTTGCCGCCGCCGCTGCCGCGCCGGTGCTGTTGAACGTCTTTGTGCTGGTCACGATGGGCATTGCTGCGCTGGTAGACGGGCCAATTGCCCAGGTGCTGATCTGGACCGTGCCATTTTCCGGGATCGCCCAGCTGGCGCTGGTCTGGGTGGCGGTGCGCCGTGCCGGGTTCCGGCTGCAATGGCAACGCCCGCGCCTGACACCCGACATGAAACGTCTGGCCATCGTTGCCCTGCCCGCAGCGCTGGCCGGCGGCGTGATGCAGATCAACCTGCTGGTCGGCCAGCAGGTGGCCTCGCATTTTGCCAATGCAGTTGGCTGGCTCTATGCGGCGGACCGGCTCTATCAATTGCCGCTGGGCGTGGTGGGGATTGCGGTCGGGATTGTCCTTTTGCCGGATCTGTCCCGCCGCCTGAAGGCCGCAGACGACACAGGCGCACGCGAGGCCCTGTCGCGCGCTGGTGAAATATCTCTGGCCCTGACCCTGCCCTGTGCGGTGGCCCTGGTGGTGATCCCGCTGCCGTTGGTATCGGTCCTGTTCGAACGCGGCGCCACAGGCCCCGACGACAGCGCCGCCATCGCCGTCGCAGTGGCGATCTATGGCCTCGGCCTGCCCGCCTTTGTGTTGCAAAAACTGCTGCAACCGCTGTTTTTCGCCCGCGAAGACACCCGCAGCCCGTTCCGCTATGCGCTGTGGGCGATGGCGATCAATGCGGTGATTGCGATTGGCCTGTCTTATGCTCTGGGCTGGATCGCCCCGGCGATTGCCACGTCGCTGGCGGGATGGGCGATGGTGGTCCTTCTGGCGGTCGGCGCACGCCGGTTTGGCGACACCGCCCGGTTCGATACCCGGTTCCGCCGCCGCATCTGGCGGATCATCGCCGCATCTCTGGCCATGGGGCTGGTGCTCTGGGGGCTGAACGCGGCACTTGGGCGCTATCTGGTGATGGACTACATCCGCTATCCGGCACTGGCCGCGCTGATCCTGCTCGGCTCGCTGGCCTATTTCATCTTTGGCCAGGTGTTTGGCGCCTTCAGCTTGCACGAACTGAAGAGCACACTACGTCGGCGCAGATCATGACAGACACCCCGCCCATCACCCCATTGATCACCGCCGCCCAGGCCTTTCCCGCGCTGGAACGGCTGGTGGATGAGGCCGAACACAAGGTCTGGATGTCCTTCCGCATCTTTGATCCGCGCACCCGACTGCGCGATCCGGGGCTGCGCGACCGCGGGCTCGACACCTGGGCCGATCTGCTGGCCGATGTCACCGCACGGGGCGTTGCCCTTCGGGTCTTGCTGGCCGATTTCGACCCGATCTTTGCCCCGGATCTGCATCAAAACTCCTGGCGGGCCGTGCGCCATTTGCAACGCTGCGTATCAGGCGACGCCCAGATCCTCTGCGCCCCGCATGGCCAAAGCGCCGGCTGTTCTGGCGGCTGGCGATGCGCGACCGGCTGCAAAAACGTCTGGCGGAAATGCGCACCCAAGACCCCGATGATCTCACACCGGTGGAACGGGCCGCCCTGCGCGGGACCAATCACCTGCGCCCGGTCACCATTCACCAGAAATTCGCCGTGGTCGATGACCAGTCCTGCATCATTGGCGGATTGGATATCAATGAACGCCGCTTTGACACCCCCGACCATGACCGCAATCCCGAAGACACCTGGCACGACGTATCGGTCCGCGCCGATGGCGCATTTTGCCGTGATCTCGCCGCGCATTTCGCCGACAGTTGGAACGCCGCGCGCAACTGCACGCCCCCGGTGAACGACGACGCAACACCACTACAGCCACCCCAAACCCAGCCGCATTCCGGCCCGCGTCTGCTGCGGACATTGTCAATTGCCTGCCCGGGGCTGACCCGATTGGGCCCCCGCCCGAAAATCCGCGAAAACGAAACCGCCGTGATTGAGGCAATCCAAAGCGCCCACGCCAGCCTCTATATTGAAACGCAGTTCCTCCGCCACCGCCCGGTGATCGACGCGTTGGTCCGGGCAGCGGACCACCGCGACCTGAACCTGATCCTGATCTTGCCCCCCTTCGCCGAGCGCGTGTTGTTTGGCGGCGACGACGGCTGGGATGCCCGCCACGCCCATGCCCTGCAAATGCGCGGATTGATCCGGCTGGAACGCGCCTATGGTGCACGCGCGGCCATCATCGCCCCGGCGCAACCCTATCCCGCAGACCCCGACAGCCCGCAAATCCACGGCGCCGGGCCGGTCTATGTCCATTCCAAGGTTACATTGGTCGACGACCGGATCGGCATTGTCGGCTCTGCCAATCTGAACGGCCGCTCGCTGCGCTGGGATACCGAAGCCTCCATCGCCTTTGACGGCAAGGCAGAAATCAGCGCCCTGCGGCAACAACTGGCGCAAAAATGGTTGGGCAAGAACCAGACCGGCGACCCGTCAAAGGCCGCCACATGGACCGCCCTAGCCACAAGAAATGCGGCCCTGCCCGCAAGAGAACGCAGAGGCTTTGTCCTGCCGTACCCACTGGAAAAACTGCGCCGTTTCTCCCGCCTGCTGCCGATCCTGCCAAACGACATGTTCTAATCACCGCCGGGCTTCTTCTCTTTTGAAATACGCCGGGGTTTTGAGGGGCTGGCCCCCTCAAGGCCTGCGTGGCCTGAACGCAAATCCAACCTGTGCGCCCCCGGCGCGCCGCTTAATAAAGCGTGCCAAAGACCAAGCCTGCAAAAATCGCACCGCTGACCCCCAGTCCGAGATAGGTGAAAAACACCCGTGGCTTCACCAGCGACCAGACCGCCGCCATGGCCGGCACCGAACTGACCGCGCCGGCAATCATGAACGCCATCGCTGCGCCGGATGTCATGCCTTGCTCCACCAGCCCCGCCAAAAGCGGCGGCGCAACATAAGAGTTGAGATAGGCCGGCATCCCCACAAAGGCCGCGATCACCACCGGAACAACACCATCGCCGCCGACCAATCGCACAATCACATCAGCGGGCACATAGGTGACCAAAAGCGCCTCAAGCACATAGGCCAGCGCCAACCATTTCGCCAGGAACACCATGTTCTCGATCATCTGTGCCCGGAATTCGCCGCGCCGTTTCTCTTCAGTCCAGAACTTCCATACCGGGCGTCCCTCCAACGGATTTGGCCCACAACCACAGCCCGCAGATTTGCGGGGCCGCAACATATCGCCAAATGCGCCGGCCCCGACCATTGCCCGGACGGCAAAGCCACCAAACAGACCCAGGCCCACCGCGACAATCGCCTTGCCCACCGCAAACGGCCATCCAAGGGCAGCAGCGGTGATCAGCAATGTGGGCGGATCAATCAGCGGCGAGGACAGCCAGAACGCCATGACCGCAGACAGCGGCGCGCCCAGCGCCAAAAGCCCGGCGATAAAGGGAATGACCTCACAGGAACAAAACGGGGCAAGCCCGCCAAACAGCGCCGCCATGAAGATCGCCTGGGTCTCGCGGCCATCAAACGCACGGGCGATCATCGCTTCGGCCCCGGCGGCCTTGAGATAGGCAATCAACAGCACAGCAAAGAGGATAAAGGGCAAGGTGCCAAGAAACGCCCGCAGCGCGAATTCCACAACCGGAACGAACTGCCCCGGATCCAGCAGCGCCACACACAACGGAACGATCACCACAACCGTCCACGGGGTTTTCAACCCGTTCACCAGATCGCGTTTCGGCGATTGCGTCAGATCAGCCATTGTTCGCCGCCTTTCTGGTTTCATCCGCACAGCATTCACACAGAATAAATTGTGCAAGCTGTTCCAATTGCGCGTAATCGGCGCGGTTTATCACCATGCGGCCATCGCGTTGTTGATCAATAAGCGCCGCACCCGCCAGAAATTTCAGGTGATGCGCCAGCGTGGATGGCGCGATCCCGGTCCGGTCCTGAAGGTCCGATACCGTCAGGCCGCTTTCGCCCGCACGGATCAAGATGCGCAGCACTTGCAGTCTGGCTTCAGATCCCATCGCGGCAAATCCTGCCGCCGCTTGTTCCCAGTTCATCCAAAATCTCCATTGATTCGATAAAACTAGTTTTATGGTTTTGATTGACGACGGTCAAGCCACCGCCCGAACCGGCAGTCCAACAGATCTGAAAAGCTGCTCAGTGCTGTCTAGGATCCAGACCCTAGCGCCGGATACGCGCCAGAAACGCCGTCCAGCCCCCGGGCGCCAGCAATATCGACATGGCAAATCCGCCCACAAACCCGGCAAAATCAGCGGCCCATGTGCTGTCAGCGCCATAAAGCAGGCTGAACACCAGCCGGATCGCCAGCAACATGCCGATCAAGGAAAACGCGCGCATCTGCTGCCCGCCTTCGGCGCCCAATTGCCGCCAAAGCAGAAGGGTAAAGCCGCCGATTATGCCATAGACCCCCGGAAAGCCGCCGATCAGCGGCACGGGATCATTCAAAACCGCGCCATAAAACACCGCGCCGATGATGGATGACCCAAGAAACAGCACCAGCACCCGAACGCCGCCCATGACCTCGCCCACCCATTTGCCCAGCGCCAGCAACATGACACTGACAAACAGCGCATGACTGAAATTGGCCTGAAGGAACGGATAGCTGACAAAACGGATCATATGTTCCAACGGGAACACCCCGTTGGCCAGCATCCAGTCGAATATGTCGCCGGAGAAGGCATATGTGCGCACCGCATCCAGCCGCCAGCCGACCGCAGTCGGCCCACCGACAAAGCCCTGCGCGCCCGCCTGAAACGTCAATTCAATCCCGGCAATCACCAGAAACAGTGCCACAATGACCGGCGGCAAGGGGTTGATCGGCGGCTGGTTCATCGGATCGTGCATGGGCATCCCTGCGGTCTGGCTGGGCCTTCACCTTGACGACCCTCTGGTGCATGGGTAAGCGCAGAACAATCGGAAATCCAGACGGAGAAACCCCATGACAGAGGGCGTCCAAACCCCATCTGCCTTTACCCCCCGCGTCTTTTCGGGGATTTAGCCTTCGGGCAACCTGCATCTTGGCAATTATCTTGGCGCGCTGAAGCGCTTTGCCGACAGTCAGGACGATGGCGTGCAATCAATTTTCTGCATGGTCGACATGCATGCGATCACCGTCTGGCAAGACCCCAATGATCTGCGCCATGCCACCCGCGAACTGGCCGCCGGGTTCATTGCGTCGGGTATCGACCCGGAAAAATCCATCCTGTTCAACCAGTCGCAAGTGTCTGCACATGCCCAATTGGCGTGGGCTTTCAACTGTGTGGCGCGCATGGGCTGGATGAAGCGCATGACCCAGTGGAAGGACAAGGCCGGCAAGAATCAGGAAAACGCATCGCTGGGGCTTTTGGCCTATCCTGCGCTGATGGCCGCCGACATTCTTGTTTACCACGCGACGCATGTGCCGGTGGGCGAGGACCAGAAACAGCATCTGGAACTGACGCGTGATATTGCGATCAAGTTCAACAATGATTTTGGCGTCGATTTCTTTCCGATCCCGGAACCGGTGATCGAAGGTGCCGCAACCCGGGTGATGAGCCTGCGGGACGGCACAAAAAAGATGTCGAAATCCGATCCTTCGGACGCCAGCCGGATCAATCTGACCGATGATGCCGACACGATTGCGAAAAAGATCCGCAAGGCCAAGACCGACCCCGAGGCGCTGCCAAGCGAGGCCAAAGGTCTGGAAGACCGGGCCGAGGCGCGCAATCTGGTCAACATCTATGCGGCGCTGAACGACCAAAGCGTCGATCAGGTGCTGGGTGATGTCGGCGGCAAGCAGTTTTCGGAATTCAAACCGATGCTGGCCGATTTGGCGGTGGCGAAACTGGCGCCGATTTCGACCGAGATGTCGCGGCTTATGGATGACCTGCCGGAAATCGACCGCATCCTTGGTCATGGTGCCGCTCGCGCGCGCGACATTGCGTCGCCGATCCTGGACAAGACCTATGACATCCTCGGCATGGTGCGCAGCTAGGCCGGAACCGAACAAAGGCCGCGGGGCACATCCACGCCCCGCGGCCAATGCAATCTGACTCTCACGCCCCGCTATTTCGCCGTCATGCGCAGCGCGCCATCCAGGCGGATCACCTCGCCGTTCAGCATGGGGTTTGCGAAAATTGCCGCCACCAGCTCGGCGAATTCCGACGCCTTCCCAAGCCGCGCCGGAAACGGCACCTTGGCCCCCAAGGAATCCTGCACCTCTTGTGGTAGACCGGCCATCATCGGCGTTTCAAAGATACCCGGCGCAATTGCCATCACCCGAATGCCCGAGCGCGCCAATTCACGTGCGGCCTGCAAGGTGAGGCTGACAACACCCCCCTTGGAGGCCGCATAAGCCGCCTGTCCGATCTGGCCGTCAAAGGCCGCAATCGAGGCGGTATTGATGATCACACCGCGTTCGCCTTCGGGGCCGGCATCGCCGCCCGCCATTGCTTCGGCGGCCAGCCGCATGGTGTTGAACGTGCCAATCAGATTGATCGAAACCGCCTTGGAAAACAGCGCCAGATCATGCGGGCCGTCGCGGCCGACGATCTTCTGTCCCGGCGCGATCCCGGCGCAATTGACCAGACCATGCAGCGCGCCAAAGCGGCTTTTGGCGGTCTCGATCGCCGCAGCCACCTGATCGGGCGCGGTCACATCGGCCTTGACCAGCGCAAATCTGTCGTGCTGCGACGCGCCGTCAGTGGCAATGTCGATGCCCACCACATTGGCCCCATCGGCCAACAGGCGCGCGGCCACACCCGCGCCCAGCCCGGAATTGGCCCCGGTGACCAAGATTGTCTTACCTTCGATGTCCATAACATCCTCCCACGTCTTTCCCCTTGATCGGTAGGGCCGCAGGGCATGGCAGACAATGATATTTGAGGTCCAAAATCTGATCTCAAATGCCATATCCGGCCCAAGGCTGCCCCTCGGGCAAACAGCGCTTGACATGGCCGGCGATGCAATGAATGTTGCACGCGAAATAGCCAGGGGTGTCCCGAACGGGGCTGAGATGCGCAACGATGCGTGAACCCTCCACAGCTGATCTGGATCATACCAGCGGAGCGAGGTCACATATGTTTATAGGCGCGCAAGTGTCACTCTACCCGATGACATCCGATTTTGTCGATGTCATCCTGTCCGGGCTCAAGGCCTTTACCCCATATCAACAGGATCTTCGGATCGAGACCGACGATATGTCGACGCTTATGGTCGGCGCGCCGGGGCCATTGTTCGACGCGATCCGCGATCTGTTTGCGACGGTTGCTGCCCAGCCGGATCATGTCGCGATGCATGTCACCCTGTCGCGCGGCTGTCCCGGGGAACCGGATGACCCCTCTTGTCATTGCGAGACGCTGACCAAGGCACAATCGCTGTCATTGGCAGAGCGCCAGACATTGGCCCATCAGGCCGTCACCGATGCCCCGGTCACCGGGGTCGAGATTGATGTGCAGTTCTCGCTCTATGTCTTGGGCCAGGATGGCCATATGGACGAGATTTATGGCTGCATCGACTTTCTGAAAGGTTCTGGCACCTTTTTGAAATCCAAGAACTTCTGCACCCGTCTGCGCGGTGACGCCGGCGCCGTGTTCGAGGTTCTGCGGCAGGCTTTCCTGCGGTTTGGCCCAGCCGAGGGCCATGTCACCATTGACATGACCGCCTCTGCCAACTCCCCCAGCCTGCGCTGAACGCACCGACCCGCCGCCCTGCACAGGATGCAGGGGCGCGGTCCTGCGATCGGAGACACCAATGTCGTTTCTGAAACGGAGCTTTCCGACCGTTCTTATTGCGCTGGCGTTGCTGTCAGCCTGGGAGGTCTATTGCGCCCGCGCGGCGGTGTCGCCGCTGGTGTTGCCGGCGCCGCATGATGTGCTGCGCGGCCTGTGGTTGAACCGGGCCGACATCGGCAGCCATGCACTGGCCACCCTGACGGTGACCGCAACCGGGTTCAGCCTGTCGGTGCTGGTGGCATTTGCCACTTCGGTCGCCCTGTATTTCCTGCCCTGGCTGCGCCGTGGGGCGATGCCGTTGCTGGTGGCCAGCCAAACGGTGCCGATCGTGGCGCTGGCGCCGCTTATGGTGTTGTGGTTCGGCTTCGGGCTGTTGCCAAAGGTATTGCTGGTCATCCTCGTGACGTTTTTCCCGATGCTGGTCAGCCTGCTGTCGGGATATGCCCGGCTGCCGCTGGCCTATCGGGATCAATTGGTGTCCATGGGCGCAGGACAATGGAGCGTGTTTCGCCGCGCGACCCTGCCCGTGGCGCGGTCGGCCTTCTTTGCCGGGCTGCGCATTTCGGCGACCTATGCGGTGGTGGCCGCCATCTTTGCAGAATATTCAGGCGCGCGGCGCGGTCTTGGGATTTATATCCTGTCGGCAAAGAACAACTTTCGCGCCGACCTGGTGCTGGCCGCCGTTGTCGTCTCTGCCTGTCTGACCTTGTTGTTGCTTGCGCTCTTGCACGGGGTCGACCGGGCCACCGGGCGCCGGTTCCGGAGGGACAACGATGCTACAGGTTGAAGGGCTGACCATCGCCGCAGCGGACACCCAATTGGTGCAGAATCTGTCACTGGAATTGGCGGAGGGCCAAATCACCTGCCTGATCGGCCCTTCTGGCTGTGGCAAATCATCGGTGGTGAAATGGCTGGCCGGGGTCCTGCCACCGACGCTGACCGCACAGGGTCGCGCCCGGCTGGATGGCAGCGCCGTGACCCCGCCGCATCCAAGCATTGCCTATCAGCCGCAGCAGGACACGCTGTTTCCCTGGCTGACCATCGCCGAAAACGCGGCCCTGGGGCTGGAAATCGCCGGGGTTCATCGCCGCGACGCACAGGCGCGCATCGCACCGCTGTTGCCCGCATTCGGGCTGGACGGCACGGCGCAGCTGTTTCCCGATCAACTGTCCGGCGGCATGCGACAGCGCGCGGCGTTTTTGCGAACGATTGTACAGGACAGCCGATTTGTGCTGTTGGACGAACCTTTTTCCGCGCTTGACGCTGTGACCCGCCTGAAAATGCAGGACTGGCTCTGCCAACAACTCGCGCGGACCCCGCGCGGCGTGTTGATGGTGACCCACGACCTCTATGAGGCGACGCAATTGGCGGATCGCGTCCTTGTCATGGGGGGTAATCCTGGCCGGATTTTGGCCGACCTGCCCATTCCCTCGCCCCGCGACACCCGAACCGAGGCCAGCCTGGCCCCGATGCGGGTCTCGCTCAGATCCCTTTTGTTGGAGAAGACACCATGAAACCTATTCTGCTTGCTGCCTGCCTTGCGCTGCCCGCCGTGGCCCATGCCGAAGACAAGGTGAGCATTGCGCTCGACTGGACCTTGAACACCAACCACATCGGGCTGATCGTGGCCCGCGATCAGGGTCTTTACAAAGATGCTGGGCTGGAGGTGGATATCCTGCCGTATACCGACAGCACCTCTACCGCGTTGCTGGCCGCGAAGGTCACGGAATTCGCTTACATGACCTCGCTTGGGTTTCTGAGCGCGCGGGCGGCAGAGGCCGACATCACCGCGCTCTGGGCGACGATGCAGCACGAAACCGGGCGGCTGGTCTATAACAGCGCCAACACCGCCATCACCCGCCCTGCGGATCTGACGGGCAAGATCTATGCCGGGTTTGGCAGCGCATGGGAAGACGCGCTGATTTCCACCATGATCGAAACCGATGGCGGCGAGCCGACATATGACACGGTGACATTGGGCACCGGCGCCTATGAGGCGCTGGCCAACGGCGCGGTTGATTTCACGCTGGAGGTTTCGACCTGGGAAGGGGTGAACAGCGTCTTGCTCGGGCGGGAACAGAGCAGTTTCGCCTATACCGACTACGGCGTGCCGGATCAGCAAAACGGCTATATCGGCACCACAACCGAGATTCTGGCCGACCGCCCCGACATGGTTGCGCGTTTCATGAAGGCCACTCAGGCGGGATATGCCTGGGCGGCAGACAACCCGGCAGCGGCCGCCGACATGTTGATCGCGGCTGGCGATTTTCCGAACGGCGAGCTGGTGCAAGGCTCGATGCAGGCGATTGCCGATGGCGGTTTCCTGCGCGACGGGGACACGCCGGTCGGCACAATCAATATGACAACCTTTGGCA
Organism: Marinovum sp. J2-8; assembly: GCF_055808435.1. Taxonomy (NCBI): domain Bacteria; kingdom Pseudomonadati; phylum Pseudomonadota; class Alphaproteobacteria; order Rhodobacterales; family Roseobacteraceae; genus Marinovum; species Marinovum sp. J2-8. The sequence continues at coordinate 486,491 of NZ_JBVVRZ010000001.1, read as the reverse complement.
CCATGGCGAAATTCCTCTTTGACAGTGGTGTGTTGAAGGGGCCGGGCGGCACGGCGCTGGAATGGACCGGCGATATTGAAAGCTGGGTCGATCAATCCTGGATGGCGCACTAAGCTTTCAGGCTTTGCCGCGCATCACCGCTGGGTCGCATGGACCTGCGCGGCGCGGGTCACAGGCGACACAATGACTGGCACCCCAAAGCTTTGATGCCGGAACCTGTGGCCTAACCCCACGGCACGCCAAGACAATTTGGCGTGCCGTTTGCTTTACCGGGGCAATACAACGGTCAAACCGCCCCCCCGGCACCACAAAGAGGCTGGCCGCGCCTTACGCCAATCCCACCGCATGATGCTGCGCATCGCTCCACTGCCGTGGCGATTGCCCATACATACGCTTGAACTCTCGGCTGAACTGCGACGGGCTGACGTAGCCGACATTCAGCGCCGCTTCGGTCACCGTCACGCCACCGGCAATTTTCATGGCAGCATTGTTCAGTCGCATGGATTTCACGAACTGGATCGGCGACATCGTTGTCGCCTGTTTGAATTTGCGGTGAAACACTGCGCGGCTCATGCCGGCACGGGCGGCCATATCCTCGATCGAGATTGGCGTATCCAGATTAGACGACAAATGCGCAATGGACCGGGCAATGGCATTTCCGGGGCCAAAGGCCTGACGCGCAAGGGGACCGGCCTCGCCTTTGAGGATGGCATAATAAACTTCGCGCAGCCGCGCCGCACCAAGCACCGCCGTATCTGTCTGGCTTTCCCCCAGCTGCAAAAGCCGCAGCAGCGCATCACAAAATGTCTCGTCCCAGCGGGCAAGCCAAACCCCCTGTTTTCCCGGCGCGCCCCGGCCAGATGGCAGCCCCCCGGCGCTGTCCATTTCCAGAATCAATTCGGTCATGATCCGTTGATCAAGCGACAGATACACACCGTAAAGCGGCCTGTCCGGCGCGGCATCCGGCGTGCCCGCCGTCACCGGCATCGACATCGGGCAGCACATGTATCGGCTGTCATCATACACATAGCGCTCGCCATCCAGAACCGCCTCCTTGGTTCCGCTCACAATGGCAATGACACTGGGCTCGTACACCGCAGGGGCACAGGGAATGGCAGCGGTGGCGCGAAACAGCCTGACCCCGCTGATGCCGGTTTCCATCAGGCCATCCGCATGGATGCGGTTTTCGATCAGCTGTTTTATCTGCGGTTTTGTCATGAGGGTCATTTAGGGCCATGCATTTGGACAAAACAACCCGGTTGATACAATCGGGCAAGTATTCGCGATGATCCTGGCTATTTTCCATCCATCGCGACATTTAGATCCCTGATCAGAACAGCAACCATTTGCGCGGCCGCTGGCCGTCGCTGGAAGGATCAAGATCATGACAGACACCCAATTTGGCCCCAAAGGCTGGACGCCAGACCGCCTCGGCTCGCTTGCGGGCAAAACCTATTTGATCACCGGTGCCAATGCCGGTGCAGGATTTCAGGCCGCCCGCATTCTGCTGGCCAAAGGTGCGCAGGTGGTGATGCTGAACCGCAGCGCCGAAAAATCTTCCGCCGCCGTCGACGATCTGAAACAGGAATTCGGCGCAAAGGCCGATGTGCGTTTCATTCGCATGGATCTGGCTGAATTGGCCAGCGTGCGCGCCGCCGCGGCAGAGGTGCTGGCGACCGTGCCGCGCATTGACGCCCTGATCTGTAACGCCGCCATCGCGCAGGTGCCGACACAGAAATTCACCAAAGATGGTTTCGAAAGCCAGCTGGGCACCAACCATTATGGTCATTTTGTCCTCTGCGGCATGCTTTTTGATCGCATCGACGAAAGTGCAGGCCGCATCGTGGTTGTTGCCAGCCTTGGCTACAAGATGGGGCTGCGGACCATTCAGTTCGACGATATGAACTGGGACAAGGCCTATCGCGCCAATCCCGCCTATAGCCAAAGCAAGCTGGCGCAGATGATGTTCGCCTATGAGCTGCAAGACCGGATCGCAGCGGCGGGAAAACGCGTGCGCGTCTTTGTCTGTCACCCCGGATCTTCCGCGACCTCGTTGATCCGCACAAGCGGCAGCCTGACCTCGCGCCTCGTATTCGGGCTTATGTCGCTGTCACCAATGGTGCAATCCGCCGAAAAGGGCGCCTATCCAGAAGTCATGTGCGCCACCGAAGACGGGCTGAAGCCCAAGGCATTATATGGCCCCACAGGACGCATGGAATGGGTCGGCCCGGTGGGCCAAGGCACGTTGGAATCCTTTGCGCATGACAAGGCCGTGACGGTAAAGCTTTGGGATCGTTCGGAAAAAGAAACCGGCTTTACCTGGCAGATTTGACCGGAACGCGCGGGCGGCAGCGGCGGTGAAAGATTGGACAAACCCCGGTCTTTCCTGCCATCCGCCGCCCCAGCGTCATGCGCCGCCAGAGGCGGTGCGGACCGCAAGGTTTTTCAGAATATCCTCGGCGGATGGCGTCGGCAGATCAAAATAATCCATTGTCCCGGCATAGCCATTGCCGCCCATCCGGCCAAGCGCATCAAGCTTTTCGTGGTCGGAATAATAGGATTCGGGATCAATCACATCCTCGCGGATATGTGCCCGCACGATCCGGCCAAGAATGATCTCGCGCGCGGAACTGACCGAGATTCCAAGATACCGTTCGCATTCAAAGGCCACCGGCGCCTCGGCGATGCGCGGGCATTTGACGTGATCCCCCGGCACAGCCGTCAACCCGGCCATGGCAAGCTCATCGACCTCGGGCTCAAACCCGGCGGCGGTGACGGCCATGGCCTCGACGTTTACCCGATCCACAATGTTGACGGTAAAGCATTCCGTCATGCGGATGTTATAGGCCGTGTCCTTGAAGCCACGGTCCGGTTTGTTTTCGACGCCCAGCGCCAAAATCGGCGGATCGGCGGACAGACAGTTGAAAAACGAATAGGGTGCCGCATTCACCACGCCATCGGGCGAAATCGTCGTGACCCAGGCAATGGGGCGCGGCACGATGGTTCCGATCATGACCTTATAGGCCTCTCGCGGGGACAGATCCGCAAAGTCAAAGGCATGATAGCCGTCTTTCAAGGTCATTGGACAAGTTCCTTGCCGTAGTGTGAGAGGATGGATTGGATACTATCTGCCTGGGGTGCAAGGTCCGCACGGTCGACGACAGCGCCCAGATGATGTTCCATGATGTCGATGGCGCGATCGGGGTCGCCGACGCGGATCGCATTGATGATCTGTGAATGTTCATCCACGGCGCAATCGGACGAATGGCTGCGGGCATATAGCGACATGATCAGGGAACAGCGCAGCACCACCTCAGAGATATAGCGCGTCAGCACCGGGTTTCCGGTCAATTCGGCCAGCAAGACGTGAAATTCACCGGCCAGACGAATCGAGACCGGGCCGTCCTTGCCCCTGACGGTTTGCTCCTGTCGCACGTGCGCTTCGAGCCGATCATAGCCGCTTTTCGGCATCCGCGCACAAAGCAGGCGAATAACATCGTTTTCCAGGCATCTGCGCACCTCGAACACATGCTGCGCCTCTTCTTTTGACGGCTCGGCGACAAAAGCCCCGCGATTGCGCCGGGTCACAACCAGCCCTTCGTGTTCCAGCCGGACAAGCGCATGACGCACGATCGTGCGCGAAACACCGAACTGTTCGCCGACGGTATCCTCCGGCAGCCGCATCCCCGGCTTCAAGGCTTGTTCGATGATTGCCTTGCGAAGCAGGTCATGAACCGCGTCGGTCAGGGTGGTCTTGGTGTCACTCATAATCTGTTCTGCCCATCAAATTCGCACAATGCATATCGCATACAATTAAATTCGTCAATTGGATACAATTTACTTGTCACATCGCATTCACTGTGCCACCCAAAATACATCGTATCCAATTTCGCCGAATCCGAAATACAATCTTCCATGACGGGGACCAGAATATGAAACTACGACATCTCTTGCTCGCAACAGCAGCAGTTGCTGCATTTACAGGCACAGCACAGGCCGAGAATGTGCTGAAATGGGGCGCCAACCGCGATATCGGCTCGCTTGACCCATATTCCTTTGGCGACAGTTTCACGATCAACGTGCTGAACCACGTCTACGAAGGTCTGGTGCGCTATAACAAAGACCTCAAGATCGAACCCGCACTGGCGGAAAGCTGGGAAATTCTGGAAGATCAGATCACCTGGCGCTTCAAGCTGCGTGAGGGCGTGACCTTTCACAATGGCAACCCTTTCACCGCCGAAGATGTCGTTGCATCGCTGACGCGGGTCAGCCACGAAACCTCGCCGCTCAAAGGCAACCTGCCGGCCTATGTCAGCTCCAAGGTGGTCGACGAGCTGACCGTCGATATCACCCTGAACGGCACCTATCCGCTGTTGCTGAACGATCTGACCAACATTCATATCTTTGACAATGAATGGATGACCGAAAACGATGCGCTGATGCCAACCGATGTCGGCGCAGGCACCGAAGGCTATGCCACTTATAACGCCAACGGCACTGGCCCCTTCATCGTCGAAAGTCGCCAGCCCGACGCCAAGACGGTCTTTGTTGTCAATCCCGACTGGTGGGACGAGCCGCAGCATAACCTCGACAAGATCGAGCTGACGCCGGTGAACTCTGCCGCGACGCGGGTTGCTGCGCTGTTGTCGGGAGAGATCAGCTTTACCAATGACGCGCCGGTGCAGGATTTGCCGCGCCTTGTGGCCGCGCCGAATGTCGAAGTTCTGGAAGGCGTCGACCTGCGCACCGTGATGATTGGCTTCCCCTTCCGCGACACGCTGACCACCGGAGAGGCGAACCCGTTTGTGGAAAAATCAGTGCGCGAGGCGCTTTACAAGGCGATTGACCTCGACCTGATCCATCAAAAGGTCATGCGCGGCAAGTCCCGCAATGCCGGGGCCACCATCGCCCCGCCGATCCCCGGCTATACCGAGGCATTGGATACCCTGCCGGAATTCGACCCAGAAGCCTCCAAGGCGCTGCTGGCCGAGGCCGGTGTTGCCGAAGGGTTGGAATTTGAATTCAACTGCCTGAGCGACGGTTTGGTGAACGAAGAACAATTCTGCCAGGCGATTGCGTCGATGTGGAGCCGGATCGGATTGTCGCCCAAGCTGGACGTGGCGCCGCGCGCGGTGCAATCGCCCAAACGGACCAACGGCAAGACCGATGTCTACACGCTTGGCTGGGCCACTTTGCCATTGCTCGACAGCTATTCACCATTGTTGCAGATCTTTCACTCGAAAGACGGCAATGCGGGTGTCTTCAACTGGGGCGGCTGGTCCTATCCAGAGCTGGACGCATTGATTGATGCCGCCGGGAGCGAGCTTGATCTTGAAGCGCGTCTTGCCCTGCAAACCGAAGCGCTGGGAATCGTCAAGGACGAGATGATCATGATCCCGCTGCACCAACAACCGATGGCCTGGGCCGTGACCGAGGACGTGGCAGACATGCCATTGTTCCCCGATGCCAAGCCGCGCCTTTGGTTTGCGCAGATGGGTTCGGATTCCTGATCAAAGTGTTGGATCGCCTTTGGCGGTCCAACTGTCCGGGGGGGACCATCCCCCGGACCACTTAAACGTTTGTTTGGCAAGATCGGGGCCGCGCATGCCCCTTGATCGGCCCTGGCACTGGAGACCGGAATGATTGCCTTTCTTCTTAAACGCACCGCCAATGCGGCTTTTGTCATGCTGGCAGTGGCGCTGTTGGCCTTTGTGATCTTCCGGTTTTTCGGCGACCCGGTCGAAATGATGGTGAATGAGCAGGCAACCCTGCAGGACCGCGTGGAATTGCGCGAACGGCTGGGGCTGAATGACAGTTTTGTTGTCCAATACACCCGGTTCGTCACCAATGCGGTGCAGGGGGATTTCGGAATTTCCTATCGCAACCAACAGGATGTGATGGTGCTGATCAAGGATCGGTTCCCTGCGACGTTCGAATTGGTGCTGGTGGCAACGGTGATTTCACTGGTGGTGGGTATCCCGGCGGGGGTGATCACCGCCGTTTATCGCGACAGTCGATTGGCCAATATATTGCAGTTGAGCTCCATTGTCGGGGTGTCATTGCCCAGTTTCGTGGTGGGTATTCTGCTGATCCTTGCCTTTTCGGTCTCGCTGGGGTGGTTGCCCGCCTTTGGGCGCGGCGAAACGGTGGATATCGGCTGGTGGTCGAGCGGGTTGCTCACACCCTCGGGGCGGGCGGCGTTGATATTGCCGGCAATCTCGCTTTCGACGTTTCAGGTCACCCTGGTGATGCGGTTGGTGCGCGCCGAGATGCTGGAAACCCTGCGCGCCGATTACATCAAATTCGCCCGCGCCCGCGGCGTGCCCACCGCCCGCGTGCAATGGCGCCATGCGCTGCGCAATTGTTTGATGCCGGTGATCACCCTGACGGGCATGCAGATCGGCAATCTGATCGCCTTTGCGCTGGTCACCGAGACGGTATTTCAATGGCCCGGCATGGGGATGCTGTTCATTCAGGCGGTGACCTTCGTCGATATCCCGGTGATGGCGGCCTATCTGATGATCGTTTCCTTTATCTTTGTCGTGCTGAACACGCTTGTCGACATCACCTATGCCTGGGTTGATCCGCGCCTGCGCGATGACACCGCCCGTGCCAATGGTTGAGCAGGAGACCCCCATGGAAAAGACCCTTCCCGTGCCCGCACGCACCACGTTGCGCAACCGGCTGGACAAGCTGCGCGAGAGCGACGTTTGGTATTCCTTCCGCTCGCATCCTTCGGCGATTTTTGCCGCTGGGTTGCTGATCCTGGTTGCGCTTACGGCGTTTCTTGCGCCGTGGATCACACCACAGAACCCCTATGATCTGGCCGCGCTGGAGCTTTGGAATTCGGAAATTCCGCCGATCTGGAATGAGGCCCGCCAATGGCCCTATATCCTTGGCACCGACACCCAGGGGCGCGATATCCTTTCGGCGGTGCTTTATGGTTCGCGCATTTCGCTGATCATTGGCTTTGCTTCGGTTTTGCTGGCGCTTTGCGTTGGTCTCGCGCTGGGGTTGATGGCGGGATATTTCGGCGGCTGGATCGACAATGTGATCATGCGGGTCGGCGATGTGTTGTTGTCGATGCCGTTTATCCTGATCGCCATTCTGATCACCGCAATTGCCAGCGCATCCCTGCCCACCGGGCTGAAGGATATCTTGGCTGCGCCGATCCTGATCTTTGCCATCGCGGTGCCGTCCTGGGTGCAATATGCGCGCACGGTACGGGCCTCGGCGATGGTCGAGGCAAAAAAGGAATATGTGCAGGCGGCCAAGCTGATCCGGGTGAAATCCTGGCGCATCATGTTGCAACACATCCTGCCCAATTGCATGACGCCGATCATGGTGGCGGCCACGCTGAACTTTGGTCTGGCGATCCTGTCAGAAGCAACATTGTCGTTCCTCGGTGTCGGCATGCCACCCGATCAGCCGTCGCTTGGCACGCTGATCCGCATCGGCAATCAATATCTGTTTTCCGGCCTGTGGTGGATCGTGGTGTTTCCGTCGATCCAGCTCTGTCTGATCGTGCTGTCGGTCAACATGATCGGCGACTGGCTGCGCGATGCGCTCAACCCCAAACTGCGGTGATTAACGTGACTTCCAAGACCCTTCAAAACGTGCGCCCGATGGGCGGCCCTGTAACCGACCTGCATATCGTTGACGGTGTGTTCGCCGCCGAAGCCGCGCCAAACGCCGAGGTGATTGATTGTGGCGGGCGCATCGTGATCCCCGGGCTGGTCGAGGCGCATACCCATCTGGATAAATCGCTGCTCGGCCTGCCCTGGTATCGCAATGAGGTCGGCCCGCGCCTGATCGACAAGATCAACAATGAGCGCGAGGTCAAAGTCTCGCTCGGCCTTGATCCGCAGGTGCAAAGCGAGCGCCACGCCATCCTCGCCATGTCGCACGGGTGCACCCATATCCGCAGCCATGTGGATGTGGACACCCATCACGGTCTGGCCGGGATCGAGGGCGTGATGGCCACCCGCGAAAAGCTGGCGGGCATGGTGGATATTCAGATCGTCGCCTTTCCACAATCGGGCATGATGACCCGCCCCGGCACCGCCGAGTTGATGGACGCGGCGCTGGCGCTTGGCGCGGATCTGGTGGGGGGAATTGACCCCTGCGGCATGGAACATGACCCCAAGGGGCATCTGGACACGGTGTTTGCGCTGGCGGAAAAACACGGCAAGCCGGTGGACATTCACCTGCACGAACGCGACGCGCTTGGCTGGTTCTCGATGGAGGAAATCATTGATCGCACCGTCGCGCTGGGGATGCAGGGGCAGGTGTCGATTTCACATGCCTTTTGTCTGGGCGCGGTGGATCGCGGCTATGTCACCGGGTTGCAGGAAAAGCTGGCGGAGAACCGCATTCACATCCTCACGACGGCCCCGGCCTCGGCCCCTGTTCCGGCGGTCAAGGAGCTGAAGGCGCACGGCATTCTGACCGGGGCGGGCTGTGACGGCATTCGCGACACCTGGGGGCCGTATGGCAATTCCGACATGCTGGAAAAGGCGATGCAGATCGGCATGCGCAACAATCTGCGCCGGGATGATGAGGTCGAATTGGCGCTGGATATCTGCACCTTTGGCGGCGCGGCGATCATGGGGGTGGCGGGCTATGGCCTGGGCCTTGGCTGTACCGCCGATTGCCTGCTGGTCGAGGGCGCGACGCTGGCCGAAGCGGTTGTCACCCATGCGCCGCGCAAATTGGTGCTGAAGGCGGGCGAGGTTGTCGCGCGCGATGGCACCTGCGTGATCGAGGCCCCATGATGGGCGCGCGAACTCTCCTCTCGGCCCGATGGGTCATCGGCCACCGCGATGGCCGCCATGTGGTGTTTGAAAACGGCGTTGTGGTGATCGACGGGACCGAAGTGGTCTTCGTCGGCACGGGCTTTGACGGCGAAGTCGCGCGGCGGATCGACTATGGCGCGGCGGTGATTTGCCCCGGGTTCATCGACCTTGATGCGCTGTCGGACCTCGACACCACGATCCTGGGCTACGACAACGGCCCGGCGTGGCAAAAGGGCCGGGTTTGGCCCGAAACCTATGTCGCACGCGGCCCGTATGAGATGTATTCGCCGGAGGAGCTGGCGTTTCAGAAGCGCCATGCCTTTGCCCAGCTGATCCGCAACGGCATTACCACGGCACTGCCCATCGCCTCGCTGTTTTACCGCGCATGGGGCGAAACGGTCGCAGAATTCGATGCCGCGGCGGCCGCCGCCGAGGACCTTGGCCTGCGGGTGTATCTTGGCCCCGCCTATCGCACCGGTGGTCAGGTGACGGACAATGCGGGCAACATTCGCGCCACATTTGATGAGGCACGCGGATTGCAAGGCCTGGCCGATGCGGCGGATTTTGCCGCGCGGATTGATGGGGTGGCCTGCGGGCGCATTCGCGCGATGTTTGCGCCCGACCGGATTGAAACCTGCACCGAAACGCTGTTGCAGCGCACGGCGGATATCGCCGCCGACATGGGCGCGCCGGTGCGCCAGCATTGCAGCCAATCGCCCGTGGAATTGCGTCTGGTGCGCGAACAACACGGCTGCGCGCCGATTGAATGGCTGCACCGCATTGGTGCGCTTCGGGACAATTGGCTGTTGCCGCATGGCACCCAGGCGACCGAAGCGGAATTTGACCTGATTGCCGGGGCAGAGGCCACTTTGGTGCATTGTCCGCTGGTGTCGGCGCGCCATGGCGGGATGCTCAAGAGCTTTCCGAAATGCCGTGGCAAAGGCATCAACATTGGCCTTGGCACCGACACACATCCCGCCGACATGATCCTGAACATGCAGATCGGCATGATGACCGCGCGGCTGGCCGATGGGATGGAGGCGATCCGATCAGAAGATATGTTTGACGCCGCCACACTGGGCGGCGCGCGGGCGCTGAACCGGCCAGATCTGGGCCGTCTGGCCCCGGGGGCCAAGGCCGATATTGCGGTGATCGACCTGCGCAACACCCTGCAAACACCCGATCCGGTGCAAACCCTGATGACATCGACCTCGGGCCGGGATGTGCGCGATGTCTGGATCGACGGGCGGCATGTGATGGCCGATGGCGTCATCCCCGGCATTAACGAAACCAAAGACGCCGCCCGCGCGCAGGCGCAATTTGACGGATTGATCGCCAAATACCCCGACCGCACCACCGGCCATCCGCCGGTGTCCGCGATTTTCACCCCCAGCTACGAAAGGGCCACGCCATGAGTGATGTCGTTCTTGACGTGCAAAACCTGCGCGTCGAATTTCCCACCCGCAAGGGCATTCTGACCGCTGTTGACGATATCTCTTTGCAAATCCGGCAGGGGGAAATCCTTGGGATGGTGGGGGAATCCGGCGCGGGCAAGTCGATGACCGGCATGTCGATCCTTGGGCTGTTGGAGCCCCCGGGGCGGATTGCCGCCGGAACCATCCATCTGTCAGGGGATCGGATTGATGATCTGGACGACACCGCAATGCAGAGCATCCGGGGGCGGCGCATTGGTGCGATCTTTCAGGATCCGCTGACCTCACTCAATCCGTTGTTTCGGGTCGGGGATCAGTTGGTTGAAACGATCCGTCTGCACACCGATCTTGATAAATCCGCCGCCCGCGAACGTGCCAAGGATCTGATGCGCGAGGTCGGCATCCCGGCGGTCGAAGAGCGGATCGACAATTACCCGCACCAGTTTTCCGGCGGTATGCGGCAGCGGATTGTCATTGCGCTGGCGCTTTGTGCCGAGCCGGAATTGATTGTCGCGGACGAACCGACAACCGCGCTGGATGTCTCGATTCAGGCCCAGATCACCGCGCTGTTGAAACGCCTGTGCCGCGAACGGGGCACGGCGGTGATGTTGGTCACGCATGACATGGGGGTCATCGCGGAAACAGCCGACCGGGTGGCGGTGATGTATGCCGGGCGCTTGGCCGAGGTCGGCACGGTCGACGATGTCGTGCGCCGCCCCAAACACCCCTACACAAGCGGATTGATGGGGTCGATCCCGTCGCTGCGCAAAGACGTGGCAGAATTGCAGATGATCCCCGGCTCGATGCCCCGGTTGAATGCCATCCCGCCGGGCTGTGCGTTCAATCCGCGCTGTGGCCATGCCGGGCCACGGTGCCACCGCGACATCCCCCGGATCGACAGCACACACACCGGCGCGGCCTGTTGGCTGGGCACGAAAGGAGAGGTCGCATGAACATTCGCCCCAATGCCATTCTTGAGGTTGATGCGCTGGAACGGCGTTTCGATGTGTCCGCGCCCTGGCTCAACCGGTTGATCGAGCGTAAACCCCGCCGCACGTTGCGCGCGGTGGATGGCGTCGATTTCGCCATTCAGCGGGGACAAACACTGGCGCTGGTCGGGGAAAGCGGCTGTGGCAAAAGCACCATTGCCAAGCTGGTGACCGGGCTGCATCCGCCCTCGGGTGGGAATATCCGGTTTCATGGCGACCGGGACCGGCTTCAGATGATCTTTCAAGACCCGTTTGCCAGCCTCAATCCGCGCTGGCGCGTGGGCCGGATCATTGCCGAACCGCTGCGCACCCTGCGCCCCGACACGCCAACCGAGCAGGTTTCGGCGCGGGTGGATGAGCTGTTGCGCACGGTCGGGCTGGCCCCGGCGGATGGGCTTAAATTTCCGCATGAGTTTTCCGGCGGGCAACGCCAGCGGATTTCCATCGCCCGCGCGCTGGCGGGGGAACCTGAATTCCTGGTCTGCGATGAACCCACCTCTGCCTTGGATGTTTCGGTGCAGGCGCAGGTTCTTAACCTGATGAAAAAGCTGCAAAAAGACATGGGGCTGACCTATCTTTTCATCAGCCATGACCTCAGCGTGGTACGCCACATGGCGGATGTGATTGCGGTGATGTATCTGGGCCGGATCGTAGAAATTCAGCCCACCGCCGATCTTTTCGCCAATCCGCTGCATCCCTACACCCAGCTTTTGCTGGAAACGATCCCCGATCTTGAGGCGCCAAAGCGCGACAGAAGCCCGATGGGCGGCGAGGTGCCTTCGCCGGTATCGCCGCCTTCGGGGTGCAGCTTTCATCCGCGCTGCCCGCTGGCCTTTGATCGGTGCAAGGTCGAACGCCCGCAACGCCGCCCCGAGGTACATGATCGCCGGGTCGCCTGTTTTGCCGCTGAACAAGGAAAAACCGATGTACAATGAAACCTTCATGCGCCGCGCGATAGAGATTTCGGCAGAGGCGCTGAACACCCCCGGCACCGAACCCTTTGGCGCGGTCATCGTCAAGGACGGCAAGATCGTCGGCGAAGGCATCAACCAGTCGCTGATCAACCACGATCCCACCTCGCACGGGGAAACCGAGGCGATCCGCGATGCCTGTCGCAATCTTGAAACCGTCGATCTGCGCGGCTGTGAACTGTATTCAAGCTGTGAGCCCTGTGCGCTTTGCGTGGCGGCGATGAACATCGCGGGGATTGCGGCGCTGTATTATGCCGCCGATATGGATCAGGCCGGTGCCGCCATCGGCGATCTGCCCGAGGCCGCGCGCTTTCCGGTGGATGTCGATCGGCTCATCCATGAATGCGGCCATGGGGTACATGCCCGCAAGATGCCCGCCGAACAGCACATGGCGTCCGAGGCGACCACGATCCTGACGGATTGGGCCACCTTGGCCAAATCCCGCGTCTGACCATGCGCCTGCTGTACATCAACCCGAATGCGACCGTGGCAATGACCGACAGCATTGTGGCCACCGCCCGCGCCGCCGCACCAGAGACCGAGATTTTGGGCTGGACCAATCACGACGGTCCGCCCGCAATTCAGGGCGCGGCGGATGGCGAAGCGGCGGTTGTCGGTCTGTTGGGGGTGTTGCCCCGTGCAAAGGCGGAACAGGTGGATGCCATTGTCATCGCCTGTTTCGACGACACCGGGCTGGACCGGGTGCGCCACGCGGCGCATTGCCCGGTGATTGGCATCGGTCAGGCCGCCATGTCGGTCGCGGCGCTGCATGGTGGTGCCTTCGGGATTGTCACCACGCTGGATGTGTCGGTGCCGGTGATCGCCGCCAATGTCGATGCCTATGGCCACAATGCGGCCTGCGCCGGGGTGTTTGCCTCCGGCCTGCCGGTTCTGGCGGTCGAGGCCGGTGGCACGGCGGTCGAAGATCAGCTTGTCACCACAATCGCAACGGCCCAGAGCGCCGCGCCAAGGCCGTTGTGCTGGGCTGCGCGGGCATGTCGGGCCTCAAGACCGCGCTTGAAACGCGCACGGGCCTGCCCTGCATTGATGGGGTTGCAACCTCTGCCGTGGTCGCACGCGCCATGCTTTTGTAAGGGTTTCCCCAGCCAATTCAGAACACTAGCCCCCCGCCCAGGGTCGGTTTCTGACGATTTTCTCGACCAGAAAATCCATGAACACACGCACCTTTGGCGACAAAACGTTGGAATTCGGGTAAACCAGCCAAAGCACGGATTTATCGGCAACGGCATAATCGGGCAGAACCTGCACCAATTGCCCGGAGGCAAGTTCCTTGTCGACGCTCCACCGCGAGTTGATTGAAATGCCTGCACCGGCAATGGTTGCCAATTTCTGGGTCAGGCCATCATCCAGTATCAGGCGATTTTTGGCGGCGGCCGGGGCAAATACCTCGCGCTCTCCGCCCGGCCCGATCAGCGGTCGTGCCGATTGGTTTTTGAATGCAATCAACTGATGCTTCGCAAGATCACTTGGATGGGCCGGCACGCCATTGTCGCGCAGATAGCCCGGTGACGCGCATAACATGCGCACATCATCCGCCAGCTTGCGACCCTTCAGGCTGGAATCCTCCAGCGCCGAATTGCGGATCGCCAGATCAAAGCTGCCTTCGATCAGGTCAAACACGCTGTCGGACAGGCGCAAATCCAGCGTCAAATCGGGATAACGGCGCAGAAACTCCGGCAAGATCGGGGCGATGTAAAGCTGGGCGAATGTGCTGGGGGCGGTGAAGCGCAAAGTCCCGCGTGGCGTGGCATGACCTTTGCCCAAAGCGGCGCGTGCGGCATCTTCCTGGGCCAGTATTTCGCGCGCGAATGGCAGGAATTCGGCCCCTTCCAACGACAATGACACTTTGCGGGTCGTCCGATGCAAAAGATCCGCACCCACCGCATTTTCCAGCTTCGCCAGATGCGCCCCGGCCACAGCAGGCGCAAGCCCAAGCTCGCGCCCTGCGGCGCTGATGTTCAGTTTTTCCGCAGCAAGGACGAACAGGCGCAGGCTGGCAGTGTCCATGATTTATATCCAAAACCTAAATTATGAATACGATTTTGACCAATTTACGCGGCATCATCAATAGATAAATATCCCAGCAAGACAGAGGTGATTTTCCAGCAAAGAAAGATCAAGCCATGACAGCCTATTCCCTACGTGCCGTGACCTCGACCACCGAAGATTGGATTCCGGTTTGTCTGCCTGTTGTGAATGATCTGGCCTGATCCACAGGCCCTCACCATTTCCCTGCCCCACATGTTCAGGGCCACTTGCCACCTTCAAACACAGGAGCGCCCGATGGCACGCACGGGTCACGTCAATTACCACGTTCACACCCCAGGTCGCCAAGCGTTTGAAATTGACGCGGGCGGTATTGCCGGCAATCTGGTAGCCCCGGAACTGGTGGAAACCGAAATCGCCCTGCATGATGTGCGCCAAGGCAGGACAACCCGCTTTGCAACCGATGGGGTCAGCTTTGAACGCAGCCCCACAGAGGTGACATCCTTTGACAACGACACCGCGTGGCAGCCCGTCTATGACGCCGAATTGACCGCGTTGTTGACCCAAAGGATTGCCGCGCAAGAGGTGATTGTCTTTGATCACACCCTGCGGACCGACGACCCCAACGCCAGCCGCAGACCCGCGCGCAATGTGCACAGCGACTATAGCGTTGATGGCGCCCGAAAGCGGCTTGTCGATCTGCTGGGCGCGGACAAGGCCGCGCAATGGGCGCAGGGGCATTACGCCTTTGTCAATGTCTGGCGTCCGGTTGGCAATCCGATCAACAGCGCGCCTTTAGGGTTTGTGCGGCCCGCGACCGTTGCGGATCAGGATTGGATCACATTGGATCTGATCTACCCGGATCGGCGCGGCTCAATCATGGGACTGGCGGCAAATGCGCACCACGAATGGATCTATCAATCCCGGATGACACCGGACGAGGTCGTCTTTTTCAACATTTACGACAATACGGGACGTCCTTCGGTTGCGCATAGCGCCGTCGATCTGGTCGAAGACCCGGACCTGTCCGTGATCCGCCAAAGCATCGAAAGCCGAACCTTGGTGCGATTTAAGCCGGAGCATCCCCATGCCTGACACTGCCACCACCCCCGCAAACACCTTTGCCTCCATCAACCGCGCCTATGACACCACGTTCCGGCCCGCGCGTCTGACGCTTGGGCTGGTGGCCCCAATCGAGGCCAACGGCAACAATCCCGTGCCGACCTTGCACCGCCATATCGCGCGGGTGCAACTGGCAGAGACGCTTGGCTTTGCCGCTGTCTGGTTGCGTGATGTGCCGTTCAACGTGCCAAGCTTTGGCGACGCCGGGCAGATCCATGACCCCTTTGTCTATCTCGGCGCTTTGGCCACGGCGACACAGCACATTGCCCTTGGCGTCGCCAGTATCGTGCTGCCCCTGCGCCATCCCGCCCATGTGGCCAAGGCCGCAGCATCGGTGGATGTGCTTTCCGGTGGCAGGTTGCTGTTGGGAGTGGCCTCGGGGGATCGACCAGAGGAATACCCGGCCCTCGGCATGGGCTTTGCCGATCGCGGTGCGCGGTTCCGCGACAGCGTTGCCTATATCCGGAGCCTTGCGGCCCCCTACCCCAGCCTGCAAAATAGCCACGGCACCCTGTCCGGCGGCATGGATATGTTGCCCAAACCATCGGGCCCGCGCCTGCCGCTGCTGATTACCGGTGGCAGCCAGCAAACCCCGGATTGGACCGCACAGAATGGCGACGGCTGGATGACCTATCCCCGTGATGCCACAGCCCAGGGTCGCGTCGTGGCCGATTATCGCCAGCGGGTTGCGGACACCGGCGAATTGGACAAACCCGTGATGCAATCGCTTTATATTGATGTGCTGCCCGATCCCGATGCCGGGCCGCGCCCCATCCATCTGGGGTTTCAATCCGGCACCACCTTCCTGCGCCGCTATTTGCACGAGATCGAGGCACTGGGCATCAATCACGTCGCCCTGAACCTGCGGTTCAACGAAGCAGAGATCGAGACCACATTGAAACGTTTGGCAGATGATGTGCTGCCTGACTTTGCCACATAGGAACACAGTATGCCCAAGACCATTCTTATCACCGGATCAACAGACGGCATTGGTTTGCGCACGGCCAAAACATTGGCGATGCAAGGCCATACAATCCTGCTGCACGGTCGCAGCCCGTCGAAACTTGCCGCCGCGGCGGCGGAACTGGGCGGCGGGGTCAAAACCTATGCCGCCGATCTGTCCAATATGGCCGAGGTCGAAAAGCTCGCGGCGGAAGTGACCACAAGCAATGATCCGCTGGACGTGCTGATCAACAATGCGGGCGTCTACAAGGTGGCGAACCCCACGACGCCCGATGGTTTTGATGTGCGGTTCATGGTCAATACCTTTGCGCCCTATGTGTTGACCAATGCCCTTTTGCCGATCATCCCCCGGGATGGGCGGATCGTGAATCTGTCTTCGCAGCCCAGGCCGCGATCAACCTGAAGGCCATGGCCGGTCAGGCAAAGCTGGATGATTTCGGCGCATATGCCCAAAGCAAGCTGGCATTGACCATCTGGACCCAGCATTTCGCCCAGACCTATCCCAATGGTCCCGTGGCGATTGCCGTGAACCCCGGATCGCTTTTGGCATCGAAAATGGTCAAAGAGGGGTTTGGCGTGGCTGGCAATGACATTCAGATTGGCGCAGACATCCTGACGGCGGCGGCGACCGGCGCGGATTTTGCAACGGCCTCGGGCAAGTATTTTGACAATGACAGCGGTGGGTTCGCCCAGCCGCATCAAGCCGCGCTTGATAAAAATCACGCCGCTGACGTGATGCAGGTCCTTCAGGACATCACCGAGGGTCTCCGCCGGAATACCTAGGGCCAGGACCCGGGCAACTGTATTTCTCAGGCGGCTGGCGTGGGACAAACAAAACATTCCCACGCAGACCCTTCTTGGATAAGATCGCCAGAGGGAGGACTTATGAACGGGATTTCGGCACGAACGAAACCCGAGGCGGCCGTTGGTGCCTCTTGGGAGCGATGCGAGCGGACCTACAAGCTGGTGCGCGATGCCGCGCGCCCCATTCTGCGGATGCAAAGCGCCGAGGTTGCCCCACGGCTGGAAGAAATGGTCGAACGGACCGGCGGGCGCAACGGGATCTTTCGCCAATTGGCGGGCATCGCAGCAGAGACCGGCGCTTGCATGGTGCTGACGGACACCAATGGTGTTCTGCTCCGGCTGGAGGGGCCGGATAACGGCCGCGCGGTGTTTGAAAAGAACGGCATTGCCTATGGCTCTTGCTGGGACGAACGGATCGCGGGGACCAATGGCATCAGCATGGCCCTGTCCGAGGGCAAGGCCTTTACCGTGCGGGGGAAAGACCATTATTTCTCTTTGCTTCATCCGTTTTCCTGCACCGCTGTTCCGCTTTTTGACGCCGAAAACCAGCTGATCGGGGCCGTCAACTTCTCTATGCTCGACCGGGGAAACACCGCAGATTATCTATTCGCCCGCCAATTGCTGGGCACCGCTGCCGGCCGCATTCAACACCTGCTGTTCGAGCGGAAATTCAAAGACTCGCTGATCCTTTCCGTATCGCCGCGCGCGGAACGCGATCTTTTGCAAAGTACGGAATTGGTTGCGGTCAATGACGACGGGATCATTCTGGGCGCGACGGCGCATGCGCATGTGATTGCCGGCGCAGAAACCGCCAACCGGCTTCGCGGCAAGACCTTTGAGGCGATGTTTGGCGCCGATGCCGCGGCATTGGACCGGGTGCCGGAACGGGTGATGAGCGTGCGGATGGATCACGGATCAACCGTGGACATCGCAGCACGCAAAAGCCACACAAGCCGAAAACCACAACGCGCCCGGCCCCCAGTTCAGCAAACAGAGGCCCCGCGCCCACAGCGCCGCCGCCTGTCCCCGTCGCTGAAACAGCTGTCTTTGGGCAGCGATGTGATGGCGACAATGGCCGCACGGGCACAAGCCTGCTTTCGCCGGTCGCTGCCCTTTCTGATCGAAGGGCCATCCGGCACCGGCAAATCCAGCCTGATCGCAGCATTGTTTCAGGACGAAGACCTGGCCGCATCGAATATCATGACCGTCGATTGCGCATCGCTTGATGATACGCCGGATGATCGGGTTTATTTCCAGACATTGGTCGATCAGGCCCGCGTTGCCGGCGCCTTTGCCTGCGACATGCTGGGCCCGGTCTCCATCGTTCTTGAGAATATCGACGAGATGCCCGGCTTTGCGCAGGCCTTCGATCCGTTCTGGATGAATTTGATCCGGCCCCGACAAGCGGCGACATGCCACGCATCATTGCGACTAGCCGGAAATCCTTGATTGATGCCGTGGAACAGGGGCGTTTCCGCGATGACCTTTATTATCTGCTTGCCCGCACCGTGATCGCATTGCCGCCGCTCAAGGCCCGCGAACAGATTGCGCACCTTGCGCAGGCGCTGGCCACATCCCTGTCGGGCAAGGATGTCGTCATCACCCCGGAGGCCGCCGAAACATTGCGCATGCACCATTGGCCGGGAAATGTGCGCGAGTTGCGCAATGTGCTCCAGCAAGCCCTGATCGAAGGCGACGGCCGCCGGATCTCTCGGACCGATTTGCAGGCGATTGCCCAGAATGTGCCGATACAGGCCGACACGCGCACGGACCTCCTGCCCAATGCACGTTATGACGAACGCACCATGATCGCGGATGCGCTTTCCGGGGCGCGGTGGAACGTCACCCAAGCCGCGCGAAACCTGGGCATCGGGCGCGCAACGATCCACCGAAAGATGAAACAATACGGCATCATGCGCCCCGAATAGTAGCCGCAGACGCGAATTTGCGCAAATCAGGATTTCACGTCAAAACGCCCCAATGCAGCCGGGTCCGAAGACCCGACCACACCGGGGAGGACCGGGGCGTTTTTGATGTTCAGATCAGATATTCAGATCAGATGTTTTGGGCGTTCATTTCCCCGGCAATATATTCGGCCTGACGGATGGCCAGGGCGACGATGGTCAGCGTCGGATTGCACGCCCCGGACGAGGTGAACTGACTGCCATCCGAGACAAACAGATTGTCGATATCGTGGCTTTGGCCATAGGCATTGACCACGCCCTTGTCGGCATCCGCATGCATCCGGTTGGTGCCCATATTGTGGCTGGCCGGATAGGGTGGCAGTTCGTAAATATCTGTCGCACCTACAAATTCATAAATCTGCGAAGTCGATTCAACCATATGCGCCGTCATCGCATGATCGTTGTTATGCGGCGTCTTGGCGACGATGGGCACCGGCAGACCGTGCTGGTCCAATTCGCTGCCGTGCAGGGTGACGCCGTTTTGTTCCTGCGCCAGATCCTCGCCCAGCGCCCAGACGCCGGACATGTGATCATATTGCTCCATCGCGCGCGAAAAGCTGCGGCCCCAACCGGTATTGCCGGGTTCCAGGAACGCGCCCATGAACGGCAGGCCCAGCGACAGGAATTCAAGGTAATACCCGCCATTGAAGCCGCGTTCCGGCATGTGTTTGACATCATCGCCAACAATCCCGGCCACCGATGTGCCGCGGAACATATGCACCTTTTCCGGCATCACCGCATAAATCCCGGTCGAGGTGTGGCACATATAGTTCTTGCCCACCTGACCCGAGGAATTGGCCAGGCCATCCGGGTACATCTCGGACGCGGAATTGAGCAACAACCGGGGGCTTTCGATGGAATTGCCCGCGACACAGACGATCCGCGCCTTTTGCAGATGGTGATTGCCGTCGCTGTCAGCATACAGCACGCCGGTGACCTTGCCGGTGTCGTCATGTTCGATTTTCAGCGCCATGGCATCGGTGCGGATTTCACAGAATCCGCTGTCCTCGGCGCGGGGCAGTTCGGTCACCATCGTCGACCATTTCGCGCCAATCGCACAGCCCTGCATACAGAACCCGATCTGTTGGCACGCCGGGCGATCATCGTTTTCGACCGAGTTGATTGCCATCGGACCCGAATTGTAATCGGTGCGCCCGGTCCTGCGGCACCCTTCGGCCAGCACGCGGAACCCGTTGTTCCACGGCAGATGCGGCATGCCGGTGGTTTTGCCGGTGACACCCATCTTCAGCTCGGCCTTTTCGTACCATGGCGTCATTTCCGCCAGGCTGACGGGCCAATCCTCGACATTAGCCCCCTCAACCGCGCCATAGGTGGATTTGGTTTTGAATTCAAATTCCTTGAACCGAAGCGCAACCCCGGCCCAATGCACGGTGGACCCGCCATAGCCTTTGACGATCCAGGCAGGCAGGGTCGGGTGATTGACCGCGCCGTGCCAGCCGCCCGCCGAATAACGTTTGTCGAGCCAGGAGATCTTCTGAAACATGGTCCATTCGTCGTTTTCCATGTCCGAGGTATCAAGCCGTTTGCCCGCCTCCAGCACCACCGATTTGATGCCCTTTTGCGCCAGTTCATTGGCAAGCGTGCCGCCGCCCGCGCCAGAGCCGATGATGACGACCACAGAATTCGTCGGTTTTGTCAAAAGTTGTCATTGTTGCGCTCCCTCACCCCTGAACTTCGGCCATACGTTCCGCAAGGCTGGGGCCATCGGGAACAAAGGTGATGTCGGAAAAGCCGCGGTCGATATAGCCGCCGTATTCGACCGAATTGCCCTGATAGCCAAACAGCGGCCAGACATCGACGTTGTTGTAGATGGCGAAATAGGCGGTCCAGCGGACGCCCTGGAAAAACCCGTCATGCTGGAATTTGCGCAGCACGCCCTCGCGGGCATCCGGGTCTGGGATGGCGATGTAGTCGCTGCCAAACAGGTGTTGGGATTGCGCGTCAATGCGGGCCAGCCCCTCGCGCAGGTCTTTGGCGGCGGCGGCATCATTTTCGGCATTGGCAATCACCGCATCGGCGATGGATTGGTAATGGCTGACCGCCAACAGATCGGGGTGCGGATAGATATCCTGGACCATGCGCAGCAATGTGGCGCTTTCGCCCTGGTCCAGCGTGGCGGCAAAGGCGCGCCCGGTGCTGGCGATCATGGCGCTGGTTGTCACGCCGGCCATGGCGGTAGTCATCAGGAACATGCGGCGGCTGATGCCTGCGTGGTCCGGGCCTGAAGGTTTCAGGCGGTGAAATCGAATGGTCATCTTGTCCTCCCTTTGGGTGTTCTTGTCGTCAGGCGGCTGCGGCCTCCTCAAACCGCAGGTCGCCGATGGTGTGCAGGCGGTCCTCAGCCGCGCGGATCAATGCGCCATGCACCGACGTGGGGCGCATGGTGTTGGGCAAAAGGTCACGCAATGCGACATGCACATCGCGCCGGGGGGCGATGATGCCGCCGGCGTGGCGTTCGACATCGCCCAATACCGGCCAGACGGTTTCGGGCGGGTCATCCACCACGATCGCCGCATGAATAAGCGCGATGGACCCTGCGGCACCGTTGGGCCGCCAGCGTTGGGCGGTGCCGGCCAGTTTCCGGCCATCCGCCGTCACGTTCCAATCGCCGTCACAGAACGCGGCGTTCACGGCACCGGTCTGGGTTCGGATTTCGAACCGGCTCAGGGCCTCGGCAATGGTGCCGCAGATCATGTCAAAACCTGCGTGGATCTGGGCCCCACGCGGCATTGGCGTGATCATCGCGATATTCAACGTGCCGGGCCCCTGGGGCACCGCGCCGCCACCGCTGGTGCGCAGTTGGATCGGCCAACCGGCCGCAGCGGCGCGGGCGCACAGAGCGTCAAACCCGACACGGCGCGCGCGGGATCGGGGCACCACGATGGAATGCGCCGCTGCCTGCCACAGCAAAACAGCCGGGGCACCGGCGGCGAACAATGCCTCTTCGCGCGCATTGCCGTCATCCGCCGTGTCAAAACTGGCGCAGATCATGGCCCGAGGTTCTCGATCTCGGCACAGATGGTGGTGAGCAGATCGCCCGCCGGCGCGCCATCCAATGCACGGTGATCAAAGGTCAGCGACAGCCCCACATGCGGGCGCAATTCGATCCCGCCATCGGCGCCCCGCACCGCGCGATCGGTCATCCGACCAATGCCAAGGATACAGATTTGCGGCGCGTTGATGATCGGGGTGAAATGTTCCACCCGCGTCAGACCAAGGTTGGACACGGTGAAGGTGCCGCCGGTCATTTCCGTTACGCTCAGCTTGTTGACCTTGGCCCGCGCCGCCAGATCCTGCCGGGCTGCGCGCAATTCCGACACCGACAGCTCGCTCGCGCCAAAGATCGCGGGCGCGACCAACAGGTTGCCGGGCAGCGCGATGGCAACCGACAGATCGACCTTGTCCGTCGTTTTGACGTCGCGCCCTTCGACCCGGCCATTGGCATCGGGGTGCGCCTTCAGCGCCCGCACCACCGCCAGCATCAACAGATCCTCGACCGAGGCTTTGGTGCCCGCCGCTGCCAACCGCGCCTTTTCCGCCATCAGCGCCGAGGCATCGGCGCTGGCGTGGTGGGTCAGCTGCGCGGCGGTGGCCAGGCTTTTGACCATCGCATCGGCGATCATGCCGCGCATCCCCTTGAGCGGGACGACCTTTGCCGGATCGGCCCCTACCGTGTTGGCCCCCACCGTATTACCCTCTGGCGTGCTCATGCGATTGATCCGATCACCGCGCCCTTGGCGACAACGGCATCGGCCTCTTCCTTGATGGACACGGTGCCGGTTGCCGGAGCGGTAATTTCATATTGCACCTTGGCGGTCATGATTTCGGCAATCAGCGCGCCCTGTTCGACGCTGCCGCCGTCATCCACCAACCAAGAGGTGATGACGCATTCTTCGTCTTCGTCCCAAAGATCCGACGGGATCACGATATCTGTGGCCATTTTGGCAATCCTTCTCTGATCGGGGACGCCGGCGGCGACCCCGTTAAGTGACATCTGCGGTGTGAGTGGTGGTGTCAGGCGGCTTTCATATCGTCCCAGGCGGCGACGATTTTATCCGGGTTGGGCAGGCAATATTGCTCCATCACCCGGGCGAAGGGGATCGGCACATCCGGGAAGGCCACCCGTTTCGGCGCGGCTTTCAGCACCGAAATGTTATGTTCGGTGACGGATGCAATGATCTCGCCCGAGACGCCGTAGCTCATGTAATCTTCGTCGACGACGATCAGCCGCCCGGTTTTGGCGACGCTGGCGCGGATGGTATCACGATCCAGCGGCACAAGGCTGACAAGATCCACGACCTCGGCGCTGACGCCTTGGGATTCCAGGGTTTTTGCCGCCTTGAGCGCATTGTGCACCCCCATGCCAAGGCTGACGATGGTCACGTCGCGGCCTTCGCGCACGATCTTGGCCTTGCCGATTTCAACGGTATAGCTTTCCTCCGGCACATGCACCGTGGCCCCGGCCTCGGTCCCCAGCCAGCCCATGCCCTGCAACCCCTTGTGGTACATATAGACCACCGGGCTGTCATCGCGCATCGCGGCGGTCATCAACCCCTTGGCGTCATAGGCATTGGACGGCGCGACGACCTTCATTCCCGGCAGGTGGGCAAAGGTGCCATAGACACATTGCGAATGCTGGCCCGCGTCGGAATAGCCGCCGCCGGTGGATGTCATCAGCACCATCGGCACCTTGAAATTGCCGCCCGAGAAATAGGTGTTTTTCGCCATCAGGTTGTAGATCGCGTCGAAACAGACGCCAAAGAAATCAACGAACATCAGCTCGACCACCGGGCGCATGCCATCCTGTGCCGCGCCCACGGCAGCACCGATAAAGGCGGTTTCGGAAATCGGCGTATCGCGGATGCGCTCAGCGCCGAATTCTTCGATCAAACCGCGCGTGTTGCCATAGACACCGCCCAAGGGGCCGATGTCTTCGCCCATGACAAAGACGTTTTGATCAATCCGCATTTCCTGCGCGACGGCCTCGGCCATTGAGCGGGCGATTGTCAGTTTTCTTTCATTCGATTTGGTCATCTTACTCTCCTCCCTGGGGGCTCAGGCTGCGAAAATGCGGGTCAGCGCATCTTCGGGGGCCGGGTCCGCGCTTTCGCGGGCAAATGTGATTGCTGCGTCGACGCGCGCGGCGCTTTCGCCCTCAATCGCGGTCAGCTCATCCTCGGATGCAACACCATCGGCCAGCAACCGGGCGCGCATCTTGGGGATCGGATCCTTTTCAAACAGCGCATCTTTTTCGCCTTTTGGGCGATAACCTTCGGCGTCCCCCATGAAGTGGCCCGCCAAACGATAGGTTTCGAATTCCAACAGCGATGGCCCCTCACCGGCCCGCGCCCGTGCGATGGCCTCGCCTGCGGCCTCATAGATGGCGTAGGGATCGTTGCCCTCTACCCGTTTGCCCGGAATGCCATAGGCCGCTGCGCGGTCGGCATTGTTGGTCACAGCGCTGGAGGTTTCCTTGGCCACCGAAATGCCCCATGCGTTGTCTTCGATCACGCAGATGAAGGGCAGGTTCCACACCGCCGCAAGGTTCATGGCCTCGTGCCAGCCGCCCTGATTGACCGCGCCTTCGCCGACAAAGGCCACCGCCACACCGGGCAGACCGCGCATTTTGCGCGACAGCGCCGCACCAACCGCCGGGCCCATGCCCTGGGCGATGATGCCCGAACAGGCAAAGTTCACATCCGGGTCAAAGATATGCATGTGCCCGCCGCGCCCCCCGACAGGCCGGTGGTCTTGCCGAAGATCTCGGCTGCCATCTTGTCCAGGTCGACGCCTTTGGCAATCGCCTGATGGTGCGGGCGGTGGGTGGCCGTGACCACATCCTCGGGCGTCAGATGCGCACAGACCCCCACCGCCACAGGCTCTTGCCCGTCGGACAAATGCATTTCGCCCGGGATCGGCCCGTTGGCCATGTTGAACACCGGGGTTTTGCCTTCGAAATAGATCTTGGCAATGGCCTCTTCGAACCTGCGGCTCGTGACCATATTGCGATACATCCAATGCTGTTCGTCGCGTGTAGGTGACATGAACTCCTCCTCCCGTAGTCAGTGGCGGCGTGCCACATAAGTTCATGGAGAAACCTGCGAGACCGGCTGCCCTTCAACAATCAGAACATTTGCGGGCTGGGGCGCAGGCGGCTTAACTGTCTCAGGCTGAGACAGTTTGAGACAGATCAAGACATCCGCCCCTTCCGGGAGACGCAATTGCACCAATCCCCGGAATCGCCCAATGAGGGGCGGAATCCCACAATTTATATGCAAAACCTAAAAACTGATGATTTGCATTGCTCAATTAAACATATTTTCGCGTTCAGTTAGACAGCAGGGAGCAAATTCATCAACTGGAGCACCCCGATGAAAACCATGACACTCACCTCCTACGGTCCCGATGCAGCCTTTGAACTGGCCGAGCTGGATCGCCCTGCGGTCACCGCCGGCCACGTTGTCCTGCGTGTGCATGCCACCAGCATCAACACGGTTGATACAATGATCAAGAACATGGGCAGCGACCTGCCTTTGTCGCCGGCCCTGCCCGCCGTGTTGGGTATGGATTTCGCCGGGGTCATCGAAGAGGTCGGCGAAGGCGTCACAGGTTTTGCCGTCGGCGATGAGATCTATGGCTGCGCGGGTGGTCTGGCCGATCTGCAAGGCGCGTTGGCCGAATACATGGTCGCTGACGCCCAGCTGATCGCCCATAAACCCAAATCCCTGTCCATGCGCGAAGCCGCCGCCATGCCGTTGGTCGGCATCACGGCCTATGAGGGCCTGCACCGTGCGGGCGTCACAGCGGGGCAAAAGGTTCTGGTGCAGGGCGGCGCTGGCGGCGTCGGGCATCTTGCCATTCAGATCGCCAAGCACCTGGGGGCCGAAGTCTCGGCAACGGGCACCGGCGATGCGCAAATGGATGTCATCAAGGGATACGGCGCAACGCCGATTGATTTCATGAAGGAAAAGATCGCCGATTATGTCGCGGCCCAGACCGGTGGCGCAGGCTTTGACATGATCTTTGACGCGGTCGGCGGCCCCAATATGACCAATTCCTTCGAAGCGGCGGCGCTGAATGCCCAGGTGGTGACCACCGTGGCCTTGTTGGAAATCGACCTGTCCCCCGCACATTTCAAAGGTCTGTCACTGCATATCGTATTCATGCTGCTGCCGATGCTGGCCAACGTGAACCGTCAGGTGCACGGCGATATTCTGGCCAAACTGGCCGAACTGGTGGACGCAGGCGCGGTCAAACCGTTGCTGGACGAAGAACGTTTTGGGTTCGAACAGGTTGGCGCGGCCTATGCCCGCCTTGGCAGCGGCAAAGCGATTGGGAAGGTCGTCGTAGACGTCTGATAGCAAGCCTTTTGGCGACACAACACAAGGAGCGGCGTCAGGAAAATGTATCTTCCTGGCGCCGCCCGCATAGGCGGCGAAATGACCCGGTGCCTAGGCAAAGCCCGATTTTTCAACGGACATACCGGCCGACCAGAGCAGCCCGCGATGCAACATCTGGCGCACATTGGCGAGGTCAAGCTCGTCCGCCGTGTGGCCCAGCGCGGTAAAGAAGATGCGCCCAGCGCCATAATGCGTTTTGAAGGTCACCGGCATCACCACGTTGGTGCGCCAGGGATGATGCGCCCCGGAAAAGGTCGTCTCGGCCAGCACCTCCACCGCCGGATCGTAATGCATATAATATTGCTCTGACATGTGGTCGAAATCCGCAATTCCGGCCATGATCGGATCATCGGGGCGGGTGACGCGCACGCGGTAGCGCATGATGTTGCCGGGATGGGCGACCCAGGTACATCCGGCGGCATAGCGAAACTGCGGCACGTCGCGGAATGTCGTCGACATGCAGTGGTGATAGCCCGCCATGCCGGTGCCATTGCGCAGGGCATCCAGCAACGGGGTGATTTTTTCGCGCGGCATGGTGCCACCGGTGATCACCGGCACCACCAGCGCCATCTGCGCGACGTCCCGAGTAACAAGGGCATTGGCGTCGTCACTCACCGTCACATCCATGCCGCTCATGCTCAGCATGTCGGCGACCTTCTCGGCGCCTTGTCGCGGCTGGTGCAGTTCCAGACCACCATGAACGATCAGCGCGCGGGGTTTGGGCATCACAGGCTCCTCTGAATCAGGCGGTGCGGGCGTAGGTTTCGGCGGTCAGCGCATGGCGCAGCGGTTGACCGGCGCAGAAGCGGGCCACCTCCGCCGCCACCAGATCCCCAAGCCGCGCCTGTTCGGTCCCCAACGCGCCCGCCGCATGCGGGGTGAGAAAGACGTTCGGCAGGTCATAAAGTGGCGAGACGGGTTCCGGCACCTCGGGAAAGGTCACGTCCAGCACGGCGTTCAACCGGCCAGAGGTCAGCTCGGCGATCAGCGCCGCTTGGTCAACGATGGCACCGCGCGCGGTATTGATCAGTGTGGCACCATCGCACATCAGTGCCAGTTCCCGTGCGCCGATCATGCCGCGGGTGGCGGGCAGCAACGGCGCATGCAGCGACACCACGTCGGCGGTCATCACCTCGGCCAGATCAACCTGCCGGGCGGTGGCGCGGATCGGATCGTCGGCGGGCAGAAAAGGATCGTGGATCAGCACGTCGAGGTCAAAACCCCGGAGCCTGTCGACGACCAGCCGCCCGATCCGCGAGGCGCCAACAATACCAACCCGTTTGCCAAGATTGCCGATCGCCCCGGCGGCAAGCGGATCGGTCAACTCGCGCGACCGCCCCTGCCGATAAAGCTCGCGCAGGCGAAACACTTGTTTGTTGGCCATAAGGATCGCGGCAAGGGTGTATTCCGCCACCGGCACCGCATTGGCATCGGCGGCGGTGGTCACGGCAATGCCACGCTCAAAGACCCCGGAATCCACAAGCAACCGTTTGACCGACCCGGCGGTATGCGCGATCAGGCGCAGGTTTGGCGCGCGGTCCAGCACGCAGGCGTCAAGCGGCGCACAGCCCCAGCCGGTCACCAGCACCTCAACCCGTGGCAGCAACGCGGCGGCGCTGTCCCAGCCGGTATGGCGGGTGGTATCCAGAACCTCACAAGCCGCGCCCAACCGGGCCAGCGCATCGGTGCGCAACACCCGTTCGGTCAGGCCCGGATCCATCGCGAAAAGCAGCGGCGGTTTGCGCATGACGCGAGCTCAGGCCGCCGACAGCCGCAGGCCGGAACCCGCATCGAAGAGATGGGTATGGGCCTGATCCACGCCAAGGGTCAGCACCTCGCCCGGTCGGGCCGAGACCCGTTCGCGAAAGATGCCAAAGACGTTCTGACCGGCGATCTGCATCGTCACCTGGGTTTCAGAGCCCATCGGCTCTACCACCACAACCTCGGCTTTGATGCCACCCGCGGGGTCCAGCCGGAAATGTTCGGGCCGCACGCCGTAGACCACCGGTTTGCCATTGGGCAGCGCCGTGGGTGCGGGCAACTGGGCATCACCGGTCACGAAATTCGCGCCCTCTACGTGACCTTCGATGAAATTCATCGAGGGCGAGCCGATGAAGGCGGCGACGAATTGGTTGACCGGATTGTCGTAAAGATCAAGCGGGCTGCCGATCTGTTCGATCCGGCCACCGTTCAGCACCACGATCTTGTCGGCCATGGTCATCGCCTCGACCTGGTCATGGGTGACATAGATCGTCGTGGTTTTCAGCTTCTGATGCAGGGCCTTGATCTCTCCGCGCATGACAACGCGCAGCTTGGCATCAAGGTTCGACAGCGGTTCGTCAAACAGGAACACCTTGGGGTCGCGCACGATGGCCCGGCCCATCGCCACCCGCTGACGCTGCCCGCCAGAGAGCTGGCCGGGGCGACGTTCGAGATAGGTATCAAGCCCAAGAATACCGGCGGCCCAATCGACCCGCTCCTTGATCTCGGTCTTGGATGCCCCGCGATGATGCAGCGAAAAGCCCATGTTGTCCGCGACCGTCATATGTGGATAAAGCGCGTAATTCTGGAACACCATCGCGATATCGCGTTGCTTTGGCTCCAGGTCGTTGACCACGGTGTCGTCGATGACGATGTCGCCATCGCTGATCGTCTCAAGCCCCGCCAGCATCCGCAGGAGCGTGGATTTACCACAGCCCGAAGGGCCTACCAGCACAACGAATTCACCATCGGCAATGTCGATGTCGACACCGTGGATCACGGGATGAACACCATAGGATTTCTGCACATTGGAAAAGGTCACGGGGGCCATGATCAGCCTTTCAATCCGGTATGGGCCAGCCCTTCGACGAACTGGCGCTGGGCTATGACAAAAACGATGAGCACAGGGATCGCGGTCATCGTCGCGGCGGCAAGCTGGATGTTCCACATCGCGCCACCATAGGCGTCGGTGAACTGGGTCAGTGCCTGCGGCAGGGTGAATTTCTCGGGGGAAGAGAGGAACACAATGGGTTCGAGATAAAGGTTCCAGGAATGCAGGAAGGTAAAGATCGCCACCGCACCAAGGGCGGGTTTCGCCAGCGGCAGGGCGATGGTCCAGAAGATCTTGAACCGTCCCAGCCCGTCAACGCGCGCCGCTTCTTCCAGCTCTTTCGGCAGGGCGATAAAGAATTGCCGCATCACGAAGGTGGCAAAAACCGACGGCGCGCCAAAGACCGGCACAAGGATCAGCGGCCAATGGGTGTTGATCATGTCCCAGCCAAGGAAGATCTGGAACAGCGGCACGATGGTCACCTCGGACGGGATCAAAAGCCCCACCAGCAGCACCATGAAAAGCGCATTGGCAAAGGGGAAATCAATCCGGGCAAAGGCATAGCCCGCCATCGCCGAAAACAGCAGCGTGCCGCAGGTGACGATGGCCGCGATATAGGCCGAGTTCCAGTATTGCTGGGCAAAGGGCTGCAACTCGAATGCCTGACGATAGGTCGAGAAATCAAAGCGGCTGGGAATGATTTCAGGCGGGAAGGCAAAGATGTCCGAAATCGGCTTGACCGAAGAGGTCACCATCCACCAGGTCGGAAAGACAAAGGGGATCAGCAGCACCAGCATCAGCCCGTAAACCGCCACCTTCATCCGGGGCGAGAGATCACTTTTCATAGAAGACAATCCTCTTGCGCATTTGCCATTGCACGAAGGTCAGCACCGCGACGATCAGGAACAGCAGGATCGACAGGGTCGCGCCATAGCCGAATTTGTGGAATTCGAAGGCCTGTTGATAGAGATAGTAGACCAGCACCGTGGTCGACATGCCGGGCCCGCCCTTGGTCAGCACGGCGATCTGGGCAAAGACCTGAAGCGAGCCAACGATGGTGATGATCGAGGTCAGAAGCACCGTCGGGCTGATCATCGGCAGGGTGATGCGGCGGAACTGGGCAACGGCGGGGATACCGTCAACGCGGGCGGCCTCGTAAAGCTCTTTTGGCACACCCTGAAGGGCGGCAAGAAACAGGATCATGTTCAGCCCGACGTTTTTGAATACCTGCACCACCACGACCGAGATCATTGCCGTGGTCGGATTGCGCAGCCAGTTCGGCCCTTCGATCCCCACGACCTGAAGGATGCCGTTCAGCCCACCGTTGTTTTGCAACAGAAAGCTCCAGACGATGGTCCAGGCGACCAGCGACACCACGACGGGTGAAAAGAACAACGTGCGGAAGATGGTGATGCCGCGCAGTTTCTGGTTCAGCAGCACCGCCAGCAGAAGCGCCAGCGACATGTTGAACACGACGAGGAAGACCGAGAAGATGCCCGTCGCCCCCAGCACCTTGAGCAGGCCGGGATCAGAGAGCAGACGCTGGTAATTCTCGGTGCCGGTAAAGCGGAAGGTGCGCGCCAGCACGTTCCATTCATGCAACGAATACCAGAACACCAGCGCCAGCGGCAGGAGCACGAAGATACAGATGCCCAGCACCTGCGGCGCGATGAAAAGATAACCGACAAGACTGTCGCGGCGGTCCATCGTCCAGAAGACGCGCTTGCGACGGGGTGGATCGGAATGGGTGGCCACGACAGTCATCAGCTTGCCTTTGCTCCCTTACAGCAGCGGCTGGATAGAGCGGCAAACCGCCCCCAGCACCGCTTCGACATCTGCATCCGGCTGCCAGAGCGCATCAAGCTCGGCGCGCACCAATTGCTGGATTTCCGAATAACCTTCATGCACCGGCAGCACGCCGCCACGGGCGATACCCTGGACCACGACGTTTTCGATCATCGCGGGCGTCAGCAGCGGGTTTGTGGCCCCCAGCGTGTCAGCATTGAGCAGGCTCTGGCGGATCGGCGGAAAGAATTGTGCCAGTTTGGCCGAGTTTTCCGGGTTGGTCATATGCGCAAGAAAGTCGACCGCAAGATCGGAGTTCTCGCTGTCCTCAAACACGCCAATGGCGGCCTGACCGATCACCGAATATTCACCGGCGGGGCCAGCGGGCAGCGGCACCAGATCCCAGGCGAAAGCATCGTCGCCCTTGGGCAAGAGCGAGGCGCGCGAGATCTGGGTGATGCTCATGGCGGCGTCACCGGCAAAGAAATCAACGCTTTCGCCCGGACCGGGAATGGCACCGTCTTCGAAAATGGCCCCGTGGATAAAGGTCATGGCCGCAACCATTTCCGGGTCGGCAAAGCCGCAGGTATCGCCATCGGCGCTCCAGGGCGAAGCATCCCAACCGCGCCAGATCGCGGCAAGGTTCTGCCAGGTCTGGTAGTTGAAGTCGCGAACGATGATGCCGTCCTTGTCGCCCTCGGCCACCTTGGCCGCCGTGGCCATGGCGTTGTCCCAGGTCCATTCACCGGCCGCGATCAGGTCCGCCGGGGTGCGGGCGCCGGCGGCTTCGATCAGATCGGTATTGGCAAAGATCGCCAGCGGCGAGGTCGAGAACGGCACCGCATAAAGCTCTCCATCGCGCCGCCAAAGCTCTGTCGGCTTTTCGATCATGTCGCCATAGTCGAAACCTTCGGTATTGCTGAAAGTTTCGTTCAACGGCGCAAGGATGCCGGAGTTAACGAAATCCGCCGCCGTGCGTTCGAGAATCCAGGCCAGATCGGGCGGGTTGCCGCCAGCGATCTGGGTGGTGAGCGTGGTGGTGTAGCTGGCAAAGGGCAGCGACTCGAAGGTCACGCTCACGTCGGGGCGATCGGCGGTAAAACTGTCGGCGATCTCGTTGAAAACCGCGAGATGCGCCTCGTTCGCGCTCCAGATTGTCATGCGCAGGTCCTGCGCGCTGGCCGCGCCCGCCAGCGCGGTGGTCATTGCCAGAACGGCAAGGGGTGTCAGTCGGTTCATGTGGTTTCCTCCCTGGAATGTTTGTCTTTTTGTTTAATAGCCGCGCACATCGGGCCAGCGGGTTTCGACGCCTTGCTGGCGCAGAAGCTCCTGGAAAGCCGCCAGTTTCGGGTCGTCACCCTGTACGGCATGCGGGTCGGTGCCTTCGTTGAGGCAATGCGCCGCCAAAAGGCCCGCAACCTCGCCGATGTTCCATTCCACCGGATGCAGGCGATAGCAGCCGTTGGTGATATGGGTGGTGCCGATGTTCTTGCCCGCGGGCAGCAGGTTCGAACGTTCCTTCGGCAGCATCGCGCCCAGCGGAATTTCAAACGGACAGGACGGCACGTCGACGTAATTGTCGCCCCCGGTCGAAGGGTGCAGGTCGATCCGGTACATGCCGGTGCCAACGCTGTCGCGATAGTTCACGGCACCCGCCTCGCCGCGCACCTCGTAAGACAGATCCTGTTCCACAATGGTGGTGACCGCCCGGATGCGCCGCGCCTCGCGGATATAGGGGGCCATGGCCAGCCCGTGATCGGTGCCAGTGACGTCGCCGCGCAGACGCAGGCCGGGGAAACCCTGACCGCCATCTTCGCGCGGTGCCTCGGTCTGGAGCCAGTAGAAGACGGAATAAGACAGCTCTGCCGCGCGGGCGATGCGGGTGTCGAATTCTGCTTTGGTGCAATCAATGATCGGCTCCTCGAAATAGTCGATCATCGGCCAGTTCACGAGGCAGACGTCCGAGGCATAGGCACCCTTGACGAAGTTTTCGCGCGCGGCGATGCGCCGGAAGGTCCAGAGGTTGCCGTCGCCGGGATTGCGGCGCTGATCGGCATCAACCAACAGCGGGTTGTCGCCGGGGTTGGGTGTGAAGCTTCGGGTCGCAGTTTCCAGCGTGCGGGGATTGGGCGATTTGAAACCAATCAGCGGCCCGCCCCAGAAGTCCGGCTGTACCTTGCGCCAGTAATCATATTCGCCGGCTTGTCGATCACGTGGTTGCCGTCGACATGATCGACCGCGAAACAGATCGACACCGCCTGCTGGTTGTCGGGCTGCGCCTCGGATGGTGCGCTTGGCTCGCCGGTCTCGGCCTGGCTTTCGAAGCCGGTGACATAATCGGTGCCGGTCAACGGCAACAGATCGCCCAGCTCGGTGGCGTCGATCACATAAGCTGCTTCAATCTGGACCTGATCGCCAGAGTGCACATGTTGCACGGTCACGGCGCGCACCCGGTCGCCCTCCATCTCGGCGGCGACGGGTTCATAGGGTTTCAACAACGTCAGCCAGGCCGGAGCCGATATAGGGCATCAACCAGGCTTCCATGATCGCGACGGGCACGCGCGGTTCGACACACATCCGGCTGACCCAGCCGGCGCCGGGGTTCAGATCACCCCAATTGCGGGCACCTTCGGTCAAGGGATAATAATCGCGATAGAACTGCCGGATCGCGGTGCGCAGCTCGCGGTAGGTCCGGGACCCGCCAAACTGCTCGATCCAGGAATGCTCGTCAGAGGGCACGGCCTGGCTGGTCAGCTGGCCACCAATCCATTCGTAGGGTTCGGTCATCACAACGCTGCGGCCAGATCTCAGGGCGCCCAGCGCGGCGGCAACACCACCGACGCCAGCGCCGATGATCGCGATATCGGTCTTCAATTCTTTCACGTCACACTCTTTTCTTTGATGGGTCCGAGGGTCTCACCCTCAATCAGGTCGCAGCGCAAAAGCGACTGCCTGTCGTAATCGCGCCCTTCGAGCCGGGCGATCAGCGCCGTCGCGGCGCGCTGCGCCATTTCCTCGCGCGGGATGGCATAGGTGGCAAAGCGGGTGCCGGTGTCGTCGGGTCGCACGTGGCTGCCCAGAACAACGATTGAGAGGTCGCCGGGCACGCTCAGCCCGGCTGCGGTCGCGGCGCGTTTGAATGGAATGGCGTCGGCCAATTCGATGAAAAAGACGACGCTGGCCCCCGAGGCCCGCACCTCTGCAAGAAGCTGCTCTGCCGGCAGGCCGACCTCTGAGATATGCAGGTTCAACGCGCCGCCCTCTGCCAGACCGGCATTGAACCCGGCCCAACGGTCGGCGATGGATTCCGCGCCGCCGTCCTGGCCGACATAGGCAAAATGCGTATGGCCCAGCCCGCGCGCACGCTCTGTCAGCGCACGGGTCGCATCGGCGTAATCGGCACCGACATAATCGACCGGACCGCCGGCATCATCGCGGCGACCGATAGCCATATAGTCAAAATCGCCCTTCACCAATTGTTCGAGATCGCGGTTGTCGAATTTGCGACCCAGCAGAAGGCAGCCATCGGCAATCCGCATCCGGTTCGGTTCACCAAAAATCCGCTTTGCGCCGCTCGCGTCACGTTCCGCCGAGGTCATCAACAACAGGTCGTAGCCCTGTTCCTGCGCCGCCGCCTCGATCCCGAAAAGAAACGGCGCAAAGAAGTCTGCCTGCGCCCGGGGAAAGGCCGGCTCATAGGTGAAGACGCCGAGGATGTTGTTGCGCCCCTTTGCCATGCGGCGGGCGATCGGGTCGGCCACATATCCGGTCTCGTCAATGACCTTCTGGATACGTTTGCGGGTCTCGTCCGGAATGCGTTTCCTGTCCCGCTCCGCCCCGTTCAGCACGATCGAAACCGAGGCCTGGCTGACGCAGGCGCGCTTGGCGATTTCCTTCTGTGTGAGGCGTCGTCCCGACATTCAATAGCTCCGGTTATGCGTATAACTGCTAATACGTATAACCTCGCGATTACCGCCAGTCAACCGGTTCTGATCTGTCGGCCCGTGCAGCGGTCTGCGCCCGCTTGATGCAACAGCACTGGACGGCCAATATCACCGCCCCTAACCACAGGTAATTTAATGACAAAACAGCTATCCCCCCCTTGCCCGAAACAACAGCCATGGGTTGGAGGGCAGGCCGTTCATCCCGTTCGCCCTCGCCAAAAGTGGCCCTCGTGATCTGTGCCAGAGGTCTTGGTCTTGATCGGGATCAGCCAATCAATGATTCGACCTGAAACCCATGACGAAGCCCCTGCCCCGGGGCGACATGAACGCGCAGCGCACGCATTGCGAAAGCTTGCTAAACGTCTCTCAGGTCCATATTGCGATGCGTAGAATTGCACGAATTGCAGGAGCGCCACATGAGCTTGTCATTTGCATATTGCGCGATGATCCTGGGGGTGATTTGTTTTCAGATCGCTTTGATCTTCGGTGCTCCGTGGGGCAGGATCACACAGGGCGGCCAAAACGATGGGCCCCTGCCAATATCCGGGCGGTTGGTGGCGGCAGCGTCCATTTTCATCCTGCTTGGCATGGCGCTCTCCGTGCTGTCTGCGGACGGTCATTGGCCGGGCTGGCCGTCCTGGACACTTTGGATTGCTCTGGCCGTGAACGCGTTGAGTATGGTGTTGAATTGGATCACACCCTCGAAACAAGAACGTAGGCTTTGGGCCCCGATCATGACGGTCATGTTCCTTTTGGCGGTTGCCGTTTTCTGGTTTTGATTGCCAGCAGAACGCGCCGCCCTGGCGGGAACCGGGGTGTTCGGAAATCACAGCACGACATAGGTTTGCAACATTGGTGCGCACTGCAGCAACCGGCACTTTGGGTCGCCCGTTTTGATCGCCGCACCGGGCCGGGGTTTTCAGCCAAATAGAAAACCCGCCCCCGGCAAAACGCGGGGGCGGGTCATCATTACATATGCCCTACAGCATGACTTCCTTCGACTTGAAGGTGATGCCGGCGGTTTCCCGTGTGGCGTTTGACACCTTGCGGATATCACCCCAGCAATGTTTGTAATCCGGCAGGACCAGTTCGTTCACCCCCGGATTGACCACATTGCCCTGGCTGCCCGCAGGTGAGCCAAAGACCATGGCAACCTGGTCGCGCTTGGACGACGGTGTTGGATAGGCCATGCCCTGGGTCACGCCGTTGTCGTTGATGATCTCGATCAGATCGCCCGGCTTCAGATCCATATCCACCATGTCATCCGGGTTCATTTCGACAAATGGATAGGGGAAACGATCCTGCACGAACTCGTTCTTCTGATCGAGAAACTGGTTCTGCCAGAAGATATTGGCCCGGACGTTGTTGATCCAGAACCTGTGGGTGGCTTGTTCACGGGCCTTGCCCGCAGCCTGCCAGCCGCGCCACCCCGCCGCACAGAACAACGCCTTTTTGTCGTCGCGGCCATGCCGGTCGAACGTGCCATCGGCATAGAGCCGCTTGGTGCCGACCAGCACACCATTTTCGTAACCGACAACCGGCTCTTGCACCCCGTCGTTGCCCATGGCCCGCAGGCGGTCATAGGTCACCTCTGGATTGCCGACGTTAAAACCATCCATGAAAGCGTCTTCTTCGGTCTGCCAGTCATAGCCTTTGAACTGATCGGCATAGGCATCGTGGCCCATCTCGCGCAGCACATGTTCCATGCTCCGAGCCATTTCCGCCGCAATCAGACAGTCGGGCTTTGAATTCCCATAGGGGTCCATGTATTTTTCAGACAGACGCAAGCGCCGCTCGCCGTTCATCGAGGTGAGGTTCATCTCGTTCAATTCACAGGCAGGCAAGATCACATGCGCGTTCTGGCCGATCTGGCTGTGGATGATATCCACGTCCACCACGAACAGGCCACCGGCATTGATCGCGGCCACGATTGCGTCGATCAACTGGTCGCGAGTGCCCCCGGCGGCTGCGTCGATCGCATCCTTGACCATGTCTGCCCGGCGTTTGTGAACGCGCTTGAATTCCGCAGCATTCAGGGTGGTCTTGTAATGGTCGCAGGCCCAGATGTGATGCACACCGCCCAGACCCCGGATCAGGAACTGATCAATATATTCAGCCGGACGACCGACATGCGCATCAGACGGACGGTAATACCCCTCCTGGTGGCCACCCAGACGGCACACACCGCCACCTTCGCGGCCAACATTGCCTGTTGCCATGGCGATGTTCACCAGCGCGCCAATGGTGCGGTAATTGTCATTGCCCCAGATGATGCCCTTTTCATAACAGGTCACGCATTTGCGGCGGCTGCCATCGTCATGCGGCATCGCAATCCATTCGGCGGCCTTCTGGATATCGGCCGCTGGCACGCCACAGATCTCTGCCGCCTCTTCAAGGGAGGTTCGACAGGTTTGCATGGCATAATCGAGGCTACCAAGACCCGCAGGATGCGCGCTATCCTCGGCCACGGCTTCGCCGCCCTGAAAGGTCGAGTTCCCGATAAAGTCGGAATCCATCCAGCCCTGATCGACGATCTGCGTCAGAATGGCGTTGAACAACGCCATATCCGTGCCTTCCTTGATCGCCAGATGCAGGATGTTATCTGGCCCGGCATATTGTTCAGAGGAATGCACCGTCAGCGTGCGCCGCGGATCGACCACGACCATCCGGGCCCCGTTTTGCAGACCCGGCACCATGTGGTTCAGATAGAGGTTGGTCTGGGTCTCCATCGAGTTTGCGCCAACCATGAAGATCGTGTCTGTCAGTGTGTAATCTTCGTAGGCATAGTTCAGCTCGCCAATGCCCATGTCGCGTGTCGAATGAACCTCGGAATTATAGGCCGGGCGGTTGTGGATACGGCAATTCTTGATCTTCATGCTTTCGAAGTAGAGCTTGCCGGTGCCCCATGTGTTTTCATACCCGCCAGCGGACCCACCATGGTCGAACATCGAAACCACAAGATCGTCCTCGGACCCTTCGGTCACCACGCGCGCCGTCACCCGGGTGACGAGGTCCATTGCATCCTCCCACGAGGTAGGCTGCCAGACGCCGTTTCGCCACACCAGCGGATCGGACAGGCGTTGTTGTTGTGTCCCGGTCACCTTTGAGGGGCGGTTTTCGGCCATGCGCGCGCCACGGATCGAGCCGAGGCCAGAGTTCACGACGCAATCCACATCCGGTTTGACCACCAGATGCACGTCTTTGCCGTCCTGCCTGACGACATTGTACATCGACGGCGCATACCAGGCCTCGGTGTCCTGATATTGCTGTTCGCTCAGGTCGACGCCAAACTTGTTCTCGTCCGGGTTGGTGCCGCCCTGCTTGTGCAGCGGCCAGGTGTAGGCCTTGTAGCCACAACCGACGATGCAGTAATGGCAGGTCACATTGTGTTCCTTGGCGTCTGCGGGAATGATCGGCAGA
Source organism: Marinovum sp. J2-8 (assembly GCF_055808435.1). Lineage (NCBI taxonomy): Bacteria > Pseudomonadati > Pseudomonadota > Alphaproteobacteria > Rhodobacterales > Roseobacteraceae > Marinovum > Marinovum sp. J2-8. The sequence goes on along the minus strand of NZ_JBVVRZ010000001.1, from coordinate 448,061 downwards.
CGGTCGATCTGTCTTTTGTAAGCCATGTGTCCCTCTCCCTTACAGCACGTTCGACAAACGGCCATAGATCAGCTCGTCCACCCCGTTTGCGTAAATGTCACCTTTGTCATCCACGCTCAGCAGGAACTGCGGCAGGTTGTTGGTGGCATGGCCCCAGATCTGCTGGCCGCCGTTTTCACAGTCAAAGCGGGAATGGTGGCCGGGGCAGTTGAGGCTCTTGTCCTCGGGCGAATAGGTCATCATCCAGCCCTTGTGCGGACACAGCACCGAAAAGGCCACGATATCGCCATCCGGGCCAACGCCGCCTTCGACCGCTTCGCCCAATTTGAGCAGCACGCCCAGGCTTTCCTCGTCGGGATAGGTGATGTCCAAAGGTTCGTTCACCACCAGATCCGCGATATTGGCAAGACGGTTGGTTGGCATTTCAACACGCGCCAGCGCCCGCGCCTTGGCCTGTTCCGGCGTCATGACCGTTGTCGCAACAGCGCCCGCCGTCGCCATCATGCCGCCCCTCAGAAACTGTCGACGTCCTGCGTCGACCAATCGGTTACACTTCATTGGCTGGTGCCCTCCCTGGCTCATCAAGTGATGGATGATTGCCACCAGCCTACCCCCGCCCCCGGACCGCGCGACGCCACAAGAGCACATGCTGCAACGCAGCTAGAGATTGATTTTCATAGAGAAAACTTCATGTTCGGAAATCCGAACACGGCCAATGCCGCAATCAGGAACCGGACAGGCCGAGTTTCTGCATCTTTTCCCAAAGCGTGGTGCGGGCAATGCGCAACAGTTTGGCCGCCGCGCCAATCTGGCCGTCGGTCCGATCGAGGGCAGCAATGATCTGTGCCTTTTCGGCGGCATCCCGGGCCTCGGCGAGGGACATCATCTTATCCGGTTGGGCCAACCGTTCGGGGAACAGATCCGTGGGTTGCAGCAAAGGTCCGTTCGCCATGGCCAGCCCGCGCAGCAATCTTGCCCGCAGGTCACGGCCACCGCCGGGCCAGTCGTGGCTGCGCACAGCCTCTTCACACAGCGCGCTGATCCCGGTCAGGCCCGGGGCGTGGCGCGGTGCCAGTTTGCCGAACAATTGCTGCAACAGCCAGACCGCATCCTCGGGCCGGCTGTGCAGCGGGGCAACCGGAATCTCGGTTCGTGCCAGCCTGTAAAACAATTCCGAGCTGAAGGCGCCCTGCGCGATCATGGCCGCAGTTTCATCGCCACATGCCGCCACAAGCCGCCCGTCAAAACCCGCATCAATCCGGTCGAGCAGCTGCGCCTGGCCCCTTGCGCTCATCTTGCTGACCGCGCTGATGAACAGGGTTCCCTCCCCCAAGACATCAAACCCACCACCGGGGCGGAACAAGGCCGCCTCGGCCTCGGCATCACGCGCCAGATTGATCATGATGAAAGGCGCGGCAGAACGGTCCGACAGATCGTGGATGCGCCGCGCCACAAGATCCTTGCCGGTGCCCGGTCCACCAAGGATCAGCACGGGATGACTTGACGTTGCAGCATTGCCGATCAGCCCCTCAATTCGGCGCGCGGCGGCCGAAACGCCCATCAAGGGCGGAAAGTCATTGTCTTGAACCGACTTCTTCTGTTGTCCGACAAGCAGGCTGAGACGTTCAAGGAAGACAGGCATTTCAAAAGGCTTGGTCACATAATCCGCAGCGCCCGATTTGATCAGCCGCACGGCCTGGCCGATGCCGCCCTGACCGGTGATGAACAGAAATGGCGGCGGTGTCCCGGTGCGCAGAAGCGTCGAAAACAACTCTTCCCCGGACCCGTCCGGCAGGCCGACATCACAGATCACCGCGTCGATTGGTTTCTTGGGGGTCCGGATCGCCCCAAGCGCACGCGCCATTTGTTTGAGCCAGTGAACCTCTGCACCCTCCAGTTCCAGCCGCTGCAACAATGATGCGCCCATGATCGGGTCATCCTCGACCAGAACGATGTATCTATTCCTGAGCATCGCGGGCCTCCCCGGGCGTTGGCACAGTGACCGTGATGCGCGTCACATCGTTTTCGCGCGCATGTGCGACGGTGCCAACCATCTTCCTTGCAAGGTCGCGGACCAATCGCAACCCAACACCGCCACCGGGCGACAGCGGGCCGTCGCCGAGCAATCGGTCCAATGCGGCCCTCGGCATGGCCGCGCCGGTGTTGGCGATCTGAAGCGTAAGACCGCCCGCGCCTGATCGGACGATCAGACCGACCCGCCCCTCTTTGCCCGCCGCGGCACAGGCGTTCAGCAACAGGTTAAGCACGATCTGCCGCACCGGTCCGGCGGGACCGCCGCTTGCGCTGACCGCGGCGGGATCGACCGACCACGCCAGATCCTGCGCGAGCCGCGACACTTCGGGTTGGATCAGAAGCTTGATGTCCTCGAAATCATCGGGGCCCAGCACGCGGGTCTCTGGATCGACGCGGTTCTGGTCCAGCGTTGCGCGTGTCACGTCACGCAGATGGCGCAATCCCCGGTCAAGCAGATCGGCGGATTGGCGCACGACCTCTGGGCGGTCGGGATAGCTGCGGATCGTGTCCGTCGCATTCAACAGCCCGCCCAGCGGATTGTTGATCTCATGCGCCAGCGACGAAGACAGCCGCCCAAGCGCCACGAACCGTTCCCGTTCCGCCAGCCGCCGCTCGGCTTCGGCCTTGGCAGCCACGGCGTCGACCATCGCGTTATAGGTGCGCGCCAGTTGGGCCAATTCACCATCGCCGCGCGGGATATCAGAGTCCGGGATCGACCGCGGCTTGCCTTGTGTTTCGGTCATCTGGCGGGCCAGCGAGGTGACAGGGTGCAGCATCTTGCGCATCGCCAAAAAGCCGACCACCGCCAGAAGACCAATGGCCATGGCATTGCCCATGATCAGATACAACAGCGCCTGCCTGCGCTCGATCAAGAGGTCGGACACGTCAAACTCGGTCGCGATCTGCCCGACGGCACGACCCTGATAGCTGAGCGGCGCAAGCAGGCTGAGCACAGGTGCGGCCCCATCCACCGTCAGATCATCCAGCGACACCGCATCCCCGGCGAGCGCTGCGATATCGCTGTCGATCGGGACACGCCGGGGATCGGTTGCGGCCAGCACCCTACCACGCACGTCCGCCACGGCGGTCAGAACCATCCGGCGCCCCTCACCGCCCTGGGCCGCCCGGTCAAGCGTGTCATATACCTCCCAGTTGTCATGCCGCAGCACAAGCGGCCCCAATGCCACCGACAAACCCTCCACATGCATCCGGGCCAGTTCCTGAATGCGGGCGTCCTGCACCTGTGCCAGCGACCGCAGAACCTGCTGCGAGGCCACCGTGCCAACAAGCACCATCATCGCCGCCGCAAGAAGGGGCAGCTTGATCGACAGAGGAATGGGGGCAAACCAAGTCATGCCTCAGGGGTCCAGATCACGCATGCGATCGGCAATCCCATCAAACAGGGCCGGGGTCGCCCGCTGGAACCCGTCAAGTTGCAGCGACATCAGCGCCTGTCGGCCCTCCGCCGTTTCGGCAAGGCTCAACAACGCGGTTTGCAAGGCGCGCACCGGTTCTGACGCCAGGCTGTCACGCCGCGCGCAAACCGGGGGAAAGCCCAGCCATTCCGACCGGGCAATCACGCGTGTGCGCGCGGTGAGGTCCGGCTCGATCACGGCGAGGGCCTCCCAGACATAGCCATCGACGCTGCCCGAGCGCACCAACCCATCCGCCACCGCGCGCACCACATTGCGATGGCCATAGGTAAAGATCGCACGGCTGAAAAAGCTCTCGACCTGCGCGCCCATGCGCCGCAAATTGGTTGCGGTGACAAGATAGCCGGAATTCGAATCCGGGTCGGAAAAGGCATGTATGGCGCCGCGCAGGTCCGCAAGATCACCGGCAGGGTCATCCGCCCCGACAATCAGATAGGACTGATAGCGAGGGCCGCCGCGCCAGACCGGGACAGCCACAAGATCCAGCAAATCAGCGTGTTGTAGATAGGGATACCCGCACAACCAGGCCGCATCGAGGCTGCGCTCCAGCAAGAGACCGGTGACTTCCTGATAGGTGCGCCGCTGCACAAGTTCGATGTCCCGCCCCATTCCGCGTGACAGGGCATGGCGCAGACCGTCGATGACACCCGCATCATTGTCGAGGAAAACCGGCGTCAGCCCAAGACGAAAGACCGGCTGCGCCCCCGCCCGATCCGCCACCATAGCCGCAAGCGCCGTGCCAACAAACATGCGCCGGCTGAGTGTTTGCGCCATGATTTCCGCCCTCCCTTGCCCGGAACCCCGACCTTTGCCACCCCCTCCGCAGCGTCCGGTCGCACGCACGCCCACATGACGGCAAGAGCGATCACCAATCGGAAACTGCGACCTTCGTCCGCACTGCCATAACATCGAATATATTTTCACAACAGCCTACCGGACGCGCCCCACCCCGGAAACATGGGTGTACCATGCATCATGATCAGCAACGCGCAGATAGCGGGCTTTGCAAACAGACGCGGCGAGGGTGCCCTCAAGGGCAAATTCGGCCCTAAGCCGACCTTGGCCGCATCGCCAAGCGCTGCAACGCGGCGTCACCAAAGCGGCCATTGGTTCATATTGTAGCATTTTCGGTGGGTGAAGGACGGCACAGCGGGACCTTCCAGACCTTCGCCGCTGGTACCCCGATGGCCGCTTTGGTGACCCCTTCCCAAAACGGTCGTTTTAGGGAAGCTGTGAGTAGGGAGTTGGGGATAGTTCAGGTTTCGTAAAATACGCCTGTCAACTTGCTCTAAAGACGTCCCCCGATCCAATTGGTAAACCTTTGCCACATACCGCCAAACTCAGGCGTCTCTTTTGTTTTTACACTATCAGTTACGCTCTCAAGCGTTGCTATACTCATGTTCCAAGCAGTTTGAGGAGACTGTTTTATACCGTTCCATACTTCTTGGCTTGTCGGAATTTGTAAGGCGCAAACCGCTCTTCTGTCATCCAAGCGAGCGGTTTCAGGATCAAGAGCGACTTGAAGATCGTAAAGGTCAATCATGTTATCACAAGCTGTCTTGAGCTCGTATGCTGTTGCTGCAAGGACAATCGCAATCCCGTAGAATGGAACACTTTCACCCGGGATACTGGACACGTTTGCGAGGGTTGATCGCGTTGTCCGGGTCATTGTGCGATCAAGAACTTCTTGTGTGGCCTCCCTAACCGTTGTCGACCGCCCTCTAAATGTAACAGCATCAACTTTTCGGATGCGCGCATTCTCTGCAACAAGGCTGGAGGCATGGCGTTTCTCAATATCGAGATCCGCCCTTAGCCGCGTGTTTTGTGTTGTCAGGTCAAGAGTTTTTGTTTTTGATCGCCCCATAACGGTAGACGTTGACCCAGCAACCGCTGATATTGCAGTGCTTGTGATGGTAGCCAGCGCTGTCATTGTATGGCTGGCGACGAAGAAGCCAAGAAAAAGAAAAAAGGTCAATATGCGGGCGGTTGTGAAGATAATTCGGATCGACCCGATTATCGGCACTAGAGTTTTCTTAAACATTTTTGCCAACCAGATCCTATATGTCTTAATTCTTAAATTGAAGCCAGTGTGCAGAATAGAGAAGACATATCAATGGGCGAAAAACGGAAGGCAGGTTTATGATGATCCGTTACGTCAAATAGTGCAGTTCGGGATCGACTGGTTTCTTGTTGGAAAAGCCAGCACTATCGCCATGCAGGAGCGCTCCAAAGGCGCTCCTGCATGGCACAGGGCCAAAACACCTCGATTGACACTGCCAAAACCCTGTTCAAAACCTAAGTGGTTGTTGAAGGTTTTTGGTCGCTCTCATGATAGCAGACGTTCGTTTGAGAGAGTTCTCGGGCGCGGCTCTGTATCACCGCAAAGCCTCTGCGAGGTCAAACGACACCTGGGTCCAAGCAATTCCGACGGGGGTCTTGGTGCCCCGAGCGAAATCACTTTGGTAGATTGAAGGAAATTGACACTTTGCTGCCCGATCGGCTGGCGAAGTCACCCGGTTTCTTGTGCGGGCTCCTTGGCTTTCACGGCCATGTCGGTGCAGAGAGCAAGTTGTTTTGCCAGTTTGACGGCCTGGCGCGGAGGATGAAGTCATAGCGCATCTTTTGTTCTCCAGTTTGTTGTGCACGCGCCAACAGGCTGCGGCAAAACTGGCGCTTTGGCAGAGTGGATCATGTGGTCGCCAGCACACCGCTTTTGCGCAGTTCGTTTTCCATGACTTGAATGGTCTTTTCGAACAGGGCCAACAGTTCGTCGGCCTCCTCCTGCGTCATGGTGAGCGGAGGCGTCACCATAACCCATTCACCAAATTCGCCGCCAGAGGTCTTGCGGGTGTAGAGCAGCAGCCCATTGTCGATGCCGATTTCGAGCATGCGATAGACTGCGCGATGTTCGTCGGGGATCATGGCTCTGGTCGCCTTGTTGGCCACCAATTCCACTGCCATGAGCATTCCTTTGCCGCGAATGTCTCCGATGATTTCAGATGTCTCGGCGATCTGTTGTAGCCCGGTCATGATATAGGCGCCAACTTTGGTGGCATTGGTCATCAAATCCAGACGCAACAATTCATCCACCACGGCGATGCCAACCGCACAGGACAGCGGATTGGCCGAATAGGTGTGCCCGTGCAGGAATCCGCCCGAATTCAGGATCGTTTCAACCAGATGATTTGGTGTCAGAACGGCAGCCAGCGGCGTATACCCCGCTGCAACACCTTTCGCCAACGTCACCATGTCCGGGCGTGCATCGGGCCAGTGGTCGGCGGACAGAAAAGTCCCTGTGCGGCCTGCGCCGCTCATCACCTCGTCAAAGATGAGTAGAACACCATGTTTGGTGCAAATGTCGCGCACGGCCTTGTAATAGCTGTCAGGCGCCACCAGACCGCCGGTCGCCAATCCACCCACAGGTTCCATAATAAAGGCGAGCACATTTTCCGGGCCGGTTTCGACGATAATTTCATCAAGCCGCCGGGCGCAATTCATTGCGTGGTCTTCTATACTCATCCCTTCGGGGCGGCGGTAGGAAAACGGTGCCGGCACTTTGGGCATGATGCGCATCACTGGCGCGAAGACCTCATCTGATTGCGGGTCTCCGGTGACGGCAGCCGCGCCTAATGTCGCCCCATGATAGCTGGGATAGCGGGCGAGAACCACGGTGCGACTGGCTTCGCCTTTGATGACAGCCGCCTGACGCGCCAGCTTGATTGCCGCTTCCGTGGCCTCCGAACCGCTGCCCACGAAGAAAGCCTGATCAAAACCGGGCCCCGCCAGATCGACCAGCTTGCGCGCCAGATCTCGGTTGGAGGCGTTTTCGAACACCGCCCGGCTGGCGTAGCAAACCTTCTTCGCCTGCTCGAACATTGCGTTTAAAACCGCTTCGTTCCCGTGCCCGAGATTGGTGATTACGGGACCAGACGACGCATCAAGGTATTTCTTGCCGTCGGTGTCCCAAAGGTAGACACCTTTGGCATGGTCAATGGTCGGCATTTTGCCTGCACCACCGTAAAAGACTTGGATTGCCGCGCCGTGTTCCAGGGCCGCCGTGCGAGTGTCGGACATATTGTCTAGCCTTCTGTATTCCGCCACAGAGATTGGTGTTTCATAAGGATTTCGCGAAGACCTTCTTCGAAACGGTCCAGATCGGACTGGGTGTGGCACAGGTTCAACGCCACCAAGCCGCGTTTCGCGAAATAGATGTTTCGGGTCAGGAGTTCGAAGAACAGCAAATCTTTGAGCGCGCTGCACTCGTTTTGAACTTGGTCGGCGCGCGTGATCGGCCCGCTCTGGCCATGGATGTTCATGATGCTGCCGATGCCTGTTACATGAAACGGCGCGTCAAATTCAGCAATGATGGCGTTGAGCCGATCCCGGAAAGCATCGCCCATCTGCGTCAGGCGTTCGGCTTCGTCCCGCGTATAGACCTCTGTCAGTCCCACCAGACCGGCGCGCATTGTCATTACGTTGTTATTGAACGTGCCGGAATGTGAAACAGATCCGGGTTTGCTTGGATCAAACATGTCCATGATGTCGTCGCGGCCGCCAAAGACACCAATGGGCATGCAACCGCCAATGAACTTGCCCATGGTGGTCAGATCGGCCTTGAGGCCCAGGTTTTCTTGCAAGCCGCAAGCATGATGGCGCGACGTCTGGACCTCATCCAGAATGAACAGCGCACCATTCTTTTGGCACCATTCCTGCAACCCATGCAGGAAATCCCGGTCGCCGGGAATGCAGCCGCCTGCACCCAGCACGGCCTCGACCAGAATGCAGGCGACTTCATCGGCGTGGGGGGTGATTTCGGCCAGTGTCGCGTTCAGATCGTTGTATTGGCCATACAAGAAGTCAAACGGGACATTGGCGCGGCTGGCCCCTCCTACAAAAGTCAGCGGGCCACCGTGGTAGCCGCCTTTGAACACCACAACTTTGTCGCGCCCGGTGAACATCCGCGCGGCCACCAACGCCATTGTGTTGGCCTCTGTGCCGGAATTGGTCAGACGTACCTTGTCGAAACAGGGAAAGCGTTCGCAGATCGCGGCAGCAAGATTGGCCTCGCCCTCCGTATGCGAAGACAAATTCAACCCGGCCGAAAGTGCGGATTTCAACTCAGCAATAATTCGGGGGTGGGAATGGCCATAGATGCCCGACGTAAATTCGCTCAGGAAATTTGTGTATTCATGCCCGTCGAGATCCCAAAGGCGGGTATCTTCGCCGCGCGCCATGGTCAAAGGGAACGGTCCGTAAAACAGGCTGGTCCGGGTGTTTCCGGCGGGTAGGGCCAGTCCTGCTTTTTCGTATTGTTCGGCGCTTTTGGGATTGGCCGCACGATAGGTTTCTTCGGCTACAGCAGCGGCTGCTCTCAGGGGCTCTGACGCGGGCAGGTTATCCAACGACATATCATCTCCGGTTTGAAATTGATCCTGAACGGGATCTGGACAGAATTTATTGTACAGTGTACATGAAGGGTGAAGATTGTCCAGCCACTTGACGTGTTGACCGCCAAACGTTGACAGTAAGGATCTGATATGAAAGATATTTTTCTGCCGCAAAGAACTATCTTAGAGAAACGATCTGACGGAAGTCTTGAGCTTTCATCGCCCTACTCCTTGCGGCCCAGCGTCGCCCGAACCGGCGATTGGCTGGATCATTGGGGTGCCGAAACCCCGGATGTGATCTTTCTGGCAGAGCGTGTAGGTGCGGGCTGGGCGACGCTGTCCTATGGCGATGCGCGCGCTCAGGTCCGCGCGATTGCGTCAGCGTTGCTGGAGCTTGGGCTGAATGCGAACAAACCGTTCATGCTGTTGTCCGGCAAAAGCATTGACCACGCGCTGCTGGCCCTTGCCGCGCAATATATCGGCGTGCCTTCGGTGGCATTGGCTGAACAATATTCGCTGATTTCGGCCGCCAACGACAAGCTGCGCCACGCTGTTGATCTGATCGGCCCGGGCGCTGTCTTTGTTGATGACAGCACCAAATTCCAAGGCGCGCTAAGCTCAGGCATTCTTGATGGGATCACGGTGATTTCCGGCGATGGCGGCACTCCGATCTCAATGGATAAGCTGCGCAAGGGGGGGCAGGCGGATGTGGATGCATCCAAACGTCTGGTGAATGCGGATACGGTGGCGAAGTACATGTTCACCTCGGGTTCAACTTCAATGCCCAAGGCCGTCATCACCACGCACGGGATGTTGACGGCAAACCAAATGCAGAAAAGCCAGATCTGGCCGTTCGTCACCCATTCTCCACAGCGGATTGTTGACTGGCTTCCGTGGAACCACACATTTGGCGGCAGCCACAATTTCAACCTGATGTTGTCCAATGGCGGGTCGCTCTATCTGGATGACGGCAGCCCGACCGAAAAAGGTATTGAGCGTTCGATTGAAAACATCCGCATGGTTGGGCAGACGATCTGCTTTAACGTGCCAATCGGGTTTTCGATGATGGCCCAGGCGATGCGGACGGATCATGCGTTTCGCAAGGCGTTCTTTAACGATTTGGATCTGGTGTTCTATGCGGCCGCTTCCATGCCTCAAGCGATCTGGGACGAGTTGAAAGAGCACGCCCTTGCGGAAACCAGTGAAGTGCCGGAAATGTCAGCAAGCTGGGGCATGACGGAAACCGCGCCCGCCGCATTGATGATGCACAAGCACATGGAGCGGGCGGGAATGATCGGCGTGCCGCTGCCAGGAATGACCGCTAAACTGATCCCGGCAATCGAAGGGGCATATGAGCTTCGCGTCAAAGGCCCGAATGTCACAAAGGGATATCTGAATTCACCTGAAAAGACCGCCGAAGCCTTTGACGAAGAAGGCTATCTCGTCACGGGCGACGCGGTGCGCTTTGTCGACAGCGACAACCCAGATGAAGGGCTGTTCTTTGACGGACGCATGTCTGAGGACTTCAAGATGTCGACCGGCACCTTCGTTCAGACCACGAAGGTCCGCACTCTGGCAGTCAGCGCCATGGGAAGTATTGTGGCCGATTTGGTCATATGTGGACATGGTCAGGACGAGCTGGGCGCGCTCGCTTTTGTCAAGCCATCGTTCCTGGCCACACTGGAAAATGGCGATCAAACCGACGGGGACGGTGCGTTGAACCATCCCGCGCTGCTGAAGGCGATGTCGGAAGCGATGACGGCATATGCGGCTGGCGGGGCCGGGTCGTCCATGCGCATCGCCCGCATGCTTGCGCTTGAGGAACCTGCTTCTCTGGCCGGGGGCGAGATAACACACAAGGGTAACTTGAACCAAAAACTGCTGCTTAAGACCCGCGCAAAATGGGTTGATCGGCTCTTTGCAGAAACCGATGCGGCGGTTGCCCGCCTGAAGGAATGAGGAACCGCAATGATTGATCTTAACAAAATTCGTGCGATCGACATTCACACCCATGCCGAGGAACCCTGTGGTTGTCATTCCGATGATGGTTATGATGATCTACAGGCGGCGATGGCGACATATTTCAACGCCAAGATCGTGCAGCCGACAATCGACGAAACCGCCGCCCATTTCCGCGCCCAGAACGTTGCAGCAGTGATTTTTCCGGTCGATGCAGAACGCGAAACCGGTTATCGGCGCTTCTCTAATGACGAGGTGATGGAGCAGGTCGCGCGAAACAGCGATATTCTGATTCCGTTTGCCTCAATCGATCCGTGGAAGGGCAAGATGGCGGTGCGCGAAGCGCGGCGCCTGATCGAAGAACATGGCGTCAAGGGTTTCAAATTCCATCCGACCATGCAGGGGTTCTATCCGAATGATCGGATGGCGTATGAATTCTATGAGGTTCTGGCGGAACACGGTGCTATCGGCCTCTTCCACACCGGCCAGACCGGAGTGGGCTCTGGCATGCCCGGCGGCAACGGCATGCGGCTGAAATTCTCACATCCGATGTATCTTGATGACGTTGCGGTCGACTTCCCTGATATGAACATTATCATGGCGCATCCCAGCTTCCCCTGGCAGGAAGAGGCGCTGGCCGTCGCCCAGCACAAGCCAAATGTCTATATCGACCTCTCCGGCTGGTCGCCGAAATACTTCCCCGAGATCCTGGTGCGTTACTGCAATTCGATCCTGAAAAAGAAGGTGCTGTTCGGCTCTGACTGGCCAATGATTACGCCGGAACGCTGGCTTTCCGATTTTGAGCAGATTGCGATCAAGGATCATTTGCGCGAGGACATCATCAAGAACAACGCGGCCCGGCTCTTGGGGCTGTTGTAGTCGTGGGCGGAGACCAAAGTGTTCGACCTCTCGCCCAAGAAAGGCAAGGAGGTGAACGCCTATTGGCTCCGCAACGACGCCTCCAAGCCTGCTACTATTGAATGGACGTAATGTTCAAAGCCGTCATCCAGCGGCGACGTGGACCCGTTTTCCCATCGCATGATGAAGGATCTGTTTTCCAGTTCCGGCAAATTACGCGCGATGGTTGGAAAACGTTGCGGGTCCACACCACGGATTTCGTCCTTCATGTCCTGGACCCAGCTATCCGTTGCATCAGCGGGCAGGCGGGCGAATTCCTGTGTCGTGAAGCTTACCATGGCGGCCAGCACCGTGTTGTAGGCGGCCCGAAGCGATGCGCCTTTGAAACCGGCACCTTCGAGTGCGGCAAGGATTTCTTTCAATCATCGGGAAATCCAGACTTGTGTTTGACACGAGCTGCGACCCGACAACCGGCGCCATACTGGGATGCGCCTTGATCCGTTCCCGGTAATTGCGGCACAGGTTGACGATACCCCGCCGCCAGTCATCCTCAAAATCTTCTGGAAGCAGATCGGCAAGGACCATCGAAACCACGTCACCCAACAGTGCGTTCCGGTTTTTGATATGCCAGTAGAGCGCGGTTGGATAGACGCCAAGTTCCGCCGCGAGATGGCGCATCGAAAACGCCTCGATACCGTCGCGATCAATGAGCTTCAGGGTGGCTTCGACAATCTCGGATTTGCTCAGCTGCTTCTCGCCCTTGCGGCGCCTGCCTGGCTTTCGTTTTTCACTCTGCGACAAACTTTTTCCAATTTCTGGTTGGTTCAGAAAACCTTGCCACGGTCAGTGTCAGCCGTGAAGCAAATTTCGATGCGCATGGTGACCAGAATTTGTTTCCAACCGCCGATTTTATTGTACAGCGTCGGTATGTTAATACAAGTCGCCCTCCTTGACGGGGCTCTTGCAAATCTGCGAACGGCGAGCAGTTGCGGACCAGGGCAGTGGTCACAGGATCCGTTGGGATGTGTGAGAACCATCTGACATTGGAATATGGCGGTGAGATCGCGACAATCGGTCTGAACTGACCGAAAAAGCGCAATGCCATGACCAACGATCTGCTTGCGCAGATTTGGGCCGGCCCATCACCGGGTTGATGATGCAGGCAGAGGGCCGCATCGGAGGTACGTCGCGGGCGGATGGCCTATTTCCCGAAAGCCTTTGCGCGGCGTTAATCCGGGCCAATTTGGCAGCTCAGGACGGTTCAGCGGCTATTTCGTTATTTGTCATGGTCTACTGCTTACAGACAGGGCCAAGCACTTCGAAACTCCGGGATCAATCTTCAATGCTCGTGTATCCTGTTTCTTCGCCGCCCCTTTTGGTTTTGGTCGCGAAAAACCACACCAGGAAGACAACAGCCCCCGCAAGCAGCGTGACGGCGATCGGATAGCGATAGATCTGCGTTAAGTCGCCACTCATCAGCGATAGCGATTGCGACAAAGAAATCTCAAAGCGCGGACCAAGGAAGAAGGCTATGATGAAGATCACGATCGAATAACCAAACGAGGTCATCAGATAACCGATCAGCGCAAAGACCAGCATCACGCCGACACCAAACAGACCGCTGGTCGACAGAGCAACCCCGACGATACTCAACAGGATGGCCGACGCAAAGATGATGGATTCCGGCGCCGAAATCACCTTCACCCACAAACGAAGACCCAGCTGTCCCAGCCAGAGATTGGTAAAGTTTGCCATGAGCATCGCGCCAAACAATCCGTAGATGAGCTGACCCTGATCCTGGAACAGCAGCGGGCCGGGCTGAATGCCGTGAATCATGAATGCGCTAATAATCAAAGAGGCGGCAACACTTCCCGGAATGCCAAGCGTCAGCAGCGGAATAAGGTTTGCGCCTGCCACTGCCGAGTTCGCAGATTCCGCGGCTGCGATCCCGTGGATGTTCCCTTTGCCAAAACTGTCAGGATCCTGCGACGTGCTCTTGGTGGCAGCATAGGACATAAAGGCCGCCGCGGTCGATCCGATTCCGGGCAGTGCACCAAGAATGGTGCCTATCACCGCGCCACGCAGGATGACGAAACGGCTGCTCCAATATTCCACCCAGGTGACCCGCGTGTCGTCCGGGTTGCCGGTGTCTTGTATCTCGACAGCTGGACGCATTTCGCCACGAATCTCCGACAGGCGGCGCATGATTTCGGAAATCGCCAGAGCGCCGATGGCCACCGAGACCAGGGGAAGCCCATCATAGATATCGAACATGCCAAAAATCATTCGCGGCGTGAAATGTTCCGGGTCGCTGCCAATGGTGGCGCAAAAAAATCCAAAACCTGCGGCAATCAGGCCTTTGGCAACCGAGTCTCCCATGAGCGCAGACAGCACCGCGAAAGTCATGATCATCAGGGCGAGCACTTCTACCGGGCCCATCCTAAGCGCCAGAACAGCAAGGGGCGCCGAAACGGTGATAAGGACAATATCGCTGAAGGTATCCCCGGTAACGGAGGAAAACAGCGCCATTTTGGTGGCCTTCAACGGTTTTCCCTGTTTGGCCAGCGGATGGCCATCCAGAGCCGTGGCAGCCGCGTCCGGTGTGCCCGGGGTGTTGATCAGGATCGCCGGCAAGGCACCGCCAACAAGCCCGCCTTTGCTGACACCAACCAAAAAGGCGATCCCGGCCAGCGGGGTCAAGCTGAACGTGAAAGGGATTGCAATCGCCATGGCCATGACGGGGCCAATGCCCGGAACCGCGCCGACAAATTGCCCAAGCGCCACGCCACATATCACAAAGAAAATATTGGTCAGTGTGAAGGCATCCGCGAAGCCTGCAAGAATAGTTGCTAAATCTACCATGGCTTTTCTCCTAAGGCAGTCCGCGTTCCAACACGATTTCCACAAGAAACCAGATCAGTGCTGGCATGATGACGGCCCCTGAAAAAAGCCAGCCAGGCCAGCGCTCGCCAATCAGCAACATCAGGATCAGCGCCAAGACCGGCGACACGACGGCATACCCGAAGAAGGTCATTGCAAATAGGCTGATCCAGACCAGCACGAAGTAAACCGCAGCCATGAATAGTTCCCGTGCCCCGTGCAATTCGTGCTTTGTGGGCTTGGCCGCGACGACCAAGCCACAAGTCGCGATCAGAAGGCTGAGCGCATTGGGGAGCGTGTCTGGATGAAGTGAGCCGGAGCTCACTTCCTCGACAAACGTCGGGATCACATACAGGTAGAAGATGAGGCCCGCGAAAAAGAAAAACAGGCCCGATATCCGATCCGCTGACAGAGGCATGACGTTCATCCTGATTGTGCGAAAGGAAGGGTGGCCCGCATCTGAAAAATAGAGCGGGCCACCATGAGGAGTTATTTGCCAGCCAGCTTCTCGGCAACGGCCATGCCGCCGACCATCATTTCCCTGGTCCCTTCGGCGCCCAGGTTAATGGGGTCAGCTTTTGTCATGTTCTGAACGATTTCCACGACGCGCGGGTCTTTGATCGCGGCGTCCACAGCCGCGCGCAGGGCATCCAGGGCTGCGGGATCCGTGCCCGCTGTCGTCGCGATGTACCAGACAGGATCAATGAACACGTCATATCCGGATTCGATAAAGGTCAATGCGTCCGGTGTATGGGACAGGCGCTCGGGACCGACGCTTGCGAGCACCTTCATGTCACCGGATTCCAGGTAACGCAGTTCTTCACCACTCCCAAAGGCCGCCTGCACCTGACCGCCAAGCAGCAGTTTCAGCAACTCGGCCCCACCTTTGCTTGTGACAAATTTGAAGTCGATACCTTCTGCCTTGGCAACCACCTCAAACAATGCGCGCTGTCCTGCGGCACTATAGGGAATGGCGATCGGACCATTGTCTTTTACGTGTTGTACGACGCCCGCGAGATCGGAAAAAGGCGCATCCGCAGATGCCACGATCGACAACTGACCGCGCGCCACGGTGCCGACATAGTCAAAACTGTCGAGATCGAAAGCCAACTCATCGCCACGCTGTGCCAAGTTGACCAGGATCGGTTCGTTCACACCAATTCCCATGACAAGGCCCCTGGCCGGCATGTTCGCAATGCCTGTCATCATGGCCACACCGCCACCGCCGGTTTTGTTCTCGGCGATAATGCTCCAGCCTGTCTGCTCTTTGATGACCTGGGCCAGAACGCGCCCCATTGTGTCGGTGCTGCCGCCAGCGCCAAAAGCGATCTGAAGCTTCAGCGTCCCATTCGGCGACCAGTCGTCAGCGAATGCCGTACCCATAGAAAGGACTGTCGCTGCGACAAAGCCCGCTAAGTTTCTCATCAATCCCATTTCACTCTCCGAGGTTTGTCGAGTTTCGTGCCCGTATCAGGCGCAAACTGTACACCGTACAATAACAGGCGAAATAAGTTCGGCAAATTGAAAAACCTGATAGGCATAAGATTTGCCTATGCCTGGTCGACGTCTGTGCCTGATACCCAGGCGAACCCGGGTTAGAGAGTGAGCAGGTCAGCTCCAGATGCCCGCCAAAAATCTAGACTCTTCAAATACTTAGCTTGGCCGCTTCTTTCACGATTGCGTCTTTCAGGGCCAATGCAGCAACGGTAAGTGGCCGTATGCTTGATGAAATTACGGAGACTTCCAAGGGCCCAAAATCGACATGCACGGGGATTTGCACAATGTTCCAGCGCCCCGAAAGATCCTCGAAAAGACTGAGCGGGCAGGTGCAAACACAGTCCGAATTTTCCAACATATTCATCACACTCAACACTGAGTCCGAACAGGTAATCGGCGTGTTGGGTTTGAACCCCAGAGAAGACAAATATTCCTGTATGATATATTCGCGTTCTTTTGGGCCAAACATCAGCCAGTGCGCATCGGCCAGATCGAGGATATTCGATGTCGTTGAAAATCTGGTTCCGGCCCCGGCAACGAAGCACAAAGGGACCGAAAACAGAGCTTCATATGCCAGGTTGACAGCTTCGCTGGCGCGAACAGGTGAGGGCGCTACGACAAGGTCGACCTCACCTTGACGCAGCGGGGTAAAGGCCGATGGGGAATGTCCGCTTTCAATCTGAATCTTTACGGTCGGGTACTTTTTCTTGAAGGATGAAATGGCCAACGGCACGATCTTGGCCGCTGCAATGGGCGACACCATGATTTTGACCGACCCAATCATTTCACCCTGGATTTGTTGCACTTGTTCGTGCAACCGTTTGTATTCGTTGGATATGACACGGGCCCGCGCGATGATTTCCAGCCCCACGGGGGTCGGGGTCATTCCACTTGGCTCACGCACGAATATGTGGGCCCCCAAAAGCTGCTCTGCACCTTTCAACAGGCTTGAAACCGCAGGCTGCGATTTGTTCAGAATTGCGGCGGCACCGCTAATGCTACCGGCATTCGCGATCGCAACAAGCGCTTCTATTTGGTT
This sequence comes from Marinovum sp. J2-8, assembly GCF_055808435.1. Taxonomy (NCBI): domain Bacteria; kingdom Pseudomonadati; phylum Pseudomonadota; class Alphaproteobacteria; order Rhodobacterales; family Roseobacteraceae; genus Marinovum; species Marinovum sp. J2-8. Next base: position 430,974 of record NZ_JBVVRZ010000001.1, on the reverse strand, counting down.
TGACTTCATAGGGCCACCTGAAGTTTCGACCTCTCAAAAACTGCGGGGCGTGACAAAAGAGTGGTAGTGCAAAGCGTCGCGGGGACGTCCACGACACCCCTGAATATCGCTCAGCTCCCGGTGGGCCGATAGGGCTGTCGAGTGGTCCGCCCACGCGCTTTCCGGGAGTGTGAGGATTGTTCCAGGGGGCTCATTGTCAATCAAGCGCCAGAAGCCGTTTCGGGTTGTCGACCATGATCGCTTCGATGGCGGGGTCCGGGAACCCCCTGCGCTTCATCAACGGAATGACATTTGCGAAAATATGCTGATACCCGTGTCCACCATATGCTTCCCACCGCACCCGTGTGCAAATGTCGTGGCTGATGACAACCTGTTCAGAATAGCCACGATCAACCAATGCCTTGATCAGTCGCAGGCGTTGGCCGTCATTCGGCATTTCGATTTCGGCCATCGGATAGGCCGTCTGCTCCCAGCCAAAGAGATCAAATTCTAGTATGCAACCCGTGTCGGCCAGTTCGACGACCCCATCCTCGTCAAATATTGTGCGGTCGATATGACTCATGATCAGTCGATCAACGTCGTACCCAAGCGACTTGGCGAAATGCACGACTTCGAATGGTTGCTCACGTATCCGGCCTGGGTGCACGTTCAACGCGGTTCCGGTTTCTCTTTGCGCGATCAGCGCACCGTGCATCACCCTCTTCTCTTGTGCGGTCCAGTCGTTTGAGCATCCGATCTCGCCAATCAAACCGGCTTTTACATCTGTGCCCCAAGCGCCAACTGTCACGTCACTGATCATTTCTTCGGCAAAACTCTCAACCGTCCGAGGGCCAATCGTTTCATCATGGTAGGCCTCTACGTAGTGGCCACATCCCATGATGATTTGCGCGCCCGTAGCGTTCGAGATCTCGACCAAGCCCAGAGGATCCGGACACAGGCCGCCTATCGTCAATTCCACAATCGACTTCCCGCCTGCCTCCATCATTCTTTTGACTTCGTCGATTACCACATTTGGCTGATTGAGCCGGCCGTTCTGTTTCCATGGCGTCTGACCCTGACGAATCCTGAACGAATTTTCCAAAGTGATTTCCTGTTCAGGGTCGGAATAATCCCTGTCCTTGGGCAGGTTCAGGTCCATTATCAGATGCTCATGCATCAATGTTGGCCCCAATTCATCGGTCTCAATCAATCCCGTAACCGTTTGAATTTTGCCTTTAGACATAGAAATGCACCTCTTGGTTTCGCGCTTTGATGTACGCTGTACAATAAAATTCCTGGGAAGTCATTACCTCATCAAAAAAGATAGGATCAACCAGGTGCGTCGAAATTTTCTTTGCCTTGATCTAATGATGGGCGGAAGCACGGGTGCCGCGCCCCGGGGGCAGTCCCCCAAGGCACAGTTGCGTGCGCGGGTCGATGACAGCAATGCGCCGTTCACACCCATGCATGCGAAGCGCCGCTTTCGGTCGGTTGGTCTGAAACCGGACATGCGGCAGTGCCGCGAGTAAAATCCATTATTTTCGCCACCCCGGATGTTGGCTGTGTGGAGCAAAGCGGGCTTTCTCTGCAGTTGTGCCAACGTCCGCTTGCCCTTGCTACGGGGGCAATTTCTTGCTGGGCCAAAGGAGGAAAATACGCAGATTTGGTTGGAAATGGGTCACAATGCCGACAACTTTCAGCGCCAAATTTTGCAGTCACAGGCATCAGGGAACGGCTTATGTCCAGATTAACATTGACGGCAAAATATCTCGGAGGCTTGATCCTGGCCCTCGGCTTGGTTGGTGTTGGCTTGTCAATGCCCAAACCCGGCTGGCAAGCGCTGAACGAGCGGCTTCCAGATTGGTTGGCCAGCTTTGAGAACAGTGGTTTAGTCGCTGTCCTCGGCCTGGCCATGATCGCCATGGGAAAGGCCGCTGATCGGGGGCCGAGAACAAAAAAGACCGATCTGTTGCGCGCGCGCGTCGCATCTTCAGTCCCAAGACCCAAAGTATGGGTTATGGAATTTCCTGGTACTCTGGAGGTATTTGCGGCCTATTGCGGCGCCGACGGTGGGCCCGAGGCGCGCAATAAGCGAATGCAGACTTCGGGAAAAAACGGGTCTGGGCGGCAGCTTGCAGCGAGTGATTTCCCGCTCGTACTGCAAGCGATGGATGATCCTCCCGACCGCTTGCTGGATTACTGTTTCATAAGTGGGCGGTTTCCCATGGTTTCTCCTCGCCTCGCGGAAATGCTGATGACGCTGGACCTTGGGAATGGTTCTTTCTTCAAGGCGCAATTTTATGCCGAGGACGGGATCGAAGAGCTTCCTTGGTCCCATGCCTTTTGGAATATTGGCAACAGGAAGGAGAGCTTCCTTCCGGAGCAAAGTAACGTCAAGCGCGTTACGAGTGGTCGCACCAACACCCCGGCATTCGAATTGTACGCGACGCACGGAAGCATGCAGGAGGAAGACATTGCTGTCAGGCCAGAGGCTCTGTTCGGGCCTGACGTCTGGATCGAGCCGAATCTCTCGGACTGCATCTTTTTCTCCGACCGCTTCGCACAGCTCTTGCAAGAGCACCACTTGCTGCACCTGTTTGAGTTTAAAGCGGTCCGCGTGATCGTGCCTGATTAACGACTGAGGGCAACGGGTGCCAAGTTGTAGTGGCGGATAAAAGTTGGGAGCTTGTCGCGGAGCTTTGCCTCGCCGCGCGAACACTGACGCATCGCTCAATCCCGATAGCGGCCATTGGCGCGATCCGCAGCATCAGTCAGTCTGGGCTCCAAACAGACCTCAGATGCGGCGCGGCATTCTGTGGAATATTGCCTTGGTCAACGGCGGGTTGTCGTTGTGGGCGGGCGTGGCGGACCGGAGGATCCATTATGCAAACACCAAACTTACCTGCCATCCGCGCGCTTCGTCCCGCTTGGAACAAGGGCCGGATCGTTGGTCAGAAGCGCCCGCTCAAGCCCAAGCACGTCTGGGCCATCCGGGTTCGTCTCGAACTCGCCGAGAATCACCGGGATCTGGCGCTCTTCAACCTTGCAATCGACAGCAAGCTGCGCGGCTGCGATCTGGTCAGGATGAAAGTGATTGACGTCATGGCGTCTGGTCAGATCAAGGAACGTGCGTCCGTTCTGCAAAGCAAGACGCAGCAGCCTGTCAGATTCGAAATTTCGGAAGGCACGCGGGCTTCGTTGGCGCGGTGGATGAAGGAACCCCTGATGATCGGATCGGAGTACCTTTGGCCCGGACGGTTCCATGAACGGCTGCACATATCCACCCGACAGTACGCACGAATTGTCCGTGAATGGGTGACATCCATTGGCTTGGAGGCCAGCGCTTACGGCACCCACTCGATGCGGCGCACGAAGGTGACGCAGATCTACAAGAAGACGGGCAACCTGCGCGCGGTTCAGCTTCTGTTGGGTCACACGAAGATGGATAGCACCGTCAGATACCTGGGCGTCGAGTTGGAAGATGCGCTTGCGATTGCAGAGGCCATCGAAATCTGAAGACTTGGGCCGCCTTCACGGACGGCCCTGAGCCGACATTCAGTCATGTATCAGAATGCTGCAGTGCAGTCCGTCAAAGCTGCCGTTCGCCGCGCTGAATGTCAGGTCCTGGGAGACACCCCGTACTGGCAAACTTTTTGCAAGCTTTTAAGCAGCAGGTCGCTTGAGAAACAATCCCGCCACTCCAGAAGCGATCAAAAAACTACCACCAATCCGGTTCATCCACCGCAGAACTGATAGTCGCTGGACAAAGCGGCGTAAGAAGTCTGTCCCAAATGCAAAGGCCAGCCCATTCAACGTTGCCATCACTGAAAAGGTGACCACCAAGAACGCGGCCTGCCATAAATAGCTACTTTCTGACCCTATGAACTGCGGGATGAAAGCAGCGGAGAAAGCGATGCTCTTGGGGTTTAGTAATGTGACGAAGAAACCATCACGGAGGCCGTGCAAAGTTGAGCTATGGTTCCTTGAAACAGCAACATCTGGTGGTGTCGGTTCAGCAATGAAGAGCTTGATCCCCAGATAAATGAGATATGCCGCACCGATCAGTTTTACTGCAGTAAACGCCAAAGCAGATGCAAGAAGGATCGCACCGGCCCCGGCAACCGCGGCAGTTGATCCAACGAGTGTGCCCAGTCCGATACCTATAGCCAGTGGTACCGAGACGTGCCGACCGTCAGATAGGGATCGGGTGATCACTAGCGCGATTGTCGGGCCAGGAATTGCGAGAGCGATGGCACTAGTGCCCGCGAAAATCAAAAATGAAAACGGATCAATCATTTTTCGATCGTAGAGATCGAACCGTACAGCATCAACACGAATTAGCCGAAGTTCGTCCACATTGCAGCATCGGTGACTTTGGGTTCAAGCCGGACATGCGGCAATGCAGCGCGTGGAGTTTGCGCAAAATGTCCCGCCACCGGCCTGAGCGATCTCACCGGATGGCTGCTGTCAGCCCGGAGCGAACCTGATTGGGCGCATTCTTCGCTGGCGCAGCATCTGTTAGGCGGGCGGATAGTGTGAGTTCGCCACATTAGCGATCCGTGCGGGTCAGTTTGCATAGAGCAGACGTCAGGCCACACTATCGCAGCGAAGCAGGGATCGCCAAGACTGCGCTAGTATTGAACGGGTTGTCGGAGGGTCGCAAAGCAATTCCCCATCCCGCAACGCCTCAGGACACGGTGACCTCGGGATTGGTCTGATCGTCTGTGGGTTCGGTTCGCAATACCTTGCTCCGAAAGAAATACAGATTTGTAGGTTTTCGAACTTCTTTGGGCAGACGCTGCGTCAAACACCCCGGACCTTTCTCTCCGAAGCAAAGTACCAGTAAATTAGATCAAAAAAATTTGCAAAGTGTGTTTTCCAATATGGCGTATTCATGAAGGATACAAAATCCTTGACGGCCTCTCCGCAGTTTAAAAACTGGCGCAAGATTGCGTCTCCAAAACCTCCAATCTCAATGTCGGAAAATTGGCTGTCACTCAACTGATATCTTTCGCGCAACCAGTCGACTACGGAAGGATCAGATATCGCGTCCAACTTCTCGCTCTCAATCCCCTTCTTCAAATCAAAATATAGCCAAACACAATCCGACTCGCCTGTTACATTCTGATCGGTTATCAGGCTTTCCAAAGTCTCAAAGGATATGAATTCAGGACAAATTTTTTGTCTATGAGCTCGCAAAGTAGCAATGGGAATGTAGTTCTCGGCCTCTTTGCAAGGGGTCTCGCAAACCATACCAACGAACGTCTGATTGTTGGCTTCCCGGTCCAGTTTTCGCTTTGTCGCTGACGGAGTGTCGTTGGGCGCGACTTTGTCACTATCAACTACGCTGACGACTATATGCCTGTTAGGGATTTCTACTCTCAGGCAGGCAGCAATATCCGCTCCGCCCCCGTGAAGTAATGAAAATCTAAAGGCTCGAATAGGATGTTTGCGCCGCGTTTCGTTCAAAATTATCCTCAGAATGTCTCCATCGTTTTCAATATGCTCAACTAATAGCCGAGCATCTTCCAAATAGCTTCCATTCAACAACGGTTTATGCCCGATACGGTATTTGTGAGGCGTGACCTCTGTCAGTTGTAGTTGTCCAACCTCGACTTCCAGAATGCTGCGCGCGATTGAAGGCAGCGAACCCCTTTGAGTGTACAGTTCCTTCAGTCGGTCGAGTTGCGCTCGTTCTCTGTTGTTGCAACTCAAGTTCTCCTTCGCCCAGTCACACACCCTTCGGTCAATGATAACGAAATGAGTACCGTTCAAGCTGGCGAGCAAAAGGTCTGAGAAAAGGTCTTCGATCTCGGCAGGGTTTTCGGCGGTTAATTGATCCACCGTAGCATTTAAATATATCAACATGATTCAACCAAAATTAAAAAAGCCAAAAGGCCAATTTTGCAGCACTCCAGTCTCGTCGAATTCGGCAATGGTGACATCGCTTTTTTCAAGGTCATCCGATAGGTCGCCGAAAATCACAACTTGAACATCCTTTGCATCTATTTCGCCCTCTTCGATCAATTCCCCGAGTTTGTTGACCAAGGCTTCACTGTGGGTTTCAACGATATAATATTGAGATGGTCCACGCTTGGACCTCGCCGTGCTTTGCGCTTCAACAAAAACATCTGCCAGAAGAGCCTGATGAGCGGGGTGCAAATGCAATTCCGGTTGTTCGATTGTAAGTGTCTTTATGTTGAGGTCACTTCTAATTCGACTGAAACGACGATTTCTCTCTGAAAACTGCATCCACCATATTTGCGCTAAAACAGGAAGAACCTGTGAAACACCATAGCCGGTGTCTACGACATTTACGGATTGGCCACGGTGTTCTAGATTTATGCTTATATGACCCTCAGTTTTATGAACACTAACGCCATATCCAAATGCTCGCTGCACCCAATCAGAAAAATTTTTCAATTGGTCAATGTCAAGAGAGGCCAGGAACATTGGGAGGTTTTTTCCATCCGGAGATATATCGGACACCTCCAACTCTTGCTGTCGATAAAAACGCTCACTTCTTGCACGGGCCGGACCAATGTATTCAACCGACCCAAAAAACTCTTTTAGGTTTTCGCCCACTACATCCAATAGATCGAACAGATACTTAGCTTTACACAACGAATTTAAATACTGGTGAAGTTCTCCTCGGCGCCCTTCTTTCATATCCTCGTAAATTCGCCGAATGGTCAGGGTATCAGTTCTGGACAGTTGCGTGAGAGCGTCTGCATCCAAAGAGCTGTGCCTTAGTATCTTACGCGTTTCGTACGAGATTGTGTTAACGCTAAACCGTGCATCAAGAAGTTTGGATATCCGTTTTTCGACCAAATCACTAAAAGCTGCTGGCCGCGATGTGCCTACCAACCTTGTTGAGCTCTTGTCTTTTACCTTCGAAAGGAAATAGGGGTCACTGAAAAGACTATCAGGTTCAAGGTAGATTTCATGCGCTATGGTCAGATCGTCTAAAGCCAAACCGTTTATTTTTGCAGAAGTTGCGAGTGGCCCCATACGATCAAATTCAAGCTCCAAAATGTCACTAGTTTGAGGCAGCTCAATTCTTATCTTGTCTCTTTCGGTTCTATCGTTTCGTGACCCTACCCAGTAGGATACACGTAGGTGGTCAACTTCGAATGTGTTGTCACGACCTCGAATCGGATCGTAGCGAGCCGCTAATGCGTTCGTTCTTTTGAAACGCCCAGAATAGTTCCGCAGCTCGAAAGAAAACCGAATACTTTTGTCTACATCTTTGTCGGTGACTGCACTTTTAAAATTTCCAAAATCAACATAGTCGCCATACCAAAGAACTGGAGCACTAGAGTTGGTTTCAATTGACTGCCTGAGTAGCGGCAATGAACGAAGAAAAGTGCTTTTGCCCACGCTATTTCTACCAAGTAAAATGGTTATAGGGCGGATTTCGACGCTTGGTGTAGACGTCAATCGTCGGAGGTTTTCAATCGAGTATGAAAATCGCATGCTAAGCCCGTGATGTTGAGCGAAATATATCGAACATTGACACGAAACTTGAGCGACTTCTAGTTGAGTTTGCGCTTATTTGTGCGACCTTTCTTAAGATAGCCGGATCTCATCCTCGGGCTTCATCGCAGAAGCAACCGCTCTTGCTGCGAGAAGAGCAGGTATGTCTTACGCTCTTCGCCTTCGCTGGAGTCTCGGAATTGCACCTGCGGCGAATGGCAGGTTCGACGAGCCGCATCGTCGCATTGCGGAAATGGTTGAATGACCGAAAATGGCCGTCCGTTTCGATGGCCAACTCCCGGCCCTCGACTTTGCGAAGGTCACATTCCTGCGCATTGCTGACCTTGATGGCTGGCGCAGCATGGTTGGTTAGGCTTTCGGGGTCTCGAATGACCGCTTTCACCGATCTGCAGTAAGATGTGTTCAGGTGTAGCTAAGGTCCGGTTTCCGCCCCGACCTGCATGAGCAAATTTTACGCCGGGTAGGCCGACGGCGGGTCTGCTTCGGGCTGGCAGTCGTCGTTAGATGCATTTCGCACAAAGGCGCGCATAGGCCCGCGGTGACAGCCCCAACTGGCAAAGCCGCGCTGAATGACTTTACCGCACGCTCTAGGCGATATCCCGCATACGATTGGGGGTTGTTCCATACCAGCGGTGGAAGGCGCGGTAGAATGCGGCTTCTTCGGCGTATCCCACGGCCTCGGATATCTGCGAAATTGATTTGTCGGTGCGTGACAACAATGCCGTCGCCCGGTTGCGGCGCTGTTCGTCCTTCAATTGGGACAACGAATGCCCTGCCGCTTTCAACATGCGGTGCAAAGAGGATCGCGACATCCCCAGCATGGCTGCCACCTCATCTGCGCCCGGCCAATCCTGGGCGGGGCCGCTCAGGCATTTCTGGATGATCTCGTGTTTCAGGCCATCGGTCTCTCTGTACCCGCGCAGGAAGGCTTCGGGCAGATTTCGCAGAAACGCCTTGAGGTCTTTTTCCGCGCGGTCGGTTTTGCGCGACAAATATTTCTTGTCGAACATCAGCCGCGCGACGGGGGCATTGAAGCTGACCGGCACGCCGAAAAAATCGCCATAGTCATTCTGCGCCAGCGGTTCATTACAGGGAAATTCAACCGCCTTGATCGGAATGCGTTCCCGCGCGGCCCAACAGTTAAAGCCATGCAGGATAAGGAAAAAGGCGCGATATTTGAAGGCATTCGAAGACGGCACATCCTCATGCAAGGTAACGATGCAATGGCGGCCTTCGATTGTGACGGTGCCATATGGATCGTCCAGCACGACTCGCAGGAACCGCAAACTCCGCTTCATGGCAACATCAAGCGTCGCCGCCCCCCGGATCGCATGCCCCAGCAACGACGTACTGCCCGGGCGCATCGGCCGCGCGCCAAGCCCAAAGAATTCATCCTGCATCGCATAGGACATCTGCAACCAGACACGGCCAAATTCCTGGGTGTCCAGATGATCCAATTGATCTGGCGACACCTCTGCCGCCTGTAAAATGCGTTTGGAATCCACCCCGCCCGCCGTGGCACATTCAAGCGCCTCCTTGACGAAGGTCGGGGCGACGGGGCGTCGTCGCAGGGGACTGTCTTTTGGTGTCATATTTTGCGCACCTTGCGGCAATGCTGGGGCGATATACAAGTGATACCTAGGGCAAGCGGCCCCATTTTGCAAAGGACCAGACATGATTTTGGACGAAACCCAAACCGCAATTCGCGACATGGCACGCCAGTTTGCCAAGGCTGAACTTTGGCCCGGCGCAGAAGAACGTGACCGCGAGGCCCGTTTTCCCAAAGCAGAGCTGGCCGCGATGGGCGAGCTGGGCTTTTTGAGCATGCAGGTCCCCGAAGAATACGGCGGCTTTGGTGCGGATTTCGTCAGCTATGCCGCCGTGATCGAAGAAATCGCAGCGGGAGACGGCGCCTGTTCAACAATCATGTCGGTGCACAGTTCGGTCGGCTGCGGCCCGATCCGCGATTACGGGACCGAGGCACAGAAACAGAAATACCTGCCGAAACTGGCATCGGGTGAATGGATCGGCGGCTTTGCCCTGACCGAACCGCAGGCCGGATCGGACGCGTCCAACCTGCGGACCACGGCGGTGCGTGACGGCGACCACTATGTGATCAATGGCGCGAAACAATTCATCACCTCTGGCAAGAACGGCCAGATGTTGATCGTCTTTGCGATTACCGACAAATCCGCCGGAAAACGCGGGATCAGCGCCTTTATCGTCGAAACCGACACCCCCGGGTATGAGGTTGTGCGCGTCGAGAAAAAGCTGGGCATCCATTCCTCTGACACCTGCCAGATCGCGTTCGAAAACATGCGCATCCCGGCGGAAAATCTGTTGGGCGAAGAGGGTCAGGGATACAAGATCGCCCTCGCCAATCTGGAAAGCGGCCGCATCGGCATTGCCGCACAGGCCGTTGGCATGGCCCGCAGCGCCTTTGAATATGCCCGTGACTACGCGGTGGATCGACAGGCATTCGGCAAGCCGATTTTCGACCAACAGGGCATTTCGTTTCAACTGGCCGACATGGACACCCGGATCGAGGTCGGCCGCCAGATGGTTTTGCACGCCGCGGCGCTCAAGGACGCGGGCGCACCATGTTTGCGCGAAGCCTCGATGGCGAAATTGTTCACATCAGAGATGGCTGAAAAAGTCTGTTCTCAAGCGATCCAGATCCTGGGTGGCTATGGTTTCCTGACCGACCATCCCGTGGAACGCATCTACCGCGACGCGCGTATTTGCCAGATTTACGAAGGCACCAGCGAAATCCAGCGCCTTGTGATTGCACGCAACATCAGATCCGAGGCCACGGGATAAACCAATGTCGGAAGATGTCGTTATCCGAAAATTCGGCCGTGCCGGTCACATTACCCTGGACCGTCCCGATGCGTTGAACGCATTGACCGCCGCCATGTCGATCGCAATCGAAAACGCCTTGGAGGCCTGGCGTGACGATGACGCCGTCGATCTGGTGATCCTGGACGCCAAAGGCACCAAAGCCTTCTGCGCCGGGGGCGACATTGCGAAGCTTTACGCAGACGGGCGCGCCGGAAATTTTGACCTTAGCCGCGCGTTCTGGCGCCAGGAATACCGGCTGAACCTCAAGATCGCGCGTTATGCGAAACCTGTGGTCGCCTTCATGCAGGGGTTCACCATGGGCGGCGGCGTTGGGCTTGGGGGGCATGCATCGCACCGGATCGTCGGCGATAGCAGCAATATCGCGATGCCTGAATGCGGCATTGGTCTGATCCCCGATGTGGGGGGAGTTATCTGCTTGGGCGTGCGCCCGGTGAAACCGGTGCTTATCTTGGCCTGACCGGCGCACGGATGGGGGCCGCGGATGCAATCTATGCCGGGTTCGCCGACCATTATGTGCCCGAAGACACCTGGGACAACGTGAAATCAACGCTTCTGCAAAACGGCGATGTTGCGGCGATTGCGACCGCTTCACAACCGCCCACCGGCGGCACATTGGCCGTGCGACAATCCGATATTGACCGGCTGTTTTCCGCAGAAACTCTGCCCGCTATCGACCAGGCTCTGGCGGCAGAGGATGCGGAATTTGCCCAAGCCGCCAGAAAGAAATTCACCAAAGGCGCGCCGCTGGCCCTGGCCTGTGCGTTGCGGGCCATTCGTGCCGCGCGCGGCGGAACCCTGTCTGAGGCACTGGCGCGCGAGTTTCGATTTGCCTATCGTTCGCAAGAACAAGGCGACTTGATCGAAGGCATTCGCGCCCAAATCATCGACCGGGATTTCACCCCGAAATGGCGGCATGAGAACCTCGATGTTGCTGAGCATGAAATTGCGGAAATGCTCGCCGATCTCGGCCCCTGCGACTGGACCCCAACAGGAGACACCCCATGAAAATCGCATTTATCGGACTAGGAAATATGGGCGGCCCGATGGCCACAAACCTGGTTGCAGGGGGCCATGAGGTTGTCGGCGTCGACCCTGTCGCCACCCCGGATGGCCTGACGATGGCGGCCAGCGCGGCAGAGGCCTGCGCCGGGGCCGATGTTGCCATCACCATGTTGCCCAATGGCGCGATCCTGCGGGCGGTCGCCGCAGAAGTGATCCCCGCCCTGCCCAAAGGCGCCGTGTTTATTGATTGTTCGACCGTGGATGTCGACAGCGCGCGGGCGGTGGCAGAACAGGCCAATGCGGCCGGTCTTGGCATGTTGGACGCCCCGGTGTCCGGCGGCATCAAAGGCGCGGCCGAGGGCACATTGACCTTCATGATTGGCGGCGATGCAGAAGCATTAGAAAAGACCAAGGGGCTTTTCGACATCATGGGACAAAAGGCCGTGCATTGCGGGTCCGCCGGTGCGGGACAGGCCGCCAAGATTTGCAACAACATGATCCTTGGCGTCACCATGTTGGGCACCTGCGAAGCCTTCGCAATGGCCGACAAGCTGGGCCTGGATCGCCAAGCCATGTTTGATGTGGTCTCCACCTCGTCCGGCTACAGCTGGACGATGAACGCCTATTGCCCCGCCCCAGGCGTTGGCCCCGTCAGCCCGGCCGACAACGATTACAAACCGGGGTTTGCAGCCGAACTCATGCTCAAGGATCTGGGATTGTCCCAAGACGCCGCAGGTGCCTGTGATGCAGATACCCCGATGGGGCGACTGGCACATGAGTTGTATACCAAGTTCATTGCCGAAGGGGGCCAAGGCGTCGATTTTTCCGGCGTCCTACCCTGGCTGTCGGCACGCGGAAACAACAACCCATAAAACGGGTTATGAGAGGCGCTATCGGTAAAAATCCCTCGTTTCGTCACTTTGGGCACAACGGCAACGGCTACCGAGAACAATCTTTGTAGCCGTTTGATTTTGGGTGCATTTCTTTCGGGGGGCTTGTTTTGCAGGGGGCTTACGGAACCTCGACGCGGACCTTGGGAACTCAGCGTTGCGAGTTTTTGTCGCGGTTTTCTGTGCTGAACATAAGAAAGCCCGCCTTTTGGGCGGGCTTGTGAGTTTGCGAGAATTCTTGGTGTTTGGTTGCGGGAGTAGGATTTGAACCTACGACCTTCAGGTTATGAGCCTGACGAGCTACCGGGCTGCTCCATCCCGCGCCATTTTTTGGCCTATTGCCTTGAGGCTGGTGTGGCCTTTTGCATATCGGCTGGTATTGGCCTTTGTCGGTGATATCGTTTGAGAGATACATTTTATCGGGGCTTATCAGGTCTGGCGATGACCTACTCTCCCACGTCTTGAGACGCAGTACCATTGGCGCGACGGCACTTAACGGCCGGGTTCGGGATGGGACCGGGTGTTTTGCTCGTGCTATGATCACCAGACCGGGAAAGCCCCGGTAAGTTTGCGCGGCTGAAGCGCAATTGTGTTTCACTCTCTGTCGAGAGTGTCCAAGTCAGGTACATTTATCGTGTTTTATGTGATGTTTGCTTTGATCATGTTCCGAGTAATCTATCTATTACTGGATCAAATCAAGCCTATCGGACCATTAGTACCAGTCAACTGAACGCGTTACCGCGCTTACATCTCTGGCCTATCGACGTGGTGGTCTACCACGGTCCTCAGGGATACCTTGTTTTGAGGGGGGCTTCCCGCTTAGATGCCTTCAGCGGTTATCCTGTCCGATCATAGCTACCCAGCACTGCTCCTGGCGGAACAACTGGTACACCAGTGGATCGTTCACCCCGGTCCTCTCGTACTAGGGGCAACTCCTCTCAAGTATCCTACACCCACGGCAGATAGGGACCGAACTGTCTCACGACGTTCTAAACCCAGCTCACGTACCTCTTTAAACGGCGAACAGCCGTACCCTTGGGACCTGCTCCAGCCCCAGGATGAGATGAGCCGACATCGAGGTGCCAAACACTGCCGTCGATATGGACTCTTGGGCAGTATCAGCCTGTTATCCCCGGCGTACCTTTTATCCGTTGAGCGATGGCCCTTCCACTCGGGACCACCGGATCACTATGACCGACTTTCGTCTCTGCTCGTCTTGTCAGACTTGCAGTCAGGCTGGCTTCTGCCATTGCACTCAACGACCGATTTCCGACCGGTCTGAGCCAACCATCGCGCGCCTCCGTTACTCTTTAGGAGGCGACCGCCCCAGTCAAACTACCCGCCACGCAGGGTCCCGGATCCAGATAATGGACCGCGGTTAGACATCAAGAATGCAAAGGGTGGTATCTCAAGGGAGGCTCCACAGAAACTGGCGTTCCTGCTTCAAAGCCCACCACCTATCCTGCACATTGCAGTCCTGATGCCAGTGCGAAGCTGTAGTAAAGGTGCACGGGGTCTTTCCGTCTAACCGCGGGAAGCCTGCATCTTGACAGGCAATTCAATTTCGCTGAGTCGATGTTGGAGACAGCGGGGAAGTCGTTACGCCATTCGTGCAGGTCGGAACTTACCCGACAAGGAATTTCGCTACCTTAGGACCGTTATAGTTACGGCCGCCGTTTACCTGGGCTTCAATTCAAGGCTCTCACCTCTCCTTTTAACCTTCAGGCACCGGGCAGGCGTCAGACCCTATACGTCGTCTTGCGACTTCGCAGAGCCCTGTGTTTTTAGTAAACAGTCGCCACCCCCTGGTTTGTGCCCCCAGCCCCTAGTTGCCTAGGAACCGGGCCTCCTTCTCGCGAACTTACGGAGGTATTTTGCCGAGTTCCTTCAACATCGTTCTCTCAAGCGCCTTGGTATTCTCTACCAGTCCACCTGTGTCGGTTTAGGGTACGGTCTGATGGAGGGCTATTTCCAGGGACCTCTCAGCAGCCCATTCAATCCAATAAGGATGAACTACCTCTGAGATCCGTCACATCCTCCTGGCCCACGAATATTAACGTGGTTCCCATCGGCTACGCATTTCTGCCTCGCCTTAGGGGCCGGCTTACCCTGCTCAGATTAGCTTTAAGCAGGAACCCTTGGACTTTCGGCGAGAGTGTCTCTCACACTCTTTGTCGCTACTCATGTCATCATTCTCGCTAGTGATCTCTCCACCGGATCGCTCACGCGCCGGCTTCACAGAAAGCTCCCTGCGTCCAATATCCCCAAAGGGATTAAGGACGCGTGGAACTATGTCACACTACGCTCTGCTACCATGCCTTACGGCATCCTAAGCTTCGGCTCATGGCTTGAGCCCCGTTACATCTTCGCCGCAGGACAACTTATTTAGACCAGTGAGCTGTTACGCTATCTTTAAAGGATGGCTGCTTCTAAGCCAACCTCCTGGTTGTTTTGGTCGTCCCACCTGCTTTCCCACTTAGCCATGAATTAGGGGCCTTAGCTGTAGGTCAGGGTTGTTTCCCTCTCCACTACGGACGTTAGCATCCGCAGTGTGTCTGCCATCTAGTACTCCCGGGTATTCGGAGTTTGGTTAGGATCAGTAAGCCTGTGGGGCCCCATTACCCATCCAGTGCTCTACCCCCCGGGGTATTCGGATGACGCTCTACCTAAATAGATTTCGCAGAGAACCAGCTATCTCCGAGTTTGATTGGCCTTTCACCCCTAGGCACAACTCATCCCGACCTTTTTCAACAGGTGTGGGTTCGGACCTCCAGTAAGTGTTACCTTACCTTCATCCTGGTCATGCCTAGATCACTCGGTTTCGGGTCTGATCCATCTAACTCATGCGCCCTATTAAGACTCGCTTTCGCTGCGCCTACACCTAACGGCTTAAGCTTGCTAGATAGACCAAGTCGATGACCCATTATACAAAAGGTACGCCGTCACAAGACTGGACACTAATGATAATTTGCACTCCGTGCCTGCTCAATGCAGGTACACCGATCCTTCGGATCGCCACTGGGCTGATCCGGAAAGGTTGGTATCTGGAATGCTATCTGGTTGGTACCGACACGCGCAGCTGCACGGTCTCAACACCCGGATTGTGGTCATAAATCCCCGCATTCGATCGATGATCGAAGCTGAGACCAAACCGCCAACCGCGTTTGTTTTCCCAACCGACCTCGGCACCCGAACGGAACGCAATAGCGCCGCCCAGATCAAGGCCGTCACCGGCGTCATACACACCGGTCATCGCATGCAATTCCGCAAAAAACGGGCTGGAACCAAAGTCCATCGTGTAGGTCTGACCAATGCCGACCCAGGTTTCACCCCGAGACCCGACACTCAGCCCCACCGCATGACCAAAGGGGCCGGTACGGCGCCCAAGATCATAGCGAAGATAGACTTCACTTCCCGTTTCTGCGCGGCGTTCAAGAACCTGACCGCCCGAGAAGGCGATCCTTGGTGTCACGTCGCTTCGGCCAAGACAGCCCTGCGATGTGCCACAATGATTTATTCCCATATCCGTCAGTCCTGCGACCAACATGAGAATGGCAAAAGTTCCGTCTGCCATATCCAACTCCCTGTTTCCAGGAAGCGGCATGCATCAGATTATCATTAGAGTCCAGTCAAGCTCCGACTGATTGTAGGCGTTCGGTTTCAGGTACTGTTTCACTCCCCTCGTCGGGGTGCTTTTCACCTTTCCCTCACGGTACTGGTTCACTATCGGTCAGTAAGGAGTACTTAGCCTTCGAAGGTGGTCCTCCGATCTTCAGACAGAATTTCACGTGTTCCGCCCTACTTAATACATCCCATCGAGCTTCAAATACGGGGCTGTCACCCACTATGGCCGACCTTTCCAGGTCGTTCTTTTCACTCTCAAGGCTTGGCTGATCCGCGTTCGCTCGCCACTACTAGCGGAGTATCAATTGATTTCCTTTCCTCCGGGTACTTAGATGTTTCAGTTCCCCGGGTTTGCTCTTAAAAACCTATGTATTCAGTCTTTAAGTACCTGGTTATGAACATTATAAACAACCGAAGTTATTATAATGAACATTCAGGTGGGTTCCCCCATTCAGAAATCCATGGATCAAAGCATATTCTCGGCTCCCCATGGCTTATCGCAGAGTATCACGTCTTTCATCGCCTCTTACTGCCAAGGCATCCACCAAACGCCCTTCTCGCGCTTGATTTGATCCAGAAAGAGACAGATTGCTCATTTCACAGCCTTCGCGACTACATGATTGCGGTTAAACACCAGGCAGCCAGCCGTAAAACAATATACAAACGTTCTTTCCGATCAAAAGCAAACTATCCCATGCTGA
The DNA here is from genome assembly GCF_055808435.1 of Marinovum sp. J2-8. NCBI lineage: Bacteria > Pseudomonadati > Pseudomonadota > Alphaproteobacteria > Rhodobacterales > Roseobacteraceae > Marinovum > Marinovum sp. J2-8. The sequence continues at coordinate 414,419 of NZ_JBVVRZ010000001.1, read as the reverse complement.
TCAGAAGATCAGCATCAGTTAGTGTACTTGACTTGGACAACTCTGTTCGTTTCAGCAAGGCAGACAGGGGTTCGGTCGAGGAAACAACCTAAAGTCCTGCTCGCATCTCCCACAAGGGGATCAGCACCCCACTGAGATCAATCCCATACTCGGGCGATCAAACAGTGTTGATATTTTGTATCTCTCTAAACGATGTCAAAGCCTCCGAAGAAGCTCACGTCCGATTGGACGGGTAAACATTCGCAAATGCTTACCGATCAAATCGATGTAAGTAAGGTCTCGCACGTGCTTGGCTGCGCCAACCACTTCCGCTCGTTCCGCTCTTTGCTGCGCAAAGAGCTATGGTGGAGCCTAGGAGGATCGAACTCCTGACCTCCTGAATGCAAATCAGGCGCTCTCCCAGCTGAGCTAAGGCCCCGTATTTTGCTCCGCAAAATGCGGGACCGTACTCTGGCAGACTTTCGGGCTATGCCGAAAGTCGAGAAGAGAAAGGCCATCGTATTTTGCTAACGCACGTTGTCACATGTGTCTGGCTTGCGCCAACCACTTCCGTGACCACCTCGCTTGCCTACGGCAAATGAGGCGTTGGTGGGTCGAGGAGGACTTGAACCTCCGACCTCACGCTTATCAGGCGTGCGCTCTAACCACCTGAGCTACCGACCCAAGGTGTTTTTGCCAAAGGCAAAAACGACATTGCCCGGCAGGCGGTTTGCAAAGCAAAACGCTGAGAGGGCGAACCCAACCCAGGCAACTCACGAGCCGGAAGCCCGCGTGTTTCTATTTTCTGAAGAGATATGAGGACGGCTCGGTTCAAGCTCTTGAGGAGCTGATATATGTCTCTTTTAATGTCCCGTCGCCCTTCGGCTAACAGAACAGAGACTGCTAAGTGATCTACGAGTGAGAACAAGTTCTCGCTGCTAAGATCATCCTTAGAAAGGAGGTGATCCAGCCGCAGGTTCCCCTACGGCTACCTTGTTACGACTTCACCCCAGTCGCTGAGCTCACCGTGGTCCGCTGCCTCCTCGAAAGGTTGGCGCACGGCCTTCGGGTAAACCCAACTCCCATGGTGTGACGGGCGGTGTGTACAAGGCCCGGGAACGTATTCACCGCGTCATGCTGTTACGCGATTACTAGCGATTCCGACTTCATGGGGTCGAGTTGCAGACCCCAATCCGAACTGAGACAGTTTTTTGGGATTAACCCATTGTCACTGCCATTGTAGCACGTGTGTAGCCCAACCCGTAAGGGCCATGAGGACTTGACGTCATCCACACCTTCCTCCCGCTTATCACGGGCAGTTTCTCTAGAGTGCCCAGCCGAACTGCTGGCAACTAAAGATGTGGGTTGCGCTCGTTGCCGGACTTAACCGAACATCTCACGACACGAGCTGACGACAGCCATGCAGCACCTGTCACTAGGTCCCGAAGGAAGGCCTGATCTCTCAGGTTGTCCTAGGATGTCAAGGGTTGGTAAGGTTCTGCGCGTTGCTTCGAATTAAACCACATGCTCCACCGCTTGTGCGGGCCCCCGTCAATTCCTTTGAGTTTTAATCTTGCGACCGTACTCCCCAGGCGGAATGCTTAATCCGTTAGGTGTGTCACCGAATAGCATGCTACCCGACGACTGGCATTCATCGTTTACGGTGTGGACTACCAGGGTATCTAATCCTGTTTGCTCCCCACACTTTCGCACCTCAGCGTCAGTATCGAGCCAGTGAGCCGCCTTCGCCACTGGTGTTCCTCCGAATATCTACGAATTTCACCTCTACACTCGGAATTCCACTCACCTCTCTCGAACTCAAGACCAGGAGTTTATGAGGCAGTTCCGGGGTTGAGCCCCGGGATTTCACCCCATACTTTCTGATCCGCCTACGTGCGCTTTACGCCCAGTAATTCCGAACAACGCTAACCCCCTCCGTATTACCGCGGCTGCTGGCACGGAGTTAGCCGGGGTTTCTTTACCAGATACTGTCATTATCATCTCTGGCGAAAGAGCTTTACGACCCTAAGGCCTTCATCACTCACGCGGCATGGCTGGATCAGGCTTGCGCCCATTGTCCAAGATTCCCCACTGCTGCCTCCCGTAGGAGTCTGGGCCGTGTCTCAGTCCCAGTGTTGCTGATCATCCTCTAAAACCAGCTATAGATCGTAGACTTGGTAGGCCATTACCCCACCAACTATCTAATCTAACGCGGGCCGATCCAAATCCGATAAATCTTTCCCCCGAAGGGCGTATAAGGTATTACTCTCAGTTTCCCGAGGCTATCCCTTAGATCTGGGTACGTTCCCACGCGTTACTAACCCGTCCGCCGCTCACCCGAAGGTGCGCTCGACTTGCATGTGTTAGGCCTGCCGCCAGCGTTCGTTCTGAGCCAGGATCAAACTCTCAAGTTGAAACGCATTACTGCGTATCCTTGACGTTCGAACCTCTGCACATCTCCGATACTCGTAACTGCTTTGGGGGCGAGCTACTTTGTCCACCCGGCTAAGGATTGGACACGCATCGGAAGTCATCTGTTTGATTGTGCTTCAGCTTACCAAAGTAAACAAAAGCCGCTCAAACAGTGAAGCTGTCACCGGTCATCGGACAAAATACACAAGTGCATCAAACCCTACCGGCGCGATATGCAAACATCCGTTCGTCGAAACGAACCAAACCGCCCACATATCTCTTCAGATATCAATCATTTCAAACAGCGTAGAGACAAAAACCAACCGGATGCGCCCTAACTTATTGGCGCGCCCGCCCGTCAATACCTCAAAAATTTCTCCGTCTCGTCTGCGTCAGCGCCTCGTTTCCTCGTCGCCGCCGCCCCGTCTGGCGTCCCGTTGTGCGCCTCAGCGCCGCCGGTGAAGGGGGTTCTAGTGTTACCCAGCAAAACCCGCAAGCACAAAATCACAAAATTCCAAAGTTTTGCAAAGTTTCTGCGAAAAATAAACAAATTCAACAGGTTACCGTGAATAGTTTTTGAGCAAACGGACATCCACCCTCATCCAGAACAACAACCCAGTATATACATCACACCCCAAAAACCCCACATCTAAGTCGCCCACAGACTTACCCACAAGAACAACCCCACAAACCCAACTCAAAGCAAAATCCAGCAAACAAAAAATACGCCAGAAAAACGAGTCGGATGCGTAAATCAGTCCGACTGAGCCGCTTTGGCCGTCAAATTATCCAAAGCTCCGGCCATGGGCGCGGTGACCTCTGGTGGAAGTGCGCCATCCGCCAGATCGGCCAGCCGCTCTGCCGGGTCTTCATAGGCAAACCAGACGCCACCCTGTGTGTCTTCATAAACCAGAACCTTGAGCGGCAAAGCCAACCCTGCTTCGCGCAACTCGATCATTGCCGGGGTGCCGACCTTAGGGTTGCCAAAGATCACAAGCTGGGAGGCGCCAATATCCTCGCCCACACTCTTGGCCCCGGCCCCATGATCGACCCGCGCAAACACAGTGGCACCCGCACTTTCGATCGCAGCCACCAAAGCGTCGGCGGCTTCGACGACGGCTTTATCGGTCGCCACTTTTACGGTCTCCGCAGCAACGCCGGTCGCCAGCAAGAACGGAAGAGCAAATATCAAGGTACGCATCGTTGTCTTTCCCTGTGTTGATTCAAGTCGCGCTTTGGGGTGTGAACCGGCGGCGCAGTTTCTTGATGTCGGTTCTGAGAACAAGCAGCCCAAGTATGACCGCCATGTAGAGCAGCGGCTCCAACTGAAACCCCTTGACCAGCATCACATAGTGCAGCCCCCCCAACAGCACGGCGAGATATGTCAGCTTATGCAGCTTGCGCCATCGCGGCCCCAATTTGCGGACCGAATAATTGTTGGACGAGAGTGCCAGCGGCAAGAGCACAACAAAGGCGGCCATCCCCACGGTGATATAGGGGCGTTTCACGATGTCAGCCCAGATCTGGGACAGGATCTGCACATCCAGCACCAACCAGGTCAGCAAATGCAGGAAGACATAAAAGAACGCCATAATCCCGATCGCCCGACGGAATTTGATCAGGTTCACCCCGACGAACCGCCGCAACGGCGTCACCGCCAAACCGACAATCAGCAATTGCAGGGCAAATTCGCCCAACTCATGCTCCAGGGCCTTGATCGGTTCTGCGCCCAGCCCCCCGGTTGCCCCAAGATACAGGAACCAGAGCGCCGGAAGCGGCAACACAATATAGAGCAGCCACGCCGGAACCCGGCGCAGACCAGCATTCAATTGATCGATCATCAGAACAGTTTCCGCAGATCCATACCATCATAGAGGCTCGCCACTTCTTCCTGATAGCCATTGAACATCGGCGTCGGTTCACGCTTGGCAAACAGACCGCCACCAATACGCCGCTCACTGGCCTGCGACCAACGGGGGTGATCGACCTCTGGGTTCACATTGGAATAAAATCCGTATTCACGCGCATTGGCCTTGTTCCAGCTGGTGGGCGGCTCTTCGTCGGTCAGTGTGATGCGCACCACGGATTTGATGGATTTGAAGCCGTATTTCCACGGCACCACCAAACGCAGCGGCGCGCCGTTCTGGTTTGGAATGTCCTTGCCATAAATTCCGGTCGCCATGATCGTCAGCGGGTGCATGGCCTCGTCCAGGCGCAGACCCTCGACATAGGGCCATTCAAGCACGCGGGAACTCTGACCGAACATCTCGTCCGGGCGAAACAGGGTTTCAAAGGCGACATATTTCGCGCTCGATTGCACACCGGCCATATTCAGCAGGTCGGCAAGCTCAAATCCGTTCCACGGCACGACCATCGACCAGGCCTCGACACAGCGGAACCGATACAGGCGCTCTTCGACGGTCATCGCCTTCATGATGTCCTCAAAGGCATAGTCGCCCGGCTTGTCGACCATACCGTCGATCTTGACCGTCCAGGGCGTGGTGGTCAGCGCATGGGCATTGCGCGCCGGATCATCCTTGCCGGTGCCGAATTCATAGAAATTGTTATAGCTGGTAATGTCTTCATAGCTGTTGGGTTCAAGCTCTTCCCCCATTGCCAGCGCCGGACCCGCAATCGACGCCAGCCCAAGCCCGGCTGCGCCGCCCATAAGCTGACGGCGGTTCAGATAGACGGATTCCGGTGTGACGTCATTGTCGGTTAAAGTATTCTTCCAGCGAAAGGCCATATGTAATCCCCTTGGTCCTTGAACAGTGACGGGATGCAGTCGCAGGCATCCCGGTTGCAGGGGAATGTAGACACTTGGCCGGGATCAACAAAACAAAGTCTTCTCAAATTCCCGTGGTATGACTGTAACGTTTCGCGGTGCTTACTTACTGGGCCCGACCACATCACGCATGGATACCGATCGGCCATTGTCCTGCATCATCCGCACATGCAGACGCCGGATCAGCCGCGGTTCGGCCACGCCGACGGAATGGGCAATGATTTCGACCTCTTTGATGATCTGGCTGGCATAGCGCGCCACGCGCACCTCTTTGTCTTCGACCACCAACCCCTTTTGAAACCGCGGATCATGGGTGGTGATGCCGGTGGGGCAGGTGTTCTTGTTACACTTCAGCGCCTGAATACAGCCAAGCGCAAACATGAAGCCGCGCGCCGATACCACAAAATCGGCCCCCGCCGCAAGCGCCCAGGCCACATCGCCGGGATTGACCATCTTGGCCCCGGCAATCAGGCGGATGCGATCCTTCAGCCCCGCCGCATTGCGCATATCGGCCACCAGCGGCAGGCTTTCGCGCACCGACATCCCCACCAGATCCATCAGCGGCATCGGCGCGGCGCCGGTGCCGCCCTCGCCGCCATCAATGGTCAGAAAGTCCGGCGCGCTGTCCGACCCGCGCCGCCCGATTTCCTCAAACAGGCCGGCAATCCCTTCTTCCGAGCCGACCACCATCTTCAAGCCAACAGGTTTGCCCGTCACCCGGCGCACCCGGTCGATCAGGTTCAACATGTCACCCCAATCATCAACCCCGGTGTGGCGGTTTGGCGAAATCCCGTCCTGCCCGACCTCCAGCCCGCGAATGGCGGCAATCTCGGGCGTGACCTTGGCCCCCGGCAGGATACCACCTTTGCCGGGTTTGGCGCCTTGGCTCATCTTGATCTCGAACATGCGCACGGTTTCATGTGCCGCCATTTCGCGCAGCTTGTCGTCGCTCAACCGCCCATCGGGGCCGCGCACGCCGAAATTCGCCGTGCCGATCTGAAACACCACATCACAGCCCCCTTCCAGGTGGAACGGGCTGAGCCCGCCCTCGCCGGTGTTCAGCCAGATGCCGGCGGCCTTTGCCCCGCGGCTGAGCGCACGCACCGCCGGTTTGGAAATCGCACCATAAGACATGCCGGAAATATTGAAGATCGACGGCGCGGTAAACGGGCGCGGCACGCCTTCGCCGATGACCATCGGCGCGGTCTTGGCAAATTGGTCATCCAGCGGCGGAAAGGCCGAGTTCACGAAAATCGGCGTTCCCGGCACATCTGTGTTCCGGGTCGAGCCGAACGCCACCATATTGTCCACGCCCTTGGCCGCGTGATCCACCCAATCGCGCTGCGCACGGTTGAACGGCAGTTCCTCGCGGTCCATGGCAAAGAAGTATTGGCGAAAGAATTCCCCCAGCCCGGAAAACAGATACCGAAACCGCCCAATCACCGGATAATTGCGCCGGATCGCATCGGCGCGCTGGGTCCGGTCAATAAAGAACATGACCACCGCTGTCAGAAGCAACAGACCGAACAGCCCGGCAAACAACACCGCCACGAAATTTACGATTTGGAATGCGAGGCCCATCAACGACTCCTTTGTGCGGCGCTTTTGTCCGTGCGAACCATCGCGCGTTCGCCCCGTCGCGGCAACGGACAATTGCACCTTTCGGGGCGGCAAATACCCCACTTATGTGTCGGTTTGCGCGCAGCTTGGCGAAAATCGTATTCCCACACCGCGACCGCCCGGGGTCGGTCATAATCTGACCACAATCCACGCCAAGAACCATGATTGTTTCGTCATCCAATGCAGCGACAGGAGATAGAGCGTTGCCCGTGAATTCAAAAATTACCCAAGGCACAACCCTTTACGTCAATCCCATCGCCCCGATTTTCGCGGGCCCGCTTTCCGATTTGGTCAACGGCACATCGTTTGACGATATCATGTATGGACAGGCCGGCGACGACACGATGGGCGGCAGCAGTGGCGACGACCTGATGTTTGGGAATCAAGGCAATGATTACCTGCGCGGCAATTGGGGCCTGGACACCCTTTGGGGCGGCGACGGCGATGACCGGCTCGAAGCGGGTGGCAAGGATGATGTCCTGCATGGCGGGACAGGCAACGACACATTGCGCGGCGGCACCGGTGACGACCTGATGAACGGCGGCACCGGCGATGACTCGCTCAATGGCGGCGATGGCAAGGATACGCTGAACGGCAACAGCGGCATCGACAAATTGGTGGGCGCCAATGGCAATGACGTGATGGACGGCGGCGACGGTGACGACACGCTCTTTGGCGGCAATGGCAATGATACCATGCTGGGCGGAAACGGTCAGGACAGTATCTATGGCAGCAGCGGCAATGACGTCGCCGCGGGTGGTATCGGCGACGATACCCTGCGCGGCGGCAACGGCAACGACAGACTGTCGGGTGACGCGGGCCGGGATGACCTGCGCGGTGGCAACGGCAATGACCTGCTGGATGGCGGCCAGGGCGATGACAATGTGATTGCCGGGGACGGCACCGACACATTGTTCGGGGGCGAGGGCAATGATCGGCTGGTGGGCGGAAATCACAACGACCTGATCCATGGCGGCGATGACCAGGACACGCTTTTCGGCGGTGAAGGCAATGACACCCTGAACGGCGATGCAGGTATGGACATCCTTTATGGCGGCAATGGCCGGGACATCCTGAACGGCGGCGCAGGCGAAGACCGGCTCTGGGGCGGCGGTGGTCGCGACGCCCTGACGGGTGGCGACGGCAACGACACGCTTAGCGGTGGCGCTGACAATGACACGCTGAACGGTGGGGCCGGCGATGACTACCTGCAGGGCGGATATGGCAACGATCTTTTTGTATTTGATACAATGTCCGGCAATGACACCATTCAGGGCTTTGGCACGGGCGCAGATAGGCTGGATTTGACCGCACTTGGCTTGAACGACACCAGCGATCTGCTGTTCGCCGACACCGACACCGGTTTGAAAATCGAAACACCGGACGGCAGCAGCATCTTGCTGCTTGGCACGTCGATGTCGAATTTCGACACCGAAGCCATCCTGATTTAGGCTAACACGGCCATAAAAAACGCGCCGGAGCGATCCGGCGCGTTTCTATATGGCTCAGCACATGGGCAGTCTTTCACCCGCGCCGGTCAATGAACGACCGCATCATCCGGTCTGGGCCGATTGGTCGCCGCCACGCGGTCGCCGATGATCAACCCCTCTGCCCCGGCACTGACCGGCAACAGATCCCCATCGGCCACATCCCCAGCCAGCAGCATTTCCGCCAGCGGATCCTGCAAGGCGCGCTGGATCACCCGTTTCAACGGACGTGCGCCAAACACCGGATCATACCCTTCATCAGCCAGCCATTTGGTCGCCGCCTCGTCCAGATCCAGCTCGATCTTGCGGGCCGCCAGACGTTTGACCAGCCGGGCAAGCTGAATATCGACGATCCCCGCCATATCCTCGCGCTTGAGCCGGTCAAAAATGATGGTTTCATCCAACCGGTTGAGGAATTCTGGCCGGAAATGCACCCGCACCGCATCCATCACATCGCGCCGCGCCTGGGCACTGTCGGCACCTTCGGGCAGTTGTGACAACGCCTGCGACCCAAGGTTCGAGGTCAACACAATCAAGGTCTGCTTGAAATCCACGGTCCGGCCCTGACCATCGGTCAGCACACCATCATCGAGCACCTGCAACAGCACATTGAACACGTCCGGATGCGCCTTTTCGACCTCGTCGAACAAGACAACCTGATAAGGTCGCCGCCGCACCGCTTCGGTCAACACCCCACCTTCGTCATAGCCGACATAGCCCGGAGGCGCACCGATCAGACGGGATACTGCGTGTTTTTCCATGAACTCAGACATGTCGATGCGCACCATCGCGTTGTCATCGTCAAACAGGAAATTCGCCACCGCCTTGGTCAGCTCGGTTTTCCCCACGCCTGTTGGCCCAAGGAACAGGAACGATCCCAGCGGCCGCCCTTCGTCGTTCAGGCCCGCACGCGCCCGGCGCACGGCATTCGACACGGCCTTGACCGCCTGATCCTGACCGATCACCCGGCGATGCAGCTCCTGTTCCATCCGCAGCAGCTTTTCGCGTTCCCCTTCCAGCATCCGCGAGGTCGGGATGCCGGTCCAGCGTTCGACAACCTGCGCAATCTGTTCAGGACGCACAGCCTCTTCGACCATGACGCCGTCCTGCTCTTGCTCCTCGGCCTGCAACAGCTGCTTTTCCAACTGCGGGATCACGCCATACGACAGCTCACCCGCCTTGGCCAAATCACCGTTGCGTTTCGCAATGTCCAATTCGGCCCGCGCCCGGTCCAGCTTCTCCTTGATATCACGTGCCGCGCTCAGCTTGTCGCGCTCGGCCTGCCATTTCGCGGTCAGCTGCGCCGATTGATCCTGCAGATCCCCCAATTCACGCTCCAGCTTGTCCAGCCGGTCCTTGGACGCCTGATCATCTTCCTTGCGCAGCGCCTCGGCCTCGATCTGCTTTTGCAGAATATCGCGGTCCAAAGCGTCCAGCTCTTCCGGTTTGGAATCCACCGCCATCCGCAAACGCGACGCGGCTTCGTCCATCAGGTCGATGGCCTTGTCCGGCAAAAACCGGTCAGTGATATACCGGTGCGACAGCTGCGCCGCCGCCACAAGGGCACTGTCGGAAATCCGCACCCCATGGTGCAACTCATACTTCTCCTTGATGCCGCGCAGGATGGAAATCGTGTCTTCCTCTGTGGGCTCTGCCACCATCAACGGCTGGAACCGCCGCGCCAGCGCAGCATCCTTTTCCACATGCTTGCGATATTCATCCAGCGTGGTCGCCCCGACACAATGCAACTCACCCCGCGCCAGCGCCGGTTTCAAGAGGTTCGAGGCATCCATCGCCCCATCCGCCTTGCCCGCACCGACCAGTGTGTGCATCTCGTCGATGAACAACACGATCTCGCCCGCTGCGGCCGTAACTTCCGACAGCACCGCTTTCAGACGTTCTTCAAATTCACCACGGTACTTTGCCCCGGCAATCAGCGCGCCCATGTCCAATGACAACAGCTTCTTGTTGCGCAGGCTTTCCGGCACATCGCCATTGACGATCCGCAGCGCCAGCCCCTCGGCAATTGCCGTCTTACCCACGCCCGGTTCACCGATCAGCACCGGGTTGTTCTTGGTCCGGCGGCTCAGCACCTGCATCGCACGGCGAATTTCCTCGTCGCGACCAATGATCGGGTCAATCCGGCCTTCGCGGGCACGTTCTGTCAGATCAAGACTGTATTTCTTCAACGCCTCATAGCCATCCTCGGCGCTGGCGGTATCGGCCGTGCGCCCCTTGCGGATGTCATTGATCGCCTCGTTCAGGCTCTGCGCGCTCACCGCACCAGCCTCCAGCGCCTTTTTGGCTTCGGATTTGACCAGGGCCAGCGCCATCAGAATCCGCTCGACCGGGACAAATGAATCCCCCGCCTTCTTGGCGACCTTCTCGGCCTCGTCCAGCACCTTGGCCGTCAGATTGTCCATATAGATCTGTCCGGCATCCCCCGACACCTTGGGAATTTTCCCCAACGCCAGATCATTGGCCTGCACCACACGCTCCGGTGCGCCACCCGACCGTTTGATCAGATTGGCGGACAGACCTTCTTCGTCATCCAGCAAAGCGCGCAAGATATGTTCCGGGGCCAACCGTTGGTGGTTTTCCCGCATGGCAATGGTCTGCGCCGCCTGAATAAACCCGCGCGACCGCTCCGTGAACTTCGCTAAGTCCATGGCTCTCTCCTTCATGTTAAGCGCCCGATTTCGACGATGCCCGACTGTGCGGCACACCCCCCTTTTGGGCCTCTGAACCATAGGTGGGCAAGCCCGATCAGGATTTCAAGGTAACGGCGGTATGACTGAAACGTGACGCCGCAAAATCGAACATCCCCTTCCTCTGCCGAATTATGGCCCCATCTTATCCACAAGGGCCGTGCACCTTAATGCTCTAGGAACGGAGACAGACATGCAGCTGAAAACCCGCATCACCGATGTCCGCCACAACGCGGAAACCGGTTCTTTCGAAGCCCAGGTAACCCTGATGGACGCCACCAACAGCTTCACCTACAGCATCGACTACCCGGCACCAATCGACACCGACCCCGATGTGATCAAATCCGCGCTCTCGGCGCGCGCCCGGGCGCAACACGCCCCGGACACCTGCACTCTGACCTGCAGCCGCACAACCCGATCTGCACCTGAACAAAACCTCGACATCGCAACCCATATCCTGAACGCGCGGCCGAACTATTTGGCACAAATCCTGCACCGCTAACCACACTGCGCAGATGCTGCTGCGGGCGCAATTCGGTCTTTCTCCTGGCCAAATATCCCGGGGGTCTGGGGGCTGGCCCCCAGCCTGTCGGCACGCCCCGGCGTGACGACACAAACATCGACGCACTGGCTTTTCCGGCCCGAAACCCCTTGCCTTACCGACACCAGCGCGCAAAACACGGGCGGATCGAACCCAGCCAAGGAACCGCGCCCATGCCCCCTCTGTCCGATGACCGCCTGATTGTTGCCCTCGATGTCCCCAATGCCGTGGCGGGTCTGGCCCTGACCGAACAGCTGGGCGATGCCGTCAGCTTCTATAAAATCGGCCTTGGCATGTTGACGGGCGGCGGGCTTGCGCTGGCCAACGAGTTGAAGTCAGAACAGGGCAAACGCATCTTTCTGGACATGAAATTGTTCGATATCGGCGCCACGGTCGAAGCGGCAGTGCGCGGGTTGGCGCAATTCGACCTCGATTTCCTCACCGTTCATGGCGACCCCCAGGTCGTACGCGCCGCCAAGGAAGGCGCCGCCGGCAAGGACATGAAAATCCTGGCGGTAACCGTGCTGACATCGCTGGATCGTGCGGACCTCGATGCGGCCCTGATCGCGCCGGGCGACATTGCCGAGATTGTCACCACCCGCGCCGCCCGCGCGTTTGAGGCCGGGGCCGACGGTGTGATCGCTTCTGCCCGCGAGGCCGCGATGATCCGCGCCCTGCCCGAGGCCGCAGGCCGCCTGATCGTGACCCCCGGCATTCGTCCGACCGGCGCGGCAGACGACGACCAGAAACGCATCGTGACCCCAAGGAATGCCATCACCAATGGCGCAGACCACATCGTGGTCGGTCGCCCGGTCTGGCAAGCCTCCGCCCCGCGTGAGGCCGCGCAGGCAATCGTCTCGGAATTGAACCGCTAATCTTTGGTTCTGGGTCTCTGTTACCGGGTCACTGTGTTACAGGGTTGCTGAACAGGGTCACGGCGGGTCGTTTCCGCGGCCACCGCGCTGACCACCTGGCCCCCAAACCTTTACCCTCAATCTTTCGCCCCCAATCGTTTGAATGCAGGAGGATCATCCATGGCAACCGGCACCGATATTCGCACCTATTTTCAGGGCCAATGGCACGATGGCGATCTCGCCGTGATGAAAGCGGCGGATCACGGCTCCTGGCTGGGCACCACGGTGTTTGATGGCGCGCGGATGGTCAACGGTTTGACGCCGGACCTCGATCGCCATTGCGCCCGCGTCAACCGCTCGGCCGAGGCCCTGATGATCACCCCCACGGTCAGCCCCGACGATATGGTGGCGATCATCCGCGAGGGTCTGGCCAGCTATGCGCCGGGCACCGCTGTCTATATCCGCCCCATGTACTGGGCGCTCGAGGGCGACTTTCTCGGCATTGTGCCCAAGGCCGGCGTCACCGGATTTGCCATTTCGCTGGAGGCGATTCCAATGGCGCCGGACACCGCCGCCACCACATTGACCACCACCTCCTTTCACCGTCCGGTGCTTGCCACTGCGGTGGTCAACGCCAAGGCCGGCTGCCTTTATCCCAACAATGCCCGCATGCTGGCCGAAGCCCGCCACAAGGGATTTGGCAATGCGCTGGTGGCGGACGCATTGGGCAATGTCGCGGAAACCGCCAGCGCCAATGTCTTTATGGTGCGTGACAATGTGGTCCTGACCCCGATCGCCAATGGCACGTTTCTGGCCGGGATCACCCGCGCCCGCCATATCGAAAACCTGCGCGCCGATGGGGTCGAGGTGGTTGAAACCGTACTCAGCTTTGCCGATTTCCATACCGCGGACGAGGTATTCCTGTCCGGCAACATGATGAAGGTCACGCCAGTCACCGCCTTTGATGACACACAATATCAAATTGGTCCGCTGACCCAACGGGTGCGGTCGCTCTATTGGGACTGGGCCGCAAGCCAGCGATAATCAACCTCGGGGCTTTTGCCACATAATTCAATTGTCCGCCTGCCGGAATAGAGGCATGATCCGCCCGCGAAGGAGTATCACAATGCGCAAGTTTCTAGTCGTACTTGACGACAGCCGCGAATGCCTTAACGCCATGCGCTTTGCAGCAATGCGGGCCAGCCACACCGGCGGTGGCGTGGAAATCCTTTCGGTGATTCCACCGGACGAGTTCAACCATTGGATCGGGGTCGGTGACATCATGCGCGAAGAGGCGCGGGAACGGATTCACGCCCATTTCGAGGTTTTTGCCAAATGGATGCGGGACCGTCAGAATGTCGACCCGGAGCTGGTCATCCGCGAGGGTGAGCCCGTGACCGAAATCATCGCCCAGGTTCAGGATGATTCCGAAATCGGTGTTCTGGTTCTTGGGGCTGGCACCGACAAAAAGGGCCCCGGCCCGCTGGTGACCCAATTGACCCGCAATGCCGGCTCTTTGCCGGTGCCGATTACCATTGTGCCCGGTGATCTGTCCAAGGACCGGCTGGAGGCTATCACCTGACCGGCGACCCCAGCTGTTTTAGAATCATTCCAAACATTGACATCGCGGGCCCGGATCGACATATCTGAGGTCAGCGATAAGGAATATGTCCCATGTTCATCCAGACCGAATCCACCCCCAATCCCGCGACCCTGAAATTCCTGCCGGGTCAAACCGTGCTGGAAATGGGCACCGCAGATTTCCCCAGCGCCGACGGCGCGGCGGCCTCGCCGCTGGCGGAACGGCTGTTTGCCGTGCCGGGGGTCGAAGGTGTGTTTTTCGGCCATGACTTTGTGACCGTGACCAAAGCCGACACCATGGAATGGGACCACCTGAAACCCGCCATTCTGGGCGCAATCATGGAGCATTTCCAATCCGGCGCACCGGTGATGGCGGGGGATGTCGGCGGGTCTTCGGGCCATGCGGAACATTCTGGTGAAGATGGTGAAATCGTCAACCAGATCAAAGAGTTGCTCGACAGCCGCGTGCGCCCTGCCGTGGCCCAGGATGGGGGCGACATCACGTTCCACGGATTTGAACGCGGCGTTGTTTACCTGCATATGCAAGGGGCCTGTGCCGGGTGCCCGTCTTCGACGCTCACATTGAAAATGGGCATCGAAAACCTGTTGCGCCACTACATCCCCGAGGTGACAGAGGTGCGGCCCGTTGCCGTCTGATGACCTCGTTCTGGGATTTGATACATCGGCCGCGCATTGCGCGGCCGCTTTGCTGTCTGGTGATCGGCTGATCGCTCACCGCACGGACATGATGGCACGCGGTCAGGCCGAACGATTGTTCCCATTGCTGGAGGAGGTGCTCGCCGAAGGCGGCGCAGGCTGGCAGGATCTTTCTGCGCTTGGGGTCGGCATCGGTCCCGGCAATTTCACCGGCATCCGCATTTCCGTCTCGGCGGCGCGCGGGCTGGCATTGTCGCTGAACATTCCCGCTGTTGGCGTCAGCGCGCTGGCGGCCGCGGCCTATGGCCATGACAAGCCGGTGACCGCAATGATCGACGCCCGCCGCGACCGGGTCTATGTCCAGGAATTTCCATCCGGCGCGCCCCGTCTGATCGAGATCGCGGATTTCGTGCCGACATCGCCGATCACCGGCCCCGGCGCGGATCTCTTGGCAGGCGGCGATATTCGCCCGCAAATCTGTGATATTGCCGAGGCCACCGCCCGCATCGCCGCAGTGCGTTGCAACGGCGACGTAACCGCCCCGGCCCCGCTTTATATCCGTGCCGCCGATGCCGCGCCATCGCGTGACAGGCCCCCGGTGATGCTTGATGACACCTGAGGCCATGGCCGCGCTGCATGCAGCCTGTTTTCCAAACCGTCCGTGGAGCGCGGCAGAATTTGCCCAGCTGACCGAAGCGCGCGGCATGATCTGGCTGACCAGCCCGGACAATGACGGTCTGATGTTTGTGCAATCCATCCCGCCAGAGGCCGAAATCCTGACCATCGCCGTCGCCCCGCACGCCCAGCGAAAAGGCGTGGCGCGCAGTCTGATCGCCGATATGTGTGACAGGCTGCTTTCGGCTGGGGTCACCACCCTGTTTCTCGAAGTTGCCGAAGACAATACCGCCGCACGCGGGCTTTATGCCAATGCCGGTTTTGCCGAGTCCGGCCGCCGCAAGGCCTATTACCCGCGTGCCGAACAGCCTGCCGCAGATGCAGTCATCTTGCGCAAAAGTCTGGCCTAACCTCCCGTTTCCGCCACGGAAATACACAAGAATCGGTTGACCGTCCGCCTGCAACCCGGCCTTAATCGGCAATGATCCGGGTCGACCCGGACCAAGACCCACGTGCGGGGGCCACCCCGCCGTATTCCAACGGGAGCAACTTATGACTTTTCTGAACAAAATCCTTGCCACGACCGCAGCCACCGCGCTGATGGCTGGGGCGGCACTGGCGGATCCCGCGCTGATCTATGATCTTGGCGGCAAGTACGACAAAAGCTTTAACGAAGCCGCATTTAACGGTGCTGAACGTTGGGCCCAGGAAACCGGCGGCAAGTATCTGGAAATCGAATTGCAGTCCGAAGCGCAACGTGAACAGGCGCTGCGCCGCTTTGCCGAAGCGGGTGCAAACCCGGTTGTGACCACAGGCTTTGCCATTGCATCGGCCATCGAAGAGGTCGCCGGCGACTATCCCGACACCAAATTCGTCAACATTGACGGCTTCCTGCCGGATGTGCCCGACAATGTGCAGATGATCGCGTTTCAAGAGCACCAGGGCTCCTACCTTGTTGGGATGCTGGCGGCGATGGCGTCTGAATCCGGCACCGTCGGCTTTATCGGGGGCATGGATGTGCCGTTGATCCGTCACTTTGGCTGTGGCTATGCCCAGGGCGCCAAGGCCGCAAACCCGGACATCAACATTGTGGCCAACATGACCGGCACCACGCCGACCGCATGGAATGACCCGGTCAAAGGCTCTGAGCTGGCAAAAGCCCAGATTTCGCAAGGCGCGGATGTGATTTACGCGGCTGCCGGCGGCACCGGTGTTGGCGTTCTGCAAACCGCCGCAGACGAGGGCATCCTGTCGATCGGCGTCGACAGCAACCAGAACCACCTGCACCCCGGCAAGGTTCTGACCTCGATGCTGAAACGGGTCGATGTCGCGGTCTATAACGCGATGATGGAAGGCGAAATGCTGGAAACCGGCGGCACCATGGTGTTGGGACTTGAAGAAAACGGCGTCGGCTATGCCGTGGACGAGTTCAACGAAGCGCTGCTGTCCGACGAGATGAAGGCCGCCGCCGACGAGGCGCGCCAAAAGATCATCGACGGCGAAATTGATGTTGTAAGCTACTATGCAAACGACAGCTGCCCGGTTCTGAACTTCTAAACCTGCGCAAAGTCGCGACACGGGCCGCGCCGGGAAATCGGCGCGGCCCTTCCAAATTGCCGAGGGCCCATGTTTCGCAAAACCGCCTTTGTACCTTGCTGTCTGCCCGATGCAGCAGCATCCGAAACCATCACGTTCGACATTGCAGAAGACGTCATGATCCACCGCGATGGGGCGGGCGATGCACGGTTTGAATTTCTGGCCGACGGGGACAGCCACTTGCAATGCGTGGCGCTTGATTCCAGGAATGCGCCGATCGCAGTGGAAAACACCTTTGCAAACACGGGTTTTATCCGGTTTCATGACATAGAAGTCGCACAGATCGCTCGCGCGGTCTGTCGCCGCCGGAATTAGGGGACGCAAATGACATCGGCACCGGCCATTGAACTCAAAGGCATATCCAAGGCGTTTGGCCCCGTTCAGGCCAACAAGGATATTTCGATCCGGGTCATGCCTGGCACGATCCACGGCATCATCGGCGAAAACGGCGCCGGGAAATCGACGCTAATGTCGATCCTGTATGGCTTCTACAAGGCTGACGCGGGCGAAATCTTTATTCAGGGCAACAAAACCACGATCACCGACAGCCAGACCGCGATTGCCGCGGGCATCGGCATGGTGTTTCAGCATTTCAAACTGGTGCCCAATTTCACCGTGCTGGAAAACGTCATCCTTGGCGCCGAAGACGGTGAATTGCTGCGCCCCTCACTGGCCAAAGCGCGCAAGGCCCTGACCGATCTGGCCGAAGAATATGAGTTGAAAATCGACCCCGACGCCGTGGTGGAAACGCTTTCGGTGGGTCACCAACAGCGGGTCGAGATCCTCAAAGCACTGTATCGTCAGGCCGATATCCTGATTCTGGACGAGCCGACCGGCGTGCTGACGCCCGCCGAAGCCGATCAATTGTTCCGCATTCTCAATCGCTTGCGCGAAGAGGGCAAAACGATCATCCTGATCACCCACAAGCTGCGGGAAATCATGGACATCACCAACACCGTCAGCGTCATGCGCCGGGGTGAGATGACCGCAACCGTCCAAACCACCGAAACCAACCCGGAGCACCTTGCAGAGCTGATGGTTGGTCGCAAGGTTCTGTTGCAGGTGGACAAGGACCCCGCAACGCCCGGCGCGCCGATCCTGGAAGTACGCAATCTGCGCGTGGTCGACAGCGCCGGTGTTGAACGGGTCAAAGGCATTGATCTGACGGTACACGCCGGCGAAATCCTTGGAATTGCGGGGGTGGCGGGCAACGGCCAGTCTGAATTGCTTGAGGTTCTGGGCGGCTATCGCACCGCGACCGGCGAAATCAGGATGAATGGCACCCCAATTGATCTGACCGGCAGCAAATCGGACGGCCAATCGCGCCGGGCGCGCGGCATTGCCCATGTGCCCGAAGATCGCCAGCGCGAGGGGCTGATCATGGATTATCAAGCCTGGGAAAACGCCGCCTTTGGCTATCATCATGACCCGGCCTTCCAATCCGGCATTCTGATGAACAACGCCGCGATCAAGGCCGACACGTTGCGCAAGATCGAAAAATTCGACGTGCGACCGCCCAACCCGATGCTTGCTGCGAAAAACTTCTCTGGTGGCAATCAACAGAAAATCGTTGTCGCCCGCGAGGTCGAGCGCAATCCCGATCTGTTGCTGGTGGGCCAGCCGACCCGCGGCGTCGACATCGGCGCCATTGAATTCATCCACCAACAGATTGTCGCCCTGCGTGATCAGGGCAAGGCGGTCTTGCTTGTCTCGGTCGAATTGGACGAAATTCTGTCCCTGTCGGACCGGGTGGCCGTGATGTTCGATGGCAAGGTGATGGGCGAACGGCTTGCCTCCGAGACGGATGAAAAAGAACTGGGGCTGATGATGGCCGGGATTACAGAGATGCCCGACAAACCAATCATCGAAGCGGTCGAAGAACAAATGGCAGCAAAAGAAGCGCGAGAGGCAAAGCACCATGGATAGAATGCCAGCATGGGCCGATGCGGTTCTGGTGCCGCTGATTTCGCTGATCCTTGCCGCGATCCTGTCGGCGCTGGTCATCATTGGCATCGGCGAAGATCCGGTTGCGGCCTTCAAACTGATGGTTGAGGGCGCGCTCATGCGCTCGTCTGGTTGGGGTTACACGCTCTATTACGCGACAAACTTCATCTTTACCGGCCTTGCGGTCGCCGTCGCCTTTCACGCCCGCCTGTTCAATATCGGCGGCGAGGGTCAGGCGATGCTGGGCGGGCTTGGGGTGGCGCTGATCTGTCTCTATATTCCTTGGCCGCATTGGACCTTAGCGGTTCTTGGGTCTGCTGTGGGCGCGGCGGCGTTCGGCGCGCTTTGGGCGTTGATCCCCGCCTATCTTCAGGCGAAGCGCGGCAGCCATATCGTGATCACCACGATCATGTTCAACTTTATCGCTGCTGCTTTCCTCAACTACGTATTGGTCAATCTGCTTCGTCCGCCACGCGCAATGGACCCGGCCACCGCCAAATTCCCCGACGCCACCCATTTGCCGACCTTTCGGGACATGTTTTCCACCGCAGACAACATCCTGTTTCGCGGCGCCCCGGCGAATGTGACGTTCTTTCTGGCGTTGATCGCCTGTGTCGTGGTCTGGCTGCTGTTGTGGCGCACCCGGCTGGGCTATGAAATTCGCGCCTTTGGCCATTCCGAAAGCGCGGCGAAATATGCCGGCATCTCGCCGGTGCGGATCACCGTGGTGACCATGCTGATTTCCGGCGCTCTGGCCGGGTTGATGGCCCTGAACACCACCCAGGGCGAGGCCGAGCGCCTGGTGATGAATGCCACCGAGGGCGCCGGGTTCATCGGCATTGCGGTGGCACTTATGGGGCGGTCACATCCGTTGGGCGTCTTGCTGGCGGCGATCCTGTTCGGGTTTCTCTATCAGGGTGGGGCCGAATTGGCGCTCTGGACCAATATTCCACGCGAATTGATCGTGGTGATTCAGGCACTGGTGATCCTGTTCACCGGGGCGCTCGACAATATGGTGCGGATGCCGCTGGAACGTCTGTTCCTGGCGCTGCGCCGGAAAGAGAGCTGAGCGATGCAGGATATTATCGCCCATCTCCCCGCCTTCTTTGCGGCGTTTTCGATCCTTGTGGTCGCCGCATCCTCGCCCGGTCCGGCTGTGGCGCTGCTGCTTGGCATTGCCACCAGCCAAGGCCGCGGTCCGGCGTTGATCGCCACCACGGGAATCGCTGTCGGATCTCTCTGTCTGAACATCGCGACGCTGTTGGGTGTGGGGCTGTTGATCGCCGATGCCGCCTGGGCCATGCAGATTTTGCGCCTGATCGGGGCGGCCTATCTGTTGTGGTTGGCCTGGGGCGCATTTCGCAAGGCGATAGACCCGCCTGTGCTGAAGCCTGCGGCGGTGAAACCGCGTTCTGCGGTTCAACACTTTGCCACCGGCTATCTGTTGCAGGTCACCAACCCCAAGGCGATTGTGTTCTGGCTGGCCATCGCAGCCATCGGCGCGACCGAGGGCGGCAATGCGATGGTCATCGCGGCCTTCCTGGTTGCGGCCTTTGCCATTTCCTTTGGCTGTCACGCGGCCTGGGCGCTGCTGCTGTCATCACCGCCTGTGCGCAGTGCCTATGCGCGCGCACGGCGCTGGATCGAGGTCGCGCTTGGCGGCTTTTTCACCTTTGCCGCCTGGCGGCTGGCCACATCGGAGGCTTGAGCCATGGACCTTTTGACCCTTCTTCAGGTGCTTGATTCGACACTTCGACTGGCGACGCCGCTGCTGTTGGCCTGTCTTGCCGGTTTGTTTTCCGAACGCGCCGGTGTTTTTGACATCGGACTGGAGGGCAAGATGCTGGCAGCGGCCTTTTTCGCCGCCGCCCTGGCCTCTATCACCGGGTCGGTCTGGTTGGGCCTGATGGCCGGAATTGCAGCATCGCTGATTTTGTCGCTGATCCATGGCCTTGCCTCGATCACCTTTCGCGGGAATCAGTTGATCTCTGGCGTGGCAATCAACTTTCTGGCGTCCGGTTTGACGGTTCTTATCGCGCAGGATTTGTTCAGCCAGGGCGGGCGCACGCCGTCGCTTGTCGGCGGGGCACGTTTCGAAGGCATTGACCTTCCTTTTGCCATCGGTCCCCAAGATGCCGAGGCGGCGGGCGTTCCCCTGTCACAACTGGTGGCGGAGGCCGGGCCGCTCCAACAGATCTATTCCGAATTGATCTCTGGCCATTCGATCCTAGTCTATATCGCCCTGTTGTTCGTGCCGCTGTCGTGGTGGGTGCTGTTTCGCACCCGCTTTGGCCTGCGGTTGCGGGCGGTCGGCGAAAATCCGGCGGCAGTGGACACGGCCGGGGTGTCGGTTGTCGCCCTGCGTTTTGCGGCGGTCATGATCTGTGGCGTTCTATGCGGCATTGCCGGGGCTTACCTTGCCACCGCGCTTCAGGCTGGATTTGTACGGGAAATGACCGCCGGGCGGGGCTTTATCGCTTTGGCGGCGCTGATTTTTGCCAAGTGGCGGCCATGGTATGCGCTTTATGCCTGCCTTCTGTTTGGTCTCTTGCAGGCGGTGGCGCTGCGCTATCAGAACATTGACCTCGGGATCTTCGTTGTCCCGGTTCAGGTGATGGACGCCCTGCCCTATATCCTGACGGTGGTGATCCTGGCCGGCTTTGTCGGCAAAGCGATTCCCCCGCGGGCCGGCGGCGAACCCTATGCCAAGGAGCGGTGACCGCCAACACCGGTTGGTCGCCCCCATGCGGGGCGATCACATAACATTGCAAATCTGGAACATTGCGCGTGCAGAAACACGGCATGCCGGTACTCTCGACGCCGCTTTCACGCGTCTGCACCCAATACCGACCTGACACCGAAACCACGTAAGCAATTGAAGTAGCAACCTAAACCCAAACTCATCACAGCGTTGGCCCACAAGAATTTGCGGGCCGCGCCATAATTTTTCCGCGTCGAAAAATAATCCACGATTTTTGCCACTTCGTGACTTTGCTGCACTTGCAAATCGCTGCGAGATGCGGCTAGAGACAGCCATGCAAATATACCTGCCAATAGCCGAAGTTTCGGTAAATGCTTTCCTGCTCCTTGGGCTGGGGGGTATGGTTGGGATCCTGTCAGGCATGTTCGGTGTCGGTGGCGGGTTTCTCATGACGCCACTGTTGTTCTTCATCGGCATTCCCCCCGCCGTTGCCGTAGCAACCGAAGCCAATCAGATTGTCGCCTCGTCGTTTTCCGGCCTGCTGGCGCATCTGAAACGCAAAACCGTTGATTTAAAAATGGGCGGGGTGCTGCTTGTCGGCGGTTTGGTCGGCGCGGCGCTTGGGGTGTTGGTTTTCAACTACTTGCGCTCGCTGGGTCAGGTCGATCTGCTGGTCAAACTCTGTTACGTTGTTTTCCTTGGCATTATCGGCGCGCTGATGTTTGTCGAAAGCCTGCGCGCCATTCGTCGGTCGCGTGCGGCGGGCGGCGTCACCCCGACAAAACGCAAACACCGTGGCTGGATTTCGGCCATGCCGTTCAAGATGCGGTTCCGCACCTCCGGTCTCTATATCTCTGTCATTCCGCCCCTGATTGTCGGCGTTTTGGTGGGTATTCTGGCGGCCATCATGGGGGTCGGCGGCGGCTTTATCATGGTGCCTGCGATGATCTACATCCTGCACATGCCGACCAAGGTTGTGGTCGGAACCTCGTTGTTCCAGATCATTTTTGTCACCGCGTTTACCACCCTGCTGCACGCCACAACCAACTACACCGTGGATATGGCGCTGGCGGTGCTTCTGCTGGTGGGGGGTGTGATCGGGGCGCAAATCGGCACCCGGATCGGCGTCAAGCTCAAGGCGGAACAATTGCGTATCCTATTGGCAATGCTGGTAATTTTGGTCTGCGGCAAGCTTGCCTTTGACCTGCTGGTGCAACCATCCGAACTCTATTCGATTGGCACCGGAGGGGGGCATTGATGCGTGGCTTTCTAGCACTGTTGGCGCTGATGCTTTTGCCGGTTACGGCACAAGCTCAGGACCTGGCACAGGATGAACCCGCTGTTGCGGCAAATGACCTGCAAGAGGCCGTTGTCCTTGGCCTGTCCCAGAACCGCGTGCGGATCACCGCCAATTTCGACGGATCGGAAATCCTGATCTTTGGCGCGGTCAAACGCGATGGCGCGGTGCCCGACAGCGAGCTGGATGTGATTATCGCCGTGGCTGGCCATCGGCCCCATTGGTGGTGCGCAAAAAAGAGCGCCGTTATGGCATCTGGATCAACACCGAATCCGCCGATCTGCATTCTGCACCCAGCTTCTATTCCGTCTCTTCTTCGCGCCCTTTGAAGGATATCCTGCCCGAAGCCGTCGACGAAGAGTTCCAGATCACCGCGCCGCAAATGGTGCAGGGGCTGGGGTCGGAACAGAATTTCGTCGATGCCACGATCCGCATTCGCGAAAATGCCGGGCTGTATCAGGTCAACGAAGGCAGCATCGAGGTTTCGGAACAGACCTTGTTCCGCACATCGGTCGACATGCCGGCCAACCTGACCGAAGGCGACTATCGCACGCGGGTGTTCTTGCTGCGCGACCAAACAATCATCTCTGATTTTGAAACGATCATTGATGTGCGCAAGGTCGGCCTGGAGCGGTTCCTGTTCAACCTCTCCCGCGAAAGACCGTTGATTTACGGGCTTTTGTCGCTGGCCATTGCCATTGCCGCAGGCTGGGGTGCATCCGCCGCCTTCCGCGTGTTCAAAGCCGGTTAACCCCGGTAACGAAACACGCCGGTGGCGGTTGCGATCAACAGGCCGGTGTCATCTTCGACCCGGCCCTCGGCAAAAAAGGTGCGTTTCCCGCCGCCGGTTTTGCGCCCTTCACCGATCAGGACCCCGCCCAGAGGCCGGGACAGATAATTGACCGACAGGTTGAGCGTAAGGCACATCTGTCGGTCATCCCGCACCCCGGTGAAGCACCCCGAATACCCCATACATGTGTCCAACAGCGCGGCGTGAATGCCGCCATGCGGCGCGCCATGGCGGTTCTGGGTAAACTCGGCTAGGGGCACTTCGATGCGGGCGAATTCCGGCCCCCACTCTACCAGTTTCATGCCGATATGGGTGGCAAAGAGAGAGGGTGCCTCCCAGTTTGCCGGGGTGTCGTCGGTCATGTCGGCCTGCCTATTTCTCGGTCAATTTCAATTCGATACGACGGTTGCGCGCACGGGCCTCGGCGGTGTTGGCAGGATCGACAGGCGTGTATTGCCCAAATCCGTTTGCCGCCAGCCGCTCTGGTTCCAGCCCCAGGAAATTGATCATATACCGCACAACCGACAGCGCCCGCGCCTGGGACAATTCCCAATTGTCGGCAAATTGTTCAGAGCCGACGATTGGCACATTGTCGGTATGGCCATCGACGCGAATGACCCAGTCAATTTCGCTCGGAATATCATCCGACACCGATTTCAGGATGCGGGCGACCTTGGCAATCTCGCGCTGGCCATCCGCCGACAACGTGGCATCACCCGACCCGAACAACACGGAAGAGGCAAAGACAAAGCGGTCCCCTTCGATGCGCACGCCGTCCTGATTGCCCAACAGATCCCGCAAACGGCCAAAGAATTCCGACCGGTATTTCTCAAGGTTCCTGTTTTCTTCTTCCAGCAGCGCGGCATTGCGTGCCTCGGCCTCGGCGCGGCGTTTTTCTTCCAGCGCCTTTTGCGCCAGCGCCGCATTCAAATCAGACCCAAGGCTTTCGATTTGAATGTTCTGCGCCACATCGCGGGCTTTGTAGTCGTCCAAGAGCGCCTGCAATTCGCCCAATTGCGCCCGCAACGCGCCAACCTGTTGGTTGAGCACCTCGGCCCGACGCTGTGCGGCGGTCGACACCTGGGTCTGTTCGGCCAATTCGCTGCGCGCAGCCGCCAAAAGCGCCGCGCGATTTTCCGCTTCGGATCGGCTTTGGCTCGCGGCGGTTTCAGCGGCCTTTGCCGCCTGCTCGGCCGCCAGTTTCAGCGCCAGCGCCTCGGCCAATTGGGCGCGCACATCCGTGGCCTCCAGCTCTGCCTTGACGGTGGCGGCCAGAGCAGCAGACAATTGATCCCGCAGGCTGATTTCGCCGGTCTGGGTTTCGTCCAATGTGGCCCGCAGATTGGCCAGCTGCTGTTCAAGGGATACGCTACGCGTCTCTGCCTGTTCCAATGCGCCGCCCAGCGCCTTGGCGTTTTCTTCGGCGGCCAATTGGGCGGCCAGCGCCTCGGCCAGCTTGTCTTCCAGCGTGCGCGTTTCGGCGCGTGCGGCGTTCAGGTCGGCCTGCGAGGTTTCCAAGGCATTCGCGGTTTGATCGCGGGCCTGTTCTGCCGCTACCCGCGCCGCAAGCGCCGCCGCCAGATCTTCTTCTATCCCCGCCATATCGGATTGCGCAGACAGGGCGCGAGCCAGTTCATCTTCCAGAGTTGACTGTCGATCCAGCGCCGCCGTGGCGGTTTGTTCCGCTTCCCGCGCACTGCGTTCGGCGGTCAATTTCGCGGCCAGCGCCTGGGCCAATTGTTCCTCCAGCGCCCCGCGTTCCACATCGAAATTTTCGCGCAGGCTGGTCAGGGCGAGTTCCAGTTCACCGATCCGGGCGGTCTGGGACTGGCTGTCCAACAGGGCGGCGGCCAATTGCGCCTCCAATCCCGAAAGCCGTGACCCGGTTTCGCGGTCGTTGGAAAGCGCATTTTGCAAATCTTCGGTCAGCGCGACATTGCGTGCCTCGGCCTGTTGCCGGGCCAGAAGGGCCGCCGCAAGCTGCGCTTTCAGGGTCGTGGATTCCTCAGACGTTTCGGCCAGCCGGGCATCCATCTCGACCAATTGCGCTTCGGCGGCGGTCTGCGCGATCAACGCATTGGCCAGCCGCGCATCCAGATCTTCTTCGACCGATTTTGCCGCCGCCAACAGCGACAGGGTTTCCTCGGCCTCGCGGCGGCGCTCTTCCAAAGCGAGGGTCATTGCGGTCAATTCAGCATCTGCGGTTTTCAACCGCTCGCGCAGCGCCTCGGCGGCGGCGATTTCGGCCAGCCGTTTCGCCTCTTCCTCGCTCAGGCGATTTTCCAACTCCTGGATCTGTGCACCAAGCACCGCAGTCGTGTCTGCCTGATCGCTTTGCATCTGGGCAATCATGGCTTCCAAGGCTTCGGCCTGGGCGGCGGCAAGACGCGCGGCCTCGGCCTCGGCATCAATCTCGTCGCGTGCCTGTGCCAAGGCCAGTTGCATGGCCTCTTGTTCGCTCAACAGGATCTGTTCACGATCCTGCAATTCACCAATACGGTCGGCGGCGGCGGCCTGATCGGCCAAAAGACCGGCGATCTGGGCCTCGAACCCGGTGATCTGTTCCTCGGCCGCGCCCAGCGCCGCGTCCCGTGCGGCCACATCCTGTTGCAAGGCCGCAATCTGAATGCCAGCGGCGGACAATGCCGCTTCGCGCGTTTCAACATCGCGTTGCAAGGTGGCAATGATCGACGCCTGTTCCGCCGCACGGGTTTCGGCATCCCCCAGCGTGGCGGTCAGACTGCCAACCTCATCTTGCAGGGCGGCGGTCTTGTCGCGTTCCAGCCCCAGCGCCTCGGCCAGGGCGGCGATTTCACCGGACAATTCATCCAGCTGGCTTTCCTGACCGGTGATGGTTTCCCGCAGCGAAAATTGCACCACCATGAAAATGGTCAATACAAACATCAATACCAAGAGCAGACCGGTCATCGCATCGACAAAACCGGGCCAGATCGAGCTTTGCAATCTTTGCCCTGTGCGACGTGACAATGCCATCGTTTAACCCTCCTGTTCAGGGGATTCCAATTTCGGCCGTCTGATGTTTCGATTGGGCCGATTTGCGGCGTTTGTATTGGCGCTGACCTGGCGCACGGCGGTGTTCAACGCACGGGTCAGAGCCGACAGATCGGTACGCAGTTCCGCCATGCTTTCCTGACGGCCGGCAGACATCTCTTCGAGGATACGCAGCATCTGGACATCAATCGACCGCAGGCGCATCCGGCTTTCGGCATCAATCCCGCCTTCGGGGTTCACCGTGCGACTTTCCAGCGCTTCAATCAACCGTTCCTGTCCTTCGGCCAGACGGGTCAGCGCCGTGGTCGGGGCGGATTGTGCCTCCAACCGTTCGGTCATCCGTTCCAGACTGTCCGCCAGGATCGACAGTTTGTCATCCACCACCGCGCGGCTTTCGTCGGACTGGGCGAACATCTGTTGCAGCGATTCCATCTGCTCGGACATGTGATCGACCACCGCGACCAGCAGCTGTTGATCGCTGCCGCCCTCGCCCTCACCCGAACCGGCATAGCCCAGCCGGGTGATCGAGGACATCCATTCCTCAAGCTCGCGGTAAAACCGGTTCTGGCCATGACCGGCAAAAAGTTCCAGCAACCCGACCACAAGCGAACCGGCAAGCCCCAGCAAGGACGAGGCAAAGGCCGTGCCCATTCCGCCCAGCTGGCTTTGCAGACCTTGTTGCAGGCGTTCAAAGATCTGCCCACCGGTTTCGCCCGGTGCCGGTGTCAGCGACCGGATGGTATCGACCAATGCCGGGATCGTGGTGGCAAGGCCATAAAACGTACCCAACAGCCCAAGGAAAATCAGCAGCGACACGATATAGCGGGTGATTTCGCGCGCTTCGTCAATCCGTTGCCCAACCGAGTCGAGGATCGACCGCGACGAGGTGGCCGAAATCTGCATCCGCTTGCC
Source organism: Marinovum sp. J2-8 (assembly GCF_055808435.1). Lineage (NCBI taxonomy): Bacteria > Pseudomonadati > Pseudomonadota > Alphaproteobacteria > Rhodobacterales > Roseobacteraceae > Marinovum > Marinovum sp. J2-8. The sequence goes on along the minus strand of NZ_JBVVRZ010000001.1, from coordinate 386,928 downwards.
CCGCGTCCGCATCAAGGTCGCCAAAGGCGCCAGAATGCGCGGCGCGACGTGGCCGGCATCGCGTTCGGCTGCGAAACTTTCGATCCAGCGCACCGATCCGATCAACGTCACCACCTGCCAGAAGGTGGCAAAGACCCCGATCACAAACACCAGAACGATGAACCCGTTCAGATAGGGATTAGAGAGGAAGACCGGCAAAACCCTGGGCAGCGCCAGAAACAATCCGGCCCCGACAAGCCCCAGCACCGTGACCATAAAGATCACCTGGCGCACAGGTTGAGAAAATTTCGGCTCGGCCTCGCGGTCCGGCTTGTCCACCATGAGGGACGGTTCCTGACACTGTTAGTTGCGCCAAGAGTCTAGGCAGGTTTCCCTAGCAAGCCAAGGTGTTATCGGCAAATGTCATGGACCCGGGCCGCCAACCATTGCAAATCTGCATCCTCAATGCCCAATTCGACCAAATGTGCGGCGGTATTCCACAGATATTCGGTGTTCGGACCACGCCCGCCAACGGCATGGGCGATGATCTGGGCCTGCTGTTCCAACGGCATATCCCGGCAATATTGCCAATGATCCGTGTTGATCACATAGGCCAGCGCCTCGACCCGGCGGCCATCATCCATACCCAGCATCACATGCCGCTCGACATAGGCCGACGACACCAGCTCGCGGTCGCGCAGATAGGCCAGCGTCGCATCCTCTGTCCCCGGCTCGGCCCGCAGCGCCACCCCGTCACAGACCGCATCTGTCGCCTCGTCCAGCGCCAGAACAAGCCCCGGATCTTCTTCGGTGCCACGATGGTGGATTGAATGCATGCAGAAACTGCGGCGATACCCCTCAAGCGAGGCCAGCCGGGTTTCCGCGACCGGAAAGCCGGGGTTCCACAAAAGAGAGCCATAGCCAAAGACCCAAAGTGCCATGATGCTTTTCCTTTCGACTGTCGGGATGTAATGCATCACGGCAAGAGGCAAAAGCCCAGCCCCGCCGCGACGGAGACCGCCCATGATGAAACGACTTGCCATTTTGATCATCCTGGCCGCTGTCGGGTGGGCCGGTCATTGGCTTTGGGGAAAACAAACCCTGATGACCACCTATCAGTCCTGGTTCGCCGAGCGCCGCGCCGAGGGGTGGCAGGCCGAATACACCGATATGGCCATCCGTGGCTTTCCCAACCGGCACGACACCACATGGGAGGGGCTGTCGATCACCGACCCTGACAGTGGTCTGGGGTGGCGCGCGCCGTTCTTTCAACTCTTCCTGCTCAGCTACAACCGGCATCATGCCATCGCGATATGGCCTAATCGCCAGGTGATTCTGACGTCAGAAGGCGAATTCGATGTCACCAGCGAAAGCCTGCGCGCCAGCCTGGTGACCGAAGAAGATGCCCATTTCCTGCAACGGGCAAACCTTGTGGCGGATGTGCTGAATATCACCGATCCCGACGGTGCCACCACCGCCCTGGCGCAATTGCGCATGGCGGCAAACCGGACCGACAATGCAACCTATGATCTGGCGATCACAGCAGAGGGTCTGGCCCTGCCCGCCGGTCTCTTGCGCGCCACCGGCGGGACGTTGCCGGATACATTCTCGGCCGCACAGATGCAGGCGACGGTTGGTTTTGACGCGCCTTGGGCGTTAAACGCGCCGCACATCCGACCACAGCCGGTGCTGATTGACCTTGAAAATGCGGCGCTGGAATGGGGGCCGATGGCGCTTCGGATGACGGGCAGGATTGACATTGATGACGCGGGTCGCGGCAATGGCGAGATCAACCTCCAGGCCCGCAACTGGCGCGATATGCTGGCGATTGCCCGTGCCTCGGATCAGGTGCCCGCAGTGTTGCTGGACGGGATCGAGACAACATTGACACTGATGTCGTCTCTTTCCGGCAGCAGCGCGACACTGGATGCCACGCTGCGCCTGAAAGAGGGTCAGATCTGGTTGGGTTTGGTGCCCCTGGGCAAAGCGCCAAGATTTGTGCTTCGCTGATCGCCGCAATACCCAATCGACCTGCAAGCGCGGCTCATGAGGCCGCTGACGGATCTGGCCGTTAACCGGCGGCCTGAAGCGCCTGCATTTCGGGATACATCGCGGCACGCCCCGCCGCGACATAGGCCATCAACCGCGCATTGCCCTTGACGAGGTCCGCCAGCGGCGATGCCCCCGGAAGGGTCGACAACATGTCAAGAAACGGCACCACCGACGCATCTGCGGCCGTGGGCCGGTCCCCGAACAAAAACGGACCGTCCCACAGCAGCGCCTCAATCGCGGCAAGATCTTCCTGCATCAGCGCCAACCGATCGGCGTCGTTCATTCGGGAAAACCCATGTGCAAGCATGCCCGTGCGCACCTGCTTCCGAATGTCATCGGTCACGGGCACCCGCTGCACCTCCGGGATCGAGGCAAAGAAAATGTCGCGCACCCGGACCCAGCAATCGTCATTCATCCAGCGTTCGTGCACCAATCCCAATGACAGGTTTTCCTCGGCCAATCGCTGAAACGCTCGCGCCGTGGCTTTCTGCAACGCGGTCAAACCGGGGTGGAAATCGGCGCCGCGCGTTTCGAGAAAGGCCTGAATACGCCCCAATCCGGCAGCAACGCGCCATCGACCCGGATCACCGGCAGTTTTCCGTATGGCATTTCGGCGGGCCGTTCAAAGTATTCCGGCGTCCATACCTCGCCCGCCATGGTCAAAAGGCTCATCGCTTTGACACAATAGGGGCTATGTGACGGGCAACCGAAGCTGGGCGGAAAAGTCAGAAGAGTGATCATTGGTAAATTCCTGTGTTGTGGTGCCCCCTGACTACCAACCCCTCTTGTCAGTTTTTGTCAGCACATGCCGTTGTCAGCCCCCTATCCTTGCCAGTACCCTGCCCCAAGACGCCCCTAGGAAACCCAATGCCAAGATGACCCGCACCCAACGCCTCTTTCAATTGATGCAGGCCCTGCGCAGCCTGCCAGGCCCCGGTCACCGCGGCGGCGCTGGCCGACGAAATGTCGGTCGACCCGCGCACAATATACCGCGACATCAATACTTTGCGTGAAATGGGGGCGGTGATCGACGGCGCGGCGGGCTATGGCTATACCATGATCGAAGATCACGCGCTGCCGCCCATGGGGTTCGAAAATGACGAGCTGGAGGCGCTGGTCCTGGGCCTGCGCGAAGTTCAGGAAATCGGCGATCCCACTCTGGCGAAAGCGGCGGGTCAGGCCCTGACCAAGCTGCGCGCCCGCCTGCCCGACAAACAGGCGCATCGCCTGCGCCATGCGGTCCTGCATGTGCATCATTTCCACGAAATTCCCAAACCTGGTGTCGATGCGGCCGTGCTGCGCCGCGCGACTTGGGACGAAATGCGCATTCGGTTTGCCTATCGTGACAAAGACGGCAACGCCACAACGCGCGAGGCCGATCCGCTGACCATTTCCTATTTTCAGATGAGCCATTGCTTGCTGGCCTTTTGCCAGTTGCGACAGGATTTTCGCGCGTTCCGACTGGACCGCATGACCGATCTCGAAGTGCTGGACATCAGCTTTCGCCCGCGCCGCGTGCCCATGCTACGCGACTACATGGCATTGCTGAAAGCCGGAACAGAACGGTACAAAGGCGGCGAACGCCAATAAGACCCCGGGGCTTCTTCTGTTCTCAAATATCCCGGGGGTGAGGCGGAACGCCGAGGGGGCTGGCCCCCTCTAAACCCCTCTGGCCTCCTCTGCCGCGCCTGATACAAAGCCACCCGATCACAGGGCACTCAGGTCACCACCCGCAAGGTCAGGTTGATCCGCCCGCCCTCTTTCATCAATCGGGATAAGCCGAATTTTATCCGATCCACCCCATGATGCACCAACCGCGCCTTGCCGCGCATCACAACCACATCACCGGACTCAAGCCAGATTGATTCGGTCTTGCCACCCTTTTCGACATTGCCAATGCGAAACAACCCGGCGTCCCCCAGCGACAGCGACACCACCGGCTGGTCGAAATCCGCCTCGTCGCGGTCCTGATGCAGCCCCATGCGGGCGCCTTCGCCGTAGAAATTGATCAAACAGCACTCCGGCATCCGCGCCTCGGGCGCAACCTCTCGCCAAATGGCCAAAATCGCTTCGGGGATCACAGGCCAGGGCAGGCCATTCGGGTGAAATGGCTGATAGCGATACCCCGACCGGTCCGTCACCCAGCCAAAATCCCCGGCGGCGGTCATCCGCACCGACATCCGCCGCCCACCGGGCGTTTCGGGATGAAAAAACGGGGCCTCACGCGCCACATCGCGCAGCAATTCCAGCATTTCAACCTGTTGGCCCGGTGTCACATGCCCCTTCCAAAGCTCGACTCCGCGCAAATTCAGGACCGTCATGCGCTTTCCCTTCACATTTCCTCAACAAAACCGACCGCATTTGCACAATAGCGTCGCCCAGAGCGCTTGCAGCACCCAAAACCGGTCCTTATATACACGCCGAAGCGCGGAACGGGCCGCAGGGCTCTCCGCCAAATCATTCGGGACGGGATGCTGTAATGGGTCCTGCCTCGTGTCATCGCCTTGAAGAATAAAAGGGATCGCAAAATGGCCAAAGTAATTGGTATTGACCTCGGAACCACCAACAGCTGCGTCGCCATCATGGACGGCAGCCAGCCACGTGTTATCGAAAACGCCGAAGGCGCACGGACGACCCCGTCGATCGTCGCTTTCACCGACAACGAACGTCTTGTCGGTCAGCCTGCAAAGCGTCAGGCCGTCACCAACCCGGAAAACACCGTTTTCGGGGTAAAGCGTCTGATCGGTCGCCGGAATGACGACGCGGATCTGGCAAAAGACAAAAAGAACATGCCATTCAACGTCATCGACGGCGGCAATGGCGATGCTTGGGTTGAAGCGAAAAGCGAAAAATACAGCCCCAGCCAAATCTCTGCCTTTATCCTGGGCAAGATGAAAGAAACCGCCGAGAGCTATCTTGGCGAGGACGTGACCCAGGCGGTCATCACCGTTCCGGCCTATTTCAACGACGCCCAGCGTCAGGCCACCAAAGACGCCGGCAAGATCGCCGGTCTCGAAGTGCTGCGGATCATCAACGAACCGACAGCGGCGGCCCTAGCCTATGGTCTCGACAAAGAAGACACCCACACCATCGCGGTCTATGACCTTGGCGGCGGTACCTTCGACGTGACCATCCTTGAAATCGACGACGGGTTGTTCGAAGTCAAATCCACCAACGGCGACACCTTCCTCGGTGGTGAAGATTTCGACATGCGGATCGTGAACTACCTCGCGGATCAGTTCAAGAAAGAGCACGGCGTTGACCTGACCAAGGACAAGATGGCGCTGCAACGGCTGAAAGAAGCCGCCGAGAAAGCCAAGATCGAACTGTCCTCGTCCAGCCAGACCGAAATCAACCAACCGTTCATCTCGATGGACCCGAACGGTGGCCAGCCGCTGCACATGGTGATGAAACTCACCCGTGCCAAGCTGGAATCGCTGGTCAGCGACCTGATCAAAGCCTCGATCAAACCCTGCCAGGCCGCGTTGAAAGACGCCGGTTTGACCACGTCCGACATCGACGAGGTTGTTCTGGTGGGTGGTATGACCCGCATGCCGCGCGTGATCGAAGAAGTGACCAAGTTCTTTGGCAAAGAGCCGCACAAAGGTGTGAACCCCGACGAAGTGGTTGCCATGGGCGCCGCGATCCAGGCCGGTGTTCTGCAGGGTGACGTCAAAGACGTTGTTCTGCTTGACGTGACGCCGCTGTCGCTGGGGATCGAAACCCTCGGCGGTGTCTTCACCCGCCTGATCGACCGCAACACCACGATCCCGACCAAGAAATCGCAAATCTTCTCGACCGCCGAGGACAACCAGAACGCCGTGACGATCCGGGTGTTCCAGGGTGAACGCGAAATGGCCGCCGACAACAAGATGTTGGGCCAGTTCAACCTTGAAAACATCCCGCCCTCGCCGCGTGGCATGCCCCAGATCGAAGTGACCTTTGACATCGACGCCAACGGCATCGTGTCGGTTCAGGCCAAGGACAAGGGCACCGGCAAGGAACAGAAGATCACGATCCAGGCCTCGGGTGGTCTTTCGGACGAAGACATCGAAAAGATGGTGCACGAAGCCGAAGAGAACGCCGAATCGGACAAGGCGCGCAAGGAATTGGTGGAAGCCAAGAACCAAGCCGAAAGCCTTGTGCATTCGACAGAAAAATCGCTGGAAGAGCACAGCGACAAAGTCGATCCGACCACGGTCGAAGCCATCGAACTGGCGCTGGCGGCCCTGCGCGACGAAATGGAAACCGACAATGCCGACAAGATCAAATCCGGCATTCAGAACGTGATGGAGGCGTCCATGAAACTGGGCGAAGCCATTTACAAGAACAGCCAGGAAGAGGCCGGTGAAGAGCCGACCGCCGCCGATGACGGCCCCGATGATGACAGCATCGTCGATGCCGATTTCGAGGATCTTGATGGCGACAAACGCGCCTGATCATCCGTGATGACAGCGCGACGGAACCACTGCGGGGGCCGGTCCGGATGCCGGGCCGCCCCCACATGTTCCTGAAAGGAGGACAGAGGCATGTCCAAACGTGATTATTACGAGGTTCTGGGCGTCGCCCGGACCGCCTCCGCTGACGAGTTGAAGAAGGCCTATCGCAAAAAAGCGATGGAACTGCACCCCGACCGCAACGCCGACAACCCCGAAGCCGAAGGCAAGTTCAAAGAAGCAAACGAAGCCTACGAAGTGTTGAAAGACGCCGACAAAAAGGCGGCTTATGATCGCTACGGCCACGCCGCATTTGAGGGCGGAATGGGGGGCGGACGCCCCGGCGGACATCCAGGCCAGCAGGGCGATTTCGCCAGCGCCTTCTCGGATGTGTTCGACGATCTGTTCGGCGATTTCATGGGCGGGCGCCAGGGCGGTGGCCAGCGTGCGGCACGCGGGGCCGATCTACGCTATAACCTGCGGGTAACGCTGGAAGAAACCTATTCCGGTCTGCAAAAAACCATCAACGTACCGACATCGGTGCAATGTGGATCCTGTAATGGGTCCGGCGCCGAAGGGGGCGCGGAACCGGCAACCTGTCCGACGTGTTCCGGCATGGGCAAGGTCCGCGCGCAGCAGGGCTTCTTTACCGTTGAACGCACCTGCCCGACCTGCTCCGGTCTTGGCCAGATCATCAAGAACCCCTGCCAAAGCTGCCACGGCGCGGGTCGCGTCGAAAAGGAACGTGCGCTCAGCGTCAACATTCCCAAAGGCGTCGAAACCGGCACCCGCATTCGTCTTGCAGGTGAGGGCGAGGCCGGGATGCGCGGTGGACCTCCGGGCGATCTCTATATCTTTATCGAGGTCAGCGCCCACAAGATCTTTGAACGCGACGGCGCGGATCTGCATTGCCGGGTGCCGGTGTCAATGTCGGCTGCCGCGCTTGGTGGCGACATCGAAGTGCCAACCATTGATGGCGGACGCAGTCGGGTGAAAATTCCGGCGGGGTCGCAATCGGGACGGCAAATGCGCCTTCGGTCCAAGGGGATGCCGCCGCTGCGGGGTCCCGGGATGGGCGACATGTTCATCGAACTTGCGGTTGAAACCCCGGTCAATCTGACCTCTCGCCAAAAGGAGCTCCTGCGTGAGTTCGAGGCTCTGAGCGAGGATAACAACCCGGAAAGCAAAAGCTTTTTCTCATCCGTCAAAGGATTTTGGGATAGCATGAAGGGTTAATCTCTTGCCGCAAAGGCGCCTGCAAGGGCGGATGCGCGGGGCTTCGGCCTGTGGAAATTAACCAATGCTTTACCAAGCTGGGCCATGCTGATGGCATGGCCCGGACAACCGCCTTTTCAGAATCACCCTTACCGCTGTTTGACAGCGACGAAGCCACCGCCGTTCCGGCGTCGGCCAACGGCGGCACGCGGCTGCCGTCGTATATCCGCGACCATCGCAAACGGCTGCGTGACCGGTTTCTGGCGGGCGGGGCGGATGCGCTGCCGGATTACGAAATGCTGGAACTTGTCCTGTTCCGCGCCATTCCCCGTCAGGATGTCAAACCGCTGGCCCGGATGCTGCTGGAACGGTTCGGCGATTTCAATCGGGTGATCTCTGCCCCGATCCCCCGGCTGTCCCAGGTCAAGGGCGTCGGAAATGCCGTGATCTGTGAATTGAAACTGGTTGAGGCCGCCGCCCAACGTCTGGCGCAATCCCGCGTGCTGGAACGCCATATCGTGTCCAGCTGGGACCAATTGATTGCCTATTGCCATACCGCCATGGCCCACCGCGAAACCGAACAGTTTCGCGTGCTGTTCCTGGACCGCAAGAACATCCTGATCGCGGATGAAGCCCAGGGCCGGGGCACCGTCGATCATGTCCCCGTCTACCCGCGTGAGGTGGTGAAACGCGCGCTCGAGATCAATGCATCGGCCTTGATCCTGGTGCACAATCACCCCTCAGGCGATCCAACCCCCAGCCAGGAAGACATCGACATGACAGCCCAGATCGAAGTTGCTGCCGGTGCGCTCGGCCTCACGTTGCACGACCATATCATCATCGGCAAAAGTCGTGAGCTCAGCTTTCGGGCCGAGGGCCTGTTATAGCAAGCGGACCCTACCGCAGCTTTTTGAGGATGTAGAAGGACGCATTGCCGTCTGGCACCTCGCCGATGCTGTTCTGATAGGCCCGCAGCGCCGCAATTGTGGCCGGGCCAACCTGGCCATCCACACCTTTGGTATCAAACCCCTTTTGGGTCAGACGGCGTTGCAATTCCATCCGTTCGGCCCGGTTCAGCGCCCGATCGCCAATCGGCCAACCGCCCTGAATGGCCGGTCCGCCGGTGATGCGATCCGACAAATGCCCCACCCCCATCGCGTAAAGATCAGAGTTGTTGTACCGCTTGATCACGTCAAAATTCTTGAAAATCAAAAACGCCGCACCGCGCGATCCGGCCTGCAACATCAGATAGGCCGAGCCATAGTCCCGCACCGGACGACCGTCCATGCCCACCACGCCGGCGCGCGCCCAATCGCTGGGCATGCGGCGGGTTTTCGATTTCACCTGACCGTAATCGAACCCGCGCGGCAGCTTCACCTCGACACCCCAGGGCATCCCGCGAACCCAGCCAAATCGCGCAAGATAGGCCGCCGTCGATGCCAGCGCATCGGTCGGATCATTTGACCAGATGTCACGTTTGCCATCGCCGGTGAAATCCACCGCATATGCTGCAAAAGAGGTCGGGATGAACTGGGTGTGGCCCATCGCACCGGCCCAGCTGCCGGTCATATTGGCGGGCGTGGTGTCACCGCGCTGTAGGATTCGCAGCGCTTCGATCAATTGTTTCTCGAAAAACCGACCGCGTCGGCCATCATATGCCAGTGTCGCCAAAGCCTCGATCACCGGGATGTCGCCACGGGTTGCCCCATAGGCACTTTCCAGCCCCCAAATTGCCGCGACCACATGCTTGTCGACACCATAATGGGCCTCGATCCGGTCCAGCGTGCGGGAATTTCGGCGATACGCCCGTTTGCCATCGCGAATGCGTTTGTCGGACGCGGCAATATCAAGGTATTCCCAAACCGTCTTGGTGAATTCCGTCTGCCGCCGATCGCGTTCGATCACATGGCTGTTGTAGGTCACGCCGCGAAACGCCCGGTCATAGGTCGCCCCCGACACCCCCGCCGCCAAGGCACGCGGACGAAATGACTTTACCCAGGACTGGAAACCGGGATTGTTGACCTTGACCACGGGATCAGCGGCGCGGGCCGCCCCGGCCAGATCTGACGGGCGCAATTGCGGCCGCAGGCTGGGGCCGGTCAACATGGCGATTTGCACGGCGGTATCCACCGCTTGGCCCGGGCGCATCCCGGGCCGGGGCGAGCTTTCCAGCGCAAAAACCGGCAGGGCAACCGCCGCTGTAATTCCGAGAGATACAAGTAATTTCAACAACATAAACCTAACTCTCTGATTTCAGATTTCACATCATCATAGCAGATTGCGCAATTGCGGAAACTGATGGTTTCGTGATTGGCGACAATCCTCCGGCGCCAAGGGCAGCCGGACCAGGATCAGCAGGCTCAGCTTCGGGCCGACCAGGACGCCGACACATGCCGCCGGGTATAGAATTCGCCCATCAGACCAAGCGTGATCAACGCGATCCCCAACCAAAGGGGGTAATCGGTGTTCGAATTGCGCGGGAAATAATTCACAAAGGCAAATCCGCGCGCCTGATCAATCGTGTGGAACAATGGGTTCCAGTCAAACATCACCAACAGGTAGCTGGGCAGGGTATTGGCCACAAACATCTTGCCCGAGGCAATCATGTTGGCCCGCTGATAGATGGTCGATGCAATGCTGATCGCGGTCGGGAACCAGGGTTTCAGGGCCAAAAACACCATGCCAACCGCCGCCCCGGTGAACCACGACAGAAGCAGCATGGCCATACAGCCGACAGGATCGTGAATCTCCACATCCTTGAAGCCGACATCATAGACAAACAACACGATCAGCACCGACAGGATCTGAATATAAAGCGCGGACAACATTCCCGACAGGATAGAGATTATCGTGTTCATCGGCGCGTGCTGCATCATCGGCGATGCTGGCCCTTCGGCCCCGACAACCGCGCTCATGGTTTTGATGTGGGTCATGTACAGGAAAATGCCGGACATGATGTAAATCATGAAATCGCCGCGCAATTTCAGACCACGCAGCCCCAGAACCGTGAACATCACGTAAAACACCACAACCATGATGATCGTTTGCAGCACATTCATGAAAATCGACATCAATGCGTTGCCGTGCGTTTTGCGCACATTTCGCACCGCGCCGTGATAGACCAGCTCAATCGTCGCCAAGAGCGATTGAAACGCGGTTTTTGGACTTCGTTGAACGAACATGGGCCTGCTCCGCCTGATGTATTCTTATGACACGGAATTCTTGCTGTTCCGTTGCTATGCAAGCATAACGTTATACAAACGTTCTGACAACAAATCCCGACGGCATTTTACCAAAGGAGTAGAGCTGTGAATTATGATGAGCTGACCCGCGTGATCCGAAAACTCGCGTTGGAGGCCGGGGATGTGATCATGGAGATCTACAATTCAGACGATTTCGAAGTAAAATCGAAATCCGACGACAGCCCGGTCACTGCCGCTGATGAGGCCGCTGATGCGCTGATTTCCGCTGGATTGCGCGCCGCATTTCCCGATGTGACTTTGGTCACAGAGGAGCAATCCGACAGCCACGAGGCCCGCGCCGAGACATTCCTGATTGTCGACCCGCTGGATGGCACCAAGGAATTCATCAATCGCCGTGGCGATTTCACCGTCAATATCGCCTATGTCGAAAGCGGCGTTCCGACGCGCGGCGTGGTTTATGCGCCGGCCAAAAACCGGTTGTTTTACACCAATGGCATGGGCAATTCGGTCGAGGAAACCGGCCCCTTTGACAAGGACACCCCCGGCGCCCTAACCCCGATCAAGGTGCGCCAGCCCGACAATCAGGCACTTTTGGTGGTGGCATCAAAATCGCACCGCGATCAGGCCACCGACGATTACATTGGCAAATACAATGTCGAAGACATGAAAAGCGCCGGATCGTCGCTGAAATTCTGTCTGGTTGCGACGGGCGAGGCGGACATTTACCCGCGTGTCGGGCGCACGATGGAATGGGATACCGCTGCGGGTCATGCGGTGCTGAACGGGGCCGGTGGCCATGTTGTACGCTTTGATGACCACACCCCATTGGCCTATGGCAAAGAAGGTTTCGCCAACCCGTTCTTTATCGCCTACGCACCGGGCGTGGACCTGAAGGACGCCTGACAACCTTGGCCACGGTCAGCGTCATCATCGTATCACACGGACGCCCGCGGGCGTTGAAACGATGTTTGCTGGCCGTGCGCCAACTCCTTTATCCTGAATTCGAAATTGTGGTGGTTGCCGATGGCGGCGGTCTGCGGGCCATCCATGGCACGCCGCAAAGTTCCGCGATCAAATCAGTACAATTTGACGAAGAAAACATCTCGGCGGCGCGCAATATCGGCATCGGATTGGCCGCGGGCGAGGTTGTTGCCTTTATTGATGATGATGCGGTGCCGGAACCGACCTGGCTCACCCATCTTGTGTCCGCATTTGATGATACAGAAGTGGCGGCCGCAGGCGGCTATGTACGTGGGCGCAATGGTGTGTCCTGGCAATGGCGGGCTGCCTGGGTCGATGCGGCGGGCGCGCGCCACCCGCTGACGCTGCCCGATGATCGACCGGTGGTCCTGCACCCCAAACCCGGTCGCGCCATCAAGACCGAGGGCACCAACATGGCGTTTCGCCGCGAGGTGATTGCCGGCATTGGCGGCTTTGACCCTGCGTTCCGGTTTTTCCTTGATGAAACAGATGTGAACCTGCGGCTGGCGCGTGGTGGCCATGCCGCAGCGATTGTCCCCCTGGCCGAGGTGCACCACGGATTTGCCGCAAGTGCCCGGCGGCGCGATGACCGGGTGCCACGGGATCTGTTTGAAATCGGGGCTAGCCACGCGGCCTTTTTGCTTCGTCACTGCCCCGTCAATGAGCGTCCGGCACAGGCGGCGGCATTCACCGATGAGCAACGTCGCCGATTGCTGCGCCACTTGGTGGCGGGTCGGCTGGAGCCGCGCGATGTCCGCCACCTTTTGCAGCGATTGGCACAAGGCATGGCAGAGGGACGCACCCGCGCGCCCAGCGCCCTGCCGGCCCTGCCCCGATCCAGCGCCGCGTTTTTACCGATAAAACGCAGTGCCGTACCACAATCGCGGATTCACTATGGACGCTGGCGCATTCGCACAAAAATTAGGCAGAAGGCCGCGCATGATGTCGCGGCTGGCCATATTGCAACGGTTATGATCTTTTCTTTTAGCGCCTTGTTTGGTCGCGTGCTTTTTACTGAAAGTGGGTTCTGGGAGCACAGCGGCGGTCAGTTTGGCCAGATGAAACGTCAGGGGAAACTGTTTCAAATCCGTCGCTTTGCGGGAAAGTGCCAAAACGAGACAAATCGCGTGCGCGCGGTCAGAGGATTAAGTAGACCATAGTCGGATCATCGCCCAACAAGTTGGTCTTGGCCAGTTTGATAATTGATCGGTTTGATGTAATACGCCCGTCATAGGGCATTGGAAAACGAGGGTATTTATGCGTAACAAGGTTACGAAAGCAATTTTTCCGGTCGCAGGTCTGGGCACGCGGTTTCTTCCGGCGACGAAATCAGTCCCAAAAGAAATCATGACGCTGGTCGACCGCCCGTTGATTCAATACGCCATCGACGAAGCCCGCGAAGCCGGGATCAAGGAATTCATCTTTGTAACCTCGCGCGGCAAAGGCGCATTGGAAGATTATTTCGACCATGCACCGCAGTTGGAAAACGAACTGCGCAAGAAGGGCAAAGATGACCTGCTTGAGACCCTCAAAAGCACCAATATGGAAAGTGGCGCCATTGCCTATATCCGCCAGCACAAGGCCTTGGGATTGGGGCACGCGGTATGGTGTGCGCGGCGTTTGATTGGCAACGAACCCTTTGCGGTCATGTTGCCGGACGACGTGATTGCCTCAGAAAAATCCTGTCTGCACCAGATGGTCGAAGCCTATGAGGAAACCGGCGGCTGCATGGTGGCGGCGATGGAAGTTGCCCCTGAAAAAACGTCCTCTTATGGCGTGCTCGATGTGTCCGAGGATCACGGCAAATTGGTCTCGGTCAAGGGCATGGTCGAAAAGCCCAAAGTCGAAGATGCACCCTCCAACCTCGCGGTCATCGGGCGCTATATCATCACCCCGGATGTGCTGCGCAATCTGAACAAGATGAAGCAGGGCGCAGGCGGCGAAATCCAATTGACCGACGCCATTGCCCAGGAAATCACCGAAGGCCGCAAGGTATCCGGTCTGCGGTTCCGCGGCCAACGGTTCGATTGCGGCTCCAAGGCGGGGTTCCTGCAAGCGACCGTGGCCTTTGGGCTGGCGCGCGAAGAATTGCATGACGATCTGCATGGCTTCCTGCAAGAGCTGATGGCTGTGGACAAAGCGGCCCAATAAACATGCGGGCGGCACGATGACACGTGGCAATATCCTCGTCACCGGCGGGGCCGGTTACATCGGCTCTCATGCCTGCAAGGCGTTAAAGGCGGCGGGGTATACCCCTGTCACCTTTGACAATATTTCGACCGGCTGGGAACAGGCGGTCAAATTCGGCCCCCTGGCACAGGGCGATTTGCTGGACCGCGCCCGATTGGATGCGGTCTTTGCGCAATATCAGCCCATCGCCGTCATGCATTTTGCCGCGCTCAGCCTGGTTGGTGAGGCGATGAGCAATCCCGGTCTCTATTGGCGCAACAATGTCGGCGGCTCGCTGAACCTGATCGAAGCAGCCGTGGATGCCGGTTGTCTGGATTTCGTGTTTTCGTCGACCTGCGCCACCTATGGCGATCAGGACAACGTGGTGCTGGACGAAAATTCCGCGCAACACCCGCTGAATTCCTATGGCAAGTCCAAACGCGCGATCGAAGACATGTTGGCTGACTTCGGTGCATCGCACGGGCTGCGCAGCGTGATTTTCCGCTATTTCAACGTCGCGGGTGCCGATCCCGAGGGCGAGGTCGGCGAATTCCATCAACCGGAAACCCATCTGATCCCGCTGATGCTGGACGCGGTAGATGGCAAACGTGCGGCACTAACAGTGTTTGGCACCGATTACGACACAGCGGATGGCACGTGCATTCGCGACTATGTGCATGTCTGCGATCTGGTCGATGCGCATGTTCTGGGCCTGAAATGGCTGAAGGATGGGCGCGGCAGCCGGGTCTTCAACCTTGGCACCGGATCAGGATTTTCCGTATTCGAGGTGATTTCCCATTCCGCTGCGGTCACCAACCGCGAAGTGCCTTATGAAATTGGTGGCCGCCGGGCGGGAGATGCCACAAAACTGGTTTCCGGATCGACCCGCGCTGTGCAAGACTTGGGTTGGACACCCACAAGATCCAACCTGGAGGCGATGATCCGTGATGCCTGGCGATGGCACCAAAGCGGCCATTACGACCGATAACGCCGCCGCACCACCGGCCCGATGCATTGACATCACGCGGCTGATCCGGCGTGCCGGACGGCCCATGACCGGCGTCGACCGGGTGGAATTTGCTTATCTGCGCGCCCTGGTGGCGGATGCGGTGCCGGTTTTTGCCTTGGCACGCACCCGCCAAGGATATGTTCTGCTTGCCCCCGAAGGGGCGGCGGAAATCCTGCGTCGCGCCGAGGCGGATGAATGGGGGCCGCTGGATGCGCTCGGCCGTTTTCTGGGTCGTGTGTCCGGTGGCTCTGAAATCCGGCGAAGGGCCGAAGCGGATCTGCGCCGGAATGCGCGCGCGCGGACGTTGCCACACCGTCTTGGCGCGATGCTGCAACAGCATTTGCCTGCCGGTATCAGTTACCTCAACACCGGGCATTCCAACCTGACGGACCGCGTTATTTCTGCGCTGCGATGTGTGCGGGACGCCCGGATTTCGGTGCTGATGCATGACACCATTCCGCTTGATTTCCCGCAATATCAACGGCCTGAAACCCAGGTGAAGTTCAAGGCCTTCCTGGGGCGGGTCGCAAGGCACGCGGATCTTGTCATTGCCAATTCCGCTGTGACCCGTGCCGATTTCCTGCGCCATTGCGAGGCCTTTGGCCGCTTGCCAGAGTGTATTGTGGCGCCGCTTGGGATCGAACTGGCACAGCCTGCGGACCTGCCGAACAGCGCCTTTCCCGATGCCCCTTACTTTGTCTGTGTCAGCACAATCGAGCCGCGCAAAAATCACGCATTGCTCTTGGACATCTGGGACAGTTTCGCAGAAGAGGGCCGCAAGGCCCCGTATCTGGTGATCTGTGGCGGCCGTGGCTGGAACAATGACGCAGTTTTTGCCCGGCTCGACCAGGGCAATCCATTGGTTCAGGAGCGTCCCGGCCTGTCGGATGGCGAAATTTCCGCGCTTCTGGCACGCTCCTGCGGATTGGTTTTCCCCAGCCTTGCCGAAGGTTACGGCCTGCCCCCGATCGAGGCCGCGGCACTCGGCGTTCCGGTAATTTGCAGCGATCTGGAGATATTCCGGGAAACGCTCGCAGACATTCCCATTTACCCGGCACAGCCTGACGTCTATTCTTGGCGCAAGGTACTGGAGCAGGTACAAAAGCAAAAACAACCACGGGCGTTATTTCATCCGCCGAATTGGGACAGTCATTTCAATATTGTCTTAAGCTCGGTCTGATAGCGACACCGGGAATTTAGTATTGAGGGAAGTGGAGCGGTTTTGGGGGCTTGGCAATCATACCGGCTGAGATTGCAACGCAAGCGGTGGCGCCTGCGTGCACTGCGCAAGTCTCGTGAATTGCGTGTTGTTGCGGATCGCACCCGCCAGATCAAACCAAGCGATCTTCTGGTGTTTTCAACCCTGCGCAATGAACATGTGCGCCTGCCCTATTTTCTGGAATATTACCGCAATCAGGGCATCAACCACTTTTTGATTGTCGACAACGGCAGCGACGATGGTTCGCGCGAATACCTTGCCGAACAGCCCGATGTGTCGCTTTGGCACACAAAGGCCAGCTACAAACGATCGCGTTTTGGCGTTGATTGGCTGAACTGGCTGGCGCGCAAACATGGGCATGGCCATTGGGCATTGACCGTGGACCCGGATGAATTCTTTTTGTTTCCGTTTTGCGACACCCGGCCGTTGCGCGCATTGACCGATTGGTTGGATGCCTCTTCGATCCGGTCGTTTTCGGCGATGCTGCTGGACATGTATCCCAAGGGCCCGGTCAACCGGCATCCCTATCTGCCCGGCAGCAATCCAATGGATATCGCCTGTTGGTTTGACAGCGGAAATTATTCGATTTCCCGCAATCATCTGTTTGGCAACCTGTGGATTCAGGGCGGGCCGCGGCGGCGGGTGTTTTTCCCGGATTTCCCGGAAAAAGCGCCGGCATTGAACAAGATTCCATTGGTGAAATGGGATCGCAAATATGCCTATGTCAGCTCGACCCATATGCTTTTGCCGCGCGGGCTTAACCTTGTTTACGATGAATGGGGCGGGGAAAAAGCCAGCGGTATTTTGCTGCACACCAAATTTCTCGACACCTTTACCGCCAAAGCCGCAGAAGAGCTGACGCGCGGCCAGCATTATTCTGGCTCCGTGGAATACAAGGCCTATGCCGCCACATTGCAGGACGACCCGGATCTGTGGTGCAAATGGTCGGAACGCTACATCAACTGGCGTCAGCTGGAAATTCTCGGCCTGATGTCCAAGGGGAACTGGGCGTGAGCGTCGGGGTTGTCATGCTGGTACATACTGCGTTTGACCGCGCTGAACAGGTTGCCCGCCATTGGGCCAATGCCGGCTGTCCGGTGGTGATCCACGTCGACCGCAATGTGACGCAAAACACGTTTCAAACCTTTGCCACGGCGATGGCCGATGTCCCCCATATCCGGTTTTGCAAACGATACCGGTGCGAATGGGGCAGCTGGGGCATTGTCGCCGCCAGCCAGGCCGCCAGCGAATTGATGTTGCACGAATTTCCCGATGTGCGGCATGTCTACCTGGCCTCCGGATCTTGCCTGCCTTTGCGCCCGGTCGAGGAATTGGTCGACTATCTGGCCGCCCGGCCGCGCACCGATTTCATCGAAAGCGCCACCACCGTTGATGTCCCCTGGACCGTCGGTGGCCTGTCGGAAGAGCGTTTCACCCTGCAATTTCCATTTTCCTGGCGCAAGAACCGGTTCTTGTTCGACAGATTTGTCGAAATTCAGCGCCGTTTGCGGGTCAAACGCGTCATGCCCGGCGGATTGAAACCCCATATGGGCAGCCAGTGGTGGTGCCTGACACGGCAAACCCTGTCGGCGGTATTGCAGGACCCGGAACGCAAGACATATGACGGTTTCTTTCGCCGGGTCTGGATTCCGGATGAAAGCTATTACCAGACATTGACCCGGCTTTATTCCCGCGACATGGAAAGCCGGTCCCTGACCCTGTCGAAGTTCGATTTTCAGGGCAAGCCGCATATTTTCTATGACGACCACCTGCAATTGCTGCGCCGGTCCGATTGCTTTGTGGCGCGCAAGATCTGGCCGCAGGCCGATCTTTTGTATCGGGCGTTCCTGACCGACCGCGACGGCGCGATGAGCCGCACAGAACCCAACCCCGGCAAGATCGACCGGGTTTTTGCCAAGGCCGTTGATCGCCGGACACGCGGCCGCACCGGGCTCTATATGCATTCGCGGTTTCCCAACGAAAGCTGGGAAAACGGTGTGACCGCCGGACCCTATTCGGTGTTTCAGGGCTTTGCCGAATTGTTCGAGGATTTCGAAACCTGGCTGGCGCGCATGACCGGCGCACGCGTGCATGGCCATCTGTTCGGCCCCGAGCGCGCGGAATTTTCCGAAGGCGAAGACGTGATTCAAGGGGGGCTGTCCGCCAATGCCGCGGTGCGGGATGTGGATCCGCGCGGGTTCTTGACCAGCCTTTTGTGGAACACCCGCGGCGAACGGCAATGTTTTCAATACGGCCCACGGGACACCCAGGACGATGTGGTCTGGAATATCGCCAAAGATCCCAATGCCCAAATTTCCGTGGTCTCCGGGGCCTGGGCCGTGCCCTTGTTCAAGTCCAACCTCGATTTTGCCGCCATCCGCCGCGAAGCTGCCAGATTACAAAAAATCGAGGCCGAGGCGCTGAATGCCTATCGGTCCTCTTATGCCAAGGCGCGCATACACATCTGGACCATGGCCGAATTCATCGAGGCGCCGATGGAGCCACTGCAAAGCATTATCGACGACATTTCCCTGCGCGGCGGCCCGCGTCTGGCCGAAGTGCCGAAAATGGCGGATCTGACCGGCTTTGGCCAATTCCTGCAAAACCTCAAGAATCAGGGGATGCACCCCTATCTCATGGGGGATTTCCCGGTTGAGGGTCGCGCAACCGGGAAACGCGATGAAACCCGCAAACCCTATTTGGTGAGATAACCGCCATGGCCAACCGCTTTGACAGTTTTGTGGTGTTTGCTGAAATGCGCACCGGCTCCAACCTGCTTGAGGCCAATCTGAACCTCTATGATGGCATCATCTGCCACGGCGAGGCGTTTAACCCGCATTTCATCGGCTACCCCAACAAGACAGAGATTCTGGGGCTGGATATGGCCCGGCGTGACCGCGATCCAGCCGCGCTTTTGGCCGCGATCCGTGACGGCAGCGCGGGGCTGGGCGGCTTTCGCTATTTCCACGACCACGATCCCCGCGTGTTGGAGCCGCTGCTTGATGACCCGAAGTGCGCCAAGATCATCCTGACCCGCAATCCGGTCGAAAGCTACGTCAGTTGGAAAATCGCCCAGGCCACCGATCAGTGGAAACTGACCAATGTGGCGAAACGCAAGGATGCTCAGGCGCGGTTTGATCGTGCAGAGTTTGAAGCCCATTTGGAATCCCTGCAAAATTTCCAGATCTCATTATTAAACGGATTGCAGAAGCGGGGCCAAACGGCGTTTTACGTGTCATATGAAGACGTGCAAGACCTTGCGGTGATGAACGGTCTGGCCCGCTGGCTGGGCTGCGACGCGCAACTGGAAAGCTTCGATCACAATCTGAAGCGCCAGAACCCCAGCCCGATTTCCGACAAGGTCGAAAATTTTGAAGAGATGGACCACGCATTGGCACGGTTGGACCGGTTCGATCTGACGCGCACGCCGAATTTCGAACCGCGACGCGGGGCGGCGGTGCCCGGATATGTCGCCGCTGGCGCGGCACCGCTGCTCTATATGCCGATAAAAGGTGGCCCGGAGGAGGTCGTGACGGACTGGATGGCCGGTCTGGGCGGTGAACTTGGCCGCGATTTCAACCAGAAATCCCTGCGCCAATGGCTGCGCGCTCATGCGGGGCACCGCCGGTTTACCGTGCTGCGTCATCCGCTCGCTCGGGCGCACCATGTGTTTTGCAGCCGTATTTTGGCCAAAGGCCCCAATACCTTTGGCCGGGTGCGGCGGGTGTTGATCAATCGCCACGACCTGCCGTTGCCGGAACATTGGCCCGACGCCGGATATGATCGTGACCAGCATCGCACCGCCTTTGGCGGATTTCTGGAATTCATCCGGGCGAATTTGAACGGCCAGACCAACCTGCGAATTGACCCCCATTGGGCCAGCCAAAGCGGGATTCTCCAGGGCATGGGGGATCTGTGCCTGCCCGATCTGGTGCTGCGCGAAGAGGAAATGGCCGCCTACCTTCCTGCGATGGCACAGCAAATGGGATTGAACGCAGCGCCAGACCCACGCGAGGCGGCGCCAGACACGCCCTTTTCCCTGGCAGAGATCCATGATCCGGCCTTGGATACACTGGCGCGGGCGGCCTATCCACGGGATTATGTGATGCTGGGATTTGCCGATTGGCAACCGCCAGACCACCGGCCCGCCTGACGCCCAACCACAGGCCCCAGCCATGAAAAAGGCCGACCCAAACGGGCAGGCCAATCTTTTGCACAAGCAATTCCCGAAACGGGGCGACCCGGATCAGGCAGCTTTCATTGCCTCATCTTCGGTCAGGATGGTGAACAGCGTCCCTGCGTCGTGATTGGCCCGCAGCTTGGTACAGACCGCAGGATCGCGCAGCAAACGCGACACGCGCGCCAAAGCCTTGAGATGTTCAACGCCGGCATCTTCCGGCGCGAACAGGCCAAACACGATATCCACGGGCTGGCGGTCCACGGAATCAAAATCGATGGGCTTGTCCATCAACATGAATACACCGCAACAACCTTCGATCCCGGAAATCCGCGCATGTGGCAGGGCCACACCGTGGCCCACACCAGTGGGGCCCAGACTTTCGCGTTCAAGAAGCGCCTCAACGGCCGTTCCGGCATCAATGCCATATGCTGCCTGGGCCAGTTCGGCCACATCATGCATCAATCGCTTCTTGCTGGACGACGTCGTGCTCGCCCGGATCGCTTCGGGTTTCAGCAATTCAGATAGTTCCATGCGTGCCTGTTTCCTCATATCCTGACCGGACCGCTGGCTTATGCCTGTTCTTGCGGTTCAATCCAGCCGATATTTCCATCATCGCGCCGATAGACGACATTCAGACCTTTTTTCTCGCTGCGGAACACCAGAACCGGCGCGCCCGCAATCTCCATCTGCATCACCGCCTCACCCACGGTCAGGGCGGGAATGTCGGTCTTCATTTCGGCGACAATCATGGGCTGGAGGCTTTCCGGCTCCGAATCCGTCTCTGCGCCCTGCCCGTCGCTGGCGAGGATATACGACGACGCCCCATAAGTTTCAACTGGCTCGGTCCGGTCCTTGTGATGGTCTTTCAGACGCCGCTTGTAACGGCGGAGCTGTTTTTCCATCTTGTCACAGCAGCTTTCAAAAGCGGCATAGATTTCATTGGCATGGGCCTTGGCCTGGGCGGTCAGGCCGGTGGACAGATGCACAGTGGCCTCACATATGTATTCATGTGCAGCCTTGGAAAAGACGACGTTCGCGTCCGTCGGTCGTTCGGCGTATTTCTGCACGACGCTGCCCAGCCCATCCTGTACATGGGTTTGCAATGCCGCGCCGATGTCGATTTGTTTGCCGGTGATTTGGTAGCGCATCTGTGGTCCTTCTTATTGTTCCGGTGGCCATTAGGGCGCAACACCGCCAGGGCGGTCTTGGCCGGGCGGGTCACCTTCTTGGGAAACTGACGTGGTGGTCTGCCTTTTGTCGATGTGCCTGTACGTGGTCACCCGTCCTGGAACCGGGTCCGCGACTTTTTTCAAGGGCAAGCCACACATGCGTCATACCCCATTTGAGGACAGAGCAGGGGCGTCTGTCAATGATTTGTAACAGGAAGATCGCCGTATTTGATGGACATTCGGTAAACTTGGGCAAACCAGGGGCGCGCGCCGACACCTGTTAAGAAATTCGAAACTGATCGCCCAGGTAAACGCGACGCACATTTTCGTTTTGCACCACCTCGTCCGGGGTGCCGGACATAAGCACCTGGCCATCATGCAGGATATAGGCGCGATCAACGATTTCCAGCGTTTCCCGCACGTTGTGATCGGTGATCAGTACGCCGATTCCACGGGTTTTCAAATCCGACACCAGCGCGCGAATATCGCCAACGGAAATCGGATCTACCCCGGCAAATGGTTCGTCCAGCAAAAGATATTTCGGCTCTGCCGCCAGACAGCGGGCAATTTCCACTCGGCGGCGCTCACCACCCGATAGCGCCAGCGCAGGCGCGCGGCGCAGATGTTCGATGTGAAATTCGCTCAGCAATTCCTCAAGCCGCGCACGGCGGCGTTTGCCGGATTTCACGGCAATGTCCAGGATGGCGCGAATGTTGTCTTCGACGCTCATGCCGCGAAAGATCGACATTTCCTGTGGCAGATAGCCAATCCCCAGCTTGGCCCGGCGATACATCGGCATATTGGTGACATCACGGCCGTCAATTGTGACCTTGCCGCCCTCTGGAAACACCAAGCCCGCGACGGAATAAAACGTCGTTGTCTTGCCAGAGCCGTTCGGCCCAAGCAGGGCCACAACCTCGCCGCGGTGCAAGGACATGCTGACATCGCGGATCACCACCTTCTTGCGATAGCTTTTGCGCAGATGGTCGATACGCAATCCGGCAGACCCATCCGCCACAGTCAGCACAGGCTTGGTCATTATTCGCTGTCGCCTTGCTGAATCACGGTTTTGACCCGGCCGGTCATCCGTGCGGTGCCCTTGTTCAGGTCTGCCACCATCCGATCGGCCGTCAGCGCATTGGCGCCCTGGGTCAAAAGCACATTGCCCGTCATCACCACGGTGCCTGCCTCGACATCATAATCGGCATTGTCACCTTCGGCGGCCTCCTTGCCCGATACCAATGTCACGCCGCCGCGCGCCTCTAGCCGGGAAATCCCTGTGCGGTTCTGGGTATACACCACCAGCACCCGTGGCGCCGACATCCGCATTTCACCCTGGCCGACCACCACATTGCCGGTAAAAAGCGCGGTGCCGTCGTCCTGGTTGATCGAAAGATCATCGGATGTGACTTCGACCGGGGCATCGGTATCGGCGTCAATCGCGCCAAATCCAACCTCGGCCCCTTGGGCCAGACCCGCCACCGGCAGGAGTGCGATCAAAAGAACCGCCAGAATTCGAACAGATGTCATGGACGTTCACTTTCTTCCTCGGGGGGGTGTTTCGCGGGTTGATATAGCAGCTTGACGCCATTTGTGAAAACCAATTGCAGGTTATCTTCGGTGCCGGTTTCACGAATATGGAAAGCGCCGCCTGAAGATCGCCAATCGGGCCGTCCGCTTTTACACCATTTGGCGCCTCGCCGCGAATTGTACGCAGTGCGGAGGTCAGCATTTGGGTATGCACCACATATCCGGCGGAGCTTTTGATCACCACATCCCCGGCCAATTCCAACACATCCGCCGGTTCATTTACCGCCGCTGTATTGGCGACAATATCAATTTGCGATCCATCGGTCAGCCGGAACGCCGCTGTCAGCTGGCTGGCCAGAACCCCCGCAGGGTCATTCGGATCGGCCCGGGCGGATTTGGCGGTAATTGCCACCGCATGCCCCTCTGGTGTGCTGCCGGTGTAATACGGTGCGGTCAAGCTGTCGCGCGCAGGGATCTCTGCCTCATCATCAAAGAATGTCAGGGCCGGATCATCGGCCACGGAGCGCGACAAAAGAAAGACCGTGGAAAGCAGCCCCAAGGCAGTCAGCGGCAGAAGCACCTTCAGCCACGCCACGACACTGGAATGAAACGACTCTTGCACGGCCATTGGATTGGGCCCCAAATTCAACATCTGGGTTCTATCTAGGCACGCAAGACCAGAAGTGCAAAGCCACAGGCACCAGTACGCGGCAAACCGCGACCGAACCACCACATAAGATTAATGGGCAAAGATGTCCTGATCCGGCCATCCCGCCAGATCCAGTCGCGCCCGGGTTGGCAAAAAGTCGAAACATTTTTGCGCGATCTCGTCCCGCCCTTCGCGTTGCAACCGCCGGTCCAGCTCCTTGCGCAGCCGATGCAGGTAAAGCACGTCTGACGCCGCATAGTCGATTTGCGCCTTGGTCAGCTCTGCCGCGCCCCAATCGCTGGATTGCTGTTGCTTGGAAATGTCCGTGCCCAGCAATTCCTGCACCAGATGTTTCAACCCATGACGGTCCGAATAGGTGCGCACCAGTTTGCTGGCAATCTTGGTGCAATAGACCGGTGCGGTTTCCACCCCAAAGGCGTTCATCAGCGCAGCAATATCAAACCGGCCATAGTGGAACAGTTTCAACACAGCGGGATCGGCCAGCATCGCGCACAGGTTTGGCGCCGCATCCTGGCCGCGCGCGATCTGGACCAGATGCGCATGACCGTCGCCTGTGGACATCTGAACAAGACACAGGCGATCGCGGTGCGGATGCAGACCCATGGTTTCGCAATCAACCGCCACCACCGGACCAAGCCGCAGCCCATCCGGCAAGTCACCCTGGTAAAGATGATTGGACATTATCCCAGCTCCATCTGCGCCTTTTGACCCGGCCATAGTGGTTTGCCCGGACTGATGCAACGTTGGGCCATCCCGCGACCGGTTTCGAGGCCGAATCGGTTTTCTGAAAATTCCGGTAAAAACTACGGTAATTTTGATCAATCCCCAAAAATCCGAAGGATTGAACACATCCTGAGCGCGAGTGACGTGACGTCCCAAGAAAAAACTTATACGAAAATTTGCAGCATTATGATGCAACTCAGCGTCGAAATTTGTGACAACTCGCACAACCGAAGGGCACGAAAAGGCCGCCAGAGACACCCAATTAACCATCGAAAAGGGGGAAAATTCGCTGAATGTTTTCGCTTGTTCCGGAAACGCACAAGGATTTCAGAGGCTTTATTGTCGCGGCCAACGCATCCATCGGAAATATGGCCCGCCATTGTTTCACTCAGAATTACAATTCTACCCCAAATGCAAGCTTAACGTGCATTTCCCGTGATTTGTTTCCCCAAATGGGATCTCAAAAAAAGCGCCCGAAGTTCGGATTTCACCCGCCTGGTTAACGTTAATTTAAGATGGTTAAGATTCCCGCCACGACACTCTCCCATGAAGGGAGTGGTTGTTTGCGCAACTTGACGACCAGCCCCCGAACGTCCAAATTCAACGAAGTCGAGCAAAATTAGTCACAAATTTAGTGGCAATTTTTGCAAACGGCACT
The DNA here is from genome assembly GCF_055808435.1 of Marinovum sp. J2-8. Taxonomy (NCBI): domain Bacteria; kingdom Pseudomonadati; phylum Pseudomonadota; class Alphaproteobacteria; order Rhodobacterales; family Roseobacteraceae; genus Marinovum; species Marinovum sp. J2-8. The sequence goes on along the minus strand of NZ_JBVVRZ010000001.1, from coordinate 361,735 downwards.
TGGGGGTTAGTGCTTTCACTTAGGAGTGAAGTGTAGGGTAAAACGGTCTGTTCTCGGTTGATGGTATGCCTTGGCATCCAGCCACCATATTTTTGTATTTTGGCTTCACAGGCGCATCCGCATTGCGGGCTGCGGTTGGATGCTTGCCGACTATGGACTGAATAATCACGCACCAAGCTTCGTCGCTAACGCCTTTGGAGGGCATGACGTTGACAATGCATTTACGTTCGGCTGGATCTGCTCAAGGATCGCCCGAAACACTGCTTGCCGGCCAGTTGCCGGTGCTTGCAGGGGGTATTTACCGCCAATTTGCCAAGCGTTTTCTGGACGTGGGGATCGTGTTGCTGGCCCTGATCCCGCTCCTGATCATTCTTTTTCCTATGAGTCTTTTGATTGCTCTTGATGGCCATTCGCCATTTTACCGTCAGGCCCGTATTGGCCGTAACGGTCGCATTTTCCAGATGTGGAAACTGCGGTCCATGGTGCACAATGCCGATGCCCAGTTGGCAGCGCACCTTGCGGCCGATCCCAAGGCCCGCGCCGAATGGGACCGGACGCAGAAACTGCGTAAGGATCCGCGTATCACCAAGGTCGGCGCATTGATCCGCAAATCATCGCTGGACGAGCTGCCGCAGCTGTTCAATGTCCTAATTGGCGACATGTCTCTGGTGGGACCGCGTCCGATGATGGTCGATCAACGCGGGATGTACCCCGGCACCGCATATTATGCGATGCGCCCCGGGATTACCGGCATCTGGCAGACCTCGGCCCGCAACGACAGCAGCTTTTCCGATCGCGCCATTTTCGATGCGCGCTATTTCCGGGAGCTGTCGTTCCTGACGGATCTGCGGCTGATCGGGCGGACCTTTCAGGTGGTCTTGAAGGGCACCGGATACTGACACCCGACATCTGACGGGCAAATGCGACCACGGAGGGCAACCACCGTGGTCGTTTTGTTTTGCCTGCCCGGGTCGACCGGTCGCCAGCGGGCTGTTAGGTCAGGATCGCGCGCGAACGCGCAGCCCGACCAGAAACAAGAGGAACCCACCATGAGCCTGACTGTCTATCTAAGCGGTGAAATTCACACGGACTGGCGCGATCAAATCATTGCCGGGGCCAAAGAGCTGGACATCACGTTTTCCGCCCCCGTCACCGATCACGCCGCCAGCGACGATTGCGGCGTTGCGATCCTTGGCTCTGAGGACAACAAATACTGGCACGACCACAAGGGCGCGATGGTCAACGCCATCCGCACCCGCAAGGGCATCGCCGATGCCGATGTGGTGGTGGTGCGCTTTGGCGAGAAATACCGCCAGTGGAATGCTGCCTTTGACGCCGGATATGCCGCCGCGCTTGGCAAATCGCTGATTGTGCTGCAACAGCCCGATCACGATCACGCCCTGAAAGAGGTGGATGCCGCCGCATTGGCCGTCGCGCGCGAGCCTGCCCAGGTCGTCGACATCCTGCGTTATGTTCTGACTGGCAAACTGTCGACCTGACCCTCTGGATGACGTGGGGTCGTTCGGGGAATTGAACATCGCCATTCCCATGGAAAGACTTGTTTCGTCCCCCTAATGACGCATTGTGGGGGCGCGCAGCAGCAGAAAATCAGGCATGCGTGGCCAAAGTGAGCGAAGGGAGCCGCAACAATGATTCAAGAATTCAAGGACTTCATCGCCAAGGGCAATGTCATGGACATGGCCGTTGGTATCATCATCGGCGCGGCATTCACCGCAATTGTGACGTCGCTGGTGGGGGATCTGATCAATCCCATCATCGGCCTGTTTTCCGGTGGCATTGATTTCACCAACAACTACGTCGTGCTGGCCGGTGACGTCCCCGCCTGCGCCAGCCTTGAGGCTGCGCGCGAAACCGGCGCATCCATCTTTGCCTATGGCGCCTTCATCATGGCGGTCATCAACTTCCTGATCATCGCCTTTGTGGTGTTCATGCTGGTCAAAATGGTCAATCGGGTCAAGGAAACCGCCGCCCGCGCCGAAGACGAAGCGCCCGCCGAAGAGGCCCCCGCAGGGCCCAGCGAAATCGACGTTCTGCTGGAAATCCGCAACTCGCTCAAGGCACGCTAAACGCGCGTCTCGACAGACAGTGAACCGCGTGCACATTGTTGCGCGCGGTTTTTTGGTGTCAAATGGCCCTGTTGGTGTCGCATTTCGACCGCGTGCAAAGGAGCCTGGGCGATGGGCAATATGGACCGCCGATGCGGGATCTGGTTCGACAAGGCCACGGTGTGGCGCGCCGAACTTCTGGCGCTGCGCGAGATCCTGTTGCACTGCCCGGTGGCCGAAGCGTTCAAATGGCGCGGTCCGGTCTATACCGCCCATGGTGGCAATATTGCCGTGCTTTGGGCGATGAAACATCAATGCGGATTGGGGTTCTTCAAAGGGGTCTTGCTGGACGATCCCGCGCAAATCCTGGTCGCGCCCGGCCCGAATTCCCGTGCGACACGCATGATCGCCTTTACCGACGTTGCAACAATCCGGGCACAGGCAGACGTCATCACCAAATACCTCCTGAAAGCGATCGAAAACGAAGCTACGGGTTTGCGCGTCACCTTTGCGAAGGATGATCTGGAGCTGCCAGAAGAATTGAATGCGGCGCTTGCGGCCGACCCTGCGCTCAACGACGCCTTCATGGCGCTGACGCCGGGACGGCGGCGGGGCTACATCCTGCATTTCGCCGGGGCAAAACAGGCCAAGACCCGCGCCGCGCGGATCGAAAAATGGACGCCGCTGATATTGCAGGGCAAGGGAATGCATGATCGTTGAAATGTTTGGCCCAGAACGGTAGCGGAATCGCAAACCGAGACGCAGCATGGGGGGCCAGCCCCCCAACCCCCGGGATATTTCAGGTCAGATGAAAGTTCAGGGCAGATAAAAGGCAGGTCAGATAAAAGGCTGGGGCCTGAGACAATCTTTGACGAATCAGCGGTGTAAAGGCCGCTACCAGCGCTTCAACGCCTCTTCATCGACGTCTTTGGCGGCAACCCATTCCGCGCCATCCGCTGCAATTTCTTTTTTCCAGAACGGCGCGCGGCTTTTCAGATAGTCCATCAGGAATTCCGCCGCTTCAAACGCGGCTTTGCGATGGCGGGCCGCAGTGGCCACCATCATGATCATCTCGTCCCGGTGCAACCGGCCATGACGATGGATCACCAAAGCATCGCCCAGCGCCCAGCGTTCCATGGCATCGGCGACAATCGCCTCCAGCGCCTTGGCCGTCATGCCGGGGTAATGTTCGATTTCCATTGCGATCATGCCGCCATCTGCGGAATCCCGAACGACGCCGGTAAAGGTCACAATGGCGCCCATATCGGATTGAGCGCGGGCAAAAGCGTCGGCCTCTGCCGCGAAATCAAATGGGGCTTGTTGAACCCGAACCAGTGGCGTGACGCGCGACACCGGTCTCAGCCCCCGGTCATCGGTGGGAAAAACGCCACTTCGCGCACCCCGGCCAGAGGCGCGTCAAAATCCGTCAATTCCTGATCGACGGCCACCCGCAGCGCCGACAGATCCGCAAAGGCCAGCGCATACCGCTCTTCGCGGGTCTTCAATTCTTCGACCAGCTCGGCCACGGTGGCGGCCCCGGTTTCAACCCGCTCTTTTGGCAGGCCAATACGTTCGCGCACCCAGGCAAAATACAAGACATCCATCAGCTGTCTTCCTTCAAATACGGCAGCGCCTTGCGCAGGTAGTCAAAGCCGGTCACCAGCGTCAGCGCCGCCGCAACCCAAAGCAAGATCAATCCGATGTAGCCAGACCAGAACATGCCGTCGTACATGTATCTGAGGCCAAGTTCATCGACCGTGCGACCTTCCAGAATGTCGGTGACAATCTGTTGATCCATCCCCCAGGACCACATGCCGAAGTAATGTTCAAACACGCCCTGCGAGAACAGAACCGCAATCGCCACCATCTGAAATGTCGTTTTCCATTTGGCCAGCTTGGTCACCTTCAGCGTGCCCGACACATCCCCCAGATATTCACGCAGACCGCTGACAAACACCTCGCGAAACAGGATCACGGTTGCGGGCAGGATCAACCAGGGCGAATACGACGAATAGGCGGCAATCACCATCAACGCGATCACCACCATGGCCTTGTCCGCAATCGGGTCGAGCATGGTGCCGATTTTGGTTTCCTGTTTCCAGGCACGCGCCAGATAGCCATCAAACCAATCGGTTATTGCCGCTGTCAGAAACAGCACCAGGGCGAAAATATCGGCGTAGGGGCGCGCCCAATAGAGGAACATCACCGGAACGGCAGGAGCCGCCAGCAGGCGCATTACGGTCAGGATATTGGGCAAATTCCAGCGCATGCACTGGTCATATCCCGCCAACCCGACACAGGGAAGAGCCATTGACGATATTTCAATTCCAAAGCACGGCACTATGGTGTCGGTATGAAACTCTTGATCCCCCTGATTTTGGCCCCGCTTCTGGCCGCGACCTGTGACCACGCGTTTCCGGGCGACGAGACATTGGCGGCCTATGGCGCGGCGGATCGGACCTGGGTGCTGGACACCATCGACGATGAATCCTTTACTGCGCGTGCGACATTGACCTTTCCCGAAGCCGGTCGTGTGGCGGGTCGGGCGCCCTGCAATGGGTTTTCCGGGCCACAAACCGCCCCCTACCCCTGGTTCGACGTCGGCCCATTGGTCACCACACGACGGGCCTGTCCCGACCTTGCCAGTGAGACAGCCTTTCTCGCCGCGCTGGCAGAGATGACATTGGCCGAAGTTCAGGGGGCGGTGTTGATCCTGTCCAATGACGCGGGCCGCGAAATGGTATTTTCGGCCGCGTCGGAATGACAAAGATCGTTACCACCTTTTCACGGCGGCAGCTTTGCCTACCTTGGCGGTATGACACATACATTCCTCTCCGCGGCCACGTCCGCCTTTGCTAGCCTCTCAGCCACGCTGGGCGGTGCGCAAGATGCCGAAGACACCATCTGGAAGCTTCAGACGATTGATGGCGCCGCCTATGAGGCGCGGGCCACAATCACCTTTCCCTCGATGGCGCAGATCACCGGCACGACACCCTGCAATTCCTTCTTTGGGGTACAGACCCGCCCGATGCCCGGGTTCAGCGCCGAGCGGCTGGGCCTTACCCAGCGGCTGTGCATGGATTTTCAGAAAGAGGCCGAGTTCATCACGGCGCTGCGCGATATGACGATTTCGGATTTCGACGGCAACCGTCTGATCCTGCGCAACGAAGATGGCCGCGAGATGGTGTTCATCGGCGTACCAAGGGCAAACTGACCGCAACAACCGCCGCTGTCGTCAACCCGCCAGCAACCGATCAATGAAGCGCGCCCGCGCGCTGGGTGGCGGCCTGTGCCCCAATGCGGGCGCAAGCCGCTCGCGCAGGAAAAAGCCGGTGACCGACAGCGCCTGTGCAATGTCGGTGTTTTCGGCGTCACCCTGGCCCAACAGCACCGGCGGCAGCGGCAACAAACGGTCCGCCCAATCCCCCGCCCCGTTCTGCGACACCGCGCGCCCGGATTTGGGCGAGACATAGATCAAACCGTCGGTTTTCCCGGTCACCGCGCAACTGCCAAGATCAAGACCGTAGCCCAGCGCCGAGAGCAATGACACCTCCCATCGCAGATAGGCCAGCGGCCAAAGCGCGTCCTGGCCCAACAGATCCAGCAATTGTTCGGTCTGAAGATAAAGCGCGGTCTGTGCCTCGCGTTCTGGCAGCGCAAACGACAGCAGCGCACAAACCGCGTTCAATCCCGCCAGTGCCAACCGGCTGGACATCGCCTGGGCGGCACGGGACCGCTGCGGCTCGACTGTGAAGGCGCCCAAATGCTCTTCGAGCCGGGCGCGCCAATGCAGGTCGAGCTGCGCACCGGGTTGCAGCACAGGGGCCAGCCTGCGGCCTGTGGCGCCACGAACGACACCGGCGTGACGGCCACGGTCGGGGGTGAAAACCTCGATTATGGCGGAATGTTCGCCATGGTGCCGAAGGCTCAGCAATATGCCGGTGTCACGCCAGTCCATTTGCCCAAGCTGGGCTCAAAGCCCGCCACTGTCCAGCAAATGCCGCCCATGGCGGTCCTCGACCTCGATCACCCAGAGATCACGGTCCATGGCGCGTTGTTTGGCCAAAGCCGCATCAATGTCGCCTTCGGACCCAGAGAGCATTTCCTGCCAGCGGGTTTCATCCGTCATCAGATCATGCATTCGGTGAAACAGACGGGCCTGACCGTCCAATGTGTTCAGCTTGACCATCACCATACCCGAAGTGTCGTCGCCATGGGCCACGACAAAGGCCGGGATGTCGGCCTGGGCAAGCCGTGCAATATAGGCCGCAACCCAGAAATCCGCTGTCAGCCGCATGGCTTTCCTTTCCTAACACCCCTTGTCATTTGAATACTTTCGCAGCGCCCTTATGTTGATAGCACAGTCAAGTTTCCCTCTGTCACGGGGGACTGAACTGCACTGCTGTCGATGGTCGCACGTTTACCGGCAGTGTATTGGGGCGCGGATCTGTGTGATCTCCTGCGCGGTTTTCGCCCCATATCCCGTGACCTCTGGCGGGCTGTCTCTCTCCCCGAGACCCGCTGGCACTGGTCGGGGCTCCCTTTGTTCCGTGGAGCCCCGGCAACTTTTGCTTAGCGATGCCTCAGGTATTGCCATCGCGAAAGTTCAGGCCCATTTCGGAATAGCGCGCGGCCTCTTCCAGCCATTTTTCCCGGACCTTGACCTGAAGGAACAAATGCACCCGGCGGCCAAGGAATTCTTCCAGCTCTTCACGCGCCGCTTTGGAGATTGCCTTGATCGATTCGCCTTTGTGGCCCAGCACAATGCCCTTGTGGCCATCACGGGCCACATAGATCACCTGATCAATCCGCGCGGTGCCGTCCTTGCGCTCGTCCCAGTTTTCGGTTTCGACCGTCAATTGATAGGGCAGTTCCTGATGCAGGCGCAGGGTCAGCTTTTCGCGGGTCATCTCGGCGGCGATCATCCGCATCGGCAGATCGGCGATCTGATCTTCGGGATAAAGCCAGGGACCGTCCGGCAATTCCGCCGCCAGCCATTTTTTCAGATCATCGCAGCCAAAGCCCTTTTCGGCCGAGATCATGAAGGTTTCCTCAAATGCGAAACGCGCATTCAATTCCTGCGACAGACCCAGCAAAACATCGGATTTCACCCGGTCGATCTTGTTGATTGCCAGGGCCACGCGGCGGCCTTTGCCAATGTCCTGCAACCGCTCAAGGATGCTTTCCACACCATCCGACACGCCGCGATGCGCTTCGACCAGCAGCACAACGATGTCGGCATCTGCCGCCCCGCTCCAGGCGGCGGCGACCATCGCGCGGTCCAATCGGCGGCGCGGGCTGAACAATCCGGGCGTATCGACAAATACGATCTGCGCCTCGCCCTCGATTGCCACGCCACGGATACGGGCGCGCGTGGTCTGGACCTTGTGCGTCACGATCGACACTTTCGCGCCCACCATGCGATTGGTCAGGGTGGATTTGCCCGCATTGGGCTCTCCGATCAGGGCGACGAATCCGGCGCGTGTGGTCATTTTTATCTGGTTCCCATGAATGATCCGCCGCGCTTACCGCAGTTTGACGCTCAAAACCAGTTATTATGGCCTCACAATGGGGCGCGGACAAATTCCTTGCAGGGAATTTGCGGGCCAACATCAACTTTGAAGCAGTTTTGCCAGCAATGATTTCGCCGCCGCATGTTCCGCCAGACGTTTTGATCCGGCTTCGGCCCGGTCGCTTTCACCGCTGTCGAGCCGCACTTCGATCACAAAGACCGGGGCGTGGTCCGGGCCTTTGCGGCTGATCTGTTGATAGACCGGCGGCGTTTGACCACGGGCCTGCGCCCATTCCTGCAGGCTGGTCTTGGCGTCGCGTGCATCCTCTTCGACCTGCGAGATACGCTTGCCCCAGAGCCGCAGCACCAGCGCCTGTGCGGCCGCAAACCCGCCATCCATATAGACCGCAGCGATCACCGCCTCCATGCCATCGCCCAGCAGCGCCATTTTGCGCCGCCCCCCCGAGAGCATTTCAGACCGGCCCAGTTTCAGCGCCGCCCCAAGGTCGATCTGGCGGGCCACATCGGCGCAGGTCTCTTTGCGCACCAGCGCATTGAACCGTGGCGCAAGCTGACCTTCGCTTGCGCCCCCATCCGCCGCCAAGAGCGCCTCGGCCATCACCAGGCCAAGCACCCGGTCGCCCAGGAATTCCAAACGCTGGTTGTCGCCCCGCGTGGCGGTCGACATCGACGAATGCGTGACCGCGCGCACCAATTGGCCGGGGTCTGAAAATTCATACCCCAGCCGTTTTTGTAGAGCCTTCAATTCTGCCGAAATTTTCACTCGATCCCCTTGAAGAACCGATCCCCGCGCCAGGTCCAGAAGGCCAGCATCGACCGTCCGGCAGACGAGAACATCACCCGATCCGCGCGCCCGACAAAGTTTTCAAACGGCACGAAGCCCACACCGCCAATTTGCTGCGGAAAGCGCGAATCGGTGGAATTGTCGCGGTTGTCACCCATCATGAAATAATGGCCTTCGGGCACGGTAAAGACCGGCGTGTTGTCCGACGATTGCGGCCCGATGTTCAGGGTCGAGTGGCTGACGCCATTGGGCAGCGTTTCGATGAATTTCTCTTTTTCACAGGTCGCGCCATTGCCCACCGGCGCATTGGCACAGCGCGGGCTGAGCCCCTGCGGACCCTGTGGGCAGGCAAGCTCGGCAAAGATGCCGTCAGCCTCGACTTTGACCGGGGTGTCGTTGATATGCAGAACGCTGTCCTTGATCTGGATTTTCTCACCCGGCAGGCCGACCACCCGTTTGATGAAATCCCGTCCGGTCACCGGATGCCGGAACACCGCGACATCGCCGCGCTCGGGTTCGCCGCCAAACAGGCGGGTGTTGTCGCCATCGGCCCAGCCACAGAAATCCTTGGCATCCACATCAATGCCAAAGCGCGGCACAATCACCGACGGACAAGAGGCATAGGAATAGCCATAGGCCATTTTGTTCACAAACAGGAAATCACCGATCAGCAGCGTGTCCTTCATCGACCCCGAGGGGATCCAGAACGGTTGAAAGAACACGGTGCGGAACACACCCGCGATCAGCAATGCGTAGACAATGGTCTTGACCGTTTCCACGATCGCATTGCCCTTCTTTTCTTCGGCCATGGACATGAGGCTCCTCGCGCTGTGGCGTCTTGGGCTACGTTGTTGGCTACATGGGCCGGAGCGCGAAAGGTGTCAAGCAATCGAGCGCCGCAGTTGCATTGCAGTCAGCTGTGTTCAGGCATGTTCAGGGCTTTGGATCGACCATTGGCCGCGCCTCGATCAGCACCATGGCCTGGGCCCAGGGAAAATCATCGGTCAGGGTGACATGCAAAATCGCCTCGTGTCCCGGTGGGGTCATCGCATCCAGCCGCCGTTTGGCCCAGCCTGTGACATGCATCACCGGCTGGCCGGTCGCCAGATTGGTCACCGACATGTCCCGCCATGCGATCCCCATGCGCAGCCCCGTGCCAAGCGCCTTGGAACAGGCTTCTTTCGCGGCCCAGCGTTTGGCATAGGTCGCGGCCTCATGTGGGCGGCGGGCAGCGCGGCGCTGTTCGCGGTCGGTATACACCCGATTGCGGAACCGGTCGCCGAAGCGGTTCAAAATGCCCTCGATCCGTTCGATATTGCACAGATCCGTGCCAATCCCCAGGATCACTCGGCCGGTCCGATATAGGCGGAAATTGCACCGCTGGCCTGATTCAGCTCAAAGCTCAGCCAACCGCCGGTGGTGTCGCCCAGCGCCGCGTCGTAATATTGGACCGGCACATCAAACAGAAGCCCGCGCGCAGGATCGTAATCGGCGCTCAATTCCTGAAAGGCGACGCCGGCAAAACCGATGCTGCCATCATAGGACAGCACCCTGCATTGCCGGTCGCCAAGCTCGCTATAGGGCGGCGACAGGATCACCAGATGAAAGGCCCCCGCGCCCGGTTCGATGGTATCGGTCAGGGTCAGGCGGGTCTTGCCATTGGAAAAGGTGCGGGTGTTATCCTGCCAAGGTTCGGCAATCGCCTGGGCCGATGCCCGCCAGTCACAATCGCCAACCGTCTGCGCCGACGCGCCGCTGGCCAAAAGCGCCAGGGACACCACAGCCGCAGTGGTCAAAGTTCCATTCATTTTCTCGCCTCCACCATCAACCGCCGCATTTCGCCGATCGCCTCACCCAGGCCGAGGAAAATCGCCTCGCCGATCAGGAAATGCCCGATGTTAAGCTCGACAACCTGCGGAAAGGCGGCCACCGGCATCACGGTATCATAAGATAGCCCATGCCCGGCATGCACCTCCAGCCCCAGATCGGCGGCAAAGGCCGCCATCTCGCGCAATGCGGCCAATTCGCGGTCGGCGTCTTCCATCCGGCCCTCGTGATAGGCATCACAATAAGCGCCGGTATGCAGCTCGATGACCTGCGCCCCGATCCGGTTTGCCGCTTCGATCTGGCGGCGGTCGGCGGCGATGAAAATCGACACCCGACAGCCCGCGTCCCGCAGCGGCGCGATGAAATGCGCCAGTTTGTTTTCCTCGCGCGCAACCTCAAGCCCGCCTTCGGTGGTGCGTTCTTCGCGCTTTTCCGGCACGATACAAACCGCATGCGGCTTGTGACGCAGGGCAATGGTCTGCATTTCCGCCGTCGCCGCCATTTCAAAGTTCAGCGGCACCCGCAGGACATCCATCAAGGCATCAATGTCGGCATCGGAGATATGGCGGCGATCTTCGCGCAGGTGGGCGGTGATGCCATCGGCCCCCGCCTCCTGTGCCAGGATCGCGGCACGTGATGGGTCGGGGAAAGCGCCGCCGCGGGCATTTCGCACTGTGGCCACATGGTCGATATTCACGCCAAGCCGGAGATTTTGCATTGTATCACCTTGGAGGTTCATTTGCCGCCAAGCTAGCGGCGCAATGCCGGTGTGAAAACCCCGTTTTCGTCCGGCTTATTCCGGCTTGTCCGCCCCGGTTTTGGCCAGCGCCGCTTTCTTGGCGGCGGCCTTGGCGCGGATCGCCTCGATCCGTTTCTTCATCACGCCCTTGCGCCGCGTCTGATAGGCACGGATCAGCGGTTCCGCGACCAGATAGGCAATGGTGGCGGCAACGATCCCCGGAATGATTCCGCCAATCAGATAGGGATAGAACACGTCATGCCAGAACACTTCGAGCCCATGCCAATCCTGTGGGTTGCCTTTGACCCAGGCCCAGAAATTAATGGTCAGATCTTCGCCGGCATCCACGAATTTGCCCATCAGGGTGCGTTCGACATGTGGCGACAGCTCTGTCCCCAACAGGAAATAGCCGGTGTTGAGCGATATGATGCCAATCGGCAAATAGGTCAGCGGATTGCCAAAAAAAGTGCCCAGAAGCGCCGCCAGGACATTGCCCCGCATGATCATCGCCAGCATCGCCGCCACCAGGAAATGCATGGTGTAAAACGGCGTGAAGGTGGTAAATACCCCGGCCCAAATGCCGCGGGCGATCTTTTCCGGCGGGTCGGGCAATCGCCGCAAGCGATGCTTGATATAGCGTGCGGCACGCCCCCATCCCCCCCGTGGCCAGAAGAATTCCAACACAGCGCGCCAGGTCGGTTTTCTGTCGCGGCGCTTGAAAACCACGGAAGGTGTTCCTTTCAGCTTGCTTCGGCTCGGGAGGCGATCGGAGTGACTTCTCGCACGCGAGCGACCTGGGCAACATCACTTTCCGCTTCCAGCGCGGTGATCAGAGAATGCAGATGTTCGGCGTCGCGCAGTTCGGTGTTGATATGCAGGCGATAATAATCCGGTTTCCGGTCCATAAACTCAAGATCCGAGATATTCGCCTTGTGCCCACCGATCAATGTGCAAATTCGTCCCAGCACGCCGGCATCATTGCTCATCGTGATGTCCAGTGTCACCGCATAGGCCGCCGGGTGTTTGCCTTCCTGCCAATGCAGGTCCAGCCAACGCTCTGGCTGTTCTTCGTATTCGGCCAGTTTTTCGCAATCAATCGCATGCACAACCACGCCCTGACCCCGATATGTGATGCCAACTATCCGCTCCCCCGGCAGCGGCTGGCAACAGGGTGCGCGCCGAAAGCTCTGGCCGTTTTCAAGGCCGATCACCGCGCGCTTGCGGTCAATTTCGTCCCCGTCTTCGGTCACCAGATCGGGATAGACGGCCTCGACCACCGCGCGCGACGTCAGCTCGGCTGAACCCAGCCGCGCCAGAAGCGTTTCCGCATCGTCCAACCGCAGGTTGCGGGCGGCGGTTTCCAGCACCTTGTCCTTGGCCTTGCGGCCCACATGTTCAAACGCGGCGCGCGCCAGTTCCCGGCCCAAACGCACAAACCGTTCCCGGTCCTGTTCGCGCAGGGCACGGCGGATCGCGCTTTTGGCTTTGCCGGTGATGGCAATATCCAGCCAGGTTGCCTGCGGGGCTTGCCCATCGGCGGTGATGATCTCGACCGACTGGCCGTTCTTCAGCCGGGTCCAGAGCGGCACGCGCAGCCCGTCAACCTTGGCCCCGACACAGGCATGACCGATCCGGGTGTGGATCGCATAGGCAAAATCCAGCGGTGTGCCACCGCGCGGCAGCTTGATCACGTCGCCCTTGGGCGAAAAGACAAACACCTGATCCGAATACATCTCAAGCTTGACCGCTTCGAGAAAATCCTCGTGATCCTCGTCATCCTGAAATTGTTCGGTCAGCGAGGAAATCCATTTCGCCGGATCGACGGCAAAGGGGTTTTCACTGCGCACACCATCGCGATAGGACCAATGCGCGGCAACGCCGGTTTCGGCCACATCGTGCATCTGGCGGGTGCGGATCTGAACCTCGACCCGTTTGCCATCGCGTCCCGACACCGTGGTGTGGATCGAGCGATAGCCGTTGGATTTCGGCTGGCTGATATAATCCTTGAACCGGCCCGGCACAGCGCGCCAGCGTTGATGGATCGCGCCCAGCGCGGCATAACAATCGGCCTCGGTATCGGTGATGATACGAAAGCCATAGATGTCGGACAGACGGGAAAAACCCATCTCTTTTTCCTGCATCTTACGCCAGATCGAATAGGGTTTCTTGGCGCGGCCAAACACCTGGGCCTCGATCTCGGCCTTGTCAAACTCGGCGCGCATGTCGCTGGTGATCCGATGGATCACATCGCCGGTTTCCTTTTGCAGGGTGATGAAACGGCGGATGATGCTGGCGCGGCCCTTGGGGTTCAGCACAGAGAACGCCAGATCCTCCAGCTCGTCCCGCATCCATTGCATCCCCATGCGCCCGGCCAGCGGTGCATAGATATCCATGGTTTCGCGGGCCTTCTGCACCTGCTTTTCCGGGCGCATCGCCTTGATCGTGCGCATGTTGTGCAGCCGGTCGGCCAGTTTGACCAGAATGACCCGCAAATCGCGGGACATCGCCATGAACAGCTTGCGGAAGTTTTCCGCCTGCTTGGTCTGGGTCGACGACAGTTGCAGGTTGGTCAGCTTGGTCACACCATCGACCAGCACAGCGATCTCTTCGCCGAATTTGCCGCTGATCTGGTTGAATGTGCCTTTGGTGTCTTCGATCGTGTCGTGCAAAAGCGCGGTCACGATGGTCGCATCATCCAGTCGCTGCTCGGTCAAAAGCGCGGCAACCGCAACCGGATGGCTGAAATAAGGTTCGCCAGAGTGGCGGAACTGGCCCTCATGCATCTCGCGGCCATAATCATAGGCCGCGCGGATCAGGGATTTATTGGTCTTCGGATTGTAATTGTGGACAAGCGCGACCAGATCGTCAGCTGAAATCATCGCCTGCCCCAAACGCTGGCCGGGGTTACCCCTGGCCTTGCGCTTCCATCAACGCCCGCAACAATTTTTCCTCGGACATATCGTCGTCCTGCGGCTTGTCGGGTTCTGCCCCCATAAGCAACGCCATGGCGTCCTCTTCGGGTTCGTCCACCTCGATCTGGGTCTGGTTGCTTTCGATCATCCGTTCCCGCAGCTCGTCGGCGCTTTGGGTTTCTTCAGCGATCTCGCGCAGCGAGACAACGGGGTTCTTGTCGTTGTCGCGATCCACGGTAATGGCAGCACCGGCCGACACCTCGCGCGCCCGATGGGCGGCAAGCATCACCAGTTCAAACCGGTTGGGAACCTTATCAACGCAATCTTCGACCGTCACGCGGGCCATTGGGAATCTCCGTCTGCCGAGTTCTGTCAGAAGGTGTAGGTCTTAAAGCGGATCAAAAGGCTTGACAAGCAGGTTTTCCAACAGGCGGCTCGCAATTTGTCGCGGCTCACAGAGGTTTGACATCTGCCACCTCGGCGACGGGCAAATCCGCAGTCATTTCCGCAACACTGCGGCCCAGAACCGGATGCACCCAATCCGGCGCAATATCCATCAATGGCACCAAGACAAAGGCCCGGTCCTGAATGCGGGGATGGGGCAGGATCAACTGGTCCGGGGCCAATTGCATCTGCTCTTGCAGGGTCAGATCACGCCATCGCCCCCAGGTTGTATCGTCGGGTGCGACCTGCGCACCCAGCGCGATAAGGTCAAGATCAAGGGTTCGCATCCCCCATCGCTGGTCCCGCTCGCGGCCAAATTCCGCTTCGACCTCATGCAAAAGCTGCAACAAAGCCTCTGGTGCGCCCAACCAGTCAACGGCAATCGCCGCGTTGACATAGTCGGGCCCGGCACCGGGCGGAAAGCAGGGTGTTGCGAAAAATCGGCTTTGCGCGCGAATCACCAAATCGCGCGCCTGTAAACGGGAAATGGCAGTTTCGATACTCTTTTGTGGCGAATCCTTCCCTAAAGGCAAGTTCGCACCAAGCGAAATAAAGCCCAACTTCCCGTGATAGTTGCGCTGAAAAGCGCCATTTTTATCATCGCTCTCTTGCAGCACGGCGGTTTTCCACTACCCTTATAGATGGCTCTCCCGCAAAATTTCACTCACACCGCGGGCCAGAGCCTAATTATTGGAAGGGCATTTTATGTTTTACAAGGACGAACGGCTCGCGCTGTTCATTGACGGATCCAATCTTTATGCAGCCGCCAAGGCACTTGGGTTCGACATCGACTACAAACTTCTTCGGCAGGAATTCGTCAGACGGGGCAAGTTATTGCGCGCGTTTTACTACACTGCATTGCTGGAAAACGAAGAATATTCACCCATCCGGCCCTTGGTCGACTGGCTGCACTATAACGGGTTCACCATGGTCACCAAACCGGCCAAGGAATACACCGACAGCCAGGGCCGCCGGAAAGTCAAAGGCAATATGGACATCGAACTTGCGGTTGATGCCATGGAGCTTGCTTCGCGGGTTGATCATATCGTGTTGTTTTCTGGTGACGGTGATTTCCGGCCTTTGGTCGAAAGCCTGCAACGCCAGGGCGTTCGGGTTTCGGTGGTCTCCACCATTCGCAGCCAACCCCCGATGATTGCCGATGAATTGCGCCGCCAGGCGGATAATTTCATCGAGCTCGACGGGTTGCGCGACGTGATTGGCCGCCCACCGCGTGAACCGATGGAAGAACACGCTGAACACGCCGCCGCTGCGGTCTGAACCAGCGCCGTAGGCGGAAACCGATCGCGTTTTGTTGCGATGCGGTGACGGCTTTATGCGGCACAAAGTTTTGGACGCGACGTTTCGACAGGATGCTTTGACAGTGTGTTTTTTACACCGGACCTGCAAAACGCTGCCGACCACCACGACCACCCACTCCTCTGGTCCTCACGATGGCCCTACGGGCCACCGCTCTCTGCCCCCCACGACAGCCCGGCAAACGGGCCTGCGGTTTTTTGGGCCTTCGGTTTTTGGGCCTGCGGTTATTGTGCCGCCTCGAGCCGCCGGTTCATTGCATTGTGACGCGCAATGATCTTTTGCGGCCATCGGGATTTGATAAAGGCCAAAACGGCCAGGATATCATCATCGCTCAGGACATCCTGAAACCCGACCATGTCGGTGGCCATGGCCCCGCCGGTCACCACCTCGGTTCCGAATTTGGTGATTGCAAACAGCTGTTCATCGGCATGATGCCAGGTATGCCCCGTGGCATCATGCGGCGGCGCACGAAACGACCCGTCCTTGTTGCGTGACCGCCAGTCGGCCTCGCCCTGCAAATTGGCCCCATGACAGGCAGAGCAGTTTTCGTCATAAAGCAAAGCACCACGGGATACCGCCATCGCGTCCCAATAGGGGAAAAGACCGGCTGCATCTTCTGGACGTGTCTCTGCCCCTGCGATACCCGCCACACAGACCATCACCGTTGCCATTTTGATTTTCATTTTGCACCTCTTTTGACCACACTGGCCTACATTCCCCCTCGGTCAGACCTTCCAACAGGGGAAGGTCAAATCACCGCAGCGTGATCCCGCCACCGAATGGCCCCGATCACTGGACGCAAGCCGCACAAAGCAGTACCCCGACCCTGCACACCGGAGACCGCCATGACCCATACATCGCCCCTGACCCTGTATCTTGCCGCGCCGCGCGGTTTTTGCGCCGGTGTCGACCGGGCCATCAAGATCGTCGAAATGGCGCTGACCAAATGGGGCGCGCCGGTCTATGTCCGCCACGAGATCGTGCACAACAAATACGTCGTTGATGACCTGCGCGACAAGGGCGCAGTGTTTGTCGAAGATCTGGCAGAATGCCCGGATGACCGCCCAGTGATCTTTTCCGCCCATGGTGTGGCGAAATCGGTTCCGGCCGCGGCCGAGGCGCGCGAGATGATCTATGTCGATGCCACCTGCCCCCTGGTCAGCAAAGTCCACATCGAGGCACAGCGCCACGCCGAAAACGGCCTGCAAATGATCATGATCGGCCATGCCGGCCACCCCGAAACCATCGGCACCATGGGACAATTGCCCGAGGGTGAGGTTCTTTTGGTGGAAACCGTGGCGGATGTGGCCACCGTCGAGGTGCGCGATCCCGCCAAATTGGCCTTTGTCACCCAGACCACCCTGTCGGTTGATGACACCGCCGATATCGTTGCCGCGCTCAACACCCGGTTCCCGGCCATCGTCGGACCGCACAAGGAAGACATCTGTTACGCCACCACCAACCGCCAGGAGGCGGTCAAGGCCATGGCGGCAAAATGCGACGCCATGCTGGTGGTCGGCGCGCCGAATTCATCGAATTCCCGCCGTCTGGTCGAGGTCGGCTCTCGCGCGGGCTGTGCCTATTCGCAACTGGTGCAACGCGCCAGCGACATCGACTGGCGGGCGCTGGACGGGATTTCCAGCATTGGCATCACCGCCGGGGCCTCTGCCCCCGAGGTTTTGGTGAACGAGGTGATTGACGCCTTTCGCGCACGTTATGATGTCACGGTGGAACAGGTTGAAACCGCGCAGGAAAATGTCGAATTCAAAGTCCCGCGTGTCTTGCGCCAACCGGCCTGACGTCACGCCACCCCCCAATCAGAAAGAGAGTAATGAACTGGAATGACCTGATCCGCGAATTGGTAACCTTGGTTGTGGTGATCGACCCTGTCGGCACAATCCCGGTCTATCTGTTTGCCGTACAATCCGTGCCCCGTGCGCTGCACCGCAGCTTTGCCATACGCGCCATCGTGATCGCCACGCTGGTGCTGTTGGTGTTTCTGGCGGCCGGTCAGGTCATTCTGGAAACCCTTGGCCTGCGGCTTGGTTCGTTCCAGATTGCCGGCGGCATCATTTTGTTCCTGTTTGCCATGACGATGATATTCGGCGATTCCAAACCGAACCGCGAAATCGAAGAGGCCTGCCGCGACCATCTTGCGTCGGCGGTCTTTCCATTGGCCATGCCGTCCATCGCCTCGCCGGGGGCGATGCTGGCGATTGTGGTCCTGACCGACAATCACACCGAACCGCTGACCGACCAGATCATCACCGCCGGCCTGCTGATCCTTGTGCTGGCCTTCACGCTGGTCCTGCTTCTGGCGGCAAGCGCCATCCACCGCCTGATCGGCAACACCGGCGCCAGTGTCATAAGCCGGGTGATGGGCATCATTCTGGCCACCATAGCGGTGGATTCCGTGCTGGGCGGGCTGGATGCCATGGGGGTGCTGACGGTCGATGCCACCGCAGAGGCGCCCGTGTTCTGGATGTCCCCCGAACAGCCCGTCACATGGGTTGACACAGCTGCCCTCGCCTGACCTGATCTGCGCCGGAACGATCGGGGATAGATCAAGATGCTCAGCCTTCAGTTTTTGCTCACCGCGCTTGTTGTCGTACTCGCCCCCGGCACCGGTGTGATCTACACGATTGCCATCGGCCTGGGTCAGGGGCGGCGGTCCGCGCTCTGGGCGGCACTTGGCTGTACGCTGGGGATCTTGCCTGCCCTTTTGGCGGCGGCGGCGGGGCTTGCGGCGGTGCTGCATTCTTCGGCCTTGCTGTTCAATCTAGTGAAATATGCCGGGGTGGCCTATCTCTTGTGGCTGGCCTGGCAATCCTTACGTTCAGGCGGCGCACTACAGATCCGCGCCCGCGAAAGGACCGAGTCCGGCCCTCACATCGCCTGGCGGGGTATTCTCATCAACGCGCTGAACCCGAAACTGTCGATTTTCTTTCTGGCACTGCTGCCGCCGTTCCTCTCTGGCACACCCGGCACAGCAACCCTGGAAATCGCCATCCTGGGCGGGGTGTTCATGGCGCTGACCCTCGCGGTCTTTGCGCTTTACGGCAGTTTCGCCGCCGCCGCACGTCAGGCGATCCTCGGATCTGACCGGGTGATGACCTGGCTCAACCGGTCCTTTGCGGCGGTCTTTGCCCTGCTGGCCGGGCGTTTGGCGCTGGATCGCGCCTGATTGTTCCATGGCCGGCTCCGGCAAGGCCCGAACTCCCACACCATGGACCCAGCTGACCGCTCACCCAATCCGCCAATTCATCTGACCAAAAATATCCCGGGGGTGAGGCCAAAGGCCGAGGGGGCCGGCCCCTCTCCCCTTGCAACCATGCGCAGGCTTTGCGATGTGGCACCAACGCAATCCAAGGATGCCCATCATGCCCGATCTTTTTGCCTATACCGACGGTGCCTGTTCCGGCAATCCCGGCCCTGGCGGCTGGGGTGCGCTGATGTTGGCCCGGGACGGCGACAAAGTGGTCAAGGAACGCACGCTGAAAGGCGGCGAAGCCATGACCACCAACAACCGGATGGAACTGCTGGCCGCGATCCACGCTCTGGAGGCGCTGGAACGGGCGTCAACAATAACCGTGGTGACCGACAGCGCATATGTCAAAAACGGCGTGACCTCCTGGATCTTTGGCTGGAAGAAAAACGGCTGGAAAACCGCGGCCAAGAAACCGGTCAAGAATGTCGAACTGTGGCAACGACTGGATACGGCACAGGCGCGCCATGATGTGACATGGCAATGGGTCAAGGGCCATGCGGGCCATCCCGAAAACGAACGCGCGGACGAATTGGCGCGCGAAGGAATGGCACCGTTCAAGGAAAAATCGTGAACCGCGCACAGCAATGGGGCCAACCATGATCCTGACACTTCTGGATTACGCATCGGTGTTTGTCTTTGCCCTGACCGGCGCGCTGGCTGCGTCACGCGCTCAGTTGGACATCATCGGCTTTGCCTTTCTCGCCTGTTTGACGGCCGTGGGCGGCGGAACGGTGCGCGACCTGTTGCTGGATCGCAATCCGGTTTTCTGGATGGCGGATCCCGGTGTGATCCTGATCGCCGTTGCCGCCGCCATCACGGTCTATTTTTCGGCCCATCTGGTCGAAAGCCGCCTGCGGCTGCTGATCTGGCTCGACAGTTTTGCCCTGGCGGTCGCCGTTGCGGCGGGCACGGGCGTGGCCATCGCGCTGGACCAGCCGACCACAATTGTGGTGATCATGGGGGTCACGACGGGATGTTTCGGCGGTTTGATGCGCGATGTGGTCGCCAATGAGGTGCCGGTGATCCTGCGCCAGGGCGAATTATACGCCACCGCAGCGCTGGCCGGATCGTCGACGGCGTTGATTTTGCTGGAACTCGGATTTCCATCGGAAATCCGCTTGTTGGGCTGCGCGATCATAACCTGGATCTTGCGCGCTGGCAGCCTGCGGTTTGGCTGGCAGCTGCCGCTCTATAAATCCACCCCGCCGCGCGAAAAATAGCGCGCTCAGGTCTTGGCCAGCGGCACCACGTTTGCCTCAGCCTCTGGTGCCAGTTCTTCGAAATCGAAATTGTCCAGCCGCCGGGCACGACGCCCGGCCTTGTCGGAACTGATCTTGATTTCGGCGATATCCTTGGCCGCCTGACCAAAATGCCGGTCGAGGTTTTCAACCCGCGTGCCCAGCCGTTCGACATCACCAAACAACAGGCTCAATTCCTTGCGGATCGCCCCGGCCTGTTCCCGCATCCGGGCGTCTTTCAGGATCGCGCGCATGGTGTTCAACGTCGCCATGCAGGTGGTCGGCGACACGATCCAGACCCGCGCGGCAAAACCGTCGCGCACCACTTCGGGGAAATTTGCGTGCAGCTCGGCGTAAACCGCCTCGGACGGCAGGAACATCAACGCGCCATCGGCGGTTTCACCGTCGAGGATATAACGCTCGGAAATATCCTTGATATGTTTGCGCAGGCTTTGGCGCAGCTGGGTTGCCGCGCGCTGTAACCGTTCCGGGCTGTCGGCGTTGCGCAGGGCCTCATAGGCCTCCAGCGGAAATTTGCTGTCGATGGCAATCGGCCCCGGCGGGTTGGGCAGATGGATAAGACAATCGACCCGCTTGCCGTTCGACAGCGTCGCTTGCAGGGTATAGCTGTCCGACGGCAGCGCCTTGGACACGATGTCGTTCAACTGGATCTCGCCAAAGGCCCCGCGCGTCTGTTTGTTCGACAGGATGTCCTGCAAGGACAGCACATCGCCGGACAATTTGGTGATATTGTCCTGTGCCTTGTCGATGGCGGTCAGCCGTTCCTGCAATTCACCAAGACTGTGGGCGGTGCGGCGGGCAGAGCCGTGCAGGTTCTCGCTCATCTGCTGTTGAACCTGCGCCAGCCGCTGCTCCATCATCTGCAACATCTTGATCTGGCTCTGGGCCTGCGCCTCGCTGACGTGATGCAACCCGCCAGAGAGCCGCTCTTGCCCATCGCCCAGCGCCTGCACCCGCTGGCCCAGCGTTCCCATTTGATGCGCCAGCGGCTCGGTCATGCGGGCGGTGCGACCGGCGGCCCGGACCGCCACGATCAACAACCAAAAGACAGCAATGATCAGCAACAGCCCGGCCAAAGCGGCCAGCGCCAATGGGTCACTGAGGGTAAATGCGGCGTCGCCAATCTGGATCATGTGCGGCCAAACAATCTTTCAATATCGCTGAGTTTCAATTCCACATAGGTGGGCCGGCCATGGTTGCATTGCCCGGAATGCGGCGTCGCCTCCATGTCGCGCAACAGCGCGTTCATTTCATCCGCCTGCATCCGCCGTCCCGACCGGATCGAACCGTGACAGGCGACACGGCTCAGGATGGCATCGATCCGATCCTTGAGCTGTGCCGATTGGCCAAGGTCGTGCAGTTCATCCAGGATGTCACGCAACAGCGCTTCGCCGTTGACCTCGCCCAGAATGGCCGGGGTTTCGCGAATGGCCACTGCGCCACCGCCAAAAGGTTCGACCGAAAGGCCAAGCTCGCGCAGCGCATCCACATGTTCCAAAAGCAGGGCGCAATCGGTGTCAGAAAGGTCGACCACCTCGGGGATCAAAAGCGCCTGCGCCGCAATGCCATTTTCCGCCGCCTGCCGCTTTAGCCGTTCATAGACCAGACGTTCATGCGCGGCATGTTGATCGACAATGACGATGCCGGCTTCGGTTTGCGCGATGATGTAGTTTTCATGCACCTGCGCCCGCGCTGCGCCCAGTGGTAGGGACTGTGGCAGGGGAGACTGCGACAAGGACTGCGGCGCCTGCTGTGACCGCGCGTCGGGCCCATGTGGACCTGCATCGCTGTGGGCAGCGTTATGATCGGGGCTGAGGTCGGGACCGTAAAAGGGTTCGACCCGCGCGCTATAGCTGGTGGCCAAATCGGCAAATCCCGGCGATTGCGCCTGATAGGATGCATTGCGCGCACCCGCGCTGGGCCGATCCATTTGATAGACACGCGGTTCGACCACTTCGGGGCGCATCGCCCCAAGCGTGGCCCCGGCCACAGTGGTCGAGGCACGATGCCCGGCATCGGCCAGCGCATGGCGCAAGCCCGACACAATCAACCCGCGTGCCAGACCGGGATCGCGAAAGCGGACCTCGCTCTTGGCCGGATGCACGTTCACATCCACCAGATGTGGATCACAATCGAGGAACAGCGCCACCGCCGGATGCCGGTCACGCGACAGGAAATCGGCATAGGCCCCACGCAGCGCGCCATAGAACAGCTTGTCCCGCACCGGGCGGCCATTGACGAACATGTATTGCGCCACCGCCGAGCCGCGCGAATAGGTCGGCAGAGCGGCAAAACCGGTCAGGTGCAACCCCTCGCGCTCCGCATCCAGCGGCACGGCGTTTTCGCTGAACTCTCGTCCCAGGATCTGGGTCAGACGGCCGTTCAGCGCGTCGAACAAGTCGCCGGATTGCGGATCCGCGCGAAAGCTGACGCGCTCTTTGTCGCCGGTCACGTCGCGCAGGGTGAAACCGACAAAGGGTTCCGCCATGGCAAGCCGCTTGACGACGTCGGAAATCGCCTGTGTTTCGGCCCGGTCACTGCGCAGAAATTTCAGCCGCGCCGGCGTGGCAAAAAACAGATCGCGCAGCTCGACCGTGGTGCCGCGATTACAGGCGGCGGGTTTGACCGGTGCGGGATTGCCGCCCTCGACATGGATCACCGCCGCATCCGCCCCCGCCGCACGCGAAGTGATGGTCAAACGACCGACCGCACCAAGCGACGGCAGCGCCTCGCCCCGGAATCCAAAGGAGTGAATGTTGAGCAGATCACTGCCGTCGATCTTGGACGTGGCATGACGTGACAAGGCCAGCGGCAATTGTTCGGCGGTCATGCCACAGCCATTGTCGCGCACCCGGATCAGCGATTTACCGCCGCCGGCAATGTCGATCTCTATCCGTGTGGCCCCGGCATCCAGTGCGTTTTCCACCAGCTCCTTGACCGCCGACGCGGGGCGTTCGACCACCTCGCCTGCGGCAATTCGATTGACTGCGGCCTCATCCAGCTGGCGGATGATTGGGGCCTCACGGTCGCGGATATTGGGGGTCTGGTCCTTCATGCCGCAAAACCTAGCATATCCGCATTTGATTCTGCGAGAGACAAAGAAAAGGCCCGGACGTTTCCATCCGGGCCTTCGCAAACTGTATTTCTCAGACCATTGGTCGGCTGAGATCAGCCCTTGGAGAACTCTGGGTATGCTTCCATGCCCAGCTCAGCCATGTCGAGACCGGTGATCTCTTCTTCCTCGCCGACGCGGATGCCCACGGTGGCCTTGAGGATGAACCAGACGACGCCCGATACAACGAAGGTAAAGATACCAACAACCAGGATCGAATAGAGCTGTGTGCCGATGGATGCGTCACCGTTGGTCAGAACAACCGCGAGTGTGCCCCAGATACCAGCGAACAGGTGAACCGGGATCGCGCCAACAACATCGTCAATCTTCAGCTTGTCGAGGAACGGAACCGCGAAGACCACGATCACACCACCGACAGCACCGATCAGAGTTGCGGAACCCAGGGTCGGGGTCAGCGGCTCTGCTGTGATCGACACCAGGCCAGCCAGCGCGCCGTTCAGCACCATGGTCAGGTCCGGTTTCTTGTACAGCAACTGGGTCAGGATCAGAGCGGCAATCGCGCCACCCGCAGCAGCGGTGTTGGTGTTGGCAAAGATGCGGCTTACGTCTGCAACGTCACCGACTGTGCCCATGGCCAGCTGCGAGCCACCATTGAAACCAAACCAACCGAGCCAAAGGATAAACGTACCCAGAGTGGCAAGCGACAGGTTCGAGCCCGGGATCGGGATAGTCCGGCCTTCTTTGGAATATTTGCCGATACGCGGCCCAAGGATCAGCGCGCCAGCCAGAGCGGCCCAGCCACCAACCGAGTGCACAACTGTGGAACCGGCGAAATCAAGGAAACCCATCGCATCAAGGAAGCCACCGCCCCATTTCCACGACGCCTGCAGCGGATAGATAATCGCGGTCAGGATGATCACGAAGAAAAGGAACGGCCAAAGCTTGATACGTTCGGCCAATGTGCCCGACACGATCGACGCAGTGGTCGCACAGAACATCAGCTGGAAGAAGAAGTCAGACCCGGTCGACGCATAGCCGTAATCATCGGCATCTGCCGCGCTGACGCCCACTGCCTCAAGAACACCGGGGCCCCAGACGCCGGACAGGATGCCATCAATCGACCATGTGCCCAAGGGATACATCAAGTTGTAGCCAATCAGGTAATAGGCAATCGCGGCCAACGAAAACAGCGCAATGTTCTTGGTCAGCTGCATCGTAACGTTTTTGGAACGCACAAGGCCCGCTTCGAGCATGGCAAAGCCCGCGGCCATCCAGAACACAAGGAAGCCGCCGATGAGGAACAGCAACGAGTTGAAGATGAAGACGCTGTCGGTTGAGGCGTTCACACCTGCCACCGGACCCTCGTCCTGAGCGAGCCCAAGGCTGGGCAGCACAACAAGTGCGGCCACCGGGGCTAGTGTCTTGAGAAGTTTCATATTTCCGTTTCCCTTGTTTGTCCGGGGACGCCCGCTTACAGCGCGTCTTCGTTGGTTTCACCGGTGCGCACGCGCACGGCCTGTGCCACATCGAGCACGAAAATCTTGCCGTCACCGATTTTTCCGGTTTGGGCGGTTTTGGTGATGGTTTCGACAACCTGGTCGGTCATGGCGGCCGACACGACGATTTCGAGTTTGATCTTTGGAACGAAGTTCACCGCGTATTCCGCGCCGCGGTAAATCTCGGTGTGCCCGGACTGGGAGCCGAAGCCCTTGATCTCGGTCACCATCATGCCGCGTACACCGATGCCAGTCAGCGCCTCGCGAACCTCTTCAAGCTTGAACGGCTTGATTGTTGCAATGATGAGTTTCACGTTCTTCCCTTTCGGTATGCAGGCCGGGCCTGTCAGTTAGCAGGTCGGGCCTGCGGATTTCGCAACCGCAGAAAAGCGGCGGAACACCCCAAACGGGAAGGTTTTGACGCCAAAATAGGCGGCGATTTCCGCGCCATTTGCACAATTTTTGCACAAATGCAGGTCTTCGCACAAAAATTAGACGATAAATAAATTACAACTGTGCGGCACCGCCCTCTACAACAAGGCCAGAAAGGGCTATTTTACGGAAAAAGCCAAAAACCCGAGCAGGTCAGTGAGATGAGTGATTCCAGCGGTCGTAAGCCGCGATTGAGAGCGGACAAACGCTATCCCTCCAAGGGGCCGAGCACCGCACGCAAGAAAACCACCGCGCCCAAGAAGCCTGGCCCCGAAAAAGAAACGTCCCGCCGCGCGCCGTAAACCGGTGCGGCGTGGTCCGATCGGGTATCTGGCGATGTTCCTGCGTTGGATTGTGCGGTTGGTGGTGCGCATTGGCGTGACCGTGACAGCGGTGATTGCGCTTCTGGTGGGCATCGGGGTCTATTACTACAACGCGACCCTGCCGCCGGTGCAGGAGCTTCTCGACGGGCGCGCACGCGGCTCGGTCACCATGCTGGATAACAGTGGCGCGGTGTTTGCATGGCGCGGCCAGCAATTCGGCGGCGCGATTGATGCCAAAACGGTATCGCCGCATCTGCGCAATGCCGTGGTCGCGACCGAAGACAAACGGTTTTACCGCCATTTCGGCGTCAGCCCCCGTGGCATTGCCAGCGCGGTGCGCATCAACCTGAGCGAGGGGCGCGGCCCGTTGTCCGGCCATGGCGGGTCGACCATCACCCAGCAGACCGCAAAACTGCTCTGCCTTGGCACGCCCTATAACGAACAGGATTGGAAGAGCGAACGCGCCTATGAAGCGGAATGCCGCGAAGGTTCGCTCTGGCGCAAGATCAAAGAGGCGACTTATGCCATTGCGATGGAGGTCAAATACTCCAAGGACGAGATCCTGACCATCTATCTCAACCGGGCCTTTCTGGGCGAAGGATCGCGCGGGTTCGAAGCCGCAAGCCAACGCTATTTCGGCAAATCCGCGAATGAGGTCGCACCGGCAGAGGCCGCGATGTTGGCCGGCCTGTTGGTGGCCCCCTCGCGCTATGCCCCGACCAACAATCTGGAACGCTCGCAGCGGCGGGCCGCTACGGTCATTCGTCTGATGGAGGAACAGGATTACCTGACCGCCGCACAGGCCCAGGAT
This sequence comes from Marinovum sp. J2-8, assembly GCF_055808435.1. Taxonomy (NCBI): domain Bacteria; kingdom Pseudomonadati; phylum Pseudomonadota; class Alphaproteobacteria; order Rhodobacterales; family Roseobacteraceae; genus Marinovum; species Marinovum sp. J2-8. The sequence continues at coordinate 335,451 of NZ_JBVVRZ010000001.1, read as the reverse complement.
GCACAGGCAAACCCCGCCGTCCTGTCAGATGCCGCCGAGGCCGAGGCCGGCGGATATTTCGCCGATTGGGTCATGTCGTCAGGGCCGGAATTCTTTACCCGCAACACCACCGAAGACGTCATTATCCGCACGACGATGGATCAACGCATCCAGAAGGCGGCCGAAGATGCGATGACCTTTATTTTTGAAAACAAGGTGCGCGAAGGATCAAAGGCGCAGGCGGCCATTGTGGTGATGTCTGCCGATGGCGCCGTGCGCGCCATGGTGGGCGGGCGCCGGACCAAGGTTTCTGGCGTGTTCAACCGCGCGTCCCAGGCCAAGCGCCAGACCGGGTCGTCCTTCAAACCCTTTGTCTATGCCACCGCAATGGAAATGGGCTATTCGCCGCTGGACACGATCCGCGACGAACCGTTCTGCATGAACATCCCCGGTTCCGGCGAATGGTGCCCAAAGAATTACACCAAGGATTACAAAGGTCAGGTGACGCTTACCGAGGCGCTCAAAAGGTCCTTGAACATTCCGGCGGTGAAAATATCAGAAGTCACTGGGCCGGGATCTGGTGCAGAAAGTGGCGCGGGACTTTGGCATCGAAAGCGCATTGGCCGACAGCCCGGCGATGGCGCTTGGCGCATCGGAGGCCACTTTGATCGAAATGGTCGGGGCCTATGCCGGCATCCTCAACGGCGGGTCTTCGGTCACGCCTTATGGATTGGTCGAGCTGAAGCTGCTGGGCGACGATACGCCCTTGATGGACACCACCGGCGGCATCGGCGAACGGGTGATCCAGAAAGAGGCGGCAGAATCGCTGATCTATATGATGGAAAAAGTGGTGTCCGAAGGATCGGGACGCCGTGCCGCCCTGCCCGATCGCCCCGCTGCGGGCAAGACCGGCACAACCCAAGCCGCGCGTGACGCGTGGTTCATCGGCTTCACTGCGGATTACGTCGCCGGGGTCTGGATGGGCTATGACGACAACACCCCGCTGACCGGGGTGACAGGCAGCGGTCTTCCGGCCGAAATCTGGCACGAAACCATGGTGCGCGTGCACAAGGGACTGCCGGTGCGGGAATTGCCGATGAAGATACCGGCGCGCCCCGCCCCGGCCCCAGAGCCGCAAAACCCGCAACAAACGCAGCGCCGCCCCTCGGCGGGCAATGGCCCCGATACTGTGCTGGAACAGGTTCTGCGCGATCTGTTTGGCGGTGGGCGGTCGAACTGACGTCTGCGAATATCAACGCTCTCGGGGTGTCCAATCCGATGGCGGCACCTTGCGCCGTCTGAGGCGCAGGGCAAGCCCGAGAGCGACCCCAACGCCAATCGCAATGGTGAGGTCCGCAAACACGGTCAGCACCATGGTCAGAAGCAACAAGAACTGATCTGATCGCCGTTCCTGTAGATAGCCCCGCCATTTATGCGGCTCGCTCATGTTCCAGGCGGTCAGGATCAGCAACCCGGCCAGCGCTGGCATCGCCAGATAACCGGCCAATGGTGCGGCCAGCAGCATGACCAGCAAGATGGTCACCGCATGCACGATCCCCGCCACGGGCGTCCGCCCCCCGGCGCGAATATTGGTTGCGGTGCGCGCAATGGCCCCGGTCGCGGGCAGGCCACCAAACAGCGCGGAGCCAATATTGGCATAGCCCTGCGCCAGCACCTCGGCATTGGGTCGGTGGTGCCCGTCGATCATCTTGTCCGCCACCATTGCCGACAACAGCGATTCAATTCCGGCCAAAAAGGCGATGACACAGGCCGACGGCAACAGCTCTACCACCCGTTCCAGCGTGATGGCCGGAATGGCCGGCAGAGGCAGGGTATTTGGCAAGGCCCCAAAGCGGGAATACAAACTATCCACCGGCAGCTGGGCCAGCGCCACAATCGCCGATGTCGCCCCGACGGCCAGAATCAATCCGGGAAATTTCGGCGCGAGCCGCGCAGCACCACGATCAGAACCATCGTGACAAGCCCGATGAGAAAGGCGGCGAAATTTGCGCTGTCACGGGCGGCCCACAAGGCCTCGATCTTGGCCAGAAATTCCGCCGGGTCTTCTGCGATGGACACGCCAAACAGATCCTTGATCTGGCTGGCCGCAATGATCACCGCAATGCCAAGCGTGAACCCGTTGACCACCGGTTCGGGAACATAGGCCACCAGATTGCCAGCCCGCAAATAGCCCGCGACCAACATGATGATCCCCGCCATGAACGTCGCAAGCACAAGCCCGTCATACCCGTGTTCGGCAATCACCCCGAACACCACAACGATAAATGCGCCAGTGGGGCCGCCGATCTGAACCCGGCTGCCGCCCAGCATGGAAATCAAAAGCCCGCCGACAATCGCGGTGATAAGACCCTTTTCCGGCCCGGCACCGGAGGCGATGGCAATCGCAATACTCAGCGGCAGGGCCACCATGGCCACCGTAATGCCGGCGGCAACGTCACTGCCAAATTGCGGGCGATCATAGCTCCGCAGAGTTGTGAAAATCTTGGGCTTCATCGGACAAGCCAGTCATGCAAATTTCATTGGGGTCTGTCCCGGATGCTGTGCAAGGCGGGGCGAGACAGCTCAACGGTAGCGCCGCCACCCTGCATCCGCAACGCACAGATTGCCGCATCATGGCGCACGGGGCGCGCGCCATGGGGGCCGCAACGAAAAAGGCCGCCCTTCTCAGAGCGGCCTGTCATATCATTTGTGAACCGTGTTCAGATGCCAGTATCGACAATCGCCTTGGCCAGCACCGGCACCGTCTGGGCGTTCAACCCGGCAATATTCATCCGGCTGTCCCCGACCATATAGATTGCGTGATCTTCGCGCAGTTTCTGCACCATGTCGGGCGATGTCCCCAAGCGCGAGAACATGCCGCGATGCTCCGCCAGGAACCCGAAGCGGTCAGAGCCAGAGGCCTCTTGCAGGGCCCGGGCAAGGCTTTCGCGCAGCGTCAGCATGCCCAAACGAATGTCTTCCAGTTCCGCCATCCAGTCGGCGCGCAGTTTTTCATCCGTAAGCACCATGGTCACCAACCGGGTGCCGTGGTCCGGCGGGAAGGAATAGTTCTGCCGGTTGAGATGCGCCAACGCACCTTGGTGAATGTCGCGCCGCGCCGGATCATTGCTGATCGCCATCGCCAGCCCGGCCCGTTCCCGATAGATGCCGAAATTCTTGGAACAGGACGCCGCGATCAGCAGCTCCGGCACCGATTTTGCCACCAGCCGCACGCCAGCGGCATCCTCTTGCAGCCCATCGCCAAAGCCCTGATAGGCGATGTCGATCATCGGGGTCGCGCCGGTTTTCAGCAGCAGGTCAATCACCGCCTGCCATTGGGTCAGGTTCAGGTTGGCCCCGGTCGGGTTGTGACAGCAGCCATGCAACAGCACCAGATCGCCCGGGCTGGCCTGCGCCAGATCTTCGAGCATGCCGTCAAAATCAACGCCGCCGGTTTCGCTGTCGAAATAGCGGTATTCGACATTGGGCAACCCCATGAATTTCAGGATCGACAAATGGTTCGGCCAGGTCGGATCCGAGGTAAAGACACGCACATCCGGGTTGGCCATACGCGCCAGTTCGAAACAATTGCGCACCGCGCCAGTGCCGCCGGGCGTTGCCGCCCCGGCAATATGCGCCGCAGGCACCGCATCCCCCAGGATCAGATCCGCCATCGCATCCTTGTAAGCCGGATCACCGATCAGCCCGACATAGGATTTGGTGTCTTCCCGTTCCCAAAGCAGCTTTTCCGCCGCCTTGATCGCGCCAAAGATCGGGGTTTTGCCAGAAGCGTCCTTGTAAACGCCGACACCCAGATCGACCTTGTGCGGGCGCGGGTCGTCCTTGTACATCTTCATCAGCGCCAGAATTTTGTCGGCGGGCATTTCTTGAAGGTTGGTCAGCATGGTCTCAGGCCTCTCCGGTGGCTACGGGCACTGTGGGAAATTGGCCCCATTCCGCCCATGACCCGTCATAAAGCGAATGGTCGGTCTTGCCCATGCGTTCCAGCGCCAGCGACAGGATCGCCGCCGTCACGCCAGAGCCACAGGTGGTGATGACCGGTTTGTCCAGATCGACACCCGCCGCTTCGAACAATGCGCGGGTCTCTTGCGGGGATTTCATCGTGCCGTCCGCGTTCAGCAGGCTGGCATAGGGCACATTGCGCGCGCCGGGAATATGCCCGGCCCGCAGGCCCTCGCGGGGTTCGGGGCTGTCGCCACGGAACCGCGCCGCACCGCGGGCATCAACAATCGCATGACTTTGCAATTTCGCGGCGGCGGACACCTGGGTCACGTCGCGCAGCAGGGCGTTTTGCACCCGCACCGTCATGTGCCGGTCGCGGATCACCGGCGGCATATCTTCGGTCGCACGGCCCTCGGCGGTCCATTTCGCCAGACCACCATCCAGCACCGCGATATTGTCCTGTCCCATCAACCGGAACAGCCACCACACACGGGCGGCCGAGAACAAACCGACGCTGTCATAGACCACAACCTGATGGCCGTCGCCGACGCCAAGCGCGCGCATCCGCGACATGAATTTTTCGACCGGCGGCACCATATGCGGCAAATCGGACCGAGCATCAGAGATTTCCTCGATGTCAAAGATCGCGCGCCGGGAATATGGCTCGCGTCATATTCGGCACGTGCATCGCGCCCGGCGTCGGGCAAATGCCACGACGCATCCAGAATACGAAGATCCGGGTCCTTCAGATGCTGTGCCAGCCAATCGGTCGAGACCAGTGTTTTGGGATCGTCTTGTGCCATATATCCCCCATTGCGCCTTTGCTTCTTCCTACTGAAGCCGACAGAGGGACACAAGTGGCGGCTGCCCTGGGGGAGGGCACCCGCCGCCTGTGATGGGGTTTGAACGCCCCGGACGCTGGTTATTTCGCCATCATGTTCTTGACCGCGCCGACAATGGCCAGCACCACGCCACCACCGACACCGCCGCCGGCCACTTGGCCCAGAAGCGCACCAATGTCCAAACCGGCCATTTCGCCCGCTGCACCAGCGGCATCCGGCGCGCCAATCATCGACAAAAGCGTCCCGCCAAGACCGCCACCGACAATGCCGGAAATCGAGTTGATGAGCATACCCTGATCAAGTTTGCCGAGAAGCTTGCCCGCGACGTTGCCGCCAACCGCGCCGGACAAAAGGCTGATAATGAGTTCCACGTGACTGTCTCCTGAATGGGATCTACCCGTTGTCCCGGCCATGCAGCAGGGTCGGTCAATCAATACCGATCAAACAGAACGGTGGTGACGGGAATGTGTCAGCGGTATTCCCCGCTCTGCCACTGGGGCGTGGCAGGATATGGATTTGCCTTGTAGATCCTGACATCGGGCGACCGGGGTCTTCAGGCGGCAAAAACTACTTGTTTGTTTGGCGGCGCGGCACAATCTCGGGGCCGGCAACACTGGCGCGCAATCTGAGCTTGATACGGGAGGCCCGACTGTAGGTCTGGGATACACGGGGTACTCTCGCCGTTACAGCGCGCGCATTATCGCGCTGTCAGATCGCAATCAAGCATAGGTAAATCACGCGTCGTGGCGCAACAGCCGCTGTTTCTGGCGGTTCCAGTCACGCTGCGCATCCGTCGCGCGTTTGTCGTGGTTCTTCTTACCCTTGGCGATGCCGATTTTCATCTTCGCCAGACCCTTGTGATTGAAATACAGCACAAGCGGCACCAGGGTCATCCCCTTGCGCTGAGTCTCGGACCAAAGCCGCGACAATTCCTTGCGGGACACCAAAAGCTTACGCCGGCGACGCTCTTCATGTGGGAACATGGCGCGGTTGTACGGCGCGATATAAGAATTGACCAACCACAATTCACCCTCTTCCACCGCCGCATAGCTTTCGGCGATATTCGAAGAAGTCTCGCGCAGCGATTTCACCTCTGACCCGGTCAGGATGATCCCACATTCGATGTCATCATCGATCGCATAATCATACCGCGCCCGCCGGTTTTCGGCGAGGACCTTGTAATTGGGATCTGTGTCTTTTTTCTTGGCCATTGGACTTCACTATATCGGGTTGCTTGCCCTGTCCATCAAGAGGCAGCCGATCATCGCGAAAATGTTCACGCAACAAACCGATAGTTGCAGCGCAGGACAAACATTAGCGGAACTATAGGAGGACCGCCTAGTGCGCGGCACCTTCATTGGAAGCACAAAAAGGCCGCGTGTCTTTCGACTGCGGCTTATTTTTTTGGTTGCGGGAGTAGGATTTGAACCTACGACCTTCAGGTTATGAGCCTGACGAGCTACCGGGCTGCTCCATCCCGCGCCATTTTTTGGCCTATTGCCTTGAGGCTGGTGTGGCCTTTTGCATATCGGCTGGTATTGGCCTTTGTCGGTGATATCGTTTGAGAGATACATTTTATCGGGGCTTATCAGGTCTGGCGATGACCTACTCTCCCACGTCTTGAGACGCAGTACCATTGGCGCGACGGCACTTAACGGCCGGGTTCGGGATGGGACCGGGTGTTTTGCTCGTGCTATGATCACCAGACCGGGAAAGCCCCGGTAAGTTTGCGCGGCTGAAGCGCAATTGTGTTTCACTCTCTGTCGAGAGTGTCCAAGTCAGGTACATTTATCGTGTTTTATGTGATGTTTGCTTTGATCATGTTCCGAGTAATCTATCTATTACTGGATCAAATCAAGCCTATCGGACCATTAGTACCAGTCAACTGAACGCGTTACCGCGCTTACATCTCTGGCCTATCGACGTGGTGGTCTACCACGGTCCTCAGGGATACCTTGTTTTGAGGGGGGCTTCCCGCTTAGATGCCTTCAGCGGTTATCCTGTCCGATCATAGCTACCCAGCACTGCTCCTGGCGGAACAACTGGTACACCAGTGGATCGTTCACCCCGGTCCTCTCGTACTAGGGGCAACTCCTCTCAAGTATCCTACACCCACGGCAGATAGGGACCGAACTGTCTCACGACGTTCTAAACCCAGCTCACGTACCTCTTTAAACGGCGAACAGCCGTACCCTTGGGACCTGCTCCAGCCCCAGGATGAGATGAGCCGACATCGAGGTGCCAAACACTGCCGTCGATATGGACTCTTGGGCAGTATCAGCCTGTTATCCCCGGCGTACCTTTTATCCGTTGAGCGATGGCCCTTCCACTCGGGACCACCGGATCACTATGACCGACTTTCGTCTCTGCTCGTCTTGTCAGACTTGCAGTCAGGCTGGCTTCTGCCATTGCACTCAACGACCGATTTCCGACCGGTCTGAGCCAACCATCGCGCGCCTCCGTTACTCTTTAGGAGGCGACCGCCCCAGTCAAACTACCCGCCACGCAGGGTCCCGGATCCAGATAATGGACCGCGGTTAGACATCAAGAATGCAAAGGGTGGTATCTCAAGGGAGGCTCCACAGAAACTGGCGTTCCTGCTTCAAAGCCCACCACCTATCCTGCACATTGCAGTCCTGATGCCAGTGCGAAGCTGTAGTAAAGGTGCACGGGGTCTTTCCGTCTAACCGCGGGAAGCCTGCATCTTGACAGGCAATTCAATTTCGCTAAGTCGATGTTGGAGACAGCGGGGAAGTCGTTACGCCATTCGTGCAGGTCGGAACTTACCCGACAAGGAATTTCGCTACCTTAGGACCGTTATAGTTACGGCCGCCGTTTACCTGGGCTTCAATTCAAGGCTCTCACCTCTCCTTTTAACCTTCAGGCACCGGGCAGGCGTCAGACCCTATACGTCGTCTTGCGACTTCGCAGAGCCCTGTGTTTTTAGTAAACAGTCGCCACCCCCTGGTTTGTGCCCCCAGCCCCTAGTTGCCTAGGAACCGGGCCTCCTTCTCGCGAACTTACGGAGGTATTTTGCCGAGTTCCTTCAACATCGTTCTCTCAAGCGCCTTGGTATTCTCTACCAGTCCACCTGTGTCGGTTTAGGGTACGGTCTGATGGAGGGCTATTTCCAGGGACCTCTCAGCAGCCCATTCAATCCAATAAGGATGAACTACCTCTGAGATCCGTCACATCCTCCTGGCCCACGAATATTAACGTGGTTCCCATCGGCTACGCATTTCTGCCTCGCCTTAGGGGCCGGCTTACCCTGCTCAGATTAGCTTTAAGCAGGAACCCTTGGACTTTCGGCGAGAGTGTCTCTCACACTCTTTGTCGCTACTCATGTCATCATTCTCGCTAGTGATCTCTCCACCGGATCGCTCACGCGCCGGCTTCACAGAAAGCTCCCTGCGTCCAATATCCCCAAAGGGATCAAGGACGCGTGGAACTATGTCACACTACGCTCTGCTACCATGCCTTACGGCATCCTAAGCTTCGGCTCATGGCTTGAGCCCCGTTACATCTTCGCCGCAGGACAACTTATTTAGACCAGTGAGCTGTTACGCTATCTTTAAAGGATGGCTGCTTCTAAGCCAACCTCCTGGTTGTTTTGGTCGTCCCACCTGCTTTCCCACTTAGCCATGAATTAGGGGCCTTAGCTGTAGGTCAGGGTTGTTTCCCTCTCCACTACGGACGTTAGCATCCGCAGTGTGTCTGCCATCTAGTACTCCCGGGTATTCGGAGTTTGGTTAGGATCAGTAAGCCTGTGGGGCCCCATTACCCATCCAGTGCTCTACCCCCCGGGGTATTCGGATGACGCTCTACCTAAATAGATTTCGCAGAGAACCAGCTATCTCCGAGTTTGATTGGCCTTTCACCCCTAGGCACAACTCATCCCGACCTTTTTCAACAGGTGTGGGTTCGGACCTCCAGTAAGTGTTACCTTACCTTCATCCTGGTCATGCCTAGATCACTCGGTTTCGGGTCTGATCCATCTAACTCATGCGCCCTATTAAGACTCGCTTTCGCTGCGCCTACACCTAACGGCTTAAGCTTGCTAGATAGACCAAGTCGATGACCCATTATACAAAAGGTACGCCGTCACAAGACTGGACACTAATGATAATTTGCACTCCGTGCCTGCTCAATGCAGGTACACCGATCCTTCGGATCGCCACTGGGCTGATCCGGAAAGGTTGGTATCTGGAATGCTATCTGGTTGGTACCGACACGCGCAGCTGCACGGTCTCAACACCCGGATTGTGGTCATAAATCCCCGCATTCGATCGATGATCGAAGCTGAGACCAAACCGCCAACCGCGTTTGTTTTCCCAACCGACCTCGGCACCCGAACGGAACGCAATAGCGCCGCCCAGATCAAGGCCGTCACCGGCGTCATACACACCGGTCATCGCATGCAATTCCGCAAAAAACGGGCTGGAACCAAAGTCCATCGTGTAGGTCTGACCAATGCCGACCCAGGTTTCACCCCGAGACCCGACACTCAGCCCCACCGCATGACCAAAGGGGCCGGTACGGCGCCCAAGATCATAGCGAAGATAGACTTCACTTCCCGTTTCTGCGCGGCGTTCAAGAACCTGACCGCCCGAGAAGGCGATCCTTGGTGTCACGTCGCTTCGGCCAAGACAGCCCTGCGATGTGCCACAATGATTCATTCCCATATCCGTCAGTCCTGCGACCAACATGAGAATGGCAAAAGTTCCGTCTGCCATATCCAACTCCCTGTTTCCAGGAAGCGGCATGCATCAGATTATCATTAGAGTCCAGTCAAGCTCCGACTGATTGTAGGCGTTCGGTTTCAGGTACTGTTTCACTCCCCTCGTCGGGGTGCTTTTCACCTTTCCCTCACGGTACTGGTTCACTATCGGTCAGTAAGGAGTACTTAGCCTTCGAAGGTGGTCCTCCGATCTTCAGACAGAATTTCACGTGTTCCGCCCTACTTAATACATCCCATCGAGCTTCAAATACGGGGCTGTCACCCACTATGGCCGACCTTTCCAGGTCGTTCTTTTCACTCTCAAGGCTTGGCTGATCCGCGTTCGCTCGCCACTACTAGCGGAGTATCAATTGATTTCCTTTCCTCCGGGTACTTAGATGTTTCAGTTCCCCGGGTTTGCTCTTAAAAACCTATGTATTCAGTCTTTAAGTACCTGGTTATGAACATTATAAACAACCGAAGTTATTATAATGAACATTCAGGTGGGTTCCCCCATTCAGAAATCCATGGATCAAAGCATATTCTCGGCTCCCCATGGCTTATCGCAGAGTATCACGTCTTTCATCGCCTCTTACTGCCAAGGCATCCACCAAACGCCCTTCTCGCGCTTGATTTGATCCAGAAAGAGACAGATTGCTCATTTCACAGCCTTCGCGACTACATGATTGCGGTTAAACACCAGGCAGCCAGCCGTAAAACAATATACAAACGTTCTTTCCGATCAAAAGCAAACTATCCCATGCTGATCAGAAGATCAGCATCAGTTAGTGTACTTGACTTGGACAACTCTGTTCGTTTCAGCAAGGCAGACAGGGGTTCGGTCGAGGAAACAACCTAAAGTCCTGCTCGCATCTCCCACAAGGGGATCAGCACCCCACTGAGATCAATCCCATACTCGGGCGATCAAACAGTGTTGATATTTTGTATCTCTCTAAACGATGTCAAAGCCTCCGAAGAAGCTCACGTCCGATTGGACGGGTAAACATTCGCAAATGCTTACCGATCAAATCGATGTAAGTAAGGTCTCGCACGTGCTTGGCTGCGCCAACCACTTCCGCTCGTTCCGCTCTTTGCTGCGCAAAGAGCTATGGTGGAGCCTAGGAGGATCGAACTCCTGACCTCCTGAATGCAAATCAGGCGCTCTCCCAGCTGAGCTAAGGCCCCGTATTTTGCTCCGCAAAATGCGGGACCGTACTCTGGCAGACTTTCGGGCTATGCCGAAAGTCGAGAAGAGAAAGGCCATCGTATTTTGCTAACGCACGTTGTCACATGTGTCTGGCTTGCGCCAACCACTTCCGTGACCACCTCGCTTGCCTACGGCAAATGAGGCGTTGGTGGGTCGAGGAGGACTTGAACCTCCGACCTCACGCTTATCAGGCGTGCGCTCTAACCACCTGAGCTACCGACCCAAGGTGTTTTTGCCAAAGGCAAAAACGACATTGCCCGGCAGGCGGTTTGCAAAGCAAAACGCTGAGAGGGCGAACCCAACCCAGGCAACTCACGAGCCGGAAGCCCGCGTGTTTCTATTTTCTGAAGAGATATGAGGACGGCTCGGTTCAAGCTCTTGAGGAGCTGATATATGTCTCTTTTAATGTCCCGTCGCCCTTCGGCTAACAGAACAGAGACTGCTAAGTGATCTACGAGTGAGAACAAGTTCTCGCTGCTAAGATCATCCTTAGAAAGGAGGTGATCCAGCCGCAGGTTCCCCTACGGCTACCTTGTTACGACTTCACCCCAGTCGCTGAGCTCACCGTGGTCCGCTGCCTCCTCGAAAGGTTGGCGCACGGCCTTCGGGTAAACCCAACTCCCATGGTGTGACGGGCGGTGTGTACAAGGCCCGGGAACGTATTCACCGCGTCATGCTGTTACGCGATTACTAGCGATTCCGACTTCATGGGGTCGAGTTGCAGACCCCAATCCGAACTGAGACAGTTTTTTGGGATTAACCCATTGTCACTGCCATTGTAGCACGTGTGTAGCCCAACCCGTAAGGGCCATGAGGACTTGACGTCATCCACACCTTCCTCCCGCTTATCACGGGCAGTTTCTCTAGAGTGCCCAGCCGAACTGCTGGCAACTAAAGATGTGGGTTGCGCTCGTTGCCGGACTTAACCGAACATCTCACGACACGAGCTGACGACAGCCATGCAGCACCTGTCACTAGGTCCCGAAGGAAGGCCTGATCTCTCAGGTTGTCCTAGGATGTCAAGGGTTGGTAAGGTTCTGCGCGTTGCTTCGAATTAAACCACATGCTCCACCGCTTGTGCGGGCCCCCGTCAATTCCTTTGAGTTTTAATCTTGCGACCGTACTCCCCAGGCGGAATGCTTAATCCGTTAGGTGTGTCACCGAATAGCATGCTACCCGACGACTGGCATTCATCGTTTACGGTGTGGACTACCAGGGTATCTAATCCTGTTTGCTCCCCACACTTTCGCACCTCAGCGTCAGTATCGAGCCAGTGAGCCGCCTTCGCCACTGGTGTTCCTCCGAATATCTACGAATTTCACCTCTACACTCGGAATTCCACTCACCTCTCTCGAACTCAAGACCAGGAGTTTATGAGGCAGTTCCGGGGTTGAGCCCCGGGATTTCACCCCATACTTTCTGATCCGCCTACGTGCGCTTTACGCCCAGTAATTCCGAACAACGCTAACCCCCTCCGTATTACCGCGGCTGCTGGCACGGAGTTAGCCGGGGTTTCTTTACCAGATACTGTCATTATCATCTCTGGCGAAAGAGCTTTACGACCCTAAGGCCTTCATCACTCACGCGGCATGGCTGGATCAGGCTTGCGCCCATTGTCCAAGATTCCCCACTGCTGCCTCCCGTAGGAGTTTGGGCCGTGTCTCAGTCCCAGTGTTGCTGATCATCCTCTAAAACCAGCTATAGATCGTAGACTTGGTAGGCCATTACCCCACCAACTATCTAATCTAACGCGGGCCGATCCAAATCCGATAAATCTTTCCCCCGAAGGGCGTATAAGGTATTACTCTCAGTTTCCCGAGGCTATCCCTTAGATCTGGGTACGTTCCCACGCGTTACTAACCCGTCCGCCGCTCACCCGAAGGTGCGCTCGACTTGCATGTGTTAGGCCTGCCGCCAGCGTTCGTTCTGAGCCAGGATCAAACTCTCAAGTTGAAACGCATTACTGCGTATCCTTGACGTTCGAACCTCTGCACATCTCCGATACTCGTAACTGCTTTGGGGGCGAGCTACTTTGTCCACCCGGCTAAGGATTGGACACGCATCGGAAGTCATCTGTTTGATTGTGCTTCAGCTTACCAAAGTAAACAAAAGCCGCTCAAACAGTGAAGCTGTCACCGGTCATCGGACAAAATACACAAGTGCATCAAACCCTACCGGCGCGATATGCAAACATCCGTTCGTCGAAACGAACCAAACCGCCCACATATCTCTTCAGATATCAATCATTTCAAACAGCGTAGAGACAAAAACCAACCGGATGCGCCCTAACTTATTGGCGCGCCCGCCCGTCAATACCTCAAAAATTTCTCCGTCTCGTCTGCGTCAGCGTCTCGTTTCCTCGTCGCCGCCGCCCCGTCTGGCGTCCCGTTGTGCGCCTCAGCGCCGCCGGTGAAGGGGGTTCTAGTGTTACCCAGCAAAACCCGCAAGCACAAAATCACAAAATTCCAAAGTTTTGCAAAGTTTTTGCGAAAAATAAACAAAGTCAACGGGTTACCGTGAATAGTTTTTGAGCAAACGGACATCCGCCCTCATCCAGCACAACAACCCAGTATATACATCACACCCCAAAAACCCCACATCTAGAGTCGCCCACAGACTTACCCACAAGAACAACCTCACAAACCCGACTCAAACCAAAATCCAACAACAAAAAAACACCAAAAAAACGAGTCAGATGCGTAAATCAGTCTCGCTGCTCAAAAACGCAGACCCAAAGTCAGCGCTGTCTTCAGTAAGCGTTTCACCCCTTACTGGACCTGTCACAGCTTGGTGCCACGCCAAGTGCTCCTTTACGAAGGGTGCCATTTCCGCAGCTCTGCGCTCTGTCTATGACCTGCGTCAGATCGGCCCTGCCCTTACCGTCTTAAGAAATGCCTCACATATAGATGGCGCCACTTACGCATATGTCGTGATCGCGGGCTTCATCGACGGAACGCGCTTAAGGCTCTCCGGGCTTGCTAAATCCTCGGCTTTGCCATTTTGCCTTACGCGCTTATCGTACATGCGCCATCTCGCTGTGTCCGAATGAAGGTGTCGGGGGAACAGCTTTATGTTCGGACGGATGATCTGGCCCCTTTCCTCAAGTCGCGCGAAGCATTACCCTTGCGCAATGCATGAAAGAACGCATTCATTTCAGGTTATACCATGAGGCAGCCGACACTAAGACAAATCGAGGCTTTCAAGGCGCTGTTTGAATGCGGAACGGTCAGCAAGGCCGCAAAGTCGCTCAATGTAAGTCAACCAGCTGTCAGCAAGTTGTTGATGCACCTTGAGGAAGATGTCGGGTTTTCATTGTTCGAGCGTGGGCGTGGACGGATCCGCGTGACGGATCGTGGAGCGCGGCTTTATGACGAAATAGATCGCGTTTTTTCTGGGGTTAACCAGATCGCGCAGGCGGTCGAGGAAATCCGCAACGAGGCCGGCGGGCGGTTGCGGATTGGTGTGATGCCGGGCATCTCGCCCAGGTATCTTTCCGCCGCCGCCAACCGGATCCGTGAAGAGGCGCCTGATCTGCAGATCAATTTCCTCTTCCAAAGTTCCGAATTTGTCTCCGATGCTTTATTGGCGCGGCGCTTTGATCTGGGCATCGTGACCCAGGGTGTTGATCACCCGAATTTCGATACACACGTGATTGATGACCGCCCACTGGTTGCCGTTCTGCCCAAAGGGCATCGCCTTGAAGCGCTTGATAGATTTCGTTGAAAGATTTCCGGGGAGAGGACTTCGTCGCTTTCACACAGCAAAGCCAGACGGGCCAATTCATTATTCAAGGCATGGCAGAGCAAGGTATCGCCCCAAAGGTCGTCGTGGAAGCCGCAACAGCGCAGACCGTTTCGGAATGCGTCGCTGCTGGTATGGGCGCGGCTGTCATGTCACCGATATTCGTCCCGGATTTTTTACCAGACCTACAGGTCCGCCCGCTGAAACAAAAAATGGTCGTTCCAATCCTTGCGACCCGTTTGAGCCTGGGCCGGATGTCAGATTATGTGGACCGGTATATCGACCTGTTCCGCACCATCAGCGTTTCCGACTGATCATAACGGATGGTGGCAGGCGACTCCTCTGTCGGTCGAAATTTGCCGGCGCGGCATTTCACGTTTGCAAATATTGTCCGCACGATCACACCTTGGATGAAACGGACAGCCGCTTGGCGGGTTTGATGGTGACGGGATCTCACCTTCCAGCATCGCGATTACAGTTTTTTTGGCAGGATCGGGCAACGGCACCGATGCAATCAGACTTTTGGTATAGGGATGCCGAGGATTGTCCATGATTTTCCCGACAGGACCCTCTTCGACGACATGACCCAGATACATCACCAGCACACGGTCGCAGAAATTCCGCACCACGCCCAGATCGTGGGTAATGAACAGGAAGCCGAGGTCATAAGTGCCCTGCAACTTGCGAAGCAGGGCGAGGATCTGCGCCTGTACAGAAACGTCAAGTGCCGACACCGCTTCGTCTGCGATGATCAGTTCGGGTTCCAGCACCAGCGCACGCGCAATAGAGATCCGCTGGCGCTGGCCGCCGGAAAAGGCATGCGGGTATTTTGACGTGGCATCGGCAGGCAGGCCAACTTCCAACAACATCTTCTCGACCACGGATTTTGCTTCTGTTTTGCTTCATCCCCTTGTGAACCCGCAGCGGTTCAGCCAGCGTCTGAAGAATTGTGCGTCGGGGGTTCAGCGATGAAAACGGATCCTGAAAAATCATCTGCATCTTGGGCCTGAGCGCACGCAATTTGGAGGCCGACAGCTCCGCTACTGCGTGGCCATTGAACGTGACCTTGCCGGACGTCGGCTCGATCAGCCGCAGAATGCATCTTGCAAGTGTGGATTTGCCGCAACCGGATTCTCCGACGACGCCAACCGTCTCTCCTTTTTGCATGGAAAACGAAACATTCTTGACAGCTTTGACCTCATAGACTTTGCCAAGCAGTTTCGATCGCGCACCTGAAAACGTCTTTGACAACCCGTCAATCTGCAAAAGCCCGCTCATGTTCGTGTCTCCCGATGCCGGCATCTGACCTGATGTGACCCTCCAATCAAGTCGGGTGAAGTCCCGCATTCAAAGGTCGCCTCGGCGCATCGTGGCGCAAAACGGCATCCCTCTGGCATTTGATTGATTGGCGGCACATGCCCGGAAATGGCCGTGACCTCGTTCTTTTGATCCGCGCGTGGCACGCAAGCCAAAAAAGCGCCTGAGTGTAGGGGTGCCGGGGGGCCGCGAACAATTCATCCGTCGGCGCGGTTTCAACGACTTCGCCTGCGTACATCACAGCGACCCGGTCTGCGATATTGGCCACCACGCCAAGATCATGTGTGATCAGAACAAGCGAAAACTGCTGTTCCTTGCGGATGCTGATCAAGAGGTTCAACACCTGCGCCTGAATGGTCACATCAAGCGCAGTCGTCGGTTCGTCAGCAATGAGAACCCTTGGCTTGCAGGCCAAGCCCATGGCGATCATCACCCGTTGGCGCATGCCCCCGGACAATTGATGGGGGAATTGCTTGAGCCGTGCTGCTGCATCGGGAATGCGAACAAGGTCAAGCAGGGTCTTTGCTTCGCGCAGTGCCTCCGCCTCGCTCTTGCCCTTGTGATACATCAAAGGCTCTGCCAGTTGCCGTCCGATTGTGTAGACCGGATTCAGCGATGTCATCGGCTCCTGAAAGATCATGCTGATCTGGTCGCCGCGCAGCTTTTCCATTTCATTATCTTGCAATTCAAGGAGGTTGCGCCCGCCGAAATTGATCTTGCCAGTGACCTTGGCCACCTCTGCTTGCAAACCAAGAACGCTCAATGCCGTAATGCTCTTGCCACAGCCGCTTTCGCCGACGATACACAACGTTTCATTCTCGTTCACGTCAAGCGTCATGTTTTTGACGGCCTTGTAGCTTTGCCCGCCAATGGGAAAGGCAATTGACAGGTTTTCGATGCTTAGAACGCTCATTTCACCCGCCTCTCAGTCTGGGGTCGATCCGATCACGCAACCCGTCGCCGATCAAGTTCAGCGAAAACACGATGACCAAGACAACAAGGCTGGGATAGATAGTGACCCAGGGCGCATCAAGAATGCTGTCAAAACCTTGCCGGATCATGCCGCCCAATGTCGGCGTTGGCGGCGCAATGCCAAGACCGATAAAGCTCAGATAGGCCTCAACACGAATAGCGTAGGCCGCCCAGAGGGACGCCAGCACCAAAACATCCCCCAGCACATTCGGAAAGATGTGGATCACCATAATGCGGATATCTGAATACCCGAGGGCGCGTCCCGCTTCGATAAATTCGCGTTCTTTTAACGCGATGGTGGGCGCACGCGCGACACGGGCGAAATTCGGCACGATGGTTGTCACGATGGCAATGATGATGTTTGTCACGCTCGCGCCCAGCACCGCCACGATAAGCAAGCCGGTGATCAGCGTCGGGAACGCCAACAGGACATCCATCAATCGCATGACAATCGCATCAACCCAGCGCCGTACCGATAAGAAACGCAATCGCCGTTGCAGTCAGTGCAATGACAATCGAAAGCCGGGCACCATACATCACCCGCGTCAAGGTATCGCGCCCGAATATGTCCGTTCCCATCCAATGGGCACCGGACGCGTTTTCAAGGCGACTGAGAATGCTTTGCTCATACGGATCATAGGGTGCGATCAGCGGGGCCAGAAGCGACACAACCAGAACAACCCCAAACAGGAAGACCCCTATGGACGTCATGCGATTTGATTTCACAAATGCCCAGATAGCAGAGGACTTGTATAGGGATCGAGATGTCATGCGAAATTCACCCTTGGATCAAAGAGCCCATATTTAATGTCTGTCAAAACGTTGATCGTAACGACCAAGAAGGCGTAGACGACCATCAAGCCTTGAAGCATCGCATAGTCGCGCTGCTCCAGTGAAAGAACGATCAGCTTGCCCAAACCGGGCCGATTGAAGACGATTTCGATCAGAACAGAGTTTCCCATCAGACTGCCCAGTTGCAGGCCAACGATGGTGATAATCGGGATCATCGCATTCTTCATTGCGTGGCCATAGATCACCTTGCGTTTCGGCACGCCCTTGGCGCGGGCTGTGCGCACATAGTCGTTGCTCAGCACCTCCAGCATCGACGCGCGCGTGGTACGCATGACATAGGCCACCATGATCAGACCCAAGCTGAAGGCAGGCAATACAAGGTTGTGCAATCGGTCCAACACGCCACCCTGCGGGTTCGAGATCACCGGAAACAACCTGATCTCAATGGCCAGCCAGAGGATCAGGAGGATCGCCATGATGAAAGAAGGAAAGCTTAGCCCGATCAGCGAAATGATACGCAACAGGTTGTCGATCCAGGTATTGCGATTCAAAGCAGCCAAGACCCCAAGCGGAATACCGATCGCTGCACCGATCAGAATACCGAAAAAGGCAAGTTCCAGCGTGAACGGAAGTACCGGGAATACTGAATCCAGAACCGACTCGCCTGTGATCATGGAAACGCCCAGGCTACCGCTGGCCAGTTCGCGCAGAAAATCAATGTATTACGCCAAGAGCGGCTCGTTCAATCCCATACGTTCGCGGAATGCCTGCAATGCCTGTTCAGATGCATTGTCGCCCAGAACAGCGATGGCCGGGTCACCCGGAACGATACGAACAAGTATGAAAACAAGCGTCACAACGCCGAACAGGGTCGGTACGGCGGACAGAAGTTGACGCAAAGTGTACGCAATCATGGGGTGTCATTCTCTACAATGGTCCCGCCATCTGCAAAGCGGGCGGGACCGTTTCAGGGAGGCGCAGCTCAATCGCTCAGCATTGTTGTTTCGTCGATGAGCGGCCCCGTTGAAATAACGCCATTCAGCTCATAACCATAGTCCAGCTTTGGAGACTTTCCCCAGACTTGAAGCAATTCGAACAGCGGCACCGAGCACACCTCTGACACGATCTTTTCCTGTGCCGCCTGCCAAAGCTCAATCTGCTTGGCCGCATCCGTTTCCGAGCGCGCCGCCTCGATCTCTGCATCCGCAACCGCACAGTGGGAGAAGTTGGTGACGGCCGTGGGTGTCTTGACGGTTGAGGCCGAGTGATAGAACTGCGTCAGATACGAATCCGCAATCGGGAAGCGCGCCGCCCCGTAAAGCACCATAGGGCTTACATCATCGCGGATCGCGCCATGCCAGGAACGGTGTTCCATCACGTCCAGTTCGACATTGATACCCGCCTTGGCCAACTGGGCCTGAATGACCTGCATGGCCGTGTTCAATGCTGTCGCTTGTGTAATGGCCACCTTGAACGAAACCCCATCGGGATATCCCGCCTCAGCCAGCAGCGCCTTGGCGCGATCAATATCATGGGGCAACCCTTCGATCTTCTCGGCATGTCCCAAATAGCCCTGAGGCACCGGCGCCGTTGTTGCCCGCGCAACCGACGCCCCAGTGAAAGCGACCAGTTCTTCGCGGTTGATCGCATGGGCGACGGCCTGACGGACACGAATATCATCAAGCGGCGGCATGGCGGTGTTCAGATGCAGCGTTCTCAGCTCACCCGGCTCAAACACATCAATCACATTGCCATCGTCGCGCATTCTTTCCACCCAGCGTTCCTCGCGAGTGCCATAAAAGAGATCAAGCTCCCCGTTCGCGAAGGCCAAGTCACGTGCGCTGCCCGAGGTGATGTAGCGATACATGATTGTGTCGATCTGTGGCGCGCCACGGAAATAATCCGTATGTGACACAAGCCGCAAGAATTCCCCATCCGCCAGTTCAGCAAAAGCAAAGGGGCCAGTGCCTATTGGGCGTGTCTTGAAATTCTCGCCCAATTCCGCCACCGCTTTGGCCGACACGATATTGCCGCCGTGATAGTTCGCAAGAACGCCAAGCATAGAGGGAATTGCCTTCGAGAGTTTGATTTCAACGGTCAAATCATCGACGGCCGTTATGGTTTCAAAAGCGGTGTAATCGGATGAGACAGACGATAGGTCGGGATTTGCGGCCCGCTTCAGTGAATACACCACGTCCTTGGCGGTAAGCGTGCCATAATCTCCATGAAACTGCACGCCGTCGCGCAACTTGAATGTCCAAGTCAACCCGTCGTCAGACACATTCCAGCTCTCGGCGAGATCAGGTTCAATGTCAGCTGGGTTCATTGAACCTGGCTTGAACCGGACCAGGCCGTTGAACATCATTGCAAAGGCAACCTTGTCCCCGGTGGCCGTCGATATATGAGGATCCAGCGGTCCCGCGCTCGCGACCCGCATACCGATGTTGAGCTCTTGCGCATGCGCTGCCATTGCCATGCCAATGGACAGAGCGACGACGGATACCGACTTGACCAAGCTGTTCATAACTTTCTCCCAATGTATCTCGGGCAATCAAACAAGCTTGCAATTATAACGTCAAATAGCAATTTTTTCACACTCCATTCCATAAAGTTATAACCTTCAGGTGCGCGAAAGGTATAACCTGATGGAACAATAGAACCAACCAAGGGAATTTGAAGTTAACTCCATTTTTCCCTAACTGTTTTCCCAGCAAAGGAGACACGTATGGCCGAAGGCATCCAATTTGACGTTGATGGAAATGCGTTTTTAGCCCAGCCTGGCGAAACCGTTGCATCCGCAATGCTGCGTCTACAACTGGTTCCATTTCGCTTTCACCCTGTCGATACCAGCCCACGGGGCCCGTTTTGCATGATGGGCGTGTGCCATGAGTGTCTGATCGAGGTGGATGGAAAACCCGGACAGCAGGCGTGTCTGTTGCCTGTGGTACCGGGGATGAGCGTCAGGCGCCCTCTCAATGGCTAAGCTTGTTATCATCGGCGCTGGACCCGCTGGCATGTCGGCCGCGATCGAAGCACGCCGTCATGGCGCAGAGGTACAGGTCTATGACAACCGCCCCGAGCCGGGCGGAAATATCTATGCGGCACTGGGCTCTTGTCGCGCACATCGGCAAGACGTCTGGTCAGCACTCGGATCCAGCTATGAAGATGGCGGCCCTCTGCTCGATGCCTTCCTTTCCTGCGGAGCCGTATTTAGACCTCGAACAAGCCTTTGGCATCTTGATAATGATGGTATTCTGGCGCTCAAAGGCCCCGAAGGCACCAGGACCGATACAGCAGACGCAATCATCCTCGCCACCGGGGCCCAGGAACGCCCTATGCCGGTCCCCGGCTGTACATTGCCCCGGGTGATGGGGGTTGGTGCCGCTCAAATTCTGCTCAAGACCTCAGGCGTTGTTCCGAATGGCCCCATATTCATTGTGGGCTCCGGCCCGTTACCGCTGCTCTATGCATGGCAGGTTGCGCGAATGGGGGGGCGCATTGCAGGTTTCGTAGTACCGAATGGGGCCAATCTCCGACTGTCGGCATTTGTGGATATTCAAGGCATTTTGGCGGGATGGGGCTACCTGACCAAAGGGCTGGCCTATCAGGTTGATCTATTGCGCCGCCGCTCTCTGATTTACCGCAACGCACGCGACATCGAGATTATTGGGGAAATCCACGCAGAATACCTGCGTTTCACGACCGGGAAACAGCATAAGATCAAGGTCGGCACCGTTCTCTTGCATGATGGGGTCATCCCGTCGATCCACCCGGCGGCAGCTGCGGGCTTGCCCATACCCTATACGCCTGCCCAGGACGCATGGCGTGCCGAGTCCGCAGGCAATATCCACGTCGCCGGAGATCTGGCGGGCATCATAGGCGCCAAAGGGGCCGCGTTATCAGGGCAGATCGCCGCCCAAACTGCATTGGGGCAGACGAACTCCAACGCCTCAGCCAAACTGAACAAAGAACGCGCGTTTCGCCGGTTGATGGATGCGGCCTATCCGCCCGCCCAACTTGCCGCAATTGCACCGAACACCACAGAGATCTGCCGCTGTGAAATGGTCAACGCGGGCGCAATCCGTCAAGCCGCAACGGAACTCGGGCCTGACCCCAATCGGATCAAATCCACCCTGAGGATCGGCATGGGGCCATGTCAGGGCCGCATGTGCGCAAAAAGCTTGCAATCCATTGTCGCGCGAGAAACGGGAACATCACCGGATGATATCGGCCTCCATCGTCTGCGGTCCCCGATCACAACAATCACACTTGGTGAGTTGGCGGGGTTGAAGGAATGAACACAGAGCGGGCGGAAATTTGTATTATAGGCGGCGGCATACAAGGCTGTGCGGCGGCCCTGGAACTTGCGCGCCGCGGGCATGATGTCATCGTCATCGAAAAGGATTATCCCGGCAGGCAATCTTCTGGTGTCAATGCCGGGGGTGTGCGGCGGCTTAACCGCGCATTGCCAGAAATACCGTTGTCGGTTGCGTCCCATAAAATCTGGGAACGGATCGCGGATCATGTCGGAGACGATTGTGGCTTCACCAAATCTGCCACGATCATGGTGTGCGAAACCACTGAAGAACTGGAAAACGCCAAGGCCCGTGCCGCTGAAACCCGTGCCTTGGGCTATACCCACGAACAGATTATCTCTGACTCGGAGGTACACAAACACCTACCCAAATTGGACGGTCAGGTCACCGGCGCATTGCAGGGAATTGGCGACGGGTTTGCCAGCCCCTTTCGTACGACGCAGGCATTTTTCCGCACCGCCCTCCAAGACGGTGCCCGGTTCTTTCTGGGGCATAGGGTCGAACAGATCAGTCGATCAGGCCATTGGATTGTCGAAACTCGGGACTCCCGCTTTGAAGCAGAGATATTAATCAACTGTGCCGGGGCTTGGGGAAATCAGGTTGCCGGGTCCGTCGGTGACCCGACACCGGTGCATGCGGAAGCACCGATGATGACCATTACCGCTCCCGTGCCTCACGTGACCGACGCGGTTGTCGCCTTTACGGGGCGGCGACTATCTTTCAAACAACGACACAACGGCACCCTTCTGATCGGCGGCGGATACCGTGGGCATGTCAATCCGGACGGGTATTCGTCCCGTCTAGCGCTCGACAAACTGGCCATGAACGCGCGCGCGGTGCTTGATCTTTTCTCGCACCTCAAAGACGTGCCAGTCGTCCGATCTTGGGCCGGGGTCGAAGGCATGACACCGGATCACATGCCGATCATCGGCCCAAGCCTCAATGAAGACGGCCTATTCCACGCGTTCGGGTTCTTATCCCACGGCTTTCAGCTTGGTCCGATTGTCGGTCAGATCCTTGCCGAGTTGGTAGAAACAGGCACAACGGATCTGCCAATCGAGCCATTGTCGATCAGACGGTTCAGATAACCTAATCGGAACCCGAGACGCAGACCGACAAAAGCCATCCACACGCGATGATCCATTGTCTAGCCCTGTGTGATCGGTTCGTGGCATTCGATGCGCCTTAGGGCTTTGATGCGCTTTGCGATCTGCATGGCATCTTCGGTGTCTTACGTCATCTCAGGGCATGGTGATGTACTGAGTTACCCTAGAATACTCGACATTCCTTTCACCAAGCACACCCCAGAGCTTGATCCACCTGGCATTGCGGCTGCACATTCGGATGACTGTGGTGGACGAAAAAACAAAAATTCGTTTTTGGTCGCAAGAAACCCACCCCATATCCTCCCTGACGGTCTTGCCCCCAATTTAGCCCACTAGGGGTCTTGAAACGCGAAAACCAGACGTTTCCACGCGATAGGCTTCTTATGCTGGCAAAAGGTGTTCAGCCCTGTCATGTGGCACGAGTGGGGACATGTTGCGCGTGGGCACTTCGGGTCAGGATTGACCCCTGCCCCGTGGCGTCTCATACTGATTATGACACGTAAGAAAGCCCGCATGCGCCTGATCGCCATCATCCTTCTGTCCAACTTTTTGGTGTTGGTCTCATCGCTGCATTTTGATGCGGCCGGGATGACGACGCATGAATGTCCATCCTGTCCAGAAGAGATGGTCGAAATGGAGGGCGCCGAGGGGGATAAGACGCATAAGGGAACACCTTGCGCGGATATGTCCCTTTGTGCCCCAATGGCTCTCATCGCTGATGCACTGTCACAACGGGACCAAGAGACCCTCGGCCATCGTCAAGCATGGCCCGATGCCTACAGGGGGGCATCCGTTCACTTGGCATTGAATCTGCCGCCCCCTCGGACCTGATCCTTCTCTACTGCCGCCTGGGCTGACAATCGTCCGGCCAATTTGAGAATGCGCACGACCAAGGCTGCGCAAGGACAGGAAAATATCATGAAAATCACGTTCATTGCCGGGGCTGCGGTCATCGCCGCAGCACTTGGCACATATGCCTTCACCCGCTTCCCTGATCAGGATCCACAGATTCAGCAAGCATCGAGCCCCACAGAAGGCGCGGCCATGGTCGCCGTCACCCTGCCGGAAAGTCTTTCGCCCGAGGCCTCTATGGGCAAGCGGGCATTCGATGCGGTCTGTGCTGATTGTCACGGCACAGATGCCGCTGGGAAGATGGGGTTTGGCCCGCCCCTGATCCACAAGATCTATGAGCCGTCACACCATGGGGACATGGCCTTTCTATTGGCTGCACAAAATGGCGTGCGTGCGCACCACTGGAAATTCGGCGACATGCCGCCCCAGCCACGGGTCACACCTGCAGAAGTTCGCACCATCATTGCCTACGTCCGCGAAGTGCAACGCACAAATGGGATCAACTGATATGAATTTGACGCGCCGCCACTTCTGCGCGGGTCTTGCCGCGACCGCGCTGGCCCGCCCGGCCTTCGCCCAGGACGTCCCGCTCTTGACGGCCAAGGAGGCCATGATCCAGCTTGCCCCGGACAGGTATCCGGCCACGCCGGTCTGGAGTTACGACGGCAGTATCCCCGGCCCCGTGATCCGCGCGGCCCAAGGCAGCCGGTTTGAACGGCGACTGGTCAACGCCCTGAATGTGCCGACCTCGATCCACTGGCACGGCATTCGAATAGACAATGCAATGGACGGCGTTGCGGGGCTGACCCAGGATGCGGTGCCGCCCGGAGAAGGCTTCGATTATGCCTTCGACCTGCCGGACGCTGGCACCTATTGGTATCACGCGCACACCAATTCCATGGAGCAGGTTGCACGGGGCCTTGCCGGTGCGCTGATCGTTGAAGAGCCCACACAGCCGGACATTGACCGCGATAAGGTTCTGATGATCGACGACTGGTTGCTTGACCCGGACACCGGGCAGTTCGTCGATAATTTTGCCGCTCCTATGGCGCAGAGCCATGGCGGCCGCATCGGCAATCTGGTGGGGGTGAACGGGCGCTTCAATTACAACCTCGCGGCGCGGCAGAATGAACGGCTGCGCTTGCGGCTGATCAACGCCGCAAATGCCCAGATCTTTGCGCTTAGACTTGAGGGGCTGAAAGGATGGACAATCGCGCTCGACGGGATGCCCCTTGCAACACCCGAGCCGGTGACAACCACGATTGTCCTTGCCCCGGCGCAGCGCATGGACCTGATCGTGGATGTCACCGCTGATGAAGGTGCACCCGCCGGGCTTCTGTTTGCTGCCTCCGACGACAGTTGGCAGGTGCTGGCCGAATTCACAGTCACCGGACGCGCGGCCACGGTTCAGCGTGACATGCCTGCGCCCTTGCCGCCCAACCCAGGCATGGACATCGCCGGGATCGACGCGGCCCGTACATTTGACATGCCCCTGCAAGGTGGCGCCATGCGCGGGCTGGAAACTGCACGGTTCAACGGTCAGACGATGGGCTGGCAAGACCTGGTCCAGAACGGCCAATTCTGGGCACTGGCCGGACAGGCCGGTCTGGGAGAGACGCCCTTTACCGCCCTGTCACGCGGGGAAACGGCCCGCATCCGCATGACGAACACCACGATCTTTCCTCATGCGATGCACCTGCACGGGATGCACTTCCGGGTGCGCGACGCAAACGGAACCCTCGGCCCGCTTCGCGACACGGTACTGGTGATGCCAGACCAGACGACCGAGATCGCCTTTGTCGCGGATAATCCCGGCAAATGGCTGCTGCATTGTCACATGTTGGGGCACGCCGCCTCTGGCATGAACAATTGGATTACCGTCTCATGAGCCGGTTTCTTTTGCTTGCAATGGCACTTACCGGCGCGGCCAACTCCGCCAAGGCAGAAGGCATAGATGGCGCAGCGCTCTACCAAGAGAACTGCGCCTCTTGTCACGGGGCCAAGCTTGAAGGTCAGCCGGACTGGCGCAGCCGCGACGCTGATGGACGACTTCCTGCACCGCCCCATGATGCCACGGGTCACACGTGGCATCACAGCGACGACATCCTGTTTCAAATAACACGGGAGGGGACGGCCGCAGTTGTCGGCGATGGTTATGAAAGCAACATGCCGGGCTTTGGCGATACTCTGGAGGACGCGCAAATCCACGCCATACTCGAATACATCAAATCCACATGGCCGGACCGCGAACGCGCCTATCAGGAGGAGATCAGCGGAAGGAAATAATCGGCACCTACCGAAATGTGCCGCTTGGCTTCATTTCCCTGACCGGGAACCTGATGATGATCGTGATGGGCCTTCGCGCGTCGGCGTTTGAGATGAGATATAGGGGCGTCTTCTTGACGCCCCCTTATTCGGCTGAACGACCTACCGTTTCGCAGGCTCAGCCGATGTGCTCTGGCGCAACGGTGGACGTGAAGGTCGCAGTGACAAGCAGGATCACAAGAAAGGCCGCGACCTCCCAACGGATCGACATTCGCAGCGGAGCGGCGTTCCCGTTTTCTGCCAGAGCCGGTGTCAGCCGAAGCTTGTTCAGCCCTGCAAGCCCAAGAAGCAGCGCCACCACCGCCAGCTTCAGCGTCAGAAACTGGCCCCAGGGCTGGGTCAGGACCGCGATCGGATCGCCGCCAGGATCACCAGGATCACCACCCCCGCAACAACAAGCAGCCCGACCATGACCAGCGCCGCCTGCCCGAACCGTTCGACGGTGCGCACAGCGGCCGCGTTGCCGCGCCCGGCCATGTCGTAAAGAGGATAAAAGCCTCCGATCCAGAAACTGGCCGCAAGGATGTGAAAGACAAACAGGGTCGAGAGCGCCAGCCTCGGGTCGCCGGTCGCATGACCGCGCAGCGCAAAACTGATCGCCACGCAGACCACACCGACGCTGGCCACGGACCGCGTCCAATCACGGTCAAGCATGATGGGAAGAATGGCGAGAAGGCCGACAATCGCGGTCCCCACGGACAGCCCAAGCGGACCGAAGAAGGCAATCTGAAGCATCATCGGATCAAGCGCGCCGCCGATCCCGCCATAGAAGAACGCCGCGCGTAGCGGGATGTTCAGCGCGCTGAAAACGATCCCGCCCACGGCTGACCATGCTGCAAGCCGCCTGAGACGACGGCTTGCAGCGGCATCCAGCTCGGTCAGGAGCCAGAGATTTATGACGGAGCCCGCCGCAAGCAGGACAGTGACATACATCCCCGCCTTGACGAGGATCGAGGCGATCTGCACCGGTTCCAGTGCGGTAAGAACCCCGCCCATGATCAGTTCGCGACCTTGAACGCGAAGCTGCCATTCATCGGGTGGCCATCGGGCGACATGCCGCGCCAGTCGACCTTGTAGTTGCCCGGCGCGAGTTTCGGCAGCTTGCCTTCCCAAGTCTTCACGGCCTTGTTCGCAGCCGGACCATTGATTTTATAGGTCTTTCCATCAGGCACCTTCATCGTGACGGTGGTGATCTGCATCGGATCGGTGAACATCAAGTGCATGACCTTGGTGTCCGCCCCGACAGTTTGACCATTGCTCGGCATGGTCATCATGCCCTTGCCGTGTGCGAGTGCCGCGCCTGCACTAAGCGCGAGGCCGACGGAAAGTGCAGCAGAGGTAAGGATTGTACGAAATTTCATTGGGATGCTCCCTTGGTTGGTTTCGGTTGAAAAGCTGCGCCCCTGCGGCTCTCTCTTGTTTTGCAAAAGCAGATACCGAGAGGGGCGCAGAAAGATCAGAACATGAAATTGACGCCGACCACGCTGGTCAGCTCGTCCACATCGTGGCCATGGTCGCGCAGAATGTCCGCCGTCCCGCCAAAGGCGCGTTCATAGTTCACGCCAATATAGGGGGACAGATTGCGCCCGATCAGGTCATAGCTCAGCCGCAGCCCCAGCTCGGTCGTGGCACCACCCGCCGCGATTTCCCGATCCGGGTCATCCGCCAATGGCAGGCTGACTTCGATCGAGGGTGTCAGGATCAGCCGGTTGGTCAGCAGCCCCTCATATTCCACCTCTGCCCCGATGTAGGGATATTCCGACAGGTAAAGTGCCGCCTCGACCTCAAACCACTGCGACGCAAGGCCGGTCACGCCAAAAGCGCCGTAATAGCGTTCGGGCGCGCCCTCCGGCGTCGACGCTGCGACCCCGATGAAACCATCGAAGAATTCGGTGATCGGCTTTTGAAGACGGATCTGGTTGCTCATCTCCTCGACGTCGCCGCCCTCGATCTTCGCACCTTCGCTTTGCCAGACAACACGCAGATCGTCATTGCCAACCCAGGCCGCGAATTCCCAGGCAAAGGCGTTTTCTTCTTCGCCCATCCGGTATTCGAGCTTGTCGGTCCGCACCCCCCAGACCGTCGGGGAAACGCCCAATTCCGCCAAAGCATCAGACGCAAAGGACAGCGCAAGAAACGGCCCGACTGCCGCGCCAAGAAGCAGGTTTTTCATGTGATTGTTTTCCTTGGAATACGCGCCCATCAGGATGGCCCGCCTTCGACGATGACCTTGCGGAACATGCCGCCGGCCATGTGATAAGAGAGGTGACAGTGAAAGGCCCATTGGCCCGGCGCATCAACTTCGGTTTCGGTGTAAAGTGTCGTGCCCGGCGCCACGCTGACCGTGTGTTTCACGGGGTCATAGGCCCCTTTGCCGGTGTCGATGATCGTCCACATGCCATGCAGATGCATCGGGTGCGCCATCATGGTTTCGTTGACGAATTTGAACCGGACACGTTCGCCATAGGTCAGACGGATCGGGTCGGCGTCTTCGTATTTGACGCCGTCGATGGACCAGATATAGCGCTCCATGTTGCCGGTCAGGCGGATCTCGATTTCGCGCGTGGCGGCGCGGTCACGATAGAGCGGCTTGCGGGCGCGTAGATCTTCGTAGCCCAGAAACTTGCCACCATTTGCCGCCGACGGGATCAATCCGCTGCCCGGCGCATAGAAGGCGGCACCGGATGCCCCTTCGGCAGGAACAACAGGTATGCCAGCGGCCATGTCCATGCCGCCCATATCCATCCCGGAATGATCCATGCCCGACATGTCCATACCGCTCATGTCATGACCAGAGTGATCCATGCCGGACATATCAAAGCCGCTCATGTCCATCCCATCCATATCCATGCCGGAATGGTCCATGCCGCCCATCATGCCCCCCATATCGGCCATGGTCAGAAGCGGCCGGGACCGCATCTTGTAATAGGGACCAACCAAGCCTTCGGACGGGGCCAGCGTGGCGCGCACCATCGCGGTGCGACCTGCGCTCTCGCCGATGATCGAGTAAGCCTTGGCCTCGCGCGGCTGGACGATCACATCATAGGTCTCAGCAACGGCAATGCGCAGCTCATCCACCGTTACCGGCTTCACGTCATTGCCATCGGCCTGCACCACGGTCATTTTCAGACCGGGCAAGCGTACATCGAAATAGGTCGTCGCCGACGAATTGATCAGCCGCAGGCGCACCTTCTCACCGGGTTTGAAGATGCCGGTCCAGTTCTGCAGCGTGCTGGCCCCGTTGATCAGCGGCGTAAAGCCCTGCACATCCTCGATATCTGTGGGCATCATGCGCATCGCGCCCCACATTTTCCGATCCTGAAGCGCGGCTTTCAATCCGCTGGCACCGGCATCTTCAATAAGATCCTGCGCGGTGCGTTGGGCGCGGTTGTAATAGTCCGCCGAGGCCTTCAGGTTGCGGAAAATCCGCGATCCGCTGTGCGGATGTTTGTCGGTCAGTTGCACCACGTAATCGCGGTCCGTCGGCACGGCTTCGCCGCCCTTGGGGGAAATCACGATGGCGCCATAGGCGCCGTCCGGCTCCTGAAAACCCGAGTGGCTGTGAAACCAGTAGGTGCCTGCCTGTTCGATCGGAAAGCGATAGGTGAAGGTCTCGCCCGGTTTGATACCGTTGAAGCTGATGCCCGGCACGCCGTCCTGCTGGAACGGCAGGATCAGACCATGCCAATGGATGGACGTGCTTTCGCGCAAATTGTTCTTTACGCGGATGACGACGTCTTCGCCTTCCTGGAAATTCAGGATGGTCGGGGTCTGGCTTCCGTTATAGCCAATCCCGTTTTTCTTGAAAGTGCCGGTGTCGATCCGGACCTTGTCGACACTGATGTCATAGGTGCCAGCCTGTGCCGACACGCCGAGGGCAAGCCCCAGCACCACGGCGAGGGGCCGCAGAAAATTCGTGTGTTTCATGTATTTTCCATGGGCGTGGACCAGCGATTGGCCACGCAGAGAGAAGGTCACTGCAAAAACAGTGAAAGCAGGGAGAAGAGGATCAGATGCGCCGCGGGCTTGGCCCCGGATTGGCGGCATGTGATCGGATTGCCGAGCGCGCCTGTTCAGACGACACCGCAATCAACGCCGGACAGGCGATGTCAGGCCGAAGGCGGCCGCAGTTGGGAAAGATACACGGATTGCAGAGCCATCCTTGGCTCTTCGGGTGTCAGCTTGGCGCTCAGCGGCGCCCGGATCAGGGCAGGCACAGGGCTGCCCGCGAACTGGTCCGTGCAGGCAACGCTGGCACAATGCAAAAGCCCCAAGGGCTCGCTTTGCTGCTCGGTTTCGAAAGCAACCTCAACGTCCTGATCCTGGGAAAAGGACGTTTCTTCACAATGCATGTGCTGGGCCATCGGCTGCGCACATTGCTCGGGCATCGACATCACATGCGCAAAGGCACTCGTCACAACGAGCTGCAGCGCAACAATTATGATGATGAGACGACCGATCAAAACGCTTTCCTTTTTCCTCCCCCCTTAGACACAGCTGGTCGACATTCCGTCAACAACGAAAGTGGCTTCCAGCAGGTGGAAACTCACGCGAATGTGACTTAGCGGCGAAGGGCAGCAATCGTTCTGAATGTGGCGAATACGTACTTATTTAGTTCTCTCAATGTCATGGACCACTTACCTTGTTTCAGGTCAGTTGATGCCGCTAATTTTGGTTAGCTCTGTTCAGGTTTTGGTCCTTTATTGACCGATCAGCATATTTGACGGGTGTCAGGCCATCCATCATCTGTTACACCGGGAGTTTCTTCAGTTTGGCATTCTCAGCTTCCAGCGCCTTCAACTTCTGCGCGCCGGACACCTCCATACCGCCAGACTTGGATCGCCATTTATAAAATCCCGCATCGCTGACGCCATGCTGCGGCAAAGCTCCTTTGCGCCAAGCCGAACCTGATGCTCTTTCGATATCCCGACGATCTGCTCTTTGCTGAAGCGGCTTCTCTTCATCGGCTGCCTCCTTAGCTGACAAACCGGCCAACTCAAAATACCGGACTTTTCAGGGGAGCAGGTCAAGCGCAGAGATCCCGTTTGTCGATGCGCAAACGCAGCTAACGGCAGTCGAGAGCGCGCTTTATGGACGTCAGATCGTGACGATACTTCGGATCGCGGCCTTGGCGATCTGGTCGAACATCGCACGATCGTCGGAGGATGAAGCAACGATCATGCCGCCTTCCAGCGCCGCGACGATCAGGCAGGATGTGTCTTCCGGGTTTTGGACGCCATTGCGTTGGAACAGATCAAGCAACCACATCCTGTTCATTTTGAAGAATGCCTTTGTTTTCTGGTTTACATTCTTGGGCAGCCCGATCGCTTCTGCTCCCATGATTGCGCAAAGACAGATGGTTTCGTCCAGGACAAGCGCTTGAGAGTAGAGCGCAACATAGCTGTCCAACGCCGTTTTCAAGCTGGCGGTGTCGATCTGTTCAAGGTGCTCTTTGAACTGGCTGGTGTAGCGATCAACCAAAGCTTCGCCCAGATCGGGTTTGGTCGGAAA
Source organism: Marinovum sp. J2-8 (assembly GCF_055808435.1). Lineage (NCBI taxonomy): Bacteria > Pseudomonadati > Pseudomonadota > Alphaproteobacteria > Rhodobacterales > Roseobacteraceae > Marinovum > Marinovum sp. J2-8. The sequence goes on along the minus strand of NZ_JBVVRZ010000001.1, from coordinate 303,811 downwards.
GTGATAGTGAACGCTTGCGCTTTTGATGCCGACATCGCTTGCCAGATCGCGAAAGCTCATCGCTGAGAAACCCGCACCGCGGACACGCTTTTCAGCGGCGTCGAGGATTTTGTCTTTCATTGTCGGTGGCATGCGGGGCTCCTGTCTATCATGTGGTAGATAGGTGTTGACAGTAGGGAGGGCAATATCTAATTGAAAGCCTATCAACTGGTAGATAGCCATGCGGCGCCCCTTGGCGTTGAACCGGAAGGATGTACCATGGACCTAAACGCAAATTTTGATGAACGTGCTGCTGTGCATTCGGACAGGGAACCGTGGGTGGCATCCCCGATGAAGGGCGTGGACCGGCGGATGCTGGACCGGATCGGGGATAAGGTCGCGCGGGCGACGACCATTGTCCGCTATGCGCCGGGCAGCGCGTTTTCGGCGCATACCCATACGGGCGGCGAAGAGTTTCTGGTGCTTGAGGGCGTTTTTCAGGACGAGCACGGTGACTTTCCGGTTGGCACCTATGTGCGCAACCCGCCGACCTCTGCGCATACGCCAAGCTCTGCATCGGGGGCGGTGATTTTCGTCAAACTGTGGCAGTTTGACATGGAAGACCGTCAGCAGATCACCATAGACACCACCACCCAGCCCCCGCAGCCGGTGCAGGAAGGTGTTTCAGAAATCCCGCTGTTCGAGGATGCGCGGGAACGGGTGCGGATCGAGCTTTGGGAGGCCAATGTGGCTGTGGCTCAGGCCGGCCACAACGGGTTCGAAGCCCTTGTGATCGAAGGCCGCTTTCGCGAAGGCGATGAGGATTTCGGGGTCAATTCTTGGCTGCGTCTGCCGCCCCACACGCCGCTGAACGCTGTTTCCGGGCCTGATGGGGCGCGGCTTTGGGTCAAATCCGGCCATCTTGCAGTCACGCCAACAGCCCCCAATGCCGGAGGCTGAGATGTCAGATCCACTTGCGATCATTGGCGGGGCGGGGGCCGGTCTTGGGCAGAGTTTGGTGCGCACCTTTGCTCAGAACGGCTATACTTCCATCGGCCTCAACCGCTCGGTTCCCGATGGGGCGGCGGGCACGACACATGCCGTCGACCTGTCCGACCCTGATCCAACAGCCCAAACCGTGTCGGATCTGATACAAACCCATGGGGCACCAAAACTGGTGGTTCACAACGCGGCGAAGCTGGTGATCGCGGGGTTTGAGGAGACCTCGACGGCAGATTTTGAGGCGACATGGCGTGCGATGGTGCTTTCAGCGGTTCATCTGGCGCGAAGCGTTTTGCCTGCGATGGTGGAAGGGGGCGGCGGCACCTTCATCGTTTCTGGCGCGACAGCGAGCCTGCGCGGTGGCAAGAATTTTGCGGCCTTTGCCTCGGCCAAGGCAGGGTTGCGGGCGCTGACCCAATCGCTGGCGCGTGAGTATGGGCCGCAGGGTATCCACGTTGTGCATGTGGTTCTTGACGGGATTGTCGACACGGATGCCAGCCGCGCCCTGCACAGTATGGACCCTGCACGGATGATGAAACCGGAGGATATTGCCCGCACCTATCTGGCGCTGGCGGATCAACCACGGTCCACCTGGACGCATGAGCTGGACCTCAGGCCGATGGGAGAGGCGTTCTGATGCAGACCGATATTCTGATTGTCGGCGGTGGTTTGTCGGGTCTTGCGCTTGCTGACCAACTGGCCCGCCAAGGCCGCGATTTCTTGCTGGTTGAAGCGCAGGACCGCCTTGGCGGGCGTATCCTGACCAAAGAGCTTTCGGGCGGCGCGTTCGACCTTGGGCCAGCGTGGTTCTGGCCGGGCCAGCCGCGCATGGCGGCCCTTGCCGAACGCTTTCAGATCCCTGTGTTTGAGCAGTTTTCAACAGGTGACTTGGTCTATCAAAAGCAAAACGGCGCCGTACAGCGCGGGCGCGGCTATGCCTCTATGGCGGGGTCGTACCGTTTGGCAGGTGGGATCGGCAGTGTGGTGCATGCCTTGGCCAAAGGGTTGGATCCGGCGATGATCATGACCAGCACGCGGCTGACGTCGATCGACCATTCGGCGGGCGAGATCACGGCGCAGGTTGATCAAGACGGCAGCGCACAGATCATCACGGCCAACAGGATTGTGATGGCCGTGCCGCCCCGGGTCATCGCCGATACCGTTTCCTTTGACCCCGCCCTGGATGCGGCCCAAACGCAGGCTTTGCAAAACGTGCCGACCTGGATGGCCGGTCAGGCCAAGATCATCGCGGTTTACGACCAGCCTCATTGGCGAAATGCCGGGCTGTCCGGCGACGCCATGAGCCAGCAAGGGCCAATGGTCGAAATCCATGATGCTTCGCCAATGCAGGGCGGTCCCTATGCGCTCTTCGGTTTTGTCGGGGTCCCTGCGGATGCGCGTGCCCAGCACAAAGATAAGATGATGCGCCTTGCGGCGGCCCAGCTGACGGCGATGTTCGGTCCGGAAATGGCCGACCCGATGCACCTTGTTTTGCAAGACTGGGCAACCATACCAGACATCGCGCGCCCACGGGACCGACAACCGGTCCGAAGCCACCCCCGCTATGGTTTGCCGACCAACCTGCGTGCCCTTTCAGCAGGCGGGATGATATTTGCGTCGACCGAAACCGCCCCGGACTTCGGTGGCTTTCTTGAGGGCGCATTAGAGGCGGCAGAACATGCGGCCAACACGCTGGCGCTGCACGAACCCATGCAGACCTGATCACCGACCGCCCGCATGGTCTTGGGCATCCATTAGATAAATGAAAGCACGCTGCGCCAAGCCAATCCAACGGGCATGGTGGCCATACGGGTGAAATATGATGACACAGACGATAGACGCGACTGAAACCGCCGGGTTTCGGCGCAACCTTACGGTTCTGATCCTTGCCCAATCTTTTGGGGGGCTGCCAGTGGACCGATTGTAATCTCGCTGGGGGGATTGGTTGGCCAGGACCTTGCGACTGACCCTGCTTTGGCGACGCTGCCGGTCAGCATTTACAATCTTGGGCTTGCCCTTGGAACGGTGCCTGCCGCTTGGATCATGCGACACTATGGGCGGCGCAGTGGTTATCTTCTGGGGGCGATGATCGGCGTGTTGTCCGGATTGATCGCCGCTGGCGCGATATCATCTGGGGCGTTCATATTCTTCTGTTTGGGAACGTTTCTGGCGAGGCTCTATGCGTCTTATGTCCAGTCATACCGTTTCGCAGCTGCCGACGGGCGCGAAGGGGCAGACAGGGGACGGGCCATTTCATGGGTCATGGTCGGCGGCCTGGTCGCTGCTGTTATCGGCCCGCAACTGGTCATTGCCACGCGCGACGCTGTGCCGGGGGTGCCCTTTGCGGGTAGTTTCCTGAGCCAAGCGGCGCTGGCGCTCATCGCATTTTTTATTCTGACCCGGTTAAGGGGACGTCAACCCGCAGCCACAGCCGAAACGCCGTCCGAAGACGGGGGCCGCACCGTGCTCCAACTTCTGGCGTCGCCTAAAAACATGCTTGGGGTAGCTGCTGGCGTGGTGTCTTACGGGCTCATGTCATTTGTCATGACGGCCGCACCGCTGGCGATGGTCGGATGCGGGCATTCGATTGACCACGCTGCCTGGGGTATTCAGTGACATGTGCTGGCGATGTTCGCGCCCAGCCTTGTGACGGGCAAGCTGATCGCCCGGTTCGGCAAGGAAAAGGTCACTGCCGCTGGCCTGATCATCATCGGCATTTCCGGTGCTGTTGCGCTGACCGGTTTGGATCTGAGGCATTTCTTCATCTCTCTATCCTTCTTGGGATCGGATGGAACTTTGGCTTCATCGGGGCCACTGCGATGGTGGCCGCCGCGCATATAGAGGCCGAGCGCGGACGTGCCCAAGGGCTTAATGATTTCGCCGTTTTCGGCACAGTCGCAGCGCTTTCGTTCTTTTCCGGCGCGTTGATGCAGGCATCGGGATGGCATCTTATCAATCTCATGATGTTCCCCTTCATCGCCATCGTGCTTGCGCCATTGGTCTGGCAAGCGGCGCGGCGGGCGTAAGGCGGTTTTGAAAATGTCTCAAAAATTGGCAACCGAACTCAAACCGGAAGGAAGAACTTAACATGAGTTAATTGTCGTTCATTGGAGCGCCCAGAATGGCCGCCCCTTCAAGACAGCCGAACCCGCATGGGTCGGCTCTGGGGGTTCACGCGACTTGCGGCAATTCCTGCACGGCGTGGCAACGAACGTCACTTGTAGGTTCATCCTCAGCGATCTGCCGCAGCAACGATCCGAGCTTTTCGGAAAACTCACAGCAATAACCGACGAATTCAGAAGCAGGATTAATCTGGGCAAAGAGGCCGCATTCGATACGGTCCGGATCACTGACGTGCTCCAGCGTCTGGCGCCTTGTATGGCGTACAGCTTCACACAGCAGGAAAACGCGACACTGGCCGCTGGGCCACCAAGCCTGCCAAAGCGGTCCCATGCCGCCATTGAAATGAAACCAGCAGCAAGCACTCAGTGGCAGAGCATTTATGGTTAATGCTAGAGGAAGAGTTCTAAACCGCACAGGACGCAGTGTCGCGCGCACGACTGTGGCGCGGTATTAAAAAGACCGCCGCACCCATTTGGCCGCGGCGGTCAATAGGTTCGTCAGGCGAAATCTACACCGTTTTCGATCATCGGCAGATGTGTCACCAGATCACGCCCGGAGGCTGCGATTGCGTTCGCGAGTGCTGGGCCCGCCGCGGTGTGCCCGGTTCGCCAATGCCTGAGGGCGCTTCGTTTGTCTTGACGATATGCACCTCGATGGCCTTGATGTCGCGCATCCGCAGCGGTTCATAGTCGGGGAAGTTTTGCTGTTCCACGACGCCGCCATCCAGCGTGATTTGAGCGCGCATGATATGCCCGACGCCAAAGCCGATCGCCCCTTCGACCTGGGCTTTGACGACGTCGGGGTTCACGGCCACGCCACAGTCGACGGCGGCGGTGTATTTCGCGATCTGAACATAGTCATCTTCGTCGATCGAGATTTCGCAGATCTGCGCGCAGTAGGTGCCAAAGGATTTGTGCACAGCCACACCGTGGAAATGCCCATCGGGCAACGGCTTGCCAAAACCGGCCTTCTCGGCGGCCAGTTTCAGCACACCAGCTTTGCGTTTTTGATCGGCTGTGTCGCCGGGCAAATGCGCAAGACGGAAGCTGACGGGATCCTGACCCGCTGCTGCTGCGGCCACATCCATCATGGTTTCCATGACATAGGCGTTATGGCTATGACCGACGGAACGCCAATAGTTGACGGTGGTTGCCGGGGCCGCGTCCGTCAAGCCGATGTGCATTCCGGGGATCGCATAGGGATTTTCTGCCGTCCCTTCCACCGAAGAAATGTCCACACCGTCTTTGACATAGAAAGCCTCAAACGGCCCATCTTTTGCAATGGATTGACCCGCCACGCGGTGATCCCAGCCGACAATCTTGCCCGCATCGTCCAGACCCATACGCACCTTGTGCGCATAGGCCGGACGATACCAGCCGCCAGACAGGTCATCTTCGCGGGACCAGACCAGCTTTACCGGGCGGGTCTGATCGGTCATCGAAAAGGCCAGTGTCGTTTCGACGATATAATCCGCGCCCGCGTTGAAGCGACGGCCAAAGAACCCGCCTGCATAAAGGGTTTTGACCTCAATCTTGTCCATCGGGATGCCAAGGATCTGGTGCATCGTGGCGTGGTTGATGGTTGGACCCTGCGCGCCGTCATACATGATCACGCCGCCGTCTTCGGTGGCCGCGATTGTGGCCGACAGGGGCTCCATCGTTGCGTGGGCCAGCATCGGCAAGAAGAATTCGCGCTCTACGACTTGGGCGGCCCCCTCCAGCGCGGCTGTCGTTGCATCCAATGTTGTTTCGGATGCCTGCCACTGTGGATCAGTGTTTACAGCCGCCAGCAGCTGTTGCTTGATCTCGTCACTGCTGCGGGTTTCGGCCTTGCTCAGATCCCACTCAACCTCGATCGCGTCACGCGCTTGAAACGCGGCCCAGGTGTTTTCGGCATAGGCCACCACACCCGCGCCGTTGGGCAGGGCCTTGGCCATGATGAATCCCGTGACGTCCTTGGCGGCGCTATCGTCGAACGAGGCGACAGTTGCGCCGTATTGCGGGATGCGTTTGATTGCGACAACCATCTGGCCATCCAGTTGGATATCCATGCCATAGATGCCTTCGCCGTTGATCTTGTCATGGCTGTCGCGGCGCGCTTTTTGGGTGTTGCCGATCTGGGTCCAGTCTTCGGGGGCCTTCAGGACAGGTTCGGCTGGCACCTCGATCTGTGCAGCGGTGGCGATGAATTCACCAATGTGGCCCTCTTGGCCCGCGCCGGAAATGACACCATTGGAGAGTGTCAGCTCAGAGGGGCCCACGCCCCAATCCTTGGCTGCGGCCTGCAACAGCACGTCACGCGCGGCGGCACCCGCGGTGCGGTATTGCATGAACGAATTGGCCATCGCGGTCGATCCGCCCGTGCCCTGCAGCGCTCCAAAGAACAGGTTGTTGTACACAGCGGCATCCGCAGGGGCCATTTCGAAGGTGATATCGCCAAGCTCCATGTTCAGTTCTTCAGCGATCAGCGTGGACAGGCCCGTAGAGGTGCCTTGCCCGCCTTCAAAGTGCTTGATGACGGCTGCAACCGTACCATCGGCATAGATTTTCACGAAGGGCGTGATCGCTGTGCCGGCCTCCGACGTCGAAGCGGCCAGCGCGCCTTTGGGGTCAATGCCAACGGCCAGAACGGCAACGGCTGCACCTGCACCTTTGAGGAAACTGCGGCGGGATGTGTTGATGGTCATGGCTTAACCCTCCACGATTTCTGCGGCGCGCTGGATACCGGCGCGGATACGTTGATAGGTGGCACAGCGACAGGCGTTGCCATCCATGTAGTCGTCAATCTCTTCCAGCGTTGGCTTTGGCGTTTCTTTCAGCAAACCCACCGCAGACATGATCTGACCGGACTGGCAGTACCCGCATTGCACCACGTCGAGTTCTTTCCAGGCTTGCTGTACGGCAGCGCCGATCTTGTCGTCGCCAATCGCTTCGATGGTGGAAACCTCGGCGCCCTCGACGTCTTCGATATAGGTCTGGCAGGACCGTGTCGGTTCGCCGTCGACATGCACGGTGCAAGCACCACAAGACGCGACGCCGCAGCCGAATTTGGTGCCGGTCAGTTTTAATTCATCCCGGATCACCCAGAGCAATGGCGTGCCGGGTTCTGCTTCGACAGAGCGTTCGGCCCCGTTGATCTTTAGCTTGATAGTCATGGTCGATCTCCATCTGGCAATGTGATGCGAATGCAGGTAAACTGTTGGGTGTACCTATACGGCGCAAAAAACGACAGGTAAACCCGCAAGTTTACCTGGCCGAAAAATTGGCAATTCCTGGACGTGATGTGTAGACCGGCAGTATGAATGAAGTCGTTGAAAATTCAGTCGATAAACGTGAGGCAATCCTGCAGGGCGCGTTTGATGAATTCTGCGAGAATGGGTTCCTTGCCGCCAGCATGGACCGAATTCTCCAAACGGCTGGCGCGTCGAAACGCACCGTGTATCGGTATTTTGAAAGCAAGGAAGTGCTCTTTCAAACCCTGATGCTGCGCCAATGGAGGGTCATCGCGGACAACCTGAAGGTCAGCTACCGGCCCGGCGTGGATGTCCGGGAGCAACTGGTGGAGATGGGCCGTGCGCAGGCGCGGCTCTACACCTCGCCCGAAATCATGACCGCCAACAAGATGCTGATGAGTGAGATCCTGCGCGATCCGGAACTTGTCAGAGAAATCCAGAACCAAGTCGACTATACAGCGTCCTTTGAACAATTGCTGAAAGAGGCCGCCGCCGACGGGGCGCTTACCATCGCAAATCCCCGACAAGCGGCAGAAGAGTTCATATCGTTGTTGAAGGGAAAGGCGTTTTGGCCGTTCATGTTGGGGGCACCCTTGGTCAGTTCAGAAGAAATGGACGCCATGATCGACCAATCGGTTGATATGATGATGAACCAATATGGCGCCTGAGAAATCAGTTCCCATGCGATCCGCCACAGCAGGGAATCGAGCATCGAACAACCTGTGACGCGAAAAGAAAAATCAGCAACGCAGTGCCGATCATAATTTCTTTGAACATGCCACTGGCCCGTTGTGTCGTTCAGATTTTTCAGACGAACCGCCGATGATTTTGGTAAATCAGCCGCGAGACTTGCAGCGGCAAGCTCGGCCGCCGCTGCTGGCGCATCCGAGCCATTGTTTTGAAAGCTGACTGTGGCGGAGGTCGATTGCGATCCACGCACGGCGCATCTGGTGGGGGTTACAGGTTGGGCTGCACCGATCTCGTCCGGGGCGTCTTCCTGAATGAAGTGCAAGCCGGGCGCCGTCACTTTGGTGATATTGGGCCATCTGCTTGCCATGCACGGCGGCAAATTTCTTATAGTCGCGGCAAGACGTAGTCATGTGCGCACCTCGGGCTTGTGGATGAGTCGGGGTAGATGTAGGAGAACGATCATTCTAAAGCAGGGTGGAAAATGCCAAGAGCGAAATCCAAATCCCGCGAAAACCTGTTGGACAATGCGCTCAATACGTTCTGGAAGACCGGTTTCCACGTTGTTTCCATGGGCGATCTGGTGCGCGAAACCGGCGTGAGCCGGGCCGGAATTTACAGCGATTTTGGCGGCAAGGAGGATCTGTTCCATGCCTGTCTCGACAGATACCAAGACACCGTCGTCACCCCCGCCTTTGCCCCGGTCGAGGCCGAAGGGGCGGGGATCGAGGGCATCAAAGCGTATTTCGATAACCTGCTGGCGCGGTTCGAAGACACGGGCGGCTTTGGTATGGGATGCCTCGTGGGCAACACTCTGTCCCAGATCCCCGAAGATGCGCAGGAAACCCGCCAAAGGCTGCGCGCGCATTGCGATCGCCTGACGGCAGGCTTTCACAAGGTGCTGACCTATGAGAATGGCGATGATGGTCCATTGAGCGTGTCCGAAATCGCGGCGCTTGCGCGCTATACCATGCTCTCGGTCCAGGGCATTTGGTCTTACTCCCGTCTGACAGGGGATGTCGCGGAATTGCGCGCGGCGTCTGACATGCTCATCGCTGTTTTGAAAGCCCGGCTTCGGGGAGCGCCGGATTGATGCTGCCTCTGCCAGTGGGTGATTTCCAGTTCATTGCACTGGATGTCGAAACCGCCTGTGGTGACAGCGCCAGTATTTGCCAGATCGGGATCGCCTGTGTTGGCTTTGATGACAGCATTCTCACATGGTCCACCTATGTTGACCCGCTTACGCCGTTCGCGCCCTTCAATGTTGACCTGCACGGGATCGGGCCGGAAACTGTGCGCGGCGCCGGAAGCTTTGCGCAGATCTGGCCCCAAATGTGGCCGTTGCTGTCACGCCACCCGATGGTGCAGCACAGCAGGTTCGATGAACATGCGATCAACGCCGCCTGCAAAGCCCAGGGCCTTCCGCGGCCACACCTGACATGGCACGACAGCGTGACGATCGCGCGCCGGGCCTGGCCCGAATTGAAGGGCAACGGCGGCCACGGTCTGGCCAATCTGAAACAGGTGCTGAACCTTGACTTTCACCACCATGACGCAGGCGAAGACGCCCGCGCCGCTGCGATGGTTGTGCTGCGGGCGCAGGCAACGACCAAAGACTACCGGCTGTTCAAACCCGTGCAACTGTCGCTCCCTTTGTAAGGGGGGCTCACCCGCCGTTTGTCTCAGCCCCAGCCAAAGATTCCGATCATTTCGGGTCCGCCAAGGCGACGCTCAGCGAAACCGAAACCATTCCAACGATCATACATGGCCACGTTCATCACGAGCAACCGGGCGTGAACGGGGGAGGTCCAGTCTGCCGGCCAACTGTTCGAAGCCCTATGTCCAAGTCAAGGATCCAAGCAAAAGCACGACCTTAGCCAGATACCGCGATAACCCCTGTCAATTGATGCTGGGTTTGCGAACCGGTGTATCGCGCCTTGACGAATTAATTTAATACCGATAGGTACGAAAATAAGATTCGTCTCCATTCGAAGAGTGGGGAAATGTCACCCTAATCAGAAAGAAAACAGAACGATGCAAACATGGAAAGCTGAAGCCTTCGGACCAGTCGAGCAAGTCCTTGAACGCGTTGATGCGCCCGATTTGGCGCCCCCACCCGCCGACTGTGTGACAGTAAAGGTATTGGCCGCCGCGGTGGGGATGCCGGATGTCTTGATGACCAAAGGTGAATATCCCTTTGTTCAAACCCCGCCTGTCAGCGCAGGATCGGAAGTTGTCGGTATCGTCACAGAGGTTGCCGAAGGTGTGGAATTTGCCGTTGGTGACAAGGTCATGGGGCTTACCTTGTTTATGGGCGGCTCTGGTGGGTTTTCCGAATATTGCTACATGTCGACGAAGATGCTGATGACCAAAGTTCCGACAGGTATGCCTGACGAGCAAGCCGCCGGATTTGTCGTGGCCTATCTAACTGCCCATACTGGATTGGTGCAGCGGACCAAGCTTCTGGCCGGGGAAACTCTGTTGGTACTGGGTGCCTCCGGGGGCACCGGGTCTACTGCCGTTCAGCTTGGCAAAGCGCTTGGCGCGACTGTCGTGGCTGTTGCAGGCGGGCCGGAAAAGGTTGCCTTCTGCAAGTCGCTGGGGGCGGATCATGTGGTGGATTACCGCGCAGGATCCATTTCAGAGCAAGTGACAGACCTGGTTGGAACTGTGGATGTCATCTATGATCCGGTAGGTGGCGCTGCCGGTGAAGATGCTCTCAAATCGATTGGCCTCGGTGGCCGCTTGGCGTTGATTGGCTATGGCAGCGGCGCGTGGACGAAGCTGGATGCCGGTGATATGACAGCCCGCGGGTACAGTGCCATGGGTGTCCTGCCGTTGCACAGCACGGCGGAAGAACTCGACGTTGCCTACAGACAGCTTTCGGACCTGTATCAGAAAGGCAAAATATCGGTGCCTGTTGACAAGATTTACGAGTTTGACGCCGTTCGGGAAGCGATGATCGCCGTGTCGAAATCGCAAATGCTGGGCAAACATATCGTGCGGGTAAGCGAAGCCTAATCTATCGATATCGATCGACGGTCCTAAAGTGTCCGACTTGTAACCTGAACTATATCCGGCAGCGTTGAAGTAATTTCAGCCGCCTTCTGGTGTTGAGAGTTCGCAGATTTCTGTGAGTGCTTGGAGCAAGCCGGTTATATGTCCGCGCGCCGATCCTGCCCAGGTGTGCATTGAACTTCGAGAATGCCATCTCAATCGGGTTAACGTCGGGGCTGCAGGGCGGCAAGAACAAGAACCAGCATCCGGCGTCGCACATGGCTGCGATGCCGGCATTCTTGTGAGTGGCGATCCTCACTCGAATCCAGAAACGGGCGACGATGTTCATTTATTTGTTCTTCGCTTAGGTCGCGTGCGACTGCTTGGGGAGTGAACCTTTCGACAACGATAATGCTATCCAGAACAATTTGCTCGCATGTTGGGGGCCAAAAGCCCTCAAACAGCGCGCGCCCTTCATTGGTAGATGAATCCCCGTTTTGCAGTGCCTGTACAGCCGCTACCGTTATGCCGCTGCCATTCACAACGTTTTTGATTCTGCTGGCCCATTCGAACCCTAACGAAGACCCCCAGTTATCAAATGCCAGTGTAGCGTCTTCCGTTGCACCCAGCTGTCTAAGCAATGCAAAAGGGTATTTGCTCTGTTCTGCATAGATATACCGGTCCGCGCCACCCTTTTGGGCTTGTCGCTATCGCCCACCCTTATCAAGTCGGGTGCAATCAGATACCCTTTGCCCGCAAGATATGGCATGGTGTTTCGCCAAAAGATAAGACGACGTCGGATTGCCGTGCAGGAAGACAACTGGGGCCAAACGTTCTCTTCGATATAGGCCATCTGGTTGCCAAAACAGTTGCGAACTTCTTTCTGTCCCGGAAGCTGGAAATGGTTGTTCCTTGTGTAACGGGAATAGAGAGGCGTTCACGCAGGCAGCCTGTTTTACCGAGGCGCGCAACGATGTCGGCGCGCCCCGCATTTCTTTTTGATCAGGTTCAGATTGACCGGCTTAGGATTGCAACGCTGAAATCGACGCGGCCGTTTCGGACAGGGTTTTTCTGAATGGCATCGGCGTCCAGCCAAATGTTCTGCGCGTCGCAGAAATGTCTCCGCTCAGATTTAGACCAAGCCAACCGACCATACCACGGACATCTCTGTCGAAGATCGACATGATGCGCATAAGAAAGTTGGGAGCAAGACGGGTGCTGGGGCCAGTATGCCCTTCGTCTTGCAACATCTGTGCAACATTTTGGAAGCTTCTGGCCGGCGTGTCGGCGACAAGGAACCTTTGGCCTGCCGCTTCGGGTGTTTCCAGCGCTTTGACATGCAGGGCCGCTACATCGCGTACATCGCCCATGGGCATGGCAACTTTCGGAACCATTGGCATTTTCCCGCGAAGCATGCGGGCAATTGTGGACAAGGCCTCGCCAGAAATATCGTCACCCACAGGCGGCCCGAAGGTCGCACCCGGCGCAATGACGGTGAGTTCGAGATCTGTCCCGGCGGCTTCGTTCTTGATGAAATCCCAAGCGGCGCGCTCGGCAAGTGTCTTGCTCTTGAGATAGGCGCTCATTTTAGGCGCGTTGGTATCGGTCCAGTCCTTCGGACCAATTTCGCCAGTCAGCTTGCTGAACATGGCGCCTGCGGAACTGGTCAGAACGACCCGCTTAACACCGGCATTTTTTGCGGCGCGCATGGCGCGCAATGTACCCTGAACCGCCGGGACAATGATTTCGTTCTCGTGTTTGGGGGCAGCAGAGATAAAGGGCGAGGCAACGTGCATGATATGGTCCGCGCCCGCCGCGGCCTCGTCCCAGCCTTTGTCAGATGCCAGATCAAGCTCGACAATCGTCAGATTTGAGACATCAACGTTGGCAGCAGTCAGCGTATCGCGGACCTGCTGCTCTTTGCGTTTGCTGCGAACCGAACCGCGAACAATGTATCCTTGGTTCAGCAATTCTTTGGCGGCGTGCAATCCGATAAAGCCGGAAATGCCGGTCAAAAGCACAGTTTTCGTCATGACCTTCTCCTTCTAAAACCTGCCAATCTGGCATTTAATCCTGTGTTGATTCATTTTGTACTGCATGGTACGAAAATGGAAGGCAAGGTATAAATGCTGAACGGTACTATAATATGGACACACAGAAAAACCCCACAACCAGGGGCCGCCCCAAGACGCTTGATCGCGATCATATCATTGAAATCGCAAAAGAAAGCTTTATGTCCGAGGGGCCGACGCATGTCTCGATCAACGAGATTTGCAAACGCTCCGGGGTGTCGAAACCTGGCTTGTATCGTGAGTTTGGCAACGAAGATGGTCTAAGGCGCACTGTGTTAAGAAGTTACCGCGATGAGAACTTGGAACCGCTTTACGCAATTTTTCAGTCTGGTGGTCAGTTCTCAGAAATCGTGGAAGCCTTGATTGACCTTTTTCGATCAAGCCAACTGAATTCACCCACTCCAAAAGGATGTCTGCTGCAAGATATGTCCGCGTCGCGGGGGCAAATGGGGGAATTGACCGCAGATACCATCGATATGCTCAGGGCAGAGACTATAGACATATACGAAGACTGGATCGCACGCGCCAAAGAGAAAGGTGAGATATCGACCGATTTGTCTAACCCCGTTGCAGCGATCTATGTCGATTTGCAACTGGCCAGCGCGATGGTTTTGATGAAACGCCAAGCGTCGCCAGAGACCGTGGGTAAATTTCTGAGAACTGCGTTTTCGGTTTTCTCAAATTGACCGAGTAGGGATCGCTGGCCTCTATTTCTTGCCACAATGGCGACTGTCCGGGCGGAGCGGACATTACTGTCTTGTTCAAGATGTTATCTCCTTCGACCTTGGCAAGGCTGGGGGCGCGCACGTGAGGCTCTTGTGTCTGCTCGATATGGCACTTTCCTCACGAATGCTGGCGGATCGTCATGAAGTGCGCCTCACTGACCTCGTTGTGCGACGCATCATGCGGGTCTTGGTTTGTGAAGATTTGAAGACTGCTTCTCCTTGACTTTCGGGTAACCGGCGTAGAGGGCGGTCGCGCCGGTCAAAACAAAGGGCGGAAACCGGTCGTCCGCTGCTGGCAGCCCAGACGGCTGCTCTGCGCATAAGTCACCTTTGTATTTCATGACCATTTCTGACGAATATTGGGCGCGAAATAACCTATCATTTTGGCCAAGCACGGAGCGATCTCGTGTAGAAGGCGAAGCGCCTTACTCCGAAAAGCCTGCTGTGCGACCGCCGTTCAAAAACGTCAACATGGCACGAAGTTGAGAAACGTATTTCCGAATAACTGCGGATCGGATAGGCGAAACTCGCTTTCGTGCCTGCTGTATTTCACACCAGAGTTTCGCAAACAGGCCTCCAGCTTTTTGCCATCTGAATAGGCAAGGTCCAGGGCCACAATTCCCGGCGCGTCTTCGGTCAGGACATCAGTCGGCAGGGGGCCATTGCGGGCCTCTATTGCCGCGCGGGTCAACAATCGCATTTTCCCATTCGCGGTATCGAAGACGACGCCACCGTCGCACGGACGTGGTGCGCCATAAAGGCCCGCGAATTTGGTTTCCAACGCGCTCATATCCGCATCACGTGCCAGCACCGAGGCACCTGCATAGCCACAAACCGAATTCGGATGAACCAACCATGCGGGCACATAGATGAATTCGGGGCGGTGTTGCTGGCACAGGAAAAAGGAAAGGCGCGGGCGCGCTGTGTCTGGCAACAGGGCGAGCGTTGTCTTGGTACGCCCCATGCGGCCGTTCGGCAGTGTCACATCACGGCCGAATTCCAGGTGGCCACTGATCCTAAATCCGGCCTGTTCCGCAAAAGCAGCGTCTGCGACAGCATTGGTACTGTGCAACGCTGTAAGCGCAACGCCTTCGCGTTTTTGAAGGTGTTCATAGACATGGCGCCCGAAGTGGAAATCCCCGGCGAGCACCTCGTCAATCAGGGTCTGATCATAGATGCCCATGATTTCCAGCAAACAGCCCTGGAACATCGCCAGGCTGGTGCTGGTCCCCCAAGGGTGTTTGCCGATGGATGTCATGTTGAACCCGATGTCGATCAGCCGTTCACGCAAGGCATTGATGTCGTGTACCGCGATCAATGGATGGTCGATTCCGAATGCATCGTTCATCGCGTTACTCCCTGGGCTTTGCAAAGGACACTTTTGCGGGACCAACCTGTCTGGAATTGGCTCCGACAACGACCGTCGCGGGCGCAACATCGGTGATCACGATCGCACCCGCCGCGACATTGGCCCCGGCACCGACGGTGACATTGCCAAGGATGATCGCGCCAGCACCGATGACCGCGCCGTCCCGGAGTGTTGGATGGCGCTGCGCACCGCTGTCCGACAGCGTGCTTCCCAGGGTCACGTTATGCCAGATCGATACATCCTCTCCGATCACACAGGTTTCGCCAGCAACAAAACCCAAACCGTGATCCAGCCAGAAGCCCGGCCCAATCCGCGCGCCGGGATGGATATCGGTGGAAAAGGCCCGCCCAAAGGCCGATTTGACCGCCAAAGCAAGCGTGTAGTCGCCTTCTTGCCACAGTTGATGCGCCACACGGTGGGCCATGACGGCATGCACCCCGCGTGCAAACAATAGCGAGGCCACCGCGCCGCCCGGCTCAAAATTACGCCGCGCAGTTTCCGCAATGTCGTGGCTGCTGAGATCGACCAGACCGGGGTTGGCGGCATAGACCCGTCGGACCACATCCCCCGGCACCCCAGCGAAGGAGGCCAGAAGCGTGCCGGCAAGGTCAGCGAACCCCGCAAACCGTCGCGGCTGGATGCCAAGCAGCGCGGCAGTGTCGGGGTGGTCGTTCAGCAGCGCTTCGGTGTCGGCGACCAAAGTCATCGTGCAACATCCTGTCCTGCCTTCATTGCCCTGCCCCCTCAACCAGCGTTGAGAAAAACCGCGCACCGATGGGCAGGATCGCGTCGTTGAAATCATAACGGGGCGAATGCAAAGCGCCAAACTCTGACACGGGGCCATTCCCCAACCAGACATAGGCTCCGGGCACCTGTTCAAGCATGAAGGCAAAATCCTCGGATGCCATGGAGGGGTTCTGATCGCTATGGACAGCATCCCGACTCGCAACCGTCGATGCCGCCGCCTGTGCCTTTTGCTGACTGGCGACATCGTTGATCGTCGGCGGATAGACCGCTTTGTAATCAAGGTTAATTTCAACGGCATTTTGCGCCGCAACGCCGGCACAAATCTCGGCCATCCGGGTCTCTACCTGCTGTTTCACGGCCTTGTCGAAATAACGGGTGCAGCCCGCCAGCCGCACAGCTTCGGGAAGGACGTTATAGGCGTCACCCGCGTGGATCTGTGTGACGCTCAGCACCGCAGGCGATTGCGGGTCAAGGCTGCGCGATACAACGGATTGAAACGCGCCGATCAACTGTCCGGCGGCCACGATACTGTCGTTGCAATCATGCGGCATGGCCGCATGGCCCCCGCGCCCGGTCACGGTAATATCAAAGGTATCAAACCCTGCCATCTGCGCGCCCGGCCGCACGGAAAACGAGCCCGGCGTCAGGCCCGGCCAATTGTGCAGGGCGTAAACCTTATCCACCTGATGATCGTTGAACAGCCCGTCTTCAATCATGTGGCGCGCACCGGCTTCGCATTCCTCGGCGGGTTGGAAAATGAATGTGACGGTGCCGGAAAAGCGCTTTGTCTTCGCCAGATACTCTGCCGCGGCAAGCAGCATGGTTGTATGGCCGTCATGGCCACAGGCGTGCATGATGCCCGCGTGGACGGACCTGTAGGGCTGTTGGCTTTCTTCGGAAATCGGCAACGCATCCATGTCTGCGCGCAGCCCGATATTGGGGCCATCTCCGTTCCTGAGCACGCCGACAACGCCGGTGCCACCATACCCGCGATGCACCGTTATCCCCATCTGCGTCAGCCGTTCGGCGACGAATTCGGATGTCCTGTGCTCTTGATAGGCCAGTTCCGGGTGCTTGTGCAGATCGCGACGCCAGTCTGTCCAGGTCGGGTGCTGCGCTGTGAAAAAGTCAGGGGGCGACATCTTGTTGCTTTCCTTCAAAGGGGGAGAGGGCACAGCGGCCCCCACCCCGATCCATCCATCAGGACACATATCCAAACGCGATTTTGGGCGTTTTACCACTGTCGAGCCAGACCGATTTCGGACTTGTATACTCCATCAACGCATCGCTACCACTGGATCGGCCAAAGCCGGAGTTAAGCGACCCTCCAAAGGGCGACGACACATGGATCGCCTTGTAGCTGTTGATCCAGAATGTCCCGGCGCGCACGGCCGATGACACCCGATGTGCACAGCCAACATCCGAGGTCCAAACCGCGCCAGCCAGCCCGAACATCGTGTCATTGGCGATGGCGATGGCCTCTTCCTCATCCGCAAAGGCGATTGCGGTGGCGACGGGGCCAAAAATCTCGGTCTGGGCGGCGGCGGCGTGATTACCCAGCCCGGACAGCAGGGTTGGCGGCACGAAATATCCGGTGTCTGGTGTTGTGTCGCGGGTGCGCACAATGCCCCCCTCGTCGCGCGCGCCCCGGATCATGCCCGTGACATGGGCAAACTGGCGGCCATTGCTGATTGGGCCAACCTCGGTGGCCTCATCCAGCGGATCCCCCAAGCGGATACCGTCCATGCCCGCAGCGATCATATCGGTCAGCTCGGCATGAACCGATTGATGCACCAACAGCCGCGATCCCGCGACACAGCTTTGCCCCGCGCCGGAAAAAATCGCCGCCTGCGCGCCAAGGGCGGCATGTTTCAGATTGGCATCGCCAAAGACGATATTGGCTGATTTGCCGCCCAGCTCCAGCACCGCAGGTTTCAGCGATTGCGCCGCCGCGACCGCAACGCGACGCCCGGTTTCGGGCGAGCCGACAAAGATCACCTTGCGTACCGCGTCATGTTCAATCGCGGCTTGCCCAGTTGTTGGCCCCAGCCCGCAGAGCACGTTGACCAACCCTTTGGGCAGGCCCGCGTCTTCGGCGATCTTCACCAGTGCGACGGTTGTCAGCGGGGTCAATTCGCTGGGCTTGATCACAACGCCATTGCCGGTGGCGATGGCCGGCGCGATTTGCCAGCCTGCGGTAAAGATCGGCGCGTTCCACGGCGTGATTTGGAAGACCACGCCCAGGGGTTCGCGCAGCGTATAATTCAGGTGCCCGCTTGGCACCGGGATCACTTCACCATGCAGTTTGTCTGCCCAACCGGCGTAATAGCGGAACATCTCGGCGACCTTGGCCACCTCCACCCGGCAATCGCGGACGGGCTTGCCCGCGACCAGTGCTTCGAGCCGCGCCAGCGTCTCATGGTGGTCCTGAACCGCCCGCGCGATGTCCTGCATGACATCGCCCCGGGCGGCGGCGGAATAGCCACCGGCCCAGGCCTTTTGCGCCTCCGCCGCAGCATCGCAAGCCGCCGCCGCAAGCGCCGCGCCGCAATCAGCATAGCGGGCCAGTTCGATCTGCGCATAGGGATCTTCCAGCACCACGGCATCACCTGCGCCGTCGCGCAACTGGCCACCAACCAGGCTTTGCACCTCTGTGCCAAGGCCCAGGTCACGCATCAGCGAAAGCAAAAGGTCTTTGCGGTCAGACATTGTCGGTGGCTCCATATTTGAAAATCTCGTTGAAATCGGCGCTGTCGGCCAATGTATCGCGGCTGTTTTCCCAGATCGCGGCAATCGCAGCAGTGGCAGGAAGGTCAAGCCCGCCCTGCCCCGCCAATTTGGTGGCAAGCCCAACATCCTTGCGCATCAGCCCCATGGTAAAGCCGGAATCATAGGCACCATTCAAAATCCATTTCGGGAAGTTCACTTCGCTGACCCCGCTGCGCCCCGATCCGGCGTTGACCCCTTGCAACAGGCTGTCAAGCGGGATGTCACAGCTTTGCGCCAGACGGGCCATTTCACTGACCAACACCAAATTCGCAGCACAGAGCAGATTGTTGGCAATTTTCGCCGCATGGCCCGATCCGGCGGGGCCGACATGCACGGTCTTGGCCGTCAGATCATCCAGAACCGGGCGCAGCGCGTCGATGGCCGCAGCCGGGCCGCCCAGAACCATGGTCATCGTGCCCGCGCGTGCGCCGCCCGGCCCGCCGCTGACCGGACCATCAAGAAAGATGTAGCCGTCTGCCGCGGCGGCCAGCATTTTGGTTGTGTCCGGCTCTGATGTCGACGTGTCCAGAATGATGGTTCCCGCCTGCACATGCGGCACGAGATCGGCCATGACGCTGGTCACAACCTCGGCTTTGGGCAGCGACAGGATGATCTGATCGCAGCTTTGCGCCAAGGTGGCCAAACTCTCGCATGCAGTGGCGCCATTCGCCACGGCGCGCGCACGCGCCTCTGGCATCGCGTCATAGCAGAGCACCTGATGGCCCTTTTCAACAAGCCGCGCAATCATCGCGCCGCCCATCGCGCCGCATCCCACTATGCCTATCATGTTGCTCTCCTCATATTTTGTGTATTCTCATGTCCCGTGGCGCGCGGTGCCGTTTCCAGCAGCATTCGGGTGTATTCATTCTCTGGTGCATCATACAAAGCCTCTGCCGCACGGCATTCGACGATCTGGCCCTGCTTCATCACTGCCACCCTGTCTGAAACCTGCCGCACCACCGCCAGATCATGGCTGACAAACAGCATGGTCAGCCCGAGCGAGCGGCGCAGCTCCATCAACAGCGCCAACATGTCGGCCTGGATCGACACATCCAACGCCGAGGTCGGCTCGTCACAAAGCAAAAACCGGGGCCGGACCGAAAGCGCGCGCGCGATGCAGATACGCTGGCGTTGACCACCCGAAAATTGATGCGGAAATTTGCGCCCGGAATCCGCAGGCAGGCCGACGCGTTCCAGCAAAGCCCCAACCAGACGCGGGGTTTCCTCGCGTTCGGCCAGACCGTGAAACCGGATTGGTTCGGCCAGAATGTGATCAACGCGCATCCGGCTGTTGAGCGACGAATAGGGATCCTGAAAGACCACCTGCACATCACGGCGCAGCGCCTTGCGGGCGGCCCGCGTGCGTACATCGGTCATAAGCCCATGATCACCATACCGCACACTGCCGGAACTGGGCGGGATCAGGCCCGTCATCATCCGGCCAAGGGTCGATTTGCCGGACCCGCTTTCCCCGACAAGCCCCAGAACCTCGCCACGTTTGATGCTGAGGCCGGGAATATCCACAGCGCGGAAGCTGCCCGCCTTTCCCCAGAAAGACTTCTTTTTGGTGGCAAAATCCTTGGTCAGCGCGCTTGCGGTGACATAATCGCCAGATCCTTCGCCCTTGTGCCCCTGCAACAGCCATTGATCAATCTCGCCGGTCTTTTTCGCGGGATTGCGGAACCTGTCTTCGCGGTGGTCGATGCTGGGGATCGCGGCAATCAAATCTTGGGTATATTGCTGGGTGGGCTGGTGGATCACCTGTGCCGTTGGGCCGGTTTCCACCAGTTTGCCGTAGCGCATCACATAGACCCTGTCGGCGGTTTCGGCGATCACCCCCATGTCATGAGTGACCAAAATCACCCCAAGAGAGCGTTCAACACAAATGCTGCGGATCAGATCAAGCACCTGTTTTTGCACAGATACATCCAGCGCCGTGGTCGGTTCATCCGCAATCAGAAGGTCGGGATCACCGGCCATGGCAAGGGCGATGACCACACGCTGCCGCATCCCGCCAGAGAATTCGTGCGGATATTGCCCCATGCGGCTGGCCGCGTCGGGAATGCCGACACCGTCCAGCCGATCCGCCGCCATCTGACGCGCCTGCGCCAGTGGCAAATCCTGCAATATTGCAATGGATTCGCTCAACTGATCGCCGACCGTCATCAACGGGTTCAGCGAAGTCATCGGATCCTGAAAGATCATCCCGATCCGCCCGCCGCGCAGCCGCGCCATCGCCGTATCGGATAAATCGACCAGGTTTTCACCCTCAAGCTCGATCCGCCCGCCCGACACCACGCCAGGATGCGACAGCAGCCCCATGATGGCGTTGCCAATGGTCGACTTGCCCGCACCACTTTCGCCGATCAGCCCGACAATCTCGCCGCGCCGGACCTCCATATCAAAGCCATGGACGGCGGTGAAATCACCCAGCCGGTGTGGGAACGTGATTTTCAGGTCTTGGGTTTTGCAAAGAATATCGGTCATCTCAACCTCGGATTCAGATAGTCGCGGACCCAGTCGGCCACGAGATTGAAGGCAACCACCATCACCAAGAGCATGATGCCGGGAAAGATCACGACCCACCAAATGCCGGAAAACAGGTATTGGCTGCCGATCTGGATCAAGGCGCCAAGCGACGGTTCAGTCAAAGGCGTGCCCAGCCCAAGGAAGGACAGCGTTGCCTCGGTCACGATGGCCACGGCGATTTGCAACATGGCAAGCACAAGCACCGGCCCAAGGATGTTCGGCGTGATGTGGCGCAGGATGATCGTGACCGTCGGCAAGCCGATCGCGTGGCAAGCGGTGACGTAATCCTGACCACGCTGCACCATCGCAGAGGCACGCACGATGCGGGCAAACTGGACCCATCCGGCCAAACCGATGGCAAGGATCATGATTGGCACAGCCGCCTGAGCAAAGACATCCGCAGGCAAGGACGCCTTGAGAATGCCATTGAACAACAGCGCAATCAGGATCGGCGGAAAGGCGAACTGGATTTCTGCAACCCGCATCAGCACCGCATCGGTCATCCCGCCGAAGTATCCGGCAACCAGACCGACGATCATACCGATCACCACAGACAGCGCCACCGCACCAATGCCAACCTGCAGCGAAATCCGCCCACCATAGAGCATCGCCGACAGGACATCGCGCCCTTGCAGGTCCGTCCCCAGAAGGAACCGGGGATCGGCCCCATCCGCCCAGGCAGGGGGCATATTGTTGTCCATGATCGAAATCGTCGCCGGATCAAACGGCGTATGCGGCGCAAAGACCGGGGCAAAGGTGCAGCCGATGATCATCAAAGCAATGATGACGGCCGAAACGACCGTGACCGGCGAATTAAGCAGTTCGTACCAGAAATCAGAGCGAATTCGTTCCAACATATCAAAGCGCTCCGTGGCGAATGCGGGGGTCGATCAGCACATAGATCGCATCCACCACAAGGTTGGAGATCGTGAACACCAGCCCGACAAAGATCAGATAGGCGGCCAGCAGCGGGATGTCGCTTTGGCCAATGGCATGCAGCAACAACGACCCCATGCCCGGCCATTGGAACACCCGTTCGGTGATGATCGAAAAGGCAAACAAAGAGCTGAGTTGCAGGCCAATCGCCGTGACCACCGGCACCAGCGTATTTTTCAGAGCATGGCGGAAATAGACCCGCCCGCCCGGCAATCCACGCGCCCAGGCAAAGCGGATGTAGTCGGTGCGCAGCACCTCCAGCATCTCGGCCCGGATCAGGCGCAGGATGACACCAAGTTGAAACAGACAGAGTACGGCGGCGGGCATCAAGGCATGGCTAAGCCCGTCCCAGGTGAACAGGCTGGAGCGGAACCCAAGCACCACCGCCACGTCGCCGCGCCCGAATGAAGGCAACCAGTTCAGCCAGACCGAGAACACCAAAATCAACAAGATACCCAACAGGAAGGATGGGATAGAGACCCCGATGACCGAAAGCGCCATGATCGTCTGGGCAATGCCGCCCTTGCGCCGGATGCCGGTGTAAATGCCTGCCGGAATGGCCAGCAACAGCGACAGCACACCGGACAGCATCACCAGCTCTATCGTCGCCGGAAGCCGGTCTGCGATCATCTCGCTGACATCACGGTTAAAGCTGTAGGAGATGCCAAAATCGCCCTGCACGGCGTTCACAACATAGCGGGCATATTGCACGAGGATCGGATCGTTCAGGCCAAGGCTCTCGCGGAGCGCTTCGCGGTCTTCGACGGATGTTTCCTGTCCGACAAGGGACAGAACCGGGTCGCCTACAAATTGAAATACCAGGAAGCCGACAAGGGCAACGCACAGCATCACAATCGTGGCCTGAAGCAATCGGGCCAGCAAAAAATACATATCAGGTTTCCATGTAGGGGGCGATGGGGTGCGGCCCAACAAAGGCGGGCCGCACAGGCGCGATCAGTTGACGTTGAAATATTCCAGCGGGAATTCAAACGTCGGGTGCTGCACCACATCGATGTTTTCCGCCGCGCCCCAGACCAACTGCTGCACGTGCAGCGGCACGAGGCAGACATCTTCGACCATGAGGGCCATCGCGTCTTGCAGCATCTTTTCGCGCGCGGTTGCGTCCATCGTCACAGCCGCCTCTGCCGCCAGCGCATCGGCTTCTGGAACCGAGCAGCCAGAGATGTTCCACGCCCCTTTGCCGTTTTCCAGATCGCGGGTTCCCAGCACATTCTGGAACACGTTCAACGCATCCATGGTCGAGGGCGTCCAGCTAAGCAAAAAGAACGAGGTGCCGAAATCAGGCGCGACAACCTTGGGGAAAAACTGTGCCTTGGGCTGGGCGATCAGGTTCACCTTGATCCCGACACGGGCCAGCAGGCTGACGGTTGCCTGACAGATCTGACCGTCATTGACGTAACGGTCGGTCGAGCAATCCATCGTGACCTCGAACCCATCGGGATAGCCTGCTTCGGCCAAGAGCGATTTGGCGGTATCAACGCTGTATTCCAGCCGTGTCAGATCGGGGTTATAGCCGTTCACCTTGTCCATCAAATATTGCGTGGCCAGCGTCGCCTGCCCCTGCATCACCCGGTCGATGATCGCCTGTGCGTCCACCGCATGGGCAATCGCCTGACGCACCCGCAGATCAAGGAACGGATTGCCCTCGACCGGGCTTTCGATGATCTGATCGCGCCATTGGTCCATGCCGATATACATGGTGCGCGCCTCGGCGCTGGAGACCACCTTGACCCCTGCGCCGTTTTCTACGCGCGGAATGTCCTGCAACGGCAGTGGCATCACCAGATCAACCTCACCCGACAAAAGCGCCGACACCAGCGTCGCGGCATTGTTGATCGGGGTAAAGACAACTTCGGTTACATTGCCCGCATCGCCCCAATAGCCATCAAATGCGGCAAGCGTGGTCTTTTCACCCTGCGCGCGCGATACAACCTGAAAGGGGCCCGTGCCGTTGGCGTTGGTGGCGCTATAGGCTTTTTCCTCAGCCTGAAGGTTGATTGGCATCGCTGCGCCGTTGGCTTCGGACCATTGTTTATCAAGGATCATCAGGTCCAAGAGATCATTCAACAGGATCGGATTTGGCGCTTTGGTCACGACTTCGACGGTCATGTCATCAATGGCGCTATAGCTTTCGACCGAAGCCAGCACATGTTTGAAATTCGAGGTTTCCGAAAGCGCACGGTCCATACTGAAGATGACGTCATCGGCGGCGAAAACCGACCCATCATGGAACGACACCCCATCGCGCAGTGTGAAGCGCCACGTCTTGGCATCCACCTGCTCCCAGCTTTGTGCCAACTGACCTGCGATCTCGAAATCCTTGTCGCGCGCGACAAGCCCCTCATAAACATTGGCGAGAAAATAGTTGGTAAAGCTCTCATTGTGGCTATGGGGGTCAAGGCTGGTGGCATCGCCCTGCGAGGCAATGCGCAGCGTTTCCGCCTGCGCCGGGGCGACTAACGCGGTCGAAACGGCCAAGGCGGCGACAAGAGGAGCGATATAGTTTTTTGACATTTTTTTACCCTGTTGAGATCCATCGATTCTCTACAGACTATGGCCAGAACAAGGCTGCGGGAATTGCAGCAAATGTGACTTATCGTTGCGCCGCACGCAACGCTAGGCGCTGTGCCGAAAGGCGACCATTGATCGGCTGATGTGGTTGACCAGTCGCGTCGCTCCTTCGGGCAAACGACGTCCCTGCCGGGTAAAAACCGACGCCTCGCCCTTGCTGAATTCAGGAATATCCAAAGGCTTGGTTATGATGGTCCCATCCGCAATTTCGCGGGTGACCACAAAGGCGGGCAGCACCGTGACACCCAACCCCTCACGCACGAAGTTGCGCAGCACAGCCAGAGAGTTCGATCGCACAAGCGCCTGAAGCCTGACCCCATGTGCGCCCTCGGCCACCGCAATCATATCCCCGACGCCAAAGCCGGATTTCAGCAATGCCGACGGCAAGGTTTCGAGCTGCGCCATCGTGACGGGCTCTGGCAGATCCGCCCATTCCGACGTGGGGCTGACCAGCAGATCCAGCGGTTGCTTGACCTGCGCAACACTGCGGATCGCCCGTTCGGTACGCGCATTATACGCCAGTCCAAGATGCGCGCGGTCCGTTCTGACCGCGTGAAGAACCTGTTCGGTCGAACCGCTCAACAAATCATAAGTAAACCCCGGGAACGCCGCCTTGTAAGACTTCACCGCATTGCCGACAAAATCGCTGATAAAGCCATCTCCGACCGCAATCACCAATTCCCCGCGCCGCATCCCCTTGAGCGCGTCAAAGTCCGACAACAGCGCCTCTTGCTCGCTTTGTTGGTGTTTCAGATAGGTCCGCAGAAGTATTCCCGCCTCGGTCGCGCGGACGCCTCTGCGTCCCCGCTCAATCAGCGCGGTTCCCAGCGAATCTTCCAAAGCCTTGATTTGCCGACTGATCGTCGAAGGTTCGACACCCAATCGCTCTGATGCAGATCTGATCGAACCCTCTTCGCAGGCAACCAGAAACGAAGCAGACTGGACAGCGTCTATCTTGAACAAATAGGTCTCCTTGTCACCGCCAAGCGGGCCGACGCGACAACCGATCTTGGGTTGTTACCTTCTACAAGTCGAAACTGTCTTTGGCGAGGATGTGCACAAGGCATGCCGACGCGGGGCACCGGTGCAGGACATATCGCCAGTAACTTCAAACTTTATATCATAAAAGACTGCTTTCGCCCTGCCGATACATAGCACAAACACTTTATCTGGATTCATGCAGTCCTCTAAAACTATCGAAAACACTGGTCGGCATAACTGTGACGCTGCGGACACTGATTGCAAAGACCGGAACGAAACCGTGGCAAGACCAGTCATGCGGTTTGACTTCCGGTAGTTACTCGTTCTCACGAACTTGGGGCCGCGTGCACCCAGGCGGCGGAGCTTGCTAAGACTTGCCAACTATATAGCCTGATAGAGCAAGCGCACAATCGCATTAGGCGTCACGTTGGTGAGCTAACTGAGCTGATCTTGTTCAAATTGCTACACCGCCATGGCCTCGAATTTCGACGGAACGCGACGTTTGGGGAACTGCATGTTTTCGTGCATTCGGGCTGTGATCGGCCATCTACCGCACTTGGTACCAAAGTCGGCAGTGGTCGACAGCTCCTGGCAAACTATGATCTGATATACGCCCGCATCCACTCATTGCACGTGCCTTCGCTCATACGATCACAGCACGCGCAGTGAAGATCGGCTGCCCTTCTTAGCGTGCTGCCTGGCAAAAACACCACCAGGCGGCGCCACAGCCAGACATGCAAACGGCCTCGGGTACTCCCCGAAGCCGTTTCCTTATCTTCTCAGCCAAAATGACCTTGTGAGACGGTTAGGTCATGTCGCGTGATGCGCCACAACACACCCTGTCGATGCTGGCAAAGTTATGCCACGCCAGTTCCGGCCACCCCAATAAAATTTTATTATTCAATAACTTAACTCACATCCAAAACTGCGCGTCTAAAAACAGCGGCTGCCATTGCCAAGTAGTCGGGGTAAGTTTTGCCATTATTCTCAGGGGATCTCGGTCAATTATGCATAAAAAAAAGCCGCCCCGAAGGGCGGCCTGTAAGTCATCTTTAGAAATGGTGATTATAGATCTGCGCGGCGGAAAACCTTCGCTCTCAAAATATACCGATCCATAATCGGCTCCAAACCCAGCTTACTCAGTTTGACAGAAACCGATTTCGTACTGGTACCTGCGTTATCGGCAAGCTCTTGAAGAGTGACATACTTCGAACAAAACTTGTCCACGTCCTCCTTTGCGTAACAATACCGGATCGTACCCCGGGCGTTGGCAACTTTTACCCCCTTAAGAAACTGTTGCCCGTCCAGATCAGTTTTCGTTCGAAGATGTTCAATTGCCATCACCTTGAGTCCCAATTGCGTTGCGACTTCTTTGGCAGACATGCCCTGCTCGGAAATCACCTCTTGCGCAGCAGGCCGGATTTCCTCCGGGCGGACGAAAACCGAGCGGAACCGCAATTCTTCACAGCCGGTTTCGACGGTGGCGAGCCGTCCGTCCAAAACAAGCCGAACGATGTCTGCAACGGGCACCCGAGCAATTTCCGAAGCCTCGATGGTATTTACCATGCCTGCGCTCGGCTCCTGCACAGGCTTGCCGGCAGCACGAAAGCGAACCAGAAAATCATCAAGGTCATCGTTCGCGACATTCGTCATCACTCCAGACTTGATGGACGGATCGTTCGACAGCTTCTTCAGGATCCCAGTTCTGACCATCATTTGCGCCTGTGTACGGTTGCAGTTCAGGTAATCTGGAATTGATTTCGTCGGCGTGGAGTTATTGATCCTGTGGGCAAGCGCTTCACCTTCAACCGCATCAAAGGTCCGTCTGGTTTCGATCTGCTCGGGATCTCCCTCCGCGATCAATCCTGTTTGGATCAAAGCCCTGTTTAGCGTCATTTGGTGGATACCGCTAACTTTGGACAGGCTCGCCACGGTATGGCGCTTCCGATGTGCTACCTTCCCATCCAACAATTCCGAGCCTGGCTGAACAGGCAAGTGCTCGATGATAAAGTCCCGAACAACATCTTTGAGGGGGCCTGCATCCCGATTTGAAATGTTAGACCGCAACGAAATATAGATTTCACCCAGAGTGACCTGCCCCCCGCGAAATCCCTCACCGTAATGTAGAGTTTGCGCCAACTCTGAAGGAGCAGACAGATGCGAAAGAGTTGTTTCACCGAGGCGCAGATCATCGGTATGATCAAAGAACAGGAAGCAGGGATGCCGACAGCGGAGGTGTGTCGCAGGCACGGGCTGAGCACGGCGACTTTCTACAAGTTGAAGGCCAAGTATGGCGGGATGGAAGTTTCTGAGGCCGCCAGGCTGAAGGCGCTCGAAGACGAGAACGCCAAGCTCAAGCGCCTGCTGGCCGATACCATGCTCGACAACGTCGTGCTGAAAGACTTGCTGGGAAAGAATTGACGACATTGACCAAGCGGCGAGACGCGGCGCTTCGGGCGATGCGGGATCATGACATCTCGCAGCGCCGGGCCTGCAGGCTTGTCGGTGTCGATCCCAAAACAGTCCGGCGAGAACGCCCACCGGACTGTACCGAGATCCGCAAGGAGATGCAGGACATCGCTGCCAAGCGGCGCAGGTTCGGTTACCGCCGGATCGGCGTGCTGCTGGAGCGCAAGGGCATGACCATGAACCACAAGAAGCTCTACAGGGTCTATCGCGAAGAAGGGCTGTCCGTGAAGCGGCGGCGCGGCCGGAAACGGGCGCGTGGCACCAGGGTGCCGATGCCAGTTGCGGCGTATCCCAATGCTCGTTGGTCGTTGGACTTCGTATCCGACAGCTTCGGCGCCTCGCGGAAGTTCCGGATGCTGGCAGTGATCGATGACTGCACTCGGGAATGCCTGTGCCTTATCGCGGACACCAGCCTCTCCGGCGCAAGGGTCGCCCGGGAGCTCAGCGCTCTGATCCGGCTTTACGGAAAGCCCGGCTGCATTGTCAGCGATAATGGAACTGAGTTCACCAGTCGGGCCATCCTGAAATGGGCCGACGAGAACGAGGTGCCGTGGCACTACATCGATCCGGGCAAGCCGCAGCAGAACGCGTTCATCGAGAGCTTCAACGGCAGTCTCAGGGATGAGCTACTGAACGAGGAGATCTTCGACAGCCTGGATGATGCGCGGCGCAAGCTGGCCCTATGGCGTTACGACTATAACACGGTCAGGCCACACTCGTCCTTGGGCAACCAAACGCCGCTGCAAGCGCGCCGTGCGCTTGAGCAATTTGAAGAACTCCGCGCCCGGCGCGCTTGCGTCAGACGCGGAAGCCGAATACCCAGATTTAACCTGCAGACTCTCATTATGAATGAGGGACCAGCAGGGGGCAGGTCAGCATAACCGTGCTATGTAGCGCCATAGATGAAACCAATACAGAGCGTCTCGGCATCCATGACTATGTCGTGGTAAATGGCGCTCAGAGCCTCACTTCACTGCTTAGTTCAAAGGCAAGCATTACGGCTGATTTAAGGGTACTGGTGAAAGTTGTCGCTTTGGGTGACGATGCACAGTTGTCTGAAAAAATCACCCACAACAGCAACAACCAAAACGCGATCAAGGCTCGCGACCAAAAATCCAACAATCCGATACAGCAGCGGCTAAAAAAGGAAGTGGCGGCACTCAAATATTCCGACTTTGTGCTTGAGGTGAAGCAGGGTGAATTGAACCCGAAGAAGGAGGTGCTTCGGAACGAAGATTCAGGGTTGGCATTGCTGGCGGTAGAACTTGGCGAGCCGTGGACGTGTCACCAAAAGTACAAGGTCATGGACGAGTCACATGCGAAAATTTTCGGAAGGTCAGATGTTACTGGCGCGAAACTCGTCTTTTGCCATCTGCTGGTGGAATCGATGCTCGGGGTATTGGATGGCTTCGATGATCCTGTATTCGGCCACTACAACCTGACAAAGTATTTTCTGGCGCATGCTGTAAGCCAAATTGTAAGGGGCGAGGAAGCGGTAAAAGCTGTTCTAACTGACCCAAGAAAACTGTTTGCCGAGGGTAAGGTTGATGACTTTGTAAAGGTCTTCGCGGGGATTGCGTCCACAACCGTTGACGATCTCAACGCAGAAATTGGAGAGTTGATCGAAGAGGATAAATTTGATCACAAACGCGATCTCAAGAGCCCGATATGGTGTAAGACGATGACCGGAAAATTGGTTTCCGCGTACAAGAAGGACGTAAAAAGGAAACGAGTAGATCCGATCGATGACCTATTCTCCGAGTACATCTAGATTTAACTGTTACAAACCGCCTCAGACTGTCAGAGGGGTGGCACTTCGTCGGCACCCTAGAACGTCCGTTTTGGGAAAGCCGCATTGAAGCAACCCCAAACGTTCAAACGTCGGCTCTGGGCCGTTATGCTCATTCCACATGGTACCGCAAAGGACCAAAACCTGTTTAAGCTTGGACACCAAGGTTGCGAACAAGACCTTGTTCTACATAACTGCATCAAACGGTGAGCCGCACAGGAATCTGTTATATGAAGTACCCGCCATTCGTGGATTTTCTGGCGCTTTCCAAAAGCCTAAATCGAACTAGTGAACAAAAAAAGTTAAAGGGGCTTCTCCTCCAAGTATGGCGTGCAGAAGCATGTTTGGGTGACCTGCTGCAAGCAAGTGACTGTTGCAAAATCCTTAGGGCCAAGGTGGATGAGAAGGGCGAAACGTTTGGGCCTGAGGAGCAAACAACTGTCAAAGCTCTCCAAACGACCGCCGTCAACTTGTATGTTCGTGCCACATCAACTAGCGGGAAGCTTGGTGAGCGAGGTTCAATTCAGTTGAATAACAGTGAATTAACGAAAGGCCAAAAAGAAGATCATCGCGATCTTATCAATCTTCGAAACAATGCCCTGGCTCACGTGAACCCCGAACACAAAATGAGGGACCGAGTCTGGCACAAAGTAATTCTTTTTGCTGTACCCAATCGAATTGGGCAATTGACGCCAGCAGCAGCAACAAATGAAACGACTTGGAATCGTGCAACGCTAGAATGCCTAGAACGCATGCTCCCACTAGCCATAACATTCATGGAGGCGAACTTCGTTGCAAAATTGAAAGCCGCCCAAGAAGCGCTCGGTGATGCAGAGCTTAGCGAGAAGACCTTTCAAAAATTTCTCTTCGATCCGGTTGATGTGTTCGGGAGCGACGCAATCGTGCAGCGCATCTTAGAATCCCGTGGCAAGGCAAGTGATCGATTTTGGGTGGAGGAATAGGAGCCGCGCCGCTTGTTTGAAGGCATTTGTTCCAGACTAGAGAATGCCCACTGCGGGCTCGCATTGAGTGGGTTCGAACCAGTACATTATTTTGCTCGCGACGAATGTCCGTAATGGCGTGCTGCATTGCGGAATGGAAAGTGGCCTCTCAAAGTCCGCTTTGGGCCGAAATCGTCTACTGAGATGGAAATCTTCTGTCTCTATAGAACGACAAACACCCCGAGCAGCTTGGCTGCTCGGGGTGTTCTTCTTTCATTTAGCTGCCCATGATATCAAGCAAACAGCGGTGTGCGGCGACATGGTCGAGTACACCGTCGCGGCAGTTGAGAAAATCCTGGAACAGGTATTGCAGCTCGATGAGTTCATTACCGCGGTCGGAATAGACTGGTGTATCACGGGTTTCGCCGCGAGGGCCAAAGTCATCGTAGCCGGTTTCCTCGTAGCGCTCTTCACTGCCGAGAAATTCCGAAGCAATACTGCGCTCCAAAATATCCATGACGGCGTCGAAACCACCTTCATCAGCTTCATCGAAGGGTTGGCGATCCTTCAGGCGCGCAAAGCAGCGCGACACGAAAGCAACATCCTTTGCGGTGTCGCCAAGGTGAAGCGCCTTGGCCCGCTCGGCGACCTGCCTGCCCAAGCCTACGGCCTCGGCTGCCAGATCATCCATGTTCTGTTTGTTGTAAAGCACGTGCATCGTCGTGATACCCCTTGAGTTAATTGTCGTACATTGGGGCGCCCGGGATGGCCGCCCCTTCAAGACAGCCGACCCTGCATGGGCCGGCCCTGGAGGATCACGCAGCTTGCGAGATTTTCTGGAAGGCTGAGGTAATGCCGTCCCCCGCCGGATCGGTTTCAGCGATTTTCCGAAGCAACGAGTTCAATTTCTCGGACAGCAAGCAGCACTCATCAACAAAACTGGAGGCGGGATTTATCTGAGCAAAGAGGCCGTACTCAATACGATCCGGATCGCTGACGTGCTCCAGCGTCAGCAACTTGTGAAAGTCCACAAGTTGGCTGCTTTGAGCCCGTGTTAACCGCCGCGTGTGCCGTACAGCTTCACAGAGCAGGAACACGCGGGCACTGGCCGCCGGGCCACCAAGCCTGTGCGCAGCCAGAGCCAAAGCGGTCCCATGGTTCCGGAGAAATCGGCAGACGTGCACCAGTTTACGACAAGGTTGTTTGGAATAGAAAGCTCTATAGACAGTCATCGGTGTCATCCCGAAAAGTGCTGCGCCAGTCGGCAGCTCAAGAAGCCCATTCCCTCCTTTCAAAAGGCAATCTTGCCAGACACGCTGTAGCAGCAGCATTGTCTATCGGCCTGGCATTTGTTGATGTTTGGTCTGGCCTCACCAGAGTTTCCGGATCTTCGCGGCCTCAAAAGAAGGCCCGCGCAAGATCTGGAAATCAGGTGGGAAGGCTGCGGATGGGGTTATATAGTCTATCGACGCCACCAAATTTGCAGCTCTTTACCCCAGTCGCCTCGGTGTGCAATGCAATGACACGGCAATCTTCATGATGCCTTATGTCTTTTGCGCCGCCAGTTCACGCTTTTGGGTCTGTTTTAGCCAAAATTTCACATTCGTCCAAAACCATTATAATTCAGCATGTTAAGCGCCTATGGCAAAACTATTCCCAATTCGTGGCAAACAAAACTGGGGGTTTTGGCATAACTATGCCCGCAAAGACACACACGCATAGACAGCTTCACCCAGAACACTTGCTATGCCCACAGGCCCCGCAAGTCATGCACCCTTCGACCATGCGCAATTCGTATTGCCCGCAAGAGGGACAGGCCTTGCCGCGTTTTCCGGGCTCCGCTTCTGCGACCTGCGCCTTGGGATCGGACTTCAACCCCATGCCTTCGCCTGCCAGAAACCCGGTGGCGACCATGTGGCGTTCGATCACGCCGCCAATCGCCGCCAGGATCGAGGGGATATATTTGCCCTGCACCCAGGCACCGCCGCGCGGATCGAAGACGGCTTTCAGCTCTTCCACCACAAAGGATACATCGCCCCCGCGCCGGAATACCGCAGAGATCATCCGCGTCAACGCGACGGTCCAGGCGAAATGCTCCATATTCTTGGAATTGATGAACACCTCGAACGGGCGGCGGCGACCGCCCACGATAATATCGTTGATCGTCAGATAGATGGCATGTTCGCTGTCGGGCCATTTCAGCTTGTAGGTATTGCCCTCCAGCGTCTGCGGCCGGTCCAGCGGTTCGGACATGTAGACCACATCGCCATGCGGTTGAAGCGGTTCAGCATCAGCTCGAGTGACCAGTTCGGGAGACTGCCCCCCCCCTGTGCCCAGAATTTCTGACACTTCCGCGTTCAGGACCGACGCAATCTTCTCGATCCGATCTAGCGTAGGTTCCTTTCCGTCTTTTATAATCCCATGAAGGTAGCCGTGGCTCAGCCCTGCATCTAACGATGCTTGACGCATGGTAGTTCCGCGCAATTCGATCAGGTTGGCGAGATTTTTGCGATAGTCGCTGCTTTGATTAAAGAGTTTCGGCTTCTCCTCCGAAACCGTCAAAACCGACCCCGTCACATCATTCGGCCGATAGGTCGTGCAGCCTTTGCAGCCCGTCTCATAGGCCTGCATGTAGACATCCTTGAACGACTCGAAATCAATATCCTCGGGACAGTTGATCGTCTTGGAAATCGACGAATCCACCCATTTCTGCGCCGCCGCCTGCATCTTCACATGCTCGGCCGGGTCCAGCGTCTGGGCATTGACGAAATACTCCGGCAGCGCGGCATCGCCAAACTTGTCCTGCCACATCTGCACCGCGTAATCGACAACCTCTTCCTCGGTCCGCGACCCATCCTTTTGCAACACCTTACGGGTATAACGATAGGCAAAAACCGGCTCGATCCCGGAACTGACATTGCCAGCATATAGCGAAATTGTCCCTGTGGGCGCGATCGAGGTCAAAAGCGCGTTGCGAATGCCGTGCTCTGCCACGGCATCTCTCACGTCCTGATCCATCGCCTGCATATTGCCACTGGCCAAATAACCCTCGGCGTCAAACAGCGGAAAAGCCCCCTTTTCCTGCGCCAGATCGACCGACGCCAAATAGGCCGCCCGGGCAATCCGTTTCAACCAACGCTCGGTCTGCGCCGCTGCCTCATCCGAGCCATAGCGCAACCCCTTCATCAACAGCGCATCGGCCAAACCGGTCACACCCAAACCGATCCGCCGCTTGGCTTCGGCTTCGCGCGCCTGCGCCTCCAGCGGGAATTTCGACGCATCGACCACGTTGTCCATCATCCGCACGGCGGTGGCGACCAGACCATCAAGCGCCTCTTCGTCAATGCCGGCCGCATCGGAAAACGGATCGCTGACCAACCGCGCCAGATTGATCGACCCCAGCAAACAAGCGCCATAAGGCGGCAAAGGCTGCTCACCACAGGGGTTGGTGGCGGCAATCTGCTCAACATAGTTCAGGTTGTTGGCGGCATTGATCCGGTCAATGAAAATCACCCCCGGCTCGGCATAATCATAGGTCGCCTGCATGATCCGGTTCCACAAGTCCCGTGCCGACAGGGTGCGATAGACCTTGCCGTCAAATTGCAGATCCCAAGATCCGTCGGCTTTGACCGCAGCCATGAAATCATCGCTGATCAGCACCGACATGTTGAACATGCGCAGACGCGCGCTGTCGGATTTGGCGGCGATGAAATCCTCGACATCGGGGTGGTCGACCCGCATGGTCGCCATCATCGCGCCGCGCCGCGACCCGGCAGACATGATGGTGCGGCACATCGCGTCCCACACATCCATGAATGACAACGGACCGCTGGCATCCGCCGCAACCCCCGAAACCGCTGCGCCCTTGGGCCGGATGGTGGAAAAATCATACCCGATGCCGCCACCCTGCTGCATGGTCAGCGCCGCTTCGCGCAGCATATCAAAAATGCCACCCATGCTGTCGGGCACGGTGCCCATGACAAAACAGTTGAACAACGTCACCGAACGGGCTGTGCCCGCCCCGGCCGTGATCCGCCCAGCCGGCAGAAATTTGAAATCCTCCAACGCCTCGTAAAACCGCGCCTCCCAGACATCCGGCTGCGCCTCTACCCGCGCCATGTCGCGGGCAATCCGTCGCCAACTGTCCTCGACCGTTTTATCAATCGGCGTGCCGTCTGCCTGCTTGAAACGGTATTTCATATCCCAGATCTGTTCGGCGATCGGGGCGGCGAAACGGGTCATGGCGCGATTCCCTCTTTTTTTGAAGACGCTCAAGATACGCCTAACTAGGGAATTGCACAACAACTTGAAGCCCGCCACATGAAGACTACAATAGATGGGCCGCTGGGGGGCGGATTTCATGACTGACTCGATCAATCTGATAAAATTATGCGTCGGCACCGAAACGCCGGACGACCTCGCCTTGTGGCAAGCCTCTCACAGGGCCAGCCTGCCTGACACCCTGCCGCGCCATGTCACCCGGATGTGGCCCAAACGGGCCGCTGAATTGTTGAATGGCGGCTCGCTCTATTGGGTGTTCAAGGGCGTGGTCCTGGCCCGCCAAAAGGTGCTCCGCCTGGACGAGGTGACCGGCCCCGATGGAATCGCGCGCTGCGGTATCGTGCTGGACCCCGACATCATTCGGACTGCACCAGCGCCCCGGCGGCCGTTCCAGGGCTGGCGCTACCTCAAACCCGAAGATGCCCCACCAGACATCTCAGACCGCGCACGGCGCGAAGACCCGCTGCCCGCCGCCCTCAATGCGGCTCTGGCCGAAATCGGCGTGTTGTAACGCACGCCCCGCTTCTTCTGTTCAAAAATATCCCGGGGGAGTCCCAGAGGGACGGGGGCAGCGCCCCCAAGGCCTGCGTGGCCTGAACGCAAGTCAACCTGCGCGCCGCAGCGCACATTTTGAACAGACCACGGCTTTGGCGGCAAACCTTACCCCAGAAGTTCCAGTTTTGACCGCAACGCCGACAAAGCAGCGCGGTCATCGGGGTCCAGCTTGACGCCACGAGCCCGAAACAGGGTCGCTTGTGACTTCAGGACCAGACCATCTGAAAGAATTTTCAGGTGGTTGGCGCGCAGCGTCTCGCCGGTTGACGTGATATCGGCGATCATCTCCGCCGTCAGGTTCTTGACCGTGCCTTCGGTCGCCCCCTGGCTGTCGACCAGTTGATAATCCGCCACACCGCAATCACGCAGGAATTCGCGGATCAGCCGGTGATACTTCGTCGCAATCCGCAACCGGAATCCATGGCGCGCCCGAAAGGCTGCCGCCGCCGCGTCCAGATCGTCAAGCGTGTCCACATCCACCCAGCAGCTCGGCACCGCCAGGATCAGGTCGGCATGTCCAAAGCCCAGTTCGACCAGCGGCTCGACCACCTGTTCCCATTGCGGCAGTTTTTCATGCACCAGATCGGTTCCGGTCACGCCCAAATGAATGCGCCCAGCGGCCAGTTCGCGGGGAATTTCCCCGGCGGACAACAGCACCAACTCGATACCATCGACCCCCGACACCGCGCCGGCATATTCGCGTTCGGACCCGGTGCGCGCCAGCGTCACGCCACGTGCGCCAAACCAGTCAAAGGTCTTTTCCATCAGCCGCCCTTTGGACGGCACGCCCAGCTTGATGGTCATTGGCCACCCTCCCGCAGCAAAAGCGCAAGACCGGGGCGGATCACGCCCCCGACCGCCGGCATACCCCGCCCGCCGCCAAGTGCGGCGCAGAGCGCATCATAACGCCCGCCCGTCGCCACCGGCGGCAAATCGGGGCGGCGTTCCGCATAAAGCCCAAACACAAACCCGTCGTAATATTCCATCGACGTGCGCCCATAGCTGCCTTCGAATTCCAATGCATCCACATCAACCCCTTCGGCCCGCAGGGCATCCGCCCGGGCCACCAGGCGGTTCACCGCGCCCTGGATCGAGGGCAAGTCCACCGCGATATCGCGCAGATGCTCCAGCGCGAATGGCAGGGTTTCCCGCACCGCCAGAAGATCTTCGATAAGATCGACTTGCCGCGCGGAAATCGGCGGCGTCGCGGCGTCTTCGCGCAGGGTTTCAATCCGCGCGGCAACCTCTGCGGGGCTGCGCAAACCGATCTGCGGCACATTCTCTGCCATCGGATCGGCCGCCGCCAAAAGCGCACTGCGGCTGGACGGCACCGGGGTGCGGCCGGCAAACCGGTCAAGCAAGGCGCGGAACCGCCGGGGCCGCCAGATGTGACGGCGCAGCGCCACCTTGCGTTTCTCGGTGGTGTCCAACCCATCAACCGCCGCCTTAAGCAGACCAATATCACCGGTGGCCGCCCGCAGGTTGAGATCAGACAGGGCCGACGAAATCCGGGCAAAAACCTCGGCTTCGCGCGCGGCCTGCGTGTCGCGATCAAAAACTTCATAGCCGACCTGCAGATATTCGCTGTCGCGCTCCGGGTCGTCTTCCTGTTTGCGAAACACCTCTCCGGCATAGGTATAGCGCGCCGGTTCTGCACCATGCGCCATATGCATCTGCACCACCGGCACCGTGAAATCAGGCCGCAACATCTGTTCGCCGCGCTGCGGATCCTGGGTCACATAGGCCCGGCCCCGGATATCCTCGCCATAGAGATCCAGCAGGGTTTCCGCCGGTTGCAGCACCGGGGTTTCCACCACTTGGGCCCCAGCGGTTTCAAAACCTTGGCGCAAGCGCATCGCTTCGGCAATGATCCGGGCGCGTCCCGGCATTTGCCCCGGCATCAGGCCTGCCCCTCAAGGATCTCTTGCACCTTTGCCACCAGTTCGCCGCGCGGGACTTCGAACTGCGAGGGGCGCTCTTTCCATTCTTCCAGGGTGGCGTTTTCGGCGATCTGCGCCCCAAGGATCAAATCCTTGATCTGAACAACGCCGCGATCGGCCTCGTCACTGCCCTGAATCACCGCAATCGGGGATTGGCGTTTGTCGGCGTATTTGAGCTGATTGCCGAAGTTCTTGGGATTGCCCAGATAGACCTCGGCGCGAATGCCCGCGTTGCGCAATTCAGCAACCATGGTCTGATAGGTCGCCATCTGATCGCGATCCATGACCGTCACCACCACGGGCCCGCGCTCGGCAGAGCGTATCCGCCCTTTCTCGCGCAATGCGGCCAAGAGCCGGTCAACACCGATGGACACACCCGTCGCCGGGACCGCCTGACCGGTGAACCGCTTGACCAGATCGTCATAACGCCCGCCACCGGCAACCGAACCGAATTGCCGCTTGCGGCCTTTTTCGTCGAGGATCTCAAAGGTCAGCTCAGCCTCGAACACCGGCCCGGTGTAATAGCCAAGGCCGCGCACGACCGATGGGTCAATCTCGATCCGATCCGGGCCATAGCCCTGTGCCGCCAGCAAATTGGCAATCTGTTCAAGCTCTGCAACACCTTCGCCACCAATTGCGCTGTCGCCAATGGCGGCGCGCAGGTTGGTCAGCGTGTCGGCGGCATTTGCGCCTTTTGAGGTCAGAAAGGCGATAACCGGCTCGGCCTGGGCATCCGCCAGACCAACCCCGTCGATATAAGCGCCCGAGGCATCAAGCCGCCCCTTGCCCAGCAATTCACGCACACCGGATTCGCCGACCTTGTCGAATTTGTCGATGGTGCGCAGCACGGCGGCCTGTTGGCCTTCTTCCGTCACGCCCATCGCCTCTAGCACACCATTCAGAACCTTGCGGTTGTTGACCCGCACAACGTAATCGCCACGCGCAATGCCCACGGCCTCAAGCGTGTCGGACAGCATGGCGCAGATTTCGGAATCCGCCGCCACCGAAGGTGCGCCAACAGTATCGGCATCACATTGATAGAACTGGCGGAACCGGCCCGGCCCTGGCTTTTCGTTGCGCCACACCGGCCCCATCGCATAGCGGCGATAGGGTGTCGGCAGATCGTTGCGATATTGTGCATAGACCCGCGCCAAAGGTGCCGTCAGATCATAGCGCAACGCCAGCCAATCGGCGTCGTCCTCTTGCCAGGCGAACACACCTTCGTTCGGGCGGTCGACATCTGGCAGAAACTTGCCCAGCGCCTCGACCGTTTCCACCGCACTGCTTTCCAGCGCGTCAAACCCATAGCGATGATAGACCCCGGCGATGGTCGCCAACATTTCGGCCCGTTCGGTCACTTCATGACCGAAATAGTCACGAAATCCCTTGGGGGTGATCGCCTTGGGGCGGGGCTGTTTCTTCTGCTTGGCCATGGTCGGCTCCGGCTGTGCTATGTTTGCGCGCGGTGTAGCCGGAAGCATCCCTAGGGGCAAGGAGGGGCAACCGAAGTGGCCCTAGGCAATGCCGCCCGTTCGGTCTATAGCCCAACCTCATGAGCACCCAGATTGACGCCCTCGAAGAACGCATTGCCCATCTGATCCGCATGGTCGATGACATGTCTGACGTGATTGCCCGCCAGGACACCGACATAACGCGCCTGCAATCCCAGGTGACGCGGCTGATCCTGCGCGAAGCAGAACGCCAAAACGAACAACCCGGCGGTGTTGTCCTTGGCGACGAGCGCCCGCCGCATTACTAAACCGCATCATTAGCTGGTGAATTTAGCGATCACGACAGCGACACCCCAGCGACACGACGGCGGGGTTTGACCTGCGCGCCGGCGATGTCAGCCGCCGCTTTTCAGATCGGTTTCCGCAACCTCGCCATCATGCAGCAGCATGTTGAACCAGCGCGCATTGTCACCGTATTTTTCATAGGCGCTGACAAACACGGTATTCTTTTCGATGCGGGACACCTTGCTGCCGCAGGGTTTGCCACGGCCAACCCGGCAAATGCGTGACTTGATCTTTTCATAGGCGCTGTCGGTCGCAGAATAGGGCTGTATATCCGCAGGCAGGCCATAGCGCAGCAATTCATGCATTTCTGGCGCGCCAAACACCGCCAAAGCGGCGGTAAAGGTCCGCGCACAACCGTCGTCGAACCCGGTCACATAAAACGGATGCGCGGTGGTGCGGCCGGGCTCACTATCATAGAGGCGATAGGCCTTGGAGCGGGCGGGAAAGGCCTCGATCTCTTTGCCACGCTTGGATTTTGGCAGGTCGCACACCGGTTTGACCAATCCAAAAGACAGGATCGTGCCCGGCGGAACCGAGGGTGGTTTGGCCTTGGCCGAAGGGCGCGACGTACCGCCGCCGAACAGGCCACGCCGCGGCGCCGCTGTGTTGGCCGCCACGGCCTCCACCGCATCTGGCTCTGCCGCATCTGGGGATGTCTCGGCATCGGCGGGATCTGCACCGCCGCCGATCATGCGCCCCAACAGGCCCGGTTCGGCCACCGGTGTCTCTTCCGACTGGCCCTCGGGCGCAATCGCGGCCACCGGCGGCGTCTCTGCCAATTCCACGTCAGAGAGCTTTGCAACCCCGTCCAACGGATCCCCACAGCCCAAGAGCCATGTCATTGCCACCAAACCGGTGGCCATACGCACCGAAAACACCATGTTCACGCTCCCGACCAATGCCCCCTCCTACCCCAACCCTGCCGGACAGGTCCAGTCTTGCCAGAGGATCGCGCAAAGCGCCGCCGACGCGCATAATCGATTCCCATCAGGCCGCGGATCTGTTAATCTCTTGGGAATAAAAAGAGTAACGAGGCAGTTCCAGGTATGAAAACGGGCTATCGTGGCACGTTTGTCATCGCTTGGTCGCACACATGTATTGATGGCTTTCCGGCCGCATCGCTTTCTGAATTGAAGGTTGGCGCGCTCTGGAGTTGGACAGGCAAGGCGCTTTGCGTCGATGGTCCGCAGTCTGTGTTGCGGCTGGATATGGCAGACGGCGAAGACGACAGACGCAGGCGCGCCGCAAAAGCCGTCACCAAATTGGTTGGCACGGCACGGGCCGTGCGACATCCGAATTACGACGCAGATATCGCCAATGCACCGGACAACAACAGCTTTGTCGTCACGGATGGCGCAAAAAGCTATAGCGTCACCCTGATCCCGTCCGGGACCGACACCCGCCCCTTGCTGATGTTCATGGGGGAAATGCCGCCGCGCGACAGGGAGCTCTGGGTTGTCAGCGTCACGCTGAAACCCCGGTTGAACTCCGAAAACCGCGACGGCGGGGTGATCTGTTTCACCCCCGGCACAGCGATTCAGACGCCGACAGGCCCCCGCCCGGTCGAACACCTGCGCGAGGGGGATCATGTCCTGACCCGCGACAATGGCCCGCAAGAGGTGCTGTGGACCGGCGCGCGCCGGATCAGCGGCGCGCGTCTGTATGTCATGCCGCATTTGCGCCCGGTGCGCATTTTCTCTGGTGCTTTTGGTGCCGGTCGCCCCGACAAAACACTGCTGGTCTCCCCCCAACACCGGCTTTTGGTGCGCGGGGCGGAAGTTCAGGATCTGTTCAACACGCCCGAAGCTCTGGTTGCGGCCAGTGATCTGGATGGCACCAAATTTGCGGAAACGGATTTCACCGTGCGCGCTGTGACCTACGTGCATCTGTTGTTGCCACGGCATGAAATCCTTTGGGCCAATGGGCTGGAAACCGAGAGCTTCCATCCCGCCAGCGCCCAGCTGTCAACGCTAAGCCACGAGGATCGCGCACGTCTTGTGGCCGGGTTGCCGGACATCGAACATGACCCACACAGCTACGGCGTCTATGCCCGCCGCAATCTGACCACCGGTGAATTGCTCTTTTGAACTACAAAGCCGCCTAAAATGCCCCTTGTTGGCATTTCCGCGCCTTCGTGGCCTTGTGCTCCGCAATGTAATGTTATTACATATTGGCGGCAAATCGATTCCAATGGCGTACCGACAGATGAACCACACCATGTCCGGCAATCGCGGCTCTACGTCGCTGAGATGCAAACCAAGCCACAAAGATCCGATGCGGGCCTATGACAACTTGCCCAAAGATCTGCGCACATGGGTGTCCTCTGCCATCCTGCCCTGGGGCGCACAGTCGGTTCGACGCGCCTTTGATCGGGAAATCGCCCGCACCGGCGATGCGAAACTTGCCCTGCGGGAATTGGATGCGCTTCAGAATCGTTTGG
This sequence comes from Marinovum sp. J2-8, assembly GCF_055808435.1. Classification (NCBI taxonomy): domain Bacteria; kingdom Pseudomonadati; phylum Pseudomonadota; class Alphaproteobacteria; order Rhodobacterales; family Roseobacteraceae; genus Marinovum; species Marinovum sp. J2-8. Next base: position 261,860 of record NZ_JBVVRZ010000001.1, on the reverse strand, counting down.
TGGCCAAAGATGCCCAGCGGATATGGGGCCAGCACCACCCCGGGTGCTGCCCGCCGGGATCAGGGCACACCCAGTCCCCAAGACCGTGACGCAAAAATCCCGCGCAGCGAACTGCACGGGATGATCAAACCGAAGATCACGGTCCGGGACTGCGGCCCCGGATCACCACCCCGGATCACCACCCGGGATCACCGCCTGATTATTTGCGCGGATCAAGCAGGCGGCGGGCGATCACCTGTGCCTGAATTTCTGCGGCACCCTCAAAGATATTGAGAATCCGCGCGTCGCACAAAATCCGGCTGATCGTGTATTCCAAGGCAAATCCGTTGCCGCCGTGGATCTGCAACCCGTTGTCCGCCGCTGCCCAGGCAACACGCGCGCCCAGAAGCTTGGCCATACCAGCCTCAAGATCACAGCGCCGCCCCTCGTCCTTTTCCCGGGCCGAGAAATAGGTCAGCTGCCGCGCCACCATGATCTCGACCGCCATCATCGCCAGCTTGCCGGCCACACGCGGGAACGCGATGATCGACTTGCCGAATTGTTTGCGATCCAGCGCATATTGCAACGACACATCCAGCGCCGATTGCGCCACGCCAATGGCGCGTGCGGCGGTTTGAATGCGGGCGGATTCAAAGGTTTCCATCAGCTGTTTGAAGCCTTTGCCCTCTTCCCCGCCCAGCAGATTGTCGCCTTTGACCTTGAAACCATCGAACCCCAGTTCGAATTCCTTCATCCCGCGATAGCCCAGAACCTCGATCTCGCCGCCAGTCATGCCCTCGGTCGGGAATGGGTTGGCATCGTCGCCGGGTTCCTTTTCCGCCAGGAACATCGACAACCCGCGGTAATCGCTGGTGTCGGGGTCGGTGCGCGCCAACAGCGTCATGACATGGGTCCGCGCAGCATGGGTGATCCATGTCTTATTGCCGGTCACGGTGTAATTGCCGTCCTCGCCCTTGACCGCGCGGGTGCGCAAGGAACCGAGGTCAGAGCCGGTATTGGGTTCGGTGAACACCGCAGTGGGCAGCTTTTCACCCGAGGCCAGCAGCGGCAACCAATGTTCCTTTTGTGCCTGCGTGCCACCGGCGATGATCAGTTCGGCTGCAATCTCTGACCTTGTGCCAAGCGAGCCAACGCCAATATAGCCGCGCGACAGTTCCTCTGACACCACGCACATAGATGCCTTGGACAGGCCGAAACCGCCGAATTCTTCGGGAATGGTCAGGCCAAAGACCCCCATTTCGGCCAGTTCCTCGATCACCTGCATCGGGATGTAGTCGTCTTTCAGATGCCATTCATGGGCGTGCGGGATGACATTATCGACGGCATAGCGGCGAAATTGCTCGCGGATCATCTCAAGCTCGTCATCAAGGCCGGACGCGCCGAACATCGTCGCACCATGCTGCGCCTGCATCAGTTCCACCAACCGCATCCGGGCCGCCGTGGTATTGCCCTGCGTCAACAGGGTTTCAATCTCTGGCGTGTTCAGAACGCCCAGCTCCTCCGGGCCAACCCCGAAATCGCGCGGGCGCACGATCTCGCCCTGGTTCATGGGAATGCCACCCCGGATCTGGGCCAGATATTCGCCAAAGGCGATCTGATGCATCAGGGCATTCAGCTCTGAAAACTGGCCCTCTGCGGTCATCCGCACTGCCCAACCTTGCATTTGTCTGAGCGATTCCAGATAGGTAGCCAACCAAGCCAGCCCATGCGCCGCATCCTGATGCACCTCGACCAACATTGCCGACACCCGGCCATCCTGGACCACCAGATCGCGCAGATGCGCGCGGGCGCAATCGAAAATCCGTTCGACCGGGGCAATTGCCGCGCCGGTCAATGTCAACAGATCGTCAAGCAGCACCTGTGCCTGCGTCGTCAGGTCTTGTCCATCATGAGCCATGGTCGCACTCCTTTGTCTCTCTTGCCGCTGCATAAAGCCTTCGCAGGTGCAGCGCAACAAAAATTCGTTTCAAGGTCAATCACATTCCAAATATTGCGCAAAAGATTTAAAATGCGGCGACCATCAGGCTGTGCTAGGCGACAGAAATGGATTTTGCTGCATTTGATCTTTCGTTTTCTCTGTTGATGGCCAGCGGTGCCGTCGCGCTTTTGGCTGGCGTGATCAAGGGCATGGTCGGATTCGCCATGCCAATGATCATGATTTCGTTGCTGGGCATGTTTCTACCCCCAGATGTGGCGTTGGCCGGGCTGATTCTGCCAACCTTGCTGACCAATGGGGCCCAGGCATTGCGCCAGGGTCTGGGGGCGGCATGGCGTTCGGCCTATCAGTTTCGCATCTACTTGCTCACAGCCGGGGTCGTGCTGGTGCTGTCGGCACAGCTTTATGTGTTCTTGCCGGTTTGGGTGTTGTTCCTGTCGATCGGTCTGCCCATCACCCTGTTCTGCCTGATGCAGCTTGTCGGGATGAAATTCCACCTGCCGCAGCAAATTGCCTGGGTCGAGGTCACACTGGGCACGTTTTCCGGTTTTATCGGTGGATTGTCCGGCGTTTGGGGCCCGCCGATGGTGGCCTATCTGACCGCATTGCAGACCGAAAAACGCATGCAGATGCGCACCCAGGGCGTCGCGTTTGGGTTTGGGTCGCTGTTATTGCTGCTCGCGCATTGGAATTCCGGCGTGGTGCGCAGCGAAACCTTTGTGTTTTCGATCTGGCTGTGTCTGCCGGCGATGATTGGTGTCTGGTTGGGCGGCATGGTTCAGGACAGGATCGACCAAGAAACCTTTCGCCGCGCGACCTTGGCGGTGTTGCTTCTGGCGGGTTTGAATTTGCTGCGCCGGGCCTATTTCGCCTGACTGGTACTTCTGTCCCGCGATCCTGCCCCCAAAACCCCTAGACCTCTTCCACGGCCATCACCCCCGGCAGGGATTTCAACGCGCCTTTGATCTCTGGCGTCACCGGGAATTCGGCGCCGGTGTCGATCTCGACCTCGCCGGGCAAGGCAGGGTCCATCAGGCAAAGATAGATCGGGCCGCGCCCGGCCTTTTTCACCCGCTCGGCCGCATCCGACAACATCTGGGAAATCGACGCAATCGCGCCCGGTTCTTCGACAAACACCTTTAACCCCGACGCCCCGGCGTCCGCCACCGCATCGTCAATCGGCGCAACAGAGCGGGCCAGCAATTTCAACTGATCGCTTTCCATTGTCGCCTCGACCGTGACCACAACCTTGGCCCCGGTTTCCAGGAAATCGCGGCTTTTCTCCAATGTTTCGGAAAACAGCGTGACCTCATAGGCGCCGGTGGTGTCGGACAATTGGCAGAAGGCAAACCGATTGCCGCGTGCGGATTTACGTTCCTGACGTCCCGCAACCACCCCGGCCAGCTTGGCCAGACAGGGCGTGCTCTCGGCCTTGGCCGTGACCTCGTCAAGTGTCATCACGTCCTTGCGCCGGAGCGCCGCCATGTAATCATCCAGCGGGTGACCAGAGAGATAGAAGCCAACCGCCTTGAATTCCTCGGCCAGCCTTTCGGCGGGCAACCAATCATTCACCGGCGCAAGACGCGGTTCCGGAAGGTCATCCCCCGCCTCGCCAAACAGGCTGACTTGATTAGAGTTTTTCTGATCATGCACCGCAGCTGAATAGCTCACCAGCGCATCAAGACTTTCGAACACCCGCCGCCGATTGGGATCAAGCTGATCGAACGCCCCGGCGCGGGCCAGCATTTCCATCGGGCGTTTGCCCACCCGTTTCAGATCAACCCGCCGGGCCAGATCATAAATCGTGGCAAAGGGTTTGTCGGGGCTGCCCGGCTGGGTTGGGTCGGCGCGCCGCCCCTCTACCACCAGTTTCATCGCCTCGACCCCGACGTTTTTCAACGCGCCCAGCGCATAGACCAATGCGCCGTCCACCACATCAAACGTCGCCAGCGACCGGTTTACGCAGGGCGGCACCCAAGGCAGCCCCAGCCCCTTGCGGACCTCTTCGAAATAGGTCGCAAGCTTGTCGGTCAGGTGGATATCGCAGTTCATCACCCCGGCCATGAATTCGACCGGGTGGTTGGCCTTCAGCCAGGCGGTTTGGTAGCTGACGACGGCATAGGCAGCGGCGTGGGATTTGTTGAAACCGTAGTTGGCGAATTTTTCCAGAAGGTCGAAAACCTCGGTCGCCTTTTTCTTGTCGACCCCGTTTTCCGCCGCGCCCTTTTCGAATTTCGGACGTTCGGCGTCCATCGCCTCTTTGATCTTTTTACCCATCGCCCGACGCAACAAGTCAGCACCGCCAAGCGAATAGCCCGCCATGACCTGCGCGATCTGCATCACCTGTTCCTGATAGACGATAATGCCCTGGGTTTCCGACAGGATGTGGTCGATCGACGGATGGACCGAGGTGATCTTTTTCTGCCCGTTCTTGACCTCGCAATAGGTTGGGATGTTTTCCATCGGGCCGGGACGGTACAGCGCCACAAGGGCAACGATGTCCTCGATACAGGTCGGCTTCATACGTTTCAGGGCATCCATCATGCCCGAGCTTTCCACCTGAAACACCGCCACGGTCTTGGCCGCCGCATAAAGCTTGTAAGACGCCTCATCATCCAGCGGGATGGCGTTGATCTGGTTTTCGGCCCCTTCCGCCGGTTCATAGAGCTGCCTGCCGTCCGCCGAGACATGCAGCGGCCGACCGGATTTGAAGATCAGATCCATCGCATTCTGGATCACGGTCAGGGTTTTCAGACCGAGAAAGTCGAATTTCACCAGCCCGGCCTGTTCGACCCATTTCATGTTGAATTGCGTGGCCGGCATGTCGGATCGCGGATCCTGGTAAAGCGGCACAAGCGCATCCAATGGCCGGTCGCCAATCACCACCCCGGCGGCGTGGGTCGATGCATTGCGCAACAGCCCCTCGACCTGCTGACCATAGGTCAGAAGCCGGTCAACCACCTCTTCGTTCCTGGCCTCTTCTTTCAGGCGCGGCTCGTCCTGCAACGCCTTTTCGATGCTGACGGGTTTCACCCCTTCGACCGGGATCATTTTCGACAGCCGATCGACCTGACCATAGGGCATCTGCAACACGCGCCCGATGTCACGCACCGCCGCCTTGGACAAGAGCGCACCAAAGGTGATGATCTGGCCCACTTTGTCGCGGCCATATTTCTGCTGCACATAGCGGATCACCTCTTCGCGGCGATCCATGCAAAAGTCGATGTCAAAGTCAGGCATGCTGACCCGTTCCGGGTTCAGGAACCGTTCGAACAGCAGCGAATAGCGCAGCGGGTCAAGGTCGGTGATGGTCAACGCATAGGCCACAAGCGACCCGGCACCAGACCCCCGCCCCGGCCCCACCGGAATATCATTGTCCTTGGCCCATTGGATGAAATCGGCAACGATCAGAAAGTAGCCGGGAAATCCCATGCCCTCGATAATGCCAAGCTCGAATTCCAACCGTTCCTGATATTCCTCGACCGACACCGCATGCGGGATCACCGCCAGCCGCTGTTGCAGGCCTTCGTTGGCGATGCGGCGCAGTTCGGCCACCTCGTCATCGGCGAATTTCGGCAGGATCGGATCGCGGCGATAACAGCCAAAGGCACAGCGCTTGGCGATCTCGACCGTGTTTTCCAGCGCCTCTGGCAAATCGGCAAACAGCGTCGCCATTTCCTGCGGGCTTTTGAAATAATGTTCGCGCGTCAGACGGCGGCGCCCGTCCTGTTGATCGACATAGGCACCTTCGGCGATACAGATCAGCGCATCATGCGCCTCGTACATCTCTGGTTTCGGGAAATAAACGTCATTCGTCGCCACCAGCGGCAGATCCATGGCATAGGCCATTTCGACAAAGCCACGTTCCGATTTCGCTTCGGCCTCGGGCAATCCGCCTTCGCCGGGGTGGCGCTGCAACTCGACATACAGCCGATCCCCGAATATGGATTTGAGCCGCTCCATCAGCGCCTCTGCCGCCGGGCGTTGCCCGCGCTGCAACAATCTGCCCACCGGACCATCCGGCCCGCCAGACAGGCAAATCAACCCATCTGAATTGCTCTGCAATTCATCCAGCGTCACCTGCGGCTGCTGCCCGCCCTTGTCCACATAAAGACAGGTGTTGAGCCGCATCAGATGCTCATATCCGCGTTCATTCTGCGCCAGAAGGACAATCGCCGCAGGCAATGCCGGGCGATCCCCCGGTTTGACGGCCTGATACGCCAGATCGACCTGACAGCCCATGATCGGCTGTATGCCAGCCCCCTGTGCACCAACCGAAAACTCCAGCCCGCAAAACAGATTGTTGCTATCGGTCACCGCCACCGCAGGCATGCCCATGTCGGCACAGAGACCCGGCAGCTTTTTAAGCCGCATAGCCCCTTCCAACAAAGAGTATTCGGTATGGGTGCGCAGGTGAATAAATCGGGGTGCTTGGCTCATAGGCGCCAAACTATGCCCGCCAGCGCGGCGATGGAAGCCATGCCGCCGCGACCTTGTCCCGCCCCGGCCCAAATTCTGCCAACTTTAAAGTGGAGCGTCGCAATATAACTCCCCTTTAAGTAATTTTGTGAAAAATGCCAAACGATACAGTTAATAGCCCCTATACGCTCCCCGTCGAAGTGCAACTCCCGCAATACGGCATCAAAACCCGTCTGCGACGACATGCTCTGGATGTGATGACCAAACTGTCACCGCGCGGAACGGCCCGCATGCTGGCGCGACGGCATCTTACGCCCTCGGCCTGTTTCCTGGCGGATCTGGACCGTTATTCACCAGAGGACATCACGCAAATCACCGTGGACGGGGTGACCCGGCTGAATTTCCCGGCCCTGGCCAAGGACAACAGCCCCTCTGGCAAACGCATCTTGATCGTGCCGGGGCTGGATGGACATTTCCGTCAGTTCCTGCGGCTTATTCGGCGGCTGCAAACCGCGGGCGTCACGGTTGATCTGCTGGTCCTGCCGGGGCATCTCGGCCCGCAGCGCGATATGTGCAGCATGCGTGACATCGCCGAAAGCATTCATTCCGTCACCAGAAGCCACGGCCCCTATGATGGTGTGATCGCCCATTGCGTTGGCTGCAACGGCACGCTTTTCGCCCTCAAACACTGTGACCTCAGCCCGAAACTGGCGTTTGTGTCCACGCCGGTGAACCTCGCCAACCTTGTCCGGCAGGGTGGCAGGCAATACGGGCTGGATGGCCGATGTCTTGATACCTTTGTGGCCGAGGTCAGCCGCCTTGGCGCGCCTTATGCGATCGAAACCCCTTGGGACCATATGACCGCAAACCGGTCCGAAGATCTTCTGGTCGTTCATGCCCGCCAGGATTGGGCCGTTCCGTTTGATGATGTGACAGATATCGGCGACACTTGGCCCGGCGCCAAGGTGCAGATCTATGAACACGGCGAGCATAATTCGATCCTCAATGTGCGCTCTGCCATCACAGAAATTACCAGCTTCATGACATCGGACATACCAACCGCCGCCAACACGTGACATCTGGACAAGCGCGCCGGGCGCTGTAGCTTCGCGCCATGACGGACCCGGACCAATTGCAAACCTTTCTCGAAACCCTCAATTCCGAGTTCCGCACAAGCGCGGATTGGGGCGAGGTGGCGACCTATATCCCGGAACTGGCCCGTATCGACCCGGCGCAATTTGCCATTTCGGTGGCGCTGGCCGACGGTCGCCTGCTCAGCGCCGGCCAATCAGACACCCGATTTTCGATCCAATCGGTGTCCAAGGTGTTTGCCCTCGCCTGCGTCTTGTCCCGCATCGGCGAAAGCCTCTGGTCGCGGGTGGGTCGCGAACCCTCGGGCGACCGTTTCAACTCGATCCTCTTGCTGGAACAGGAACAGGGCCGCCCGCGCAATCCCTTTATCAACGCCGGGGCGCTGGTCACCACCGATGAACTCCTGGCCGCCGCGCCCAAAAGAGGCCCTGACCGAAATCCTCGGCTTTATTCGCGCCAGCAGCGGCGAAGACGATATTCATATCGACGCCGCTGTCGCCGCATCGGAAAAATCCACCGGTCACCGAAACTTTGCCCTGGCGCATTATCTGAAAAGCTTCGGCAACCTGAAAAACCCGGCAGAGATGACGCTGGGCACCTATTTCCACCAATGCGCCATCGAAATGACCACCCGGCAACTGGCCCTGGCTGGTCGCGGCATCGCCGGGCTGAAGGGCGCACCAATGCTGCTGCCCCAGGTAAAACGCCGCCGCATTGCTGCGCTGATGATGACCTGCGGCCATTATGACGGCTCCGGCGACTTTGCCTTCCGCACCGGCCTCCCCGGCAAAAGCGGCGTTGGCGGCGGTATCCTGCTCGCGGTGCCGGGGCGGGCCTCTGTCGCAATCTGGTCGCCAGGCCTGAACGCCTGGGGAAATTCAAAGGTCGGCACAGAGGCGGCGGAACGGCTGGCACGGTTCACCAATTGGTCGGTATTTGGCTGATCCGCCAAAAAGTCTTTCAAATGAACCTGATGAATAAGCCCCTACTAAACCGTTGAAACCCCACGCAGGGCCGCCAAAAACCAACGCACAAGATTTATGCAATGGCAAAAACTTTCTGCACCGCAGCCAAGGATTCGCTTGCCAGTCGCGAACCAGCCTCCCTATCCTGCTTAACGGACCGGCACGCAAACCTTCTACGCCGCATCGAGGGTTTGCAAAATTGTGCGCAAGGTAGAGCGGCAGGACCCAGATATGGACATTGGCTTTCTTCTGAACGGAGAACATGTCCGGCTTCGCCCTGACAATCCAACGCAAACTCTGCTGGACTGGCTGCGCGAAGACCGCGGATTGACCGGAACCAAAGAGGGCTGCAACGAAGGCGACTGCGGGGCCTGCACGGTGATGGTGCAGGATGAAAACGGTATCCGCGCGCTGAATGCCTGCATCCTCTTTTTACCGCAGCTGGAAGGCAAATCTGTCCGCACGGTCGAGGGCATTCGCGACGACAGCGGCGATCTGCACCCGGTTCAATCCGCCATGGTCGCGCATCACGGCTCGCAATGCGGGTTTTGCACGCCGGGCTTCATCGCCTCGATGGCCGTGGCCCATGCCAATGGCCAAACCGATCACAACGACCGGCTGGCCGGCAATCTCTGCCGCTGCACCGGCTACGCCCCGATCCTCCGCGCAGCCAAATCCGCCGAAACCGCACCGGTGCCACACTGGGTCGCGGCGGATGCCGCCCTTGTGGCTTCTTCTGTTCAAAAATATCCCGGGGGGGCGCAGCGGGGGGCAGGCCCCCCTTCCTGCCCCGATCCTCGGACGAACTGGCGCAAATCTACAGCCAACACCCCGACGCAACCCTGATCGCCGGGGCCACCGATGTGGGGCTCTGGGTCACCAAACAATTGCGCGACCTCGATCCGGTCATCTTCCTCAATCAGTGCCAGGATCTGCAACAGATCGAACACCGGGGCGACACATTGAAAATCGGCGCCGGTGTCACCATCGCACAGCTCTGGCCGGTGATGACGGAGCTTTATCCCAGTTTCGGCGAACTCCTGCGCCGCTATGGCAGCGTTCAGGTGCGCGAGGCCGCGACCATCGGCGGCAATATCGCCAACGGCTCTCCCATCGGGACAGCCCGCCGGTGCTGATCACCCTCGGCGCGACATTGCATCTGCGCCAAGGTGACAGGCGGCGCGACATCGCACTGGAAGATTTCTTCATCGACTACGGCAAACAGGATCGTGCCCCGGGCGAATTTGTCGAGGCCGTGACCATCCCCAAAACCCGCGCCAATCTGCGCAGCTACAAACTCTCGAAACGCTTTGATCAGGATATTTCCGCCGTCTGCGGTGCCTTTGATCTGACCATCACGGATGGCAAGATCTCCGCCGCCCGCATCGCATTTGGCGGCATGGCCGGTACGCCAAAGCGCGCGATCACATTGGAAACCGCCCTCATCGGTCGGCCCTGGTCCGAAGACAGCGTGGCGGCGGCCGCCGCTGCGCTGGATGAGGACTTCACCCCGATGTCCGACATGCGCGCCAGTGCCGAGTATCGCAAGACCAGCGCCAAAAACATGCTTCTGCGTTACTTCCACGACCTGAACGGCACAGCCACCTCGGTGCTGGAGGTCACACCATGAGCGTCTCCAAACCCCTGCCCCATGATGCCGGCGCGCTGCATGTCACCGGCGCGGCGCGCTATATCGACGACATTCCGACCCCGCGCGGCACCCTGCATATCGCTTTTGGCACCAGTGAAATTGCCCGCGGCACAATCACCGCTCTGGACCTCACCGCCGTGCGCGCCGCGCCCGGTGTCGCTGCGGTGCTGACGGCGGATGATCTGCCGTTTGCCAATGATGTGTCACCGTCAATCCATGACGAACCCCTGCTCAGCACCGGCGCGCTGCATTATATCGGCCAACCGATCTTTGCGGTGGTCGCCGATACCCATCTGAACGCCCGCAAGGCTGCACGTCTGGCCAAGGTCGAAACCACCGCCGAAACCCCGATCCTGACCATTGACGCCGCCCTCGCCGCCAACAGCCGGTTCGAAGACGGCCCGCGCATCTATCAAAAGGGCGACGCCGCCAGCGCCATCGCGGGCGCGCCACACCAGCTGACCGGCAGTCTGGAAATGGGCGGCCAGGAACATTTCTATCTGGAAGGTCAGGCCGCCCTCGCCCTGCCACAGGACAACGGCGACATGGTGGTGCATTCCTCGACCCAGCACCCGACCGAGATCCAGCACAAGGTGGCCGAGGCCATCGGCACCCCGATGCATGCGGTCCGGGTGGAAACCCGGCGCATGGGCGGCGGTTTTGGAGGCAAGGAAAGCCAGGGCAATGCATTGGCCTGTATCTGCGCCATCGCGGCGCAGATCACCGGAAAACCCTGCAAGATGCGTTATGACCGCGATGATGACATGACCATCACCGGCAAACGTCACGATTTCCGCATCGATTATTCCGTCGGCTTTGACGATCAGGGCAAAATCACTGGCGTTGACTTCATGCAATATGCCCGCTGTGGCTGGGCACAGGATCTGTCGCTGCCGGTGGCGGACCGCGCCATGCTGCACGCCGACAATGCCTATCATCTGGAACACGCCCGGATCGAAAGCCACCGGTTGAAAACCAATACCCAAAGCGCCACCGCCTATCGCGGTTTTGGCGGCCCGCAGGGGATGTTGGGCATCGAACGGGTGGTTGATCACATCGCGCATCATCTGGGGCTTGATCCGCTGACGGTGCGGCGCGCCAATTATTATGAGGCCCCGGCAAAAACCGGGGCGGGCACAGCGCATCGCTACACCGGTCCGCATTCCGCCGCCAAATCCCGGCCCTTCACCGCCCCGGGTGCCGATCTGACCTCGCGCGGGACGGCGCAAAACGTGACCCCGCCAGCGGTGCCCACGCCACAGCCCGGTGTGCAAACCACGCCCTATGGCATGGGCGTCACGGACTTCATTCTGAACGAGATGACCGACGCCTTGGCGACCCGCGCCGATTATGCCACCCGGCGCGCGGATATCTCTGCCTGGAATGCCTCCAATCCGATCCTGAAACGCGGTCTTGCCCTGACGCCGGTGAAATTCGGCATTTCCTTTACGCTGACCCACCTCAATCAGGCCGGCGCGCTGGTGCATGTCTATCAGGATGGCTCGATCCACCTGAACCACGGCGGCACCGAAATGGGTCAGGGGCTGTTTCAAAAGGTGGCGCAGGTCGCGGCATCGCGCTTTGGCGTGCCGATCGACATGATCCGCATCACCGCGACCGACACCGCCAAGGTGCCCAACACTTCGGCGACTGCCGCCTCCTCCGGGTCTGATCTGAACGGTATGGCGGTCAAGAACGCCTGTGACAAGATCACCGCAAGGATGGCCGAACATCTGGCGGGATTGCACCAGCAGCCGGTCGAAAACGTCCGGTTCGAGGATGGCAATGTCATCGTCGGCGGCGAGACCCTGACCTTTGCCGAAGCGGCGAAATCCGCCTATGAGGCGCGGATCAGCCTGTCCGCCACCGGATTTTACAAGACGCCCGATGTCGCCTGGGACCGGATCAAGGGCCAGGGGCGGCCATTTTTCTATTTCGCCTATGGTGCGGCACTGACCGAATGCGTGATCGACACGCTGACCGGCGAAAACCGTATCTTGCGCACCGATATTCTGCATGATGCCGGCGCCTCGCTGAACCCGGCGCTGGACATCGGACAGGTCGAAGGCGGCTTTGTTCAAGGCGCCGGCTGGCTCACGATGGAGGAGCTGGTCTGGGACGATACGGGCCGCTTGCGCACCCATGCGCCGTCGACCTATAAAATCCCGGCCTGTTCCGACACGCCGGATGTGTTCAACGTCGACCTGTGGGATGGCGAAAACCAAAGCGACACGATCTATCGTTCCAAGGCGGTGGGCGAACCGCCCTTCATGCTGGGCATGTCGGCCTTCTTTGCGCTGTCGGATGCAATTGCCGCCTGTGGCAAGGGCTATCCCGATTTGGACGCCCCGGCGACGCCGGAACGCATTCTTGCCGCGATCAAGGCGCTGGACGATGTTTGACCGCACAGGCCTGTGTGATGTGGTTGCCGACAAGGGCCGGGTCGCCCGCGTGGTGATTGCCGCGATTGCCGGGTCATCCCCGCGCGAAGTGGGGGCCGCGATGCTGGTCTGGGCAGATGGGCAAAGCGGCACCATTGGCGGCGGCGCTTTGGAATATGCCGCGACACTTGCGGCGCGCGACGCCCTGACCGGGCAAGCGCCGGATCAGTTGACCCGCCACCCCCTGGGGCCGGAACTGGGGCAATGCTGCGGTGGCGCGTTGACCCTCCTGACCGAGGTTTATGACGCCCCGCGCCTGGACGATGTGCCGGAAACTGGGGTCTTTGCACGTGGCAAAGGTGCGAAACCGCTGGCGATTTTCCGAGCCGAAACCGACCTGCGCAACGCGGGCGCGCCGGTGACGGCGGGACTTCATGGTTCATGGTTTATCGAGCCAATTTTGACCCCGGATTTCCAAATCTGGATCTGGGGCGCGGGCCATGTGGGCCGTGCCCTGGTCGACGTTCTGGCCCCGCTGCCGGGCATGGCGATCACCTGGGTCGACACCGCCGCAGCGCGCTTTCCCGACGCCCACCCCACGTCGGTCACTGTGGTCCCTGTCGCTGACCCGGCCGCTTTGATGCCCCATGCCCCGAAAACCGCGCATCACCTGATCCTGACATATTCGCACGCGCTGGATCTGGCGCTGTGCCACGCCGCATTGACCCATGGCTTTGCCAGCGCCGGATTGATCGGATCTGTCACCAAATGGGCGCGCTTCCGGTCGCGGCTTGCCGCCTTGGGACATAGTGATGCCCAAATAGCGCGCATCACCTGTCCGATTGGCGACCCCGGATTGGGCAAACATCCGCATGCCATTGCTGTGGGGGTGGCGGCCCGTTACCTGAACCGAACAGAGCCCCAGACCGCCGCAAGGGAGAACCGCGCATGAGAGAGACCCTGTTGGATATCAAAGGGCTGACCAAGGCCTATCCCGGTGTGATCGCCAATTCCGATGTGTCCTTTTCGGTGGGCAAGGGCGAGGTGCATGCGCTTTTGGGTGAAAACGGCGCGGGCAAATCCACGCTGGTCAAAATGATCTATGGTCTGGTGAAACCGGACAGCGGCAGCATGATGCTGAACGGCGCGGCCTTTGCCCCGCCAAACCCACATGCGGCCCGTGGCTCTGGTGTGGCGATGGTGTTTCAGCATTTTTCCCTGTTCGAGGCGCTGACCGTTGCTGAAAACGTCGCGCTTGGCATGGAAAATCCGCCCAAGCCCCGCGATCTGGCCCAGCAGATCCGCGACGTGTCGGAAACCTATGGTCTGCCGCTTGATCCCGACCGCACGGTTGGCGGGTTGTCGGCCGGTGAACGCCAGCGGGTCGAAATCATCCGCTGTCTTCTGCAAGATCCGCGCCTGTTGATCATGGATGAGCCGACCTCGGTTCTGACGCCGCAAGAGGTCGAAATCCTGTTTCAGACGCTGCGCAAACTGTCGGACGAAGGCACGGCAATCCTGTATATTTCTCACAAGCTGGAAGAAATCCGCACAATCTGCGAAAGCGCGACAATCCTGCGCCGTGGGCAGGTCGTCGCGACCTGTACCCCACGCGACACCACCGCGCGGGCGCTGGCGGAAATGATGGTCGGGGCGTCGTTTGATGCGGTGCAACGCGCCACCAAGGAGTTTGGCGAGGTGCGGTTGAAAGTGGACGGTCTGTCGGCCAAATCCCCCGGCGAATTCGGCACATCGCTCAAAGATATCTCATTCGAGGTGCGCGCAGGCGAGGTTCTGGGCATTGGCGGCGTGGCGGGCAACGGACAGGATGAATTCCTGGCCGCGATTTCCGGTGAAATCCTGACCGAGGCGCAAATGGTGTCCTTTGATGGCGCGCCGGTCGGCACCCAAGGCCCCGAAGCACGGCGCAAAGCCGGATTATTGTCCGCGCCAGAGGAACGATTGGGCCATGCGGCGGCCCCGGACATGAGCCTGACGGAAAACGCCATGCTGACGGCGGCAGCGCGTCAAGGGTTGATGAAGAAAGGATTTCTGAACTGGCCCAAGGCCACCGGATTTGCCGAACAGGTGATCGAGGCCTTTGATGTGCGCACGCCCGGTGCGGGCACCGCGGCGCGGGCGTTGTCGGGCGGCAATCTTCAGAAATTTGTCATTGGCCGCGAGGTGCTGCAACGACCGCAGGTTCTGGTGGTGAACCAGCCGACCTGGGGCGTGGATGCGGCGGCGGCGGCGGCAATCCGACAGGCGCTTCTGGACCTTGCGGCCCAGGGCGCAGCCGTGGTGGTGATCAGTCAGGATCTGGATGAATTGATGGAAGTGGCCGACCGGTTTGGCGCGTTGAACGAAGGCCGATTGTCGGACATTCGCCCGGTACAGGGTCTGACGGTGGATGAAATCGGCCTGATGATGGGTGGCGCACATGATATGGAGATGGCCCATGCAACGGCTTGATCGACGCACAACGCCAGCATTGGCAGACCCGATTTCGGTAAAGAAATTTGCAAATTCGGAGGGCCGGACATGATCCACCTCGTCAAACGGCCCCAGCCTTCGCGGTTTTGGACCGCTGTCACCCCGTTGCTGGCGGTGTTGCTGACCATGATTGTCGGCGGCATCATGTTTGCCGCCCTGGGCAAACCGCCGCTAGAGGCGATCCGCACGATTTTCTGGGATCCGATCTTTGGCGAATTTGCGTTTTATTATCGTGGGCAATTGCTGATCAAGGCCGGGCCGCTGATCCTGATTGCGATCGGTCTGTCCATCGGCTTTCGCGCGGGGATCTGGAATATCGGCGCCGAAGGCCAGTATATCATGGGGGCGATTGCCGGTGCTGGTGTCGGGTTGGCCTTTTACCCGCTCGACAGTTTCATCATTTTTCCGCTGATGATCCTTGCCGGGGCGCTTGGCGGTTGGGCCTGGGGCATGATCCCGGCCATCCTGAAGACCAAATTCGGCACCAATGAAATTCTGGTCTCGCTGATGCTGGTCTATGTGGCCGAAGCCTGGCTTGCCTCTGTGGCCTCTGGGCTGTTGAAAAACCCCGAAGGGCGCGGGTTTCCCGGTTCGCGCAATCTTCAGCAATATGAAAGCGCCGCCAATACCGAAATCATTGCCGGGACCGGCATGCATTGGGGTGTGATCGCCGCCTTTATTGCGGTGATTTTCGCCTATGTCCTGCTGACCCGCCACATACGTGGCTTTCACATCCGCCTGACCGGCGAAGCGCCACGCGCCGCAAGGTTCGCCGGGGTGAAACCCGCACGGGTGATCCTGTTCTGTCTTGGTCTGTCGGGCGCATTGGCTGGTATGGCCGGATTGTTTGAGGTCGCAGGCCCGGCGGGGCAGATCACCATCGACTTCAACTCCGGCTACGGCTTTACCGCGATTATCGTGGCCTTTCTGGCAGGCTGCATCCGGTGGGCATCCTGTTGGCCGGGTTGTTGATGGCGCTGACCTATATCGGTGGCGAAGCGGCGCAGAGCAATTTGGGCCTGCCCGGCGCGGCGATCCAATTGTTTCAGGGCATGTTGCTGTTCTTCTTGCTGGCGACGGATGTATTCACCAATTACCGCGTCCAATTCGGACAGGGGGAGGCCGCATAATGGACTTTGGCACAATCAATCCGATCCTTCTGGTTGCCTCGCTCATGGTGTCGGCCACGCCGATCCTTTTGGCCGCAATTGGCGAACTGGTGACGGAAAAATCAGGCGTGCTGAACCTGGGCGTCGAGGGCATGATGATCACTGGCGCGGTGGTCGGTTTTGCCGTCGCGGTCAACACAGGCTCGCCCTTGCTGGGTTTTGCGGCGGCGGCCCTGGCCTCGGCGCTTTTGTCGCTGAGCTTTGGGTTCCTGACGCAATATCTCTTGTCCAATCAGGTGGCGACCGGGCTGGGCCTGACATTGGTCGGGCTGGGGCTGTCATCGCTGATCGGCAAACCCTATGAGGGGATGAAGGCCCCCAGCCTGGCGGATCTGCATATCCCGGTGCTGGGCGACATTCCGGTCATCGGGCCGATGTTGTTCCAGCATGACATCATGGTTTACGTCTCGATTGCCATGATCGCCGCCGTCTGGGCGGTGCTGAAATTCACCCGTGCCGGATTGATCCTGCGCGCCGTCGGCGAAAGCCATGATGCCGCGCATGCGCTGGGCTACAAGGTGGTGCATATCCGCATGATGGCAATTGCCTTTGGCGGGGCCTGTTCCGGGCTTGGCGGGGCCTATCTTTCGCTGGTGCGGGTGCCGCAATGGACCGAAGGCATGACCGCCGGGGCCGGTTGGATCGCGCTGGCGATTGTGGTTTTTGCCAGCTGGAAACCCTGGCGCGTGCTGATCGGTGCGTATCTTTTTGGCGGCGTCACCGTCTTGCAGTTGAACCTGCAAGCGGCGGGCACAAGCCTCCCGGTCGAGTACTTGTCGATGTCACCGTATCTGATAACAATCCTGGTGCTGGTCGTTATTTCAGCGCGGGGATACCACGGCGCACCGGCCTCACTCGGCCGCGCATTCCATGCCTCGCACTGAGGCCAAACCAAACAAAAGACCATATTGAACAACCACATTGGGGAGTATCCAAATGAACCGCAGAACCCTTCTTGCCAGCGCAGCTCTGGCACTGGGCTTGGCCGGCACGGCCATCGCTCAGGACAAAACCAAGGTTGGCTTTATCTTTGTCGGACCCGTAGGCGATGGTGGCTGGACCTACGAACACAACCAAGGCCGTCTGGCGGTTGAAGAACACTTTGGTGATGCCGTCGAAACCGTGTTTCAGGAAAGCGTGCCCGAAGGTGCCGACAGTGAACGCGCGATGACGCAAATGGCGCTGGGTGGCGCCGACATCATCTTTACCACTTCGTTCGGGTATATGGATCCGACAATCAATGTGGCTTCGAAATTCCCGAATGTGAAATTCGAACATGCGACGGGGTACAAACGCGCCGATAACGTCAGCACCTATTCAGCCCGTTTCTATGAAGGCCGTGCCATTCAGGGCCATATCGCGGGCAAGATGACCAAGACCAACAAGATCGGTTATATTGCGTCCTTCCCGATCCCAGAGGTTATTCGCGGCATCAACTCGGCCTATCTTCACGCCAAGAAGGTAAACCCGGACGTCGAATTTTCGGTCGTTTGGGCCTACACTTGGTTTGATCCCGCAAAAGAGGCCGATGCCGCCAACGCATTGATCGAACAGGGTGCGGATGTGATCCTGCAACACACCGATTCCACCGCGCCACAGGCCGCAGCGGAAAAGGCCGGCAATGTCATCACCTTTGGGCAGGCGTCGGACATGGGTGAATATGCACCGCTGCCGCGCGTGTCGTCGATCATCGACGATTGGGCCCCGTATTACATCGCCCGCGTTCAGGCGGTGAAGGATGGCACATGGGAAAGCACCGACACCTGGGACGGCATTGGGCCGGGCATGGTGGGCATTGGCGAGATTTCCGATGCGGTCCCAGCCGAGGTCAAGGCCGAGGCGTTGGCAATGAAAGACGCGATTGCGTCGGGCGAATATCATCCCTTTACCGGGCCGATCAAAAAGCAGGACGGCTCTGACTGGCTGGCCGAGGGCGAAACCGCTGACGACGGCACGCTGGCGGGCATGGATTTCTATGTCGAAGGTCTGACCGGCGACATCCCGAACTGATTTTGCCCCGATCCGCCGGACCATCCGGGCGGGTGAGGTTATAAAAGAACGCGAGCGGCGATATTTTCGCCGCTCGTGGCCGTTAAAGGGGTCATCTCTCAAATGGCGCCTGACAGCCTGAAGGCCCGTTTCTCGCTGCGCTGCGCGGCCTGTCCTGCGTGACGCGCCCCTCTTGGCCACGTCATGGGGCAAGCACAGCTTTCCAGCGTCCAAAATATCAAAAGCCCCCAATGCCTGGCATCAGGGGCTCGTTAATTCACGTTACGAATGTCGCCAACGAAAGCCTTCCCAGGTCTCACTCCAGGGTAGCAATGCGGATGGCACATCCGCCACAAATACCCGTCAGGAAATCAACATGGTCTCGGGCGAAACGCCCTCTTCCAATGCAGCCACAAACCAGCCCGGTTTACGGCCACGGCCGGTCCACGTCTGATCAATGTTTTCGGGATTGCGATATTTCGGAGTGGAAATCTTTCCACCTTTGCCACTTGTCAGATCAGATAGAGAGAACCCCATCTCCGCGGCTTTTGCTTCCAGCGCTGCGAGCGCTTCTTTTTTCTTTCTGTCTTCAAAAGTGCTGATTGCTTTTGCTACGTTCTTTTGCAGCTGCTTCAGTTCTTTCAGAGACATTCCGTCAAGGTTTATTTCCGACATGTCATCTCCGATACCTTGTCAATGTAACATTGATGATCGTTATTTGATCGTGAATTTCCAGTCAATTCATTAATTTGTGTCCAGCGCAATCGTCGGCGGAATTCACAACCTATTACCCTGACGTGCAATTTTATTTTCTCGCTTTAGCTGCATTTCCCAAAAAACTGACGCTTACCAGTATCAAGTTGCCACAAGCTTCATGCAACCTGTTCGAACATCCTTTTCCAACACGACCCACTGACGTTTGTCGCGCATTCCTTTTTCTTCGCAAAAGGATACCTAAAATCACGTATAATTTCCAGCATCCATCGCTTCAATTCGCTGGATTGACCTCCCCAAATTTGGCGGTCCAAATACGGGGGCTTCAATTTTAGATCCCGATTTTGAAACCGGAAATCGCGGCTGATTTGAGGGTGAAATTGGTTTCGAAATTCGCGGAAATGCGGCAGATGAATGCACATCGTCCAGAGTAAAAACCGCACCCCGGGGGATGCGTTTTTTTGGTCGGACGGGGATGCGCCGCCCGATAATTTATGCCGAAAACGGTTTGTAAACCACGGCGTAAAATTCGACTTTGCCGTCCACCATGATTTGCGGCCGCACGGCAAATCGCGGCGTCTTCGATTGCACAATTTTCCTTCATCGCCCCCGCCGCATACAGGATCTCTGCCGCGACCGGTGCCAAGGCACCATGAAAATGCCCGCCAACTCCGCCACATCAAGCAAACTCCGTTACAGAATTACCCCCCCATTCCAGATCCAGCTTTTCACCTCGGGCATCTGGGCAAGCCCAGCCTGATATCTTACCTAAGGTACACGCCCGTCGGCGTTACACTGGGATTCCATGGCAGAAAAACAGAACGAACCAAGCGCAGACACCCTATCGCCGAAAAAGGGAACATCTGGCTTTACCGATGTCATTTCGGCTCTGCATCGCCATGACGGCAAAATGGCGACGCAGGAACAGAAGGTCGCTGATTACGTCAAGGCCCACCTTCAGGACATCAGCGCCATGACCATTGCCGAGCTTGCCGGCCATTGCGGTGTCAGCACGCCGACGGTCATTCGGTTCTGCCGCACCCTGGGCTGTGACGGCTTTCGCGAATTCAAGCTGCGGCTGGCGCAGAATCTGGCTGTCAGCCAGCAATATCTTTCGGCCGCCCCCGGTCTTTCCGCGCCGACCGGCAATGGCGCGATTGATCAGATCCTGTGCACGATCTTTGCCAAGGCCATAGAAATGCGCGATCAGGTGGACACCGATGCGCTGGATCTGGCGAAACAGGCCCTGCTGGACAGCCGCCATCTGTTGTGCGCCGGGATCAGCGGCGGGTCATCGGTGATTGCCCAAGAAGCGGCAAACCGGTTTTTCCGTCTTGGCGTGCCCTCTTTTGCGGTGAACGACAGCTGTATCCTGCAAATGCGGGCCGCGACTCTGACCGGCGGTGATGTGCTGTTGCTGATTTCCGCCAGCGGCGAGGCCGACGCCATCGTCAGCGCGGCGGAAATCGCCGACGGCTATGGGGCAACCACGATCTGCATCACCAAGCCGGACACGCGCCTGGCCAAGGCCTGTACCATCCCGATCCTGGTGGATGTGCATGAGGATATCGACATCCACAAACCCACAGCGTCACGCTACATTCACCTTATCCTGGTGGATGCGCTGGCCATGTCGGTGGCCCAGGCACTGCCCCACAAGGCCACCGAAAACCTGCGCCGCATTCAGACGTCCCTGACCGCCTATCACGGACGGACAGGGCCACAGCCACTTGGTGATTGACTGGGCGATTAACCGGGCGACTAACGACCCTTGATCTGGATCGAAAACCCGCGCCTTGCGCCGCTGGGTGGCTTCGGAAAGGGTGCCGCGCGGCGGACCAATTGCATGGCAGCGGAATCCAGCGCCGAAGACCCCGAACTGCGCGCGACAGAGACCGAGGCCAATCCGCCGCTGCCGCTGATGGTAAAGGCCACCACCGTTGCCCCGCGCGCGTTCACACGTGGTTTGCCGACCCGCGACAGTTTGCGCATGACCAGCCCCGGATAGTTGCTGACCGCGGCGTTGCCCGCGGATTTTTTGCGCCCGCCGCTGCCGCTTTGCTGTGCCTTGGCCGTGGCGGTGCCATTGGCCACGCCTGCGCGGGCGTTCTGGGCCGCATTGCCCTTGGGGGTCTTGGGTTTCGCCGCGGTTTTTGTCGGCTGCTTCTTGGGGGACGTGCGGGCGACGGGTGCCGGGGGTGTGGCGGGTTTATGGGCTTCGGCAAATTCCGCACTGCGCATTTTCGGACGCTTGGACCGGGTCACCGTGGCAACCTCTGGATCTGTCCCGGTCAGGGGCACGGCCCGGGGTTCGATCAGGGGGTCGGTTGGGGGTTCTGTCGGGGGCGCGACCTCTGACACCGGCGTGTCCGGGATCAACGGCGGCGCAGGGCGGGCCAAGGCCGCGGGGGCGGCGGCGGTTGCGGTCGTGGCAACCGTTTTCGCAGGCTTGGCCGACTTGACCGGTTGCAAAGCCGCGACCGCGCGCCCCGGCGCAATTCTCACATCCTCTGGAACCTCGGTGGCGGTCGGCGCTGGTGCGTTTTGCGCCTGTGCGGGCTGTTCGACCTCTGTGGCTTGCGCCGCCTTTGCCTTTTGCGCGGCCTCAACCGCTTGTGCCCGTTCGGCGGGCTGGCGGGCCTCGGCATCTGGTGTGGGTTGCACCGGTTCGGCGGCCTCGGCATATGTCTCTGGTTCCGCCGGTTGCGCCGCCTCTGGGGGCTGTTGCGCTTTGGCGGTGTCCACCTCAGGGCGCGGTGTTTCAACCTCGGCCGGTTCAGGCGTGGCAACCCCCGCCACCATATCGGCAAACGCATTGCCAAGCCGCACCTCTGCCGCGCCATTGGCCCCTTCCATCAGGGCCTTCTCTGGTGTCACCAGCGACAATGCCAATGCCCCATGCGCCACCAAAGCCGTGGCAAGTGCCGCCAATTTCGCCGCGCGCGATGTCATCTTCATTGCAGCGCCCTTTCCGTAACAATCACAACGCTTTCCGCGCCAGCGGCCCGCAAATCCCGCCCAATGCGCACCAACGCACTGGCCGCCAGATCCCGATCGGGCACAATGCGCACCCGGTTCCGGGCCTCTTCGGGAACAGCGGCCAGAAATTCTGTCGCCGATGCGACCGCCCGGCCCTGATGGGTCATGCGGCCATCGGCATGGACCACCAATGCATCGGCGGGCGCAGTGCCTTCGATCTCGGCCACCCGCACCAGCTTCAGATCCTTATCCAACGGCGCGGCCAAAGTGCCGGCCACCAAAAAGAAGATCAGCATCAAGAACACAATGTTGATCAGCGCCGTTGTCGGCTCTCGGTCTTTGCGGCGGGCTCTGATGGTCATGTGGTTTCCAATACGGTGACCCGCACCCCCGCAACCGGACGCAATGCCGCCAACAGATCAGTCAGCCGTTGAGCCGTCACCGGACCACGCATCGCGACCAGCACGCTAAGCGGCGCAACATCATCGGTTTTGAAGGCCGCGACGGCCTCTGCCAGTGCCGCAAGATCATGATCGGTGCCATTCACCCGCAAACTGTCCGGTCCCAGCGACAGAAAAACCGGCTTTGCACCGTTTTCCGCCACTCCGCCACCCGCCCCGCCGGCGGCCAGTTCAACCTCGGCAAAACGGGTAAAGGTCGAGGACAACATGAAAAACAACAGCAGCAAGAAGATGACATCAATCAACGAGGTCATCGACAACTTGCGCCGTCGCGCGCGTCTACGCATGGTCAGGCTCCGGCAATGGCACCGAAGAGGACGCGGGCTCTGTCTGTTCGGCTACGCTACGGCCCTGATCCGGTGCCAGAATTGTACGCAACGCGGTTTGGGCCAGGACGCGATCGCCATCCATCCGCGATTCCAGCCAGGCCAGGACCAGCGCGGTTGGCATCGCCACCGCCAACCCCACCGCCGTGGTCAACAACGCCACCCAAATACCGCCCGCCAGAATAGAGGGATCGACCTGCGCGCCAGCGGCCTGCAGGGCCTGAAACGCCGAAATCATCCCCAGAACCGTGCCAAACAACCCAAGCAGCGGGGCAAGCTGGGCCACCGAATCCAAAAGCCGGAAACCGCGTTCCAATCTGGCAAAGCGGGATTCGGCCTCGGCCTCAAGCCGCGCGCCGTCGGTTTGGCCGTTCAGCGCCATGGCCAGAACCGGACGCAGATAGCTGCGCGATTGATCCAGATACAGCCGCGCGCCGCTCTGATCGCCCCGGTCCCAGGCCGCCACCGCCTGTTGCAAGGCCTTGTGTCGCCCGACGCCCGCCGCCGTGAATTGCCACAGCTTGTAGATCACAACGGTCGAGACAATGATCGACAGCAGACACAGCAGCAACACGACAGGCCCGCCAAGGTCCAGAATGTGCAAAATGGTTTCACGAACGGCGGCAATCATCCCAGAATCTCCACATCAATACGGCTGCGCAATTCCAGATCGCGGCCACAGGCATCCGGGGCCAGCCCGTCGCTGGTGCATGTTTCGGCCCCGTTGATCAGCAACCGGCCCAGCGCGCTGCAATCAAGGCCCGGCAAGACAAACTGACGCACACGCGGGCGCGCGGCGGGCAAGGCCCCGAAATCAAACAGGGTCAGACGGTCAACCCCGCCCGAGGTGTCAAACAACACCGCCTCATAGATGGCCGACGTGATATCGGCGGCATGGCCGTTCTGGATCAGAAAACTGACCTGACAGGCGCCGTCGACCTGGGCCACGGAATTCAGCTCCAGCGTGACATGGCTGCCCTGATCGGTTTCCGCCGGGCTTTGCGCCGGGGTGATTTGGGCCGGGGTGGATTCGGCCGGGGTGGATTCGGCGGGGGCGATTTCCGGCAGGGCCATCGCGGCAGCCGACACAACAATCGCCAGAGCGGCCAAGGCGCGGTTTCGATAATAGAACATCTTTTACTCTCCATCTTTGCCGCGCAGCGCGGCACAGGGGTCATCCCGATCAACCGGCGGCACGACATGGCTTTCGTCAAATGGCACGTCGGT
Organism: Marinovum sp. J2-8; assembly: GCF_055808435.1. Classification (NCBI taxonomy): domain Bacteria; kingdom Pseudomonadati; phylum Pseudomonadota; class Alphaproteobacteria; order Rhodobacterales; family Roseobacteraceae; genus Marinovum; species Marinovum sp. J2-8. The sequence goes on along the minus strand of NZ_JBVVRZ010000001.1, from coordinate 238,058 downwards.
TGCGTCTTCGACAAAGCCGACAGCCCAGGTCTGGGTCTGGGGCGCCGCAAGGGCGATCAACGCCGGCACCCCCCAATCGGTGCGCACATGACCGTTGCCCGCAATCACCGCGACGGGCGGACCATAGGTGTCCAACGCCATCAGGGCCGCGCGGGCAAACACCGCGTCGCGGTAACGTTGCACCGCCACCATGCCGCCCATCATCGCGCGCGGCATGGCCTGGCAATGGGCATCAAACTGCATCTCTTCGCGCGCGGATTGCTGCGCCTTTGGCAGGGCGCGATCCAATCCAAATCGTCCGGCATCCGCGCCGAACAGGGCCGCGGCCCCGTCGCCATAGACGGCGCGAATGTCCGCGCGCGGGGCGGCTGCCCCGACAATCTGTGCATCACCCAAGGCCTCAAAGATCGGCGCATAAAGCGCATAATCCGGCCAGTCGCCCTCGGCCCAGATGTCCGGGATGCGCGCCGGGTCTTCGGCGGCCTGCTGGGCCTGTGCCTGCGTCAGCATTTCAAACACCACCGCCGTGGGTTTCAGATCGGCCAAACGCGCGGCCTGAGCCAAATGAGCATCGGGATTGTCATGCACCTCGCCCAACAGCACAATATCGGCTGGTGGAATGGCGGTGGGCTGGGCCTGGACCGCCGTCGAAAGCGCAAAAATCGCACAAAGAGCACCGCGAAACATATTCAGATCTTTCCTAGGCAGACGCCGCATGCGGCAGGATATAGGGCACATCAACCGGCGGCGGGGCAGACACCCGCAACGCACAGCCATAGGCATCAGACAGGACGCCATCGGTCAACACATCGCGTGGTGCGCCGGTGGCCAGACATTGCCCCCCGGCCAGAACCGCCACCCGGTCGGCAAACAGCGCCGTCAGGTTCAAATCATGCATCACCGCAATCACACCGCCACCAGCATGCGCGAAATCGCGCGCCAGCTCCATCACCTGAAGCTGATGGGCAATATCCAGGCTCGACACCGGTTCATCCAGCAACAGCCAACGCGGCTGTCCGTTTTCAACCGGCACCCAAACCTGGGCCAGAACACGCGCCAGCATGACGCGCTGCGCCTCGCCGCCGGACAATTCGTGGAAACTGCGGTTCGCATAATGCGCCAGCCCCACACGGTCCAACGCCTGCATCGGCACCTCAGCACAATTTCCGGCGGTGCCCAGCCTGAAGCCCGATGCGCACGACCTCGATCACGGAGAAGGGAAAGGCCAGCCGCAACTCCTGGGGGAGGACGGCACGTTGCGCGGCCAATTCCCATGGCTTCTGGTCGATCACCGGCCAGGCCGTTCAACCGCACCGACCCCTCATAAGGCACCGAGGCCGTCATCGCCGCCAACAGGGTCGATTTTCCCGATCCGTTGGGGCCGACAATCGCGGTCACCTCTCCTGCCTTGGCCACAAGGCTGACGCCGCGCAACGCGCTGCGGCGGCCATAGCGCACGAAAATATCATGGGCCTCGAAACTCATAGGTCGACCATCCCCCGCCGCCGCAACAGAATCCACAAAAAGATCGGCGCACCCAAAACGGCGGTCACAATGCCAATCGGCAATTCCGCCGGTGCGATGACACTTCGGGCGATGACATCCGCCAGGATCAAAAGCGTCGCGCCCAGCAAGGCTGAATTGACCAGCAGGGTACGGTGATCCGGGCCAGAGATCAGCCGCAGCAGATGTGGCACCACAATGCCAACAAAGCCGATGCCCCCCGAGACCGCCACGGCTGCGCCGGTGGCGCCAGCCACAGCCAGAATTGCGATGTTCTTCATTTTCTGCACATCAATGCCGATATGCGCCGCCGTCGCCTCGCCCAGCGCAAGGCCGTTCAACCCGCGCCCCAATGTGACCGCGACGCCGATCGCCAACAGGATCAGCGGCCCCGCAGCAAACACCTTGGCCCAGCTGGCCCCCGCCAAAGAGCCAAGCCCCCAGAACGTCAGATCGCGCAATTGCTGGTCATCCGCCACATAGACAAGCACACCGGACAAGGCCCCCGCCAAAGCGCCCAGCGCAATCCCCGCCAAAAGCATGGTCGCGACCGAGGTGCGGCCATGGCGAGTCGACACGCGATACAGCAGGATCGTCGACCCCCACCCGCCAAGAAAGGCGGCAAACGGGATCAACTGATTGCCGGTCCACGCCCGAAGCCATTCCGGCAACATCGCCCCAAGCACAATCGCCAAAATCGCCCCCAGACCGGCCCCCGCCCCGACACCGACAATGCCGGGATCGGCCAGCGGGTTGCGAAACAGCCCCTGCATCGCAGCGCCAGACACCGCCAGCGCCGCGCCGATCAGCACGCCCATCGCCAACCGGGGCAGGCGAATATCCCAGAGGACCACGCGCTCAATCTGGCTCAGCGCCTCGCCCTGGATCAGTTTGAACAACAGTGCCGTCAGCCGGACATCGGTTGCGCCGACCTCCAGACTGGCGAAACATGCCAGCACCAAAGCCCCGGCCAACAGCCAATGCAAATCGCGCGCACGCGACAGCCGGTCCCGCTGTGGGGGGGCGGCAATTTCGGACAGGGCAACCATGGGTCAGGCTCCGTTTCCGTATAGCGCATCATTAAGGGCGCGCACCGCTTCTGGCGTGCGGGGGCCAAACCCCAGCATCATCAAACCGTCCAGCCGCACCACCGACCGGCTAAGCGCCGCCGGAGTAAGCTGAATGGCGGGCATGGCAAACAGATCGTCGTCGGATTTACCATGATCGCCGCCGCGATCCATCATCAGGATCACATCCGGCGCGGCCATGCCGACGGCCTCGTCCGTAATCAGCTTGTAGCCATGATATTGCGTCACCGCGTTGATGCCACCGGCCATGCGAATGATCGCATCCGCCCCGGTGCCGGTGCCGGCGGCATTGATCCGCCCGCCCTGGGTCGAGATCACGAACATCACCCGTTTCTTGTCCTGCTCGGGGCGGTCGGCATCCGCCATGGCGTCGGTCATCGCCTGACGCACCTCTGCGGCCAGGGCCCCGGCGCGATCCGGGACGTCCAGCGCGGCACCAATGGTCGTGATCTTGTTCACGATACCGTCAACCGTTGTGCCGCCCGGTACCTCGACAAAATTCACGTCTGCCGCACGGATCACATCCAGCGCCTCGGGCGGGCCTGCGCCCTCTTCCGACAGGATCAAACCGGGGGCGACGGACAGCACGCCCTCGGGCGACAGCGCACGCATATAGCCGACATCCGGCAGGTCGGTGACCGAGGACGGATAGGTCGATGTGGTGTCGCGGGCGCGCAGCCGATGCTGCTGGCCCAGGGCGACAACGATTTCGGTCACCGCACCGCCAATCGACAGCACATCCGGCTCTGTTGTCGTTTCGGCACTGGCCCCGCTGCTGAGAAGCGCTGCCAATCCCAGCGCGCCCATCAACCGCACTGACGCGGACCGCATTTGCCGCCCGATCATGCTGGCACCGCTTCAAGCGAGGGCAGCGCCGCCACAACCCGTTTCCAGTCTGGCCGTAAATCCCGGCCCTCTTTGCCGACGCCAAACACCTGAAAGATCAATCCGCCCTCGGCATCGAAGGCTTCGACCGACACAGCCGGGCCGCGGCTGGTGGGTTTCTCGACCGCCCAGACCTCTGCCACGCGGTCCAGTCGCAGATGCAGGTTGAATCGCGGGTCCATCACGTTCTGCCACGGGCCCATGGCGCGCAGATTGACGATTGGGCCGGTATGGATCTGAATGCAGCCGCGATTGCCGACAAACAGCATGATTTCAAAGCCCCCGGCCTGCACCGCCGTCAACATGTCATTGGCGGCACTTGGCGCAAGTTGACGCACAAACGGCGCGCCCGCGATGCGATAGGCGCCAAGCCGGTTCATTTTCAACTTGGAACACAGGCGCAGGAATTGGTGGGTATCGGTCAGCTTGGCCCATTCCGCGCGCAGCACATCGGCCTTTTCGGCCGCGACTTTGCCGCTTCGGTGGGTTTGCGCGGCTCCACCGCCTGCTCCAGCCCCTGATCCCCCAGCGCCAGATCCGACACCAGTGACGACCATTCATCATGGTCCGAGCTGTCGCGCAGGTGGATCTTGTGCACCGCATCACCCGCCGCATCAAACACCTGTACCGACCGGCGCACACCCGAACTGGTCGGGGTTTCAACCGCAAAGGCCGTGACCCAATGCGATGGGAAGATCCGCAGGTCGATATCCTCGGTCAGGGTCATCGACGCATGTGGCCCGGAATGGTAATTGCCGTAGGCCCCAACCTTTTCATGCACACAATCGCCCACCCGCGTCAGCGCCATCACCTCGCCCAGCGTTTCGACCGCGGGGATAAGCTGATCGGGGTGGGCCGTGATGCGCGTCGCGCCATAGCCGACAGTGGCCGCCACCAATTGGCACTCGGCAATGCCCAGCTTCTGGGCGGCGTCGCGGGCGCGTGTCTTGGGGTTGTCAGCCAAAAACGTGCGAATGGCTTCGGGGGTCGGGATGATCTGTTCTTGCATGGGCGTCCTCGGATCGGGGTCTGTTGTCCGATTGCTGCGCCCAAAGCAAAACGATTCAGATTGGTGCGTGGCTCTCTCAAAATACTTGACTGTTTTAGTATGATTGGATTAACGCTGCAACCCGTCACGATCACAATCGTTCACACACATAACAATTCGCCGCGCCAGCCTGTGCAAGCTACGGCCCAACCCCCCTCTAAGGATGGCGCATATGCTTACCCCCCTCTTGCGCGGCTCGACCGCGCTTGTCTGTATTTCCTTGGCTCTCCCCGCAGTTGCCCAGGACAACACCCCCGGCTTTCTTGGCACTCTTGTTCTGACTGGCGGCAAACGCGATCTGAGCTTTGGCACCGCCCTGGCCCGAACCGTTGTCGGCGAAGAGGAAATTCAGGACCGACAGGCCAGCACCGTCGCACAGCTGATTGATTCCGTCCCCGGCGTGACGCTGGTGAATGGCACCACGCCCCAGGGGTCCGGCATCAACATTCGCGGCTTTGGCGCGAACACCACCTATGGCACGGACCAGAAAATCGCGGTCCAGGTCGATGGCGCATCTGTCGGTTCAGAAGAACTGTATCGGATCGGCACACAGCTGTTCACCGACCCCATGCTCTATCGCGAGGTCGAGGTGCTGCGCGGCACCATCGGCAGTTTTGCCTATGGATCGGGCATTGTTGGCGGCGTGGTGAAGCTGGAAACCAAGGACGCATCGGATTTCACCGGTGGTGAATTGGGCTTTGGCGGCTCGCAAACGCTGGAGTTTTCGTCGAATGGCGAGGGGCTGACCAGCTCGACCTACCTGGCGTGGATGCCAAGCGAAGGCGCTGAATTCCTATTGAACTATACATATCGCAATCAGGGCGATCTGACCGACGGCAATGGTGACACCATCGGCAACAGCGCCTTTGCTACGCCGTCTTACCTTGCCAAGGGGCGTTTCACCTTTGGCCAGGACGACGACCACTCGCTCATGTTCAGCCATTCACGCACCGTCGCCGACGACAAGGATGTGCCCTACGATCAATTTGCCACCGATGGCGGCATGTTCGGCAATGTTGACCGGGTGACCGACACCGCACAGACCGTGCTGGAATACCGCTATAACCCCGGCAATGACCTGATCGACCTGCGGGCGAACCTGTCTTACGCCGATCAGAAGATCGAATATGAATATGTGCCCGGCTCGTCGCCGTTGGAAGGCACGCCGACCTTTCCGTTCCTTGTAAGCACGGTCAACGCCGATCAACGGTATGAAACAACCAAGCTGACGCTGTCCAACCGCGCGCTGTTTGACACCGGCGTTGTTGCCCATGACATGCTGGCCGGGATCGAGGTCCAGCACCGCGAACGCGCCGACAACAGCGCCGCCGGCGTGCCGGGCGGCAGCGACAAACGGTTTGCCATGTTCATGGTGGATGAAATGACCGTCGGACAGTTCACCATCACCCCGGCCCTGCGGTTTGAAAAGTCGCGATCGAAAGCGCCAACAGTCTGGTCGACGCCAGCACCGGCACGACCTACCCCAGTGATTATGAAACCGACGCGCTGATGGGCGGTCTGGCACTGGCCTATGATTTCGGCAATGGATTGTCGGTGTTCGGCAGCGCGGCCTATACCGAAGGTCTGCCGATCATCGACGATCTGGGTGCCAGCGCCACAGCGCAGGACCGGATGACCATGTCGGAAAAATCCCAGACCTTCGAACTTGGGGCGGAATATACCGGCACCGATGTGTTTGCGGGCGGCGACTATCTGACCCTGCGCGGCACGGCGTATCAAACCACGCTTTGGGACATCACCAGCTACACCTTATCGGGGTCGACCTCGTCTTCGCTGGAAAGCGTCGAAACCCAGGGTTTCGAGATTGAGGCCTCTTACGGGTTGTCCAGTGGAGTGTATTTCGATCTTGCCGGTCACATGGGCGATGGCACGGAATTCAATCCCGATGGCACGGACACCACATGGCGCAACAGCCCGGCGGACCGGGTGCAACTGACGGTGGGGCGCAAATGGGATGACATGCTGGATGTCAGCTGGGAAATTGTCCACGCCGCCGACCGGCGCGATTTAGCGGGCGACGATCTGGCCAATGCCACCGTGCATAACCTGCGCACCACATGGCGCCCGGACAACGGCGGTTGGCTTGACGGCACAGAGGTGCGTGTTGGTCTCGAAAATGCGCTGGACCTCGACTATGTCGGCCATCTTTCGTCATCGACGCGCAAGGCACCGGGACGAACGTTCAAGATTTCCCTCTCGAAAACGTTCTGACCCTGCTGGCCGGGGCGTCATGCCCCGGTCATCACACAGCGGCCATCACACACCGCATATACTGATCAAAGGACGGGAAATTGGTCGGAGTGAGAGGATTCGAACCTCCGGCCCCTGCCTCCCGAAGACAGTGCTCTACCAAGCTGAGCTACACTCCGAACCGTGACGGGCGAATTACATCGGTGCTTTGCATATTGCAAGCAGATTCAATTGTCTTTCCACCGCCGCAACAGCGGTGAAATCCGCAGGCTGCTGGGGCTGAAACCACGGGTCCGGTTGCGCAACACCGGCGTATTGGTCGATGTACCGCCTCTGCTTTCACGATACACGATGTACAGACCGGACAGAATGATCAACCCGGCGCCGATCATTGTCGGTTGGTCAAGGCTTTCGCCGAACAGCAGAAACCCGAAAAACGTCGCCCAGAGGATTTGCGAATATTGCATCGGGGCGACAATCGCGGCCTCGCCGAACCGATACGCGCCGATAATGCACATGCTGGCAAAGAAGCCCAACACCGCCATCACGCCCAGCGCGCCGAAATCAACGATCGGCATCGGCACATAGACAAAGGGCAACGCCGATCCCATCAGGATGAAATTCCCCGCCAGCGGGTACAGCAGCAGCACAACCGCGCGCTCGTCCTTGCCGACCTTGCGCACCGCAATCGACGCCATCGCATTACAGGCCGCCGAACCGACCGCCGCCAAATGCCCAAGGTTCAATTCCTGCCCACCGGGACGCAACACCACAATGACCCCCACCAGACCAACAGAAACCGCCGCCCAACGATGCGGGCCGACGGATTCGCCCAATACGGGAATGGCCAAAACGGTGATCAGCATCGGTGCCGCAAACAACAGGGTATAGGTCTGGGCCAAGGGCAGCACCGAAAATGCATAAAATGCCAGCAACCCGGCACCAAGCGATGCGAGAACCCGCACCAAGACCCACCAGGGATGAACCGGGCGCAGGTTTTCCCGCGTCGGGTCGCTTATCAACAGAAAGGTCACCAGCGGGAAACTGAACATGCCCGCGAAGAACAAGATCTGGATCGGCGAATATTGCGCCCCAAGGTATTTCACCACCACGTCGTGGACGGAAAACATCGCAAAGCCCAGCAGGGCGAACAGAATGCCTTTGATATTCATGGGAACTCGCCAAGTGGGCCGCCAATGGCGGGCAGTTGTAAGGGGTTAAGTCCCTGTTACTGCGATTTTCCCGCCGGGATCAAGTCAGCTACGCCACATCACCCGCATCCGGTCACGGACAGAGCCCGGTTTGCCATTTCTTCGGGGTTTCACCACGATAGCAGCGGTATTCGACAATGCTGTCCAGAAGCTTGACCCGGCCATCCGCTTGCGGTTCCAGGGTATAGGTATGGCGCATGCCTTCCACGGAATCGTCGGCAAAGCCGGTTTCGGCGAATTGCGCGATCATATTGCCGCTGTTGTCGCGACGCAGAACCACAGAGGTCTGCGGTCGGCCTTCTTCCTGATTCAGCGGAAAGCCAGCGATGCTTTTCTGGATATTCTCCAGCGGCCAATCAACAACCTGGCCGATTTCATACCCATTGGCCAATACCGGAGAGGCCAACAGAGACGCGAAGACAAAATAACGAAACATGACGCACCTTTGTGGTTGGGACAGGATCAACCTATCCCAACCGGCAATTCAGCGTCGAGCGTTCAGATCACAGCGACGCGTCAAGAGCGGCAAGAACCGCATCACCCGCTTCAACGGTTGAGGCAGGTTCCACACCCTCGGCCTGCAGCAGGTCCGCGGTGCGAATGCCATTGGCCAGCACAGTTTCAATCGCCGCTTCAAGACGGTCAGCCTCGGCCCCTTGGTCAAAGCTGTAGCGCAGTGCCATCGCAAAGCTGAGGATACAGGCGATCGGGTTTGCCTTGCCTGTGCCGGCGATGTCCGGGGCGGACCCATGGACCGGTTCATACAGGGCCTTGGGCCGGCCATTGGCCATTGGCGCACCAAGCGAGGCCGAGGGCAGCATGCCCAACGACCCGGTCAGCATGGCCGCCAGATCGGACAGCAGATCGCCAAACAGGTTGTCGGTCACGATGACGTCAAATTGCTTGGGCCAGCGGGTCAGCTGCATTGCACCGGCGTCGGCGTACATATGTGACAGCTCGACATCGGCATATTCCGCCTGATGCACCTCGGTCACGACATCGCGCCAGAGGATACCGCTCTCCATCACATTGGCCTTCTCCATCGAGCAGACCTTGTTGTTGCGCTTGCGGGCCAATTCGAACGCAGACCGCGCCACACGGGCAATCTCGGATTCGGTGTAACGCTGGGTGTTGATGCCCACACGTTCGTTGCCTTCGTTGAAAATGCCGCGCGGCTCACCGAAATACACGCCAGATGTCAGTTCGCGGATGATCATGATGTCGAGACCCGCCACAACATCCTTCTTCAACGAAGAGAAATCCGCGAGCGCATCAAAACACTGGGCCGGGCGCAGGTTGGAGAACAGGTCCATTTCCTTGCGCAGACGCAGCAGGCCACGTTCGGGTTTGACGCTGAAATCAAGGTTGTCGTATTTCGGGCCGCCCACGGCGCCCAACAGGACGGCATCGACCTCCTGCGCTTTGGCCATTGTGTCGTCATGCAGCGGCGTGCCGTGCTTGTCATAGGCGCAGCCGCCGACCAGATCCTCGCTGACGTCGAATTTCAGCCCGCGCTTGTCGCCGTACCAGTCGATAATGCGCCGCACCTGCGCCATGACCTCGGGGCCGATTCCGTCACCGGGCAGGATAAGAAGCGAAGGCGTGGTCATGAGCGTATTCCTTTGTCAGATCTGGTTCCGATATGCGTTCCGCATCGCCTAGCCAATACCGGCAGGAGGGTCAAGAAACGAAGGGCATCAACCCGGTTTCCAGACGGTCCCAGATCAGCGAAACACGCGGCGAACGGCGCAACGATTGATGCGCCGCCAGCCAGATCGGCAACCCCGGCAGCGGAAAATCCGGCACCAGCTGTTCCAGCGTCGGATCGGCATCAGCCACATGGCATTGCGCGAACCCGACGCCACATCCCGCCCGCACCAATTCGTAATAAACCGCATGATGATCACAGCGGGTGGCGAACCAGTCTCGCGTCACTTCCCACCCGACGCTGCGCATGCCGCGCAGGATCAGCTCGCTGCGGTCATACCCGACAAAATCAAGCTGGCGCAGCGCCTCGGCATCCTGCGGGCGCCCCACCCGATCAAGGTAGGCGCGCGCGGCATAGACCCCCAGTTTGATATCCCCCAGATGGCGGGTCACGATGTCCAGTTGCTCTGACCGGTGCATCCGCACCGCGATATCGGCCTCGCGGAACAACAGGTTTTCACTGACATCCGTCGGCATCAGATCAATCTGGATTTCGGGATAATCCCGGCGCACCCCGGCAATGATCGGCGGCAAAAGATGATGGGCGGTGAACACGCTGGCGGTAATCCGCACCGTACCACTCAGATCGCTGGCCTGCCCCGCCGCCGCCAGTTCGATCCGCCGCGCCGCATCGCGCATGCTGCGCGCCGGTTCCAGCAACCCAAGCCCGCTTTCCGACAGTTTGAGCCCGCGCGGCTGGCGATCAAACAGCACCAGCCCTAGTTGATCTTCGATCTGGCGCACCTGCCGCCCCAGCGTCGGCTGGCTGCTGCCCAGATGTCTGGCAGCCGCAGAAAGAGACCCGGTTTCGGCCACCGCAAGGAAAGCCTCGATCAGGGACCAGTCGAGTCGGGTGAGTGCATTATCCATTCATTTACGCATATCACACCGTCGAATTTAGGCAATTCGCATGCATCCACCTTTGCGTCAGATTGCGCTTACCCACAGATGACCCCCCACAGGAGACAGCAGATGACACGAACGGCCCTCATTCTTGGTGCGACCGGCGGATTTGGCGGCGCAATGGCCGAGGCCCTTTGGAATGCCGGCTGGCGTGTGCGCCAGTTTGACCGCAAGACCGATGATCTGGCCACCGCCGCACAGGGCGTGGACATCATCGTCAATGGCTGGAACCCATCCTATGAACATCAAGCGGCGCAGGTTCCGATCCTGACCCAAAAGGTGATCACCGCCGCCAAGGCAAACGGCGCACGCATCGTGATTGCCGGCAGCATCTATGGATACGGCGCGGGCAGCGCCCCTGCCCTGACCGAATCCACGCCAATGCGCGCCACCAACACGCTGGGCCGGTCCCGCATTGAAATGGAAGAGGCCTATCGCACCTCCGGCGTGTCGTTTCTGATTTTGCGTGCCGGGGATTTTCTCGGCACAAGTTCCGGCAACCGTTGGTTTGACACATTGATTGCCGGCAAGCTGGCCAAGGGCCGCATCGCATACCCCGGCGATCTGGACGCGCCACATGCCTGGGCCTTCCTGCCGGATGTGGCGCGGGCCGGGGTGCAATTGCTGGACCGGACCGACCTTCCAAAGCAAATCGCCCTGCCCGTCGCGGGAATGACCCTGACCGGACGCCAATTGGCCACCGCGTTAAGCGATGTCACAGGACGGAAGATCAAGGCACGGCGCATGGCCTGGTGGCCGTTCCGATTGGCATCATTGGTCTGGCCTTTGGGGCGGCATCTGGTGGAAATGCGGTATCTTTGGAGCATGCCGCACTGGCTGGACCCCAGCCCGCTGGAGACATGGTTGCCGAATTTCACCCCAACCCCCCTGCACGAGGCTCTTGCGGCCAGCCATCCGGTCAACACCCTGATCACGGACCCGGCGGCCAATCAAGATCAACCCAGACAAGCGCATGGCGGCTTGCCTCTGCCGCAAGCGAGCCCGGCGCTGGCCAAATAGTGCCGCTGTCCAGCACCGCAAGCCCGGCAGCAGGCAAGACATAATCCACCCGCAGGTTCCCCGGCGTCGGATCCCCCCAATTGGCGGTGTCCAGCGCCGGATTTCCGCGTTGTTCCGGGTTGGCCTCTGCCGTGGCGGCGGCATCCATCGGCAAAGTATCCTGAAGCCGGGGATCATCCAGAAGACGGCGGATCGCCTCGTGGCGGCCCTCGCCATCTGCCGGGTCCAGATTGGCGTTGCCCATCAACACAAAAGCCCCACCCGGCGGCGGCCCAAATGCCCCGTCCAGATAATGCCGCCAGAACATCACCTCGTCATGGTTGCGGCGGCCATTTCGATCCTCGGGGCCATCGAACACCGGCGGCGTGGCGGAAAACGCCATGACATGCAGCCGCGCCTGTGGCGTATCCACCGGCACCACCCAATGTGCGGTGCTCGACAAGGGCAAAACCGCCTGCGCATCCTTGGGCACCTCAGCCCCCGCAATCAGATTGCCGGGCAGATCACGCCACAGGAGCTTTGAAAAATCCTGCGCCCCCGCCACATCAATCGGATAGCGCGACAGCAGGGCAATCCCGCCAAACCCGGTGAAAAACCCGAACCCCAAGGCATCCTCTGCCGTGCCCAACCGGCCATCGCCATCCAGATCCACCCCGGATGCGCGGCCTGAATTTTGCACCGGCGCATAGAGATACGGATACAGCAGGCCAGCGTCGCTGACTCGGTCCCGCAATGCGGTCAACGCCGCGAGGGTCACGTCATGGTCTATGTCGCTTAGAAACAGGATATCCGGCTGCATGTCCGCCAAAATCGCCACGACGGCGGCAATCTGCGGATCCTGACCTTTCAGAATGTCACGATAGAGCAGACCGGGGCCATCGCGGCTCAGCTCGACATGCCAGGTTGCAATGCGCAAAGGATCGGCCTGCGCCGCCCCGACCCAAACAAGTAACAGAAAGATCAGCCAGCGTGCTGGGCGCGGGCATAAGCGCGACGACGCTTTTCCTCGATCAGATCGGCAACGCGGCTCATCGCGATGCCGCGCATGATCATGCTGGCGGGAATAAAGGCCCATGCCACCATCGTCCATACAAAGGCCTGGGTGTCAAACAGAGTAAAGGCATCAAACACCCCGGCAGCCACCCGGATAAAGGCCGGGATCAAAAAGGGCAGAACAACCCCGGCCGCGATATTCAGGTATCCATCACGTCGCAGTCGCGGCAGGACATCGCCACCGGTGGTCGGATCAAACAGCGGCAGGTTGACCCAAACATTGAAGGCCCCATTGCGCGACGGCCAATCATAGCCATGCACCAAAAGCACAAATGTGCCCAAGGCCGTCAGCGACAGCGCATAAACCAGCGCCGCGCCATCACGGGCGCGCTGCAACAAATCGAGACTGGCATCCGCCGGCAATCCAAGGACAAAAATTCGCACCGGTGAATAGGGCAGATCCAGCAGCCGCCCCATGGCCGAAGCCCCGCGCAGCACGACCCCGTCCAAAACCCCGGAGGTTTCGTTGGACTGGCTGATGACCGTCATGCAGATCACCATCAGAAACAGCATGACAAACCGCATCCGATTGAACGGCGGGGCGTGGCGAAATTCGACAACGCTGGGATAAGACGACGCATATTCCGCAAAGACAAAAATCGCAGCCAGAAGCGCGACCAGAACCGAGATCTGCGCGCCGTCCGCTCCGTTTGGTCCTAGCATCAGCGCAGGCAAAACCACCATGCTGAACACCAGCATAGCACGAAAAGCCGCACCGAAAATGCGAGAAATCACTGCCCGTTCCCCTCAACTCGGCCGAGCGCGGTACAATGCCGTGCCCTTGTGCCTATTAGATGCCGCTTGGGATTTGCGGCCTGCCTTATTCTTGCCCAATTGTTGCCCCTTTTTGGCCAGCAGCTCAACCGCCTCTTAACGTTAACGAAACCATTTGGGCCATTTCATGGGGGTGGTGGTGCCGGAATGCATCATTCAGGTGTCTAAAAAATGTCAATGAAAACAGCGCACACCAGATATGGGGGCTGGGGTTGTGGCAATCACTATTGGGCGGGAAATCCGGCCAAATGGCGTTAACCATGATCGGGACGTGAAAAACGGCGCGAAGAAGCTTCGCGCCGTTTTCATTGTCTAATGTCGCTCGGGGTCAAACCCCAATCACATGTCCCGGGGGAATGCCCCCAGTATCAGACCCAGGGCCGCGCCTGTGCCGCTTCGGCCTCGAACGTATCAATCGACGCCTTTTTGGCCAGCGTCAGGTCGATATCGTCCAGACCTTCGATCAGGCAGTGCTTTTTAAAGGCATCAACCTCAAACGCGATCGAGCCGCCATCCGGGCCTTGGATGGTCTGGTTTTCCAGATCCACGGTCAGGGTGGCATTGGCGCCGCGGTTGGCGTCATCCATCAGCTTGTCGACATCTTCCTGCGGCAGAACGATGGGCAGAATGCCGTTCTTGAAGCAGTTGTTATAGAAGATGTCGGCAAAAGAGGTGGAGATCACGCATTTGATGCCGAAATCCTTAAGCGCCCAAGGCGCGTGTTCGCGCGACGATCCACAGCCAAAGTTATCGCCTGCCACAATGATCTCGGCGTTGCGATACTGTGGTTTGTTCAGCACGAAATCCGGGATTTCGCTGCCGTCGCGGTTATAGCGCATTTCGTCGAACAGGTTCTTGCCGAACCCGGTGCGCTGAATGGATTTCAGAAACACCTTGGGGATGATCATATCGGTGTCGATATTGACCAGCGGCATCGGCGCTGCGGTGCCAGTGAGTTTTTGGAATTTTTCCATCGGTTTTGTCCTTTTGGCCGAAGGCTCTTCCGCCCTTGCGGGCCGTCTTCGCGAAGACGCCTGCAAAGGCGGAGGAGCGGTTCGGTTACATCATCTCGCGCACGTCAGTCAGGTGGCCGGTCACAGCCGCGGCCGCCGCCATCGCCGGCGACACCAGATGGGTGCGGCCCTTGAAGCCCTGACGCCCCTCGAAGTTGCGGTTCGAGGTCGAGGCACAGCGCTCGCCCTCGGACAGCTGATCGGGGTTCATTGCCAGACACATGGAACATCCGGCCATGCGCCATTCAAAACCGGCCTCTTTGAAGATGTCCGCCAGACCTTCTTCTTCGGCCTGCGCCCGCACCAGACCAGAGCCGGGCACAACCATCGCCCGCATCCCGTCCTTGATCTTCTTGCCTTTCAGGATCGCGGCAGCTGCGCGCAGATCCTCGATCCGGCCATTGGTGCACGACCCGATGAACACGGTGTCGATTTCGATCTCGCTCAGCGCCTGACCCGGTGTCAGGCCCATGTAATCCAGCGCCCGCTTGGCCGCATCGACCTTGCCGCCTTTGAAATCTTCGGGCGCGGGCACCGATGCCGTGATCGGCAGAACATCCTCTGGCGAGGTGCCCCAGGTCACGACGGGTGCGATGTCTTCGCCTTTGATGGTGATCACCTTGTCCCAATGCGCGTCGTCATCGGAATAAAGCGTTTTCCACCAGGTCAGCGCCGCTTCCCATTGCGCGCCTTTCGGGGCATGGGGCCGTCCTTTGACATAGTCATAGGTCACATCGTCCGGCGCAATAAGGCCCGCGCGCGCGCCGCCCTCGATCGCCATGTTACAGACGGTCATCCGACCTTCCATCGACAGATCGCGGATCGCTTCGCCGCAATATTCGATGACATAGCCCGTGCCGCCCGCAGTGCCGGTTTCCCCGATCACCGAAAGCGTGATGTCCTTGGCCGTGACACCAGGGCGCAATTTGCCGGTGATTTCGACCTTCATGTTCTTGGACTTCTTCTGGATCAGCGTTTGCGTCGCCAGAACATGCTCCACCTCGGAGGTGCCGATGCCATGCGCCAGCGCACCAAATGCACCATGGGTCGCGGTGTGGCTGTCGCCACAGACCACGGTCATGCCGGGCAGCGTCCAGCCCTGTTCCGGGCCAACGATATGCACGATGCCCTGACGGACGTCGCTGACGGGGTAATAGTGAATGCCGAAATCCTTGGCATTCTTGTCCAGCGCATCAACCTGGATGCGGCTTTCTTCGTTGTCGATGCCGTTCACCCGATCTTCGGTTGTCGGCACGTTGTGGTCCGGCACGGCAATTGTCTTGTCCGGCGCATGCACCGGGCGGTTCGCCATCCGCAAACCTTCAAAGGCCTGCGGGCTGGTCACTTCGTGTACCAGATGGCGGTCGATATAGAGCAGGGCTGTGCCGTCTTCGGCTTCATGCGCAAGATGCGCATCCCAGATCTTGTCATAGAGCGTTTTGGGGGACATGGCTGGTCCTTTCCCGTTCAATTGTTCATCATTTAAAGGGGCGGATTGGCAAAAGTTCGCTCAAGCCCGGGCGAGCACCGTAAGTGTCGCACCAAAGAACCGCTCGCGAAGGCGGGCACGGTCTTGAATATCTGTCAGCATTTGCATAGCTCGCGATTTACAGGCTGGTAGAGATTCCTGCAAGCCTTGGTGATGATTTCCGGAAAATCGTGATGCAGTCGCTCTTGCGGCCCGCGCGCCTTGGACCAGATTGTTGGGTATGAGTAAGCTGAGTTTGATTTATGTCGGGCTGTGTGCGGCGGTTTTGACCGCCGCCTTTACCGTGCAATCCGTACAGGGTGGCATGACGCCATCCCGGACCGGGTTTTCCGACGACGGCCTGTGGCGGCTGATCGAATCCTCCAAGCCCGGCATACGGTAAAACCGCTTTTGATCAGCGGGCCGAGCCGGCGCTTTGATCGCCCGCGTCTTCGACCGCTTCGAACAGATCGCCGGGCTGACAATCCAGCGCTTCGCAAATCCGGGCCAGGGTTTCAAATCTGATCCCCTTGACCTTGCCGGATTTCAAAAGCGAAATGTTCTGCTCTGTGATCCCGACATGTTCGGCCAATTCGCGCGACCGCATTTTGCGCAACGCCAGCATGACATCCAGACGCACCACGATCTGCATCAGACAAATCCCCGGTTTTCTTCGGCGGCGCGGGCCGCATCATGCATTGTCCAGCCAATCACGATCATCAGACCACCGGCCAGCACCTGCCCAAGATCCGCCCCCTCAAGCGACAGCGCCAGAACCCGCTGTCCGGGCGGATTGGCCAGACTGGCCAACAGGATCTGAAGCGGACGACAGAGCATGTCGAGGACCACCGCCACCAAAAGCCCCACGCCAATCCGCAAGATATGGTCTGCGCAGCGATCGGTCAGAAACTCGCCCGCGGCGTAACGCCGGAACAATGCCGCCATCTGGAACAACACGTAAAACAGCGCCGCCAGCGGGATTATCCCGGCCAGCCGCACCCAAAACCCACGGGATCCGTCCAGCACCAACGCCGGATCAAGTCCCGCCGCCAACCGAAGCTCGTCGGACAGCTCGACCAGAAACAGCCCGAGGGCCACCACGACGGCCAACAGCACCATCGCCAGAATGGCCAGCACATGCAGGCCGCCTGGCCCAGCGACGCAGTCTATTGTGATCACGCATTTAATTCTCCTTTCCGAATCATTTTTTATTGTTATACGATAAATTATGCTCGATAAAAAGGATATTCCATGCCCCTACCCCTACGCCCTTTCTGGCCACGCGCTCTGGCCTTGCGTCCCGTTGTAATGCTTTGCGCCGCTCTGACATGTGTCGGATGCAGCTCGGTCAATCCTGTTGCCATGGCACGATTGGCCCAGCTGAACCCGATGACGACCGATCCAGCAGATTTTGCCGCGCGACTGCACCTGCCCGACGGGCTACAAATCCCGCCAGATGGCGCGACACTTGTGGTGCGGGCCGAACGCGCCGACATCGGCGCGCAGCGTGAGGCGCGTTATGCCTTTGTCTCCGATGGTGAGATCTGGACATTGTCAGACCAGGACGCCGCAGATTTGCGCACGGTTCAGACGATGGTCCAAGCCTGGAAAGCCGAAGCGCCCGATGCCACCACTGGCAGTATCACCCTGCAATTGACCGGATGTGCCGTCGGCGCAGGTCCAGCGCCAAATGCCCCGGTGTCTGCGGATCTCAGCCTGGATGGCGGCCGCAGCTTTGTGCCATTGATCAAGGGGCTGACAGCCGCCGACGTGACACGGGCCCACCGCACCACGGACGCATTGGCGCAAGCCCCCTGCCCCACGGGATGATCCAACCGCTTGTCGAAACAACAAGAACAGGGCAAGGTTGACCCCACAACCACGCAGGACGCCGCATGAACCCCGACACTCCCGCCGCAACACCGTTGGAATTGATTCAGACCTTCCTGACCAATGCGGTGGCCTGGGGAGAGTTCTATCTCAACATGCTGATGCGGCCCTGGAACCTCTATCAGATTGGCATTGCGCTGGGTCTTTTTGGCCTGGCCTGGGCCATGGGCCATGTGGCCCGCCCGCGATTGCATGACTGGATGCGCGCACGCGAAGGCTGGCCACGGTGGCGTATGCGGTTTCTGGTGATGGTGCACCGCCGATTGCGCATGATCATCTATGTCATCATCATGTGGATCGCCGTATTGATCATGCGCGAGCTGACCTGGCCGTCGCGTTCCTATCTGCTTGGAATACTTGCCAATCTGGCGACAGCCTGGCTGTTTGTGGTCTTTGCCACCCGGCTGATCGACAATCCGTTGGTGCGCAGCACGGTGCGTTATGGCGCCTGGATCTGGGTGACGCTGTCGATCCTCGGGTTGACCGAAACCTCGCAGACGCTGTTGGAAAGCATCGCGGTGTCGATGGGGGACACCCGGCTTTCTGCCTGGTTGGTGGTTCAGGCGCTGGTCATGTTGGCGGTGCTGATCGCCGCCGCCCGGTTTGTCGCCACTATCAGCTCTGCCCGCATTCGCCGCAACGAGGACATCTCGCCCTCGATGCAGGTGCTGGCGGTGAAATTCCTGCAGGTTCTGCTCTATGGCGCGGCGTTTTTCCTGGGCTTGAACCTAGTCGGCGTCGATCTCACCGGGTTGGCGGTGTTGTCGGGCGCGATTGGTGTCGGGCTGGGCTTTGGTCTGCAAAAGGTGGTGTCGAATCTGGTGTCCGGCATCATCATCCTGCTCGACAAGTCGATCAAGCCTGGCGACGTCATCAGCCTGGGCGAAACATTCGGCTGGATCAACAGCCTTGGCGCGCGCTACGTCAGCGTCGTCACCCGCGATGGCCGCGAATATCTGATCCCGAATGAAGATCTGATCACTGGTCAGGTGGTGAATTGGTCGCATTCATCGGATTTTGTCCGGCTCGACATCTTTTTCGGCACGGCATACGGCGACGACCCGCATCTGGTGCGCAAATTGGCGATTGCTGCGGCGGCGGGGGTCGAACGGGTGCTGGAACATCCCAAGACACCGGTCTGCCACATCGTCGGCTTTGGCGACAGTTCGGTGGATTACATCCTGCGCTTCTGGATCAGCGATCCCACCGGCGGGCTGACCAATATCCGGGGCAATGTTTACCTGGCACTATGGGATACATTCAAGGAACACGATATTTCGATTCCCTTCCCCCAGCGCGAGGTCCGCATGCTGAAAGATGGGGCGCATCCGGCAACAGACAGCGACATATCGCACTCCTGAACAGGGCTTCATTGAAATGTGACACTTGGCTTGCTATCTTGAGGTACGCCCTGCGCCCGGGCATTGCGGCGCGACAGCAAGGAGGACATTGTCCTGACTCCCACCATTGAAGCGGCACGCCCTGCCGTTCAAGGCGCCCCTCAGACGGGTCAGCAGACGGGCCAACACGCGGAAGTTTCCAGCGAAGAGCTGCTTGCGCATATCCTTTCTTCTCTTTCTGACGGCAAGGCCGAGGAAATCGTGCAGATTGATCTGCGCGGCAAAACCGCCATGGGTGACTACATGGTGATCTGTTCCGGTCGGTCATCGCGCCAGGTTGCGGCGATGTCGGAAAAGCTGGTTGATACGCTGAAATCCGATTTCGGTCGGCTGGCCAAAACCGAAGGCAAGGATACCGGCGATTGGGTCCTGATCGACACCGGCGATGTGATTGTTCACATCTTCCGTCCCGAGGTGCGCGAATTCTATCAGCTGGAAAAGATGTGGTTGCCCACGGATAAGGCCGCCAAACGGACCCCGGTTCAGAACTGAACCGCCCCGTGACTGATCCAGTTTGATGCGCGTTCATGTTTGCGCTGTTGGCCGTCTTCGGACGGGCCCGGAAAAGACGCTGATCGACGACTATACCACCCGCTTCGATAGAACGGGCCGGGCCCTTGGGCTTGGCCCTTTGTCGTTGCACGAGGTCGAAGATCGCAAAGGCGGCGGCATGACAGCCGAGGCTGGTTTGCTGCGGCGTGCCCTACCGCAGGGGGCGGTGCGCATCGCGCTGGACGAGCGGGGCAAGCTGATGTCTTCCCGGATTTTGCCAACACCCTGGCGCGGTTTCGCGACGATGGGCGGGGCGATCTGGCGTTGATCATTGGCGGGGCGGATGGCATCGCCCCGGATCTGCGCCGCGAATGTGATCTGGCCCTGTCATTTGGCAAAATGGTCTGGCCGCATATGCTCGTCCGGGTGATGTTGACAGAACAGCTTTACCGTGCGGCGTCGATCCTTGCCGGTGCGCCCTATCACCGGACATAGCCGCCGCATCCAGCGTCAAGCCGGGGCAAACCGGGTCGGGCCCACCATAGCGAAGTTTGCGACCGGCACATGTACCGGGGCCAGATACGATATGGTCTTTCCAAGGGGGCACCAGCGGCAAAGCCCACGGCACCTGAATCGCGAAAACCGCAGGGAATGCGGCCCGTGCTTTGCGATCCGATGCCGTGGCATACTGTGCCTGGGACGTTGCCGTCGTTGGAATGGCCGCATGTATGGATCACGCATAGCACATTATTTGCGACCTGTCACCGCAATGCCACAACGGTTTTAGCCTAAAGGCTCCAAAAGGTTGACATGGGTGTCGCCATAACGCCGCGTCTCCAGCAGGGTGAACCCCTCGGGCGCGTGTTGGCTTGCGTTTTCTTCCCAAACGATCAGTGCATCCTCGGCAATCCAGCCGCCGGTGCGCGCCGCCAGAAGCGCCCGCTCGCCCATCCCCTTGCCATAAGGCGGGTCAAGAAACACCAGGTCAAACGCCGCGCCCTCATTGGGCGGCAGACGGGTGGCATCACGACTGATCAGCGTTGTCTGCGCCTCTTCCCGCAACAGGGCGATATTGCTGCGGATCAGCTTCTGGGCCTTGCGGCCATCATCCACAAAGGTGACATGCGCCGCGCCGCGCGACAGCGCCTCCAGCCCCAGCGCGCCAGTGCCCGCAAAAAGATCCAGCACACGGGTGTCGTCAAACGGCGCGCCAAACCGCCCGCCGCCCAGCATCGAAAACAGGCTTTCGCGCACCCGGTCCGTGGTCGGGCGCAAATGTGCGCCGGCATCGCCCTTGCCCACCGGTGTCAACGCCCGGCCCCGATGTGTCCCTGCAATGATCCGCATCAGCCGCGCAGCAGCTTTTTCATATCGGCGTCAGGTGTATGCACCTGTGCACGGGTGACGGTTTTGCCCGCCTCAATCAACCGCTTGGCCACCATATAGCCGCGCGCGTCGTTCAGGGCATCCACCGCAACCAATTCATCACCATGGAAGTACCAGAACGACAGGCGCCCGTCCTCGCCATGGCGGGTTTCCACATGATCATAACCCCGGTTCAGCCCGGCGATTTGCAGTTTGCACTCATATTGATCGGACCAGAACCACGGCTTGGCGACATATTCGACCGCCCCGCCCATCATGTTTTGCGCCACAACCTCGGCCTGATCAATCGCGTTTGGCACGCTTTCCAGCCGGATACGGCCGCCGCGATAGGGGAAAGATGTGCAATCACCCGCCGCCCAGATATGCGGATCGCTGGTTTGGCCATATGCATCGGTATGAATACCGTTGTCGATCACCAGCCCCGCCGCCTCGGCCAGTTCGGTGGCGGGCACGATGCCGACACCCGCCACGACCATATCGACGTCAATTTCACTGCCATCGCTCAGCCGCGCGCCGCTGACCTTGCCCGTCCCCAACAGCCGGTCCAGGCCGACACCTTCGCGAATGTCGACGCCATGATCGCTGTGCAGTTTGCGGAAAAAATCCGATGTCTCCGGTGCCGCAACCCGTTGCAGGATCCGGTCGCCCATTTCCACCAGCGTGACCTGCATCCCTTTCTTGGCCGCGACCGCCGCCGCCTCGAGCCCGATATAGCCGCCGCCGACGATCAAGGCCCGCGCGCCGTCGCGCACACATGGTTCCATCGCGTCGACATCGGCCAGGGTGCGCACCACAAAGACGTTTTCCAGATCACCGCCAATGGCCGCCGGCAAGCGCCGCGGATGTGACCCGGTGCACAGCGCCAGCGCGTCATAGGGCAACACCTCGTCCCCCAGAGACACAGTCTGTGCCGCGCGATCGATCCCGGTCACCGTCGCGCCCAGCCGCAATGTGATATCCTGATCGCCATAAAAATGTTCCGGCCGCAGATAGAGCCGCTCTTGCGCCATTTCACCCAGCAAATACGCCTTGGACAATGGTGGCCGCTCATAAGGTGGCACAGCTTCGGCACCGATCAGCGTGATCGCGCCGTCAAATCCATCCTTGCGCAGCTTGGCCACCAGTGACGCCCCGGCCTGTCCGCCGCCAATGATGATGAAATGTTTCAAATTCTATCCTCCCGGTCATGCGGATCGAAATTCCCGCTGGCCTCTGCATGGCCAGACCCTATATCGCTGGTTCAAGGAAACGCAAATCCAATAGGAAGTTTTGACATGACGATTTCAGTTGGCGACACCCTGCCCCAGGCAACTTTGCTGCAAATGGGCGGCGAAGGCCCCGAAGCGGTGGACCTGGGCCCGAAACTGGCGGGCCGCAAGGTTGTGCTGTTTGGTCTGCCCGGCGCCTATACCGGCACCTGCAGCACCGCGCATGTGCCCAGCTTCATCCGCAACAAGGCCGCGTTTGACGGCAAAGGCGTGGATGAAATCATCTGCGTGTCGGTCAATGACCCCTTCGTGATGCAGGCCTGGGGCGAAGCCACCGGCGCAACCGAGGCCGGCCTTACATTCCTTGGCGATGCCGATGGCAGCTTTACCAAGGCGATCGGCATGGATTTCGATGCCCCGCCCGCCGGGCTGCATGGCCGCTCCAAGCGCTATGCGCTGTTGGTCGAAGATGGTGTTGTGAAGGTTCTGAACGAAGAAGCCTCGCCTGGCACCTGCGAAATCAGCTCTGGTGAGGCGCTGCTCGCCGAGGTCTGAGACCTTTTAGACATGGGGCGCGCGCAGCACCATCGGCGCGCGCCCTATTCCGGTTTTGGCAGCGGCTCTGCCAATTGTTCCATTTTGCGGGCCAATTTCACATCCGCCGTGCTCAACCCGCCCAAATCATGGGTGGTCAATGTGACATTGACGGTTTTGTAGACATTGCGCCATTCCGGGTGATGGTTCCACTTTTCAGCATAGATCGCCACCTGCGTCATCCAGCCAAAAGCCGTGATGAAGTCTTTGAAATCATAGCGTTTGCTGATCGCATCGCGTTCCGCGTCCAGCGCCCAGCCGACAGCGATCAATGGGTCGAGCATGGTCTTTCGCCCGGTGTCGGAAAGTTTCTCGCTCATTGCTGTTCCTCCTGGTTGTCACGCCGGAACGGACCATAGCTGGTCAGGATCTCGATGTCTTCGTCAATTGCCGCGCGCTCGGCGATAAGATATTTCGAAATTGCGTCAGAAAAACCCTTGTCCGCCACCCAATGCAGTGAATGACAGGGCACCGGCAGATATCCGCGCGCCAGCTTATGTTCCCCCTGCGCCCCTGCCTCGACCCGGCTTAGACGGTGTTTTATCGCAAATTCAATTGCTTGGTAATAACAGGCCTCGAAGTGCAAACAGGGGTGATCTTCGACGCAGCCCCAATAGCGGCCAAACAACACGTCCCGTCCGATAAAATTCAGCGCGCCCGCCACCGGCGCCCCGTCGCGTTCGGCCAGAACCAGCGCGATGTCGTCGCGCAGCACCTCATGCGCGATATCAAAAAATGCGCGCGTCAGATAGGGCGTGCCCCATTTGCGCGACCCGGTATCCTGATAAAACACCCAGAAGGCATCCCAATGCTCTGGCGCAATCTGATCGCCGGTCAGGGTGCGAATGCTGCCGCCAAAGCCCTGTGCGCGCTGGCGTTCCTTGCGGATATTCTTGCGCTTGCGCGACGACAACGCCGCAAGAAAGGCATCGAAATCGCCATAGCCGTCGTTCAACCAGTGAAATTGCTGGCTTTGCCGGGTTAACAGGCCGATTTCCTGCCCGGCCTTGGCCTCTTCTTCGGTGCAAAAGGTGATGTGCAGCGAAGACAGATGATTGTTCGACGCAAGACGAATGGCCCCTTGGATCAAGGCGGATATACCGATCTCTTCAAACCCCGGACGCGCCAGAAACCGCCGCCCGGTCGCAGGGGTAAAGGGCACGGCAATCTGGAGTTTCGGATAATAGTCGCCGCCGGCATTTTCATAGGCATGCGCCCAATTGTGGTCGAAAATATATTCGCCCTGGCTGTGGCTCTTGGCATAGAGCGGCGTACAGGCCACCACCTGATCCCCCAGCCGCGCGGTCAGATAGGTCGGCTGCCAGCCGGTGCCGCGCCCAACCGATCCGCTTTCCTCCAACGCATGCAGAAACCGATAGGTGGTAAAGGGGTCAATGGGCCGCCCGCCATCCGCAGTTTCCGGACAAGCACAGGCATCCCAAAGCGCCTCGCCAATATCGACAATCGTGTCGTGGGTTTGAATTTCGATCTGAGTTTCGCGCATATCACCTGTCCCGCCCTGCCAAATTTGGCGCGAGCGCGGCCAGCTTCAAGGTAAATATCCCTCAAACGTCACATTGTCGGCGACTTCACGTGCGGCTGCCTCCTCGGCGGGCGTGCGGATGGTCCAGCAAAGCACCGGCGCACCGGCCTCTTTCAGCGCCAAGACCCGCGCCGCATTAAGGTCGCGGAAATCGTGACTGATAAAAGAGGCGCCCACGCGATCAAAATCCGGGATGGGCCGCAGAAGATCACAGATGCTTTCGCCCAGTTTTGGCCAATCTTGCGGATCAAATCCGCCAGTGGTCAAACCGCGGGCGATCTGCGGCGCCAGAACCGCGAATTCAGCGACGGAATGCGGATTAAACGACATGACCGCAACCGGCCCTTCGTAATCCGCCAGCGCACGCGCCGTGGCGCTTTCCAATGCGCCAACACCCGGCCCCATCTGGCCATCCTGATCCTTGAGCTCGATCAACAGCGGCACCTGCCCCGCGACCAGTTCAAGCACCTCTTCCAGGGTTGGAATGCATTCGTCACCGCCCGTGAGCGAAATTCTCTGCAAATCTGCGGCGGGCAATTCGTTGACCGGGCCAGAGGCATCGGTCAAACGATCCAGGGTGTAATCGTGAAACACCATCGCCTGATTGTCAGCCGAACGCTGCAGGTCAATTTCGATCCCGACCCCGGCGGCGATGGCGGCGCGGATCGCAGCGCGCGAATTTTCGGGACGGCCATCGCGAATGTCGTGCAGCGCACGATGGGCCAGCGGGCGGGTCAGAAATGCGTCAGGAAGGCTCATGAGATTTCAAATATCCCCTCGATTTCAACGGCCACCCCCAAGGGCAAGGACGACGCAGACACCGCAGACCGCGCATGCCGCCCGGCATCGCCCAGGATCTCGACCAGGACATCAGATGCCCCGTTGATCACTTTGGGCTGATCGGTGAAGTCCTGCGTGGAATTGACAAATCCGGTCAACTTGACCACCCGCTTCAACCGCATCAAATCGCCATCACAGGCCGATCGGACCTGCGCCAACAGGCTAAGAGCACAGGATTTGGCAGCAGCGGCCCCGGCAGCGACATCCAGATCCGATCCCAATTTGCCTTGGATCAACCCCTCTGGCCCCATCGAGATCTGGCCGGAAACGTAAACCGTGTTGCCCGTGATCACCCAAGGCACATAATTTGCCGCCGGTGCCGGGGCCTCTGGCAGGGTAAGGCCAAGCGCGGCAAGACGGGTTTCAATCTGATTGGGCATTTCGGGCCTCCGGCATCATGTGCACATTTTTTGGTTTTCGGGCAGGCTAGAGACTTGCCCGACGTCCGACAAGCCATTGTCGCCCCGCATTTTGGGCCGCCGACATAGGGTCCACGCGCCAGGCGTGCAAATAAGGCTCAGCTTTCGCGAAACGCGCGGGCAAAATAATCTGTCAGTGGCTTCAGGAAATAGGCCAAAGGCGTGCGATCATCGGTGTGAATAAAGGCCTCGATCGGCATTCCCGGAATCAATTCCACGCCTTCAGGCAGCTTCAGCACTTCTCCCGGAAGCAGGGCAATTTCGGCGCGATAATAGGGCTGGCGGCTCACCTCATCGACAAAGGCATCCGCCGACAGCTGTGACACCTCGCCATAGATTTCCGGCGATTCATTTTGGCTCAGCGATGTCAGGCGCAACAGAACTTCCTGCCCGATGTACAATTCGTCGATATTGATCGGCGCAATGCGGGCGGTGATGATCGCCGGACGATCGCGCGGAACCAGGTACATCAGGGGATCCGCCGGACGCGCAACCGAGGACGGGCCAAACACCGCAAGCCCATAGACCACCCCCGCCACCGGCGCACGCACGTCCATGCGGCCAAGCTGGTCTTCGTAGGAATTGACCTGTTCCAGCAACTCGCGCTCGCGCAGTTGCAGATCGCGCAATTCGGATATGGCCTGTTCACGCAGTCGGGCGCCAACCGACAGGATCGAGATTTCGATTTCCGAGATCCGCGCCAGCGCACGGGCCTTTTGCGCTGTCAGCTCTCCGGCTTGTCCGGACAATTGCGCCTGCTGGCGTTGCAAGGCCAAGACACGCGACGCCTGGGCAAGCCCCTTGTCCAGAAGCTGTTGTTGATCCGCCAGTTCGCGGCCAATCAGTTCCAATTGCTGGCTGAGGGCCTGTTGCTGGGCTTCGATCCCCTCGATCTGCACCCGCATCTGTTCGGTTTGATTGCGCAATTGATCGGTTTCACGCGTCAAGGATTCCGCACGCGCATGAAACAGCCGCGTCTGCCCCGCAATCAATTCCGCAACCGCAGGTTCATCCCGGGCCACGGCCAGCAACAAGTCAGAGAAGACCGGCTCTTCGGCACCATCGCGTTCGGCCGCAAGCCGGGCGTGACGGGCCATGATTTCATGCAATTGGTCGCGGGTCACGGTGAACTTGGATCGCAACAGATCCGGGTCGAGCCGGATCAGGACATCGCCATCCTCAACCATATCGCCCTCTCGCACCAGCAATTCGGCGACCACACCACCGTCGGGGTGCTGAATGGCCTGTCGGTTTTGATCAACCTCGACCTGCCCCGACGCGATGACAGCCCCGGAAATCTGGCTGACCGCGGCCCAGGCGACAAATCCGCCCAACAGGACCACCAGGAAAAACACCCCAAGAAACATTGGCACACGAACTGGGAAGGTGGGCGGATTCATTGGACCCCTCCTGTGCCGGGGCGACGCAGCTGTGCGGCGTTCTGCACCGTCTTTTTCAGCACCTCATCACGCGGACCAAAGGCAACCCGCGTGCCCTTATCCAAGACCAGAAGTGTATCACATTCCTGAATGGCCGCCGGACGGTGCGCCATGATCAACACCGCGCCGCCGCGATCCTTGACCGCGCGAATGGCGGAATTCACCGCTGCGCTGCCTTCGTTGTCGAGATTGGAATTCGGTTCGTCCAGGACGACAAACACCGGATTGCCATACAAGGCCCGCGCCAGTCCGATACGCTGCATCTGGCCACCAGAAAGCTTGGCGCTATGGGCCTCGATCCTTGTGTCATATCCTTCGGGAAATTTCAGGATCATCTCATGCGCATTGGCCATCTTGGCCGCGACAACCACCATTTCGGCATCAGGTTCCGGCGCCAGACGCGCGATGTTTTCTGCAATTGTCCCGTCAAACAACTCTACTTTTTGCGGCAAATATCCGATGTATTGCCCCAGCTTTTCCGGATCGTATTGATCAAGCGTCGCACCGTCCAATCGGATACGCCCCGATGCCGGCGGCCAAAGCCCGGTAATGGCGCTGGCCAGCGATGATTTCCCCGCCCCCGAAGGCCCGATGACGCCGACCGCCTGACCTGGATTGACGTCAAAGGATATCATGCGCAGCGCCGCCTGACGCTCCTGCGGTGGAATGATGGTCAATTGCTGCACCTCAAGCTTGGCGCGGGGGACTGGCAAATCCATTTTCGGCGCCTGCTCGGGCACGCTTCCCAACAACCGGGCCAACGAACGCCAGCCCTGGCGTGCGCGCTGTGCCACGGTCCATTGGCCAATGATCACCTCGATCGGAGCCAAAGCCCGCCCCAGAAGGATCGAACCGGCAATCATCGCACCGGGGGACATTTCCCCCCGCAACACCAGAAGTGCACCCATGCCCAACATCGCCGATTGCAGCAAGAGCCGCAGCGCACGGGTCAGCGCCGTGAACCCGCCGCTGACATCCGAACTGCGCAATTGGCCGCCCAGTGTTGCCAGACGCGCGCCCTTCCACCGATGCAGGGCCGCCTTGCGCATGCCCATGGCCTGAACCATTTCGGCCTCGGACCGCAGGCGCGCCGCGATGCTTTCGGATTTATGGGATGCAACGCCATGTTCAAAAACCGGGCGTTTCTGCATCTGCTGCGAGGTGATGGCAATCGCAACCAACAGCGCGCCACCCGACACGGCCAGAATACCCAGCCAGGGGTGGAAAATCGCAATCCCAAACAGAAACAATGGCGTCCAGGGCAGGTCGTACAGCGACAAAAGCACCGGCGAGGTCAGGAACCGCTGAACAGACTCCAGATCGCGCAACCCGGTCGCAGCGGCATCGTCAGGCCGCAGGGCCGACGCCCGCAGGCTTGCGTCGAACACCCGGTCATCCAGTCGCGATTGAAACCGCGCGCCGACGCGCGCCATGATCCGCCCGCGCACGTAATCCAACACGCCCATGACCGTATAGAGAAAGATCACCAATACCGTCAGCGCCAGCAAGGTCGCCTCGGACCGGCTGGACAACACCCGATCATAGACCTGAAGCATGTAAAGCGGGCCGGTCAGCATCAGGATATTCGCAAAGAAGCTGAATACGCCGACACACCAATACAACCCGCGGCTTTCGCGTCGCACGGCACGCAGTTCACTTTGACCAGCCAGGATGGGATCCATACGCGGGAACTTGCTCCTTTTTCGGTGCTCACCGGGAAATTCCAGCGAACCGATTGCCGATCCGCGATGGATCAGCAAGATTGCCAATGCTGCACCACTGTCTCCAATGGGTCACATCGTTGTGCGATTCCCTAGAAAACCGTGGGCTTCGCCAGTTAAATGACTACATAGCGTTTATTGCAAAAAGATTGAGATTGCCAGAGTTGCGAATGACCCTTTTATCCCCCCCACGGACGATTGCCATTGCGGCTTTGGTGATGACATTGATTGCCGGGTGCACCCCACATGACCCCACCAAGGTCAGTCGGGATGGCATTTTCGATCCCTACGAGGCGCGCAACCGCCAAGTTCATGAAAAGAGCAAGAATTTCGACAAGAGCATCGTGCGCTCTGTTGCGGTGGGCTATGCCGAAACCGTGCCCGAACCCGCACAGGAAATGGTCGAGAATTTTGCTGACAACCTCTCGGTGCCCAGTGCCGTGGTCAATCAGGTTCTCCAGGCCGATCTGGGCGGCGCATTCAAGAACACCGTGCGTTTCGGGTTGAATTCCACCCTCGGATTTGCCGGCATTTTCGATGTCGCGGGTGAATTTGGCCTTCACGAAGACGATGCCGATTTCGGCCAGACCCTGGCGGTTTGGGGTGTGCGCGAAGGTGCCTATCTTGAAATGCCGATCATCGGCCCGACCACAGAACGCGATTTGTTTGGCCAGGTGGTCGATTTGGTGATTGATCCGATGAACGCGGTGCCGCGCCCCGAGGCCTATTATCTGAAAGCTGCGCGGATAACCGCCAAAGTGGGCAAGCGCGGCCGCTATGCTTCTTCTGTTGATTCCGTTCTGTATGATAGCGCCGACAGCTATGCTCAGACGCGACTGCTTTATCTGCAAAACCGCCGGTACGAGATCGGTCAAACCGACGTGGCCGGGGCCGGGGGGGGTGCAGGGGGCGAAGAAATTGATCCCTATGCGGAATTGTATGGCGGCGAAATCGACCCATATGAAGATCTTTACGGAGAGTAAGTGACATGCAGCGCAGACATTTCCTCGGCACGGTTGCGGCGGCTGTAACGGCCACCGCATTTTCCGCCCTGCCGGCATTTGCCCTGACCACCGACCGGGCCCGCAATCTGGTGGACAAACTGGTGGGTGCGATCAATTCGGTGATCGCCTCGGGCAAGTCGCAATCGGCCATGAACAGCGAATTTGAAAGCATTTTCAAACGCTACGGCGATGTGCCGACCATTGCGGCCTATGCTTTGGGTGTGGATGGGCGGCGTGCCTCTTCCAGCCAGAAACGCGCGTTTCAGACCGCATTTTCCGGCTATATCGCCCGCAAATACGGCGCGCGGTTCCGGGAATTCATCGGCGGCCGGATCGAAGTGAACGGCGTGCGTCAGGTCAAAAGCTATTACGAGGTCAACTGCACCGCGCATCTGCGGGGCGAACGTCCCTTTGCGTTGGATTTCATGGTGTCGGACAGATCGGGCAAGGATCTGTTTTTCAACATGAAAATCGAAGGTGTGAACCTCTTGCTGACCGAGCGCACCGAAATCGGGTCGATGATTGACCGGCGCAAGGGTGATCTGGACGCGATGATCCAGGATCTGAAAAAGGCCGGATAAATCACCGGTCAGTCGACCAAACTGGCCGACCGCTGATCAATTCGGCAGCGTGACAACAATCGCCCCGCGATCGGTTGCGACGATGGTATGTTCATATTGCACCGCAGGCGCTTGCGGTTCGCTGTAAAGCGTCCAGCCATCATCGCCTTCGGTCGCCCAAAGCCCCCCGGTCGACAGGAACGGCTCTACCGTCATCACCAACCCTTTGGTGATGCGGCGCTTGTCGCGGCTGGGCCATGTGGCGATTTCTTCGGGGTATTCATGCAGCGACCGGCCCACGCCATGGCTGGCCAGATTGCGGATCAGGGTATAGCCGCGTTTGTCCGCGAAACGCCCGATGGCATTGCCAATTCCGGCCAGCGGCCGGTTGCTCGCCACGGCGTCAATCCCGATCTGCATCGCGCGCTTGCCATCACGACACAGCTGGGCCTGCACAGGGGTCACCGCCCCCATGCGAAATGTCGCGCCGGTGTCGGCGAAAAATCCGTTTTTCGACGCCGACACGTCAATATTCACCAGATCCCCGGCGGCAAGAATGCGATCGCCGGGAATACCATGGGCGATTTCCTCGTTCACGCTGATACAGGTCGCGCCGGGAAAGTCGTAACTGGATTGCGGGGCAGAGACCGCGCCGTCCCGCGCCAGCAGATCCGCACCAATATCGTCCAGCTCGCGCGTGGTCATGCCCGGCTCCATGGCCTTGGCCATGGCGTGCATGGTGTTGGCCACGATCCGGCCGATATGTTTCAGCCCGTCCAGCTCGTCCAGTTTGGTGATTGTCATGTCCCGGCCTTTGTCGATGGGTCCTGCGCTTTGCGCTAATCCTGACCGAAGTCTGGCAGGATTGCACGCCGTATCACAATTGTTCCGGGCGAAAACCCGCCGGGATCGCATCACGGCCTTCCAGCACCAGATCGGCCATGACCGCCCCGACCTTTGGCGCGATGCCAAAGCCGATTTTGAAGCCGCCATTGGCGATGAATGCGCTGGCGTGCATCGGATAGGGCCCAACAGGGGCGCGCGGCTTCGCGCCCGTGGCCGCACCCCGGCCCAACGTTCGACCACCTCGGCCCCTTGCAACACCGGAAAGGCCGCGCGCGCGCGTTCGATCACATCGTCCAACTGGTCATCGGTGCTGGTGGCATTGGTGAAGTCCCGTTCCGAGGTTGATCCAATGGCCACCGTCCCGTCACCATGCGGCACGATATGCAATGCATCGGCGAACAATTGCGGGCTGTCCGCGGCGGCAAACCGCAACAGCGCCGCCTGACCCTTGACGCCATTGCCAAGCGTGCGCCCGGCCGCCGCGCTGATCGCGTCCAGATCCTGTACACCACTGGCCCAGACCACCGCCCCGGCGTCGTCAGCCACATCGGTGATCTCGACCCCCATGGCCAAACAGGCTGCGACCAGTGCCGCACAGGCCCGGCGCGGATGTATGCGCGCGCTTAACGTGTCATGAATCAAAAACCCGGTTGCCGATTGCGGCGCCCAATCGCCATGTTCCGCCGCCGGGACCACCCGCCAGTCTGCCCGCCCCTGCCACAGGTCCTGCGCCGTCTTTGCCCGTTGATGGGCCAGCTCCACCGCGCGTGCGTCTGCCAGCGGCTGCAATCGCCCAGAGCGCAGATAACCCGGATCGCGCCCGCCGACCGCCTGTACCTCGGCCCAGAAATCCGCAGCCATGATCAGGCTGTCAAATTGAAATGCCTTTTTGTCATTCCAGTTTTCCGGCACATGCGGCGCCAATGCCCCGACAATCCCCCCCGAGGCCCCCGCGCCGGGGCCAAAGGGATCAATCACGCGCACCCGCGCGCCGCGCCGCGCACAAGCCCAAGCGACAGAGAGACCAAAAATCCCCGCGCCGCGCACCGTCACGTCGACCATTGCATTGCCCCTGTTTCCAGATTACCCAATCCGTGCAACCCCATAAGGCAGCAAACTATGACAGACCAGAGCGCAGAGCTGGAATGGCGTGACGGGCGCGTGCCTGTGTCGACCCGGTTTGATGATCCATATTACTCGCTCGACAACGGGCTGGACGAAACACGGCATGTGTTTCTGGGCGGCAATGACCTTCCTGCCCGGTTTTGCGACGGGTTTCATATTGCTGAACTGGGGTTTGGCACCGGGTTGAACCTGCTTTGCGCCCTAGAGGCGTTTCGCGGCGCAAATTGCCCGGGCAAGCTGCGGTTCACCACCTTCGAAGCGTTCCCGATGGCCGCCGATGACATGATCGCCGCCCAGGCGACATTTCCCGACATCGCGGAACTCGCTGCCGAATTACAGCCGTTTTGGCGCTCGGGGGAAACCGCTTTTGAAACCGACGATCTGCGGTTCACGCTGATCCCCGGCGATGCGCGCGCCACCCTTCCGGCGTGGACAGGGGCGGCGAATGCCTGGTTTCTGGATGGATTTTCCCCGGCCAAGAACCCCGAACTGTGGGGACCAGAGATCCTGGCCGAGGTTGCCCGCCATACCGCCGAGAACGGCAGCGCCGCCACCTATACCGCCGCCGGCCATGTGCGCCGCGCGCTAGAGGCGGGTGGATTTACCGTGACACGCGTGCCCGGTTTTGGCCGCAAGCGCCATATGACAAGGGCCGTCAAATGACCCAGAATGATACGATCCGCGGCATCTGGTTCATGGTCGCCACCACATTCATCTTTGCGGTGCAGGACGGGCTGAGCCAGCATCTGGCCTCGAATTACAATGTGCTGATGGTGGTCATGATCCGCTATTGGTTCTTTGCTGCTTTTGTTGTCGCGCTGTCGATGCGCCGGTCCGGCGGGTTGCGGGCCGTTGTTCGCACCGAACAGCCCTGGATTTAGGCGTTTCGCGCCATGCTTCTGGTGGCAGAGGTCTGTCTGATGGTTGTGGCCTTCACCTATCTGGGGCTGGTGGAAACCCATGCGGTGTTTGTCTGTTATCCGCTGCTGGTGGCCGCCCTGTCGGGGCCGGTGCTGGGGGAAAAGGTCGGCTGGCGGCGCTGGCTGGCGATTGGTGTCGGCTTCGTTGGGGTGTTGATCATCATCAACCCCGGTGCCGGGGTGTTTTCGATCTATGCGCTGATCCCGCTGGGCACCGCGAGCATGTTTGCGCTCTACGCCCTGTTGAACCGCTATGTCGCCCGGCGTGACAGCGCCGCGACCTCGTTTTTCTGGACCGGCACGGTGGGGGCGGTGGCGATTACCGCCGTCGGCATCTGGTCCTGGGAACCGATGGCCGCCGCCGATTGGATTTGGATGGCCGGGCTCTGTGTGGCGGCGGTGATGGGCCATTGGTGCATGATCAAATGTTTTGAGGCGGCAGAGGCCAGCGCGGTGCAGCCCTTTGCCTATCTGCAATTGCCCTTTGCCAGCGCCATTGGTCTGGTGATCTTTGACGAAAGCCTGCGCACATCGGTGATTTTCGGCGCCGGGCTGATCATTGCCGCCGGGCTTTTCACCCTATGGCGAGAGCGGCAGCAACGTCGATCCCACTAGCTCCTTTGAAAACGGCACCGGATGCGGGGCCTTGCCCAGCCGGGCGCGATAGACCGGCAGGCTCTCGGCCACCCGCATGACATAGTTTCGGGTCTCGTTGAACGGGATCATCTCGATCCAGTCGACCACATCAATGCTGCCGCGACGCGGGTCGCCATTGCGCTGCATCCAGCTGCGCGGGCGCCCCGGACCGGCGTTATAACCGGCTGACATCATCACCACATTGCCGTCGAAATCCTCGGCCAATCCGCGCAGATAATCCGCCCCCAATTGCGCGTTATAGCCCCAGTCGCTGGTTAGCCGGTTGCGCGAATAGCCCAGCCCGACGCGCCGGGCGACCAATTGTGCCGTGGCCGGCATCACCTGCATCAGGCCGCGTGCACCGGCGTGGCTGATCACTGTGTGATCAAATTCGCTTTCGCGGCGGGCAATGGCCAGGATCATTTCCTTGGGAATTGGCTGGTTGCGCGCGGCCACGGGATGGATCGCGTAATAGGGCGCAGCAATCTCCAACCCGGCCTGTGCCGCCCGTTTGCCCAGCATGACGCCAAAATGTGGCTGGCCCAGTTCCTCCAGCATCTTGCCCATCATGTGCAGGCTGGCCTCGTCCTGGGTTTCGGCCAGATGGGTCCAGAAACGTTCCGCCAACCACTCCTCGCCAACGCCAAGGAACAACATTGCGGCCTCATGCACCCGTGATTTTGTAAAGTCCGCCTGCCGCCAATCCCCCGCCGGGGTATACCCGGCCAGGGCCGCGTTGAAGGGCAGCCCGCCGCGTTCGGCGGCCAGCAGACCGTAAAAACTGGTTTGATACTTCGCCCCAAGCGCATAGCCCGCTTGGGCCTCTGCCCGGTTTCCGGCCTGCTCATGCGCGCGACCCAGCCAATACCCGGCACGCCCCAGCGAAATCGGCGTGAACACCGCGCCACGGAATCGGTTGAAATGCTGGGCGGCGCGGGGGCCATCCTTCTGAAACCGCAGCGCAAGATAGCCAGACAGCCACTCCAAATCGGCAAAATCATTGCCCTCGGTGGTGAAATGCGTCGCGGCAACGCGGTAGGCTTCGGTTGTCTTGCCGTCGCGCATGGCACGGCGCGCCATGTCCCGGCGACGCGACGCCCAGTATTCCGGTTCCCCCAGCGATTTGGCACTGGTCGACCGTTCCAGCAACAGCGCCGTGGCACTGTCGGTCAGCCCCTTTTGCATCCGCCATTCAAACCGCTCATAGGCCAATCCGGGATCATCGCTCAGCGCAGGGGGCACCGCCGCAATCAGCGGATCTGGATTGCCCTCGCGGGCGCGCAGCGCCATGCGGGCCTTGGCCAATGCGGTCCAATCCGCCCCGACCAGTGGCAACATGCGGGTGGCGTTGACCTTCCAGCCCTTCCACAGCATCTGATCCAACCGCGCCGTATGGTGGGGGGCAAGTACCGCGCCATAACGGCTGAGGAATGTCTCTTGTTCGCGCTCTGACAAGGCCAATGTGCGCCAGGCCATGATGATCCCGGCCTCAGCCGCGTCGCCATGCCCCATGGTGGCCAAAGCCTTGGCACGGGTCAAAGCCCCGATGCCGGTCTGCGGCTCATGCCCGGTATAGAACATCAGGACGTCGCCGATTGGCGCATCCTCCATCGTGCTTTCGCTCTTTTCGCGCAGATAGGCCAACCCCGGCCAATCACCGCTGCGCGCCAGAAAGGCCGTCACGTCGCTGGACCGCCCCAAACCATTGCGCAATTGATGCCAGCGAATGACGTCGCGGGCCACGCCGCCCTCTGGCCCGGCCAGTCGCAGCGCATTGTCCCAACGTCCGGCCCGCATTTCCGACAGAGCGGCGCGAAAATCGGCATCCCCGCTGGGCAGATCAGCAAGGCTGACGACCTGTGTCACCAGATCGCCGGGACGTCCCCTTGGGCGCAATCGCGACAGGGGCACATCGCCGTCAGCAAACCCCGCGACAGAGGTCTGAGAGGACACTTCGGGCACCTCTTGTCCGGTGTTTTGTCCGGTGCTGACCACCGTGCTGGACCGCGCGCGCGGTCGCAAACTGGTCGTCAGGTCAGCGGAAATACCGTCACCGCCGCCCTGTTGGGACGACACAGGCGCCGCGAAAACCATCAAGAGGCACAAAAGGCTACGCTTCATCACTTGCAATTTCTGATCTGAAAAGGAATAGACACTGGCCAAAGGATAACCCGTCTGACGCATCACGCAACTCACGATGCCGACAGAGGCGGATCACCGCGGCCCAGTGTGGGACCGCAACCACGAAGAGGAGCGTTACCATGTTCAAAGGGTCCATGCCTGCCCTGGTTACGCCGTTCAAGGACGGCGCGGTTGATTGGGACGCGCTGCGAAAACTCGTGGATTGGCACATCACGCAGGGCAGCAGCGCATTGGTGCCGGTCGGCACCACCGGGGAAAGCCCCACCCTGACCCACGGCGAACACGAACAGGTCGTGACCGAGGTCGTCAAAGCCGCCGCAGGCCGTGTTCCGGTGATCGCCGGGGCCGGGTCGAACAACACGGTTGAATCGATTCGTCTGGCAGCGCATGCCAAATCGGTTGGGGCCGATGCCGTGCTGGTGGTGACGCCATATTACAACAAACCGACCCAGGCCGGGCTGATTGCCCATTTCACCGCGATCCATGACGCGGTGGATCTGCCGATCATCATCTACAATATCCCGCCACGGTCGGTGATCGACATGTCGCCCGCCACGATGGGTGAATTGGCGAAACTGAAAAATATCATCGGGGTCAAGGATGCCACCGGCGATCTGGCGCGTGTCTGCGCCCAGCGCATCACCTGCGGCACCGATTTCATCCAGCTTTCGGGCGAAGACCCCACCGCACATGGCTTTAACGCCCAGGGCGGGGTTGGCTGTATCTCGGTCACGGCCAATGTGGCACCGGCGCTCAGCAGCAAGCTGCAAGCGGCCTGTCTGGCCGGGGATTACGCCGCCGCTTTAGCAATTCAGGATCAATTGATGCCTCTGCATCAGGCGATCTTTGCCGAACCGGGGCTCTGTGGCGTGAAATACGCAATGTCGCGTCTGGGTCTGTGCGAGAACGAGGTGCGCCTGCCGCTTCTGCCGGTCAGCGAACCGGTGCAGGCCCGGATCGACGCCGGTCTGCGCCACGCCGGACTTCTCGACTAGGCATTTCGCGACACAGCTTGGGCGCAATCAAAGCCCTCAGAAACGATCCTTGCGGATAAAACCGGCCCGGCGTTGTCAATCACGCCGGGCCTTTTTCGTTTTGTTCAGGGTCAGCAGGCCCCATTGATCCCGCGCCTAATGCGCGGCGTCGGCCTTGGGGTCGGTTGTCAGGGCTGTTTCCAACCCCTCGGGCTGGCCCACGACCACGAAATGCAGGGCATCGGGCTGCAACAGCTTGCGCGCGACGCGGTTGACCTCTTCCAGGGTCAGCGCCTCGATCTCTTCATTGCGGGTCACGATATAATCGGTGCCCAGATCATCCAGCTGCATCCCGACAAGGATATTGGCAATTGGTCCATTGCCATCGAACCGCAATGGATAGGCCCCGGTCAAATAGGTCTTGGCCGCCTCAAGCTCTTCTGCGGTCACGCCTTCTGCTGCCATTTTCGCCCATTCGGCGCGCACCACCTCTATGGTATCCGCGACGCGATTGTTGGCCGAAGCCACCTGCCCCAGCATCATTGCGGCATTATCCTTGGGCACAAGATAGCTATAGACCCCATAGGCCAGCCCACGCTTTTCGCGCACCTCGTCCATCAAGCGACTGGTCAAACCAGAGCCGCCAAAAATCTCGTTCAGGACATAGGCCGCAAGGAAATCATCGTCATGCCGGTCCAATCCCGCATGGCCAAACAGAACCACAGATTGCGGCGTGTCAAACGGCACCACCGTCAGACCACCCTGCATCAGGAATTCCGCCTTGCCGACCAGCGGCGCGCCCGTGGCGGGCAGATCGCCCAAAAGGGTGTCAAGCAATGTCGCCAGCTCCTCGGCCGAGATGTCGCCGACCGCGCTGACATAGACCCGGTCGCGGGCAAATGCCGCTTTATGCGCCGCGACGATATCCGCGCGAGTCAGGGCCGCCACGCTTTCCCGTGTGCCATCAATCGAGGTCGCATAGGGATGATCGCCAAAGGCCATGCCGTCAAAGGTGCGCCCGGCAATCTTGTTCGGGTCGGTTTCATCCGACGCCAGCCCCGACATCACCTGCGCCCGCACCCGGTCCAAGGCGACCTGGGTAAAGGCCGGCTCGATGATCGAGCTGCGAAAAAGCGCCATCGCCTCTTGCTGGGTATCGGTCAGGAATTTGGCCGACACAGCAATGGTGTCATCATAGGTGTCATAATCAAACGAGGCCGCCAGCGTTTCGGTCGCACGGGCAAAGGCACGGGCATCCATGTCGCCGGTGCCTTCCTCAAGCAGGCCGGTCATCAGGTTGGTGGCCCCGCGTTTGCCTGGCGCATCCAGCGATCCACCGCCCTTGAACCGCAATTCCAGCGCCACAATCGGGATCGAGGGTTCCTCGACCAGCCAGGCGCTGATCCCGCCCGGCGTGGTGATTTCCTGAATGTTGATTTCGGCCCGCAGTGGCGCACCGCCCCAAACCAGTACGATAAACGCGCATACAAACGTCTTCAATGCGAACGTCTTCATTGGGTCACCTCCTTGGGACGGGTCAGCCAGCTGGTCACGCTGGTCTTGTCATCAAACACCTCGCGCGCGGCGGCCAGAATATCCTCTTCGGTCACCGCCTCGACAACGTCAGGCCAGGCAAAAATGTCTTCGATCGTCAATCCGGACGTCAGCGCCCGGCCATAGCTGTTTGCCAGACGCTCTACATTGTCGCGGGCATAGATCCGGCTGGCTTTGATCTGGCGTTTGATCCGGATCAGCTGTTCCGGGTCAACACCGTCCTGCATGAAACGCGCCACGGCGGCATCCATCGCATCCTCGGCCTCTTGCAGGCTCACCCCCTCGGCCGGGACAACAACCAGCGAAAACGTGGTGTCATCCAGCGAAACACCCCCATAAGACGCGCCGGCGTAGACCACTTTCTTCTGCTCGAACTGCAATATTTCATTCAGAACAGAGGTTTGCCCACCACCCAGAACATCCGACAACAACATCAAGGCCGCAGCTTTTTCCTGGGCGCCGGGATCGCGTTCCGGGGCCAGATAAGAGCGGACAACATAGGGTTGCGACACCCGTGGATCTTCGAACACCATGCGGCGCGGCGCCGTTTGCGGTGGCTCTTGCGGGCGGGCGCGGGGTTCAAGATCCGGGTTCGGTGGCAAAGCCCCGTAATGTTCACGTGCCAGTTCCATCACGCCCTCGGGCGTCACATCGCCAGCCACAATCAGCACTGCGTTGTTGGGCGCATAATAGGTCTGATAGAAATCCAGTGCGGCCTCCAGATCAAGGCCCACCATCTCGTGCCGCCAACCGATGATTGGCACGCCGTAACGGTGGTTGAGGTATTGTGCCGCCCGCGCCTGTTCCCGCATCAACGCACCGGGGTCGTTTTCCGTGCGCATGTTGCGTTCTTCGATGATCACCTCGCGCTCGGTGCGAATTTCCTCGTCACCCAATTGCAGGTTGACCATGCGGTCGGCCTCCATCTGCATCATCAGCCCCAGACGATCCGCCGCCACCCGTTGAAAATAGGCGGTCTGGTCATAGCTGGTAAAGGCGTTGTCGGTGCCGCCGTTTTCGGCCACCACACGCGACAATTCGCCGGGCGCCATGTTCTTGGTGCCCTGAAACAGCAAATGTTCCAGGAAATGCGCCACGCCGGAAACACCCGGTTTTTCATCGGCGCTGCCAGCGCGATACCACACCATGTGAACGACAACCGGCGCGCGGTGGTCTTCGATCACCACCACCTCCATGCCGTTGTCCAGCTTGTCGATTGTGACCTGGTCTTCCATGCCGCTTTGGGCAGGGGCGGCAGCGGCCCAGATCAGCGCCAGGCCGCGATCATCGGGCCAATGGTGGATTTCACACGGGATGGAAAAAATCCGGGCATCAAACTCTCCTGCAAATACTAGGCGCTACAATGCCGCCAAAGCAGGTGAGTTCAAGCGAAACCACGTGACACCTGCGTGAGCGGCGCGTGTTCGACCGCCCCCCTATCGGCCCCCTCAGGTGGTTTTCTGGCCTTTTGCGCGTGTTTGGCCTGTCGCACGCGGGCGAATAAGCTGTTTGCTGGCCGCCTGTTCACGGGCATGCGCCATCCAGCCGGCGCTGCGGCCAATGGCGAACAGGGTCAGACCGGCATCGCGCGGCAGATCCAGGGCCCGCACCACATGCCCCAAGGCGAAATCAAGGCCGGGATAAATGCGCCGTGCGCCCAGCACCTGGACCACTTCGGCCCAGTCCCGCCCCAGTGGCAGCACCCGCAGGATCTCTGTCGCGCGGGGGTCGCCCGCCGGATACAACGGATGGCCAAAGCCCGGTGGTGCCTTGCTGCCCGCGTCAGGCAGCGCGCCGCCATTGACCGCCGCAGCCATGAAATCCAGCGCACGGACCACCATTCCGCCATGGCGCGGGCCGGTCAGGGTCGACAGCCCGGTCAGCAAACAGGCGGGCAAACCCGCCCCGGTCGAGGCCGTGACCCGACAGGCAAAGGCCGACGCGTTCAATTCATGATCGCCGCACAGCACCAGCACCCGGCGGATCACATCCGCCTCCGGCGGCGACAGCCCCCAGGCCGCAGCCAACTGGTCATGCACCGCCGCCGTGCTGCGCCTGCGGGTGATCGCGTGAACCATCGCTTGAATCAAATCCAGCGGCGCAACATCACGCTCCGCCACCCGACGGGTCAACGCCATCAACATGCGTTGCACCGGGTCCGGCGCGGCCAACATCGGCAGCCTGTCGGGGTGCGGTGCCGCCAGATCGCAATCCAGCAACAGCGCTGCGGTTTCCTCCAGCGTCGCGGTGCGCGAAAGCAGCACGCCGTCCTGACCGCGATAGAAGAATCGGCCATCGCGAATCTCGGTGATTGCCGAAATCAGCGAAGGTTCCCCCCAGCTCAGCGCCGAGGCCGCCACCGAACGGCGCGATCGTCCCCGCGCCTTGCGCGCCGCCCAATTTTCCACATCTTCCCGAAAGTACAACGACTTGCGCGCATCTCTC
This sequence comes from Marinovum sp. J2-8, assembly GCF_055808435.1. Classification (NCBI taxonomy): domain Bacteria; kingdom Pseudomonadati; phylum Pseudomonadota; class Alphaproteobacteria; order Rhodobacterales; family Roseobacteraceae; genus Marinovum; species Marinovum sp. J2-8. The sequence goes on along the minus strand of NZ_JBVVRZ010000001.1, from coordinate 197,036 downwards.
GGGCTTTGGAACGCGCGGATATGGCCACGGCTGACATAGGCATACAGCGTCTGGGCGCTGACCCCCAGCCGCTGGCGAACCTCTGCGCCGTCCATCAAATCGGTGTCGGGAATTTTCATGTTGATTATCTTGATCAAGATTGCCGAATAGTCAAACCGCCGCCTAACTGTGCTGCACAGCATGATCGGAGCAGCCGCATGAACAATCCCTATTGGCCCGAAATCACCGAGGCCCTGCAAATGACAGACGCAAATTTCCATGAAACCGGCGGCGGCGATTTGCCGTCGGTCTATGCGGTCAGCGACTTTGCCAGCGCCACAATCGGCGCGGCGGGTGCGGCATTGGCCGCGATCCATGGCGGTGGCGCGGTGCATGTCGACCGTCGGCGCGCGTCGCTTTGGTTTGACATGACGCTGTCGCCGGTGGGGTGGGACTTGCCTTCGGTCTGGGATGCAATTGCCGGGATCTATGCCACCGCAGACAGTTTCATCCGCCTGCACACCAATGCGCCGCATCATCGTGCCGCTGCCCTTTCGGTCCTTGGCTGCCCGCCAGATCGCGAGGCCGTGGCCAAGGTGGTGGCGACCTGGCAGGCAGAGGCGTTGGAAACCGCCATTGTCGCCGCCAAGGGCTGTGCCGCGATGCTGCACAGCGCAGACGCGTGGCAGGCCCACCCCCAGGGCGCGGCGGTAAAGGCCGAGCCGCTGATCCGCTGGCAGGACGCCGTGGATGTGCCCCCGCAGGGGCCATCAGGCCCCCCAGACGCACCGCTTGCCGGTCTGCGTGTGCTCGATCTGACGCGAGTTCTGGCCGGTCCGGTTGCCACGCGGTTTCTGGCCGGGTTTGGCGCGGATGTCCTGCGCATCGACCCGCCGCATTGGAACGAACCGGCGGCGGAGCTGGAGGTCAATCTTGGCAAACATTGCGCCGGGCTGGATCTGCATGACGCCACCGACCGCGCGATCTTTGCCAACCTGCTCAAATCCGCCGACGTGTTGCTGCACGGCTATCGGCCCGGCGCGCTCGACCGGTTGGGATTTGGCGCAGAGGCCCGCAGCGCGCTGAACCCCGGCCTGATTGACGTCAGCCTGTCGGCCTATGGCCGCACTGGCCCTTGGCGCGCGCGGCGCGGCTTTGATTCCCTGGTCCAGATGTCCTGTGGCATTGCGGCCCAGGGCATGGCGGTCACAGGGCGGGACGCCCCCCTACCGCTTCCGGTGCAAGCGCTGGATCATGGCACGGGGTATCTTTTGGCGGCGACCGTCCTGCGCGGTCTGGGCCGCCGCGCCAAAGGGGTCGGCACCCGCGCGGAACTTTCGCTTGCGCGCACGGCGGAATGTCTGAAATCCGCCCCCGGCACGCTCTCGCCCCCGGCGGCGATCGCTGTTGGACCTGATGACTATGCCATGGCTGTCGAGGACACCGGTTGGGGCCCGGCCCATCGGATCACACCGCCACTGACGGTCAATGGGCATGGCCCGAGATGGCAGATCCCCTCTGGCCCGGTGCGCCGACATCCCGCGCACTGGGCAACCTAGAACCACAGGTCAGGTGACAGCCTCGCGGCGGCGGTTTTGCCATTGCCGCCAGACAAACGCACCCACAAAGGCGATGGTCAGCATCAGGATGATGGTCGGCGCAGGGGCGCTGTCGAGCCAGAAGCTCGCGTAGACCCCGCCAAGCATCGCCACCAGATTGACCACCACCGCCACGATCATCATGTGGCGGAATTCCCGTGTCAGCAGGAACGCAATCGCCCCCGGCGAAATCAGCAGCCCAATTGCCAGGATCAGCCCCACCGCGCTCAGCACCGCGACGATGGTCAGCGACAGGATCGACAACATGCCATAATGCAGCCAGTTCACCCGCAAACCGATTGCCTGGGCCTGCGCCGGATCAAAGGCATGCAGCAAGAGGTCTTTCCATTTCAGCACCAGCACCACAGTCACCAGCGCACCAACAATTCCGGCGGTCCAGAGATCTGCAGGGCCAACACCCAGCATATTGCCGAACAGGATATGATCGAGATGCACATTGGTCTGCACCTTGACGTAAAGCACCATCCCCAACCCGAACATGCCGGAAAACACCACGCCCATCACCGTGTCCTGTTTGATCCGGCTGTTGGCGTTCAGATAGCCGGTCGCCAGCGCACAGGTCATGCCCGCCGCAAAGGCCCCGATGATCAGCGGTATCCCCAGCATATAGGCCAGCACCACCCCCGGCAGCACCGCATGGCTGACCGCATCACCCATCAGCGACCAACCCTTGAGCACCAGAAAACAGCTGAGGATCGCGGTGGGCGCGGCCAACAACAGCACCACCCAGAACGCATTCTGCATGAAGGGAAACAGAAACGGCAGAAGCAGTTGATCCATCAGCTGTCCCCAACCAATGCCGCCGCCGCACGTCTGCGCGCCGCAAAAAGCCCATGTTTCGGGGCAAAGAAGAAGGCCACAAGGAACACCGTGGTTTGCAGGGTGATGATGACCCCGCCCGTCGCCCCATCAAGGAAATAGGAGATATAGGCACCAAGGAAAGAGGTCAGCGCGCCAATCGCGACACTGATCATCAGCAAGACCGGAAACCGGTCCGCCAGCAGATAGGCCGTCGCCCCCGGCGTCACCACCATGGCGATGACAAGAAAGGCGCCCACCGTCTGCAATGCCGCCACACAGGACGCGCTGAGCAGCACGAAAAAGATGAACCGCAGCCGCTCGGGGCGCAGACCAATGCTGCGGGCGTGGGTTTCGTCAAAGAAAGCGACCATCAGATCCTTCCATTTCCACAGCAGCACCGCCAGCGAGACAAAGCCGATCACCGCCAATTGCAGCGTATCTTCCGGGGTGATGGCCAGCACATTGCCCATGATGATCGTCTGCACATCCACCGACACCGGCGAAACCGACACCATGAACAGACCCAGACCAAAGAAGCTGGTGAAAATGATGCCGATGATGGCGTCTTCCTTCAGCCCGCTGCGTTGATTGAGAAACAGCATCGCCCCCGCGGCCAGCCCGCCCGACAAAAACGCGCCCAGCGCAAAGGGCAGCCCCAGCATATAGGCCCCCGCCACCCCCGGCACGATAGAGTGCGACAGCGCATCGCCAATCAGCGACCAGCCTTTCAGCATCAGATAGGCCGACAGGAAGGCACAGACCGCCCCGACCAGCGCGCTGACCCACATGGCATTGGTCATATAGCCATAAGAGAAGGGTTCGAGCAGCATGCTCATTCTTCTTCCTCGATCCGTGGGCCTTGGGTGCGGGTCTGGTCGTCGTACATCACAAACGGCCGCTCATCATCCGACAGGATCGTGACCGCCCGGGTGTCTTCGTCATCATGCAGATCCGCGCCGCCAAGCACGAAATGCCGCAGCACCCCGCCAAAGGCCGCTTCGAGGTTTTCGCGGGTGAACACCTCTTCCGTCGGGCCATAGTTCAGCACCGTGCCCTTGACCAGGACCACCTGATCACAGAATTCAGGAACAGAGCCAAGGTTGTGGGTCGAGACCAGCATCACCTTGCCCTCGGCACGCAGCTCACCCAACAGGGTGATGATCGCCTCTTCGGTTTGGACATCAACGCCGGTGAATGGCTCGTCCAGCAGGATCACCTGGCCCTCTTGTGCCAATGCGCGGGCCAGAAACACCCGTTTGCGTTGCCCGCCCGACAATTCGCCGATCTGACGCTTGCGATAGGATGACATGCCGACCCGGTCCAGCGCCGCCGCCACCGCGGCCTTGTCCGCCGCCGAAGGGATGCGCAACAGACCCATGCGGCCATAGCGCCCCATCATCACCACGTCCTCGACCAGCACCGGAAAGGTCCAATCGACCTCCTCTGCCTGGGACATAGGCGACCAACCCCTGCTTGAGCGAGGCCGCGACCCCCTGGCCCAAAATGCCGATTTCGCCGCGCGCGGCCGGAAGAAACCCCATGATCGCCTTGAACAAGGTCGATTTGCCGGCGCCGTTCACGCCGACCAGCGCCGCAATTGACCCTCTTGGGACGGCAAAAGAGGCAGATTTCAACGCCGTGACCCCATTGCGATAGGTCACCGTCAAATCACGGACCCAAAGCCCCGCGTTGTCGAATTCTGCCTTTTCGATCCGGGCCATGCCCTTCCTTTCGTCAGTCTTGCGCCGCACCGGTCAGGCCGGTCACAACCGTTTGGGTCGTGACACGCAGCAAATCGAGGTAGGTCGGCACCGGGCCGTCCGCCTCTGACAGGCTGTCGACATATAATTCACCGCCATAAAGCGCCCCGGTTTCGCGGGCGACCTGTTTGGCGGGGTCAGTGTTGACTGTGCTTTCGCAGAATACCACCGGAATTTCGCGGTCGCGGATGGTATCAATCATCCGGCGCACCTGTTGCGGCGTGCCGGTCTGATCGGCGTTCATCGGCCAGAGGTAAACTTCGCTCAATCCGAAATCCCGCGCCAGATAGCTGAACGCCCCTTCGCAGGTCGCCAACCAACGCTGATCTTGCGGCACCGTGGCAATCAGATCGCGCAGCGGCGCAATTTCGGCAAGGATTTCAGATTTGTAGGTTTCGGCATTGGCATCGTAGATCGCCGCATTGTCCGGGTCATGTTCGGACAGGGCATCGCGAATGTTGTCGACATAGATCAACGCATTGTCCAGGGACATCCAGGCGTGCGGATTGGGCCGGCCTTCATAGGCGCCCTCGGAAATCGGGATCTCGGCCACGCCATCGCTGACCACGGCGGCGGGTTTATCCCCCAGATTGCGCAGGAATTGCTCGAACCAGAGTTCCAGGTTCATGCCGTTCCACAACACCAGATCCGCATCAATCGCCCCGACCAGATCGCGCGGCGTCGGCTCATATCCGTGGATTTCCGCGCCCGGCTTGGTGACCGACACGACCTCGGCCGCGTCCCCGGCCACATTGCGGGCCATATCGGCAATCACGGTGAAGGTGGTGACCACCTTAAAATCGTCGGCCTGAACCGGGGCGGCCAACATCAGGCCCGCCGCTGCAATCGCAGATTTCAACATCTCTACCTTCCCGCTCGCTGGTATTACCGCTCAATATGCGAATGAGTTCAGAAAGTCAATGCAAATGAGAACCATTCTCAAAAACTTTCGACGAAGACGTCCGCAAGGACGGATGAGTTCGCGGCTTGCACGTTGCGCCCGCGCGCTTATGCTCACGCCAAAATCGGGATTTTGCGATGAACACCACGCTCGACCCAAAAGACTGGGATGCCTTCCGCGCCACCGCGCATGATCTGCTGGACGCCTGTATCGACCAAATGGCCGATGCCCGCGCCCACCCATGGCAACCAGTGCCCGCGGCGCAACGTGCGGCCTATCACCTGAGCGGCGACGCCAAGGGAGAGGCCGCCACCGCCGCGCGGCTGATTTCCGAAATGCTGCCCTATGGCACCGGCAACACCCATCCACGGTTCTGGGGCTGGGTGCATGGCACCGGGCTGGCCAGCGGCCTGATGTCGGAAATGGTGGCCGCAACCGTGAACGCCAATTGCGGCGGGCGCGATCACGGGATGATTGATGTCGAACGCGCGGTCGTCGACTGGACCCGGCGCATCATGGGTTTCCCCGACAGCGCCAGCGGCATTCTGGTGACGGGCACATCACAGGCCACGGTCATCGCCCTTGCCACCGCGCGCCAACGCGCATTGGGCCCCGACGTGCGCAGCGCCGGGCTGCACGCCCGGTTGACCGCCTATGCCGGGGATGGCGTGCACAATGCCACCCGCAAAGCGATCGAGCTTCTGGGCATCGGATCTGACAACCTGCGCCGCATCCCGGAGGGCGACACCGGCATCGACCCCGACGCGCTGCGCGCCGCAATTGCCCGGGACCGGGCCGAGGGTGCCCTGCCTTTTGCCGTTGTCGGCACCGCCGGATCTGTGGATTTCGGGCGGTTCGACGATCTTCATGCCCTTGCCGACATCGCGCGCGACGAAAACCTCTGGCTGCATGTTGACGGGGCCTTCGGGGCCTGGACCCGGCTGGCCGAAGAGCCTTGGCGCGCCCTGTCCGATGGGATCGAAAGGGCCGACAGCCTCGCCTGTGATTTCCACAAATGGATGTATGTGCCTTATGATTGCGGTCTCTGCCTGATCCGCGATCAGGGCGAACATTACGCCGCCTTTGCCGCGCGGCCCGCCTATCTGGCCAGCCATGGCGCGGGTTTGGCCGCGGCGACCCGTGGTTCTGTGATTTCGGCACCGACCTGTCCCGTGGCGCACGCGCGCTCAAGGTCTGGACCGCGGTCGAGACCTATGGCGCATCCGGCCTTGGCGGCGCGATCACCGCCAATTGCCGCTCTGCCGCCCGGATGGGGGCCGCCGTGACCGCACAGCCCGACATGGCACTGGTGGCGCCGGTGATCTCCAATCTCTGTGTGTTCACCGCCGACGCGAGCCTTGCGCCCGCTGCGCAGTCCGCCCTCAACATCGCAATTTCCAAGGCATTGCAACTGGATGGCACGGCGGTGTTTTCCACCACCATCGTCGGCGGCATCACCTGCCTGCGCGCCGCAATCGTCAACCACCGCACCACAGCCGATGATATTGACGACGCCATTGCCGCCGTGGCGACACGGGCCAAGGCGCTGGCGGCCTCGGCATGAGCTTACGTGTCGATCTGAACGCCGATATGGGCGAAGGTTTTGGCCCCTGGGCCATGGGCGACGACACCGCCCTGCTGGAAACCGTCACCAGCGCCAATATCGCCTGTGGCTTTCATGCCGGCGACCCGGATGTCATGGCGCACACCATGGCACAGGCGGTGAAACATGGCGTTGGCATCGGCGCGCACCCCGGCTTTGACGATCTGCGCGGCTTTGGCCGCCGCCGGTTCACGCTGGGCAGTGCCGAATTGCGCAATCTGATCACCTATCAACTGGGGGCAGCCATGGCGATGGCCCGTGCCGCCGGGACCGAGGTGCGGCACTTCAAACTGCATGGTGCCCTGTCAAATATGTGTTCCGAAGACCGCGACATGGCGTTGACCTGTTTCCGCGCGGTGTCCGCCATCGCCCCCGACATCCGCCTGATGGTGCTGGCCGAAACCGCGCAACAGGCCGCAGCCGAGGAGCTGAACGCGCCCTGGATCGGCGAGATTTTTGCCGACCGCGCCTATAACGACGACGCCACGTTGGTGGATCGTTCCCTGCCCGGGGCGATGATCCACGATCCGGCCCGGGTCGGCCCCCGCATCGCCGAAATGCTTCGCGCCGGGGCGATCATCACCGCGCAAGGCAAACATATCCCCGCCCGCATCGACACGGTCTGCCTGCACGGCGATACCGCAGAGGCGGTTCATTTGGCCAAATCTCTGCGCCAATTCATGGAATCCGACAACATCCGTGTAACGAAATTCAACTGACCTGTAACTTGCCGAGGCCCCATGTTCCCCGATCCCCTTCTGTCCGAAATCCGTGCCCGTTTCGCCCATGTCGACAGCTGCCCGTTTCAGGGCCCGCGCATCTTTTTTGAAAATGCGGGCGGTGCGCTGACGCTGAATTCCGTGGTCGACACCTCGACCCGGTTCGCCGCCATCCCCGACAATCAGGGCCGCGACAACCCGGCTGCCCATGCGCTGGGCGACATCATCGCCAAGGCGAAATCTGACATGGCGGTGTTCTTTGGGGCCTCCTCGGGCCAGTTCTTTGTCGGCGAAAGCGGCACGGAACTGACGTTCCGCTTGCTGCGCGCAATGATCCTTGGCGCCCGCCCCGGTGCGGTGATCGGCTCGACCGTGGAACACCCGGCCTCGCGCTCCGCCGCGCGCAAATGGGCGCATGTTTCGGGGCGCGACTATATTTCGGTGCCCCATGACGATGCCACCGGATTGGTCACCGCCGACGCCTATGCCGCGCATGTCACACCCGACACCGCCGTCGCAACAATTCTGCACACTTCCCCCGTCACCGGCATGGCGATGGACCTGGCGGCAATTGTCACAGCGATCCGCGCCAAGGCCCCGGAATGCCTGATCTTTGTCGACGGCATCCAGCACGCCAGCCACGGGCTGATCGACATCGACAGCTATGACATCGACGGCTATGTCATCTCGCCTTACAAGGTATTTTCGCGCCATGGCTATGGCATTGCCTGGGTCTCTGACCGGCTGTCGAAACTGCGGTTCGAGGGGCTGATCGGCGGGCCAGAGGAGAACTGGGAATTCGGCACCCGCGACACCGGATCTTATGCGACCTTCTCAGACGTCGTAAGCTATTTTGACTGGCTGGGGGGCGAGGTGTCAGATGAAACCGACCGCCGGGCACGCATCCTCGCCGCTGGGGCTGCGATCCACGCGCATGAAAAATCACTGACCGACGCCATGTTGCATGGCACGGGGAACCTGTCCGGTCTGGCCGAATTGCCCGGCGTGCATATTGTGGGCGGCACCGACAATCCCGCACGCGAAGGGCTTGTCAGTTTCTGGGTTGATGGCATCGCCTCACCCGATGTGGTCACACAGCTGAACGCCCAGGGCATTCGCACCCACACCCGCAAGGCGGACCATTATTCCGGCAATATCCTCGACCCGCTGGGGCAGGAGTCCTGCATTCGCGTTTCGATGTGCCATTACAATTCCCCGGCCGAAATCGCGACCTTCCTCGCCGCGATGAAAGACATCACCTAGAGCCGAAAGGAACGCCCATGCCGCATGGTGGCCAAATCCTCGTCGATGCTTTGAAAGCGCAGGGCATAAAACGCGTGTTCTGTGTGCCCGGCGAAAGCTATCTCGCGGCGCTGGATGGGCTGTACGAATCGGGATCGACACGATTGTCGCGCGCCAAGAGGGCGGCGCCGCCATGATGGCCGAGGCCCATGGCAAACTGACCGGCACCCCCGGCATCTGTTTCGTGACCCGGGGGCCGGGCGCGACAAATGCCAGCGCCGGCGTGCATGTGGCGTTTCAGGATTCAACGCCGATGATCCTGTTTGTCGGCCAGGTCGCCAGCGATCAACGCGACCGCGAAGCCTTTCAGGAGGTGGATTATCGCGCCATGTTTGGCCCGCTGGCCAAATGGGTGGCTGAAATTGATCGCACCGACCGGATCCCGGAATACATCAGCCGCGCCTTCCATGTCGCCCAATCCGGCAGACCGGGGCCGGTGGTTTTGGCGCTGCCCGAAGATGTGCTGTCGGCAAAATGCGAGGCAACGGTGCTGCCGGCCGCTTGCCTGCCATCCGGTCGCGTGGCGCAGAGTGACATCGCCGCGATACTGGATTTGCTGTCTGGGGCAGAACGCCCCCTTGTCCTGGCCGGTGGGCCGCTCTGGTCCGAAGAGGCGCGGCAGGCGCTGGAACGCTTTGCCGAGGTTGCCCAACTGCCGGTCGTCACGTCGTTGCGCTGTCAGGATTACATGGACAATCACCACCGCAACTATGTCGGCGACATGGGTATTGGCCCCAATCCCGACCTGGCGGAACGTTTGCGCGCGGCAGATGTCCTGCTCTGCCTTGGTGCACGGCTGGGAGAGATGACCACCGGCGGCTATACCCTGCTGACCCCACCCAACCCGCAACAAAAACTGATCCACGTGCACCCGGATCCAAGCGAGCCGGGGCACGTCTTTTACCCAACACTCTCTGTCACGGGCCAGGCCGGTCAGGTCGTGCAGCAATTGGCCGACACCTGTGAGGCCCCGGCACAGGGCCGGGGCGCGGACATCGCTGTGGCGCGCGCGTCATACGATACCTGGCAGGAACCGCAGGACACCCCCGGCACGGTAAAGATGGAGCGCGCCATGACCGAACTGCGCGACATGCTGCCGGACACGGCGATCCTGACCAATGGGGCCGGCAATTACTGTGGCTGGCTGCACCGTTACTACCGATGGCGGACATATCGCACCCAGCTCGCCCCGACGTCCGGGTCTATGGGCTATGGACTGCCCGCCGCTGTCGCCGCCGCACTGGAACATCCTGACCGGCCCGTGATCTGCTTCGCCGGTGATGGCTGTTTCCAGATGACATCTCAGGAATTCGGCACCGCCTGTGAATATGGCGCCAAGGTCATTGTCCTGGTGGTCAACAACGGCATGTATGGCACCATCCGGATGCACCAACAGGGCAAATACCCCGGGCGTGTGTCAGGCACCCGGCTGAAGAACCCCGATTTCGCCGCGCTCGCCCGCAGCTATGGCGCGCTTGGTCTGACTGTGACCGATAATGCGCATTTTCGCGGCGCGATGGATCAGGCACTGGCCGCCGACACCCCGGCGCTGATCGAGCTGCAGGTTGATCCCAGGGCCCTGTCCACCCGCGCCATTTTACGTGACCTCTGAGTTTGGAACAGGGGGCCAGCCCCCTCGGCCTTTGGCCTCACCCCCGGGATATTTGGACAAGAAGAAAGATCAAGGACTCCTGGTCCTTCTTCTGTTTGAAAATATCCTGGGGGTCCGGGGGCAAAGCCCCCGAAAAAGCAATTGGCTTGCGGTATCTCATTCCCGACTCCAATTTGGAACAAAACGTGAATATACTGGTCATTCCCAGAGAATCGCCCAATGTTCACCGAGTTATCGACCACATCCAATTTCACGTTTCTGACCGGTGCCTCTCACCCAGAGGATTACATGCATCGGGCAGCGCAATTGGACATGCCGGCCATTGCCATCGCTGATGAGAATTCGGTAGCCGGGATTGTTCGCGCCCATACAGCCGGACGCGAGATCGCCCGACAAATCAGGGAACGTCAGGAGTTTGATGCGAAATATGGGTTGATTGGCCCACCGGCCCCTTTTCCGACGGCGCTTGATCCTTTGCGCACTGCCATCCCACGGCTGATCGCCGCCGCGAAGCTGGTTTTTGTCGATGCCCCGGCGATCACCGCATTGGTCCAGACGCGGCAGGGCTGGGCGACGCTTTGTCGGCTGCTCTCGCGCGGGCGGCTTCGGGCAGGGAAGGGCAGCTGCATTGTGCGTCTTGCGGATTTGATGGAAATGGGCGCTGACGGGCTTCACCTTGCGCTACATGGCCCGCCACAGGCACAGCCCCCTCAGCCCGGCGCGGGCGAATGGTTGCAAGGGGCGCAGGCGTTGACGCGCCGCTTTGGCACACAAATGTCGCTGTTGATGGCCCCGGTTTATGACGGCAATGATTCCGCACATTTTGCCCGGCTTAGCCATTTGGCCGACCGGCTGGGCATCCCGACATTGGCCTCTGCCGCACCGATCATGCATGCCGGGCCGCGCCGTCGTCTGGCGGATGTGCTGGCCGCCATTCGCCATGGCACCACCGTTGAAAACCTTGGCGCGTTGGCCCAGCCGAATGGCGAGCGTCGCATGCGATCAGAAGCCGAGATGCGACAGCTGTTCCGCGGATTCGAACAGGCCATCACCCGCGCAAATAACATTGCTGCCACCTGCACCTTTTCGCTCGACAGCTTGCGGTATGAATACCCCTCCGAGGTTGCCCAGGGCGAAACCCCTGATCAGCGCCTGTCGCGTCTGGCGCATGAGGGGTTGAAGTGGCGGTATCCCGGCGGCGCCTCTGACAAGGTACGCGCCATGTTGCAACATGAGCTGCAATTGATCTCCAAGCTGAGCTACGCGCCCTATTTCCTGACTGTGCGGGACATCGTGCATTTCGCCCGGTCGCGCGACATCCTCTGCCAGGGGCGTGGCAGTGCGGCCAATTCGGTGGTCTGTTTCTGTCTTGGCGTCACCTCTGTCAGCCCTGAAATCGGCACCATGGTGTTTGAACGTTTCGTCAGCGAGGCGCGGAACGAGCCGCCCGATATCGACGTTGATTTCGAACATGAACGCCGTGAGGAGGTGATCCAGCATATCTATGAGCGGTATGGCCGCCATCGCGCCGGTCTTTGTGCCACGGTTGTGCATTATCGCGGCAAGCGCGCAATACGCGAGGTCGGGGCGGCCATGGGTCTGTCGCAGGACACCATTGGCGCGATGGCCTCGCAGCTTTGGGGGTTCTGGGGCGCCGATGGGCTGGCCGATCAGCGGCTACGCGAAATCGGGCTCGACCCGAACGACCATCAGATCCGCCTGACGCTATCGCTCGTGAAGGAAATCATCGGCTTTCCCCGGCACCTCAGCCAGCACGTCGGCGGGTTCATCATCACCGAGGGGCGGTTGGACGAATTGGTGCCAATTGAAAACGCCACGATGGAGGATCGCACCGTCATCTGCTGGGACAAGGACGATATCGACAGTCTCGGCATTCTCAAGGTCGATGTGCTTAGCCTTGGGATGTTGACCTGTATCCGCAAGGCTTTTGACCTTTTGAAAACCCATCACGGTCAGGATTGGCGGCTGGCCACCCTGCCGCCCGAAGACCCCAAGGTTTATGACATGCTGTGCCGCGCCGACAGTATCGGGGTGTTTCAGGTGGAATCCCGCGCGCAGATGAATTTCCTGCCACGGATGAAGCCGCGCAATTTCTATGATCTGGTGATCGAGGTGGCGATCATCCGCCCCGGGCCCATTCAGGGCGATATGGTGCATCCCTACATCCGCCGCCGCAATGGCGAGGAAGAGGTGAATTTTCCCTCGGACGCGCTGGGCGCGGTGCTGGCGAAAACCCTGGGGGTGCCGCTGTTTCAGGAACAGGCGATGCAGATCGCCATTGTCGGCGCGGGGTTTTCGCCGGAAGAGGCTGACCGATTGCGCCGGTCCCTCGCCACGTTCAAGAAACACGGCAATGTCAGCGATTTCCGCAGCCGCTTCATGCGCGGCATGGCCCGAAACGGCTATGACGAGGAATTCTCATCCCGCTGTTTTTCCCAGATCGAGGGTTTTGGCTCTTACGGGTTTCCCGAAAGCCATGCCGCCAGCTTTGCCCTGCTGGTCTATGCCTCGGCCTGGATCAAATGCCACCATCCCGGCATCTTTGCCTGTGCGCTGCTGAATTCCCAGCCGATGGGGTTTTATGCGCCGTCGCAGATCGTGCGTGACGCGCGCGAACACGGGGTCACGGTGCGCCCGGTCTGTGTTCAGAACAGCTATTGGGACAATGTGATGGAACCCGACGGGCGCGGCGGATTGGCCCTGCGTCTTGGGTTTCGCCAGATCAAGGGGCTGCGGGAAGAGGACGCCAACTGGATCACCGCTGCGCGCGGCAATGGCTATCAATCGGTGCGCGATATCTGGCGGCGGGCGGGTCTGGCGGCGCCGGTGCTGGCGCGATTGGCCGAGGCCGATGGATTTGCCGCGCTGATGACCCGGCGCGAAGCCCTGTGGGAGGCCAAGGCGCTGACCACACCCAAGACCCTGCCATTGTTCGAAGGCGATCTGGACGGCGAGGCAATTGATGAACCCACCGCCAATCTGCCCACCATGACGCTGGGCGAGGAGGTGGTCGAAGATTACGTTGCCCTGCGCCTGACGCTGCGCGCCCATCCGCTGGCGCTGTTGCGCGACCGGTTGACGCCGCCGCCATCCAACACCGGATGAGGCTCAGCCGCGCGGCAGTTTTGGCGCGCCCTTGTCCAGGGACAATTCAGCATCGGAAAACCGAAAGGGCGAGCGCACGCCGGGCACACCGTCGGCGCTGATTTGCATGCCCCGCGCCACCACTTGCGGATCGGCCATCACCTCGGCCATGTCATTGATCGGCCCGGCGGGCACGCCGGCCGCCTCGCAGGCGGCCAGAAGATCGGATTTTGCCCAGCCCCGCGTGGCCTTGGTCAGACATTCTGTCAGGCTCTCGCGGTGCGCCAGCCGGTCGGCATTGCTGGTATATCGGGCATCGGTGCCGGTGTCGGCCAGGTCCAGCAGATCACAAAGCCGCCGGAACTGGCCGTCATTGCCGGTCGCAATGATGATAAAGCCATCCGCACACTCAAACACCTGATAGGGTGCAAGGTTCGGGTGGGCATTGCCCATCATGGTCGGCGCGGTGCCGGTGGTCAGGTAATTCATCGCCTGATTGGCGGTGACCGACACGGCGGTGTCCAGCAGGCTCATGTCGATCCACTGACCGCGGCCGGTTGTGGCGCGCTGGTGGACCGCCGCCAGAATCGCCGTGGCCGCATAGACGCCGGTGAAAATATCGGTGATCGCCACGCCGGTTTTCTGTGGCTGACCGCCGACCTCGCCGGTGACGGACATCAGGCCCGACATGCCCTGAATGATGAAATCATATCCCGCGCGATGGGCATACGGCCCGTCCTGGCCAAACCCGGTGATCGAGCAATAGATCAGCGCCGGATTGACCTTGGCCAGACTGGCGTAATCCAGACCGTATTTCGCCAGCCCCCCAACCTTGAAATTCTCGATCAGGATGTCCGCATCGGCGATCAGATCGCGTACCTGCGCCTGGCCGGCCTCGGTGCGGAAATCGACCGAAATGCTGGTTTTGCCACGGTTGCAGGAATGGAAATAAGCCGCAGACCGGTCGCCTTCGCGGTCGACAAACGGCGGGCCCCAGCGGCGGGTGTCGTCGCCATCGGGGCTTTCGACCTTGATCACCTCGGCCCCAAGATCGGCAAGGGTCTGACCGGCCCAGGGGCCAGGCCAGAATACGTGCCAGTTCGACGACTTTAAGTCCCCGAAGTGGGCTCATGCGTCGCCCAGTTTTTCGTCCAGAACGGATTTGAACTCATTCCACGGCATGTTGGAATATTTTTCGCCATCAATGATGAACGACGGGGTGCCGGTGATTTCATCCGCTTCGCCGTTTTTCTGATACCAGGCCACCAGTGTCTGGGCCTGATCGGCATCCTGAAGACAGCTTTCCAACTGGTCGTTGTTCAACCCGGCCAGACGCCCGATCTTGCGCAGTTCTTCGACAATCGCCGCCGGCTCGCCCGCGCTGACCCAGGATTGCTGGCCTTTGAAAATCAGATCGGTGATGCCAAAAAACCGTTCGGTGCCACCACAGCGTGCCACCATCGACGCCCACAGACCGTAACGGTCAAAGTAAACTTCGCGGAAGATGAATTTCACCTTGCCGGTATCAATATAATCGGACTTCAGATCCTTGTATTGATTGGCATGGAAATTGGCGCAATGCGGGCAGGTATAGCTGGCATATTCGATCACGGTCACCGGGGCGTCCGCAGCGCCCTGCACCATTTCGATGATGCTGGATGTATCCACATCCTCGGCGCTTTCCTGTGCGTCCAGCGCCCCGGCCGGAACGGCGGATTGGCCCGCCCCTTGGTTCATCAGCCACCAGCCGCCACCGGCCACCAGTACAATCGCCAGCAAGGCGGCAGGGATCAAACGCTTCATATCTTTGTTCCTTTTGGGATCGGTCATGTCTTGGCCTTGGATAGAACGTTCCGCGCCAAAGCTTCAAGCGCCCCCTTGAGGTCCGCATCCATCACTTCTTCGGCATAATGGCGTGCGGCGGCGGTCACCTTGGGGTCGGGCTGCGGATCTTTTTTGGGGGCAGTGCCATAGGTGAACTGGGCCTGACCTTCGGCAAAACCGGTGGGGGCGGTCTGGGTGATGCGGATGCGGGAAATGGCATTGTAGCCATAGACCGCATTCACCTTCTGACGCAGCTGTTCCTTCTGCATCTCCAGCAATGGGGCGTTGGCCCCGGTGGTCAGAACGGTCAGCGTCGCGCCAAGCCCACCCCGCCCAAAGGACACATTGACCGGACGGGCGATGGCGGCAATATCTTCGCCTGCCACCTCGGGCCAATGGGTCAACAGGCGGGTCTGGGCGAATCCCCTGCTTTCGCTGGCCCGCTAATCCGCTGGTTCAACAGACTGGAGGTACGGGCAAATCCGTAAGTTGACGTTCTTCGTGGCGGCACGATTGACACTCCTTCGCTCACGCTATTCTAGTGTCCCCTGCGCCCGGTGCCAGCAAAACCCGACATGAACGGACCTACACTCTTGCGTGAGCCTTCCATCCTGACCGCCGAACTTCTGATTTGGTATGACCGTCATGCCCGAATCATGCCTTGGCGGGTTGGCCCGCATGAACGCGCACAGGGCATTCTGCCGGATCCCTATCGCATTTGGCTGTCCGAGGTAATGTTGCAGCAAACCACCGTCGCGGCGGTGCGCGACTACTTCCTGCGCTTCACCACCCGGTGGCCCACGGTAAGCGATCTGGCCGCCGCCGAAGACGGCGATGTCATGGCGGAATGGGCCGGGCTGGGGTATTATGCCCGCGCCCGCAATCTTTTGAAATGTGCGCGGGCCGTGGTGGCCGATCATGGCGGGATCTTTCCCGCCGATCATGATCAATTGCTGGCACTGCCGGGCATTGGCCCCTACACCGCCGCCGCCCTGTCCGCGATTGCCTTTGACCTGCCGGAAACCGTGGTCGACGGCAATGTCGAACGGGTGATCGCCCGGCTGCATGACGTGCACACCCCTCTGCCCGCCGCCAAAACGGAATTGACCGACCTCGCCCGCAGATTGACCCCCGCGATACGCCCCGGCGACTATGCCCAGGCGATCATGGATCTTGGCGCAACGCTGTGCACCCCCCGCAATCCGGCCTGCGGCATCTGCCCCTGGCGACCCGATTGCGCCGCACGTCTGGCCGGCACCGCCACGGATCTGCCAAAGAAGACCCCGCGCAAACCGAAGCCCATTCGCCAGGGCATTGCCTATATCGCCCGCCGTGTTGATGGCGCGATCCTGCTGGAGCGGCGCCCCGACAAGGGGCTTTTGGGTGGCATGCTGGGCTGGCCCGGGTCGGATTGGATCGACAGTAGCGAAGCCACCCCGGACCCAAATCCGCCAATCCGCGCCGAATGGAAAACCTGTGACGGCGAAGCCCGCCATACCTTTACCCATTTTCACCTGCGCCTGACGGTCAAAACCGCGCTTGTGCCGATGGAACGCCACCCCACGCGCGGCACGTTCCTGACGGACGCGGAATTTGACCTCTCGGATCTGCCCACCGTCATGCGCAAGGCGTTTGATCTGACGCAAGGACCGAAGGCCAAAAAACGCTCTAAACCTGCCGCGAAACCCTGATAAGCTGCCGCAAACAGGCCGGATCAAAGCATGTCAAACCAAGACTTCAGCCAATTGCAAAGCGCCCTGCCATTCTGGGTGTCGTTTCTGTTGTTCCCGCTGGCCTGGATTGGCGCGATTTTCGGCGGCTGGACTGTGGTGCTCTTGCCGCTGTGCGCCTGGTATCTCTTTATGGCACTGGACGCCCTGACCGGCCTGAACCTCGACAATCCCGATCCCAACACCCCTGAAGCCACACTGACATGGTACAAACGCCTGACATCGCTTTGGGTGCCGGTGCAGGTGGTAACCCTGTTTGCCCTGGTCTGGTACGTGCCGCGCGCTGATCATCTGGGGACTTTGGAAAGCGTCGTGTTGTTCTTTGGCGTGGGCGTGCTGACCGGCACCATCGGCATCAACTATGCGCATGAATTGATGCACCAACGCAATCGGCTGGAACGTTGGCTGGGCGACATCCTGCTGTCGATGGTGCTTTATTCGCATTTCCGCTCAGAGCATCTGTTGGTGCATCACACCTATGTCGGCACGCCGCGCGACCCGGTGACGGCCCGCTATAACGAGAATTTTCACCGCTTCTTTCCCCGGGTGCTACAGCAATCCCTGCGCTCGGCCTTTGCTGCCGAAGCCGCGTTGCAAACCCGCAGAAACCGCCCCTGGCATCACAGATCCAACCCGTTCTGGCGGTACTGGGCCTTGCAGGCGGCGATGCTGGTCCTTGCCACCCTTCTGGGCGGCTGGGTCGGGCTTGGCCTGTTCCTGATCCAGGCGTTTACGGCCGTCTGGCAGCTGGAGCTGGTCAATTATGTCGAACATTACGGCCTGACCCGCAAACACCTGGGCGATGGCAAATACGAACACGTCAAACCCCGCCACAGCTGGAACGCCGCCCACAAGGCCTCGAACTGGCTGCTCATCAACCTGCAACGCCATTCCGACCACCATTACAAACCGGACCGGCGCTTTCCCCTGTTGCAAACCTATGGCCCGGACGAGGCCCCGCAACTGCCCTATGGCTATTCCGTGATGACCATCGCGGCCCTGATCCCGCCGGTCTGGCGCCGTGTGATGAACCCGCGCGTGCGGGCATGGCGACGGACGTTTTATCCCGAAATCACGGATTGGACGGCCTATAACCGCGCCGAAAACCCGATGCCGCGCTAATCCGGCAGCTGCCCGACCGCCCAGCGCGCCGCATCGGCCACTGTGGCATCCTCGTCTTCGCACAGCGCCTGCACCACGGGGCGCAACCGCGCCTGACCGGAATTGCCAATCGCATAGGCCACATTGCGCACAAATCGCCCACGTCCGATGCGTTTGACCGGCGAACCGGAAAAGAACGCCCGGAACTCAGGATCGTTCAAACCGGCCAGCTCCGCCAGTTCCGGCGCCAGCAATTCCGCCCGGGCGTGATACTTCACCTCTGCCGAGCGCGCCGCAAATTTGTTCCACGGACAGACCGCAAGACAATCATCACAGCCGTAAATCCGATTGCCCAACTTCGGGCGCAGATCAAGATCCACCGGCCCTTTGTGTTCAATCGTCAAATAGGAAATGCAGCGCCGGGCATCCAGTTGATACGGCGCCGGAAAGGCCTCTGTGGGGCAGATATCCAGACATTTCCGGCATGACCCACAGTGATCGACCTCTGCCGTATCCACCGGCAAGTCCAACGTGGTAAACACCGCTCCCAAAAAGAACCACGATCCCATCTCGCGACTGACCAGATTGGTGTGCTTGCCCTGCCAACCCAATCCCGCCGCCTGCCCCAGAGGTTTCTCCGGCACAGGCGCGGTATCCACAAACACCTTCAATTCACAGCCGGTCTCGGCCACCATCCAACGCGCCAATCGCTTCAGACGTTTCTTCAATACGTCATGATAATCCCGGTTCTGGGCATACACCGAAATCGCCGCGCGCTCTTGTTGTGCCAATATCGCCAGCGGATCATGATCAGGGCCGTAATTCTCGGCCAGCATGATCACCGAACGGGCCTCTGGCCACAATGCGCTTGGATCCCCCCGCCAATGGGTCCGCTCCGCCAGCCAGCCCATTTGCCCGTGATAGCCTGCATCCAGAAACCCCGCCAACCGCTCCGCCACCTGCGGCACCGCTTCGGGGCGACAAATGCGCGCCGCGGAAAACCCGATTTCCCGCGCCTCACGCATCAGTTCCTGTTTCAGCGCATCCATAGCTTCTTCTGTTCAAAAATATCCCGGGGGAGTCGCCAGCGGCGACGGGGGCAGCGCCCCCTGTTCCTCACCTGAGGATCAGAAATCCAGATCATTGTAATGGCGCGGCGGCGGGAAACCCGGCACCTGATCCGCCAGAATGCGGCGGAACGCCGGGCGCGATTTGATCTTGGCGTACCAATCCTTGACCACCGCGCTGCGGTTCCAATCAACATCCGAAATATAGTCCAGCGACGACAAATGCGCCGCCGCCGCGAAATCGGCCAGCGTCATCACATCCCCCGCCAACCAACGGCGGTGATCCAGCAACCAGGCCATGTAATCCAGATGGTATTTGATCGCCTTGGACCCGGCTTTGACATTCTTGCTGTCGGGAAACCCCGCGCCCATGATCTTCTTGTTCACCCGCTCATAGAGCAGCTTGGCCGTGACCTCGTTGTGGAACTTGTCGTCAAACCAACTGACGATGCGGCGCACTTCATAGCGCGCATCGGTCGATTTCGGCATCAGCGACGGCTCGGGGTATTTCTCTTCCAGCCATTCACAGATCGCGGCGCTTTCCGCCATGGTCTTGCCTTCGATCTTCAGCACCGGCACCTTCGCCGCCGGATTGCGGCGCAGAAAATCGGGATCCTGTTCCCAATAACGCTCTTCGACCAATTCGCATTCGATCTTTTTCTCTGCCAGGCTCAGGCGGACCTTGCGACAAAAGGGCGAAAGAGGAACATGATACAGTTTGGCCATTGCGGGAGGCGTCCAGAAAAAGGTGATTGCCCGTCTGTTTGCCTGCAAACCGGGGCCAGTTCAACAGCAGACAGATACACAATACGCGGCGAGCCGCCGAAATCACGGTGAACGCGAACCGTTCCATCCCCGCCGCCGCCGCGCTAATGTCGCGCAATGCGTGATATCAATCTCAAGGCCACAGAATATTTCGAAGCGGTGGCGCGTCTGGGCACGGTGACCCGTGCGGCGGCGGAACTGGGGGTGTCCCCCTCTGCCGTGTCGCAACAGATTCGCACCCTGGAGGGGCAATTCGGCGTCAAATTGTTCCGCCGGGAAAAGCGGCGGCTGGTGCTGACGCTGGATGGCGACCGGCTGTTTCAGACCACCACCCAGGCCTTTGGCGCATTGCGCAATGCCACCGCCGCCATTGGCCGCCAACGCCATCTGCGCAGTCTGACCCTGCGGGTCAGCCCGTCGTTTGGCGTGCGGTTTCTTGGCCCGCGCATTGCCACCTTTGCCGCCGACAATCCCGATTGGAACATTCGCATCGACGCCACGCCGGAAATCTCGGCGTTTGAGGCCGAGCCGTTTGATTTCGACCTGCGTTATGGCCATGGCGATTGGCCCGGCCTGTCGGTGGAACCGATCATGAATGATCTGGTGATGCCGGTTTGCAGCCCGGAATATCTGGCGCATCTGCAATCCCTTGCCGACACCCCGGCCGAGCAGCTGGCCCAGGCGCGGTTGATTGACAGTGTGAAATCGCAATGCCGCTGGGATGTCTGGTTGGCGGCAACCCGGATAGAGCTGTCGGACCTCACCTATCCTTTCCGGTTTGACCGGTCGTCGATGGTGATCGAGATGGCCAAGCGCGGCGGCGGCGTCGCGCTGGACAATGCCGCACTTTATGTCGACGATCTGAAACGTGGTGATCTTGTGCCGCTGTCCGTGGACTTTCCCGCGCTGGAAACACCAACCTATTGGCTGGTCTGTCCGCCGCGCCACCTTAGCCGCCGGATCGTCAAGCGGTTTGCGGAATGGCTGGGCCACGAGGCCGCAACCCATGACAGCGAGGTGCGCGCGGTGCTGGCCACGCTCGGCTGTACCATCCGACCGGCGACGCGGGCCGAATAGATACCGGATAGATACTGGCCTTATTCCACCTGCCAGCCCGGTTGGGTCATCGCAACAAAACCCAGCGTTTCCGGCTCCGCCACATTGCGCGCCACCACATCGCGCAGGCTGGTGCAGCTGACAATCTGTTGCCAGCCATAGCGGGTGAAGCTTGGATGCTCCATGTCTTCGTCCTGATCAAACCCGGCGGGCGGTTTGAACACATGTTCTGACAACAACGGGTTAGGCAGCGCCTGGGAAAACGCATCCAGCGCGACAAAGGACAGGATGGTGCGGGGCAAAGGCGAATTTGCCACCCGGTCTTCGCAGAAGATACCAACAAAGAAATCCACGTTGCCGACCTCGCCGTAAAGATCCGCCAACATGCGCGCCACCTCTGGATCGGAACTGATTTCGTCGAAGCCCGCCACGCGGTCCCGTCCCATATAGACGCGATAGTCGTTATAGGAGGCCAATTTACAAATCCGCCCCTGCCGGATCAACTCCTTTTCCACATCCAACAGGTGATCTGTGGTGTTGCGCGGCCCCAGTTCCGCCGCGGTCTGGGCGCTTATGTCCTCAAACCCGCGTTTCAACCCGACCGCCAACAGCGGCAGATTGTTCATGAAATACCCCGGCCCCACCTCAAGCGTGCTTTCGCCCCAGGTGATGCGATCAGGGATCAGCGCGTGCCAGCGATAGAGCAGGCTGAATTCCGTGGTGATCCAGTTCGGTTTGTTCCACGGCGCATTCCACGCCACCGCCGGATCGGCCTTCAGCGACACAGCAAAGGGCGCGATGTGGTTGATATAATCTTCGACCACGATTTTGATGAATTGCACCACAATGATATTGCGCGCGGTTTCAAACACCTGGCTGTCATCCCACGCGGGGTAGCGGCGGCCCAATTCCCGCGCCAGCCGGTTGTGTTCGCGCAGCCAAAGCGTGTTCATCATCGACACCTGAGGCACGGAATTGACCCGGTCGCCCCCCACCGCAAACAGGGCATCGCGCACCATCACCGCGCGGCCCGCGATTTGCGGGTCCGGGTTGGCACAGGCCTTTACAATCCGGTCCAGCCCCAGCGGCGGGTCCAGCACGGCGAAATCCGCATCCAATGCGCCATCACGAAACAGAAACGGCGGATATTCCTCGCCGTTGATCAGTTGCGACCGCAACATGCCACGCGTCTCCGGCCCCGGATCGGGCACACGCAGGGCACGGGTCTGGGCGGATGTGCGGCCATAAAGCGGGCACATGTCGATTTCGTGGTTCGATGTATTCTTCTTGCGCCGCTCCGGGTCCAAATCACCCGTCACCGGGTCTTTTTCCGGCATGGTACGCAGGAAACCATCGGTCAGATATTGCGCAAATGTGGGGAACAGACAGGTGGATTTCGGGCACATCCGCTGGGTTCCATCCGGTCTGCGAAACAGCTCCTTTACCCCTTCGGGGTCCGGCAGGGTGGTTTGATCTATTTCTGACACCCCCAGATGCCGTCCCGCCCAAACC
The DNA here is from genome assembly GCF_055808435.1 of Marinovum sp. J2-8. Lineage (NCBI taxonomy): Bacteria > Pseudomonadati > Pseudomonadota > Alphaproteobacteria > Rhodobacterales > Roseobacteraceae > Marinovum > Marinovum sp. J2-8. Next base: position 174,580 of record NZ_JBVVRZ010000001.1, on the reverse strand, counting down.
CGATCCGTCAAACTGCTCCAGGAGGTATAGGGCGCCATCGTCGAAAACGGATGGGGACGGCTGCGCGCCTGGGTGACAATGCGATTGATCAGCAGCTTGTTGACCCAGGAATGCAGCGGCGGCACCCCCTCGATCAACCGGCCAATGACCGGTTTCTGCAACAGCCCCAACAGCCATGCACCCAACCGCCCGACAATCTGGCGTTTCAACCAATGCGACGTGGTCATGCCGGGATAAAACGGCAGGAACACCGCCGAAAACACGATATGCGGCAGGACGTGATGCTGCCAGATATCCTCCAGCACAAAGATGAACCAATAGCCGACAAAGAAGTTCAGCGCGGTGAACACCCACCAGCCGATCTTTAACTCGCGCCACATCAACACAATGCCGAACACCCCGCCCATGAACACCGGGCCTAGCACCCAGCGTTCCCAATAGGCCGGCACCCGGCAAATATCGCCCAGCAATGGCACGCCGGGAAACAACGAAATCCATTCACTGGGATAACCAAACAGGTTCAAAAGCCCGCGATAAAACATCATCGCGCCCACCAGAATGCAGGTCAGTTGCAAAAGAGGGCGGCGCCATCTGGCCCAGTTCCAGCCGGAAAACGGCCCCTTCATCGCGTCATCGACAATGGTCATCGCTCTGTCCAAGGTCTGAAATTTCTCGATTTATGGGGGGCAGTGTGTCACACTCATGCGTGTTATGTCCAACAATATTCCCGATAGAGTTGTAGCATGAAGAAACTGATATTTCTGGCCTTCTTCGCCCTGCTCGCGGCCGCGCTGTTCCTTGAGTTCAAGAGGCTGACGGTGAAACCCTGGCCTGCACCCTATTTCGCGGACGAGGCCGAGCATTTCAAATATGGCTCTGTCGGGGCCGAAGTTGACGGGTTTCCCTATGCCATCTGGCGTGAATTGCCGACGATATTCGCCGATGATCTGCCAAATGGATTTGCCGAATTCGGGTTTCTCACCGAACCCGGGCATGAGCTGCCGATTGGCGTGTCTGTGCGCCGGATCGGGGTGCCACGGGTCGGGTTCAATTGCGGCACCTGCCATGTCTCGACCTATCAGTTGAATGGCGCGGCTCATTTGGTGTTGGGCGCGCCTGCCAATGCGCTGAATCTTCAGGCTTATATCGAATTCCTGACCACGGCCGCCAGCGATGCCCGATTGACCGCTGATGCGGTGATCGCTGCGGCCGAGGCCAACGGCCGCCCCCCCAGCTTTCTCGACAAGATCGTTTTGCGGTTTGTGGTGTTCCCGCGATTGGAGGATCAGATCACCAGCCTGAAAGATGGTCTTGCCTGGCTTGCCACCCGCCCCGAACATGGGCCCGGGCGCACCGATGCCGGCAATTTCTGGCGTCAACGCTGGGGGTTGGAGCCCGCCGACGATACCCGTGTCGGCACGGTGGATTTCCCGTCTGTCTGGAACCAGCGTATTCGGCTGGACGGTTGGTTTCACTGGGACGGCAACAATGCCTCGCTCGACGAACGCAATATTTCCGCCGCGATGGCCGGTGGTGCTTCGGATTGGCTGTTGGAAAAACATGCGATTGAGCGGGTGTCCAATTGGCTGATGGATTTCCCGCCGCCGCCGTTTCCGGTGGCCTTTAACCCGGAGCTGGCCGACAAAGGGCGCGAAATTTACCAGCGCGCGGCCTGTGATACCTGTCACGATCCCGGCGCGGCCCGCATGGGCCAGGTCACATCCTCAGAGGTGCTGGGCACCGACCGCCAGCGCACCGATCTGTTTGACGCCACGATGGTGCGCTACTTTGGCACTGTCGGCGACAAATATTCCTGGAAATTCAACAATTACCGCGTGACGGACGGTTATGCCAACATGCCGTTGGATGGCATCTGGATGCGCGCGCCCTATTTGCACAACGGATCGGTGCCGACATTGGCCGATCTTCTGTCGCCCCCCGCGGATCGCCCGGCGGAATTCTTTCGCGGCTGTACCCATTTCGATCCCGAGCGTGTCGGGTTTGCCTGTTCTGATGGTTTTGCGTTTGACACCACCCTGATTGGCAATGGCAACGGCGGGCATCTTTATGGCACCAATCTGGACGCGGATGAGAAATCTGCGCTTCTGGAGTATCTCAAATCGCTCTGAGGCGCGGCATGCTGGCACAAGAGGTCATTCCCAAGAGGGAACCGCAGGTCATTGCGGGGCTGATCCGCGACAATCTGAAAACCGTTTGGCTGGAGGGCAAGACCGCCAAGCGCGGCCAGCATGGCAAACATCATGGATTGGTCGAGGGGCGCTTGCGGGTGCGGGGTGACCTGCCGGATGGTTTTGCGGTTGGGGTGTTTCAACCGGGGCAAACCTATCGCTGTCTGGTGCGGTTTTCCAACGGCGGACAGACAGACGATCGCCGCCGCGACGTGCGCGGCATGGCGATCAAACTGCTGGATGTGCCGGGACAGAAGCTGTTGCCGGGGAGCGGCCCGGTGACGGAACAGGATTTCATCCTTGTTGATCACCCCACCTATTTCACCGCCACAATGGCGGAATATGCCGCGTTCAACCGCTATTTCACGCCTATGCAGGACCTGCGCGGCAATGGGATCACTACGGGCCGCATCCTGGCCGCGGCATGGGGGCTGGCGATGCTCTGGCTGTTTCATCGTAAAACCCTGCGCGCCGCGCGTGAATTTGCCGGTCGTCAGGTCGGCGCGCTGGTGTCACTGACCTATCACAGCACCACGGCCTATCTCTGTGGGGACGGTCGCGCCGTGAAATACAAGGCCATCGGCCACAGCCCGCCAACCGCCGCCGTGGACAGTAAAGATGGTTTGCGCCAAGATCTCTGGCGGGTTTTGGCAGAGGGTCCGGCGCAATTCGATTTCGGGGTCGTGGTGCAGGCGGACGCGGAGGCACATCCAATCGAAGACCCAACCGTCGACTGGGGCGCCAATGGTGCGGATTTCATCAAACTGGCGGACTTGACCCTTTTCCGGCAAAGCAACGCACCGGATCGGGACAAAAGCGCCGAAACCATGCGTTTCAATCCCTGGATGTCCCTGCCTACGCATCGCCCGTTGGGGTTCATCAACCGCGCCCGGCGGGAGATCTATCGCGCCATGTCCGATCTCAGACGGCACAAATCCGGGCGGCCCTGATCCCTTGGGCCGGGGCAGAGCGCAGGATTACTGAAAACAATCGGCCCGGCCGTCCCGGTCGATTGTTGCCGCTCCGTCGCGGATGGATGCCGACCTGCGCCGCACCGCCCCCGATGGATTGCTGGCCGAACGCCCCTTGGGGTTGGGCAGAATCGCCGCCAGCCGCGCCGCCTGAACCGCGCTGAGATTGCCGGGTGAGACGCCGAAATAATGCCGCGCGGCGGCCTCGACCCCAAACACGCCTTCATCAAATTCCGCGACGTTCAAATAGACTTCCAAAATGCGCCGTTTGGACCAAACCGTCTCGACCATTGGCGTGATCAGAGCCTCAAGCGCCTTGCGGGTCCAATTGCGGCCATGCCAGAGATAGACGTTTTTCACCACCTGCTGGCTGATCGTCGAAGCGCCACGGCTGCCCCCGGCATTCAGCGCCGCGCGGATCGCCACCATATCAAAACCCCAGTGATTGCAGAAATTGGCGTCTTCCGCCGCCACCGCCGACCGGCCCATGACCGGTGCGATATTGTCCATCCGCACCCAGACATGATCAATCTGGCCCAATCGCGCCTGTTCCTGGCGCATGTACATCGTGGCGGGCGGGTTAAAGATCGAAAACACCACAATCAGAAAGGCAACGATCAGAAACGCAAGACTGACAAGCCGCAACACCCAGCGCCGGATGAAACGTCCGGGCCGAAATGCGATGCGGGGTTTGGGTGCGGGTTTCCGCGATTTTGCCTTGCGTGCCATGGCCGCACACTAGCTGCTGTCGTGGGCCAAGGAAATCGCCTCGGACCCGCAAAATCACCGCTTCGTGACCTTTGCGCATCGTGTTTGGCAAATGTCATGCCACCACGCGCGCGCCCGAAAAAGCGCCGCAATCGCGGGGCAAGATCCGGCCACGGCGCGTTTTAGCGCCGCGGCCCGTTTTTCAGTGGTCTTCCGCTTATTCCGCCGGCACCGCTGTCGCTTCCTTGGTCAGCGGATGCGCCAGGTTGTTGACCATTTCGATCGGACAGATCTGGCGGAAGTTCGCTTTCTCGCTCTCCCAATGCTGAAGAATGTCCGCCGCAGCGCGGCTTCCGGTCTCTTCGCAGTGGCGTTCGATCAGACCGCGCAGCTCGGCCTCCCAGTGGTCGACCTCTACCGCGCCAATGATCAGCGTTTCAGGGTTGATCAGCTTTTCCGCCACACCATCGGGATCATACAGATAGGCCATGCCACCGGTCATCCCGGCACCAAAGTTTGCCCCGATCGAGCCAAGGATCACCGCAACCCCGCCGGTCATATATTCACAACCGTTCGAGCCACAGCCCTCGATCACGACCTTGGCGCCAGAGTTGCGCACCGCAAACCGTTCGCCGGCACGTCCCGCCGCGAACAGATAGCCATCGGTCGCCCCGTAAAGCACGGTATTGCCGATGATGGTGTTTTCCCGCGCCTTCAGCGGCGACACCATCGGCGGACGCACCACAATTGTGCCCCCCGACAGGCCCTTGCCAACATAGTCGTTGGCATCGCCCGACACTTCCAGCTTCAGCCCAGGGGCCGCAAAGGCACCCAGAGATTGCCCGGCAGAGCCTTGCAATTTGACCGTCAGGTGATCGGCTTGCAGGGTGTTGCGCATGCCGAAATTCTTGACAATATGGCTGGATGTGCGCGTGCCAACGGTACGGTGGGTGTTTTGCACCGAATATTGCAACTGCATCTTTTCGCCGTCTTCCAGGAACCGTTGCGCATCCCGCACGATTTCCGCATCCAGCGTATCCGGCACCGCATTGCGCGGCTTGTTGCGGTCATAAACGATGTCCTGTGCGCCATCGACGGTGATCAACAGCGGGTTCAGGTCAAGATCGTCAAGGTGATCCGCGCCACGCGACACCTGGGTCAACAGATCGGCACGCCCGATCACATCATCCAGCGATCTCGCACCGATGCTGGCCAGCACTTCGCGCACTTCCTGGGCGTAGAAGGTGATCAGGTTGACCACCTTGTCGGCATTGCCGGTGAATTTGTCCCGCAGGCTTTCGTCCTGGGTACAAACGCCCACCGGGCAGGTATTCGACTGGCACTGACGCACCATGATACAGCCCATCGCGATCAATGCAGCGGTGCCGATACCGTATTCTTCGGCCCCCATCATCGCCGCCATGACAATGTCACGTCCGGTGCGCAAACCACCGTCGGTCCGCAGGGTGATGCGCGACCGCAGGTTGTTCATTGCCAGAACCTGATGCGCCTCTGTCAGACCCATTTCCCACGGCAAACCCGCATATTTGATGCTGGTTGCCGGGCTGGCCCCGGTGCCGCCATTGTGGCCCGAAATCAGGATCACGTCCGCCTTGGCCTTGGCCACACCGGCCGCAATCGTGCCAACGCCGGACGACGCCACCAGTTTCACCGTCACCTTGCAGCGCGGATTGATCTGTTTCAGGTCATAGATCAGCTGCGCCAGATCCTCGATCGAATAGATGTCGTGGTGCGGCGGGGGCGAAATCAGCGTCACGCCCTTGGTCGAATGGCGCAGGCGCGCGATCAGGTCGGTGACCTTCATGCCGGGCAACTGGCCACCTTCGCCGGGCTTGGCGCCCTGGGCGACCTTGATCTCCAGCTCTTCACACTGGTTCAGGTATTCCGCCGTGACGCCGAAACGCCCCGAAGCCACCTGTTTGATCTTGGCGCTGGGGTTGTCGCCATTGGGTTCGGGCACGAAATGCGCCGGATCTTCGCCGCCTTCACCCGAATCCGACCGTGCGCCAATCCGGTTCATCGCGACGTTCAATGTCTTGTGCGCCTCAGGGCTGAGCGCGCCCAGCGACATGCCCGGCGTGACAAACCGTTTGCGGATCGCGGTCACGCTTTCCACCTGTTCAATCGGCACCACAGCGCCAAGCGGCTTGATCGCCAGCAGGTCGCGCAAATGGATCGGCGGGTTAGCCTGCATCGCCTGGGAATACTTTTTCCAAAGCGAGAAAGACGCCGTGTTACAGGCCATTTGCATCATATGCATGGTCTGTGCGCCCCAGGCGTGGGTCTCGCCCGATTTCCGGCTCTTGTAGAAGCCACCAATCGGCAAAACATCACGGCCCTGCGAATAGGCCAGCGCATGCACGTCTTCCAGTTTCTTCTGGATGCCGCTGACCCCGATGCCGCTGATCCGGCTCAGCATGCCGGGGAAATAGGCCGCACACATCGCGCGGCTGAGGCCCACGGCCTCAAAGTTCAACCCGCCGCGATAAGATGACAGAACCGAAATCCCCATTTTGGACATGATCTTCAACAGACCCTGATCCACCGCATTGCGATAGCGCGCCACATTTTCGGTCAGCGTGCCATCCAGCAGGCCGCGATTGATCCGGTCGGCCAGGCTGTCTTCGGCCAGATAGGCGTTGACCACAGTCGCGCCCGCGCCAATCAGCACGGCAAAATAATGTGGGTCGATACATTCCGCCGACCGCACGTTCAGCGAACAGAAGGTCCGCAGCCCCTTGCGCGTCAGGTGCGAATGCACCGCGCTGGTGGCCAGGATCATCGGCATGCCGATCTTGTCCGCACCCAGCGCCTGATCCGTCAGAACCAGATGCCCGGCCCCCGAACGCACTGCGTCCTCGGCCTCGGCCCGGATGCGGGCCAGACCATCGCGCAATGCGCCATCGCCGCCGCCCACCGCAAAGGTACAGTCGATTGTCACCATGTCCGCATTGAACTGCTTGGTCAGGACATCGAACTGGGCACTGCCGACAAAGGGGCTGTCCAGCACCAGAATTTCGGTCTGGGCGCTGCTTTCATCCAACACGTTCTTGAGGTTGCCGAACCGTGTTTTCAGGCTCATCACCCGATATTCCCGCAGGCTGTCGATCGGCGGGTTGGTCACCTGGCTGAAGTTCTGGCGGAAATAATGGCTGAGCGGGCGATATTTGGCCGACAAAACCGCCGACGGGGTGTCATCCCCCATCGAGGCGATCATCTCTTTGCCATCTTCGGCCATGGGCGCCAGAACCTGTTCCAGCTCTTCAATGCTGTAACCGGCGGCGATCTGACGCTTGCGCAGATCTTCGCCGCTGTGCAGCGCGGTCTCTGTCACGCCGGCCAGCTGGTCGTCCAGATCATTGATCTTGCCAACCCATTCCCCAAAGGGACGGGCATTGGCCAGTTTATCCTTGATCTCGGTATCGTGGAACAGCTTGCCCTCTTTCATGTCGACGGCCAGCAATTGACCGGGGCCAAGCGCGCCTTTTTCGACAACCGTGGCCTGATCGACCGGCACCATACCCGCCTCAGAGCCCGCGATGACCAGACCATCACCGGTCACCACATAGCGCATCGGGCGCAGACCGTTCCGGTCCAGACCGGCACAGACCCAGCGACCATCGGTCATCGCCAGGGCGGCCGGGCCATCCCAGGGTTCCATCACCGAGTTGCAATAGGAATACATGTCGCGCCAGGCATCCGGCAGATCAACCGCCTGTTTGCTCCAGCTTTCGGGCACCAGCATGGTTTTCGCCATCGGGGCGCTGCGCCCGGCACGGACCAGAACCTCGAACACCGAATCCAGCGCGGCGGAATCCGATGACCCCTGGGGCACAATCGGTTTGATGTCGTCGGCAAGATCGCCAAATGTAGACGAGGCCATGCGGATTTCATGGCTTTTCATCCAGTTGAGGTTGCCCTTCAACGTGTTGATTTCGCCGTTATGAGCCAACATGCGGAACGGTTGCGCCAGCCACCACTGCGGGAAGGTGTTGGTCGAATACCGCTGGTGATAGATCGCAAAGGCGCTTTCGAAACGGTCGTCTTTCAGGTCGGGATAGAATTCCGCAACCTGTTCGGCCAGCATCATGCCCTTGTAGATGATCGACCGGCAGGACAGCGACGCGAGGTACAGCTCTTTGACCCCTGCGGCGATTGCGGCTTTTTCGATCCGGCGGCGGATGACATAAAGCTCACGCTCAAACGTGTCTTCATCAACGCCTTTGGAGTTCGAAATCAGGATCTGCTCGATCTCGGGCCGTGTGGCATTGGCCTTTTCGCCCAGCACGCTGATGTCGACCGGCACGTGGCGCCAGCCATAGATGTAATAGCCCATCCGCAGAACTTCGGTTTCCACGATGGTCCGGCAGGTTTCCTGGCCGCCAAAATCGGTGCGCGGCAGGAACACCTGGCCCACGGCCAGCAATTGATCCGGATGCGGTTCATGGCCGGTGCGGCGCACCTGATCATAAAAGAACGGCACAGGAATCTGGACGTGAATACCCGCGCCATCGCCGGTTTTGCCATCCGCATCCACCGCCCCACGGTGCCAGATCGCCTTGAGCGCGTTGATCCCGGCTTCGACCACTTTGCGGGTCGCCTTGCCGTCCAGCGCGACCACAAGGCCAACACCACAGGAGGAATGTTCATGCTCTTCGCGGAACATACCGTTTTCGTTCATCCATTCGCGCTTGGCTTCTTCGGCGCGCACCCAATCGGCATCATATTTGGTCATCAGGGGTCTCCCACTGTGCGGGCGGTCGGCGCGTTATGCGCCCCGGCCCGAATTGATATCTCTTGCATTGCCCCCTTCAGGGGAACGTCAAAATCATTCCGCTGCGATTTGTGCCGCGGCCTTGGCATCCAACCGTTTGAGGATTGCATCCGCACAATCACGCCCGTCACGGATCGCCCAAACCACAAGCGACGCACCGCGCACGATGTCGCCCACGGCATAGACGCCTTCCATATCGGTCGCGCCGGTTTCAAACTCGGCTTTGACGGTGCCCCAGCGGGTCACAGACAATTCCGGGCAATCCCAGAGCGTTGGCAGATCCTCTGGCTCGAAGCCCAGCGCCTTGATCACCAGATCGGCGGGTTCGACATAATCGCTGCCTTCGATCACTTCGGGCGCTTGGCGGCCGCTGGCATCGGGATGCCCCAGACGCATGCGTTGCACCATCACACCCTCAACCGTGTCGCCGGTATAGCCCTGCGGCGCGGTCAGCCATTCAAACTGCACGCCTTCTTCTTCGGCGTTCGCCACTTCGCGCTGCGAACCGGGCATGTTGGCGCGGTCGCGACGATAGAGACATTTGACGCTTTCCGCGCCCTGCCGGATGGCGGTCCGCACACAATCCATCGCGGTGTCACCGCCGCCGATCACGACAACCTTTTTGCCCTTGGCATTCAGCTCGCCGCTTTCGAATTCCGGCACTTTGTCGCCAAAGTTGGCGGCGCGGTTCGACGCGGTCAGATAGTCGATCGCCTTAACGATACCGTCGGCGCCGCTGCCCGGACCCTTCAGATCACGCGATTTGTACACGCCGGTGGCGATGATCACCGCATCATGCGCGGCGCGGATCTCTTCGAACGAGATGTCTTCGCCCACGGTACAGTTCAGCTTGAAGGTCACGCCGCCCTTTTCAAGCTGCTCGTTGCGGCGCATGACAATCGGCTTTTCCAGTTTGAAACCGGGGATACCATAGGTCAGCAGGCCGCCAGCGCGGTCATACCGGTCATAGACCGTGACCTGTACACCTGCACGGCGCAGCACATCCGCCGCCGCCAGACCGCCGGGGCCCGCGCCGATGATGCCCACGCTTTCAACGCGTTCCTGCGCCGGGTTGGCGGGCAGTACCCAGCCGTTTTCCCAGGCGGTATCGGTGATGTATTTTTCGACCGAGCCGATGGTCACAGTGCCATGGCCAGATTGTTCGATCACGCAATTGCCTTCGCACAGGCGGTCCTGCGGACAGATGCGACCGCAAATCTCGGGGAAGGTATTGGTGGCCTGGCTGACCTCATAGGCCTCTTTCAGGCGGCCGGTGGCGGTCAGATTCAGCCAATCGGGGATATTGTTGTGCAGCGGGCAATGGCTCTGGCAATAGGGCACGCCACATTGGCTGCACCGGCTGGCTTGCTCTTCGGCTTTGGCCTTGGCAAACTCTGCATAGATCTCGTCAAAATCGCTGTTACGCACCTCTGCGTCCCGCTTTTGCGGCATGTCGCGTTCGATCTGGACGAATTTCAACATCGGCTGCTTGGCCATTTTGCTGGGCTCCGGTTCTTGAATGGGTTGGATGCGTTTTAGCGCAGGTCGCGACGCATGAAAAGTCAGTTATGCTGACCTATTATCATGTTATTTTAACAAGCCGCACCCCAAGGCAGGGGTAAATGTCACAAAATAGATCCGATACGGACCCATATTCCCGTTTCCGTTTGATTTCCCTTGAGTTTATAAAGCGGCATCCGCATCGCGAAGGTTCAGCCCCATGACGCTATTTCATCTTCTGATTGTTGCCGTGATCCAGGGCATTACCGAATTTCTGCCGGTGTCCAGCTCCGGTCATCTGATTCTTCTGCCGAATCTGACCGGCATGGCGGATCAGGGACAGGCTATTGATGTCGCCGTTCATGTCGGCACGTTGGGGGCGGTGATCCTTTATTTCTGGTCCGATGTGCGCATGGCGCTTGCTGGTCTGCCCCGGGTGCTGCGCGGGCACATCGACACGCCGGGCGCGCGGCTGGCATTCCTGTTGCTGATTGCAACGGTGCCGGTGGTGCTGGCCGGATTGCTGCTCAAGCTGACCGGGCTGGACGATGCATTGCGGTCGATCACGGTGATTGGATGGTCCATGTTGCTGTTTGGTCTTGTCCTGTGGTGGGCCGATCAAAAAGGCAAATCCAATCGCACCACAGCCGACTGGTCACCGCATCACGCCTGGATTCTGGGCATATGGCAGGCCGTTGCCCTGATTCCCGGCACGTCCCGGTCCGGTATCGTCATCACCGGCGCGCGGTTTCTGGGCTATGAGCGCAGCGATGCGGCGCGGCTGTCGATGCTGATGTCGATCCCGACCATTATCGCCTCTGGCCTGCTTCTGGGCGCCGAGGTTGTCGGCAGCGCGGATTGGGCCATGCTTCGGCTGGCTGGCATTGGCGCGGTGTTTGCCTTCTTTTCGGCATTGCTGGCGCTGGCACTGATGATGCGGCTGCTGAAATCAATCAGCTTTACGCCCTATGTGGTCTATCGGGTAATACTGGGCCTCGGCCTTATTTTCTGGGGCCAAGTCGTCTGAACCACCGCCAATGGCGATGCAAGAGTGACACATTTTCCCGGCAACACCGGGATTTTTCTGGCACGGGCCGCAGATTGCAAAATTCTGCTTTCAAAAACTTTTCGCAGGACTATATGGCGGATTGTCCCAGAGACTATGTTACTGGCTCTATAAGACCCCGCGCTGCTGCGGGACATCACCCTGACCGATTTTCCTTGAAAGGACGTTGCCGTGAAAAACCGTCTTCGCCGCCCCGTTGCATCGCTTGTCGCCGCTTTGATCGCCCTCAGCCCCGCGCTGGGATCTGCCGAAGGCAATCATATTGCCTTTGAATTGGGGATCGGCACCAAATATTCGCCCGATTACGAGGGCGCAGATACCTATAAGGCTGGCCCCACAATCCAGGGCGGTCTGCACAGCCTGTCTTTTGGCGGTGTTTCCGCAGGTGGTGGCGAGACCACGGGTTTCCGCATCAGCCCGTCTTTTGGCTTTGTCTCGGCGCGGGATGCGTCGGAACATGACGACCTCAAAGGCATGGATGACGTCGATTGGGCGCTCGAGCTGGGGATTCAGGCAGGCTATACTTGGGAAAATGCCGAAGTGTCCGCCGCGATCCGCAAGGGCATCAATGGCCATGACGGCATTGTCGGCGACCTGAAGGCCAACGCCATCCTGCGCCCGGACGCATTGACCACCCTGCGGTTCGGCCCGCGCGTGACATTTGGCGATGACAATTACGCCGATACCTATTTCTCGGTCCCGGCGTCCGCGTCCAACCTCAGCCCCTATTCCGCGGATGGCGGGGTGAAATCCTATGGGCTTGAGCTGATCGCGCGCCGCGAATTGACCGACACCTGGGCGATCGAAGGCAAATTGGGCTGGCACCGTCTGACCAATGATTTCGCGGATTCGCCGGTCACCGGGCTGGCAGCGAAGATCAGATAAGCTTTGGGGTCACTTTGATCCGGCAGTTCAACTGGCAGTTCTAAGCAAAGGGTGCGCCTTTTGGGGCGCACCCCGCCTTTAGCCTTGTAGCGGCTTTACCACCAATTCACCCTCACGCCGGGCCTGCATGGCCAGCGCCGCAGCATGTGCGGCAGCGGCGGTCGTGAAATACGGGATCTTGTCATAAAGCGCGACTGAACGGATCTCGCGGCTGTCTGCAACGGCCGCCGCGCCCTCGGTTGTGTTCATCACCAGGGTGATCTCGTCGTTTTTCAACATATCCACCACGTTCGGCCGGCCTTCGTAGACCTTTTTGACCACTTCCGCCGTCAACCCATGTTCGCGCAGGAACGCCGCCGTGCCAGAGGTGGCAACCATGGCAAAGCCAAGCCCGGCCAGGATCTGTGCCGTTTCCACCAGTTCCGGTGTCTTGTCGGAATCCTTGATCGACAGGAACACCTTGCCGCCTTCGGGCAGGATCATTCCGGCGCCCATCTGCGCCTTCAGGAACGCGCGGGCAAAGCTGCGGTCCCAGCCCATGACCTCGCCTGTTGAACGCATTTCCGGTCCCAGGATCGTGTCAACACCGGGGAACCGGGCAAAGGGCAGCACCGCTTCCTTCACGCTGAACCACGGCATGTTGGGATCGGCCAATGTCATCGGATCGGCCAGCGGCAGCACCGTGTCATAATCGGCATTTTCCGGGTACGCAGGGCGCAGCGGGAAGTTCGAAAGCTTCTCACCCGCCATCACCCGCGCCGCGATAGAGGCAATTGCGCTGTCGGTCGCCTTGGCGACAAAGGGCACGGTGCGCGACGCACGCGGGTTGACCTCGATCAGATAGATCTCGCCATCCTTGATCGCGAACTGGATGTTCATCAGACCAACAACGTTCAGCGCGCGGGCCAAAGCCTCGGTCTGGGTCTTGATCTCGGCCAGAATGTCCTGCGACAGCGAATAGGGCGGCAGCGAACAGGCCGAGTCGCCAGAGTGCACGCCGGCCTCTTCGATGTGCTGCATGATGCCCGCGACGTGCACGGCCTCGCCATCACAAAGCGCGTCAACGTCCAGTTCGACCGCGCCAGACAGATAGCTGTCCAGCAAAACCGGGCTGTCGCCGGACACCACCACCGCTTCGTTGATATAACGCTCCAGATGCGCCATATCGCGCACGATTTCCATCGCGCGGCCACCCAGCACATAGGAGGGGCGGATCACCAGCGGGAATCCGATGTCTTCGGCAATTGCCAGCGCCTGGGCATCGGTCGAAGCAATGCCGTTTTTCGGCTGCTTCAGACCAAGCTGATTGACCAGCGCCTGGAACCGCTCGCGGTCTTCGGCAAGGTCGATGGCGTCGGGCGTGGTGCCGAGGATCGGAATACCCTCGGATTCCAGCGCATTGGCCAGTTTCAGCGGCGTCTGACCGCCGAACTGCACGATCACGCCGTGCAATGTGCCGTTGTCCTGCTCGACCCGCAGGATTTCCATCACATGTTCGAAGGTCACCGGTTCGAAATACAGCCGGTCAGAGGTGTCATAGTCGGTTGAAACCGTTTCGGGGTTACAATTGACCATGATGGTCTCGTATCCCGCTTCGGTCAGCGCGAAACAGGCGTGACAGCAGCAGTAATCAAATTCGATCCCCTGCCCGATCCGGTTGGGACCGCCGCCAAGGATCACGACCTTTTTCTTGTCGCTGGGCCGCGCTTCGCATTCCACGTCGCCCATCATCGGCGCTTCATAGGTGGAATACATATAAGGCGTCTGCGCCTCGAACTCGGCGGCACAGGTGTCGATGCGTTTGAACGACGCGACCACACCCTTGGAAATCCGCCGGTTGCGCACGTCTTTTTCAGAGAACCCGGTCAGTTTCGACAGGCGCGCATCGGTAAAGCCCATCATTTTCAGATGGCGCAGGCCCGCCGCATTGTCAGGCAGGCCATTTTCGCGCACCTCGGCCTCGGTTTCCACAATCTCGCGGATGCGGGCCAGGAACCAAGGGTCAAACATGGTGACGCCGTGGATTTCATCGTCGCTCAGCCCCTCGCGCATTGCCTGGGCAATGGTGCGCATCCGGTCGGGGGTTTGCTGGCTGATCGCCTTGATCACGGCGGATTTTTCCGGTGCACCGGGGATGGCGACCTCGTCAAATCCGGTCAACCCGCTTTCCATCGAGGCCAGCGCCTTTTGCAGGCTTTCGTGGATGGTGCGGCCAATCGCCATGGTTTCGCCGACCGACTTCATCGCGGTGGTCAGGAATGGCTCGGAGCCGGGGAATTTCTCGAACGCGAATTTCGGGATCTTGGTGACGACATAATCGATGGTCGGCTCGAAAGAGGCCGGTGTGACCTTGGTGATGTCGTTGTCCAGCTCGTCCAGCGTATAGCCGACAGCCAGTTTCGCCGCGATCTTGGCAATCGGGAAACCCGTGGCCTTGGACGCCAGGGCCGACGACCGCGACACCCGCGGGTTCATCTCGATCACAACCATGCGGCCATCTTCGGGGTTCACCGCCCATTGGACGTTCGATCCGCCGGTTTCGACACCGATTTCGCGCAGCACGGCGATCGAACCGTTGCGCATGATCTGATATTCCTTGTCGGTCAGGGTCAGCGCCGGGGCCACAGTGATCGAATCGCCGGTATGCACGCCCATCGGGTCGATGTTTTCGATGGCACAGACGATGATGGCGTTGTCCGCCTTGTCGCGCACCACCTCCATCTCGAATTCTTTCCAGCCCAGCAGCGACTTATCCACAAGGATCTGATTGACCGGCGAGGCATCCATGCCAGTGCGGCAGAAATGAATGTAATCTTCGCGGTTATACGCAACGCCGCCGCCAGTCCCACCAAGGGTAAAGGCCGGGCGAATGATCGCCGGAAGACCGATTTCTTCCAGCTCGGCCAGCGCCATCTGCACGCCGGCATCCAGATCGGTGCTGCCGTTGTCGCGTTTTGGCGCGGTGATGATCGTCGCCTTGGGGTTTTCCAACCCGATGCGGTCCATCGCCTCGCGGAACAATTTGCGGTCTTCAGCCATTTCAATGGCCTCGCGCTTGGCGCCAATCATCTCGACGCCGAATTTTTCGAGCACGCCCATTTCTTCCAGCGCAAGCGAGGTGTTCAACCCCGTCTGCCCGCCCATCGTCGGCAACAATGCGTCGGGGCGTTCTTTTTCGATGATCTTGGCGACAACTTCGGGTGTGATCGGCTCGATATAGGTGGCATCGGCCAGACCGGGGTCGGTCATGATCGTCGCCGGGTTCGAGTTGACCAAAACCACGCGATAACCCTCTTCGCGCAGCGCCTTGCAGGCTTGTGCACCAGAGTAATCAAATTCGCACGCCTGACCGATCACAATCGGTCCCGCTCCAATGATCATGATCGACTGAATATCGGTTCTTTTTGGCATAACGGACCTCGGGGTTCAGCGCGGGGGGTGAGGGCATCGCGCAAATCTTGGTGGGTTATAGACGTCGAACGCCGGGGTTCAAGGGCATAAGGCGCATTGTCGCGCTTCATCTGCTGTTGCCGTAATTTAGACTTTACTTAATTAAGTGGATGGACAACAAATGATCTGACAGAATCCCAAGCCAAAGGGCCACACCATGACGCCACTGCCCCAGACCTTTGCCGCCCTTGCCGATCCTGTCCGCTTTGCCATCGTGGAGCGGCTGTTGAACGAAGGTGAATTGGCGGCGGGCGATCTGGGTGCAGGGTTCGGCATTTCCAGCCCGGCGGTGTCGCAGCATCTTGGGGTGCTGCGGGCGGCGGGGCTGGTCAACCGTCGGGCCATGGCGCAGCGCCGGATGTATTCCATCCGGCCCGAGGGGCTTCTTGCGGTTGCGGATTGGGCCGCCGAGGCGCGGCGTTTTTGGGAAAGCAGCTTTGACCGATTGGACCGCGCGCTGGCCAAGGAGATAGGCAAGCCATGACCGACCTGACGATTGAACGCCACTTCAACGCCCCACAGGCATTGGTCTTTGCCTTTTTGACCGAGGCCGAAAACCTGTTGCAATGGTGGGGTCACGAGGGCTGGACCCTTCAGGAATATCAACTCGACCTGACCCAACCCGGCCAATGGTTTTCGCGTTTCGCCGGGGCCGAAAGCGGGATCTATCACATGAGCGGCCGGGTGCTGACGGTCACGCCACCGAAACAAGTTCATATTACATGGGCCTGGCACGATGATCAGGGCAGGCGCGGTGCGGAAAGCGAGGTCATTTTCAATGTGGAACCCGATGGCCCCGACAAAAGCCGCCTGATCCTGCACCACAATGGCCTGCCCGGCGATGATATCGCCAAGGGTCATGAGGCCGGATGGGCCGCGACGCTCCGCAGGCTGGAGACTTTGTTTGACCACCCCGAATTACCCAAAACTTAACAGGAGACGAAAAATGGCCAAATTCATGTTTGCATATCACGGCGGCGGCATGCCGGAGACCGAAGAAGAAGGAAAGCGGATGATGGCCGCCTGGATGGCCTGGATGGGCGAATGTGGTGCGGCGATGGTGGACGGCGGCAATCCCGTCGGCATGTCATCGACCCTCAGCGCCGATGGCTTTGCCGACGGCGGCGGCGCCAACCCATTGTCCGGCTACAGCATCATCGAGGCCGAAAGCATCGAAGCTGCGGCCGAACTGGGCAAGGGATGTCCGATCCTGGAAGGTGGCAAAGGCACGATCGAAATCGCGCCAATCATCGAAATGTAACAGATCGGCGCTCCTCCGACCTTGTGGTCGTCGTCGCGAAGACGGCCCGCAAAGGGCGGAAGAGCGCCCTCTCTGCTTGACTTTCTGGCCCGGGCGCGGTGTATCGGCGCGAACCGCAAAGACCCACCGGAGCCCGCAAATGCACGCCTATCGCAGCCAAACCTGCGCCGACCTGAACAAATCCAACGTCGGTCAAACCGTCCGCCTCTCTGGCTGGGTGCATCGCGTCCGGGATCATGGTGGCGTCTTGTTCATCGACCTGCGCGACACATATGGCATCACCCAGGTGCTGTGCGATTCCGACAGCCCGGCTTTTGCCGCCTTGGAAAAGGTCCGCTCGGAATGGTGCATTCGCATTGATGGCGAGGTCAAGGCGCGCGACGAGAGCCTGATCAACCCCAAGCTGCCCACCGGTGAAATCGAGGTCTATGTCCGCGACATGGAAGTGCTGGGCGCATCAGAGGAATTGCCGCTGATCGTGTTCGGCGATCAGGAATACCCCGAGGAAACCCGCCTGCGCTATCGCTATCTCGACCTGCGCCGCGAGGTGATGCAGAACAACATGAAACTGCGCTCCGACGTTGTGGCCTCGATGCGCCGCCGGATGTGGGACAGCAATTTCCGCGAATTCCAGACCCCGATCATCACCGCATCCAGCCCCGAAGGCGCGCGTGACTTCCTTGTGCCGTCCCGTCTGCACCCCGGCAAATTCTATGCCCTGCCGCAGGCGCCACAGCAGTTCAAACAGCTGATCATGGTGTCCGGCTATGACAAATATTTCCAGATCGCGCCCTGTTTCCGCGACGAAGACCCGCGCGCGGATCGCAGCCCGACCGATTTCTACCAACTCGACCTCGAAATGTCATTTGTTGAGCAGCAGGATGTGTTCGACACGATCCAGCCCGTTCTGACCGGCATTTTCGAAGAATTCGGTGGTGGCCGGAAGGTTGACCAGGAGTGGCCGCAGATTTCCTATCGCGATGCTGCGCTGTGGTATGGCAGCGACAAACCCGACCTGCGCAACCCGATCAAGATGCAGGTCGTGTCCGAACATTTCGCAGGCTCTGGTTTTGCGATCTTTGCCAAGCTGCTGGAACAGGACGGCACCGAAATCCGCGCCATTCCCGCACCCAAGGGCGGCAGCCGCAAATTCTGTGACCGGATGAACAAATTCGCCCAGGAACAGGGCCTGCCGGGCATGGGCTATATCTTCTGGCGGGAAAAAACCGCAGATGCCGTGGCGCAAGAGCTGGGCATCAAGGTAAAAGAAGCCCAGGCCAAGCTGAAATCGGGCGAGATCGAGGGCGGCATGGAAGCCGCCGGTCCGCTGGCCAAGAACATCGGCCCCGAGCGCACCGAAGCCATCCGCCAGCAATTGGGTCTGGATGTCGGCGATGCGGCGTTTTTCCTTGGTGGCAAACCCAAGGCATTTGAAACCGTCGCCGGCAAAGCGCGCAATGTCATCGGCGAAGAGCTGGGCCTGACCGACAAGGACCGTTTCGCCTTTGCCTGGATCGTCGATTTCCCGATCTATGAGAAAGACGAAGAAAGCGGCAAGATCGATTTCGAACACAACCCGTTCTCGATGCCGCAGGGCGGGATGGATGCGCTGAATGGCGATCCGCTGGATGTGCTGGGCTATCAATATGACCTGGCCTGTAACGGCTATGAACTGGTCTCTGGCGCGATCCGGAACCACAAGCCGGAAATCATGTTCAAAGCGTTTGAAATCGCCGGTTATGGTGCCGACGAGGTCAAGAAACGCTTTGGTGGCATGGTCAACGCCTTTCAATATGGCGCGCCGCCGCACGGGGGCTGTGCCGCCGGTATCGACCGGATTGTCATGCTGTTGGCCGATCAGGACAACATCCGCGAGGTCATCATGTTCCCGATGAACCAACGCGCCGAGGACCTGATGATGTCCGCCCCATCCGAACCGATGTCGGATCAGTTGATGGAATTGGGACTGCGGGTGATCCCGCAGGACAGCTAGGTCTGGCGGCATTGGCGCATGGCGGAAAGACACCGGTTTTTCCCCATTGCGCCAATTTGCCAACCCCCTATCCTGCCCTGAACTGACGAAAGCCGATGCGATGAACGTTCTGGGTGAAAAAGTCGAAGACTGGGCCCCGCCGCCGACCCCGAAAGGTGCGGTGATGCAAGGCCAATATGCCCGGCTGGAGCCGCTGGATGCAGAACAGCACGCCGCTTTGCTGTTTCGCGCTTTTGAAGGCCATGACGCGCGCTGGGACTACATGTCCTACGGCCCGTTCCATTCCGCCGCGCAATATCATCGTTGGGTGCGGGAAACCGTTGTGGCACCGGGTCAGGTTTTCTATGCGATCAAGGATCTGGACAGCGGCAAATTCGGCGGAGTCGCGAGCTATCTGCGGATCAACCCGGCGGAAGGCTCGATTGAAGTCGGCAACATCCAACTTTCGCCCGATCTTGCGGGCAGTCGCGCCGCGACTGAGGCGATGTATCTGATGATGCAATGGGCGTTTCAGGCCGGGTATCGGCGCTATGAATGGAAATGCAATGCGTTGAACCTGCCGTCGCGCCGCGCCGCGCAACGGCTGGGTTTCAGCTATGAAGGCGTCTTTCGTCAGGCGATGGTGGTCAAGGGCCGCAACCGCGACACCGCCTGGTTTGCCGCAATCGACCGTGAATGGCCCGCCTTGCAAGAGGCGTTTTCCGCTTGGTTGGCGCCGTCAAATTTCGACGCGGATGGCCGCCAGAAAGAGCGGCTGAGCGATCTGACCCGGCTGGTGCGTGCCGCCAACGACCCCACGCTTTAGAGGTTTGAGGACATCGCCGCCGGGCAGCGGATGGCGTGCGCCCCCACTGTGACAGGCAGGCGCGCAGTCACCCGGGTTACCCAAAGGTTTCGAACTTGATCTGATTGCTCCCGATCCCGGCCTGTTCAAGGCCCGATTTAATGCCCATCATGAACCCCAGCGGACCGCAGAGCAGGAATTGCGCGTCAGGGCTTATGTCCTCGGGCAGCAGGCTTTCTGTTTTGATCCGGCCCTGGACGTCATGGTGCAGACCGATTTTGTCCTCTGGGTTGGGCGCGCTGAAAAAGATGTGTTTCTCGATGTTTGCACGGGCCGCGACAAGCGCGTCGACTTCATCGCGCAGGGCGTATTGGCGTCCATTCCGTGTGCCGTGGACAAACCGGATTTCGCGGTCACTGCCCTGGGCCACAAGCTGGCGGAGCATGGCAAGCATGGGTGTTATCCCGACGCCGGCGCTGACCAATATGATCGGTCCATCCCCTTTTGGAACCACAAAATCACCGGCGGGCGGCTTGGCCACGATCACATCACCGATCTGCACGTGGTCGTGCAGAAATTGCGAGGCAAGGCCAGCCGGCTCACGTTTGACCGTGATCCGGTAATGCCCTTCACCTGATGTGTTCGACAGGGAATAGGTGCGGCGCAGCGTGCTGGCCTGCCCGGGAATGGTCAGCACAATGGGCAAATGTTGACCGCCAAGAAACGGCGCGGGCGCGGTGCCGTTCGCGGGCCTCAGGTGAAAGGACGTGATGCCCTCGGCCTCTACCACTTTATCGCTGACAATCAGGTTGCTGGCGGGGGTGGGTTTGGCCGACCACCGCAATGACAAGGCGGCGGGGCGGTCGATCACGGCGTCGATTTCAACCTCGATCACGCGCAGGATGCTGGGGTCGCGGGCTTCGGCTGGGGTCCAGTCAATGCTGGCCCGTCCGGTCACATGCAGCAAGCCGCCACTGGCGAAATCGACAAACAGCAGACCGATACGCGGGTCTTCCAACAGATTGCCGATGGTGTTGAAGAAATTGTTGCCGGTGTAATCGGGAATACGCAGGCGATTGGGGCCGACCACCCGGACAAACCCCGCCTCGCCCCCCCGGTGAGAGGCGTCAAAGCCGTTAGAAACAGCGCCCTGCGGACCTTGGCGCCCTGACCCGATGAACAGCGTATCGGCGGCGGCGATCCGGGTAATCTGATCCTGGGTCAGCTGGTCGGTTGCCACCGCCTCAACCGGTGCGATCAGGGGTTCACGCCACCATTCCCGTTCATTGATGTATTTCGGGCAATTTCCAAACGACTGGCGCACATCAATGGCAAATCCGCCCGGCGTGGGGCGCATTTGGCCGGTCATCCGGTTGCGGCGACGGGTGGCAAGCTCGATCCCGACAACGCCAATATCCACCTGCGCCCCAAGGCCCGCCGCCAATGGATCACTTGGATCAACCTGCGTGGACAGGGTGAGCGTCCGGGGATCTGGCGACTGGATAAACCCGTCTTCCCCCTCAACAATTGTGGCCCAAACCCGGCCCTTTGCATCGCTGGAGGCGACGACAAGAAAGGGCTGCGCCTGAAAAAACGCGCGGTGTTGCGCGGGCATGAAATCGCGGATGAACGGGCAGGCGCGTTCTGCAATGTCGCTGGCGCCAGCGCGTTTTTGTGCAGCCAATTCGCCGCTGTGAAAAGGGGCGTTCCGATCCGGCATTGTCCTGATCCTTTTGCAGTTTTTCGGGGTCAGAGGTCCAGATCGCTTAGTCCCGGATGACCGTCCGGTCGCCGCCCAAGGGGCCAGTGGAACTTGCGCTCTTTTTCCGTGATCGGGTGTTCGTTGATGCTGGCAAACCGATTGGCCATATAGCCGTTTTTGTCGAATTCCCAATTCTCGTTCCCGTAGGCACGGAACCAGTTGCCGCTGTCGTCGTGGTATTCATAGGCGTAGCGCACCGCGATGCGGTTGCCCGCATAGGCCCACAACTCCTTGATCAAACGATAGTCGAGTTCCTTGGCCCATTTGCGGGTCAGGAACGCCTCGATCTCGGCATGGCCTTGTGGAAATTCGGCCCGATTGCGCCACTTGCTGTCGGGGGTATAGGCGCGCGTGACTTTGGCCGGGTCGCGCCCGTTCCAACCATCTTCGGCAAGACGGACCTTCTCAATCGCGGTGTCGCGGGTGAACGGGGGCAGAGGATGGCGGGGGGCGATATCGGTCATCGAAAAATCCTTGGCTGGCAGGGGATCGGGTGAAGGTGCAGAAAGCGGCCTCCACCCAACACAGGATCAGGCAACAAGGCCCGCTGCGGTGGCGGGCATCGCTTCAAAGCCATCAAGCGCCTCGAAACGGGTGAGCCAGGCGCGCACATTGGGATAGGGGTCAAGCGAGATATTCCCTTCGGGCGCATGTGCCGTATAGGAATAGGCGGCAACGTCGGCGATGGTTGGGCGATCCCCGACCAGCCAATCGCGCCCCGCCAAACCCGCTTCGAGCTTTTGCATCGCCTTGGCGGCGGTTGCGGCGGCAAAATCGGCATTCAGCGGCGCGCCAAACACGGTAATCAGACGGGCGGCACAAGAGCCAAAGGCGATTTCACCCGCCGCCAGCGTCAACCAGCGCTGCACGTTGGCCTCACCCACCGCATCACTTGGCATCCAATCGGGCGCATATTGGCGCGCAAGATAGACAAGGATGGCATTGGAATCCGACACGATCACATCGCCGTCTTCCAGAACGGGCACCTGACCGTTCGGGTTCATCGCCAGAAATTCCGGCGTCTTGTGGGCGCCCGCCGCCAGATCGACATGAACCGCGTCATGGGCAATCCCCGCAAGCTTGGCAAAGACCAAGGCACGGTGGGCATGGCCAGATTTCGGAAAGTGGTGAATGCGAACGGCGTTGGACATCTTTCAGCTCCTGCTTTGTGTTTGGCGTGTCTGCCCCATCAGATGCCACTTGCGCATCTGGATGATAATTGCCACTTTCAGAGGATGTTTAAGCCCCCACAGGGCGCAATGCGCCATGGATAAGATCGACCGAATGCGCGCCTTTGCATTGGTTGCAAAACACGCGTCCTTTACCACGGCGGCCAAACGCCTGGGGAAATCCGCGCGATTGGTCAGCAAATATGTTGCCGATCTGGAAGATGCGTTGGGGGTTCAACTGCTCAACCGGACAACACGCAGTGTTTCGCTGACCGATGCGGGCGCGACGTATCTGGCCATGTGCGAACCGCTACTGGAGGGTTTTGACGAGCTTGAAGAAACGGTTCGAAATGAACAAAGGTCATTGCGCGGGGTGATACGCATTTCCGCCCCGACCGGATTTGGCTCTGTCCGGCTTGCACCCTCGCTTGCGGCCTTTGCGGCGCAACATCCCGAGGTCGACATTGACCTTCGGCTTTCAGATCAAAGGGTTTCGATCATCGAAGAGGGGCTGGACCTTGCTGTGCGGATCGGCCCCATGCGCGACAGCTCGCTCAAGGTGCGGCAACTGGGGCCGATGCCCCTGATCGTGAGCGCGGCGCCCGCCTATCTGGAGCGTGCGGGAACACCGGCGCATCCAAACGCGCTGCCCACGCATGATTGCATTCTGGATGGCAACATGACGGACCCGACAATCTGGAGGTTCAATGTAGACGGAGCGCCGGTGGCGATTCATCTCACCGGTCGGCTCCGCGCGAATGCGCCCGCAGCGACGGCGCGCCTTGCCATAGCGGGGGCCGGCATCGCGCGTTGCCCGGCCTATTCTGTCGCCGAGGCTTTGCAGTCCGGTGCCCTGATCGAGCTTTTCCCGGAATATCGCGTCGCGCCCTACACCGTGGCCGCATTGTTCCCACAAAACCGCCGCCTGACCCGCCGCGTGCGCGCCCTGATCCACCATCTTGCGAATGATGAGGATATATCGACCGCAGGCTCCTGATGGATGGGCCGCTTTTCGAAGCCAGCCGAGGGTTGGCCCAATGCCCTTGTGTCCGATCAACCGGTTTGGGCAACAAGGCCCAAGCCATTGAATAGAAGCGGTTACATATATTCATACGCCATCCGTGACGCGCAAAATCATGCGCGCCACGCAGGTTTATCCGCTTGGCCGAAAGACCTCAGAAATCGAGGTTTTCCACACTCAGCGCATTCTTCTGGATGAACTCGCGGCGTGGTTCGACCACGTCGCCCATCAGCTTGGTAAAGATGTCATCAGCCTCGGCCAGATCGTCGATCTTGACCTGCAGGAATGTGCGCGCGTCGGGGTCGAGCGTGGTTTCCCAAAGCTGATCCGGGTTCATTTCGCCCAGACCTTTGTAGCGTTGCAGGGTGTTGCCCTTTTCGCCCTCTTCCAGAATGGCCGCCAACAGATCAAGCGGGCCCTGGATGATTTGCGAACGTTCCTTGCGGTGCAACGATGCGGCAGAGCCGTAAACTTCTTGCAGGTTCTGGGTGAAGGTTCCCGTGCGCCGGGCCTCGCCCGAGCGCAGCATCGGGCCGTCCAATGTCCGCACCTCTTCGACACCTCGCAGAATGCGGGCCAAACGGATACCGTGATCCTGGGTGATGCGACCGCGCCAACCCTTTTCGTATTCCAGCGCAATCAGGTCCAGCCGCCGCGCCACCTTGTCTGCGACGCCCTGAAGATCGGCATCGACAGCACCCGGCACAAAAGCCCCGGCAATGGCGGCCTGTTCAAGGATATGGCGCGGGTAATGCGTTGGAAAGGCGTCCAAAACCCGTTTGAGCTGCCGCGCCTCTTCCACCACGCGGAACAGATCCTGACCGGCCATTTCCGCGCCATCCGCCAGTTTCAGCGTCGCGCCGTCAACACCCTGATTCATCAGGTAGTCATCCATCGCGGCCTGATCTTTCAGATAGACCTCGGACTTGCCGCGCGACACCTTATAGAGCGGCGGTTGCGCGATATAGAGATAGCCACCTTCGATCAATTCCGGCATTTGGCGGAAGAAGAACGTCAGCAAAAGCGTGCGGATATGCGCGCCGTCGACGTCGGCGTCAGTCATGATGACAATCTTGTGGTAGCGCAGTTTTTCGATGTTGAATTCGTCGCGCCCGATGCCGGTGCCCAGCGCCATCACCAGATTGCCGATCTCCTGGCTACCCAGCATCCGGTCAAACCGTGCGCGTTCAACGTTCAGGATCTTACCCTTCAACGGCAGGATCGCCTGGGTGCCCCGGTCGCGACCGGTCTGGGCCGATCCGCCGGCGCTGTCACCCTCGACGAGGAACAATTCGGTCTTGGACGGATCTTTTTCCGAACAATCCTTTAGCTTGCCCGCAAGGAAGTTCACATCCATCGCCGATTTGCGGCGGGTCAATTCACGGGCCTTGCGGGCGGCTTCGCGGGCCATGGCGGCCTCGACGATCTTGCCGACAATCATCTTGGCCTGCGCCGGGTTTTCCTCGAACCATTCAGACAGCTTTTCGCCAACCAGATTCTCGACCGCTGGGCGCACTTCGGAGCTGACCAGTTTGTCCTTGGTCTGCGAGCTGAATTTTGGATCGGGCACTTTGACCGACAACACACATGTCAGGCCCTCGCGCGCGTCATCGCCGGTAAAGCTGATCTTTTCGCGTTTTGCGATTCCGCTTTCCTGTGCATAGCGCGTCAGGGTGCGGGTCAGCGCCCCACGGAACCCGGCAAGGTGCGCGCCACCGTCGCGCTGCGGGATGTTGTTGGTAAAGGGCAGCACCGTTTCATGATAGCTGTCGTTCCACCACATCGCCACTTCGACACCGATGTCGTCGCGGTCACCCGCCACATAAATCGGCTCTTCCATCATCGGGCTTTTGTGGCGATCCACGTATTTGACGAATTCCTTAACGCCGCCTTCGTAAATCAGTTCCACATGCAGCGGCTCTGCCGGGCGATCATCCTCAAGAATGATTTTCACACCGGAGTTGAGGAAGGCAAGCTCACGCAACCGCTTTTCCAAGGTGTCAAAAACATAGTCGAGGTTGGAAAACGTGTCGGTTGAAGCCAGGAACCGTACCTCGGTGCCAGATTCACCCACCGCATCGCGCACCACGCGCAGATGTTCGGTGGTCTCGCCATGTTCGAACTTGGCGTAGTGTTCCTTGCCATTGCGCCAGACGCGCAATTCCAACCAAACAGAAAGCGCGTTCACCACCGACACGCCCACGCCGTGCAAACCACCCGACACCTTATAGGAATTGCTGTCGAATTTACCGCCGGCGTGCAGCTGGGTCATGATGACCTCGGCGGCGGAAACGCCCTCTTCCTCGTGGATGTCCACGGGAATACCCCGGCCATTGTCACGCACGGAAACCGAGTTGTCGGCGTGAATTTTCACGTGGACATAGTCGGCATGACCGGCCAGCGCCTCGTCAATGCCGTTGTCCACGACCTCATACACCATATGGTGCAGACCCGAACCATCGTCCGTATCGCCGATATACATACCGGGACGTTTGCGGACAGCTTCTAAGCCTTTGAGAACCTTAATCGAATCCGCGCCATATTCGGGTGCGGGATTTGCTTGCTCGGACATGCGTTGCCTTCTTTTTCTCTCGCCCGAAATATAAGGTGTTTTTGGGGGCATGTCACGCAGATGCCACAATATTTTGTGTCACCTCTGCGTGGCCCCTAGGCGGGCGCCACCCGGGATTCGCCCACGGTTTCCGACACTTCGAACCGTTGCGCGCGATCCCCAAGGTCGGTGAACAATTCCGCGCCGGTGCCGGTCATCCAGGCCTGCGCGCCCAGCGCCCAGATTTCATCATAAAGCGCGGCGCGGCGGGCCGCGTCCAGATGTGCCGCGACCTCGTCCAGCAACAGGATCGGCGGGCTGCCGATGTCATTGGCCAGCGCGCGGGCATTGGCCAGTATCAGCGAAATCAAAAGCGCCTTCTGCTCGCCGGTGGAACAATCACGGGCCAGCGTACCCTTGGCGGTGTAAACCGCATGAAGATCGGTGCGGTGCGGTCCAATCATCGCCCGACCGACGATCATGTCGCGGGATCGGCTGTTGGCAAGGGCGGTGCGCAGCGCCTCTTCCCCGTCCGGCATGTCATCATCTGGTGCCGTCAGTTCCAGGGTACTGACCGGAAACGCGGTCTCGGCCTCTGCCTGGGCCGCAGCGATCCGCGTCAGGGTGGCCTGGCGATTGCCATGGATCACCGCGCCGGCACGGGCCATCTGCACCTCTAACGCGGCATACCAATGACCGTCGCGCGCCTGATCCTTGAGCAGACGATTGCGTTCCCGCATTGCCTTTTCGTAATCGAGCACCGCTTGGGCATGATCGGGGAAAAAGCTGAGCGTCATCCGGTCCAGAAACCGCCGCCGCCCATCTGCGCCTTCTATCCATAACCGATCCATTGCGGGGATTAACCACAGCACGCGGGCCAATTTGGCCAAAGCCACCTGTGCGGCGGGTTTGCCGTCCACCTTCACCTGCCGCGATGCGCCGTTTTCCGATTGGCTCTCAATTTCGCGCGGGCGGCCTTCGACATGCAACTCGCCAGAGATCTTCCAGCCCAATGCCTCGGGGCGGCGGGTCATATCCTCGGCGCTGGCACGGCGCAGCCCGCGACCGGGGGAAAACAGCGACACTGCCTCCAGGATATTGGTCTTGCCCGCGCCATTGTCACCAAACAGGGCCACTGGACGCGCATCACAGGTCATCGCCACATGTTTATGCGAGCGAAAATGCGACAGTTTCAGACGGGTCAGATGGCTGGGCAGCGCAGAGGGCAATCTGTGCCCTGCCCCGTTATACCCGCA
Source organism: Marinovum sp. J2-8 (assembly GCF_055808435.1). NCBI lineage: Bacteria > Pseudomonadati > Pseudomonadota > Alphaproteobacteria > Rhodobacterales > Roseobacteraceae > Marinovum > Marinovum sp. J2-8. The sequence goes on along the minus strand of NZ_JBVVRZ010000001.1, from coordinate 147,219 downwards.
TCGGCATGACGACATAGACCGCGCTGGTGTCGTTGCCTTCGCGCATCAGGGTCGGATCACCGGAGGAATTGAACATGAACACCGCGTTTTCACGATCCACCTGGCTGGCGATTTCCAGCAGGTATTTCGCGTTGAACCCGATTTCCAGCCGCTCGTCGGCATAGGCCACGGCCAGCTCTTCTTCGGCTGCACCGCTGTCGGGCGCATTGACCGACAGTACCAGCCGATCTTCGTCAAGCGACAATTTCACCGCCCGCGAACGTTCCGAACTGACGGTCGCAACCCGGTCCACCGCGCGGGCGAAATCGGATGCATCCACTTCCAGCTTGCGGGTGTTGCCCTGGGGAATGACGCGGGTGTAGTCGGGGAATGTGCCGTCAATGACCTTGGACGTCAGGGTGATTTCGGGGGTGGCAAAGCGCACTTTGGTTTCCGACACAGAAACCGCGATTTCCATATCGTCATCATCCAGAAGCTTGCGCATTTCGCCCACGGTCTTGCGCGGGACAATCACGCCGGGCATTTCCGCCGCACCATCAGGCAGATCAGCGTCAATCCGCGCCAGCCGGTGACCATCGGTCGCCACACAGCGCAGAACCTTGCCGCCTTCGGCATCCGAGACATGCATATACACGCCGTTCAGGTAATACCGGGTTTCTTCCGTCGAAATCGCGAATTTCGATTTGTCGAACAACCGGCGCAGCACCGGGGCCGGGGCGGAAAAGTTCGACGAATATTCCGAGGTCGCCATAACCGGGAAATCTTCTTTTGGCAGGGTCGCCAAAGAGAAGTTGGACCGCCCGGCTTCGACCGTTAGACGACCATTTGTTGGCTCTTCGGTCAGCGTGACCAAGGCGCCGTCCGGCAATTTGCGGACAATTTCGTGCAATGTGACGGCAGAGACCGTCGTTGCACCGGCGCGCTCGACCTGGGCCGGGGCCTTGTCCACCACTTCGATGTCGAGATCGGTCGCCCGAAAGGACACGGTGTCCCCCTCCGCCTCGATCAGCACATTTGCCAGGATCGGGATGGTGTTGCGCCGTTCGACAACCGATTGCGCCTGCGCCACTGCCTTGAGCAATGTGCCGCGTTCGATACTGATCTTCATATCCCTGTCCCTCCGAAAGCCCGGAACCGGCACGTTAGCCGCATCCCCCATGTGCTCCAAGCCCTTTTCGGGCGTTCCTGTGAGGTTTCCAATGGTTTGAGGGGGGCGTCAAGGGTGCCGCAGGCAAGGAAAGTCTCTTGCCTGCTCTTTTGGCAACTATGGCCTAGGCTTCCAGCGTCCGGCGCAGCATTTCCAGATCTTCGGCAATCTGGCCATCCTGGATCTTCAACTCTTCAATCCGACGCACGCCATGCATGACCGTGGTATGATCGCGCCCGCCAAACCGACGGCCAATTTCCGGCAAGGACCGGCTGGTCAATTGTTTGCAGAGATACATTGCCACCTGACGCGGACGGGCAAAGACCCGCAGCCGCTTCGGCCCGACCAGTTCAGACAGGCGAATATTGTAATGCTCGGCCACCTGACGCTGGATTTCCTCGATGGTGATCTTGCGTTCCGATGCCCGCAGCACGTCTGCAAGACAATCTTGCGTCAGCTCCATGGTGATCGGCCGACCAACAAGCGACGCAAAGGCGAACAGCCGGGTCAGCGCCCCTTCCAGCACGCGCACGTTGGTGGAAATACGATGCGCCAGGAATTCCAGAACCTTTTCGTCCAACTCCAGCTCGGGATATTGCAGACGATGCGTGGCCAGTTTGGAATGCAGAATACCCAGACGCAGTTCATAATCGGTGGGGTGCAGATCCACCACCAGGCCCGATTGCAGACGCGACTGAATCCGGTTTTCCAGATCCTTGATTTCGCCCGGCGCACGGTCCGCGGAAATGATGATCTGTTTGTTCTGATCGACCAGCGCGTTGAAAGTGTGAAAGAATTCCTCTTGGGTGGAATCCTTGCCGGCGATGAATTGCACGTCATCGACCATCAGCACATCAACCGAACGGAAGATCTGTTTGAAATCCATCATCTTGCGGTCGCGCAGCGCCTGAACAAAGCGATACATGAATTGTTCGGCCGACAGATACAGCACATTCAAATGCGGCGAACGCGACTTCAGCTCCCATGCGATGGCATGCATCAGGTGGGTTTTGCCCAATCCGACGCCACCATAGAGAAACAGCGGGTTAAAGGTGACTTCACCGCCCTCGCCCACCCGGCGCGCGGCAGCATGCGCCAATTCGTTCGGTTTACCGACGACAAACGTGTCAAAGGTGAATCGTTTGTCCAAAGGTGCGCTTGGCAACAGATCAGCCATATCGGACCTCGGCATTGACTTGGGCTGCGACGACTTCGACGGGGCGGGTTTTGCCGGGCCGCGCGGCACCGGAGACATTTTGGCACTCTGCCCGGCCTGCGCCATTGGGCTGGTTGCCTTGTTCGCCGGCACGTCGAATTGAAGACGGCGCACTTCGGCGCCTGCCGTGCTCATCGTGTATTGCAGCAGCTCGCCATAATTCCGGTGCACATAGTTGCCCAGAAAACTGGTTGGCACAGCAAAGCGGGCGATCCCGTCTGTCACACCTTCGAATTCGAGCGGCTCAATCCAGTTGGCATAATTGTTTGCCCCCACGGTTTCCCGCAACTGCCCTTGTAGTGCTCCCCATTGGTCTTCTGTCATTTGTCCCTGCATCTGTTCCCGATTTTCCGGATGTCCCTCAACATCCGGTCCCTACTAATAGAACGCGCCGCACGGTCCCCTGCCGGATACCCAACAGCGTGCGCCTACCTGTACAGACACCTTTCCCGACCAGGGGTGAGTGCCCCTGGGAATCGGTATCTGGCCGAACCTAACTTGTTGGACATGGCTGTGAGCAAATGCTCTAACTCGTTCAAATTCCACCGCTTTCCGGTGGTTCTTTGACCAAGCCAGTCGTGGCAAATCGACTGTTTCCGCCTGTCCCCCCAACTTCACGACATGAATCGCAAGATGAACTTAGCAAGTCGCGCCGCGGAGCGGCAACCCAAACTAAATGTTGACTCAGGGAATGGCGAAAAAAATCTATCGGGCTGTGCAGACAGGACACAAACCCGCCAATGAAAGGCCTTTGAAACAAAAAAAGACACCCGAAGATCCGGGTGCCCTTGCGTTTTGTATAGCGACGTGGAAACGCGATTTCAGCGCGACTCAGCCGATGGCTTTGACCCGTGCGGCCAGGCGCGACATCTTCCGCGCGGCGGTGTTTTTGTGCAGGATACCTTTAGTAACGCCACGCATCAGCTCGGGCTGAGCGGCGCGAAGTGCGGCAACCGCAACCTCTTTGTCACCAGCTTCGATCGCTTCTTCTACTTTGCGCAGATAGGTGCGCATGCGCGAACGACGGGCTTTGTTGACGGCAAAACGTTTCTCGTTCTGGCGGGCGCGTTTTTTGGACTGGGGCGTATTTGCCATGCTGATCTTCCCTTTCGAGGGTCTGGTATTTTCAATAGCGCAATGCCGGACCGCCCGGACCCCGGCCAAAACTGGCACCGGTCTGAGATGATTTTAGCCTAAGCGGGCTGCACGCGCATGTATGGCGGCGGGATATACGCAACTTCGCCGCGTTTGCAAAGGCCAAATTTGGACAATCCGGCCTTTGCCTGTGTGATTACTTGTCGCGGAACTGCGGCTGACGCTTTTCCTGGAACGCTGCCATGCCTTCGGTCTGTCTTCGCTGGCAAACAGCGAATGGAACAGCCGCTTTTCAAACAACAGCCCCTCGGCCAGCGACACTTCTTCGGCCCGGTTCACGGCTTCCTTGGCGGCGCTTGCGGCCAGCATGGATTTTTCGGCTATTTTCTGGGCTGCGCCCTGGGCTTCTTCCATCAGCTTCTTGGCGGGCACCACGCGGCTGACAAGACCGGCGCGCTCGGCCTCTTCTGCATCCATGAAACGCCCGGTCAGGTGCATGTCCATGGATTTCGATTTGCCCACCAGCCGTGTCAAACGCTGGGTGCCGCCGAGCCCGGCAATCACGCCAAGGTTGATCTCTGGCTGGCCAAATTTTGCAGTGTCCGCCGCAATGATGAAGTCACACATCATTGCAAGCTCGCAACCGCCGCCCAGCGCATACCCCGCCACAGCGGCGATGATCGGCTTGCGCACACCCATGATCTGGGCATGTTCAGGACCAAAGAAATCCTGGGTGAAGACATCGACAAAGGACTTTTCGGACATTTCCTTGATGTCCGCCCCGGCGGCAAAGGCCTTGGCCGAGCCGGTCAGCACAATGCAGCGCACCTTGTCGTTTTTCGTCGCCTCGCCCAGCGCCTGACACAGCTCGCCCAACAATTGCGAGTTCAGCGCATTCAGCGCGTCGGGACGGTTCAGGGTGATGGTGGCAACGTGGTCTTCTACTTCGACGATGATCGTCTCATAGGCCATGTAAAAAGCTTTCCGTTGTTTCGGTCAGTTTCCCGTGCTTATCAGCTTGATTGCGCGGTTCAAGCTATCTTTGACAGTTGGCACAATAGAAGCTTGATCGCCCAGATTGCACGATACGGGCAATTGTATCGTCACAATCCGGGGTGCGACAGGGGTCGCCCTCGCGGCCATAAACATCAAAGCTGTGCTGAAAATATCCAAGTTCTCCATCGGCTTGGCGAAAATCCTTGAGCGATGATCCCCCCGCTTCAATCGCCGCCATCAACACGTCGCGAATGACCGGCACCAACGCGTGCATCTGTGTTTCAGAAAGATCACGCGCTTTGCGAATTGGGGATATTCCGCAACGAAATAATGCCTCGCACACATAGATATTACCCAATCCTGCGACGATTTTCTGATCCAGAAGCGCGGATTTGATCGGCGTGTTACGACGGGCCAACGCCGTGGCCAGGTAGGTTTCGCTGAAATCATTGCCCAAAGGTTCCGGCCCCAGCTTGGCCAGAAGCGGGTGATCTTCTGCGCCTACGGTCGGCAAAAGATCCATCGCGCCGAACCGACGCGGGTCGTTGAATGTGATGCGCGCCCCGCCCGCCATGTCGAAGACCACATGATCATGTTTTTCCGCCGACGGGTGATCACGCACAAACCGCCCCTGCGGATCGCCGGAAATCAGGATGCGGCCCGACATACCGAGATGGATCAACAGGGTTTCCCCGGAATCGAGGTCGGCCAGGATGTATTTCGACCGGCGCCGCAGGGCCAGAACCCGCCGCCCAGTCAGCCGCGCCGCCATATTCTCCGGAAATGGCCAGCGCAGATCAGGCCGATTTACCGCCGCGGCTGCGATCACGTCGCCCTCCATTGCCGGGGCCATGCCGCGGCGCACGGTTTCAACTTCGGGTAATTCGGGCAAGTCGGTGCTCCCATACAAAGGGCCGCATTGTGTCGGCCTGTCAGCGCACTATAACAACACGCAACTGGAACCAAACGGCAAGCCCCATGACGCAGGACAATCCCAAGACCACGCATTTCGGCTACCAAACGGTGCCCGAAGAAGAAAAAGCCGCCGCGTGCAGGGCGTTTTCGGCTCTGTTGCGTCCCGCTATGACGTGATGAACGACGCGATGTCGATGGGCATTCACCGGATCTGGAAAGATGCGATGATGGATTGGCTGGCGCCGCGCGCCGGGCAAAAGCTGCTGGATGTGGCGGGCGGCACCGGCGATATTTCGTTCCGTTTCCTGAAACGGGCGGGCGCAGGCGGGGCCGAAACGACCCATGCCACCGTATTGGATCTGACCGAGCCGATGCTGGTCGAAGGCCGCAAACGCGCCGAGGCCGAAAGCATGGCTGACAGCCTCGATTGGGTGGTCGGGGACGCGATGGCCCTGCCCTTTGCCGACAACAGCTTTGATGTTTACACCATCAGTTTCGGCATTCGCAACGTCACCCGGCCTGCCGACGCCCTGGCCGAAGCCTATCGCGTGTTGCGCCCCGGCGGGAGGTTGATGGTGCTGGAATTCAGCCAGATCCCCAATCCCGGCCTGCAATGGGCCTATGACCGCTATTCATTTAATGTCATTCCCGAAATGGGCCGGTTGATCGCCAATGACCGCGACAGCTATCAATATCTGGTGGAATCCATCCGGCAATTCCCCGACCAGGAAACATTCTTGCAAATGGTGCGCGACGCAGGGTTCGAACAGGCGAAATACCGCAATTTGACGATGGGCGTGGCCTGTCTTCATTCCGGTTGGAAGATCTAGAATGCGTGGACCGCACAATATTTTCCGTCTGATCCGCACTGGCGCAACGCTGGAACGTACCGGCGCCATGAATGACGTATTGGACGCGTTTGACGCGCCAACGCCGCTGCGCATTGCCGCCAAGACGTTGGGTTGGCCGTTCAAATGGCTGGGCTATCGTGGCGATCCGGCCCTGCCGCCGGTCAGCCGCGCGCTGACGGCGATGGGACCGGCCTATATCAAGTTCGGTCAAATCCTGTCGACCCGCCCCGATGTGGTGGGGGACGACCTGGCGCTGCAATTGCGCGTCCTGCAGGACAAATTGCCACCCTTTACCGTTGCAGAGGCCCGCGCCACAATTTCCGCCGCATTGGGCCAGCCTTCCGAGGCAATCTTTTCCGAAATCAGCGAACCTGTCGCGGCGGCCTCGATTGCGCAGGTGCACAAGGCCGTTGTCGCCGAAACCGGCGAAACCGTGGCGATCAAGGTGCTGCGCCCCGGCATCGAACGCGCCTTTCACCGCGACATCGACGCGTTTTACTTTGCGGCCAAAACCGTGGAATTGCTGTCACCGTCTTCGCGCCGGTTGCACCCGATGGAGGTGATCCGCCATTTCGAAGGCGTGGTGACAGGCGAATTGGACCTGCGCCTGGAAAGCGCCGCCGCATCGGAATTCGCCGCCAACACCAAGGAAGACGCCGGGTTTCAACTACCTGAAATCAAATGGCATTTGTCGGATCGCCGGGTGATGACCATGGGCTGGGCCGAGGGTGCGGCGCTGGGGGATAATGCCGCGCTGGACGCCGCCGGGCATGACCGGGTGGAACTGGCCGAACGCGTGCTGCAATTGTTCCTGAACCATGCGCTGCGCGACGGGTTCTTTCACGCTGACATGCATCAGGGCAACCTGAAGGTGGCGGCCAACGGCGATATCATCGCGTTTGATTTCGGCATCATGGGCCATATCGACGAATACACCCGCCGGGTTTACGCCGAAATTCTGTTTGGCTTTATCCGCCGCGATTACAAACGTGTCGCCGAGGTGCATTTCGAGGCCGGTTATGTGCCCGCCGACCGCGATGTCGATGAATTCGCCCGCGCCCTGCGCGCGGTGGGCGAACCGATTTTCGGCATGGATGCGACGCGCATTTCCATGGCCAAATTGCTGGCCTATCTGTTTGAAGTGACTGAACGTTTCGGCATGGAAACCCGGACCGAGCTGATCCTGTTGCAGCGCACGATGGTGGTGGTCGAAGGGGTGGCGCGCTCGCTGAACCCGCACACCAATATATGGGAGGTCGCCCATCCCATTGTCGAAAGCTATATTCGCAACAGCATCGGCCCGCGCGCTTTTCTGGAAGATCTGGCCAACACGGTAAAGGTTCTGGCGCGTTTCGGGCCCCGGTTGCCAGAGCTGGCAGAGGCCGCCCTGATTCAGCAGGTCGACAAAGCGGAACACAGAGACACGTCCCGCATTCTGCGCAGCCGGTGGCTGTTCCTGGCATGTGGGCTTGTGATGGGGGCGGGTCTGGCGGCGGTCTTCATTCCGCTTACCTGACCGTGGCCTTACGCCATCTTGGCGGCGCTGCCACCTTCGGGTGGCCAAACGCAAAACGGCGACCCAAGGGCCGCCGTTTCGTTTTTTGGGTCATTCAAACTCAGGGAGTTCCGGTCGAGCTGGACGTGCTCGAGGACCCACCATTGCCGCCACCGGCCGCAATCAAAACCAGAACGGTAACACCGCCAAGAATGGCGAGTGCAGTTGTATCGCCTTGAGTGGCGATAAATGGATCGGCCGCGACGTCAGCCGGTTCGGCCACTGCCGGAGCAGCAGACGCCAGCGTAACCGCTGCGGCCGCCGCCAATGCAAATTTCTTCATCATGTTCTCCAGACACTATTGGGTGAACACACACCCCACGCAGTTCCAGAGTACATTGAAATAGCTCAGGCTTCAAACCCGTTTGATCATGTTTTTGGCTCCGTTTTCGGCGCAAGCACCTGAGCGTCATTTCCGCAACAGTGGCGTTCATTTACTGCGGAAAACTGCCCCGAAACCCGATATTCTGCTGGTTTTTCATCCAAAAAATATACCGACACACGCTTTGGTTGAGTTACTCTCTGATACCGGTAACAAATCTGTCGCCAAAACATGCCCCCCCTTCAAAACGAGATAGGTTTGACCGTTGTCCACCCGTGCCTCTTGCACCCTGTTGTAGGTGGCCACCGACGTCACGCCAACAGACTCGCCATTGGAAAAATTTTCGACCGAAAAACTGTATTCCCCCATTGGCAAGGGTGCGCCGAACTCATCCACGCCAGCCCATTCAAATCGGGCCTGGCCAGAGGTCAGAGGATGCGACTGCTTCAGGTTTCCGGCCGCATCCCGCACCTCAAGCTGCGAAGTGTCCGCGCCGGTGACCGTGGTGACCGCAAGGGACAGAGGCGCGCCATCGAAATACCCCGGTGCATCGCTGCGTACCTCGCGCCCCACCCAAGAGGCCAAATCCCCCAACCCGCCGACGCTGAGGAGCGACATCATGTTTTGCAAAAGATCATTGGTCACGACCTGTTGCTCCACCGACGAAAACGTCGCCAATTGCGCGGCATAATCCGATAAATCGATCGGGTTCAATGGATCCTGATTTTGCGCCTGGGTGGTCAACATTTTCAGAAAGGTTTCGTAATCCGAACTCAGGATTGCCTCGCTGCTGGCGGGTGTGGGGGTATTTGTGGCGGCGGTTGTCACCGATGTCGTGCTTGATGAAATCATTTGGGGCCTCCTATAGCCGAATATCCAATCGCGTGGCGCCAAGAGCCAAGCGTTCAGCCTGGGGGGCTGTGGCGGGGGTGTCCGCGCCTTCGGTTGCATTGGATTGCGGCTCCTCCGCAACCTGACCGATGCCATCGCCGCCCGCGGCATTGCGATCGCGGCGGCCATTGAACGAGAATTCGAATGCGATGTCGTTGTAGCCAAGTTCGCGGAACGCCCGTTCAACGATGTCGATGTGACGCCGCATGAGATCATGGGTTTCCGGGCGTTCGCTAAGAATTTGCAACACAATCTGCCCGTCGCCCCCGGTCATCCGCATCCGCACATGGCCAAGCTCGTCTGGCCGCAGCGACAATTCGGTCACCTCGCCGGCGGCGCTTCGGGTAACAAGCGACAGTTGCTGCGCCACATCGCGGGCGACCATGGCATTTTGCATCTGTGCGGCGGGCTGCGGCGCAGTCACGCTCTGATGTGGAACGTCCCGCGTGGGCAGCGCGGCCAATTCGGACCGCAGCTGCACCTGTTGCGTTTCGACGCCCGGTTGGAGGGCATTGGGTTTGGCGGGATCGCCGCCTGATGCGTTGTCCGGTGGCGCGGCGATGCCCCGCGATGAAGGCTCCGCTTGTGATCCCGGCGTACTGTGATCTGTCGGCAAAGCTGCCTTGGTTTGGGGTTCTTGCGCACGGCCCAAATCGGATGCGGCCATGGTTGTCGGCACGTCCGGTTTTTCGCGACCTTGCCCCTGATCTTGCGCGGGCATCCCGTTCGCGGTTGAAATTGCCTCGGTTGGTCTGGCGGCGGGCACAATCCGGTCTGACCCTGTCAAAGCCCCCATTGGCGTCTCCGCTGCCCCTTCTCCCGCTGGCAAAGGTTGTGGCAATGCAACTCCCCCGGTGGCGTCCAGGGCCGCTCTGTGGGCTTGCGGCGTTGGCGGTGCCTCTGCTTGCGGTGATCTGACGGACGCAACAACGTCGGCCACCCCTCCGCCCGCCATTCCCGATGATTGCCCCAGATCCGTTGCGATTGGCGCATTAACCGCAGGCACAAGCGTTGTGGGGGGCGTTTGCGTGCTTTGAGATTGATCGGCGGCGACCGGTTTGGCACCCGCCTCATTGCCCATGATGTGCAAGACCTTCTGCGACCAGGCCAGTTCCGCCAAATTGCCCGGTTGTGACCCCTTGAACGGCGTCGGCAATGCCGTTCCGCGACGTGTCGGAGCCATATCAGAAGGCAAAGCATCTTCGGTGGCGGCAAACCTTTGCGGTTCGTTTGACGTGACCAACCTAACCTCTTGGTCAGATTGCAAGGTAGTCGCAGTCAACTGCGTTGCCGCTTCAGGTGCCGGACCCCTGTGACCGTTTGTTTCGGTCGGCGGATGCATCCGATCCCCTGAACCCGAAGCGATTTCCGGCGCTGCGGAGAGTTCAATTTTGGCCCCACCCGGGTTCAATTCAATTTCCTGAGGGGCGGCTGTGTTAAATCGGCCGGTCCCTGCCGGGGTTCTGTCTGTCTTTGTCAGCCCGCTGGCGTCGGTGTTTTCAGGATCGCGGGAATGTGACGGTCCTTGGCCCGCACCCTGCGGATCGACGGGCAGTTGACCATCAACCGGCAATGCATGTTGCTGATCTTTCGAGGCTACCTGCCCAAAACGCACCGAAATATCTGTCGTTTGAGGGGGAATGTCGGATCGCAGCCCATCTTCCGCCCGTGTAGAGCGCCGGATTTCGCTGTCGCCGGAAAGATCGGATGTCGGTCCAGACGACGGGATATGATGCGCGACGTTGGCCATCTGGACGGACGCCACCCCAGTGAATTCCGGGTCAATGGCCGGAGGTTGTAGCCGGGAAACGGCCGTCGGACGGCTTGGGTCACGGGCGTGATCCGGCTCGTCATCCACCGATGCGACCAGACTGGGCACTGCATCCATATGATGAACGGTTTCCACCGGATTTGGCTGGCTGGCACCCGCAAGACGCATGACATTTTTGATGATGCCAACGTTTGGATCATTCTCCGCCCGGCCCGTCGGCGACACAAACCCGGCTTCGACCGAAGCCTCCTCCGCAACCATGCCGAACGAAACCGGATCTTGTGCAAGGCGCAATTTTGGAATGATGTCACCGGGCTGGTGGCCATCAATGCGCGCCTGCGGCTCCCCTCGACGATCCAAATCACCGCTGCTCTCACGAACTGGCGCAAACACATTGGTATTGTGCAAGAAATGCGACCCTGAAACGCTCAGGCCCGGTTCCCGAGAGTTCTTTGGGACGACGCCGGACTCAGATGCGCCGCGATCGGCTTCGGCCATTTGGTCTTGGCTCATCGCGGTTGCAACATCCGCTTGCCGCAGCGTTCCGGTTCCCGGCTCTTCGGGTTCAGGCAGAATACCCTCTTCGTCCCAAGCGGCTTCGCACTCTGCCACCGCAGTGGAGCCAACCTCGACGGCTTTCGACGTTTGCTCTGCATGCACCGCCAACATGGGGTCACTTCTAACCCCATTCAGCTTGATGGCCCCATCCGCGAAGACCTTGGCAAAATCAATTGCCGCACCACCGCTGCCGGTCTTCGGATCCGCCGGGATCAAACCGTTCAACATCACGCGTGAATGCGATTTGCGCGCATCCGGCCCGGTGCGCGCCGTCAAAGATAAGGTCGTAGAAACGTCCGACTGCATGTGTTCTCCAGGAATTCTTCCCAATTCCGGTGAATATCCACCATGTCGGTTACCGATTCTTTACCGATACTCCGGCAAATTGAGAAAAACCCGTTCAATTTTGAGGATTTTCCGATGCCAGATATGGTGCATTCAATTGCAATCGCGACAGGCCCTTCAGGGCAAACGAGCCGTGGGTTTGATCAAACTGAACATAAGGCGCGCAATATTCATCACGCCGCCCAAAAGCTCGAGGCGACTTTTCTTGCTGAAATGCTGAAATCCGCAGGTTTCGGCAAGCAGCGCGATTCTTTTGGCGGCGGTGCCGGCGAGGAACAATTTTCCTCTTTTCTTGTCCAGGCACAATCCGAAGCGATGGTGCGCGCCGGTGGTGTGGGTCTGACCGAAACCTTTGTCAAAGCTCTTATGGAGGCTGAAAAATGACCGAACGGGCAAGCGAAATTCTGGACGAACTTAATGATTTGCTCGATTCCGAGCGCAAGGCGCTTTTGCACGGCGATATTGATGAGGTTGGCCGCGTGCTGGACACCAAGGAACGGCTGCTGCGCGAATTGACGGAAAGCGCCGATGTGGAAACCGCAGGCCTGGGTGAGCTGAAGGACAAGCTGTCGCGCAATCAGGAATTGATTGAAAGCGCGATGAAGGGAATTCAGGCGGTAGCGCAACGGTTTTCCACCATCCGCCGTGTCCGCAAGTCGCTGGAAACCTATGATCGCAGCGGCCAGAAACAAATGATCGAAGTATCAAAGAGCGGTCGATTGGAAAAACGGGCATGAAATCAATTTAGGAAAAATACCTGAATTGGTTGTTTCAAATGCTACGGACCGAGGAAATGTGAATTAGGAAAGCGTTAGGACAAAACATTCAAATTGGCAGCGCACCATATCGGTGGCGCAGCCTTCGCCGAACATACGCGGGCCGCACTTGTCAGAATGACATCGCAACCGGGGGACCGGTGGCCGGAAAACCCGACACGAACCCAATCCGACGCAAAAGCGTCTGGCGTATGAAGGAAAATCTATGTCTAGCATCCTGACGAACAATGGCGCGATGGTCGCGCTGCAAACACTCAAATCCATCAACAAAGGCATGTCCGAGGTTCAATCGCAAATCTCGACCGGCAAATCCGTTGCGACCGCCAAAGATAACTCCGCCGTCTGGGCCATTTCCAAGGTCATGGAATCAGATGTAAAAGGCTTCAAAGCCATCGGCGACAGCCTTTCGTTGGGCGTTTCAACCGTGGCCGTGGCGCGGAACGCATCGGAAACCATCACCAATCTGCTGACCGAAATGAAGGGCAAGATTGTCGCCGCGCAAGAAGACAATGTTGACCGTTCGAAAATCAACGATGATGTCACCGCTCTGAAAGACCAGATCAACGCCGTTGTATCTGCCGCGCAGTTCAATGGTCTGAACCTGGTCGATGGCTCCGCTGCCAGCGCCTCAATCCTTGCATCTCTGGACCGCGATTCTTCCGGCAATGTGACAGCATCGTCGATCACGGTCACAGGCCAGGATCTGTCGACCGGCAACTATGTTGCGAATGACGTCTTTGGTTCGTCCGGCGGCACGCCGTCAACCAATGGTGACACGGTCGCGCTCTCTCTCGATAACGGCGGCGGCAATGACCAGATCACCATCGACGATTCTGCTGGCGCGGCCTTTGCTGCGGGAGATCGGGTGTCTTTGAATGTTGGTGGCCAGGAAGTGTCCTATACCGTGACCGCGGATGACGCGGCGGCGACCACCACGTCGGATATTGTCGCTGTTGGCTTGAAAAACGCCATCGACAACCTCGGCATCGCTGGTTTGACCGTTGATTATGACAGCGGCAGCCCGGGTGAATTGGCCTTTACCAATGCCGGCACCGTCGACCTGGCAGTGACTGGCCAGTTCACCAACGCAGGATCTGGTGGCTTGGGTGCCATGACCGGCATCAACGTCAGCACTGGGGTCGGCGCAACAGCGGCCTTGGCAACAGTGGAAACCCTGATCAATACCGCGATCAGCGCCTCCTCTGCCTTTGGTTCGGTGGAAGGCCGCATTGAAATTCAGGCGTCGTTCATTTCCAGCCTGACAAATTCGATGCAATCGGGCATCGGTGCCATGGTCGATGCTGACATGGAAGAAGCGTCGGCCCGTCTCCAAGCGCTTCAGGTGCAACAACAATTGGGTGTTCAATCGCTGTCGATTGCCAACCAGGCGCCGCAAACCCTGTTGTCGCTTTTCCGGTAAATGGATCGTTCAAAGGCGGGGATTTTCCCCGCCTTTGAACCCTCGGTAAACAACTCGTCGAACTCCAGAAGGAAGGATGCGTCGTGAACGTTCAGTCCATGGCCCAACGCGCCTATTCGCAATCCGCCGCGCCAACAAAAACTCATCGCCGGGCGGAATACGAAACTATTGCCCGTGCCACACACGAGTTAAAGGCCGCCGCCGAAAATTCCCGCGCCGATTTTCCGCGCTTGGCAGACGCCCTGCATCGCAACAATCGGCTTTGGACCATCCTGGCAACAGATGTTGCGGATCAGGCCAATCAATTACCCAAAGATCTGAAGGCGCGGATTTTCTTTCTGTCCGAGTTTTCGAAACGCCACTCAGCCCAGGTCCTGGCGGGCAAGGCCAATGTCGCGCCACTGCTGGAAATCAACACCGCAATCCTTCGAGGTTTGCGCAATGGGAGTTCACAGTCATGAGCGGGCTTGTCCTCAAACTGGGACCCAAGGAAAGGGTCCTGGTAAACGGCGCGGTGATCGAAAACGGGGACCGCCGGAGCAGGCTGAACATTTTGACGCCAAATGCGCATATCCTGCGGTTGCGGGACGCAATTCACCCGGAAGAGGCAAATACCCCGGTCCGCCGGGTCTGTTTTGCCGCGCAACTTGTGCTGACGGGTGACGCGGAACCCGAAGAATCGCGACATCAACTTTTGCGACGCATAGAAGAGTTGAGTCAGGTTCTGACAGACACGGACAGCCGCCGCTTTTGGCCAATGCAACCGAGGCCCTGTTGGGCGATCAATTCTACCAATGCCTGAAATCCTTGCGCGCACTTATTCCGCGCGAGGATAGGTTGATGGCGGCCACACAGAAATGAGTTTTCAGCCGATCCTCCCTGCCTCTGGCCTGGTCGGTTGGAAGTTGCTGACACGAACGCTGGAAACCCAGCAGCGGGCCTTTGATCAATCGCCGGAAAATTTGCGCGATGCCGACTACTACAAGGCGAATATCGCCAAAATAGAAACCGCGGAACAGCTCGTCGATGATCGCCGACTGTTACGCGTGGCGTTGGGCGCCTTTGGTCTGGAAGACGATATCGACAATCGATACTTCGTTCAAAAAATCCTGGAGGAAGGCACCCGCTCAGAAGACGCGCTGGCAAACAAGCTGACCGACAAGAGATACGCGAAATTCTCTGCCGCCTTTGGGTTCGACCAATTTACTGGCTCCAATACCTATTCACCGGCTTTCGCCCAACAGGTCGTCGACCGTTACAATCGAAATGCTTTTGAGATTGCGCTGGGCGATCAGGACGAAAGCATGCGCCTGGCGTTGAATGCCGCCCAGGATCTTCCGGAATTGGCTGCTGAGGACGGCACCGATGATGGCCGCTGGTATCTGGTCATGGGCACGCCATACCTGCGAGAGGTTTTTGATACCGCAATGAACATGCCTAGCGGTTTCAGCCAGCTTGATCTTGAACAACAGCTACAGATCTATCGCGACCGGTCCGAACAGCGTTTTGGCGTCTCCGAAGTCGCCGATTTTGCGGACCCCGAATTGCAGGAAAAGTTGATCGAGCAGTATTTGCTGCAAAGTCAGCTGGCCGAAAGCACCAGCTATTCCAGCATGTCCGTCGCGCTTACCTTGCTGCAATCGGCTGGCTGACGCCGCGGTCCTGGACCGGTTAATTCATCCCATTTTGGATAGGTCCTAGCCTGGACGTTGCGCCAGCCGGGTCGTTGGCATTCGTCCAAGTTGTTTTTGATTGGGGCGATAGGATTCTGCTTCTCTCAGGGTCAGTTCCAGCCGCTCGAAACTTTGTTCGATTGTTCCCGGTTCCTTCTGGGCGACAAGACCATCCAGTTTTTCAAACACATGTACGGCCTGATCAAGCGCAAGATCGCTGCCAGGGGCATATAGCCCGGCTTTGATCATGGTTTCAGACCCACTGTAGGCGCTGAGCAATTTGCGGGCGAAAGCAATCCGGCCATTCTGATGGTCCGTCGCACAGGCAGGCAGGCTGCGGGACACAGAGCGCAACACATTTACTGCAGGATAGCGGCCGCGTTCGGCAATTGCCCGTTCAAGTACCACATGACCGTCCAGCACCCCGCGAAGAACGTCGGCCACAGGTTCATTCATATCTGATCCGGCCACAAGCACGGTGAAAATCGCGGTAATGTCGCCGCTGCCCTCTTTGCCGGGACCGGCGCGTTCACACAGCGACATAATCATATGCGACATCGACGGCGGATATCCACGCAAGGCCGGCACCTCGCCACCGGCAACGGCGACCTCGCGATGCGCCTCGGCCAGACGGGTAATCGAATCCGCAAGGTACAGAACCTGAAGCCCTTGATCGCGGAAATATTCTGCGATCGCCATGGCCGCAGCCGGGCACCGACGACGCACCAGCGGCGAGCGATCCGAGGTTGCGGCGACAACCACACTGCGGGCCATACCTTCGGGGCCCATGACATCATCAATAAACTCGCGCAGTTCACGGCCACGTTCACCCACCAGTGACACCACCACAACATCTGCCTCAACCTTGCGGGCGAAATGGCCCAGAAGGCTGGTCTTGCCGACACCAGATCCGGCAAACAACCCGATCCTTTGCCCCCGCACCAAGGGCAGGAGCGTGTTGAACAACACCATTCCGGTATTGAGCCGACCGCCCATCCGCCCGCGCACCGCCGGTTCCGGCGGACGGGCATGGATCGGTCGCAATTCCGTACCACCCTGCAAGGGGCGGCCATCCAACGGCACACCATAGGGGTCGACAACACGGCCAACCCATCCAGCATGCGGCGAAATCTGTGCTTCCGGCATCAAGAACACACGATCGCCCAGCGCCACACCTTCCAATGCGTCATCGGGCAGCATCATCACCCCGTCCGGCGTGATTTTCAAAACCTCGCCGCGCAACGGTTCCCCGCGCGACCGCACCAGCCGAAGCTGATCGCCCATGCGCACCCGCTTTCCCAGACCGGCCACCATAAGATAGGTCCCATCCACACTGACGACCCGGCCAAACGGCCGAATGGGCGTCACTCTGGCGATCCTTTTTGTCAAACCTTCCAGCCGGGGCTGTTGCATCGGGCGCTTCCTTTATCTGCTGACAACAATTTCTAAAGGAATCAGGGTTAAGCCTTGGTTGAAGCCAATCGAGGGAGAAGCCCCGATGTACGATAATCTGAAAGTCCTGCAATTGTCGCAGGCGATGGCACGCCATGCCACGGCGCGTCAGGCCGTGGCCGCCGAGAATATGGCCCACACCGATACGCCGGGCTACAAGTCCCGCGACCTTATGAAATTCCCGGAAATGATCCGCCAGAATTCGGCACAATTCGGATTGCGCGCCTCTCGGTCGGACCATCTGCATGGCACCATGGATGGGGCAATGCCCGAGGCCATTCCAGACGAAGGTGCGGTTGGTGACCCCAATGGCAATACCGTGTCGCTGGAAACCGAAATGATGCGTGGCGTCGATATTCGCCGTCAACATGACCGTGCGCTGGCGATCTACCGCTCCTCACTCAATATTTTGCGCGGCAGCCTTGGCCGCAAATAATCAGGAGTTATTTCATGAGTGACCTTTCAAACTCTTTATCCGTGTCCGCCAGTGGCCTGAAGGCCCAGGCAACGCGACTGCGGCATTTGTCGGAAAATATCGCCAATGCCGATACGCCGGGATACCGGCGTAAAACCGTCCCATTCCAAGTGGATCGCCAGAACGGCGATGCCAAGGGGCAGGTGACCACAGGTCGCGTCAGGTTGGATCAGAATGATCTGGCCCAAATTTACGATCCTTCACATCCTTTGGCCGGTGAAACCGGCCATTATGAAGGATCGAATGTAAATCTGGTGATCGAAATCGCCGATGCACGCGAAGCCCAGCGCAGTTACGAGGCGAACCTCAAAATGTTTGATCAGGCGCGGCAAATGTCCACCAGCCTGCTTGATCTCCTGCGGAGATAAACTTTCTCAAAACCCCTTGAAGGAGACCCAGAATGGATGTCCGTTCAATTTTTGCCGCACAGAAATATGCGGCCTCTCGTCCCGTCACAACACCGGATAAGTCCAAGCAATCCATGGGCGCCGCGATGCTTGATCAGGCCCGGGACTTTGCAGAAACTCTGCAAGTGGCTGAAGACACAGCAAAATCGGCAATGGTTGGCGATGCCGATCCCCATGCATTGGTTCAGGCGCTGGCCCAGTCAGAATTGGCCGTGGAAACCGTGGTGACCGTGCGCGACAAGGTCGTCGAAGCCTATCAGGAAATTCTTCGGATGCCGGTCTAACCGCATGGACGAGGCCCTGTTTTTCGACACATTGCGCCATGGGCTTTGGGTTTCGGTGATCATGTCAACGCCGATCCTGCTTGCCGCGCTTCTGGCCGGGGTCACGATCGGGCTGTTTCAGGCCCTGACCTCTATCCAGGAAATGACGCTGACCTTCGTGCCAAAACTGGGCGCTATCATCGTCGTCTTCTGGGCGTCGATGAGCTTCATGACCGAACGGCTTGTCGCCTTTTTTCACAATTGGATCATTCCCTTGATTGCCGGAGCCTGAAATGGAAAATGCGTCTTATACCACATTGACCCGCCAAAGCGGATTGATGCGGGAAATGCAAATTGTGGCGAATAACATCGCCAATTCTGCCACCACCGGATTTCGCAGCGAAGATATTGTGTTTTCGGAACATGTGGCGCGGGTCGACAATGGCCCGTCGATTTCAATGGCCACGGCCAATATCAGCCATTCGTCGGAAATTCAGGGAACACTGACATCCACCGGCGGGCCATTTGACTTCGCCATCGAAGGCGAGGGGTATTTTCTGGTTCAGGCTCCTGCCGGTGAACGTTTGACCAGAGCGGGCAATTTTTCGGTCAACGGCCAGGGCGATCTGGTCAATTTTGATGGGTATCCCGTTCTGGATGCCGGGGGTGCCGCCATTTTCATCCCGCCCAATTCCACCGAGATCGGCGTAGCGGTTGACGGGACTTTGTCCTCCAACGGTGTGCCATTGGCGCAGCTTGGCATTGTTATCCCGGTCGACAGCCAGAATTTGGTGCGTGAAGACGGCGTGCTGTTCCGTGCTGACAGCGGATTTGACCCGGCCGAAAATCCCAAGGTGCTGCAAGGGACGTTGGAAAATTCCAATGTCGATCCCATCCGCCAGGTCGCCCGCATGATCGAGGTTCAGCGGGCCTATGAAATGGGCGCCAGCTTTCTCGATGCCGAAAACGAACGTGTTCGCACCGCGGTGCAAACCCTGCTGAAATAAAGGAACCACATTATGCGCGCCCTGAAAATTGCCGCGACTGGCATGACCGCACAGCAGATGCGGGTCGAAACGATCTCCAACAATTTGGCGAATATGTCGACAACCGGGTACAACGCCCGTCGCGCCGAATTTGCCGACCTGCATTACCAGCAATATGCCCGGGCCGGCACGGTCAGCGCCGCAGACGGCACAGTTTTGCCCACCGGTATTCAGCTTGGTCTTGGCGTGCGCCCCGCCGCGGTTTCAATGCATCTCCAACAGGGGGCGCTGTCCGCGACATCCAGTGATCTTGATGTGGCCATCGACGGCAAAGGTTATCTGGAAATCACGCTCCCCTCCGGTCAGGCGGCCTATACCCGCGATGGCGGCCTCAAACGCAATGCAGAAGGATTGATCGTAACCTCAGACGGTTTTCCGGTTGCGCCGGAAATTGTCATCCCGGCGGACGCCCGCAGCCTGTCGATCAATGCCGACGGCGACGTCTATGCCTATTTCAACGACACAACCGAAGCCCAGCTTCTGGGTCAATTCACCCTTGCCGGATTCACCAACGCCAAGGGATTGGAGGCGATGGGATCGAACATGTTTCTCGAAACCGAGGCATCCGGCCCCGCCATTGTGTCCGCCCCGGGCCAAGACGGATTGGGCATTCTGCGCCAAGGCTATCTGGAAGACAGTTCGGTCGATGCCGTGCGCGAAATCACCGAATTGATCGAGGCGCAGCGGGGCTATGAACTCAACGCCAAAGTCATTTCTGCCGCTGATCAAATGCTCGGCGCAACAACCCAGTTACGCTGATGAGAGGGGAATTTGCCGCCGTCATGCTCGTATTATTGACCAGCCAGGCTGCGGGCGACACGCTTGTCCCGTCACAAACGCTGCGCGCCAATACCATTGTGACCGGTGCCGATCTCGTGCTTCGCCCCGTCGACACGCCCGGGGCACTGTCCGATCCCGACCAGGTGATTGGTCAGGAAACCCGGGTGACGCTATATGCCAGGCCGACCGATCCGCCCCAGCGACATCGGCCCGCCAGCATTGGTCGAACGCAATCAGATTGTCGTCTTGCAATATATCGCCAACGGCCTGTCCATCAATGTGGATGGCCGCTCGCTTGGGCGCGGCGGCGTGGGTGACCGTGTCCGGGTCATGAACCTCGCGTCACGCACCACCCTGTTTGGAAATGTCCAACTGGACGGAACGATAAAGGTCAGCCAGTGAAATCCCCTATCAAATCCCTACCCGTCTCCCTCGTGGCACTGCTGCTCACAACTGCGGGCTGTGCCCGGCTCGATCATGTGGGTCGCGCGCCGACGTTCAGTGAAACGAACGACACCGCAGAGCATTTTGCGATGCTCAGCCCCGGCCTACCGGTGGAAAGCGAACATGGCGTGCGTCGCCCGGAATCCTCCCTCTGGGAGGGCGGTCAGGAATCGCTGTTTGGTGACCGGCGTGCGGCCAAACGGGGCGATATCCTGACGGTTGTCATCGAAATAGACGAAAGCGCAGAAATTTCCAATTCCACCGCGCGATCACGCTCTGGCGCTGAAACCATGGCGGTGCCGCAACTCTTTGGCCTGCCACAACGGATCGACCCGGACCTGCCAGAGGGGGCTTCGCTTTCTAATGCCGTGAACCTGAATTCTTCGTCGAACTCCGGTGGCGATGGGTCGGTCCGGCGGAACGAAAAGCTCGAGCTGCGTGTGGCTGCGACCGTCGTTGACGTCTTGCCCAACAGCACCCTGTCCATTCAGGGGCTACAGGAGGTGCGGGTCAATTTCGAGCTGCGTGAATTGATTGTGACCGGATATGTGCGGCCCGAAGATATCTCTCGCCAAAATGAAATCACTTACGACAAAATCGCATCTGCCCGAATTTCCTATGGTGGGCGCGGCCAAATTACCGATGTGCAGCAACCACGGATCGGGCAGCAAGTGCTTGATGTCGTTCTGCCATTCTAGGGGGCCAAAATGGGGAAAATTCTTCCAATCCTGCTTGCGCTTCTTGGCATTGGTGCCGGTGTTGGCGCCGGCATCCTGCTTAAACCAACGGCCGAGGCTGTGGTCCTGGACAATCCATGTGGCGAGATGCCGACTAAAATGGCAAGTGACCACACCACCGAAACCGCCCCGACCGACGTCGAATACATCAAATTAAACAACCAATTCGTCGTCCCAGTGGTCACAGAGGCGCGCGTGGCTTCGATGATGGTCATTGCCCTCAGCGTTGAAATACCAACCGGACGCTCGGATAAGGTCTACCTGCGCGAACCAAAGCTCCGCGACGCATTCCTTCAGGTGTTTTTTGATCACGCCAACCTGGGTGGATTTACCGGCACTTTTACCAGCTCCAGAAACCTTGATGTCTTGCGACGTGCGCTGCGCGAAACCGCGCAAAGCCATTTCGGCGATCTGGTCCAAGACGTCTTGATAACCGACATCGCACGCCAGGATACCTAGGGTCGGGCCCCATTACCGTTTCGGGGCCATTGACCCGGTTCCCCATTCCCGGCAAATCTCCAGATCGAGAAGATCCTGCAAGTCACGTTTTCCGGCCTGATCCAGACGTTCCGCGCGGGACTCATTTTCCAGCGATGTCAGTGCCGTATGGCGCCCGAATGACCGTCGCGCACGCGCCCTCAGAACATCCTTTTCCGCGAGTTGATGCGCCAGTCTGGCCAGCAACTCGCGGCGACGCATGTCCGCCCAATGTTGCCACAGCGCCTCGCCGGTTTGGGCAAAAGCAACCTCCAGCCCCCCCTGCTGAGCCACAACCCGCTTGTCTTCTGACGATACAAGCGCCTCTAACTCGGCGCGAAGCGCGGCCTCCTTGGCCATTGCCTCGCGCAAATTCAATGCATCCCGATCAAATTGGGCGCGGGCGACCTGGTTCAATTCCGACAGTTGATTTATGTCCATGCGCGGCTCTTTCGGCGTAGTGCTTCGGCGTAGCGAATGGCAACGGCGACGGCCTCGAAATGTTGCGACCAAATCTGCTGATCCAGTTTCACATCGGCATAGAGCGCACGCGCGGTAGGCGGGTCACTATATATCGCCACACCCTCTTCCCGCGCTATCTCCTTGATCTTCAACGCAATCTCATCGACGCCCTTGGCGATGCAAACCGGGGCCTCCCCCGCCGCGCGGCTCCATTTCAGCGCCACAGCAAAATGGCTTGGGTTGACGATCACCACATCCGCCTCCGGAACCTGTTTCAACATCTGGTTAAACGCAATTTCCTGCGCCTTATTTCGGCGGGATGCTTTAAGATGCGGATCGCCCTCAGCCTCTTTGACTTCGTCCCTGATCTCCTTGTCAGACATGCGGTTTTTGGCCACATGCGTTCGAAATTGCCAAAGATAGTCAATAACACCAATCGAGGTTGCAATACCCAGAACAATTGCCAACAAAGAAATAGACAGGTTCAGCCAAATCAATATGGCTTCAGAGGCCTCCAGCTGCATCGCGCCAAGAATGACTTCTTGTTTTCCATTGAGGAACATCGCCAAGATCACGGCATAGATCACCAGTTTCACAGCACTCTTGAAAAACTCAAACAGCCCATTCCAACCAAATTTGTTTTTGAAATTGGCAACTGGCGAAATTCGTGAAGTTTTAAATTTCAGCTTATCTGGTGCAAAAACCATACTGCGCTGACCAAGCACCGATGTCAGTACCGTCAAGAAGGGCAAAAGAACCCAGGGCGCCACCGCCATCGCAACGGCGCCAATTAAATATCCGCCAAACTCGCGTCCATCCCCACGGAATATCCCATTTGCAAGATCTTCAGAATGTGACAGCAGCGGTGTCATAGTCGTTCCAAGACCATTGAGCATCGAACCGCCGAATATTGTAGCCGCAATAAGAAACCCGAAATACATCGCAGCGGTGTTGACCTCGGCAGATTTAACCAACTCACCCTTTTTTCGAGCATCCTCTAGTTTTTTGGGCGTAGGTTCATGAGGTTTGTCACCACTTTCCGTTTCTGAGGCCATCACACGCCTCCTATTGGGTTGGCAACAAAGCTTTCAACCGCGGTTTTCCACAAACTCAGCATATAAGGCGCACTAAGAGCCAGAAAAATCATCCCACCCAAGGTGATAATTGGGGCACCCACAAATGATACCATTAACTGCGGCATCGCCTTGTTTATAACTCCAAGTGTCACATTATAAAGCATGGACAGGATCACGAAGGGCACAGCCATCCGAAATGACAATACAAAAACATCGCTCGCCTGTTGGGTCATCCACATCGCAAATTCGCCCGGTTCGGGCTTTGCACCAATAGGCCAGATTTCATACAATCGAACTATTGTAGACAGAAATTCTAAATGAAACCCGGACAAGAACAACAGAGCAAGACCACCAACCACCAAAATGTGACCCATGGCCGGCATCGGCTCGACTCCCGAATTTCCCAAAATCTGACTAAGGGATGTCGATTGCGCCGCAATTGTTCCGGCTATCTGTAATGCAAAGACCATAAATCTAAAAGCCAGACCAACCGCCAACCCAATAACAGACTCACTCACCAGAACCACGACGGTCAAGGATGGCACCAAATGCGCAGAGTCAAGAAACAGCGATGAAATAAACAGACTGATCGAAATTGAAAGCGACAGTTTAATTCTTGCTGGAACGCTTTGCGTCCCTATTCCTGGCATTACGGACATGGCAGCACCGATACGAAAAAAAATGAGCGTCGCAAGAGCACTCGAACCGCTCAACTCGCTGTAAATATCAGCAAGTGTCATGCAGCCACGGTTCCAACCAACATCGGACGAGCTTCCAATCCCAACTCTTCAAACGACAGGATTGGTGTTTGAAATCCCTTGGCTCGAGTAATTCGTCGCAGAAATCGGCGGCGACGCGATGACGTGACGATAGAGGCGGAAAATCCATTTTCACTGCTTTGCTCGATCTGATCTGCCATAGATCCAGCCAACCTGGCAAAAACTTCGGGTGGTAACGCCACATCAACAGCGTTTTGATCCGTATCAACCTGATATGTTGCAAATATCTCTTCCCATTCCGGAGCGAGCTGAATTAACGGAATAGTTCCATCAGGTCGCTTCAATCCGGAAACTATCTGAAATCCAAGCCGCTGCCGAACATGTTCACAGATGCCTTCGGGTTGATTCGTGAACTTGCGCGCTTCACCGATCGCCTCCAAAATGACCGGAAGGTTACGTATTGAAACCTGTTCGTCCAACAAATGTTTCAAGACTTGGTGCAACAAATCCATTGGGACTTGGTCCGGAATCATCTCGTTCAACAATTTCCGGTTCGCTTCTGCTCGTTCAGGCTCTGTCAAATTCACCATTTCGTCCAGGAGTCGAGTAAGCGCCTTATACGTAAACAACCGACTGAAATTTGCTTTGATTACCTCCAATAGATGCGTCGCCAGAACCTCGTTAGGCGTGACAATGGTCAAACCTTGTAGTGCCAAATCCTCCTGCTGATCCGCTTTTATCCATCTTGCCGGAGCCCCATAAACTGGTTCATCTACATCCTTACCTTCCGGCAGATTCTCTGACCCTTGGGGGATGAGAGCCAAAACCAAATCAGGATGCACTTGCGCGTGCGCCTGTTCGACGCCTTGTATATGAATGATGTAAGTGCCGGGATCGACAGATACATTGTCCGTCAGACGAATCTCAGGCAATATCAAACCAAATGACGTCGCAATATGGGTTCGCATATTGGATATCCGTGCATCTAGTCCCGATGCGGGATCTAAAACCATATCAACCAAATCGCTTGCAAACTCCAAATGGATGTCGTCTAGCGAAAGGAGGTCACCAATAGGTTTTACTCGCGGCTCTAGCGGCATATCTGAGTCAATTGGTTCTTGAGCTAGCCGAGATGATTTCTTGTATTGATGAACACCCATCCCCGCAAAAACGATCGCACCCAAGGCGAAAGGGGCAAACGGCAAGCCCGGTAGAATTGCAAAAGAGAATTGCAATGCAGCAACCGCCATGAGCGCTGACGGATGGTTACCCAATTGTCTGATTAGCGCAACATCCGCGGTTCCAGAGTTGCCGCCTTTGGCCAGTAATAACGCGGAAGCTATTGAAACAATGACCGCCGGAATTTGCGTGACCAGACCATCCCCAACGGTCAGAATGGCATAGGTTTCGAGAGCGACACCAAACTCCATTCCATGTGCTATGACGCCATTTGATGTCCCAACCACCAAATTCAGAATGGTAATTAGGAGGCCTGCAATGGCGTCGCCCTTTACAAACTTGGAAACGCCATCTAGGGAGCCAAGAAACGTTGTTTCACTTTGGTCGTGCTCACGGCGTTTTTTGGCGGTTTCATGATCTATCGCACCGGCCGATACGTCGCTATCAATGGCCAATTGCTTCCCGGGCATTCCGTCGAGCGCAAATCGCGCTCCAACCTCTGCCATTCTGGCAGCACCCTTTGTAATTACCATAAAATTGACAATAAGGATGACACAAAATGTAACTAACCCAATTACAAAATTACCGCCCATTATGAAACCAGCGAACCCATCAATGACATTTCCCGCAGCCTGCGTGCCAGTGTGCCCTTGGCCAATTATTAGTTTTGTGGAGGATACGTTCAAAGCAAGACGCAGCATTAACCCCGCCAGGAGAATGGTTGGAAACGAAGAAAATTCCAGCGGCTCCTCAATAAAAAGCACAATGACAAATACCAGAATTGCGAGCGCAAAGGATAGCGATAAACCAAGATCCAATATGACCGCCGGCACGGGAAAAATCATCATCGCAATGATTCCCAGCAGCCCCAAAGCAAGCAGAACCGTGTGATTGAGGACCATTGTCGAAATTAGATTGACTTTTTTCATCATGATTTCTTCCGCCAAACTTTGATCTAATTACCCCAAAAACTCCGACCCAACTGGACGAAATTACGGCAACACCCCCAAGCCCGGGTCGTTTAAAACTGATGTCACGGAATCGGCTAACGACGCAGTTGCATCGGCCAGTTCATTGGCATCTTTCAATGTGATAAGACCTGATGTGGCGGGATTAAAAGCATCTGGGGCAAGCAACGGGTCGATTGCGGCTATCATGGTGTCCACTGGGTCCATGCGACCCAACGTGGACGCCGTTTTCTTGGCTTCTACTAGCTCGCCAGCAGCGAGCAACGCATGATAACGAGCCTCATCTATACCTCTTTGATCGGATGACTCAGCGTCAAAAAGCCGATCATCCGAAATACCAATCTCACCTGATGTGCGTGCAGACAGTGCTTGGGCCAATAGCTCGCCGCTCAAAGGTTCGGCAGTCTCGATGAGCCGCGCGGCGGTTTGGGGAAATTGATTTTGATATAGCCGCGCCGCGACCGCGCGACGGACCTCTGGTGCGACGTCCAAAATCAAGGGGAGCTCGGAATGTACAATGCGTAAAAACGTAACCGTGTCATCCGATGCGGTTAAAGATTTAAAGAACTTCGACCTTACGTCAAATGTATCTTCTGGCGCGAAGGTTTCGGTTTTGATCTTGTCGAGAGCCAAATCAAAGTCGCCGCGTGAGATCAAAGAGTATGCTTCAGCCTTGCGCAACATGCCGGAATTCTCCCTGTGGCGATTTTCCACCGCGTGACTGGCCACCAAATCGGCAAGAGGGGCGGGGACGACTTCACCGGACTCGACGTGTCGGGCGACGAGCAAGGCAGCTGCCTCAGCGGCTTCTTCCCCATTGGATTGCGATATGGATTCCAATAACTTGTCTTGCTCAGTCTCGGTTTCCGAGAGCAGGACCTCTGCCATTGATGCGGGGCTGGACATCCCGGAACGATCAACAATTTTGGAAATTAGATTGGCAGCTTCCGGTTGGCCCGCCGAAAACAGATTTGTTATCAACCTCGGCGAAATGGTACGAAGGAGCGGGCGTGGCATGCCCTCTGCAATTCGCACAACGGCGAGCCCTTCTTCGTCGGTCATCGGTTTTTTGGCGGCCGCCAGGTTTGACCAAAGTACGTTGTCCGAGCTACAATGTTCAAATTTCTCGAACTCAATGCGCGGAATCTCGTCAGATACTTCAATCACCTCAGCCAAATTTCGTAAAAATTCGTGCCCTTCACCATTGAAACCAGCCAGGTCAAGAAGTTGTGCCGCCTCGGCACCAAGTCCCTGTGAAAGGTACAATTGCGCCAGCTTCGTTGCTACCTTGCGGTCCAATTGCAGCCCGTCCGTGTAGAGCGCTGCGAGAAATTGATTTTTGAGTTTATAGAAATCATCGACTTCCAGGAACTCATCAATCGGTGCACGGCTTAACGCTGTGCAATTTGCTTTGGTCAGGTCCCTCAGCCCACTGGCAGCTCGGGAACCGGGGGCTTCCGGCAGGGCAATATTTGGTACGGCGATATTGCGAAACTCGGTGCCAACAACAACGTTTTCCGTCGGCACGGTTGAATTTGGAGCGCCAATTTCAAGAACTTGCCTGGTGGTGCGGTTCGCTAGGGCCTGCGCGAATTGCGACACGCTGGAGGTGGAATAAACCTGTCGTTCTTGTGTAGGGAGCTTTAAAGCATCGCGTAGGTCGATCGGCGCGCCCTCTTGATTTATCATATCGGTCTGTCTTGAATCCGGAGAAGATGCACTCTCCTCCCGAGAGGGCAATGCTTGATCAGTCTCCGACACATCAAAGACCAGCATATTGGGTGCTTGAAAAAACGATTTAGCCCGACAATGGCAAGCCAATTCAATAGTAAGCTGATTGTCCTCGACTGTCTTCACATCCGAGATACGGGTACGCGGAATGCGGTCGAAAACGGTCCCACTGTCGAATTTATGATCTGTTTTACCAGTAATAATAACCTCAACCTGTCGGTCATTTTGCACCACTTGCCAATCGGTCTCATCAGGTAGAAAGGCGACAATGCGCGTGAAATTATCGTGTTCTCCTGATCGCAATACCACGGTATCGGCACTCGCTGGGAAAGATGAAACGAGAAATGAAAGTATGGCGATTAGGCGTTTCATGCGGCATCCTGTTTCAGGGATTTGAGTGCCTCTTCCAAATCATTAAAATCTGGCCGGAAATGCGAGGGTGTATTCTGGCGCCCCACTTCGATGCAAATATTGGTTGGATGGGAATGTAGATTCGCCACCAATACTTCACGTATTAGTTGGTGAAAGTGAGAGTCATCTTCGACAACGGATTTGACCCGCGCAGCAAAGGGGCCAACCAACCCATAGGCCAGGAACACACCGAGGAACGTCCCGACAAGAGCACCACCAATCATTTTCCCCAATACTTCGGGAGGTTGGTCAATCGATCCCATCGTTTTGATAACACCCAAAACCGCTGCAACAATACCCAAGGCAGGAAGGCCATCGGCCACAGTTTGCAGCGCATGGCTGGAATGCATTTTATGGTGCAGGGCCGCCTCCATGCGTTTTTCCAGCACTTCTTCAACCTGATGTGGGTCATCGTAATTCATGGTCGCGGCGCGCAAGGTATCACAAATCAGTTCAACAGATTCTTTGTCGCCTTGTATTTTGGGATATCGTGCAAATATGGAACTCTCTTGGGGCGTTTCAATATGCTCTTCCAACTGCACCGGATTTTGTTTCGCAATCCGTATCAGTTCAAAAAGCAAACACAGAAGGTCCCGGTAATCCTCTTGTTTCCACTTCGGGCCTTTAAACACTTTTCCAATATCTTTTATTGTGTGTTTCGCGCCCCCGGCATCGTTACTGATAAGGAAGGCCCCCAATGCGGCGCCCCCGATCATTATCATTTCGAACGGCAGGGACTTCATAATTATTGCCAGTTTCCCCCCGGCGAGAAGATAGCCACCGAAGACCATGACAAAGACAATAGAAATTCCGACAAAGCCAATCATCTTGATACCTTTTGCAAACCTTGCATCGAAGTCGCATAAATTTCTGAAGATTTCGTTCGATTATTGCTTTGGAACTTCGGCATTGCGTCCTGCAAGAACCACACTAATCGTGTAAGCGGTTTCCGGTGTCAGACCGGTCATGATGCCAGCCGCCGATTCCGACCGCATACGGCCAAGAAACCCGGCCGCAAACTCGGGCGCCATGGTTTCAAACAGGGCCGCCGCATCCTTGGGTTTCATGTTTTCATAGACCGCGGTCAGCCGCGCCAGGTCAGATTCGGCAGCCTCGTCCGCCAGAGAAATAGTGGCCCGCAGGGCGGTTTCTGCCGCCTTCAGTTCTTTCAATTTGGCACTAATTTGATCGTCTGCGACCCTAAGCGCCCGCATCCGCATGATGATCCGTTCCTCACGTTCCAGAATACGTGATTCCCGGTCTTCCATCGCGTTGAGCAGTGGCAGCAGATCAGGGTCTGTCTCGCATTGCAGGGGTTCGGGCAGGTTGTCTGTAACCTCAGCGACCATTTCTTCCGGGCTTGCCTCGCGCGCGATCGCCTCTGTTGCTTGCAGACCGATGCGCAGAAATCGCAGAGCCCAACAATAAAGCGGCAATCACGGTTAACGTTCCCCGCCCCGGTCGGCGCGGCCGTGTGGTCTTGGTCGCGGATCCGTCCTTGGTCTTTGGTTTTGCGCCGGGTTTCAGATTTCTGTTCATCACCCTGCCCTTCCGGGTTCCCGAGAATGCCGGGCAAATACCGGGGCGGCCTCAACCGACGGTTCCTTTTCGTTCAGGGGGGCATTTTCTTCCTGATCTGGAATGTCGTGCATTGAGGCAACCAATAGTTCCAGCTTTCGGGACACAGATTCAGCTCTGCCTGTCAGATCCTCCAGCGACTTACTTGACCCATTTGCCGCCGCTTGCGCGGACTGCAGTGTTTTGGTCAGGTCATCCACCTGAGCGGACAGAACGGCCACGGCCCCACCAACACCGTTTTCAAGATCGTTGAACCGGCTCAATCGCCGCGCAAGAACATAACAATACATGCCCGCCCCAAGCGCCCCGGCGACAAGCAGCACATCCGCAATCATTTCCATCATGTTGCCCCGTCAATTCACCACAAATTCCATGACAAGCAGGTTGTTCACCCGCTTCATCCCCCAGCACCAACTGGGCCCGGCGCAACAGATGTGACCGGTATTTCAAAAGCGCCGTTGGCTCTTCCAGATCAGCGACCTCCACAGCGCGAAGATAGCTGTTGAATACATCCACGACCCTCGGGCGCAGCGTTTCCACGTCTGCCTTCACGCTCGAAGGGACCTCCAGCTGCGCAGTAAACCGCAAGTGGCGTGCCCCGCCGGACGTCGGCAAAGAAATAACCATCGGATCCAATGGAACAAACGCCACATCCGGCATCGCCATATGTGTGCCGGAAGCGCCTTCGTCTTTGTTATTTTGGCCCGCGTCACTGGCGTGGCTTTCGCCAGAACCCAGGATCAATCCGGAATACACCGCATAAAAACCGCCACCCCGCCGGCAATTGCCAGGACAAGGCCGATGATCAGGGGCAGTTTCGACTTCTTCTTAGCCGGTTTTTCCTCAACTTCGTCGGATAGTGCCATGCGCCACCTATTTACTCGCTGACCAATCTATAACCGCAGAGGAACTAACCGATTGTTAAGGCTGATCGGCGAAACCGTTAGGACAAGTCGCGCAGAACGCCGACCCGACGGAGGACACCGTGGATCAAATTGCCAAAACATGGGCAGCCTTGAGTTTGCAGAAAAAAATCGGTGCGGTTGCCGCCGGTCTCGGCATGTTTATCGCCGTCTTCTTCATGAGCCGCATGGCCGCAACCCCAAGTATGGCGTTGTTATATGCCGGTCTTGAAAACGGTGCCGCGGGCGAGGTTGTGCGCGCCCTGGAACAGCGCGGAATGGAGTATGATATTCGCGGCGGATCGATTTTCGTCGCGTCGAACAAACGGGATGAATTGCGCCTTACCCTGGCCAGCGAGGGCCTGCCGGCGAACAATACCAAGGGCTATGAACTGCTCAATTCGCTGACCGGATTTGGCACGACCTCACAGATGTTCGATGCTGCTTACTGGCGCGCGAAAGAGGGCGAATTGGCCAGAACTATCCTAGCCAGCCCCGCGATTGCCGCGGCGCGCGTGCATATTGCAAACGCGTCGTCCAATCCGTTTCGCCGGGATTCAGATGGCTCTGCGTCGGTCTTTGTGACCGCGTCCGGGTCTGGCATGTCGCCACAACAGGCCAAGGCATTGAAATATCTAGTATCTTCTGCCGTGCCCGGTTTGTCGCCGGAAAATGTGGCCGTGATTGACAGTGCCGCTGGCTTGATCGCCGCAAGCGAGGAAGACGCGCCTGCAACTGTCGGCGATGAACGTTCTGCCACATTGCGCGAGGCCGTCATGCGACTAGTCGAGGCTCGGGTCGGATTTGGCAATGCCGTTGTCGAGGTCAGCGTTGATACAGTCACCGAAAGCGAATTGATCCGGGAGCGCCGCATTGACCCCGAAAGCCGGGTCGCCATCAGCACCGATACAGAAGAACGGTCGAACAATTCCCAAGAGGCTGGCAGCGGCGGCGGCGATGTCACCGTGGCGTCGAATCTGCCTGACGGGGATGGCACGGGGGGCGAATCGAACTCTCAGGGCAATGAAACCCGCGAACGTATTAACTATGAAATTTCCGAAACCGAACGGGAATTGGTGCGTGGTCCGGGGGCCATTCGCCGCCTGACCGTTGCGGTTTTGGTTAATGGCACAACAGCCCTTGATGCCAATGGCGCAGAGGTGTTCACCGCGCTGCCCGAAGAAGAGATCGAGGGGCTGCGGGACCTGGTGTCATCGGCCGTCGGATTCGATGCCGCCCGTGGCGATGTCATCACCATCCGATCCATGGCCTTTGAACCAATTTCCGAGGCCGGGACCGAAGCGGTGCCGGGGCTGTTGGCGCAATTGCCACTTGATCTGGGCACTTTGATTCAAATGGCGGTTTTGGGTCTGGTGGCCTTGATCCTGGGGCTGTTTGTCGTTCGTCCGATCTTTAACAACCCACCCGCGCCGGACGTTCTCGCGCTGCCGCCCCGCGCGAATGACCCCGAATCCAGCCCCGCGGAATTGAGCTTTGACGACACCGCCGCGGAATTTGAACCGCTGGATGGCGAAATCGACGATGGCCGGGGCGGCTTCATGCCACTTGCACCAACCGGGATGGCGAACACGGATGCCTTTCCACTGGATACCCCAACTGACCCGGTGGAACGGCTGCGCAATCTGATCGGCGAACGACAGGAAGAAACGGTCGAAATTCTGCGCGGATGGCTGGATGACACCGAGGAGAAGGCCCAATGACAATCGGTCATTTGTTAGAGGATTTTGGCGGCACCCGCGCCGCCGCGACAACGCCCGTACTGCAAGATGATGAAGAGATAGAAACGCGTCGCCTTGCTGCGTTTGAAGAGGGGTATCAAGCGGGTTGGGATGACGCGGTTCAGGCCCACGCAAAGGACAAGATCAGATTGACCTCTGATTTGGCTCAGAATCTCTTGGATCTCTCCTTTACCTACAATGAGGCCTATAGCCATCTGCTGCGCGAAATGCGGCCCCTTCTGATTGAAATTATTGACAAACTCTTACCAGAAGTCATGCGCCGCTCTATTGGACCCCGGATTGTCGAAGAGCTTCAAAATGCCGCCAGCGAAAATCTTGCCTGCGATGCCCATATCCTGGTCCATCCCGGTTTGGTCGAAACGGTTGAATCCCTGATCGAACGCGAAGACAGCTTTCCGGTCCTGATCCGTGGCGATGTGAAAATGGCCGAGGGTCAGGCGCAGCTTTCTCTCGCTGACCGCGAAATCGAAATCAATCTGGATGACGTGATTTCGGAAATTTCCGCCGCGCTGGACGCATTCACCCTCGATCTTCAGAAGGAAGACAGCCATGGGCGACAACACGCCGTTTGATACCACCAAAAGTCCGTTCACCTCGGTCCCGATCGAAATTACGATTTCCGTCGGCAAAGCCCGGCCCACCGTCCGTGACCTTCTGCGTCTTGGGCCGGAATCTGTGCTGACGCTCGACAAACGGGTCGATGACCCTGTCGAACTTTATGTTGGGACACGCCTGATTGCGCGCGGCGAATTGATGGAGGCCGGGGAAGATATGCCCGGGCAATTGGCCGTTCGCCTGACCGAGGTCGCAGACCTGCGAGACAACCTGGAAGAAGGCTGATGTCGGCCTGTCTTACGCGCGTTGTCCCGGTTGTTTTGATCGTCTTTCTTGCGCTCACCGGAACAGAAATCCAGGCTCAGGAATTGTCGCTGGATCTTGGCGATGGCGGGTCAATCACCGTGCGGTCGATTCAGTTGATCCTATTGATCACGGTGCTCAGCCTTGCGCCGGGCATCGCCATCATGGTCACGTGTTTTCCGTTTATTGTCACGGTGTTATCCATTTTGCGCCAGGCTCTGGGCCTGCAACAGGCGCCGCCGAACATGTTGATTGTGACGCTGGCCATGTTCCTGACCTATTACGTCATGGATCCGGTGTTTACCGCCGCGTGGGAACAGGGAATTCAGCCGGTTTTTGAAGAATCCCTGCCGTTGGAAGATGGTTTCAAACGGGCACTCAATCCTTTTCGCGCCTTCATGGCTGCCCGGCTTGATTCTGATACGTTTGATGCCATGGCCGCCTTGCGCCCCGATGTCGAGGCAGAGGTGTCGCCCGAGGCGCCGTTGAGCGTGCTGATCCCCTCTTTTCTGTTATCCGAAATTTCCCGGGCATTTCAGGTCGGGTTCCTGATTTTCCTACCCTTCCTCATTATCGATCTGGTGGTTGCGGCGATCCTGATGTCGATGGGCATGATGATGGTGCCGCCGGCCATTGTGTCCCTGCCGTTCAAACTGGCGTTTTTTGTGGTCGCGGATGGCTGGGCCTTGGTCACCAGCAGTCTGGTGCGCGGCTATCTGGAGTAGAAATTCCAACCGGATGCCAGTTACACTGGCGGCTGATCTAGCGCAAAACTGGGTTTCTCAGGTCATCTTTCCACGCTGGGGCTGATCCCAGCGAAATGTCCGGCAGCATGGCAATCATCGTTATCATCCATGATCTTGATACCATCGCCAACCTGTGTCACCGCATTCTGGTGGTTGATGCCGTTCGGAACATCGAAACCGGGAGAGCGTGCATCAACACTCGAAATCAACGGCACGTTTGCAGGTTAACCCGCCGCCAGCCGTTGCTTTCTGGCAGGTCTTTGCACGCCGCTTCGATCCGGTCGCAACCATCCTCCAGAACCTCCATCGAGGTGGCCGTGGAAATCGAAATATGCGGTTCCATGCCGTAAGCTGCACCATGGATCGAGGCCACGCCGACGCTTTCCAACAGATAGATCACGAAATCCAGATCGGTTTCGATTGTCCTGCTTTCGGGTGTGATCTTGCCGGGCAACCCCTCGACTGCCGCCGCTTGACTGATCGAAGCGGAACAAGAGAATGATTACGATTGCAGTTTGTTGAACGCGCCGATCAACAAACCAGTCATCGAAAATGGTTCCGGCACCGCAGACGCAATCGCGGTAACGGTGTAGTCGGCGCACCAAATACGGTCGTAAATCTCTTCGCAGAACACAAACACCTGCGGGGGGGTCTTCAACACCTCACCCAGCGCGACCAAAAACAAGATCTGTTAAAGACCACCGCCCACACAGATCCGGTCAAGGGCGACATCCATCTCAGGCCGACCATACATGTGGGATCGCGACAGCTGCGGGTCGATGCACTTGGCCGACGGGTGCACACCCCGGATGCGTAGAAACCGACATTTTCGCGCATCTTGAAAACATCAGCCCCGAAGAAGCAAAACGCAAGTATTTCGAAGGCTTCGAGATGCCGCAGGTGTCCGACATTGCCGACGCCGTGGAATACGCCGTTGATACGCCGCAATATGTCAATATCGGCTTGATCGAGCTTCTGCCGACCTTGCAAGTGCCGGGTGGATTGCGCACCGGCAAACGGGTCGGTGACGAGGTGGTTTTGACCGGCAACAAATAAGCGACACGCATTGCAGACGACGGCCGGGTTCCCAGGATCCGGCCATTTTTCCATACGGGGCCACCCGTATTAGCCGGGGGCAAAAATCATCAGGACCAGAGGTATTGTGATCGCTGCCAACAATGTCTGACAGGTCACAAGCCCCGCCATCAACGCGCCGTCACCGCCCAATTGCCGCGTAAGGACATAGGACGTTGGCGCCGTCGACACCGCCGAAAACACCACCAAGACCAGCGCCGTGCCGACGTCGAGACCAAAAGCCAAGGCAACCAGCCAGGCCAGCATCGGCATGCCAAACAAGCGCAGCACCGTATTGCCCGCCAAAACCAAAAGATCGCGCCG
This sequence comes from Marinovum sp. J2-8, assembly GCF_055808435.1. NCBI lineage: Bacteria > Pseudomonadati > Pseudomonadota > Alphaproteobacteria > Rhodobacterales > Roseobacteraceae > Marinovum > Marinovum sp. J2-8. The sequence continues at coordinate 111,819 of NZ_JBVVRZ010000001.1, read as the reverse complement.
CAGCGCCGCGGGTTGCAGGGCCGCCCCCACACACAGAAGCCCAAGCGGCAGGCTGGCCCGTGCCAGAAGATTCAGAAAGCTGCCCGTGCCATAGGGCAGGCCAAACCCCGTCAGCGCCACGGCAAATCCGCCGATACAGGCCAGGATCAGCGGGTTGCCGAAAATTGTCTTCAGCAAGGCCACAGGCCGACGGGCCGGACCGGCCTCGGTCAAGGCCAGGATCGACAACAGGTTGACCAGCGGCACCGCAATCGCAAGGTAGACCGCCGCGCGGCCAACCGCCTCGGCACCGCCAAGGCTGCCGATGACAGCAAATCCAAGATAGGTATTGAAGCGGACAACCCCCTGAAATGCCGGCCCAAAGCGGGCGGCTGGGGTTGGCCGCATCCGGCGCGCCAGCCACAGCCCCCCAGCGGCAACCAGGATCGTGGCCACGGCCGCAGCACCCATGCGGGCCAGCGCCGGGTCACTTAATGGCGCACGCGACAGACTGGTAAACAGCAGCGCGGGAAAGAAAATGAAATAGGTCAGTCTCTCGGCACCGACCCAGAAATCAGGATGCGGAAACCCGGACCGTGCCAGCCAGAACCCCAGACCAATCAGCGCAAAAAGCGGCCATATTGTAAAGAAAAGCACGTTGTGTCACCGGAAATTCGGACAGATCCCTTTTCTTTAGAACCGCACAAAAGCAATGTCACGGGCGTCGTCAATCCTGCATATCGCGCAACCGACGCTCAGCCAACAGATCGCTTACCTCGAAACGTATTTCAGCATTGTCCTGCTTAACAACAAGGATATAGGCGGCGTGAACAGCGAACTTCACACCATACGCCAGGTGATTGAAACCGCCGCAACCCGCGCTGGTATCGGCCCATGTGCCGGGCAGATTTTCAAGTTGGACATCAAAACCGCGGGCCTCCGCCGTGGCAACGATCTCACCCAACAGATCCGCGACGCGTGAAAACTCTGCCGGATCGGATGTCGCCCTTCGACGGTGCGTGCCTCAAAAGTGGTAATGCCATGCTCTACGGCGGTGCGGAAAATACTATCCAAACTTCCCGGCGATGTAAGTGGGGCAACTTCGTTGGTGACGGCGGCAAGATTCATCGGTTCACGCAGCTTTCTGTGTTTTGGAACATGGATTGGGCACAACGCCGTCAATCGCCCCAAATATGCTCACCGCTGCCCTCAATTGGAAAATACCAATGAAGCATGTCGTCATACCGGAATTCTATGCAGATCGTCGGTGGTCGCACCGAGTGTCGCAAAGCCGAAAGAAAATTATTGGCGCCCGAGACACCCAAAGCAACGGCAAACGGCATGCGCGCCACCGGATCGGCCACCTAAGCCACTGAAATTATACACACCAGCCAGATGATGACTGATGTTCTCAATGCTTCTTGCGATGCGCTAACGCACCACAAACTCTGCATGAAGCGCGCCGGCGGCTTTGATCGCCTTGAGGATGTCGATCATGTCACGCGGGGACACCCCCAGGGCATTCAGGCCTGCGACCACCTCAGACAGGGATGTGCCATCCGGCACCTCCGCAAGATTGATGCCCGGCTCTTCCTCAATCTCGGCACGGGTACGGGGCACAACAACCGTTTCACCCTCGGAAAAAGGATTGGGTTGCACCGCGACCGGGGCCTCTTCGATCCGTAAGGTCAAATTGCCCTGGCTGACAGCCACCCGCGAAATTCGCACATCTTCGCCCATGACAATGGTGCCGGATCTCTGATCAACCACGACGCGGGCCTTTCGCTCCGGCTCGACCAGCAGGTTTTCGATACGTCCCAATGCGTGGGCGGTCGACGGCATCCGCGTCGCCCCGATGTCGAGCCGCACCGTGCCGGAATCCAACATCAATGCAACCTGCCGCCCAAAATTCCGATTGATGGCGGTTTCGATACGGGCTGCGGTGGTGAAATCCGGTTCGCGCAACGCCAAGCGCATCACATCCAGCGAAGAAAGATCGAAATCGACCTCCCGTTCGATCCGTGCACCCGCGGGAATGACGCCCGCCGTCGGCACACCAAATGTGACCTGCGCGGCATCGCCTTCGGCCTTGGCGCCTCCGGAAATCACCGTGCCTTGTGCAACGGCATAGATCTCGCCATCGGCGGCATTCAGCGGCGTCATGATCAACGTGCCACCCAAAAGACTTTTGGCATCACCAATCGCCGAAACAGTGACATCAATCATACTGCCGGACCGGGCAAAGGGCGGCAAGGTGGCGGTGACAAACACGGCGGCCACGTTTTTCGGCCGAAACTGTTCACCCGTGACGTTCACACCCAACCGTTCGAGGATGTTGGTCATGATTTCTTCGGTAAATGGCGCGTTGCGCAGCCCGTCGCCAGATCCATCCAGCCCGACAACCAAGCCGTAACCAACAAGGTCATTGCCCCGCACGCCATCAAATTCCACCAGATCCTTGATCCGGATCGGGCTTGCCGTGAGAACCGATGGCAGGATCAGAAAAAAGGCCGCGAAGAGAAGTTTTAAACGCACAAAGTCACCTCATGAAATCCAGCATGGTCAATCGCGATGCCCGCACGGTCACCGCATACAAAGTCTCGATCTGGGTTTGGACCTGTTCCAATCGGGTCGCGGATTCAAACGGATCGACCGAAAGCAAGGCGTTGCGCGACACCTCCAGCGCGAGGGCGGCAGATTCATTTCTGGTCCGGCTCTGTTCAATCTGTGACTGAACAAGCCCCAGACCAGCAATGGTGTCGGTCAATTCCGGTTGCAATTCCAACAGTGCATTGCCCGCCTGATTGACCATGACCACCTGCAAATCCTGGCTGAATCCAAGGGTTTGATCCCCTGCGAGCGCCGCCATTGCCACGGATTTCAGCGATTTCTCGAAAAATCGGATCATCCGCACGGATCGACAGGCCAACCCGAACATCTTCTGACAGTTGCAATGGCGTGCCATCCACCGTGGATCCAACATATCCCAAGGTTTCGAAATCACCACCGGGGGTGTCAAACCAAGCGTCGAGCGCAGATTGAACACCAGTCAAAGTGGTTTCACCAGCGACCGCCGCGCGCAACCCCGACATCAGTTCCGAGGCCGGCGCCAATGCGCTGGTATCAAAAGACGCGCCTGCAAACAAAGATCTGTTTGCTGCATTGGTATTCAATTGGCCGACGATCGTGGCAAAGGACTGTTCCGCCTGGGCCGATGCGGTTTTCAACCCCTGTTGTCCCCCCGGTTGCGCCGCCAGAAACAAAGCTGAGGAAAGCTCTACCGTCACGTCCTGGATAACACCGAGCGAACTCTGCATCGCCAGGGTTGTCGTGTCACTCTCTGTGATGGCAAAGCGATAGCTGTCCAACATTTTCAAGCTGCGCTCGATGTCGTTCAGATGCGCGTAATCACCCTGAAGGTGGCTGCGGGTGTCCGCGGCCAATCCGGTGGTAAGCTCCATTTGCAGCTTCTGAGATTCTGTTTTCAGGTCGAATTGACGCTTGCGCAGCGCGAAACTATGGGACAGGTCGCCAAGTGTTGTCAGGTTCATCAGGTAATCCCCAAGAGAAGATCGTACATCTCATCGACAGTTTTCAAAACCTGTGCATTGGCGGCATAGGCTTTTTCGATTTGCAGAAGTTTCTGAAGTTCCGTGTCGGTATCGACACCGGATCGCAATTTCTGTTCGGTCAGCTCGCTGCTGCGGGCGGCTGCAAAGCTCAGGCGGTCTTCGGTTCTGGAAAGATCTGCGCCAATCTTGGAGAACAGGGTTGTCGTCAATTCAGAGGCGGTAGCAGCCAGCCCGGCCTGATCACCAGATGCGACGGTCAAATCCTCGTTCAATCGGTCGATCATCGACAAAATGAGATCACCCTGTCCCGGCGGCCCGGGTATCGTGGCATAAAGACCATCGCGCAACCGCCACAACGCACCACCCGCATCCGTGTTCACCTGATCATTCAACGATAGACGACGGGCAAGGCCAACCTCTTCTGTGGTGTCAAACGCCTGGCCATTATCGGTAAACAAACCCGGATCATTCACCCCGATCGTCGGGTCCAATCCCGAACTCTGGAACCGCTCGACCAGATTTCGCGCCAGCGCATCAACTTCGGCCTGATAAGTGACCAAAGTATCATCCCGCAGTTCAAACAAGGCCGCCATGCGACCGCCTTTGACCCTGCTGTTTTCGGATCCCACCGGAATGTCGATGCCATCAATGGTCAGGCCAGATAGCGCACCATTTTCCAACGACTTGAATTCAGTCACCATAGTGGCGGCAGTAAACTCAATTTCGGCTGCGTTTCCGTCCAACAAAACAGCGCCGGACGTTGTGACCAAGGCAACCGCCCCCCGATCACGGGGCAGGACACGCAATGGTACGATTTCAGAAACCTTATCAATGGCTTCTTGTCGAATATCATAAAGCGCCTGCGTATTGTCACCGGTCAACTCTGCGCGGGAAATCCGGGTGTTCAGCTCGACAATATTACTTAGATGACTGTTCAAGTCCGCAACCATACGGCCAATCCCCTGGTCAATTTCGGTGCGCAAGCTCTGCACGCCCGAAGACGCCTGGGAAAAAGCAGTCACAAGATCATTTGCCTGGGAATAGACATCCTGCAACCTGTTCGTCAGATCCGGCCTGCTCGCCGCGGACACCAGCGCGGATTCAAACCGTGTCATCAAATCCGCCAGTGATCCCGCATCATCCGGCGCGCCGAACAATTCTTCCACCCGTGACAGATAGCTGGTGGTGGTATCGAGCTCTGATGTGCTGGCGCTGGCGCGGCGCCATTCGTCCAGCAGGGTCGGATCGACGGAACGTGTAATTCCGTCAATTCTGACCCCGCCGGACGTGCCATTCACGCGGGAGGAAACTTCGATATTGCGCGTTGCGTAATTCTCGTTCGTGGCGTTGGCCAAATTGGAAGACACCAATTCGGCCGCCAGGGAAGAGGCGCGCAACCCCGAAAGTGCATTGGATATTGAACCGGTGAAGGACATGGATCACCTCAAATCGGCGCGACGGCCGTTAACGTTTGATGTTGGTGGTTTCCTGAAGCATCTCATCCACGGTTTGAATAACCTTGGCATTGGATGAATAGGCCCGCTGGGTCTTGATCATCGAGGTCAGCTCTGTCGCCACGTCGGTGGTCGATTCCTCGCGCGAGAAGGATTTGATGTCGCCGGTTGGACCCTCACCTGAATCCCACAGGAAGTAAGACCCGCTTTCTGGCGAGGCACGATAGGTCTGCTGATCAAGCGCCTGCAACCCGTTAGGATTCGGCATATCGGCAAGCGGCACCTGGTATAGCCGCTGAGTTTCGCCACTGTCATAAATCGCGTAAACAAAGCCGTTTTCATCCACTTCGACCGAGGTCATATTGCCAACCGAAGAGCCGTCTTTGGTGATCGAAATTGGTGCAAAACTGTCGGACAATTGCGACAATCCGCGCGTGTCCCCAACCGTACCAATGTTGAAATTGATCGGCCCGCCGGCGACGGTTACCTCAACCGATCCGGTGGCGGGATCATAGGCGCCGCCGGACACCGTGGTGACCGATGCAATCGTGCCGCCAGTGGCGCGGCTGTTGTCAAAGGCGACAGTGTATTCCCCAACCACAGCATCATCCTGGGCGGAATCGGTCATCACCATCGTCCATTCATTTGATGACCCGGTGGCCGGAACCGTTGGTGTGAACGACATTGAAATCGTCTGCGATGTGCCGAGATTGTCAAAATATTCGACCGAAAGCGAATATGGATCGCCAGATGACCCGGCATCGGTTGCCGTGGCCGGCAGATTGAGGCTCATATCAACTGTGGTTGTCGGATCTCCGGTCAGGTTCTGCGAAAACTGAATTGGTTCCAACCCATCGGCCGTATCGCGGGAAAACGCCGGGATCGTCCCATCAATGCCGGCAGGCCAGCCCATCAACACCAGCCCGGATGGGGTGCTGAGGTAGCCATCTTCGTCAATGCGGAAAGACCCGGTTGTGGTCAGCAGCATTTCCGCATCAACGCCGTTGGACCGCACGTCCCCCCCGGCGGCAACCGGCAACATGCCACGCCCACGCACCGCAAGATCGGTTGGATTGGAGGTGGTGACCAACGACCCGCCCTGATCAATCATCCTTTGTGTGCTGGTGCGGACGCCCCCGGCGGTATAGGTGCGCGAAGATTGGTTAAGGACCAGGGAATGAAAATCCGTTTCAACCCGTTTATATCCATAGGTCGAAGAATTCGCGATATTGTCGGAAATACCTGCCAATCGGGTGGCATTTGCGGTTAACCCCGCAACGCCCGCATTCAGGGAGGAGGAAATCGTCATGGACACGCCTTTCTGCTGCATCAAACTTAGATGCAACAGATAGACATCGCCCCTTAACGCTGACCTAACAGCTAAAATGCGCTCTAGTTTTGGTTCCGCAGAAAAATCACTTCCAACCGGCTGTTGCGCAGGGAAAGCGGATTTACCTCTGCCAGTTCCCGGTCGGCATGGCCGGTCACCCGCGCCACATCCCCCTTGGGCAGGCCCTCTTGCTCCATCAGGTTACGAAAGGCCTGGGCCCGCTGAACCGATTGATCCCAACTGACATTTCGGCGCACGACAATCGGGCTTGTGGGCACATGACCCTCGATTGCAACCGGGTTTGACACCGTTTTCGCAGCCTCGGCCAGCGCATCGGCCAGCACGGAAAGTGTCTCTGTCGGATTGCCAAGATCGTCAAACAACCGGCTGTCCGGCAGTTCGAACAATTCAACCACAAGCCCCTCATCCGTGCTTTTCAGCACAACATGTTTCAGGGCGTTTTCGATAACCATGCTTTCACCACCATGGCCATAAAGCGCCTCTTTGATGGTATTTGCCCGCTCTTGAAATGCATCGTCATCGCCCTGGCCATTGTTTTCGCCCTGGGGATTGATCCCGGTATCCCCCCGCGCCTGGGCGCTGTTGGTCGGGTGTCGGCTTGACGCGCCGGTGCCGTTTTGCGGCAGGGTTTCCTCGGAAAACACGCTGTCACCGCCAAAGGCCCCCGTGCCGCCGCCGGACACCCGGTTGACCGGAATGGTTGGCGCAAAATAATCCGCCAAACCCTTTCTTTGTTTTTCCGTTGTCGCGTTCAACAGCCACATCAAAAGGAAAAACGCCATCATCGCCGTGACAAAGTCCGCATATGCGACCTTCCAAGCACCGCCATGGTGCGCATCACTGGCAACAACTTTTTTCCTTTTGATGATCACTGGCGCGACGTTTCCGTCTACAGCCATTTTTCACCACCTATTTTCACCCACCTTTTGCAATATCAGGCCAGCTGTTACCGCTGCCTTAACACTTACAATTGGAACTTTTTTCGCCCTGGCAGATCGGCGTTCGGTATTTGCCACAATCCTGGGTTTCCCTTGGCAGCACGATGGACTTGTCCCGACATTACCCGTAGTAATCCAGAGAGTTTCAGCGGGCGGGACGTATTGATGCCAAATACTTTGAAAGCTACCCTGAAGGGCAGTGCAGCTGTGATGCTGGCGGGCGCAAGCCTGTTTGCCGCGCCGGCCGGTCTGGCCGAAGGCATCCCATCATACAATCTGTATGGTGTGCCCGGTCTGATCGACATGCCGACGGCCAATGTATCGCCGGATGCCACGCTGAGCATCACGGCGGCCAATGCCGGAAACCACACGCGCGGCACGCTGAGCTTTCAGATCACGCCGCGCCTGTCCGGCAGTTTCCGCTATTCCGGGATTTCCGAATTTCCGATCGGTGGGTCGGTTGATGGCGTCTATTACGACCGCAGTTTCGACCTGCGCTACCAATTGCTTAAGGAAACTGACTACCTGCCCAGCGTTGTGGTCGGGTTACAGGATTTCATCGGCACCGGCATTTATGGTGGGGAGTATCTGGTCGCGACCAAAGAGGTGCTGCCGGGTCTTGAGCTGACTGGCGGGATTGGGTGGGGCCGATTGGGCTCTCGCAATCCCTTTGGGTCGACGGGCACACGCCCGAATGTAGACATCGGCACGGGCGGAACGCCGACCTATGACCAATGGTTTCGCGGCGATGCCGCCGGCTTTGGCGGGGTCAGCTATTCACCCACCGAATTCCTGACATTCTCGGCGGAATATTCCTCCGATACCTATGCCCAGGAACAGCAACGCGGCGAGCATGACGACGATTCGCCATGGAACTTTGGCGTGGATTACCGGTTCCGCGATGGCACGCAGCTTTCGCTTTACCATACCTTTGGCAACACCTTTGGCGCGCAGATTTCTTTCCACACCAATCCGAAATCTGCGGCGACCCCGGGCGGACGCGAAACCGCCCCGGTCCCGGTATCGGTGCGACGGCCCGGCGCGGCAAATGACCTCGGCTGGACGGCTCTGCCCACAAACAGCTATCGGCAGACTCTGACCGCTGCGCTGGAAAATGATGAATTGGTGCTTGAGGGGCTGACCCTAGAGCCCCGTCAGGCCACCGTGCGTCTGCGCAATCCGCGTTACGGCCAGGTGCCACAGGCCATTGGTCGCACGGCCCGCGCCATGACACGTGTTCTGCCCGCATCGGTGGAAACCTTTGTCATTGTGCCAGTGGTCGAAGGTATGGCGCTTTCTGCGGTCACGGTGCGCCGGTCCGATCTTGAAGCTTTGGAACATTCCGACAATGCCGAAATTCTGGCACGCGCGTCGATCACCGATGGTTTCGGTCGCGCGCCTTCGGCTTTTGACGAAGTATACCCACGGTTCGGTTGGGCGATTGCACCTTACACGCAATTTTCGGTTTTTGACCCGGATAACCCGGCACGGGCTGACCTTGGCATTCGGGCCAGCGCAAGTTTCCGGCCGACCGCGAATTTGGTGTTTTCCGGATCGATCACCAAAAAGCTCGCCGGCAACCTGGACGAATCCAGCCGGAACACCGGATCGGCTCTGCCGTCGGTACGCACGGAAAAGGCCCGGTATTCACAAGAGGGCGATCCCGCCATCGAGCGGCTGACCGTCGCACATTATGCCCGTCCCGGAACAAATCTGTATAGCCGCGTGACCGCGGGTTACCTTGAATCAATGTATGCCGGGGTGTCCGGCGAATTGTTGTGGAAACCAGTAAACAGCCGTTTGGCCCTTGGCGTCGAAATGAATTACGTCAAACCACGCGACTACGATCAGCTGTTCGGCCTGCGGTCTTCGGAAACCCGCGCTGGCGTGATCCCGGATTTCAACGGCCATGTGTCGGCCTATTACGACATTGGCAACGGGTTCCACGGCCAGCTTGATGTCGGCCGTTACCTTGCCGGCGATTATGGTGCGACAGTGACTCTGGATCGCGAATTTGCCAATGGCTGGCGCGTCGGGGCCTATGCCACCTTTACCAACGTTGATTACGATGACTTTGGCGAAGGGTCGTTTGACAAAGGCATCCGCGTAACCATTCCGCTTGGAAGCGTGTCCGGTTCGCCATCGACCGACAGAACCACTTTTGACATTCAATCGCTGACGCGTGATGGCGGGGCCAAGGTGCTTGTTGATGGGCGACTTTATGAACAGGTTCGCGACTATCACCAACCACAAATGGCCAAGACCTGGGGCAAGTTCTGGAGATCAGCGTGAAACAAAAGATCCGGCGGAGTGGTTTCGCCCCCGTGGCCGCGTTGTGCGCGACGGCCTTGCTCGCGGCCTGTAGCGGTGGCGGCGAAGGCCGAGATGGCCCGGAACTCATTCGTAACGCCGTTGTGGAACGGTTTGGTCCCAACGGTCGTGGGCCCGTGCGTGTTACCCCCGCCCAGGTTCAGCAATTGACCGCAAGAGCGACCAATGCGTTGATCTTGATCGACTTTCCCAAGACCCAGTCGAATGCCGTTCTGGTCCGTATTGGCCAAAACCGGTCTGTGGAAACCTATGCCACAGCCGCCCGCCAGACCTTGTCCATGGAAAATGGTCTGTTGCGCGGCACCCGCGGTATGGGCGGTGATTTGATGTCAGCTGATCTTGGTCGGTTGCCACAGCTGATCGCCCGTCGGCAATCCGGGTCGACACAGCGGGAAGTGCGGATTCTGAACGGCGAAGACATCACCGTGCGGCAGCAGTTCAGCTGCGACGTGGCTGTGACCGGGACCGGTGGCGCGCCGCGCGTGACCACAATGACCGAAAACTGCACCCAACAGAACGGCAACATCCGCTTTACCAATACCTATGACGTGGATGGTCAGGGCCGTGTTGTCAGCTCTGATCAATGGGCCAGCAACTATCTGGGCCAGGTCAAGATTCAGCAACTGCGCTTTTGATCGCCTGGATCACTCTCACTGCTTAACTATGTGAGAGTGGTCGAGGCAAAGACCACCATTTCACCGATAGATCATAATGCCCGCCCAACACATCTGGCACGGCATTATGCGGGGCTGAGGATCTACAAAATCCTCAGATGACCTCCAGCGTTCCTTCGGACTGCTGATTTTTGTCTCGCCGACGCTCGACCCAGCGGGTAGCAATTTCATTTGCCGCATCACAATCATGCGCCGCCACCGCCTTGCGCACTTCGGCCATGACATTCGCCATTTCCAGCTCGGACAAATGGGTTTCCTGCGCACGCAGAATTTTCGGGTGCGGTGTTGTCAGCATGTCGGTGCCAATCAACAATTCTTCCTCAAGCTTTTCACCGGGGCGCAAACCGGTAAACATGATCTCGATATCACCATTAGGATTGGCGGCATCCCGCACCTTGTCGCCGGCATTTTCGATCAGCTTGCGGGCAATTTGCCAGATCGAAATCGGCTTGCCCATGTCCAGCACAAAGACATCACCGCCGCGGGCAAACGACCCGGCCAAAAGCACCAAACGCACAGCTTCGCTGACGGTCATGAAATAGCGGGTCACATCGGAATGCGTCACCGTGACCGGCCCGCCTTTGGCGATCTGATCCTGAAACAGCGGGATGACCGACCCGGAAGAGCCAAGCACATTGCCAAACCGCACCATCGAATACATCGTATGTTCAGACCGGGTGGCAAGATCCTGGATCAACATCTCTGCCAGCCGCTTTGTCACGCCCAGAACACTGGTCGGGCGCACAGCCTTGTCCGTGGAAATCAGGATGAACCGTTCCACGTGATTTCGCCGCGCAGCATCCGCCAGCAATTTGGTGCCAATGACATTGTTACGCATGCCTTCGATGGTGTTCAGCTCTAGCAACGGCAGGTGTTTATAGGCCGCTGCGTGCAACACCACATCAATGTCGTGATCGCCAAACACCCGGTCCACAAGACCCTGTTCACAGATCGAGCCCAGCACCGTGACGATTTCCACACCGGGATTGATCGACGCCAACCGCCGCTGGATATTATACAGCAGCAGCTCCGAGTGATCGAAAAGGATAACTTTTGATGGCTGGCAGCTTGCGATCTGACGGCAGAGTTCCGATCCGATTGATCCCCCTGCCCCGGTGACCATCACACATTTGCCTTCATAGGCGCCGCTCACCCCGGGCAATTCTGCCTCCAGGTGGTTGCGCCCCAGCAGTTTGGAGAAATCCAGCGGTGTGGTCGACACCGGGCCGCTTTGCGTGATCAACATCTGGGCAAAGGACGGCATGATATGCACTTCGCAGGACAGATGGCTGAGCTGATGCGCGATGCGCGCCTTGTCAGCCTCGCTTGCGGAGGGCATCGCCAAAATAATCCGGTCAATTCGCAGGTTTTCAACCATACGCTCCACCCGGCTGGACGGGGCCACCTTGAAGCCCGCAATTGTCAGCCCGTGCATCGCCGGATTGTCATCGACAAACCCGACAAGCGACAATTCAATATCGGTCAGCAACGCTGATGCCAGCTGTTGCCCTGTGCGCCCGGCACCGTAAATCAACACCCGTTTCAAAGACTTGCCGCGACGATAGATCCGGATCACCACCTCGCGCAGGATCAGGCGAATGCTGGCAGAGGAAATCAGCAGGATCATGGATGCGATGACAAAAAGCTGGGGTGAGATACGCGAGCCAATCATCACTGAGGTCAAAAGCCCGGACACGCCAACAGCCGCCGCAACCAGGGCGGTCTGTAAGACACCCTTAAGCTCATATGAGATAAGTTTGGTTCGGTGCAGGTCGAAATAAAGGACCACGGCCAAGGCAACCGGACCCATCACAGCCAAATAAGGCAGACTTGCGCGCAAGACCTCGAAAGACGGAACCTGGCCCACCAAAAGCGAATTGGCCCCCACAAAGGAAAGCACAACAAGACAAAAATCGATCGTTGCAATGATCACAGCCTTCTGGCCACGGCTCATCCGAACCAATAGACTGTATAGCATTGGCATTCCCCAGGCAGTTGCGACACCGATCAGCAAGGACAGCGCAGACTTACATATCGGCGTATTAGTCACTGTATCGTGACAGGTCTATTCGGGCTAAATTCGTTCTCGCGGGTGCAGCATTAGCGCCACATATGGCAATTTTCCGCCTATTTGCCCGGCAAACCGGCTGATTTACGCGACGTTCTTACAGGAATTGCGCGAAACACAGTGGCAAACATCAACCTAAGGTCGAAAAACACCGATTGATGTGCGGCATAGATCAAATCCAGTCGGGCTTTGCGGGGCACACAGCGGCGGGCATAAACCGCATCGGTTTCTTCCGACGACTGACAGGGACGCAAGAGCATTTCTTCGTGGCGATGAAAGACCAAGGTCGCGAGACCGGTCACACCTGGCCGCGACTGCAGCACCTTGGAATAATATTCTGGAAACCGTTCCACATACATCTGCAGCGGCGGGCGCGGGCCGACAAAGCTCAGATCACCTTTCAGGATATTCAGAAGTTGCGGCAATTCATCCAATCGCTTGGCGCGCAGAAACTTGCCCGTCTTGGTGATGCGCCCGGATTTGTCACCGCCAGAGACACCGGTGTTCTGGTCGGTTTTGGTCATTGTGCGGAATTTGTACAAATTGAATGGCACCCCCGGTGCTTTCATCCGCTCCGACACGTACAGAACCGGCGCGCCATCCCGCCAATAAATCAAAAACGCCACCCAAAGGATAAGGGGGCTCAGCACGACCAGCAGAAACAAAGCACTGGCAATATCAAACAAACGTTTCTGTGGTGTCACGCCCCACCCCCGTATTTGCGCCATTCCTGAACCAGCTCAACGGCATCTGTGCTTTGCGCCCCCAAGTCAACCAAGGCGTTCAATCGTCCGACATCCACCGCCATAACCGGCAGGGCCTCTTGCGGGGCGGCGCGCCATAACACTGGCCGATCCGCCGCGACCACAATATCCTGCATGGCAACCGGCGTTTTCCCGGCCACATTGATCACCTGCGGCAGGTGCTCTGTCGGCAAGGACACCAGTGTTTCTATCACCTGAGCCAAGGTTGACGGCTGCACGTAGCTGCGCCGGGGCCCGGTGCCATCGGCAAATTGATCCAGGGTGATAGGCCCATCACCGGCCAAGGCAGAAAACACCCCATCAGCGCCCGCGACATTGGCAATCCGCAAACACACAGATCGGGGCGAGGATTTGGAAACCGCCGTCTCCATTTGCAATTTTGCCCGCCCATAGGCGTTGCGGGGCACGCAAGGCGCGGATTTATCCAAAACCTGATCGGATGGCGTATAGACCGCAACGCTTGACGCATGAATGACGCGGTCAGCACCACAAGATGTGCCAATTTGTTGGGCAATGCGGGCCAAATCAATGTTTTCTTCGACCGGCGCGCCTCCGCCTGGCACCACACCCCACAACGCAACGACGGCATCGGCCCGTGGCAATTTGGCCACATTGTCACCCGGTGCCCATTGACAGTCCACGCCGCGGCCCGCTTTGCGCGCGACCCGGACAAAGATTATGTTTTCGGATGGTTTTTCCAGCCAGACCTTGGCCAGCATTGCGGCAACCCGCCCGGATGCGCCCAAGACCAAAACCGTCTTTTTCGTCGTCGTTTGAGTCATACAAGCAATACTCTGAATTTTCTTCACCTCACACTCTGTTTATCATCGCCAAGAGCCGCTAGAAAGCGCTTGGACGATGCGACGGTGATCAGGAGAATATCTTCGTGAAGATGATGACGCGCCTTCTGGCCATTGCTTTAATGTTTGCGGTCTCTGCTTGTGGCAACCTGCCCCGCGGTGCCGCCTTGCAACGTGAAGTTATCCGCGAAGCAAACGCCGAAACGGCCCAATTCGATTTGGTGCCAGTCACCCGCGCAAATGCTGAATTGATTGCCAAATGGCCGGTGACCGGTTGGACCGGCGGGTTTCATTGGATCAAATCAAGCCGTGGTCCCAAGAGCCAGGTGCTGCGCACCGGCGACCGGATCGATCTTAATATCTGGGACAACCAGGAAAATTCCCTGCTGACCCAATCCGGCAACAATTTGGCGATATTGAACGGGTTGATGGTGTCGCCTTCCGGCACGATTTTCATTCCCTACATTGGCGATGTCGTGGTGAACGGGTTGACCCCGGACGGGGCCCGCAAACGCATTCAAAGCGAACTGGCCACCATCGCGCCAGACGCCCAGGTCCAGCTGACCGCCACACCGGGCGTCGACAATTCGGTGTCTGTGGTTGGTGGCGTGGCGTCACCCGGAAGTTACCCGCTGCCGAACCGCAATACCTCTATTCTCAGTGTGATAGCCTCTGCGGGCGGTATCAATAACAACTTCCGCAATCCGGTGGTTTCCCTGCACCGTGGCAACGCGACATATTCGATCCCGGCCAAGGATCTGTTTGCCAGCCCAGACAAAAACGCCCGGCTTTATGGCGATGACAAGATTATCGTTCAACAGGACGAACGCGCCTTTACCGCACTTGGCGCATCCGGTTCGGAAAGCCTGATTTACTTCCCCAAGGAATATGTCACCGCGCTTGAGGCGATGTCGTTGATGGGCGGAATTCAAGATGACCGGGCCGACCCCAAAGGCATTCTGGTCCTGCGGGAGTACCCGGCAAAGGCCGTTGTTGCCGAACCCAAAGTGGGACCGCGCCAGCAACAAGTCATCTTTTCGCTTGATCTCACGACAGCAGACGGGTTGTTTGCCGCACGTAACTTCTTGATCAATCCCAATGACACTGTTCTGGCAACTGAATCGCCGGTTGTGGCCCTGCGCACCGTTCTGTCCCTGTTTGGGGCGGCGTTGAACACCACGACCCGGGTCGCCACAGCGGTTTCGAATTAACCTGTAATCCAGCGCGACTGCTCCGGCACGAACGTGCAAGAGGAGCAATCGCTTTGCGTGACCGATCTTTTTTGGTTGCTAACGCGCCCTGGTTGATGGCCGGGACGTTGCTGACCTTTTTGTCCAGCTTCGGCCAAACTTATTTCATTTCGATATTTTCCGGCGAAATTCGTGCGGAATTTGGCCTGACACATGGGCAATGGGGCGGGATTTATTCCCTTGGAACCACATTGTCGGCCGCCGTCATGGTCTGGTCTGGCGGGCTGACGGATCGGTTTCGGTCCCGATTGCTGGGGTCGGGCGTTCTGATCCTTTTGGCCTTGGCATGTCTGGCGATGGCTGTGTCCACTGTTTGGCTGTTGCCGGCGGTGATATTTGCCCTGCGCCTGACAGGTCAGGGGATGACAGTCCATATTGCCGCTGTTTCCATGGCGCGCTGGTTTGTTGCCTCACGCGGCAAGGCGCTGTCGATCGCCTCGGTCGGATCATCGCTGGCCGAAGCGGTGATGCCAATCCTGTTTGTCGCCCTGTTGACGGTCTGGGATTGGCGCCAGCTTTGGGTTCTGTCCGCTTTGATCGCCATTGCCGGCGTGCCGCTGTTGCGATTGTTGCTGCGCCGCGAGCGTACACCTCAAAGCATGGCGGAAAACGATCAAAGCACAGGCATGAAAAACATGCATTGGACCCGCGGCCAGACGCTGCGCCATCCGTTGTTCTGGTTCATGGTGCCCGCGCTATTGGGCCCGCCGCGTTCATCACAGCGTTTTTCTTTCAACAGGTCCATTATGCAGAGATCAAAGGCTGGACCCATCTTGATCTGGTCAGCCTGTTCCCAATCTACACCGGGTTTGGCATTGCGGCGATGCTGGGGTCGGGGTGGTTGCTGGACCGTGTCGGCACCGGTCGTCTGATCCCATATTACCAATTGCCGATGGTTGTGGCCTTTGCGTGGTTCGCCATTGCCGGCTCGCCAATGTCGGCGCTGGTTGGATTGTTCTTCCTGGCGATGACCGCCGGGGCCAACGCCACATTGCCAAACGCCTTTTGGGCCGAGTTTTACGGCACCGCCAATCTGGGCGCGATCAAGGCGATGTCCGCCGCTGTCATGGTGCTGGGATCTGCGCTTGGGCCGGGGCTGACCGGCGCTTTGATCGACCTTGGGATCGGGATCGAGACGCAATATCTGTTTGTTGCCGGCTATTTCATCTTTGCCACGGTGATGATGAAAATTGGCATCGCGCAGGTGGGTCATACCCAATCGGACAGATCAAAAGGCTAAGATCGACGTCACCGCCGCCGGCGCAGATACACATAATACGCGCCTCCACCGCCATGGCGCAAATGCGCTTCGCTGATCTGCATCACCAAGGGGCCAAGCGGCGGCATCCGCAGCCATTGCGGCACTTGATGGCGCAAAACCCCCATGCGTTGCGGGATTGGGCCTTCGTCGGGTTTGTGTTTGCCTTTGCCGGTGATCACCAGAACCAGCCGCAGATCGCGGGCGGCGGCGCGCTGAATGAACCCGATCAACGCCGGATAGGCCCGATCCAGGGTCATACCATGCAGGTCCAACCGGGCCTCGGGCTTCAGCTTGCCACGCTTCAGGCGCGTGAACGCCTTTTTGTCCATCGCAATTGGATCGGCGGCCAATGACGCCGACAGGGAAGGGGCCAGCGAATGCGGTAGTCTGTCCTGGCGCGCCGTTTCGCCGACCCGAAACTCCGGTATCTGTTGCGGGTGTTCCGGTGCCGACTTTGGGCTGGGTGATTTTGGCGCGGGTCGCGCGGCGGGGGTCGAACGGGGTTTTCCCAATGGGGTGGTGGTCTTGGCCACTTGCCCCCAAAGTTCAACTTCTTCGGCCCGCAGCTTGCGCTTGCGCGTCATTGAATCGATTCCGGCAGCAAGGCATAGGCGCGTTGAATTGGCATCAGCACCAGCAACCGACCGGGGTCGCGCAGCTTGCCCGCCGCACGCCCCGCGGCATCGCCGGTGCCAAAAAACACATCCGCGCGCTGTGCGCCTTTGATCGCTGACCCTGTGTCCTGGGCAATCATCAACCGGCGCAGCGGATCGGCACCGTCCTTTTCAATCCAGACAGGCGAGCCCAACCGCACAATAGAAGGGTCAACCGCGATCGAGCGCATGGTGGTGAGCGATCTGTTCATGGCCCCCAAAGGCCCCTTGTCGGCAGGCACCTCTGATACTTCGCGGAAAAACACATAGGACGGGTTATGGTGCAACAGATCCTCACCCAAATCGCCGTTGCGTTTCACCCAGTTCTTGATCACTTGCGCTGACACCTGATGCGCCTGATAGACGCCGCGCCGCACCAGTTCCATCCCGACAGAGCGGTATTCATGACCGTTCTTGCCACCATATCCGACCCGGACCACCGATCCATCGTTCATGCGAATACGGCCAGAGCCCTGAACCTGAAGGAAAAACAATTCGACCGGATCATCTACCCAGGCAATTTCCAACCCGCGCCCATCCATGACCCCAGTGGTCAGGATGTCGCGCCGGCTTAGCCAAGGTTGGTTGCGCCGTGCTTCGCCCGGCATGCGGTAGACCGGATAACGATAGCGCGGCGTGCGATAGCGTGATCCGTCAAGCTCTGGTTCAAAATATCCGGTGAAAAGGGCCGGTTGCCCATCTTCGATCAGCACCGGCCGGAACGTCAGTTCAAAAAACGCCCGGCCGTCTGACATGTCATGCGCCAAAGCGCAAAGCGCCTTCCAGTCCGGGCCCTTCATATCAATGCAGGTATTGCGGAAAACCGTCAGGGCCGCATCGTGATCATCCTCTTGCCAGCCGTCCAGCTGGTCAAAGGACATCACCGAATATGTGGTCTCAGCAGAGGTCGGCGCACCGCCCATCGTCAGGCCAATCAAGCCAAGAAGGGACAGCAACCTCCGCATCGTAACAGATCACTCATCCGTGGCCACAAGCGCCCAATTCGGGTCATCGGAGCCCATATCGCGCGCAAAGGTCCAGATATCTTTTTGCTTTTTGACCTGGGTCGGGCTGCCTTCGATGATCTCACCGCTGCGGTCGCGCACAATCTGGGTCAATTCGCCGATGAACTTCATCGTGATCTCGGCCCGGTTTGTGGCTTCGTCCAATGTCGCGTTGTGCAGGGTCAATTCGCGCACGCCGACAAATTCGGCTTCGATGGTCAGACCCTGCTCTTCACGAGAACTCCACCACCTCGGCAAATGTTTCATACACATCTTCGGCCAGGAACGGCTTGATCTCTGCCAGATCACCGCGTTCAAAACCCATCAAGATCATTTCATAGGCACCGCGAGCGCCGCCCATGAATTCCGAAACGCTGAACCCCGGTTCAATCCGCTTCATCCGCGCCAGCGCATCAGCGGCGTCGCTGTCGGCGTCGACGTTATCAACGATATCGTGATCTGGCCCGCCTTCGATGACCTCGAACTCGCGGCGCGAATCCTTGGGCTCGGCCCCGCGTGGCACTGGCGGCTTCTCAAAACCGTCACGTGTGCCGAGCACGGATTTCAGCCGCAGAATTAGAAAAACAGCAATCCCAGCAAGGACTAAGAGCTGGAGCAGGGGCGAATTCATCTGGACCTTAATCATTGGCGCACTTTGAAAGCGGTTGGTGTTGCACTTATGTAAGCGCTAGGTGGGGTCAAGTCCACCACACCATCGGTAACCTTCGGGATAACAACAAATGTATCTTCTACTGGCCTTCCTTATCGTCCCCATCATCGAGATTGCGCTTTTCATCCAGGTCGGTGGCGCAATTGGCCTGTGGCCGACATTGGCAATTGTGGTGATCACCGCGATCCTTGGCACGATGCTGGTCAAACAACAGGGACGTCAGGCGCTGGCCGGTTTGCAACGCTCGTTTTCTGAACTCCAGGATCCAACCAAACCACTGGCGGACGGGGCGATGATCCTGATCTCTGGGGCATTGCTGCTGACACCGGGATTTTTCACCGATGCGGTTGGGTTTGCCCTGTTGATGCCGCCGGTGCGCCAGGCGGTCTATGAATTTGCCCGCACGCGGATCAAAGTCCAGAAATTCCAGATGGGGCAGGGGCAACCGCATGATCCCCGCCAACACCGGCCCCAGGACACCGTGATTGACGCCGAATATTCCGAAGTCCCGCCAGAAAAGGACGACAAAGCCGGCCCATCAGGATGGAGCAACCATTGAGGATAGGACACGGGGCTGGTAAAGCACCAAAAACTTCCTGCGGAGAGGACATATGGCGGAAATCGAAAATGGCGCGGCGGAACAAGCTGCACCGGTCAAAATGAACGTTCTGGCACAATATGTGCGCGATCTATCGTTCGAAAACATCCTGTCGCAAAAAGGCGCCACCGGAGAAGTCCAGCCTGACGTTCAGGTTCAGGTCAATCTGGATGCCAAGAAGCGCCAGCAGCCGAACCAATACGAAGTTGTGTTGAAGCTGAAAATCACCTCGAAAGCCAAAGAAGGTGACGCGGTTCTGTTCCTGTTGGAAATGGATTACGCTGGCGTTTTCAATATCGAAAACGTGCCAGAAGAACAGCTGCATCCGTTCCTGTTGATCGAATGCCCGCGGATGATTTTCCCATTCGCACGCCGCATCGTCAGCGATGTGACCCGCGATGGTGGCTTCCCGCCGCTTAACCTGGAAAACATTGATTTTATTGCACTTTATCGCAATGAAATCGCGCGCCGGGCTGCGGAACAGGCCAAGGTCACACCCGACGCATAAGCCGTCAGGCTTTTTTCCATAAAGCATCATCGCCCATGGCGTCGACAAATTCGGCATGGGCGGCCAATTCGGCCTCTGTCAGACGCGGGGGTAGGGGATTGGCCCGCGGTTTGGGTTTCCAAACACCGCCCTGGCTGGCAACATTGGTTTTCTCGACATTGGCAAGGACAAGCCCCGGCTGTCGGCCACCAATAAGTTCCAGATAGACTTCGGCCAGAATTTCACTGTCGAGAAGCGCGCCGTGCAAGGTCCGTGCGGAATTGTCGATATTGAACCGACGACACAGCGCATCCAGCGACGCCGGCGAGCCGGGAAATTTCTTGCGCGCCATGGCGACCGTGTCCAGCGACCTCTCCATTGGGATCTTTGGCATGTTAAGCCAGCCAAGTTCCGCATTGAGGAATTTCATGTCAAAGGACGCATTGTGGATCACGAGGATCGAATCCTCGGCCACGAAATCAAGAAAATCCTGCGCAATCGCCTTGAACAACGGTTTGTCAGCCAGAAATTCGTCACCCAAACCATGCACTTCGAAGGCTTCTTTTGGCATGGACCGCTGGGGGTTGATGTATTGATGATAGGTGCGGCCGGTCGGCATGTGGTTCAGCAATTCCACCGCGCCGATTTCCACAATCCGATCGCCACTTTCGGGTTCAAACCCGGTGGTTTCCGTATCCAGAACGATCTCACGCATCTGCAAATCCCGATCTTATCTGTTGCACCACATCTTTGACCTGTGTCCGCGCATGTTCAAGCGTATCGGTCTCGATCTGAAAAGTGGCCCGCGCCAATTTTTCGTCAATCGGCATCTGCTTCGCGAGAATTTGCTCAAACTGAGCGGCGGTCATTGTCCCACGCGCCATGACGCGGCTGCGCTGGACCTCTGGGGTCACAAACACGCAGGCCACGGCGTCCATCATCGCCTCGCCGCCGGTTTCGAACAACAATGGAATATCAAACACCAGAATGTCCGCATCTGGATCGCGGGCAAAATTGCCCCGGTCCTGGGCAACCAGCGGATGCACTATTTCTTCCAGCTGATGCAAGGCATCTGGATCGGCGGCGATGATGTCCTTCAATCTTGCCCGAGAGACAGCGCCATCCTGGATTGCCGCCGGCCAGACCTTGGCGATTGGTGCCACCGCGGCACCGCCGACATCATACAATTGATGAACCGCCGCATCCGCATCCCAAACACGACAACCCAGTTCCGCAAACATGGCGGCCGTGGTGGATTTTCCCATGCCAAT
Source organism: Marinovum sp. J2-8 (assembly GCF_055808435.1). Classification (NCBI taxonomy): domain Bacteria; kingdom Pseudomonadati; phylum Pseudomonadota; class Alphaproteobacteria; order Rhodobacterales; family Roseobacteraceae; genus Marinovum; species Marinovum sp. J2-8. The sequence goes on along the minus strand of NZ_JBVVRZ010000001.1, from coordinate 90,694 downwards.
TGACCCGGTCAGGCCGAGCCGGAAGGTCATGACAGGACAGCCGCCCGCAAGGCGTCATCAACGTCGGGGCGATGCCCAAACCAGCGTTCGAATCCCGGCACCGCCTGATGCAAGAGCATTCCCAAACCATCAACGGTGTGACAGCCGCGCTGCGCGGCTTCTTCCAGAAGATGGGTGCGCAGCGGGTTATAGACCAGATCCGTGACCAAGGTGCCCGGGCGCAGCCCATCCAAGGGCACGCGCATGTCTGGCTGCCCGGTCATACCCAAGGCCGTGGTATTGACCACCAGCGCAGCCTCTTCGAGGTAATTGCCAACCTGAACCCATTCAACCACTTGAATTCGCTTGCCAAAATCATGTTGCAGTTGCTCTGCCTTGATCTTTGTCCGATTGGACAAAAGTATCCTGGGCACGCCGGCATCAATCAATGACGACACCACCGCGCGACTGGCACCGCCGCGCCAAACACCACCGCGGGCCCATCTGTCGCCGCCCATTGCGGCGCATGTTGGCGAAGGTTTTCGATAAACCCGTATCCGTCGGTGTTGTCGGCCATGATCTTGCCATCACGCCGAAAGATCAGCGTATTGGCCGCACCGATAATTGTGGCGCGATCTGTGATCTGATCGGCGATCTCCAGCACCTTGATCTTGTGCGGGATGGTGATGTTGACCCCGACAAACCCCATCTTTGGCAATGCCCGCAACACAGAGTCCAGGTTCGCCGATGCGACATCCATCGGGATATAATGCCCGCGAATGCCATACCGCCGCAGCCAATGGCCATGCAGCACCGGTGATTTTGATTGTGTGATCGGATGTCCGATCACCCCGGCCAGGGGCACATTTTCAATCATGTTGCAATGTCTCCTCGAATCGCGAGCCAATTCAACAGGGGCAGAAGCGGAAGGCCAAGTACAGAGAAGTAATCTCCGCTGATTGATGTAAACAAGCGGCTGCCTTCTTCTTCCAATTTATAGGCGCCAACGCTGGATTGGATGCTGTCCCAGTTGCGGTCGACATAGTCGTCCACATAAGTATCCGACAGGTCGCGCATCTGCAGGGTCACAACCCCGACATGTCGCCAGACCGGTTTGCCGTCTTCCACCGCGACGCAGGCAGACAGAAGCTTGTGCCGTTGACCCCGCATTAGATGCAATTTCCGGACCGCATCCTGTGGCGAACTTGGTTTCGACAGCAGGCTGCCGTTCAGGTCCAGCACCTGATCACAACCAAGCACAAGCGCATCGGGCCGTTTACCAGCGGCCTTGGTTGCTTTCATCTCTGCCAGCAGATCGGCGATATCCCGTGGGCTGGCATCTTCGGCCAACATCCCGGCCTTTACCAATTCTTCATCAATCCGTGATGGCATCGTTTCAACCTGCACATGTGCCCGCCGCAGCAAATCTGCGCGAACTTCGGAGGCAGATGCCAAAACAAGCGGTTTTTTCATGTGGATAAATCCGTGGATAAGCGGCGGAACGAATTAAGGAATACCGAAGCGAAACTTAAAGGTCGAGACCGGATACATCCACAGACCGCGTATCTCGTGGCCTTGTCACAAAAGTTTTAACAACGGGAAAAGCATAAACCCGCAGCAGGGGGGATATCATCCATCCTGATTTCACCCCCGGAGATACACACAGGCCGGAACAGGCCAAATCCCTGGTCAACGGGCTGAAAACAATTGAAATTTCCAAAGACTGATTGCCGAGGTCCAAATCTTTCCCCCAAGCACCTGTCAGGTTTCGCACAGTGTTGATAAGTCTAGGGATCACAAGATAATCCACAAGAAACCGCGACACTAACCTTCATCATCCTTTCTTTTCTTTTCTTTATTTTAATAAGAACCCACACGAACGACAGGCCGCCGAAGAAAATCGGTAACGGCAAAGATTGACTTTGGTCGCCAGTCTCTTTACCTAAGGCCTACGCTACCGTCCGGTTGGCGCATTTCCCATTCAGAACTTGCCAGAACGCCAAGAAGCGGCGCAGGCGCGGATATTTCATGACAGAAGAACACCTGAACCTTGCTGACCTGAAGGCCAAGAGCCCCAAGGACCTCCTTTCCATGGCAGAGGAGCTGGAGATCGAGAATGCCTCGACCATGCGCAAGGGTGAGATCATGTTCCAAATCCTGCGTGAACGCGCGGATGAGGGATGGAAAGTCTCTGGTGATGGTGTTCTGGAGGTGTTGCAGGACGGGTTTGGATTTCTGAGATCCCCCGAAGCGAATTACCTTCCGGGTCCTGATGACATCTATGTATCGCCGACGATGATCCGCAAGTTCTCCTTGCGCACCGGGGATACGATTGAAGGGGAAATCAGCGCGCCGGACGACAGCGAACGCTATTTTGCCTTGATCAATGTGACAGCGATCAATTTCCAGGATCCTGAACGCGCCAAGCACAAGATTGCTTTTGATAACCTGACGCCGCTTTACCCCGATGAACGGTTCAAGATGGAAATCGAAGATCCGACCATCAAGGACCGCTCGGCACGGGTGATCGACCTGGTTGCGCCGATTGGCAAGGGCCAGCGGGCCTTGATCGTCGCGCCGCCGCGGACCGGTAAAACCGTGTTGCTCCAGAATATTGCGCATTCGATCGAATCCAATCACCCGGAATGCTATCTGATCGTTTTGCTGATTGATGAACGTCCCGAAGAAGTGACGGACATGCAGCGGTCGGTCAAAGGCGAGGTCATTTCGTCGACCTTTGATGAACCTGCGGCGCGTCACGTTGCAGTGTCGGAGATGGTGATCGAGAAAGCCAAACGTCTGGTTGAACATAAACGCGACGTGGTGATCCTGCTCGATTCCATCACGCGGCTCGGCCGGGCGTTCAACACGGTGGTGCCGTCCTCCGGCAAGGTTCTGACCGGTGGTGTCGACGCCAACGCCCTGCAGCGTCCGAAACGGTTTTTTGGTGCGGCGCGTAACATCGAAGAGGGTGGTTCGCTTACCATTATCTCAACTGCACTGATCGACACCGGCAGCCGGATGGATAAGGTGATCTTTGAGGAATTCAAAGGGACCGGCAACTGTGAGATTGTCTTGGATCGCAAGGTTGCAGACAAACGCGTGTTCCCGGCGATCGATATTCTGAAATCCGGAACGCGGAAAGAAGATCTGTTGATCGAAAAGCTGGATCTGCAAAAGACATTTGTGTTGCGGCGCATCCTGAACCCGATGGGGACAACAGATGCGGTGGAATTCCTGCTGTCGAAATTGAAGCAGACCAAAACGAATTCGGAATTCTTCGATTCGATGAACACCTGAGCCGGGGGCGGCAATGGACACCATATTTGCCCTGGCATCGGCCCAGGGAAAGGCCGGCGTGTCGGTCATTCGGATTTCCGGCCCGCAGGCATTTGCCGCGGGCCGATTGCTTTGCGGGGATCTGCCAGAGCCGCGTCGCGCTGGCCTGCGGATCCTGACCGATCGGGCAGGGCGCCGCATTGATCAGGCGCTGGTTTTGTGTTTCTCCAACGGCGCGAGCTTTACTGGGGAAGAGAGTGTTGAGCTGCAAGTTCATGGCTCTGTTGCGGTGGTGCGCAAGATTCTGGCAGAGCTGACGGCAATGTCCGGTCTTCGGTTGGCGCAAGCCGCGAATTTACCCGCCGTGCATTTGACAATGAATGTATGGATCTGGCCCAGACCGAAGGCTTGGTAGATTTGATTGATGCCGAGACCGAGGCGCAGAGACGTCAGGCGTTGCGCGTGCTGTCCGGTGATCTTGGGCGATTGGTTGCGAAATGGCGCAATGATTTGGTCCGGGCCGCGGCGCTGTTAGAGGCGGTCATTGATTTTGCCGATGAAGAAGTGCCGGTTGATGTCACGCCAGAGGTCGCGTCGCTGTTGGATGGTGTTGAAGAGGATATTGCACGGCAGGTTGCGGGGGTTGCAGTATCAGAACGGATTCGATCCGGATTCGAAGTCGCAATTGTTGGAAAACCCAACGTCGGAAAATCGACGCTGCTCAATGCCCTGGCGGGTCGTGAAGCGGCGATCACATCGGAAATTGCTGGCACAACGCGGGATGTGATTGAAGTTCGCATGGATTTGAATGGCCTTCCGGTGACCTTGCTTGATACTGCGGGTCTGCGTGAGACCGAAGATCAGATTGAGGCAATGGGCGTTGCGCGGGCGCGCGAAAGGGCGCTGGCGGCAGATCTGCGCATGATACTTTTGCTTCCAGGAGATACCCCGGATATAGAAGTCTTGCCGGGTGATCTTGTGGTGACTGCGAAGGCCGATCTTCATCAAGTAGACGGATTGTCGGTTTCCGCGAAATCTGGTGTAGGAATCGACCATCTTGTGTCTCGCATAACGGATGTGTTGACGGATCGAAGTGCAAATGCGGGTTTGGCGACGCATATGCGGCACCGTGACGAAATGGAACGCGCGCTGGCGGGACTTAAGATTGCGAAAGATTGGGTTCAAAAAGGACCGGATGGATATGATATAGCTGCAGAAGAGTTACGCATCGCGATTCGTGCGTTAGAGGGGTTGCTCGGGCGGGTCGACGTCGAGGACCTGCTTGATGAAATATTCTCTCGGTTCTGTGTCGGAAAATAGGAGTGTTTCACGTGAAACATTTTGACGTCATCGTGGTGGGTGGTGGACATGCTGGTTGTGATGCCGCGCATGCTTCGGCGCGGATGGGGGCCAAGACCGCTCTTGTTACGCTGAAAATCGACGGGATAGGGGTTCTTTCCTGTAATCCCGCTGTTGGCGGGTTGGGTAAAGGCCATTTGGTTCGCGAAGTTGATGCGCTGGACGGCGTCATCGGCCGCGTTGCCGACCGTGCCGGTATTCAGTTTCGATTGCTCAATCGGCGTAAAGGCCCCGCTGTTCAAGGCCCCAGAGCGCAGGTAGATCGTGCGGTTTATCGTCAAGAGATGTTGAAGGAAATGCAGTCTCTTCCCGGTCTTACGATTGTCGAGGGTGAGGTTGCCGATCTGCGCATGACTGGAACGACCGTCAATGGCGTCGTTCTCTCGGATGGATCTGAGCTGAGTGCGACTGCCGTGGTTTTGACCACCGGCACGTTTTTGCACGGATTGATCCATATCGGGGATGTGTCTTATTCCGGCGGACGAATGGGCGATAATGCTTCGAACGCGCTGGCGGATCGTTTGTACGCAATGGACCTGCCGATCGGCCGCTTGAAAACAGGTACACCGCCGAGATTGAATTCCGAGACCATCAATTGGGATCTATTGGAAAATCAGCCGGGCGATAGAACCCTGTGTTGTTTTCCTTTCTGTCCACCGGGCCGACATTGGCACAGCTTCCCTGTGGGATTACCCATACGAATGAAGCCACCCACGAGATTATTCGCAAGAATTCTTGATCGCTCAGCGATGTACGGTGGTCATATTGATGGCGTCGGCCCGCGGTATTGTCCGTCGATTGAGGATAAGGTCGTACGCTTTGCCGACAAAGCCAGTCACCAAATTTTTCTGGAACCTGAGGGACTTAACACCAACGCGGTCTATCCAAATGGGATTTCCACTAGCCTTCCAGAAGAAGTTCAACACGACTATGTCCGGTCAATCCGTGGGCTGGAGAATGTGGAAATTCTTCAACCCGGGTATGCAATCGAATATGATTACGTCGACCCACGCGCGCTGAACTCGCAACTTGCACTAAAGGGGTTGAGCGGCTTCTTTTTGGCTGGTCAAATCAATGGCACCACGGGCTATGAAGAAGCTGCGGCCCAGGGTCTGGTTGCCGGATTGAACGCGGCGACGCATGCTCTGAAAAAAGATCCCGTTCTGTTTAGCCGTTCGGAAAGTTACATTGGTGTGATGGTCGATGACCTGATCAGCAGAGGCGTGTCCGAGCCCTATCGGATGTTCACCTCTCGGGCTGAGTTCCGTCTTTCTCTCAGAGCTGACAATGCAGATCAGCGACTGACGCCGCGTGGCATCTCAATAGGTTGCGTGGGTGACGCGCGGAAAGCGGTGTATAGTGAAAAGGCAGAAAAACTCGAGACCGGACTGGATATGCTACAGTCCAATACCTTCACGCCGCGCGATGTTGCGGGTGTTGGAATTGTTGTTGCCAATGACGGTGTTCGCCGCAGCGCCTATCAACTTCTATCCTTTCCCAACGTGACCGTTGCTGAACTTGGCCCATTGGTTCCCGGATTGAACGATCTCGATCCGGAAATTGTTGATCAGTTGGCTCGCGATGCTCTCTACTCAAACTATGTGGATCGGCAGAACCGTGATGTTGAGGCGCTCAAACGTGACGAGAAACTGACAATCCCGGCGGATTTTTCCTATGACCTGGTGCAGGGGCTGTCGAACGAATTGAAGTCAAAGCTGAACACAGCCCGGCCAGAGAATATCCTTCAAGCGTCTCGGGTAGAGGGTATGACGCCGGCGGCGCTGACATTGATCCTTTCGTGGTTGCGAAAACTTTCACAGCGGCGCAGTGCATGATTAACCCAACACCTGAGTCTCTCAATGTTTCACGTGAAACATTTGATCGATTGGAAATATTCGTGGCATTGCTTCGCAAGTGGTCACCGCGCATAAACCTTGTGTCCAAGTCAACGATGGATCAAGTCTGGGAGCGTCATATTGCAATTTAATCCAGGTTGTTGAGGCAGCTGGAGCTACGGGTGAAAAATGGGTTGATCTTGGTTCGGGCGGTGGCCTGCCTGGATTGGTGATTGCGTTGTCTAATCCAGATCTAACGGTCACAATGGTCGAGTCCGATTTACGTAAATCGACCTTCCTGCGAACTGTCCTTCGCGAAACCGGATGTAAGGCAGAGGTTATTGCCGAGAGAATAGAGGCGATTACGCCCCAGAACGCAGACGTAATTTCCGCCCGAGCACTTGCGCCGCTGGCCAAGTTGCTTGATTTCGCCAGTCTACACCTCAACCCCGATGGATTCGCGCTCTTTCCAAAGGGCGTGACCTGGAAAAAAGAGCTGAAAGAGGCAGAGAGCATGTTTTCATTTCAGCACGAGATAATTAAAAGTCGTACCCAAGAAGGCGCCGTCATTCTTCGAATAGGAGAGATTTCCCGTGTCTGATCCGATCCGGCCCGCTGGTCCAAAGATCATCGCTGTCGCTAATCAAAAAGGTGGAGTTGGTAAAACCACGACCACAATCAACCTCGGCGCGGCTTTGGCCGAGCAGGGGTTCAATGTTCTGATTGTCGATCTCGACCCTCAGGGCAACGCATCTACCGGAATGGGGGTGGTGCCGAAGGATCGGGACCTTACAACCTATGAATTGTTGCTGGAAGATGTCGATCTTGCAGAGGCAATCAAGACCACGGCTGTCAAAAACCTCGCGATCATACCGGCAACTGTGGACCTCTCATCGGCAGATATCGAACTGATCTCAAACGAAAAACGCAGTTTTCTGTTGCATGATTCCTTGCGGCAAACGGCCATTGATCAATTCAAATTCGACTTCGTCTTGATAGATTGCCCACCTTCGCTGAACCTTTTGACAGTGAACGCCATGGTGGCTGCACATTCCATTCTTGTTCCACTTCAAAGCGAATTTTTTGCCTTGGAGGGGCTCTCGCAATTGATGTTGACCATTCGGGAAGTGCGCCAAACCGCAAACCCCGCACTCCGGATCGAGGGCGTGGTGCTGACCATGTACGATTCCCGCAACAATCTTTCGCAACAGGTCGAAACGGACGCGCGGGATAATCTTGGTGATTTGGTGTTCCAAACCCTGATTCCCAGAAATGTTCGGGTTAGCGAAGCACCGTCCTATTCCATTCCCGTGTTGGAATATGATAGTGGTTCCAAAGGCGCGATGGCATATCGCGCTTTGGCGCAAGAACTCGTCGGCAAGAACGCACGACGCGCAGCATAATCGGGGGCGATCTATGAATTCAGGAAAAGAGAAGCGCCGCGGCCTGGGTCGCGGTCTTTCCGCGTTGATGGCGGACGTTGAACCTACTGAAAACGCGGAAACACCTCGGCGCGCGGATCGTCACATTCCGGTTGAACAGATCTTCCCAAATCCTGAACAGCCACGGCGGCAATTTTTGCCGGATGCGCTGCAGGAATTGGCGAATTCCATTGCGACCAAGGGTGTCATCCAGCCGCTGATCGTGCGGCCAAAAGGCGAGGATCAGTTCGAAATCGTTGCGGGGGAACGCCGCTGGCGCGCCGCCCAAATGGCGCAACTGCATGAAGTTCCGGTTATTGTTCGCGAGTTTACTGACACAGAAGTGTTGGAAGTTGCGATCATTGAAAACATCCAACGTGCGGATCTGAACCCCGTGGAAGAGGCGATGGGCTATCGCCAATTGATGGATAGGTTTGGTCATACCCAAGAAAAATTGGCCAGTGCGCTCGGCAAAAGCCGCAGCCACATTGCCAACCTACTTCGCCTTTTGAATCTGCCCGGTGACGTGCTTGACATGTTGCGCGCCGGGGATCTTTCGGCCGGACACGCCCGGGCGCTTGTTCCCTGCGAAGATCCGATTGGCATGGCGCGTCGGATCGTATCACAGGGCCTTTCTGTCCGTGATACGGAAAAAGCTGTCAAATCGCCCAAGCCAGAGGCCCCCTCGAAAAGTGAGTTCGGTGGAGCTGCATCATCAGGCGGCGGAAAAGACGCCGACACGCGCGCACTTGAGGGCGATCTATCTGCGCATCTGGGGCTTCGAGTGAGTGTAGAGCACAAAGCAGGGACCGAAGGCGGCAAGCTCGTACTGAACTATAGTTCGCTGGAGCAACTTGATGACATTTGTCGATTGCTCGCCGGATCGTGAAATCGACGGCGAAGCAATATTCTGCCAACAATAGGACGTTTGATCAGCTGAAATCTCTGATCAACTCGCCGATTACCGCATTGAGTACCGGACGTCCGGCGGCGGTGACGGCAATTTGGCGATCCTGATGGGTCAAAACCCCAAGTGAGACGAGAGATTGCAATCTGTCGGATGGGATGGATAGGCCGGTGCGACGCTCCAGCCTGTCCAAATCAAGTGGTTCAATAGTACGAAGCCCCATCATCAGGTATTCCAACCCAATATCTTGAAGTGATAGGGGATCACGCTGCTCTGCGTCGTTTTCCTTGACGGCGTGGAGCCAGGCACCGGGGTTGCGCCGGGCCTCTGTGGCCCACCGTTGCCCTTGCAGCGTCAGCCGCCCGTGTGCGCCCGGCCCGATACCGGCGTAATCTCCGCCCCGCCAATAGATCAAATTATGTCGGGATTCCTGACCGCTGCGCGCATGATTTGACACCTCATAGGCCGGCAATCCCGCGGCGGAACACATCTCCTGTGTCACCTCATACATATCAGCGGCGATGTCGTCTTGCGGCAGACCCCGCAGTTTTCCGGCGCGAAATCGGTCCCCAAATGCGGTGCCGTCTTCGATTGTCAATTGATAGAGCGACAGATGACTTGCGCCCATGTCCAAAGCACGTTGCAGCTCAGCCCGCCAATCATCAATGCTTTGGTCCTGACGGGCGTAGATCAGATCGAAACTCATCCGGTCAAACGTCGTTTGCGCAATTTCAATTGCCGCTTCGGCCTGGCCGAGATCATGCAACCTGCCGAGGCGTTTCAAATCCGGATCATTCAACGCCTGAACCCCAAGCGACACGCGGTTGACACCGGCGTCGCGAAAGCCGGCAAACCGCGCTGCTTCAACGGAACTTGGGTTGGCCTCAAGGGTGATTTCAACGTCATTCGCCAGGGTCCAGCGCGCAGCGATACGTTCCAAAATGGCGCCGACGGTGCTGACCTGCATCAACGACGGTGTCCCACCGCCAAAATAAACCGACCGCAAGACCCGGTCCGGGGTCTCTGCGGCAATTCGGTCGATTTCTATCAAATAGGCTGCGGTCCAGGTCTCATGATCAATTCGGCGGGTGACATGGCTGTTAAAATCGCAATAGGGGCATTTCGCCTCGCAAAACGGCCAATGAAGATAAAGCCCAAATCCGCCGAGTTGCCAATCTTCAGTCAAAGCATCCTGCCACAAGTTTTTTAAATGCGTCGCCGCGATGGCTTATCCGGTTTTTTTCCCAACGATCCATTTCACTACAGGTGATGTCATAGCCGTCCGGCATGAAAATCGGATCATAGCCATGGCCCAGCGCGCCGCGCATCGGCCAGACAACCTGGCCCGCCATCACGCCGGGGAAAACCTCGTCGTGGCCATCTGGCCAAGCCAGCACCAAGGTGCAGCAAAACCGGGCCAGACGGGGGTGCGGGGCATTGCGCGCTTCCAGCGCGTCATGACTGCGCTGCATTGCCATGACAAAATCGCGCCCATTTGGGGTCTCCGCCCAATCGGCGGTATAGACACCGGGCGCATTGTCCAGCGCCTCGATCTCGATACCACTGTCATCCGCCAGCGCAGGCAGGCCCGTGGCCTGCGCTGCTGCATGTGCTTTGATCCGGGCATTGCCGACGAAGGTATCTTCGGTTTCGTCCGGTTCCGCCAGCCCCAGCTCGGCGGCGCCAACAACCTCGATCCCATAGGGCTTCAGCAGGTCCTGAATTTCTTCCAGCTTGCCCTTGTTGTGGGTGGCAATAACCAGCTTCTTGTCGGCAAATTTCCGGGTCATGCCACCGCCGCTCTTTGCAGTTCGGCCAATTCGGTCACGCCTTTTTCGGCCAGGTCCAGAAGTTCGTTCATCTGAGCGCGGGAATATGTCGATCCCTCGGCCGACATTTGCACTTCGATCAATTGTTTGCTGGCCAGCATTATGAAATTGCCGTCGACGCCGGCTTCGCTGTCTTCGGGATAATCGAGGTCCAGCACCGGCTGACCGGCATAAATACCGCAGCTGACAGCGGCAACCGGGTCGACCAATGGGTCCGATATAACATCGCCGACCTTCATCAGCTTGTTCACCGCCAGTTTCAAGGCCACCCAACCACCGGTAATTGCGGCACAGCGCGTCCCGCCATCGGCCTGAATGACGTCGCAATCGACGGTAATCTGACGTTCGCCAAGGGCCACGCGATCGACACCGGCCCGCAGGGAGCGACCGATAAGTCGCTGAATTTCAACAGTTCTTCCGCCCTGTTTCCCCATCGAGGCCTCGCGGCGCATCCGTGTGTTGGTGGCGCGGGGCAGCATGCCATATTCGGCAGTGACCCAGCCAAGACCCGAACCCTTGATAAAGGGCGGCACGCGGTCTTCGATCGTGGCGGTGCACAACACATGGGTGTCACCAACTTTGATCAGGCAAGAGCCCTCGGCATGTTTGGTCACACCGGTTTCGATTGAAACGGCGCGCATTTCGCTTAAATTCCGTCCAGAGGGTCGCATGATCTTGTCCTTGTTGGTTTCAATGTTGGGATACGGGGGGTAGGCATGTTTCGCAACCCTGTCGTGATCCGGTGAAAAACCGGGGAAAGCGCCGGAATAGGAAAGGTAGCGAACCAGATGAGCGATGGTTCCAGACTTCTGGAAGAAATGAATGACCGCTCGCGCGAAGTGTTTCGTCGCGTTGTCGAAGGTTATCTGAGCAATGGCGAGCCTGTCGGCTCTCGCACGTTGACCCGCAGCATGTCGGAAAAGGTCAGCGCCGCGACAGTGCGCAATGTGATGCAGGATCTGGAATACCTTGGTCTGCTCGACAGCCCGCATATCTCGGCCGGGCGCATCCCGACGCAACAGGGGTTGCGGATGTTTGTCGATGGCCTGCTAGAGGTTGATGACCTCGCGGTTGAGGATCGTGCGGCGATTGATTCCACCCTTGGCGACAATGGGCGGGATGTGTCGAACCTGTTGGATCGGGTTGGATCGGCCTTGTCGGGGGTGACGCATGGCGCGTCGTTGGTGCTGACCCCGAAACACGAAGCGCCCATTCGCCACATCGAATTTGTCTCGCTGGCCCAGGATCGCGCGTTGGTGGTTCTGGTCTTTGCGGATGGACATGTGGAAAATCGCATCTTCACGCCACCGCCGGGCCAGACCCCCAGCTCGATGCGCGAAGCCGCGAATTTTCTGAATTCCCTGATTGGGGGCCGCACGCTCAGCGAATTGCGCACGCAGTTTACCCGCGAAATTGCCAACCGCCGGCAAGAAATCGACCAACTCAGCCACGATCTGGTGGAAAGCGGCCTTGCCGTCTGGTCGGAAGAGGCCGCTGATTCGGCGCGTCTTTTGGTTCGGGGGCGGTCGAATCTTCTGGGGGATCAGGATGAAGAGGCCGACCTGGATCGCATCCGGGTGCTGTTTGACGACCTGGAACGCAAACGTGACATTGCGGAATTTCTGGAACTGACCGAAACCGGCGAAGGTGTGCGCATTTTTATCGGCTCCGAGAACAAACTTTTCTCACTTTCGGGTTCCTCTTTGGTGGTCTCTCCATATATGAACGCGGATCGAAAGATCATCGGTGCGGTCGGTGTGATTGGCCCCACGCGGCTGAACTACGGGCGCATCGTTCCGATCGTGGATTACACGGCACAGCTGGTTGGAAAATTGATTTCCGACCGAAGTTAGAGGTGAAGAATGGCAGAGCCGGAAAAGGACGATTTCCTCGATGATATCGACGAAGCCGAGGCCGAGGAATTGGCGGATGAGTTTGAGGAATTGGAGCCGGAAGCGATAGAGTTGGATTCGCTGCGCGCGGAACGTGATGCGCTTCAGGACAAATTCATGCGGGCTTTGGCGGATGCCGAAAACTCGCGCAAGCGGGCGCAAAAGGAACGTCATGATGCCGAACGCTATGGCGGTTCGCGCTTGGCGCGGGATTTGCTGCCGGTGTACGACAACCTGAAGCGTGCTGTTGAATCCGCGCCGCAGGAGCAAAAGGAACTTGCCGCTGCCCTGATCGAAGGTGTCGAATTGACGATGCGGGAAATGGTTTCTGTGCTGAAAAAACACGGGATCGAACCCATTGCACCCAAGGTTGGTGACAAATTCGATCCGCAGCACCACGAGGCGATGTTCGAAGCGCCGGTGCCCGGCACCAAAGCGGGCGAGATCATTCAGGTCTCTGCTGACGGTTTCATCATGCACGACCGGCTGTTGCGCCCGGCGCAGGTGGGTGTGTCGTCAAACACCGGCGGCTAAGGTCAAATGTGCGGGGCGGTTGCCGCGCACATTTTCCTGCCTGGTTCTATTTGACCGCCCTCACTGGACGGTCAGTGCCTTCAAGTCATAGATCAATTGCAAGGCTTCGCGTGGCGAAAGCTCGTCTGGATGAATTTCATCCAGTCGGGCTTTGATCGGTGATGTCTCTGCTGCGGGCGCGGGCGCTGGCGCGGCGGCAACTGCAGAAAACAACGGCAGATCGTCGATTACGGCCTTTTGCTTGCCGCCCTCACGCTCGCCTTTTTCCAACGCATCCAGGATTTCCCGCGCACGGCTGACCACCACTGGCGGCAGCCCTGCCAATTGCGCGACCTGCACACCATAGCTGCGATCCGCCGCGCCCTTTTTGACCTCATGCAGGAAAATCACCTCGTTTTCCCAATCCTTGACGGCAACGGTGGCGTTTTCCACACCATCCATGCGCCCGGCCAGTGACGTCATTTCGTGGTAATGCGTGGCAAACAATCCGCGACAGCGGTTCATGTCATGCAGATGTTCCAGCGTCGCCCAGGCAATCGACAACCCGTCATAGGTCGCTGTGCCCCGGCCGATTTCATCCAGGATCACCAGCGCGCGGTCGTCCGCCTGATTGAGGATCGCAGCAGTTTCGACCATTTCGACCATAAAGGTTGATCGGCCCCGCGCCAGATCATCCGACGCGCCGACCCGGCTGAACAATTGGCTGACCAATCCGATGTGCGCCACCTCTGCCGGGACAAAAGACCCCATTTGCGCCAGGACCGCGATCAGGGCGTTCTGGCGCAGAAAGGTCGATTTACCCGCCATGTTCGGCCCGGTCAGCAACCAGATGGCCGCCGCGCTGTCGCCATCGCTCAGGTCACAATCATTGGCGACAAAGGCATCACCGGATTTTCGCAATGCCGCTTCGACCACCGGATGGCGTCCCCGTTCCACGTGAAACATCCGCGAGGAATCGACGGTTGGTTTGGTCCAATCCTGTTGCACGGCCAGTTCTGCCAAGGCGGTGCTGACATCCAGCTCGCTCAGGGCACGTGCCAAATCGCCAAGGGGCCCGGCCGCGTCGAGCACGCTTTGCCGCAGATCCGCAAACAGCCGTTTTTCGATCTCTAGCGCGCGATTGCCGGCGTTCAGGATCCGGGTTTCCAGCTCGGACAGTTCAACGGTGGTGAAACGCACCTGATTGGCCGTGGTCTGGCGGTGGATGTAACGTTCCGACAGTGGTGCCGACAGCATCTTTTCTGCATGGGTGGCCGTGGTTTCGATGAAATAACCCAACACGTTGTTATGCTTGATTTTCAGCGAATTGATGCCGGTGTCGGCAATATAATCCTGCTGCATCCGTGCAATCACACTGCGGCCTTCGTCGCGCAGCGTGCGCGCCTCGTCCAGTTCTTGGTGATAGCCGGCTGCGATGAACCCACCATCACGCGCCAAAAGCGGCGGTTCCGCCACCAATGCCTGATCCAACAGGTCGTGAAGCGCGTCATACCCCGACAGGCGCGCCACGGCATCCTGCAACCGGGCCGGCAAGTCGGCGTCTTGCTGATCCGCACCGATCCTCGCGGCCTGTTCCAACGCATTGCGCATTGCGGTCAGATCGCGGGGGCCACCCCGGTCCAGCGCCAATCGTGACAGGGCGCGGTCAATGTCCGGCACCTTGCGCAGCGCATCCCGCAGCGCGGATCGAAACCCGGTGTTTTCCGTGGCAAAGCCTACAGCCTCCAATCGTGCTGAAATTTCAGCCATATCGCGGGACGGGCTGGACAATCGCCGTTCCAGCAACCGCCCGCCGCCAGCCGTCACCGACAGATCAATGGTCGCCAACAAAGATCCAGCACGCCCGCCGGACAAGGCCGAGGTCAACTCCAGATTGCGCCGGGTGGCGGCGTCGATCTGCATGACACCGCCGCTGGATTCCTTTTGTGGCCGGCGCAGCAGCGGCAATTTGCCTTTCTGGGTGATTTTCAGATAATCGACCAAGGCCCCCATGGCCGACAGTTCGGCACGCTCGAAATGGCCAAAGGCCTCAAGCGAGGCGACGCCAAACACTTCTGTGATCCGGTCGGCGGCCAAAGCGGAATCAAACGATCCTCGGCCCAATGTGGTCAGCGCCGCGCCGGCATCGGTCACCACATCCGCGATGTCGCGTTCATGGGCTTCGGCCACCAGCACCTCAGAGGGTGACAGACGCGCCAATTCCGGGCCGAACCGGACCTGTGGCAAGCTCATCACGTGAAACGCCCCGGTGGATATGTCGACCCAGGCCAGGGCGGCCTCGTCACGGACCAGGGCACAAGCGGCCAGGAAGTTATGTCGCCGCGCCTCCAGCAGGGTCTCTTCGGTCAAGGTGCCCGGCGTGACCAGCCGCACGACATCGCGTTTCACCACGGATTTCGATCCGCGTTTCTTGGCCTCGGCGGGGTTTTCCATCTGTTCACAGACCGCGACGCGAAACCCCTTGCGGATCAGCGTCAGCAAATAGCCCTCGGCGGCATGCACCGGCACGCCGCACATCGGAATATCCACGCCGTCATGTTTGCCACGTTTGGTCAACGCAATGTCCAGCGCCTCTGCTGCGGCGCGGGCGTCGTCAAAGAACATTTCGTAAAAATCACCCATCCGGTAAAACAGAAGTGAATCCGTATGATTGGATTTCAGCTCCAGATACTGTGCCATCATTGGCGTGACGGTTGATTTTTCGCGGCTCATAAAGTCCCCCAGGGTTTCGGCGGACCATACAAAGCCCGCATTGTCACGAAAAGCCGAAAGCACCATCGGCCAGACACTGCAACAGCTGTCCTTGGCAGCGGGTCAGCGCTTCGGTAAGAGCAATAGGACCATATGGAACGGGAGGCCCATCAAATGCCAAAAGCCAAGATCACACGGGAAGAAGCACTGGCCTTCCACCTGGAGCCGACACCGGGCAAATTCGAAATTTCGGCCACGGTGCCGATGACCACCCAGCGGGATCTGTCGCTGGCCTATTCCCCCGGTGTGGCCGTCCCCTGCGAAGAAATCGCTGCCAATCCGGAAACCGCGTATGATTACACCAACAAGGGCAACCTTGTGGCGGTGATTTCCAACGGTACGGCGGTTCTGGGCCTTGGCAATCTTGGCGCGCTGGGATCAAAACCGGTGATGGAGGGCAAGGCGGTGCTGTTCAAACGCTTTGCCGACGTCAATTCCATCGACATCGAACTGGATACCGAAGACCCGGACGCCTTTTGCAATGCGGTGCGTCTGATGGGGCCGACGTTCGGCGGCATCAACCTTGAGGACATCAAGGCGCCCGAATGTTTCATCATCGAACAGCGCCTGAAAGAAGAGATGGACATCCCGGTGTTCCACGATGATCAGCACGGCACAGCGGTGATCTGTGCGGCCGGGTTGATCAATGCGCTGCATCTGTCGGGCAAGAGGATCGAAGATTGCCGCATCGTGTTGAATGGGGCCGGCGCGGCGGGGATTGCCTGTCTGGAGCTGGTGAAATCCATGGGCGCGCAGCAGGACAACTGCATCATGTGCGACACCAAGGGCGTGATCTATCAGGGCCGTACCGAAGGTATGAACCAGTGGAAATCGGCCCATGCCGCCAATACCGATCTGCGCACTCTGGAAGAAGCGATGAAAGGGGCGGATGTGTTCCTTGGGGTGTCGGCCAAGGGCGCGGTGACCCAGGACATGGTCACCAGCATGGCCGACAATCCGGTGATTTTTGCCATGGCAAACCCCGATCCCGAAATCACCCCGGAAGAAGCGCATGAGGTTCGCCCCGATGCCATCGTCGCCACCGGGCGCAGCGATTACCCCAATCAGGTCAACAACGTTCTGGGGTTCCCGTATCTGTTCCGTGGGGCGCTGGACGTGCATGCCCGCGCGATCAACGACGAAATGAAAATCGCCTGTGCCGAGGCGCTGGCCGAACTCGCCCGCGAAGATGTGCCCGACGAAGTGGCGCTGGCCTATGGCAAAAACCTGACCTTCGGGCGGGATTACATCATTCCGACGCCGTTTGACCCACGGCTGATCCACCGTATTCCGCCCGCCGTGGCCAAGGCCGGGATGGACACCGGCGCTGCGCGGCGGCCGATTGTCGATATGGAGGCTTATGAACAAAGCCTGAAATCCCGGCTTGATCCGACCGCGTCCATCCTGCGCGGCATCAATACCCGTGCGCGGGCCAATCAGGCGCGGATGATCTTTGCCGAAGGTGATGATCCCCGCGTGTTGCGCGCGGCGGTGATGTATCAACGCAATGGTCTGGGCAAAGCTCTGGTGGTGGGGCGCGAAGACGACGTGCGCATGAAGCTTGAAGCCGCCGGTCTGGGCGATGCGGCCCGCGAGCTGGAAATCATCAATGCGGCGAATTCCCGTTACCTCGATACCTACAAGGATTTTCTCTATCAGCGCCTGCAACGCAAGGGCCATGACATGAAGGACATTCACCGGCTCGCCGCGCGCGACCGGCATGTCTTTGCCGCGCTGATGTTGGCGCATGGTCATGGGGACGGGCTTATCACCGGGGCGACCCGCAAATCGGCGCATGTGCTGGAGCGGATGAATTATGTCTTTGATGCCGATGCCGAACATGGCGCGGTGGGTGTCACGGCGTTGCTGCACAAGGGGCGGATTGTTCTGATCAGCGATACATTGGTGCAGGAATGGCCGGACGAGGAAGATCTGGCCACCATCGCCGAACGCAGCGCCGATGTGGCCCGCGATCTGGGGTTGGAACCGCGCGTTGCCTTTGTCAGCTTTTCAACCTTTGGCTATCCGGTGTCGGAACGCGCCACCAAAATGCATGTCGCGTCCCAGGTTCTGGACCGGCGCGGGGTGAATTTCGAATACGAAGGCGAAATGACCGTCGATGTGGCGCTGAACACCAATGCGCAAAAAGCCTATCCGTTTTCGCGTCTGACCGGACCTGCCAATATCCTGGTCGTGCCGGCACGGCATTCGGCCAGCATTTCGGTCAAATTGCTTCAGGAAATGGCAGGCGCAACGGTGATCGGGCCAATTTTGGCGGGGGTCGATAATTCTATCCAGATATGTTCGAGCAATTCGACCGCAAATGACATTCTCAACATGGCGGTGTTGGCAGCCTGCAAAGTGGGCTAGGGCGCGCGATGATTTACAATCTTGGGTCAATCAACGCCGATCTGTTTTATCAGCTGCCGCATCTTCCGGGGCCGGGGGAAACCTTGGCCTCGACCGGGTTTCATCGCGGGCTTGGTGGCAAAGGGGCCAATATGTCGGTGGCGGCGGCCCGTGCGGCGGCCCATGTCGCCCATATTGGCGCGGTGGGTGAGGATGGCAAATGGGCGGTTGCCCGGCTTATGGAATACGGCGTTGATACCCGTCATATCGCCAGCAGTGAGGCCGCCACCGGCCATGCGGTGATCTATGTGGATGGTGCGGGCGAAAACCAGATTGTGTTGTTTGGCGGTGCCAATCTGGGTCTGGGGCAGGGGCATGTGACCGCCGCGCTGGGCGACGCGGGGCCAACCGATACCCTGATGTTCCAGAACGAGACCAATCTGCAAAGCTATGCTGCCGGCCTGGCCCGCCAAAAAGGAATGCGCGTGGTCTATGCCGCCGCGCCATTTGATGCCGCCGCCGTGGCCGAGGTGTTGGAACGTATCGACCTGTTGGTGTTGAACGAGGTAGAGGCCGCGCAGCTGACGCAAGCCATGGGATGCGCGATCACCGCTCTGGATGTGGCGGATATTGTCATCACCCTGGGTGGTGATGGGTGCCGTCATATTTCCAGCGGCGCCGGGATCGACCGGCATTTCCCCGGCATCAAGGTCGAGGTGGTCGATACCACCGGGGCCGGCGATACGTTTACCGGTTATCTTGTGGCGGGTCTGGATGCCGGCATGTCGATGGAGGCGTCGATCGAACGCGCCCAGCGGGCTGGCGCGTTGATGGTGACACGCCAGGGCACGGCGGATGTGATCCCGGATCTGAAGGATCTGGCCGGGTTCCAGCGCTGATTTTGCGTTGAAACCCGGGTTTGGGGTGCGCGTCAGCGAACGGCGCGCAGCCCGGCGTCAGCTTCCAGCAAATGGCGCAGCATCACCCCAGAGGGCCCGCACCTTGGCATCACGACCACAGGCCGCGCGATACTTCTTGTACGCCTTGGCACGGGTGACATAGCCGAACCGGGTTAATGTGCTCTCGGTCGATTTATAGTAGTTCTGGTGAAAGTCTTCGGCGGGATAGAATGCCGATGTGTTCAGCACGGGTGTCACAATTTTCCGGCCCAATTCTGCCTGGGCTGCGGTCTTGGCCTCGTTGGCCAGTGTTTTTTCCTGCGCCCCATTGGCGAAAATCGCCGTGCGGTAAGAGTCACCTCTGTCACAGAACTGGCCGCCCGCGTCCGTCGGATCAACAGAACGGAAAAACAGCGACAGCAGCTGCCTGCGGCTGACCACATCGGCGTCGAACATGATCTGAACCGCCTCGTAATGGCCAGAGCCACCGCGCGTCACATCCTTGTAGCTTGGGTTCGCCTTGGTCCCGCCGGTGTAGCCGCTGACAACCTCTGTCACGCCTTTGACCTTTTCAAAATCGGCTTCGACGCACCAGAAACAGCCGCCAGCCACGGTCAGCACCTGTTTGTCTGCCGCTTGGGCTTGTTGTGATTGGGCGCATAGCCCGACGATGATCAGCGCCGCCAACAGCGCAGGTTTAAAAATGTCAAAACGGGTCATGATCGGTCCTCCTGATGTCAGCCTTGTCCGGGACGGCGCCGTCGGACAAGCCCTGACATCAAACGTCACACAGAGGTGAGCCGAGTTTACCGACCACGGCGACCGCGGGGGGCGAAAATTCGCGGTGTGAGAAAAAAACTTTTCCTGAAATGAAACTTTTTCGGAAACCGCTGCGTATCTCCCTCAGATGGCGGGGATGCTCCGCTGTAACCAAAGACCGAAGGAGACTATCAAATGACACGTTTCGCCATTGCAACCGTCGCCGCAGCCCTGACCGCCACGGCCGTTTTCGCGGGTGGGCACGGTATGGCCCCCGCTGTCGAAGCCGTCGATCAGGATGTATCGAACGGCGTTGTAAGTGCCTCCAAAATCACTGCGGGTGAAAATGGCTGGCTGGTTGTGCACCGCACCGATGCAGAGATGAAGCCCGGCCCGGTCGTGGCCTATGCCCCGATCCGCAAAGGTGAAACCACCGACGTGGCCGCGATCCTGCAAGAAGAGGTCGCATCCGGGGACATGTTGATGCTGATGATCCACGCCGAAGCGGGCGGGATGAAAACCGGTGTGTTCGAATACACCCTTGGCGCAACCGAAGATGGCCCGATCAAACCCGACGGCAAGCTGGTGATGACAACCATCACCGCCCAGTAACCGCCGGATCTATGTCTTAACGAGTTCGATTTTATGCGTCACCAATTGCCCGGCAAAACCCTCAGCCGCCGGGCAGTTGGCTTAACGAGTGGTGCGCGGGGCTGTCAGCCCTTCAGCCGACGGTTCCGCGCTGCCAACAGTTTCAGCCGCAGGGCATTCAATTGGATGAAGCCGGCTGCGTCTTTCTGATCATATGCGCCCGCGTCATCTTCGAAGGTCACATGCGCCTCTGAATAGAGCGAATGATCGGACCAGCGGGCCACGGTGCGCGCCATGCCCTTGAACAGCATCAGTTTGACCGTGCCGGTGACATGTTCCTGGCTTTTGTCGATCAGCGCCTGCAACATGTCGCGTTCCGGGCTGAACCAGAAACCGTTGTAGATCAGTTCCGCATAGCGCGGCATGATCGAATCTTTCAGATGGCCTGCGCCGCTGTCCAATGTGATCTGTTCGATGCCGCGATGCGCCTCAAGCAGGATGGTGCCGCCGGGCGTTTCATAGATGCCGCGCGATTTCATGCCGACAAAGCGGTTTTCGACGAAATCCAGACGCCCAATGCCATGACGGCGGCCATATTCATTCAATTCGGTCAGGATGGTTGCCGGGCTTTTTGCCACGCCATTGATCGCAACCGCGTCACCCTTTTCGAAGGTCACTTCGATGTATTCAGGCGCATCCGGTCCGCCAATCGGGTCTTCGGTGCGCTGATAGACGTACTCTGGTGCCAGTTCTGCCGGATCTTCCAGCACCTTGCCCTCGGACGAGGTGTGCAGAAGGTTGGCATCAACCGAAAACGGCGCTTCGCCGCGTTTGTCCTTGGCGACCGGGATTTGATGCGCTTCGGCGAATTCCAGCAATCTGGTGCGCGACGACAGATCCCATTCCCGCCACGGCGCGATCACCTTGATATCGGGGTTCAGCGCATAACAGGCCAGTTCGAACCGCACCTGATCATTGCCCTTGCCGGTCGCGCCATGCGCCACCGCATCGGCGCCGGTTTCTTCGGCAATCTCGACCAGACGTTTGGAAATCAACGGGCGCGCGATCGAGGTGCCCAGCAGATACAGCCCCTCATATACCGCATTGGCGCGGAACATCGGGAAGACGAAGTCGCGTACAAACTCTTCGCGCAGATCTTCGACATAGATGCCGGCCGCGCCCATCATCTCGGCTTTTTTGCGGGCCGGTTCCAATTCCTCGCCCTGGCCCAGATCGGCGGTGAAGGTCACCACCTCACAGCCATATTCCGTTTGCAGCCATTTCAGAATGATCGAGGTATCAAGGCCGCCGGAATAGGCCAGGACAACTTTCTTGGGCGCGGACATGTGCGATTTCCTTTTTGAATGACGGCACGCTGGAACAACGGCGGGAATAACAGCAGTATTAGCGGCGGGCGATAGCGGTTTTTGCGTCTCGGGGCAAGGTGGTGGCGTTGACCTTGGTCGCGGCAACGCCCACCATGCCGCCAAACAGTTGTTTCAGGAGTTCGCGATGAAAGCCCTTTCGATGTTCACCCATTCTGTGCGGCTGGTGGTGCAGAATTGGATGTGGCGTTGCGGATCTCGCTGGTGCTTTATGCGGTTCAGGTCGTGTCCCAGATCTATAGCCACAATGCCAGCAGCGGCGAGATGGTCACAGATTTATTTGGTGTTCAGGTGCCGCTGATTTCGCCTGCCGAGGGGTTCATGATGCTGATCCTGAGTTTGGCCGCCACATGCGCCAGCCTGTGGATCGCGGTGGCGTGGCATCGCTATGTCCTGTTGGGGGAAACGCCGGACGGTTGGTTGCCGAAATGGCCGGGCAGCGCGATTTTGGGCTATCTGTGGCGGTCGATCCTTTTGGGGCTGACCGTGGGTGCGGCGATCGTCCCGGTGATCATTGTGTTTGGCTTTCTTCTGGCGCCGATCCTGATGATCGCGGCGGCGGTGGGGGTCGGATCTTATGTGTTTTTCCGCCTGTCGCCGATCCTTCCGGCCATTGCTTTGGGTGACAATATGACCTTTCGCGATGCTTGGCGTGTCACTGCCGAACATGCCAGCACCGTCTTCGGGCTGGCGGGGTTGATGATCCTCATGTCGCTGGTGTTGCAGATCCCGACCCTGGTCAGCGGCGATCCGTCATCCTTGATCAGCCTGATTTACAGCATCGTCGTCAGCTGGTTCGCCACAATGATCGGGATTTCGCTTTTGACCACGGTGTTTGGTCATTGCGTCGAGGGGCGCGGCATAGATTAAGCCCGCTTGTGCCCCATTTTCGTCGCGAAATTCCGGTATTTTCAGCATGAGATCAGCGAAAACAGGGCACAGTCGGGGGTGATCCGGCAGTTTGGTTTTCGCTTTACCCTGTAACCAGTGAATGCGATGTGCTGATGAATACGCCCTTTCGGACCAATATGATGATCACACCTGTGCCTTTTCGACCTGATGCCGAGCATATGCGACTTTATCGCAATGCACTGGGCCAGTTCGCGACCGGGGTTACCGTGGTCACCACAATGACCGATCAGGGGCCGACCGGCATGACGGTGAATTCCTTTACCTCGGTGTCCCTGACCCCGCCGCTGGTGCTTTGGTGCCTCTCGGACCGGTCGCATCGCTATGATCTGTTCTGCAACGCCCAGACCTATGTGTTGAACGTGCTGCATTCCGGGCAATACGATCTGGCCATGGCCTTTGCCAAGGACGGCGGTCATTTCACCGAAGACAACAGCGAGATCGGCGCGCTGGGCGTGCCGGTTCTGCGTGATGCGCTGGCCAGCTTTGAATGCAGGCTGCATGAAACCGTCCCGGCGGGGGATCATTCGATCATTCTGGGTCAGGTCGCGCATCTGCGGTATCGCGACGGCGATCCTTTGGTTTTTCATGGCGGGCATTTTGGCACCTTTGCTGGCTGATCCATCCTTTGAAGGGCAGGGGTTTCTAACCCCGCCAGAGCTGCGCAGCCAAAGCGACACCCGTGTTTTGATGTTGGCGCAGTATGATCTTGATCAGTATCACGACAGACACTTTGCACATTTCGGCCTGACCCGACCGGGGTTTCTGGATCGGGCGGTGCCAAAACGGCGGGCCGAGTTTCTGGCCGGGCGTGTTTTGGCGGGGTGTGCGCTTGCGCTGTTTGGGGTCAAAAATGGCGCGGTCGGACGCGGGGCCCAGGGCAATCCGCTCTGGCCGTTGGGATTTCGCGGTTCAATCAGCCACAGTCACGGGACGGTCGGTGTCTGGCTCGGGCGGGCGCAGATCGACCTGGGGTTGGATATCGAGGCTTATGCCGACCCCCGCGCCACACGTGCCATTCGCCAATCGGTATTGACTAAAGGTGACTTGGCGGTGCTGGGCCCCGAACCGGAATCCGCCACCTGTACCGCAGTGTTTTCGGCTAAAGAGGCGCTGTACAAGGCGCTTTTCCCGCGCGTCGGCCGGTTGTTTGGTTTCGACCATGCCGAGGTGATCACACAACACGCCGAAGGTTTGACCCTTCGGTTGACCAAACCCCTGCCGCCGGATTTGGTTGTGGGGCAAACATTTGACATTGGCGTGCAATGTGACGACACCAAGGTCATCAGCCGCTGTGAGATCCCGATATGACATCCCAAGACCTGCGCGACACTGCCCTTCACCTGTTTGCCAAAGCGGTCGAAGCCGCTGATCCGGCCTTGGCCCTGCGCCATGCCTTGGGGGAGCATCCTTTGCCTGACCCCGCCGGTGAATTGCATGTGATTGCCATTGGCAAGGCCGCGCCGGCCATGTTGCAAGAGGCGCTGCGCCATGTGGATCGCCCGGTGCAGGCCCTTGCTGTGACGCATTACGAAAACGAAATGGATGTGCCGGGTGCCACTGTGCTGCGGTCGGCCCATCCGGTGCCGGATGCGGCGGGTCTGCGTGCGGGCCAGGACATCATGACCCGATTGGCGGCTGTCGGGGCACAGGATGCGGTTGTGGTTTTGGTGTCCGGGGGTGGATCGGCGCTTGTGCCTGCGCCGGCGGACGGCATTTCGCTGGACGACAAGGCGGCGGTGAACAAATTGCTGTTGGGCGCCGGGTTGGACATTGTCCGCATGAACCTGGTGCGCCAACAATTGTCACAGCTGAAAGGCGGCGGGTTGCTGCATTGCGCGGCACCGGCACCGGTCACTGCCTATTTGTTGTCTGACGTGATTGGCGACGATCTTCGGGCGATTGCTTCTGGCCCCACGGTCGGCCCGATCGGCAGCAAGGAAGAAGCGGTTGCGGTGCTGAAAAACGCCGGTGTTTGGGACGATTGCCCCGAAAATGTGCGGAACCATCTGTTGGCGGAATCGGTGGCTGTATCCACACCGCCAGTGCAAAACCATTTGATCGGCTCGAACCGCAAAAGTCTTGAGGCGATGTTGGCGGCGACAACCGGCAAAGCCGAAATCGTGTCTGACGCGCTGGAGGGCGATGTCGCCGATGCGGCGGAATTTGTCCTGCAAGCGGCATCGCAGGCGCGGGGCAAAGGGCCGATGGCGCTGATTTTTGGCGGTGAAACCACGGTCGTTCTGCGCGGTGACGGACGTGGTGGTCGCAATCAAGAGCTGGCTTTGCGGGTCGCAATGGCGGCGAAAAACCATGAGCTGCCGGAAAATTGGTTGTTCCTGTCCGGCGGCACTGATGGTCGCGATGGTCCGACCGATGCGGCCTGCGGCATTGTTGGCCCCGAAACCGCGGATGCGATCGGCGCCGACGCAGAAACCCTGTTGGCCAATAACGACAGTTACGAAGCGCTGCGTCGGGCCGGGGCCTTGTTGATCACCGCGGCCACCGGCACCAATGTCGCCGATGTCCAGGTGTTCCTGATCGGCTGATCGCCGATGCGCCGCTCGCCGGCCAGCCGGGTTTCCAGACCCGAGGCAAATTCCGCCCGCGACGCGATATAAACCTCGCGAATGTGATTGGTGTCGACGCTGGCGCCGTTGCCCGCCCCGGCTGCGGTTTCACCGGATTGGCAGAGTGCGGCGAACCGGTCGAAACCCAGGTTCATTGCACTGCCCTTCAGGAAATGCAGTTGCGATTCAAGATCTTCGTGGTCTGACACCAATGTGTCCATGACCCCATCTACCTCTTCCAGGAACAGCTCGACAACTTCGGCAAAGTCTTCTTCGCCGATTTCTTCGCGCAGTTCCGAAACCCGTGCCCAGTCAATCATGTTTCGGCCTTTCAAAATATCCCGAGACTTACGCTAGCAATTCGAAGTCAAGATTCTCTTTCGGAAATAGATCAAATTTTCGAAGAATGCCGACTTTCACCTGAGGTTAATCCTGGGGGTTCATATCAAAGGAACCAAGGAATCACTGTGGGTTACAAGTAATGGATGTGGCGACACGACCAACCGATCAAATGGATGCGAAATTAATGCCAAGTCAGTTTCGTGTCCTGATCGTCGATGACAGCAAGCTTCAGCGCAAGATTCTGTCATCTTCGCTGCGCAGGCAGGGCTATGATGTTGTCGAGGCCGAAAGCGGCAAGGCGGCATTGGCCTTGTGTGAAACCATGCCGCCGGATCTGGTGCTGAGCGACTGGATGATGCCGGGGATGGATGGGCTGGAATTTTGCAAGCGGTTCCGCGAAATGGAACGCGCGGCTTATGGCTATTTCATTCTGTTGACGTCCAAAAGTGAAAAGGGTGCCGTGGCGCGTGGTCTGGACAATGGCGCCGATGATTTCCTGGCAAAACCGGTCAACGGTGACGAATTGCGGGCCCGGATCACGGCGGGCGAACGCATCATTCGAATGCAACGCCAGCTTAGCGATCAAAACCGGGTCATTTCCCAGAATATGGCGGAACTTCAGGGGCTTTATGACGCGCTCGACAATGACCTGATCGAAGCAAAAAAGCTTCAGCAATCTTTGGTGCGCGATCGGTTCCGGCAATTTCAAACGGCGGATCTGTCGTTGCTGTTGCACCCCAGCGGCCATGTTGGCGGCGATCTGGTTGGGTTCTTTCCGGTCGGCAAAACCCGGTTGGGGGTCTATGCGATTGACGTCTCTGGTCACGGCATTTCTTCGGCGCTAATGACCGCGAGATTGGCGGGATACCTGTCTTCGACCACGCCGGAGCAGAATGTTGCGTTACGCGAAACCGGCGACGGGTTGTTCATCATGCTTCCCCCGGCAGAGGTGATTGCCCGGTTGAATGCCCTGGTCCTGGAGGAAATGGACACAGAGCATTACTTTACCATGCTCTTGGCTGATGTGGATCTGTTGTCGGGGCGGGTGCGCATGGCGCAGGCCGGGCATCCACATCCGCTGGTGCTGCGGGCCGATGGCAGTCAGGAACTGATCGGGTCCGGGGGGCTTCCCGTCGGGTTGATTGAGGGGGCAAAATTTGAACAGTTTGAAACACTTCTCCGCCCCGGTGACCGGTTGTTCCTGTATTCGGACGGCATTACCGAATGCCCGCTGCGTGATGGCGGATTTGTCGAGGATGACGGGTTGAAGTCCCTTTGCCACAATATGGCGCATCTGGCAGGCCAGGACTTTCTTAAATCCATGGTGTGGAATTTGGCGGAACTGGCGGGCCAGGACGAATTTCCGGATGATGTCTCTGCCGCGTTGCTGGAATTTCACGGTTAACGGATAAGCCCTGCGCGCAATGCCTTTTGGGTCATCAACCGGTCTACTGGATTGTCCAGCAGGTCGGGCGCCATGTGGGTATCAATGAAATTCACCGAATGATCTGCCTCACTCGGGGGGCCGTGGCGGCGCACCGGGTGGGCAATATATATCGTACAAAGTTTTTCCGCCCACAGATCGTATTCGGGCATGAAAATATAGCGTCGCGCCGCTGCCATCCGCCGCGGGCGGGCAATGTGCCATCCGGTTTCCTCAAACACTTCGCGGTGCAATGACTGGATCGGCGATTCACCGGGATCAATGCCGCCGCCGGGCAATTGAAGCGGCTCGTCCGCGCCGCCCTGATGGGTCACCAACAGCTGACCGCCGAGCGGCAAAATGGCATAAACACCGGGCCGAAGCCGATAGGAAATGCCGGGTTTTGGTGCCTGTCCCACACGTCGGATCATATCGCCCCCCTTGGCCCTTGGGATCTCGTCGCTATATAGAGGCCTTACGCCGACCACGGGCAACAAGGAAATCCCATGACATCCGTAAATGCCATCGCCTGGGACGATACTGTCCTGCCGTTTCAGCTTGACGCTTCTGACATCCGGGGACGTGTTGCCCGGCTTGACGGGGTATTGGGCGGTATCCTGAAACAACATGACTATCCGCAGCAGGTCGAGGCGCTGGTTGCTGAAATGGCGCTTTTGACCGCGTTGATCGGGCAAACCATCAAATTGCGGTGGAAATTGTCGCTTCAGGTGCAATCGAACGGCCCGGTGCGGATGATTGCCACCGATTATTACGGTCCCACCGACGAAGGTGACCCCGCCCGCATTCGCGCCTATGCCAGTTTTGACAAGGATCGTTTGACCGACGCCAACCCATTTGACCAATTGGGCAGCGGGTATTTCGCCGTGTTGATCGACCAGGGTCAGGGCATGCAGCCCTATCAGGGGATCACGCCGCTGGCCGGCGCCTCGCTCAGCGCCTGTGCGGAAAGCTATTTTGCCCAATCGGAACAATTGCCAACCCGGTTTTCGCTCAGCTTTGGCACCTCGATTGAACCGGGGCAGCCGGAACATTGGCGCGCTGGCGGCATCATGCTGCAACATATGCCCAAGGCCTCGCCATTTGTTGCCACGGATGGCGGCTCGGGGATGATGAGGGGCTTTTGACCGTTGATGATTTGCTGGCGGATGATGAAGAGGGCGAGAACTGGAACCGGGCGAATATCCTGCTGGATTCCGTAGAACAGCTGGAATTGATCGGGCCGACGGTCCCGCCCAACGATCTTTTGGTGCGGTTGTTTCACGAGGAACGGCCAAGGGTTTTCGATACCCAGCCGGTGACCTTTGGCTGTACCTGCTCCGAAGATCGGGTGCGCCAGAGCCTGTCGATCTATTCCGCGCGCGACATCGAAAAGATGACCACGGATAAGGGGCTTGTGACCGCAGATTGCCAATTCTGCGGGGCACATTACGAGATGGACCCGAAATCGGTCGGACAGGGGTCTGATGGCGGCTGACCCCCTCGCGCCCGTTCTGGCGGCGTTGCATTGCACCAGCGTGACGTCGTCGGATTTCGATCTGAACCCGGACATCAAATTGCCCGCGGGCCGAAAATTGCGGCCAGCGGGCGTGCTTTGTGCCTTTGTTTTGCGCGATGGCGCACCGCATGTCGTGTTGACCAAGAGATCCTCGGCGTTGAAGCACCATCCGGGGCAAATCGCCTTTCCCGGTGGCAAACAGGACGAGGGCGATGCAGATGTCACCGCCGCCGCCCTGCGCGAAGCGCATGAAGAGGTCGGCCTGCGCCCGGATCAGGTCGAGGTTCTGGGCCAGTTGCCAACGCATGAAACGGTCAGCAGTTTTCTGGTGACGCCGGTGTTGGCGCGTGTGCATGGCGATTTCGTCGCGATCCCGGAACCGGGCGAGGTGTCCGAAGTGTTCACGGTACCGCTGTCGCATGTCGCGGATCCAACCCGGTATCTGATCCAATCTCGGCGCTGGCGCGGGGTGCGGCGATACTATTACACTGTGCCATATGGCCCTTATTACATCTGGGGTGCGACGGCCCGCATTTTGCGCGGCCTGGCAGAGAGGATGGCGCAATGAAACTGGTCAACAAGATCAAAGGCAAGGTTGATCTACCGGAACGGGTTTCGGGCGACTGGCTGCGCAATTCGGTGACACAAAGCGTCTGCGCCATGCTGACCGATGCCGGTCATGCGGCGCATTTTGTCGGCGGCTGTGTGCGCAATGCGCTGATTGATGCCCCGGTGTCCGATATCGACATCAGCACCGATGCCCGGCCAGAGCGGGTGATGGAACTGGCCCGGACGGCGGGGTTTCACGTGGTGCCAACCGGGATCGACCATGGCACGGTGACCGTCGTTGCCGATCACATTCCGCATGAAATCACCACATGGCGCAAGGATGTGGAAACCGATGGTCGTCGCGCGGTGGTGGCTTTTGCCGATAGTATTGACGAAGATGCCCGGCGGCGCGATTTCACCATGAACGCCCTTTATGCGGATGCCGAAGGGGTGATCACCGATCCGGTTGGCGGCCTTGCCGATCTGGCAGAGCGCAATATCCGCTTTATCGACGATGCGGATGCCCGTATCCGCGAAGATTACCTGCGCAGTTTGCGGTTTTTCCGCTTCAACGCGTGGTACGGCGCGGCCAAGGGTGGTTTTGACGCAGATGCGCTTGCGGCGATTGCCAGCAATCTCGATGGTCTCGACAGCCTGTCACGGGAACGGGTTGGATCAGAATTGATTAAGCTTCTGGCGGCCCCCGATCCGACGCGTGCGGTGGCGGCGATGAAGCAATCCGGCGTTTTGCTGCGGCTTTTACCGGGGGCGGATGATACCGCGATTGGCCCGCTGGTCTATGTCGAAGAAGAAACCGGAATTGCCCCCGATCCGATCCTGCGTCTGGCGGCGCTGGGCGGTATTGATGTCAGCGACCGGTTGCGCCTGTCCAAGCCTCAGGCCAAGGATCTGGCATTTTTTCATCAATCGGTGGGCGCGATGACCCCGCCGGGTGAAATCGGTTACCGCTTTGGCGCCGAGCTGGCAGAGAAGCTTTTGGTTCTGCGTGCGGCGATGATGCAGGAACATATTGACGCGCGGGCATTGGCGCGGGTGGCAGAGGGCGCCGCTGCGCAATTTCCGATCACCGCCGCCGATCTGATGCCGGAATTCCAGGGTCCGGCGCTGGGCGACCGGTTGCGTCAGCTTGAGGCGCGCTGGATTGCCTCTGGGTTTTCGCTGGGGCGAGAAGATCTTTTGCCGGATGATTGATCCGCTTTTTGGTTTTGTGTTTTTCGGGCTGTTTTCGCCGGGGCCGAATGTCATTCTTTTGACGGCCTCGGGCGCGCGGTTCGGATTCACCGCGACCCTGCCGCATCTTCTGGGGGTGGTTCTGGGGGTCGGGATCACGGCGGGATTGACCGGGTTTGGGCTTGGCGCGCTCTTGGCGGCGGCACCGCGATTGGAAACCGTGTTGCGGATTGCGGCGGCGCTGTGGATCTTGTTCATGGCCTGGACGTTGTGGAATGCCAAACCCAAAGACGCCGAAACCGGGCAGCGCCCGATGACATTGGTGCAGGCGGTTTTGTTCCAATGGGTCAACCCCAAGGTCTGGGCCGTGGCGCTGGCGGCAGCTTCCGCCTATCCCGGTGGTGTGTCACCCTGGGCCGAGGCGCTGCGCCTGGGCGCGACGTTTTCCGGTATCAACCTGTTTGTCTGCCTGTTCTGGACCAGTGCGGGGGCCTTGCTGGCCTTTTTGCTGAAGGCTCCTGCGGCCTGGCGGGTGTTTAACCGGGGCATGGCATTGGCGCTGGCCAGCTATGCAATGTTGTTGTTTTTGTGAAGATGGCCCAAAGGGGGTGACAAACCGTCACAGGCGGGCTAAGAGATCATCCATCTGAACAGGAGAGATCAATATGGAGCCAGTAAACCGTTTTTGCCTCGGCTGAACCGCGTTTTCTGATGCGTGGTTTGTGCCACGCCTTTGTCCATTTGATCCCGTACTTTTGCTCGCAGGAGCGTCTCCATGTTCAAATTTTTCGAAATCCCTGATTGATCCCTATTGCCCCTATCCCCAGACCGATCACCCACCG
This sequence comes from Marinovum sp. J2-8, assembly GCF_055808435.1. NCBI lineage: Bacteria > Pseudomonadati > Pseudomonadota > Alphaproteobacteria > Rhodobacterales > Roseobacteraceae > Marinovum > Marinovum sp. J2-8. Next base: position 59,583 of record NZ_JBVVRZ010000001.1, on the reverse strand, counting down.
CAGACGCTTTGGGCGTTCATGTGGAATTTTTCCCAACCCTTCAAACGGGTGTTTGTGATCGCGGCGGTGCTGTCGGTTTTGGTGGCGGCGGTGGAAATTGGCCTGATCTGGGCCATGGGCTGGGTTGTGGACATATTGTCCGGCACCCCGGAACAGGTCTGGGCCGATTATGGCAATTGGTTGATTGGATTGGCGGTTTTTCTGTTGGTGCTGCGGCCGTTGCTTCAGGCGCTGGATGTTGCGATCCTCAACAATACCATTCTGCCCAACTTTGGCACGTTGATCCGGTGGCGGGCGCATGGCCATGTGCTGCGCCAATCTGTGGGCTGGTTTGAAAACGATTTTGCCGGTCGCATTGCTAATCGCATCATGCAGACCCCGCCAGCGGCGGGCGAAGCGGTGTTTCAGGTCTTTGACGCCATTACCTTTTCTCTGGCTTACGCCATTGGCGCTTTTGTGCTGCTGGGTCAGGCTGACTGGCGGCTGGCGGTGCCGATGGTGTGTTGGCTGGTGCTCTATGGGGTTCTGATCCGGTGGACGGTGAAACGGGTTGGCCCCGCGTCAAAAGAGGCCAGTGATGCGCGGTCACTGGTGACCGGACGTGTGGTTGATGCCTATTCCAACATTCATTCGGTCAAGATGTTCGCCCATCAGGATCATGAATTGAACTTTGCCCGTGAGGCGATCGAAAATGCCCGTGTCACCTTTCAAAAGGAAATGCGGATTTTCACCACGATGGATTTACTGCTGACGGTCCTGAACGGGTTTCTGATTGTCGGGGTCGTCGGTTGGGCATTGGCGCTTTGGATGCAGGGTCAGGCGAGTGTGGGTATCGTTGCGGCGGCAACGGCACTAAGCCTGCGGTTGAATGCGATGACCGGCTGGATCATGTGGGCACTGACCTCTTTCTTTCGGGAATTGGGGGTTGTGGCGGAAGGCATGGAAACGATTGCCCAGCCGATTGAACTGCGCGACGTGGCACATGCCCCGGCGCTGGATCTGACCAAGGGCCGGATCGAACTTGACGGGTTGTCCCATCATTATGGTCGCGGGCGTGGCGGGCTGGACCGGGTCACGCTGACGATTGAACCGGGCGAAAAGATTGGCCTGATTGGTCGATCCGGTGCGGGCAAATCGACCTTGGTCAAGCTGCTGTTGCGGTTTTACGACGCGGAAACCGGCGTGATCCGCATTGACGGCCAGGACATTGCGCATGTGACGCAAAACAGCCTGCGGCGTCAGATTGGCATGGTGCAGCAGGACAGTTCGCTGTTGCATCGTTCGGTGCGTGACAACCTGCTTTATGGGCGCCCCGATGCATCCGAGGAGGAGATGATCGCCGCCGCCAAACAGGCCGAGGCACATGATTTCATCCTTGAGCTTGAGGACCCAAAGGGTCGGCGTGGCTACGACGCCCATGTCGGCGAACGCGGGGTCAAACTTTCGGGGGGACAACGGCAGCGGGTCACGCTGGCGCGGGTGATCCTGAAAAATGCACCGATCCTGTTGCTGGACGAAGCGACAAGCGCATTGGACAGCGAGGTCGAGGCCGCAATCCAGACCACGCTTTATGGCATGATGGAGGGCAAAACGGTGATTGCCATTGCCCACCGTCTGTCCACTATTGCACAGATGGATCGTATCCTTGTGTTGGACGAAGGTCGGATTGTCGAACAAGGCAGTCATGACGCGCTTTTGGCCGAAGGCGGGCTATATGCAGCCTTCTGGGCGCGCCAATCGGGCGGGTTCCTGAACACAGACGATGACGAAGATGCGGAGGCCGCTGAATGAAACCGGTAGATTGGATCAATCCCTTTGCGCATACCGATGTGCCGCCGCCGCGTAGCTTGTTGGGGTTCATGCGTTGGGGGCTGCGCGGTGCTTTTCCGGCCATTGGCTTTGCCGGGGGCATTTCGGCCTTTGCAGGCGTGCTAGAGGTGCTGGCCGCCATGACCCTGGGCCTGGTGATTGATGCGGCGTTGACCTCTTCCCGGATCAGGTGTTTTCCGAACATCTCTGGCTGATGATCGGGGTGGCCGGGTTTTTTCTGGTGCTGCGCCCGCTGGTTTTGATGGCGTCGGCCTATACGCAATCCATCGTGATTGCGCCCAATGTGCTGAACCTCGTGTTGTCGCGGCTGCATCGGTACACGCTGGGGCAGGCGGTGACCTTTTTCGACAATGATTTTGCCGGGCGTATCGCACAAAAGGAAATGCAGACCGCTCGTGCGATGACCGATGTCGTGGTCGAGGTGGTGCATACCGTGCTGTTTGCGCTGGCCTCGGTGATCGGTTCGGTGCTGTTGCTGGGCACTGTGGACGGGCGCATTGCGCTGGGGCTTTTGCTGTGGATCATCGGGTATTTCCTGATGATCCGGTATTTCATGCCGATGATCCGCAAGCGGTCGAAATCGCGCGCGGCGGCGCGGGCGATGGTGACAGGCCAGGTTGTGGATACGGTGACCAACATCAAGACGGTCAAACTCTTTGCCCATGCAGATCATGAAGATCGCGCCGCGCTGGGCGCAATGGGGCGCTTTCGGGATCGGCAGCTTGAATTCGGGGCCGTGTCGGTCAAATTCCGTTTTTGGCTGATGTCGCTTGCCGGTGTCCTGCCTGTGCTGTTGGTGGGGGGCGCGCTTTGGTATTGGTCGCGCGGTTTGATCACTGCGGGCGATATTGCCGCGACCGGCGCGGTCAGTTTGCGTTTGGCGCAGATGACCGGTTGGGTCAGTTTCACGTTGATGGGGCTTTATGCCAATGTGGGCGAGATCGAGGATGGGATGCGCACCCTGACCCCGCCACATGAGCTGGTGGATGTGGCCAATGCGACAAAACTGGATGTCAGCACAGGCCAGATCGAATTTCGGGATGTGAATTTTGCCTATGGCCGTGACATCGGCGGGGTCGAAAACATCACGCTGACCATTCAGCCGGGCGAAAAGCTGGGTATTGTCGGGGCGTCTGGGGCCGGGAAATCAACGCTGGTGGCGTTGTTGCTGCGGCTTTACGATTCTGAAAGTGGCCAGATCCTGATCGACGGTCAGGACATTTCAGGCGTGACACAGGAAAGCCTGCGACAGGCGATTGGCATGGTGACCCAGGAAACCGCGATGTTTAACCGCGCCGCACGCGACAACATCGCATATGGCAAGCCCGACGCCACCGAAGAAGAGGTGATCGCCGCCGCCACCCGCGCCGAGGCGCATGATTTCATCGTTGATTTGCAAGATCACGAAAAGCGGGACGGTTATGACGCGCATTTGGGTGAACGCGGCGTGAAATTGTCCGGCGGTCAGCGCCAGCGGATTGCCTTGGCGCGTGCCATTGTCAAAGACGCGCCGATCCTTGTGCTGGATAAGGCGACAAGCGCGCTCGACAGTGAGGTCGAGGCGGCAATCCAGACTGCGCTGGATCGGGTGATGGAGGGCAAGACCGTGCTGGCGATTGCCCACCGTTTGTCCACCATTGCGCGGATGGACCGGATTATCGTGCTGGACCGGGGCCGCATTGTCGAAGAGGGCGGACACGAGGAATTGTTGGCGCAAGACGGGCTTTATGCCCGTTATTGGGAGCGGCAATCAGGCGGGTTCCTGAATCTGACCGAAGCGGCGGAATGACACGCATCATGATTGTCGGTCAGCCCGGCAGCGGGAAATCGACGCTGGCGCGGACCTTGGGCCGACGGCTGGACCTGCCGGTGATCCATGTGGATATGATCCACTGGATGCCGGGATGGGTTGAACGGCCAATGGTGGAAAGGGTGGCGCTGGCGCGGGCGGCCGAGGCGGGCGAAAACTGGGTCTTTGAGGGCGGGCTTTCCGCCACCTGGCCCAGCCGCATGGCGCGGGCGGATATGTTGATTGTGTTGGATTTGCCATTTCTGTGCCGGGTCTGGCGGGTGTTCTGGCGTACGATCCGGCTTTGGGGGCGGACGCGGGCCGATCTGCCGGAAAACTGCCCCGAGCGGTTTGACCGCGAATTCTGGCTCTGGATCTGGCGTACCCGCAATACCAACCGGGCGCGGATGCTGGCGCTGGCCGATCTGGCGGCCAAAACCAAACCAGTGCATGTTCTGACGTCGCCAAGGGCGGTTCGGGCGTTTCTGGCGGATCTGGAACGGCCAAACACTCGACAGGGCTGACAGATCAGGGCAAAGAGCCACAATGAACACATATGACATTGTCCGTTTGGGACATCACGGCGACGGCATCGCCGAAGGCCCGATTTTTGCACCGCTGACCCTGCCGGGCGAACAGATCAGTGGCCGGTTGAACGGCGACCGCTTGAGCGAAGTCAAGATTATCGCGCCCTCTGATGACCGGGTTGCGCCGCCCTGTCGGCACTTCAAGGCCTGCGGCGGTTGTCAGCTGATGCATGCCTCTGACAGTTTTGTGGCAAATTGGAAGCAGGATGTCGTGGTGCGTGCGCTGTCAGCCCAGGGGATTGATGCGGCGTTCCGCCCGATCGAAACCTCGCCCGCGGGCAGCCGGCGGCGGGCCACGTTTTCCGCGCGACGCACAAAAAAGGCGGCCATGGCCGGATTTCATGGTCGCGCCTCTGGCGTGATCGTGGAAATCCCGGATTGCCACCTGTTGCATCCTGACCTTCTGGCCGCCCGTCCAGTGGCCGAGGCGCTGGCCGTGCTTGGCGCAAGCCGCAAGGCCGCGCTCGCGGTGCAGGTCACATTGTCGGCCAATGGTCTGGATATTCTTGCCACCGGCGGCAAACCTTTGGATCGCACGCTGGAGGTTGGGTTGGGCGAACTTGCCGCCAGCACAACATTGCCCGGCTGGTGTGGGGGGAGGAGCCGATTGCCATGCGCGCCCCGCCAGCCCAATCATTCGACGGAATCCGTGTTGTGCCACCGCCGGGGGCATTTCTTCAGGCAACTGACCATGGCCAATCGGTATTGATCGCCGCCATGACAGAGGCGGTGCAGGGAGCCGACCGGGTGGCGGATCTGTTTGCGGGTTGTGGAACGTTTGCCCTGCCGCTGTCGCGTGCTGCGGCGGTGCATGCCATCGAAGGCGCGCGCGACATGCTGGAGGCGCTGGATGACAGTTGGCGCAAGGCCGAGGGCCTGAAGAAAGTCACCACCGAACCCCGAGATCTGTTCCGCAACCCGCTTTTGCCGGATGAATTGAATCGATTTGATGCATTGGTGCTGGACCCGCCCCGCGCCGGTGCCGAGGCGCAGGTGGCGGAAGTCGCCAAATCCAAAATTGCGCAAATCGGCTTTGTTTCGTGCAACCCGGTTACCTTTGCCCGTGATGCTTCGGTGTTGATTGCGGCGGGGTTCCGCCTTGATTGGGTGCAGGTGGTCGACCAATTCCGCTGGTCGTCCCATATCGAACTTGCAGCCCGGTTTTCGCGCCCTCATATGTGACGCGTAATCAAAGGGTGGGATAGATGCAGGCGAAACTGGCGGCGTGGTTGGATCAGGCGTGGGTCCGCAATTCAATCATTGGCGTGATCTTGTTCAATGCGGTCATCCTGGGGTTGGCCACATCGGAAACGATCATGGCACAGGCCGGTGGTGTCATAGACCTGCTCGACCGGATCTGTCTTGGGATCTTTGTGGTGGAGCTGGCGTTGAAACTGGTGGCGCAGGGCGCGGGGTTCTTTCGCCGTCCCTGGAACCTGTTTGATTTCGTGATTGTCGCCATTTCATTGATCCCTGCGGCCCAGGGCCTGTCGGTGTTGCGCGCCCTGCGTATTCTGCGGGTGTTGCGGGTGCTGTCGGCCGCGCCGCGTCTGCGCCGGGTGGTCGAGGGGTTCATCACCGCATTGCCCGGCATGGGCAGCGTGTTCCTGTTGATGGCGATCATCTTCTATATCGGTTCGGTCATCGCGACCCAGCTGTTCGGCCCGACCTTCCCGGAATGGTTCGGCACGCTTGGGCGCAGCGCCTATTCGCTGTTTCAGGTGATGACGCTGGAATCCTGGTCAATGGGCGTCGTGCGCCCGGTGATGGAGGTCTTTCCCTACGCCTGGGCATTTTTCATCCCGTTCATCATGGTCACCACATTTGCGGTGGTGAACCTTTTGGTGGGTTTGATTGTCAATTCGATGCAGGATGCCCACCACGAAGAGGATGTCGCTGCCACCGACGCCTATCGGGACGAGGTTTTGGTGAGGCTGGAGGCGATTGAAAAACGTCTGGATGCGGCCAACCGGCAATAAAGTGATTTCGCCAAATGCCACAGCCGTGGTATGAAGGCAAAAAAATCACCGGGCAGTGCACAATGTTTCGTTTTCGTTTTATCCTTCTGATTTTATTGGCTTTGTCGGTCACGGCCTGTAGCAAGTTCAAGACCTATAATGGCCCCGAAGTGACCCGCGTCGTCGTCGATAAGGACGCGCGCAAGATGTATTTGCTGCATCATGCCGAGGTTTTGGAACAATATGACGTTGGCCTGGGCTTCGGCCCGGTGGGTCACAAGGAAAAACAGGGCGACGGGCGCACCCCGGAAGGGGAATACCGGATCGACCGGCGCAATCCGAACAGCGAATTCTACCTGTCGATCGGCATTGATTATCCCAATGCAAATGATGTGGCCCGCGCGCGCGAGGCCGGGGTCAATCCCGGCGGCGACATCTTTATCCATGGCCGCCCAAGCAAGTACCGCAAGGGCGGGCGTGATTGGACGGCGGGCTGTATCGCGGTGACCAATTCGGAAATGCGCGATGTCTATGCCATGGTCAAAAACGGCACGCCGATTTCGATCCTGCCGTGATCGCCCGCTAGGCGCGTGACCGCGTCAGCGACAGGAAGACATCCTCCAGATCGGCCTCTTGGGTTTTCACGTCCCGAATGCGGATGCCCGCTTTGCGCACCGCCTCCAGCACGTCTTCGGCGGTGGTCTGGGCCGATTTATAGGTCAGCAGGATGGCGTCATCCTTGCGCGTGGCTTCAATTCCCGGACCTTCAGGCAGGGTTGTGACAGGGCCTTCCGGGTGAATGACCATCGCCTTGGCATCCAGCCGCCCCAAAAGATTGCGCGTCGAATCGCGGGCGACAATCTCGCCGTGGTTGACGATGGCAATTTCGTCGCACATTTCCTCTGCCTCTTCGAGGTAATGCGTGGTCAGAATGATGGTCATGCCCCGTTCCCGGTTCAGCCTTCGCACGTTTTCCCACAGCATCTGGCGCAATTCGATGTCGACCCCGGCGGTTGGTTCGTCCAGCACAAGGATTTGCGGATGATGCACCAGCGCCTTGCCCAGCAAGAGCCGCCGCCGCATCCCGCCCGACAGGGTGCGAGCATAGGCATTGGCCTTGTCTGACAGCCCGACCATTTCCAGGATTTCATCGCTTTTGCGTTGGGATTTTGGCACGCCATACAGGCCAGGCCTGCACCTCAAGCGCGGCGCGCGGGGCGAAAAACGGATCAAGATTGAGCTCTTGCGGCATGACCCCGATCGCGGCGCGGGATTGGCGTGGATTGATGTCCTGATCAAATCCCCAGATCCGCACCGATCCGCTGGTTTTCAGGACAAGACCGGCGAGGATGTTGATCAGCGTGGATTTCCCGGCACCGTTTGGCCCCAGAAGACCAAAAACCGATCCGCGCGGGATGTTGAGATCAATCCCCTTCAACGCTTCTTTCGCCGGAGTGTTTTTCTGTTCTGCATAGATTTTGCGCAGATTGCTAATTTCTATGGCATTATCTGACATGCGCGTCCCCTTGCCCCCCGGTTCTTCTTGGCACATAACGCAAATAGAACGCATTCTCGGATACGGAAACCGAAATCGGTTCTCTGCGGGAAACCATACGTAGTTCAGCCAAAAGGAAATGGCACGAATGTCGACAAAGGCACCCGAGACCAAGATCGTTGAAAGCCATCGCATTGCTTGTGATGGCGGCGGAGTGGCGCTGGGCCATCCCCGCGTTTGGTTGCAGATCCCCCAGGATATTGGCTGGGTCGAATGCCCGTATTGCGATGCGAAATATGTGCACAAGGATTTCGCGGACACGGCAGCCGACTGATGACGGCGCGCCGCATGTCTGCGGCGCTTCTGGCGCTTGCGGTTGCTGCCACGCTGTTCACCCGTATCGGGTTGAACATGGATCAGAATGATGTCGGTCTTGGCGCCGCGCTTTGGGCGATCTTTCGTTATTTCACCATCTGGACCAACACGCTGATCGGTTTTGCGGCGGCCGGGCTGGCGCTTGGCGGCCGATTGGACGGGCGTATTTCAGCCGGTTTGTTGCTGGCCTTTGCCGGGCTTGGTGCCCTGATCGTTTGGATTGCCCGGCTGATGACACGGATCTGGCCGCAGGGGTCCACCGCCACCTGAGTGCCGCTGCTACCAGTTGTTTGACAGGCGCAATGCCATGCGCAGACAGACCTGATCGGTGACACAGGCGGCAAGATCGGTGATGGTGTCGATGTCATCCTGCGTCCAGTCGCGTGGATTGGAATCAATGGCGCAGAGCGCGCCCATCGCATGCCCATTCCGATCGTGAAACGGCACACCCAGGTAGGCCCGCACCCCAAGATCCGGGATCGCCATATTGTCACAGATCCGCGCGTCCTTGGGCGCGTTCGTCACGATAAGCGGCCGGTTGTCGCGTTTGACGAATTGACAGAACGAATGGCTGAGCGGGGTCTGCCGCTGCAACGCCCAGATCCCTTTCAGCCCGAAACTGCTTTTGAAATATTGTCGGTCTTTGCCTTCTTCTACAACGGACACCAATGCCACCGGCGCGGCCAGTGTGCGGGCAACCAGGCGGGTGTATTTGTCAAATGCCTCTTCCGGGGGGAATCGACCATTTCAAGACCGACCAACATCTCTGCGTAATTTGCCAAATAGTCACTTGTCGCGGGGGATGGCGTATTGTCCCCCGGTATGGGCAGTTCTGACATGTTCGAATCCCTTCGCAGTATTTCACTGCCACAAGCATTGCGGATGTCGGTGTTGATTTGGTTAATTTGTCCTGCCGGATCAAAGGGCTGGATCATGTGGGCCTGTCAGGGTCACCAATGGTATTGCCGCAGCGCAATGCGCAAACAGACCTGATCGGTGACACAGGCGGCGATTTCGGTCATCACCCGAACGCAATTTTCGCTCCATCTGCGGGATTCTGTGTCAATGGCGCAAAGCGCGCCAATTGGATGGCCATGACAATCGTGAAACGGCACCCCAAGATAGGCCTTTATCCCAAGATCCGGGACCGCCAGGTTGTCGCGGACCCGCGGATCGTTAAGGGCATCCGTGATGATCATCGGCTGATTATCGCGTTTCACATATTGGCAAAAGGAATGGGTCAGCGGGGTCTGGCGCAGTTTGGCCCAGGTCGATTCCAACCCGATTTCGCTTTTGAAATACTGGCGATCCCGCCCCTCTTCGACGACACAGACCAGGGCCACAGGCGTGTTCAGGGCCAGGACAACCAAGCGGGTGAATTTATCAAAGGCATCTTCGGCCGGGGCATCCACCAACTGCAACGCGACAAGCAATTCAGATTGCTTCAAAAGATCGTCGCTTTGCTCCGATAACGTGCCAATACCCCTTGGCGTCGAGAGGTCAGTCATAACAATTTCCTCGCTACAGTTGACCCAACAACCTTTTGCCGAATGGTTAACAAAAGGTTAACCAGCCTGGTATTTCTTTACCTATCGCCCGCAAAACTGCGCCAGAGGTAAATCCGGGTGGCAGTGCCCCCCGTGTCGTGGCACAAGTTCGAAACCCAATGACCCCAGCGGAGACGCGTCATGAGTTTCGGAAAAGGCTGCCACCTGCATCTGATCGACGGATCGGCATATATCTTTCGCGCCTATCACGCGCTGCCGCCGTTGACGCGCAAATCCGATGGGTTGCCGATTGGTGCGGTCGCCGGGTTCTGCAACATGTTGCAGAAGTTTGTCGAGGATAACACCGGGCCGGATGCGCCGACGCATATCGCGGTGATTTTCGACTATTCCGGCAAATCATTCCGCAATGACATGTACGATCAGTACAAGGCCAACCGCCCGCCCGCGCCAGAGGATCTTGTGCCGCAATTCCCGCTGACCCGTCGCGCGACCGAGGCCTTCAATATCGCCTGCAAGGAAATCGAGGGGTTTGAAGCTGACGATATCATCGCCACCCTTGCCTGTCAGGCGCGTGAGGCCGGGGGGCGGGTGACGATCCTGTCGTCGGACAAAGACCTGATGCAGCTGGTCGGTGACGGTGTTGAAATGCTTGACCCGATGAAAAACAAACGCATCGACCGCGACGGCGTGATCGAAAAATTCGGCGTCGGCCCCGAACGGGTGGTCGATGTGCAGGCGCTGGCCGGTGACAGCGTCGACAACGTGCCCGGCGCGCCGGGGATCGGGATCAAGACCGCCGCGCTGCTGATCAACGAATATGGCTCGCTCGAAGAGCTGCTGGATCGCGCAGAAGAGATCAAACAACCCAAGCGTCGCCAGACCCTGTTGGAAAAGCGCGACCAGATCGAAATGTCGAAACGGCTGGTGCAGCTTGATTGCGACATGAAGCTGGAATTCACCATCGAAGAGTTGGAGGTCCGCGACCCAAAAGCGGATGTGCTTCTGCCCTTCCTTGCCGAGATGGAATTCCGAACCCTGACCAAGCGGATTGCGGACAAGCTGGGGGTCGATACGCCGGCCATTCCCGATACCACCACCGGCGACGGTGATCCGCAGGAACAGGCCGAGCAGCTGCCAATCACGCCGGAAGCCTATGAATGTGTGCGGGATGCGGCGGCGCTTCAGGTCTGGATCGACCGGATCAAGGATCGCGGCTATGTGGCGGTGGATACCGAAACCACCGGTCTCAATGAAATGCGCGTGGATCTTGTCGGGATTTCGCTTTGCGTCGAGCCGGGGCAGGCCTGTTACATCCCGCTGATCCACCGGGCAGAAAGCAGCGATGATCTGTTTGGGTCGGATAAGCTGGCCGAGGGCCAGATGGGGCTAGAGGCATGTCTGGCGATGTTGAAACCGGTTCTGGAAGATCCGGCGGTGATCAAGATCGGCCAGAACATGAAATATGATGCCAAGATCTTTGCCCGCAATGGCATCGCGGTGGCACCGATTGATGACACCATGCTGATGTCCTATGCGATGAACGCCGGGCTGCACAATCATGGCATGGATGCGCTGTCGGAAAAGTATCTGTCGCACACGCCGATCCCGATCAAGGATTTGCTCGGCACCGGCAAGAGCCAGATCACCTTTGACAAGGTCGCGATTGATGTCGCCACGCGCTATGCCGCCGAAGATGCCGATATCACCCTGCGTCTGTGGCAACTCTTCAAGCCGCAATTGCATCGCAAAAAGGTCACGCGGGTTTACGAATGGATGGAACGTCCGCTGGTGCCGGTTCTGGCCCAGATGGAGATGCACGGCATCAAGGTTGACCGTGACACCCTGTCCCGGATGTCGAATGCGTTTTCGCAGAAAATGGCCGGGCTGGAGGATGAAGATTTATGAACTTGCCGGGCGCAAGTTCAATGTCGGCTCGCCGAAACAGCTGGGCGAAATCCTGTTTGATGAAATGGGGATCGAGGGCGGTAAGAAAGGCAAGACCGGGGCCTATGCCACCGGGGCCGATGTGCTGGCCGATCTGGCGACCGAACATGACCTGCCGGCGCGGGTGCTGGACTGGCGTCAGCTCAGCAAGCTGAAATCGACCTATACCGACGCCTTGCAGGAACATATCCACCCCGATACCGGTCGGGTCCACACGTCATACTCCATCGCCGGGGCCAACACCGGGCGATTGGCGTCAACCGATCCCAACCTGCAAAACATTCCCGTCCGAAGCGAGGAAGGCCGCCGCATCCGCGAGGCCTTTGTCGCCGATAAGGGCAATGTGCTGGTCTCGCTCGACTATTCGCAGATTGAATTGCGCATTCTGGCGCATATTGCCGAAATAGAACTCGTTGAAACAGGCGTTCCGAGAAGGCCAGGACATTCACGCCGCAACCGCGTCGGAAATGTTCAACGTGCCGCTGGACGAGATGACGCCAGAGATTCGCCGTCAGGCCAAGGGTATCAACTTTGGCGTGATCTACGGGATTTCCGGTTTTGGCCTTGCCCGCAATCTGCGGATTCCACGGGCCGAGGCCCAGGGTTTCATTGATCGCTATTTCGAACGGTTCCCCGGCATCAAGGAATATATGGATGCCACGGTGGCCTTTGCCAAAGAGCATAAGCGGGTCGAAACCCTGTTTGGCCGTCGGATTCACACGCCGGAAATCGGCGCCAAGGGGCCGCATGCCGGTTTCGCCAAACGCGCTGCAATCAATGCGCCGATCCAAGGGACAGCGGCGGATATCATTCGTCGCGCCATGATCCGTATGCCGGATGCAATCGCGGGCCTTCCGGCGCGGATGTTGCTTCAGGTGCACGATGAATTGCTGTTCGAAGTGGATGCTGCGGCGGCGGATGACCTTATCGGTGTGGCGCGCGATGTCATGGAAGGCGCGGCAAATCCGGTGGTGCATCTGGATGTGCCGCTGGTCGTGGACGCAGGGCAGGGTGCCAACTGGGCCGAGGCGCATTAAAATCGCGTCCGGGCAATGGTCAGAGCGCTGGAATGATCTGGGCCGGACCGGCGGCATGTCCGCCACCGGTCCGACAAATTCGTGTCAGGTTGCGATGATGTATCAGGCCGCGACGCGTGTGGCGAAATCATCCACCATCTTTTCGGCCTCGTCCTTGGCCACGCCATAGCGTTCCTGCAACTTGCCGACCAACTGGTCACGCTGACCGTCGATCACGTCGATATCGTCCTGTGTCAGCTCGCCCCATTCTTCCTTGGCCGAGCCTTTGATCTGTGTCCACTTACCTTGGATGATATCCCAATTCATGGTCTTGCCTCCTTAATAAGGTTCCGTTCACACGCGACCATCGGGCCGCGTTGAAAGACCTATGGCAGGTCCGAACAAAGACAAGGGCAAGTCGATCAGGGCAGCTCTTCCGAGGGGATGATAGGAAAAAACTCGCCACCCGACCACAGGCCGAACCAGCGTTTTCCCACCACTTCCGAATGTGCCCCGATCTCGACCAGTCGGTAAAAGCTCTTGCGGTCGATCAGGGCCTCAAGATTTGCGCGCACAAGGACATATGGCGCAGGTTCGCCTGTTTTTGCATCGCGTTCGACCCGGATCGGAAAATCCGGGCCAGGCGGTGGTAAAATCGCCAACATTTGTTTCAAACGTCAGGGATTGGTCCGCACCGGTGCCGGAAACCTCGAAATCCACGGCGACAAACGGTGCGTCATCAACGGTAATTCCGACCTTTTCCACAGGTGTGACAAGCACATAGCGGTCGCCATCCTTGCGCAGAATAGTTGAAAACAGCCGCACCAGTTCCTTGCGCCCTATGGGGGTGCCAAGGTAAAACCACGTCCCGTCCCGTGCGATCCGCATATCAAGATCACCACAGTCAGGTGGGTTCCAAAGGTGCACAGGCGGTAAACCCTTACCTTTGCTGGCCGCCTTGGCCGAGGCCGCAAGCCCGTCAGCCGAGGGGACCACGCGATTTTGTGACGTCATTGCTTTTGCCATTTCTTTTTTCAGCGATACACTCACCTACAACGACATAGTGCGCAAGGAGCAGTTTCCATGAATGACGCCCCCGATCTAGTTGCTGACATCGAGGCGCTTGAACAAAAGCTCGCGCTTGCGCGGGCTTCGATCACCAAGCGGTTTATCGGTCAGGAACGGGTGGTTGACCTGACACTGTCGGCGCTGCTCTGTGGCGGGCATGCGTTGTTGATCGGTTTGCCGGGCTTGGGCAAGACGCGGTTGGTGGAAACACTGTCGACCGTGATGGGCCTGCATGGCAACCGGATTCAGTTCACGCCGGATCTGATGCCGGCCGATATTCTGGGCTCGGAGGTTCTGGAAACCAGCGAGGATGGCAGGCGCGCGTTCAAATTCATCGAAGGCCCGATTTTTTGTCAGCTTCTGATGGCGGATAAGATCAACCGCGCCAGCCCGCGCACGCAATCGGCCCTGTTGCAGGCGATGCAGGAAAAACAAGTGACCGTTGCGGGCGAAAACCGGGTGCTGACCGCGCCGTTTCATGTGTTGGCGACACAAAACCCGATCGAACAGGAGGGCACCTATCCCTTGCCAGAGGCGCAGCTGGACCGGTTTCTGGTGCAGATTGATGTGCTTTATCCCGACCGCGACACCGAACGCGACATCCTGTTGGCCACCACCGGCGTGGCAGAGGAAGAGGCGCATGGTGTCTTTACCGCCGAAGAATTGATTGCCGCGCAGACCCTGTTGCGGCGGATGCCGGTGGGCGAAAGCGTGATGGAGATGATCCTGGATCTGGTGCGTGCCTTCCGCCCCGAAGAGGCCGAGGCCAGCGACCTTGTGCGCGAAAACGTGGCCTGGGGTCCGGGGCCGCGTGCGGCGCAGGCCCTGATGCTGACGGTGCGCGCCCGGGCCTTGTTGGACGGGCGTTTGGCGCCCTCGGTCGAGGATGTGCTGGATATGGCGCGCCCGGTGCTGTCGCACCGCATGGCGCTGAACTTTGCGGCACGGGCACGGGGCATGTCGCTTTCGGCGCTGATTGATGACACGGCAGCGGGCCTGATGCGGTCCGGTCCGGGCGGCTGCGTGAGCCAAACCCCCGCCCATCTGCGCGCAAGATCCGAGGCCGAGGCAGCAACCCTGCCGCCGCTTCTGGCCAAGGCCGAACAACTGGCTGGCACTGTGCTGCTGGGTGAACACGGGCGGCGGCGGGCCGGAATGGGCGATGATTTCTGGCAATACCGTCCTGCGCAACCGGGCGACCGGCGGCGCAGCATCGACTGGCGGCGCTCTGCCCGGTCCGATGGCACCTATGTGCGCGAACGCGAATGGCAGATTGCGCAAAGCGTGATGCTCTGGGTCGATCAGGCGGCCTCGATGCGGTTCGCTTCGACCAAGGATCTGCCGGAAAAGGGGGATCGCGCGCGGCTGATTGCGCTGGCGGCGTCGATTCTGATGATCCGGGGCGGCGAACGCGTCGGATTGACCGGCGGTGTGTTGCCCCCGCGACGCGGCGAGGCGCAGATCCTGCGGCTGGCCGACGCGTTTTCCACCGATCAACCCGAAGATTACGCCGAACCCGAAGCACGATTGATGCTGCCGCATGCGCGGGCAATCTTTGTCTCTGATTTTCTGGCGGATCCCGCACCGGTCGAAGCGGCGTTGACCAAAGCCGCGGATCGTGGCGTGCGCGGCGTGCTGTTGCAGGTGCTCGACCCGAGCGAGGAGGCGTTTCCGTTTCGCGGTCGGACGATTTTCGAAAGCGTTGGCAAATCTGTCCGCCATGATACGTTAAAGGCCAGCGAGCTGCGCGATCGCTATCTGGCGCGCCTGGCCGAACGCAAGGATTGGCTGAGCCGGATCGCGCGAGTCACGGGGTGGCAATATCATGTGCACCACACCGACCACTCGGCCCATGCCGCGCTGTTGTGGCTTTATCGCGCGATGGAGGTGGGGCAATGACCCTCTTTGGCATCGGGTTCCTGACACCTTGGCTGCTTTTGGGGCTAATCGCGCTGCCGATCCTTTGGATCATTCTGCGCGCGGTGCCGCCCGCGCCGATCCGGCGGATGTTTCCCGGTGTTGTTCTACTGTTGGGTCTGAAAGATGACGACCAGATCACCGACCGCACACCTTGGTGGCTGTTGTTGCTGCGCATTCTGGCAGTGGCGGCGATTATCATTGGTCTGGCCGGTCCGATCCTGAACCCGCGCGAAGCGGGCGAACGCGGCAGCGGGCCGCTGCTGATCGCGATGGATGCAAGCTGGGCCAGTGCCGGGGATTGGGGCGCGCAACAAGAGGCGCTGGAGGCTTTGTTGCAGGAGGCGCAGCGTGATGGGCGCACCGTGGCCATGTTGCGGATGACCGACCCGAAACCATTGCAGTTTCAAACCGCAGACGCCTGGCGTGCGCGCCTGCCGGGCTTGGGGCCAGAGCCATGGGTGCCGGGCCAGGATCTTTATACCGCCGCAGCCGTGACATTGGGCGCAGAGCGTTTCGATACGCTTTGGCTGTCGGATGGGCTGGAACATCCGGGCCGCGATGACATGCTGGCCACCTTGGAAACGCATGGCGCGGTGCGGGTTGTTCAATCTGCCCGGCCCCTGATTGTGATGGCGCCGC
The DNA here is from genome assembly GCF_055808435.1 of Marinovum sp. J2-8. Taxonomy (NCBI): domain Bacteria; kingdom Pseudomonadati; phylum Pseudomonadota; class Alphaproteobacteria; order Rhodobacterales; family Roseobacteraceae; genus Marinovum; species Marinovum sp. J2-8. Next base: position 43,454 of record NZ_JBVVRZ010000001.1, on the reverse strand, counting down.
CGGGATTTGCCGATGGCGCGATTGAGTTGGCGTTACGGCGGCTGGACACTGCCGGTCCCTATGTGGCCAGCGTTGTGGCCCAAGGGCGCGACCCGTCGGGCAATGCCGCCGTTTTGGCGCGGGTGCCGGTGGAATTTGCCGCTGGTGCGGACCGCGCCGAGGTCTCGCTGTCCTTGCCGGCGGAATTGCGCGGCCGGATCACACGGTTTGAGGTTGAGGGCCAGCGGTCGGTTGCGGCTGTGGCTTTGTCTGACGACAGTCTGCAACGGCGCGAGGTGGCGTTGATTGCCGGACGCGAAGACCGCGAAGGACTGGAGCTGTTGTCGCCGCTGCATTATCTGGAAAAGGCGCTGGCCCCCAATGCCGAGCTGTTGCAGGGCGCGCTGGGCGATATCATGCCCGCCAACCCGGATGTGGTTGTGCTGGCCGATGTGGCGACACTGGCCCCGGCCGAGGAAGATGCGCTGTTGGATTGGATCGAACAGGGCGGTCTGCTGCTGCGCTTTGCCGGGCCACGGCTTGCGGCGTCTGATGTCAGCCGGGCCGAAGAACATGCGCTGATGCCGGTGCGGCTGCGCGCGGGCGGGCGCACCGTGGGCGGCGCAATGTCCTGGGGCGAGCCAAAGGCACTGGCACCTTTTGCCGAGGACAGCCCATTTGCCGGATTGCCGGTGCCGGACGAAGTGCGCGTCACCGCCCAGGTCATGGCGCAGCCCGATCCGACCTTGGCCGATCGGGTGATCGCGCAACTGGCCGATGGCACGCCATTGGTCACGCGCAAACGTATTGGACAAGGGCAGGTCGTGCTGGTGCATGTCACCGCCAACGCCGAATGGTCGACCCTGCCGCTGTCGGGTCTGTTTGTGCAGATGCTGGATCGGTTGGCGGTGTCATCCTCTGCCACCACGCCAAGCGCCGAGTTGCTGGATGGAACCACATGGCAACCTTTGCAGGTCATGGATGCCTTTGGCAGCTTGCGGGATGCAGGGACGCGCCCCGGGGTCGAGGGGCCGGATCTGGTCACTGCGGAACTTGGGCCGGATCTTTTGCCGGGCTTGTATCAGAACGAGGATCGTCGATTGGCGCGCAATGTGGTGACCACGGAAACCGAACTGGCCCCGGCGATCTGGCCCGCGCGCATCCCGGTCGAAGGGTTGAGCAAGCCACAGGAAACCCCGTTGGCCGGCATCTTGATGAGCGCGGCTCTGGCCATGCTTCTGGTTGATGTGATCGCGTCACTGGCGTTGGCCTGCCGGCTGTCGGGCGGGGTGCGCACAGCTGCAACCGTGGGGTTCGCCCTGTTGCTGGTGCCGGAATTTGTCCATGCGCAAGAACGACAAGACAACGATGATTTTGCCCTGACTGTGACATCCGAACTGGTGTTGGCCCATGTGCTGACCGGCAACGGTCAATTGGATCAAATGGCCGAAGACGGCCTGCGCGGCCTGTCGGAAACGCTGTTCTTTCGCACCTCGGTCGAGCCTGCCGATCCGGTTGGCGTTGATCTGGAACGCGACGAACTGGCGTTTTTTCCCTTTCTGTACTGGCCGATCAGTGTGGATCAGCCGATCCCGTCGGATGAAGCCTATGCCAAGTTGAACCAATATCTGCGCTCTGGCGGGATGATCCTGTTTGACACCCGCGATGCGGATGTGGCCAGTTTCGGGGCAGCATCGCCCAATGGCCAGCGTTTGCAACGGCTGGCTGCGCCACTGGATATTCCGCCGCTGGAACCGGTGCCGGCCGATCACGTTCTGACCCGCACATTCTATCTGTTGCAGGATTTTCCAGGTCGGCACGCCGGTCGCGATATCTGGGTCGAAGCCGCGCCGCCGGACGCCGAACAGATCGAAGGCATGCCGTTTCGCAACCTGAACGACGGGGTGACGCCGGTGGTGATTGGCGGCAATGATTGGGCGGCGGCCTGGGCCATGGATGCGGGCGGCAATGCGCTTTATCCTGTCGGACGCGGCTATTCCGGCGAACGCCAACGCGAGCTGGCCTATCGTTTCGGGGTCAATCTGATCATGCATGTGTTGACCGGAAATTATAAATCGGACCAGGTGCATGTGCCTGCGTTGCTGGACAGGTTGGGCCAATGAGCGGAACCATTGTTTTTGATCCGATGCTGCCCTGGGCGGTTCTGGCCGGGGTCGGGGTCTTGGTGCTGATTGCCGCTGGTTTGGCCCTGTGGCGGGGCTTGTCAGGCTGGGGATTGCGATTGTTGGGTGGTTTGGTGGTGCTGGCGGCTCTGGCGCAACCGGCCTATCAGGAAGAAGACCGCGCGGCGCTGACCGATATTGTCATGTTGGTCGAAGACCAAAGCGCATCGCAGGCGCTGGATGACCGCGCCACAATGACCGCCGCCGCCGCGGACACGATTGAAACGATGCTGAACGCCCGCGACAATACCGAGGTGCGGCGCATCGTGGTTGGCGATGGCGAAGGCGATTTTGGCACGCAGATGATGACCGGGTTGAACACCGCGCTGGCCGAGGAACCGCAGGCGCGGATTTCCGGCATTATCGCGCTGTCGGATGGCCGGGTGCATGACATGGAACGCGCGCCGAACCTGCCTGCGCCGCTGCATCTTTTGATGACCGGGCATGACACCGATTGGGATCGTCGCCTGATTGTGCGCAACGCCCCGGCCTTTGCCATTCTGGGGGAACCCGTCACCCTGACCCTGCGGGTCGAGGACAGCGGCGCCGCGCCGGGGGACACGGAAACGCCCCTGTTGGTGTCGATCGACGGGGCGGAATCGCAAAGCTTTACCGTGCCGCTGAACGAAGACATCGAAATCCCGATGACCCTGCCACATGGTGGGCGCAACGTGCTGCAATTCATCGTCCCAGAGGCCGAGGGAGAGCTGACGGACCGCAACAACACCGCGCTGATCCAGATCAATGGCGTGCGCGACCGTTTGCGGGTTCTGCTGGTCTCGGGCGAGCCTCATCCCGGCGGGCGCACCTGGCGCAACCTGTTGAAATCGGATTCCTCGGTTGATCTGGTGCATTTCACCATTCTGCGGCCACCGGAAAAACAGGACGGCGTGCCGGTGCGGGAATTGTCGCTGATCGCCTTTCCAACACGGGAATTGTTTCTCGACAAGATCGACGATTTCGACCTGATCATCTTTGATCGCTACAAACGCCGGGGCATCCTGCCGGCGATCTATCTGGATAACGTGGCGCGATATGTCGAAGACGGGGGGGCGGTGTTGATCGCGGCTGGTCCTGATTTTGCCAGTGCGGATTTGCTCTATCGGTCGCCTTTGTCCGTGGTGGTGCCGGCCGCGCCGACATCCCGGGTGATCGAACAGGGCTATGCGCCGAAAGTGACCGACGAGGGCGAGCGTCATCCGGTGACCGCCGGATTGGGCAACCCAGAGGATTGGGGCCGCTGGCTGCGCCAGATCGAGATCACCCCGGAACGCGGCACGACGCTGATGTCCGGTGCGGAAGATCAACCGTTGCTGGTGCTCGACCGGGTGGGCGAGGGGCGGGTTGCGCTTTTGGCCAGTGATCATGCCTGGCTCTGGAGTCGCGGGTTCGAAGGCGGGGGGCCGCAATTGGAATTGCTGCGCCGTCTCGCGCATTGGATGATGAAAGAGCCGGAACTCGAAGAAGAGACCCTTTATGCCGAGGCAACCGGCCAGACCATGCGGATTGTGCGCCGCACGCTGGATGAAACCGCCGGGCCCGTCACGGTGATCGGGCCGGATGGATCCGAAGTGGTATTGGATCTGGAAGAGGTCAGTCCGGGCCGGTTCGAAGCGGTACATGAGGGGCCGGAAATCGGGCTGTATCGTCTTGTGGATGGCGATCTGGAGAGTGTTATCGGGCTGGGCCCCGCTGCGCCCAAGGAATTTGAAGAAACGATTGCCACCGCATCCGTGGTTCAGCCATTGATCGACACGATGCGTGGTGGGGTGCTGCGATTGGAAGACGGCCTGCCGCGGATTCGCAATGTGCGCGAGGGCCGGCCCGCCGCCGGACGCGGCTGGATCGGGCTGACACCGCGCGGGGCCTTTGAAACGCGGGATGTGACCCAGGTGCCATTGTTGCCTGCCTGGCTGGTGTTGCTACTGGCTTCGGGCTTTATCGTCGGGGCCTGGCTGCGCGAAGGGCGCAGTTAGGGCACATCGCGGGTTTTCGACGGCAACAAAATCCAGCGCAGGGAACCAGCCGGGCGTCCAAAAAAGGCGTGACCTCGGTTGCCGCTTGCGCATCAGGCGCATTTCAACCTGCACCTTACAGACAGCTATCAAGCCAAGATCACGCCGCAGAATGCCCGGATACCAAAGGCATCTCTTTGCGGCCTGATCCCCCGCAGCATTTCCACAATTTGCCGTATCCGAGGATCATGGCGCTGCCTGTGTCCCATGGGGCGTCTCTTGGCATGGCCGGGGCGCGGTTGTGCTGGAAGTCCCGGCTTGCAAGCATACATCAAAACATATATAGCTTTATATATTATAGGCGCGACGTGGCCGTAAACCCGCGCGCATCCGGCGACATTGTGCCACCCATTGCGCCCGCGCTCGGAAACCGGGGCGCGAATTTTCGCGACTGACGGGGGCTGTGCACCGGCCAGCACCACCAGGGCCGCATGTCGACGGCCATAAGAGGGAAAGAGATCATGAACGCATACCCAGACCTGAACTTGCTGATTGATGGCGACTGGCGGCCAAGCACCAGTGGCGCCACATTGGATGTCATCAACCCGGCGACGGAAGAGGTTCTTGGCGCTTTGCCCGCCGCCACGCCAGAGGATCTGGACGCCGCATTGCGTTCGGCTCAGCGCGGGTTTGAGACATGGCGCGCCCTGTCGCCCTATGCCCGTGCCCGCATTCTGATCGACGCCGCCAATCTTGTTCGCGACCGGGTGGAGATGATTGCCACTGCGGTGACGCTGGAAAACGGCAAACCGCTGGCCGAGGCGCGGATGGAAATCGGCACGGTGGTCGATATTCTGGAATTCAGCGCCGAAGAGGGCAAGCGCCTGCATGGCCGCATTGTCGAGGGGCGCGCGCCCGGCGTGCGCCATTTCGTGGTCAAGGAACCCGTCGGGGTTTGCCTTGCGATCACGCCATGGAATTTCCCGATCAACACGGTTGCGAAAAAGCTGGGCGCGGCGCTGGGCGCGGGATGTTCGGTGATCCTGAAGGCATCAAACGAAACACCGGCCGCGGCGATCCTGCTGGTGCAGGCGCTGGTTGATGCGGGGCTGCCCGCCGGTGTGGTGAACGTGGTCTTTGGGCCGTCGGGGCCGCTGACCAAACATCTGATGTCGTCTGATATTGTGCGTAAAGTGTCGTTGACCGGCTCGGTCCCGGTGGGCAAGCAATTGGCGGTTCTGGCCGCAGACCGGATGCAGCGCCTGACGATGGAGCTGGGCGGTCATGCGCCGGTGGTGGTGTTTGACGATGTCGATATCACCAAGGCGGTTGACCTTCTGGTGCCGGGCAAGTTCCGCAACGCGGGGCAAATCTGTATCTCGCCGACGCGGTTCTTTGTGCAGGATGCGATCTATTCCGATTTCGTCGATGCCTTTACCGCCCGCGCCGCCGAAATCAAGGTGGGCAACGGTCTGGAGGCTGGCACAATGATGGGTCCGCTGGCCAATGCCCGGCGTCTGGGCGCGATGGACGAATTCGTAGAAGATGCCCGCAAACGTGGGGCAACCATCACCACCGGCGGTGAACGGATCGGCAATCGGGGCTATTTCTTTGCGCCGACGGTGATCAAGGACGCCCCGGACGACAGTATGATCATGACAGAAGAACCCTTTGGTCCGATGGCGCCGATGACCCGGTTTTCCACGATTGAAGAGGTGGCCAAACGCGCCAATGCGCTTGAACTTGGGCTGGCTTCTTATGCTTTGACCAACTCGATGGAACGCGCCACGCGAATTGGTGATGCGCTGGAGGCCGGAATGGTGGGGATCAACACCGTTGGTGTCGCCATTCCTGAAACCCCGTTTGGCGGCGTCAAGGAAAGCGGTTACGGCGTCGAGGGCGGGCCAGAGAGCCTGGAGCATTATGTCGTGCCGAAATCCATCGCGCAAAAGGCGTTCCTGTAAGGGTGGCATGGGCCTTGGGGCGGGCATTTTGAAGGGCCCGCCCGCCTTTTGGCCCCAAACGTGCCAGGCCGCAGTCCAATACTGCGGCCTGCGTTTTTATCAGCGGGCTGGCGTTACATCGCGGCGAGCGTATAGCGGCCTTCGGTGTGCATATAGAGGATGCAATCGGCGTCGGAAGTACAGGATACGGCGTGCGATGCCGTGCCTTTTGATCCGAAATAGCTGCCCGGGTTCAGGCTGTTGGTTTCGGTTTCACCCGACATGGTTACGCTGGTGGTGCCCGCAATGGTGACCGCACGCATCAAAGGTGCTTCGGTGCTGATCGTGCCGGCATAACCTGCTGGCAGTTTGACAAAGGTGCCGTTCTTTTCGGTGCCTTCAAGACTGCCCCAAAGATAGGCCATCTGCGCGCCACCAGCCCCCTCGATCCATTGCGCGTCTTCGGCATTCAGCCACATGACGTTGCGCGCGTCGATGTTGATAGGAAGTTCGCCACCGTCGAATTCCTTGTCTTTCGGTTGAACAAGGTAAGGACCGGACAGAATTTCCAGAAAGATCATCGACCGTTCGCCAGCGGCGGTTTTGGCGGCGGTAATGTGATTTTCGCCCAATGGCTGGGTCCAGAACGATCCCGGGCCCATCCACATCTTGGCGGCGGCGGGGTCGTCATTGTGGACCTCGCCACTGATGACCACGGCACGATAGGTGATGTTGTGGATGTGCGGCGGCGATTGAAACCCTTCGGCAAAAGTCACCAACATGCCCGATGGCACATCTTCGCGGATGTCACCCCAAAGCGCGCCGGACCGCGGGCTTGCGTCGCCGCGTGCCGGGTTCAGCTCTATGAATTTGACATCCGTGTCCTTGACCAATTCGTTGCCGGAATGCGCCTCGGCCAGGGTTTGGGTGGCACCCGCTGCCGTCAATGCAAGCGTTAGTCCAAGAGTGGTAAGATTGTGCAGTTTCATGTCATTTCCTCCATGTTGACATTTCGTGACAAGCTTACGGTTTCCAGTTTACTTACATTTTCGCAAGTAGGCACATTTTTTACCTATACAGACATTGATAACCAATTTGGGGCCGTTGCGCCGGGATCGGGGCAGTGTGGGAAAAAGCCTCAAATCTCTATTGTTATATAGTTCTATATGTTTTAATATTTAGGAGAGGCCAGCAAAGATCACGATTCGGGAAGGCCAACCCAGAGCGTAAAGGAAGGAAAACCTTATACTTACAAAATTGTAGGTACTTGCATTTAGATAAGGACAAACAGATCCTTTCCCAAATGCACATAGCCGAAAAATCTCGGCAGCCATGCGGCAAGGGAAACCAATGCCCGCGGCGATCGAAGTGGAGGAGACAATATGACCAAAGACAAAGACCTTGCCGGAAAAACCGCCGTTATCACCGGGGCCGGGCGTGGCCTTGGGCGTTCGATCGCGATGTCCTTTGCGCGGGCCGGGGCAGATATTGCTATCTGTTCGCGGACCGTGGCCGAGCTGGAAGCTGTCAAATCAGAGGTCGAGGCCGAAGGCGTGCGATGCTTGATGCATGCGGTCGACCTGTCGGATGAAGTCGCAACCAAGCATTTCTGTGACGATGTCCTGACGCAATTTGGCAAGATTGACGTGTTGGTCAACAATGCCGGCGCCCAGCTTGAAACCGGTCGGATCGAACAGTCCGATCCGGGCAAATGGTGGAAAACCATCGAAATCAATGTGCGCGGGCCTTACCTTGTGACCCGTTTTCTTCTGGATGGCATTTCCGAGGGCGGCAAGATCATCAACGTATCATCGGGGATGGGCAAACGGCCAGGCGACAAAAACAGTGCCTACCATATTTCCAAGGCCGCGATGAACATGTTCACCGATGGGCTGGCGAATGAACTTTGGCCGCGCAAGATTGATGTCAACAATCTGATCCCCGGACCGGTCGCGACAAGCATGTTGAACCACGACGCAGCCGACGGCCCCCGCACCAGCCCAGAGGACGTGCTGGAACGGTTTGCCGAAGGGGTGCCGCCCGGCTTTCCCGAATGGGAACGGCTGAAACATCCAGACGAAGTTGGCGAATTGGCACTGTACATGGCGACGCGCCCCATTGGCGGTCCGACCGGTCAGAGCTTTTCGCTCGCACGCCGCCCACTTGGGTAAGGCCGCGCCAACAACGCCAACAGCCGCGCGTCGTGCGGGCGCTGTTGGCACAGGGGAGGAGGACCGATCATGAGATCTTTGATAAGTGGCCTGAACCAGACCAACACTATGATTTGCAGGGTGTTGCGATGGCTGACCATAATTTTGATGGCCCTCATCATGTTGAACGTATTTGTCGGCGTGTTCTGGCGTTACGTCCTCAACAGTTCGCTGCCCTGGTATGAAGAGGCGGGCAAATACATGATGTTCTGGCTGGTCTTTGTCGCCGCGCCGATTGTGCTGAAAAACCGCGGACAGATCGCGCTGGACATCATTCCGAACATGCTGCCGCCGCGCATTCGCAATATCAATTACATGATCATCTATTCCGTCGTGTTCGGGTTGATGTGCGTCTTTATCTGGCAGGGCTACAGCCTCGCCTGGATCGCGCGAAAACAGCAACCTTCGTCGTTCGAGCTTTCGTTCTTCTGGATCTATTTCGCCATCCCCTTTGGCAGCGCAATCATGGCTCTGATCTCGTTCGAATTCTCTCTGACGGCCCTGCTTGGCATTTTCAAACCAGACGAAGTCGATCTGGAGCCGGGCAACATGATCGACAATTCCCTGTCCTGACGACGCCCTGACGCCTTTTGGCAATTGCACGTTCCCCTGCGTCGACCGCAGCGGGTTCTGAGGAGGAGAGACTACAATGCCTTTGACGTTTTTCTGGGTCTTTTTGGGCCTGATGGCCGCCGGGATACCAATTGTGTTTGCCCTGGCGGCGGGGCCACTGGCCGGGTTCCTGCTGGCCGATCAGGGGGCGTTCATGAAAATGCTGCCGCAGCGGATGTTCGGCGGAATTGCCCAGTTTCCGATCCTGGCCATTCCGTTGTTCATTCTGGCCGGCGAAGTGATGAATGTCAGCGGCATCACCAAGAGCCTTGTGACCTTTGCCAATGTGTTGGTCGGCCATGTCCGTGCCGGTCTGGCGCAGGCCAATATCGTGGCATCCATCATGTTTGCCGGTCTGTCCGGGTCGGCGGTTGCGGATACCTCGGCGCTGGGGTCGATCTTTATCCCGGCGATGGAAAAAGACGGCTATTCCCGGGCGTTTGCGGCGGCGGTGACGGCGGCATCCTCGGTCATCGGGCCGATCATTCCGCCCAGCATCATCATGGTGATCTATGCCTATGTGATGAATGTTTCGGTGGCGGCATTGTTCCTGGCGGGGATCATCCCCGGCATCATGGTGGGCGTCGGATTGATGGTTGTGACCGCGATCATCGGCAAGAAACGCAACTATCCCAAGGCCCACCGGCGCGCCACCACCGGCGAAGTCTGGACCGCGTTCAAACCCGCCTTCCTGCCGCTTCTGACACCGGTGATCATCCTTGGCGGCATCGTGTCGGGCATCGTGACACCCACCGAAGCGGCAGGTGCGGCGGTGTTCTATGCGCTGGTCCTGTCGATGCTGATCACCCGCACGGTCAAGCCTGCCGACCTGATCGGCATCTTTTACCGCACCGGTCTGGTGTCATCTTCGATCCTGTTGATTGTTGGCTCTGCCACGATCTTTGGCTGGGCGGCGACGGTGTCGGGCGTGCCGCAGGCGCTGGGCAAGATGTTGTTTACCATCACGGAAAATCCGTTCCTGTTGCTGCTCTTGGTCAACATCTTGTTGTTGTTCATCGGCATGTTCCTGGATGCGGTGCCTGCGATCCTGATCCTTGGGCCGATCTTTGCGCCCGCTTTGGCCCAGGTTGGCGTTGATCCGGTACACTTTGCCATCATCATGTGCGTCAACGTCACCGTTGGATTGGTGACGCCGCCGATGGGCATGATCCTTTTCGTCGCGTCTGGCCTGACCCGAACCGGAATCGAGGTCATCTCAAAGGAACTGTGGCCCTATCTGGCGGTGCATTTCCTGGTGATCATCCTGATTTCGATGATCCCGGCCCTGACCCTGACGATCCCCAAACTCTTTGGCTTCATGTGAGCATCGAGGCCTGATTACACCCACCAGACAAACGGGAGGAACCACATGTCTGTCTCAACAAAACTCAATACGCTTACCATCGGGTTGACCAGCGCGCTGGCGCTGACATCCGCCGCACAAGCCGCTGACTATACGTTGAAAATCGGCCATGTTGCCGCCGTCAGCCAGCCGCTGTCGACCTGTGCCGAAGTGATGAAATCCCATGTGGAACGCTATTCGGGCGGCCGTATTGAGGTTCAGCATTATCCCGCAGGGCAGCTTGGCAATTTCCGCGAAAACGTCGAGGCGGTGCAGATCGGCACGCTTGAGATGACCCTGACCTCTGGTGGTGGCATTGCCAATTTCTTTGGTCCGATCCAGGCCTTTGATATCCCTTATCTGTTCGCCAATGATCAGGTGATGGACAAGGTGATGGCCGACCGCGCGCTGACCGAAAAACTGCGTGCGGATGTGTTGGATGCGACGGGCACGGTACGGCTGATGGGCATGACCGGCGGCGTCGGCTGGCGCGACTTCTTTGCGGACACGCCCGTGAAAACCGCCGCAGATCTGGAAGGCGTCAAAATGCGCACGGTGGAATCGCCGGTGTCGATGGAATTCGCCAGCGCGCTGGGCATGAATCCGACGCCGGTGCCTTGGCCAGAGCTCTATACTTCGCTTGCGACGGGCGTGGTGAATGGTACCAAAAACGCGCTGTCGGATGTCGTCGACACATCACTGAATGATTACGTCAAATACGCGGTCGCCGACCACCACACCCACAACCTGATCTTCTGGTGGATGGCCGACACATGGCTGCAAAGCCTGCCCGAAGACCTGCAAGGTGTGGTGGCGGATGGTTTTCATGAGCTGACGAAAACCTGCAACGGTCTGCCCGGCGCGCTGTACCTTGAAAAATATGAGAAATTCGTCGCCTCGGGGGGCGAGGTGCACATTCCGTCAGAAGAGGAAAAGGCCACATTCCTGCCCGGACAACAGCCGGTCATCGACTGGTTTGTCGGCAAATACGGTGCGGAATACTACGATCTGGTTCAGGCCGCTGTGGAGCGTGCCAATGCCGACATCGACGCCGAAAAAGCCAGCTTTGTCGGGAAATAACCGCCTGCGCCGGCCCTGAAACCCGGGGCCCGCCCTTGCCATAGCAGTTCGGGATCAGGCGGCATTGTCCTCTGCCGTCTGGTCCGCGCCTTCTTCGGCAAGTTTGCGTTTCTTGAAGGCAATGCCCCATTCCCGCATCACCGAAAGGACAGGTTCCAATGACCGCCCGAATTCGGTCAATTCGTATTCCACCCTTGGCGGCACCTCGGCAAAGACATGGCGCTTGATCACGCCGTCAGCCTCCAGTTCGCGCAATTGCAGGGTGACCATGCGTTGGGTCGCATTGGGCATATTTCGGCACAGCTCGCCAAACCGCAACCGCCCGACAAGCAGATTGCATAGGATCACCGGTTTCCACCGACCGCCAATGACGCTCAGCGTGGCTTCGACGTTGCTGCCGGTTCTCCAGTCATATTTTCGGGCCATGTGGCGCACCTCAACGATCGGGGGTTCGGTCGGTCAAAAACTAAGAGAAACCGAGATAACTGTCAATAAACGCCAATACCGACAAAAATGTAAGTGAGGCGGGTTGGCCATGCAAACCCGCACCCGAAACTGCCGCTTTGGAGAATGAGATGAAAGCTTTTGGATACACGCAACAGGGGAAGATTTCCGATGCTTCCTCTGTCGTGGAATTTGAAACCGATCGGCCAACACCGGGGTCGGCGGATATCCTGGTCGAGGTTTGCGGCGTTTCGGTCAATCCGGTTGACGTCAAGGTGCGGGCCAATCGGCCACCACCCGAGGGTGGGCCGCGAATCCTGGGATTTGATGGCGCCGGAATCGTGCGCCAGACCGGCGATGCGGTGACGCGGTTCAAACCCGGCGACGCGGTGTTTTACGCCGGCGATTTCACCCGATCCGGTTCCAACGCCGCATTTCAGCTGGTTGATGAACGGTTGGTCGGGCACAAGCCGGGCGCATTGGGTTTTGCGGCTGCGGCGGCCCTGCCACTGACCAGCATTACCGCCTGGGAAATCCTGTTCGATTGCTTTCGCCTGAGCGAAGGCGGCGGCCAGGGCGAGGCGATTTTGATCATCGGCGGGGCCGGTGGCGTCGGGTCGATCCTGATCCAGCTTGCCAAGCAATTGACCGGGCTGGTTGTGATTGCCACCGCATCGCGCGACGACAGCCGCGCCTGGGTCAAGAAGATGGGGGCGGATCATGTGATTGATCACCGCAATCCCTTGGACACCGAAATCGCGGCTTTGGGTCTTCAGCCGCGCTATGTCGCGGCGCTGAACCAGACGGATCAGCATTTTCAATCCATCGTCGAGCTGATCAAGCCGCGCGGTCACATCGCGCTGATCGACGACCCACAAGCGATTGATATCACAGCGATCAAGCCAAAGGCGCTGACCCTCAGCTGGGAGTTCATGTTTGCCCGGTCCCTGTTCCAGACCGACGATATGCAGGTGCAGGGCATGCTGCTGGACCGGGTTTCGGCGCTTTTGGATGCGGGCAGATTGGTCACGACGGCCAACCGGCACCTTGGGCCGGTAAACGCCGAAAACCTACGCGCGGCATTGCGCGAACAGGAAAGCGGCACGGCGATAGGCAAGATCGTTCTGGATGGTCCGGGCAATCCAGAGAGCTAAGGGATTTGCCGCAAGCGCGGCATCGCAAGAAGGGAAAAAGATATGAACCGTCTCGATAACAAGGTCGCCATCATCACCGGCGGCGCGAATGGGCAGGGGGCTGTTGAGGCCGAATTGTTCATTGAAGCCGGGGCAAAGGTGGTCATCACCGACATCAACACCACCGCAGGCGAAGAAACCGCCGCGCGTCTCGGGGACAAATGCACCTTTGTGCGCCATGATGTAACCTCGGAAGAGGACTGGGCGCAGGTGGTCAAGACAACGCTGGAACTGCATGGCCAGATTGACGTGCTGGTGAACAATGCGGGCATTTTCAAGGTGCTGACGCTGGAGGACACAGACCTCAAGGTTTGGGATCAAACGGTTGCGATCAATCAGACCGGCGTGTTTCTGGGCATGCGCGCGGTGGCGCCAGCGATGAAGCAACGCAAATCCGGCAGCATCGTGAACATTTCGTCGATTGCCGGGCTTACATCGGCCAAGGCACATGCCTATTGCGCCACGAAATGGGCGGTGCGCGGCATGTCAAAGGCGGCTGCGGTAGAGTTTGGTCCGTCCAATATCCGCGTGAACTCGGTCCACCCCGGGTTCATCGACACGCCGATGCTGGACGGTCACGGCGTTCCGCGCGAACAGCTGGTGGCCAAAGTGCCGCTGGGCCGCACCGCAGAGGTGATCGAAGTGGCGCGGGTCGTGCTGTTTGTTGCGTCAGATGACAGCAGTTACTGCACCGGCCATGAATTTGTCGTCGACGGCGCGATCAAGGCCTGATTGCCCGCGCGCTTCGGGAATTTCCGGGGCAGGGTGTTTTGATCCAGACATGCAAAGGGGGCCGCGATGGCCCCCTTTGACGTTGTAACACGGGCGTTTGTCAATCAAATGCCCGTTCCAGCACCGCGATATTCACCCCAAGCCCCGGCGCGTCGGACAGGGTGACCCAGCCGTCGGTCAGATCGAGCGCAAAGACCTCGTCGCGGAAATCGTTTTCGTTGGCGTCGCATTCCAGCAACCCCGGCCCGCCCGCCGCCGCCAAAAGATGTGCCGAGGCCGCCAGCGCAATGCCACCCCCCAGCGAATGCGGGCAAAAGGTCAGCCCATTGGCCACCGCCTCTCGCGCCACGGGAAGACATTCGGTAAACCCGCCCCATTTGGCGATGTCGGGTTGGACGAAATCCAGCCATTTGTTGCGCGCCACCGCATCATATTCGGCGCGGGTCTGAAAATTCTCGCCCCCGGCGATGGGCACATCGGTTGACCCCCTCAGAATGTGCCATGCGGCGGGGTGAACATCGACGGCCATCGGCTCTTCGATCCACATCGGTTGATGCGGGGTGATCCATTGCATCGCGATTTCCGCCTGATCCGGCGTCCAGCCCTGATTGGCGTCCAACAGAAACCGCTCGCCAGCTTGCAGGTCGCCCGCAATCGCGGTGACATTGGCGCGATCCATGTCGTCGCCAAAGCCGACCTTGAGCTTGAAATTGCGGTGACCCTTTTGCCGGGCCCTGGCCACGGTATCCAGTACACCCACCGGATTGATGCCACTGGCATAGGCGGGCATGCGGTTGGTCTTGGCCCCCAACAGCGCAAACAGTGGCTGGTTGTTGCGCTTGGCGATCATGTCCCACACGGCGATGTCGACGCCGGCGATGATCTGGGCAATGGGCCCCGGTTCGCCGGTTTGAAGCCGCAGGATACGCAGTTTGGCGTTCATCGCATCGTAACAGGCCGCGGGATCGGAAAACTCCAAACCCACCATGCGCGGTGCGATTTCGCTTTCCACCAAACGCTGGCGATGCTCGGCGCCACAGACCGGAAAGTTGCACCAGACCTCGCCATAGCCCTGCACGCCAGAGGCATCGGTCACCCGGATCAACAGGGTGGGCCGGTCGTGCATGATGCCGAATGAGGTGCGCACCGGGGTCGAAATCGGCGTGCGCACCAGTGTCGCTTCGATCGCAGTCAGGGTCAGTTGTGTGTCAAATTTGGTCACGTCTTTGGTCCTTGGCTCATGTTTTGCGCGCGTCTTCCAGGATCATGTCGCTGGCTTTTTCTGCGATCATCACGGCGGGGGCGTTGGTGTTGCCGGATACAATTTCCGGCATGATCGAACAATCCACCACCCTTAGCCCGGTGATGCCATGCACCCGCAGCCGGTCATCGACCACGGCCATCGGATCGGCCCCCATTTTGCACGATCCGGTGGGGTGATAGACGGTGGTGGTGTTGTCGCGCACCCAGTCCAGTGCCGCATCGTAGGTATCGAGATCAAGGTCGCGGGGCGGGCGGAATTCTTCGACAATTTCTCCGGTCAATGCGCTTTGCCGTGCGATTTTGCGTGAAATCCGCACGCCTTCGACGGTTTTGCGGCAATCGCTGTCGGTCGCCAGATAGTTCGGCTGAATCTTCGGGGCCATGGCCGGATCGGCACCGGCCAATGTCACCTCGCCTTTGCTTTCGGGGCGCAGGACACAGACGGTGGCGGTAAAGGCGGAAAACGGATGCACGCCCTCGGCGGGGCTGTCGGCGGACCATGGATTGATGTGAAACTGAATATCGGGGCTGTCCAGTTCGGGCGCGCTGCGCAAAAATCCGGCCACCATGCTGGCGCCCATCGTCATCGGGCCAGTACGGTTCAGCCCATAGCGCAGGGCGGTTTTCACCTTGGCCAGCGGGCTGCGGACCTCGTCGTTGACGGTTTTGTTGCGGGTTTTGAACGTGGTGCGGGCCTGCAAATGATCCTGAAGGTTCTTGCCCACACCGGGCAGATCATGTTTCGGCGCAACACCGGCTTTGCGCAACTCTGGATCGTTGCCAATGCCCGACAGCATCAGGATCTGGGGCGAGCCTATTGCACCAGAGGACAATATGACCTCGCGCGCCGCTGTGAGGGTGCGGGTCTGACCGGCGCGATCGGTGATTTCCACGCCGGTGGCGCGGGTGCCGTCCAACACGACCTTGCGCACCTGGGCGTTTGTCATGATCTCCAGATTTGCCCGGTTTTTGACCGGCTTCAGATACCCCACCGCCGTGCTGCATCGCCGCCCGTTGCGGATGGTCAGCTGGTAATATCCGACACCTTCCTGTGTGGTGCCGTTGATGTCAGTGTTTGCCGGATACCCCGCCTCTTGCGCGGCACGTATCCAGGCATCACAGATTGGGTGGGTGTATTTCGGATCGGACACGGCCAGCGGCCCACCCGCACCATGAAGATCATCGGAGCCGCGTTCGTTATCCTCTGACTTCTTGAAATACGGCAGGACATCGTCCCAGCCCCACCCCATATTGCCCAAGTCCCGCCAGCGGTCATAATCCTGGGCCTGACCACGCACATAGAGCAGGCCGTTCAATGCAGACGACCCGCCCAAAACCTTGCCGCGGGGCCAGTTGATGGATTTCCGGTTGAGACCGGGCACCGGCTCGGTCTTGTAACACCAATCATAGCCGGGGTTGTTCATGGTCTTGAAATACCCGGCGGGCACGTAAATCCAGGGATAGCGGTCCCTTGGCCCGGCCTCGATCAGCAAAACCCGGTGCTTTGGGTTCGCGCTAAGCCGGTTGGCCAGAACACAGCCAGAAGACCCGGCCCCGACAATGATGAAATCCGCTTGCATGTGATCTCCTGCGTGTGGAACGTGGCGCACGTCAACAGGCGGGGGAAAATCCCCCGCCAAATGGGCGATTTAGGCGATGATCAGAGGGGCCTTAGCCCGAGGATTTCCCGGGCCTCGGCCGGGGTGGCCATGGACCCGCCCAACGATGTCACGATGCTGACACCCTTTTCCACCAGTTGGGCATTGCTTTTGCACAGCTCGCCCTTGTCGATATAAACCGTGTCTTCCATCCCGATGCGCACATGGCCGCCCATCAAATAGGACAGCGCCATCATGCGGAAGGCATTTTTGCCAATGCCAAAGGCGGCCCATTCGCTGTTTTCGGGAAGCTGGGAAATCAGATAGGCCAGCGTCTGGTAATTGGCCGCAGAGCCAAAGTTGATCCCCATCACAAACTGGAACATCGCGGGTGATTTCAGGATGCCCTTGGCGATGAAATCCTTGGCCATGTTCAAATCGCCCAGAGTCAAAGATTTCGATCTCTGGCTTGGTGCCGGCTTCGGTGGCGATATCGGCCATCACCTTTAGCGTCGGGGGCGTGTTGATCACGGTCCAGGTCTTGTTGACCATGGTGTTGAAATCCAGCGTACAGATTTCCGGTTTCAACTCTTTGACATGCGCCGACCGCAGGCTGGGGTGGCACAGGGTTGTGCCGGGGCAGGCGACGCTGGGGTCTTCTTCGCTGGGGACGAAGCGCTGGCCCTCGCCGGTGGTCAGGTTGATGACAATGTCGGAGCCTGCGTCGCGGATGCGGTCCACGACCTCGCGATAGAGATTGATATCCATCGACCCTTTGGCGGTGTCCGGGTCACGCACATGCATATGCGCGATTGCGGCGCCGGCCTTGCCCGCGTCTATGGCGGCCTGGGCGATTTCCGCAGGCGTCACCGGAAGATTTTCGTTTTGCGATGGCATGGTTCCGTTTCCGGTGACCGCGCAGGTCATGATGGTTTTCTGAGCCAAGACAGGCGTCCTTTCGTGATTTCGGCATCTTTCCGGGCGTGATTTCCGGAAAATTTTGCCCTTGGTCGGCCCTTCAAAGCGGCCCGGCAAATTTCTATTGTTATAAACTACTATATGTTTTAATGTTTGTAAATATGCCAGCCGCCAAATTTTGGTCGGCCTGCAATGCGGACACCGGCGCCCCAGCATGGCGCCACCACACCGAAGCGGGAGAAACATATGGAAAATCAATCTGATAAAACGAAAACCGCCCTTGTCACCGGCGGGGCGTCGGGCATTGGTCTTGCCAGTGTGACCGCGCTGGCGAAAATGGGTGTCCGGGTTGCCATGAACCATCTGGAGGACGATTCGCAGGGCCCGGAGCAGATTGAAAACCTGCGCGCACAGGGGCTGGATGTGATTTCCGCGCCGGGCAATGTCTCTATCCCCGGCAATGCAGAGGCCATGGTGGAAAAGGCGGTCGCGGATCTGGGCGGGCTGGATTATCTGGTCAACAATGCCGGGATTGCGGGCACCCGCGATCCGATCCCCGCATCGGACTTGGACCGTATTGACGAAGACCTGTGGATGGCGCTGCTCAACACCAATTTGATTGGGGTGTTCCGCTGTTCCAAAGCCGCGGCAGGCGCGCTGCGTGCCTCTGGCGGGGCGATTGTGAACACAGCTTCAACCGCCGGCATGGGCCTTCAGGGCAGCAGCACGCCCTATGCCGCCAGCAAATCCGGCGTTGTCAGCGTCACCCGATCCTTGGCGCGGGGTCTTGCGCCGGATGTGCGGGTGAATGCGGTGGCCCCCGGCCAGGTGGCAACCCCCTGGACCCAAAACTGGCCGCAAGAGCGCAAAGATGCCGCGCTTTCCAAGATGTTGATCAAACGGCATGTTCAGGCCGAAGATGTGGCGCAAACCATCGTCTATCTGCTGACCGGCGCGCCGATGATCACCGGGCAGACCATCGTCGTTGATGGCGGCATGACCGTGTCCTGACCGGTTGGCGGTCTGACTATCCGAGAAAGTCGATGCGAAATTCCAGCGCCTCTCCCGGATAGATCAGATCGCCAAAATAGATCAGCTGATCGGCGTCATCCTTGACCTTGCGCACGACCTTGAACACCGGAGAGTTCACTTCGACCTGCAATCCTTCGGCCATTTCCAGATCCGCCGAGGCCAGTGCCACCGTTTGCGTCGCCGAGCCAAGCGTAATGCCCAGTTCCTTGAACGCCCGGACAATCAATTCTAACTCAAACTTTTCAGGAGCGCTTTCATAGATGTCTTTCTTGAGATGCACATCCAACATGCAGAACGGTTTGCCGCCCAATTGGTGCCGCCGTTTCAGCCGTTTGAAGGTGACGCCATCAAGGATGACATCGTCCAGCGGCGCGGCGTCGGTGTTCAGGTCCACCTCCAAGGGTTTGTCGCCGCCCAAAAGCTGGCTGAGATCCGATTTTACCGAAAACACCCGGCGCGGCAGAATATCGACCTGTTTGACAAAGGTGCCGCGCCCGGATGTCCGCTCGATCAATCCTTCGGCGTCCAGCGCATTCATCGCTTCGCGCACGGTCAGGCTGGTGACGCCAAAGACCTCGGCCAGCTCCTTGAGCGTCGGAAGTTTGTCGCCGCTCTTCAGCTCGCCGTTGCGGATACGGTTGCGCAAAAGCGAGGCAACTTCGACGTGCAGGGGCACATGGGCCCGGCGCATGGAACGGAGAGACACGGTAGCGGACCTTTCAAAAGCCGAAAACATAAAGACATATATAACTATTCGCGTTGCGGCACAACACGGCATGAAATTGTCGGCGCGCCGGGCGAAGCGGGGGTCGCGCTGACCCTTTCACGATCCTTTGGCCGGAGCTGTGGCCAAGGGTCAAACCCCAACTTGTCGCCCGGTTACGGCGGGGCGGTACGAAAGGATCTTCATGAACAAAATTTTTGAGACACCACAGCAGGCGCTGGAGGGCGTGTTGCATGACGGCATGTTGATTGCGGCGGGTGGTTTCGGGCTTTGCGGTATTCCCGAGTTGTTGATCGACGCGCTGGTGGAAAGCGGGGTCAAGGATCTGACCGTGGCGTCGAACAATTGCGGCGTGGATGGTTTTGGTCTGGGCAAGCTGCTCGATACGCGTCAGATCAAGAAGATGATGTCGTCTTATGTCGGCGAAAATGCTGAATTCATGCGGCAATATCTGTCGGGCGAGCTGGAACTGGAATTCAATCCTCAGGGCACTTTGGCCGAGCGTATGCGGGCCGGCGGCTGTGGCATTCCGGGGTTTTACACCAAAACCGGCGTTGGCACGGTGATTGCCGAGGGCAAGGAAGTCAAAAACTGGAACGGTCAGGATTACATCCTCGAGGAAGGCATTTTTGCCGACCTGTCGATCGTCAAGGCGTGGAAGGCCGACGACACCGGCAATCTGGTGTTCCGCAAGACCGCGCGCAATTTCAACCCGCCTGCCGCGATGTGTGGCAAGATCTGTGTGGTTGAGGTCGAGGAAATCGTGCCGCGCGGCAGCCTTGACCCCGATCACATCCACCTGCCGGGCATCTACGTGCACCGGATCATTCAGGGCGACCACGAAAAACGCATCGAACAACGGACAGTTCGGAAAAGGGAGGAAGCACAATGAAAAGTGGGAACCGGTTTTCATGCCCGTGCGTCGACCAACAAAAAAGGGAGGAAGCCTGATGCCTTGGGATCGTAATCAGATGGCGGCGCGCGCCGCACAGGAACTCGAAGACGGCATGTATGTGAACCTTGGCATCGGCATTCCGACGCTGGTGGCGAACTACGTCGGCGACAAGGACATCACCCTGCAATCGGAAAACGGCATGCTGGGCATGGGCCCCTTCCCGTTCGAGGGCGAAGAAGACCCCGACCTGATCAATGCGGGCAAGCAGACGATCACCGAACTGGCGCGGACGTCCTATTTCGACAGCGCCACCAGCTTTGGCATGATCCGCGGCGGCAAGATCGCAGCCGCGATCCTGGGCGCGATGGAAGTGGCGGAAAACGGCGACCTGGCGAATTGGATGATTCCCGGCAAGCTGGTCAAAGGCATGGGCGGCGCGATGGATCTTGTGGCCGGTGTCGGCCGGGTGATCGTGGTGATGGACCACCAGAACAAACATGGCGATTCCAAAGTGTTGAAGGCCTGCACCCTGCCGCTGACCGGGCGCAGCGTCGTGGACCGGATCATCACCAACCTCGGCGTGCTGGACGTGGTCGAAGGTGGGCTTAAAATCGTCGAATGCGCCGATGGCGTCACAGAAGCAGACCTGCGCGCCGCAACAGAAGCGACCATACTCTAACATCGAAACGCCAGCCTTGGAGAAATCTATGACGGATATGAACGGAAAAACCGCAATCGTGACCGGATCAACGTCGGGAATTGGTCTGGGGCTGGCACGGGGTTTCGCAGCCGCCGGGGCACATGTCGTGCTGAACGGTTTTGGCGATGCAGCGGAAATAGAGGCCACGCGGCGGGAATTGGACGGCCTTGGCGCCGGTCGCGTGATCTATGACGGTGCCGATATGACAAGGCCGGACCAGATCGAGGCGATGGTCACCACCGCCGCCGCCGAATTCGGCAGGGTTGATATTGTGGTCAACAATGCCGGTGTTCAAACCGTGTCACCGGTCGAAGACTTCCCCAAGGAGCGTTGGGATATGATCATCGACATCAACATGAATTCGGCATTTCATGTGGTGCGTGCGGCGGTTCCGCATATGAAATCAGCAGGTTGGGGGCGGATCATCAATATCGCCTCGGCGCATGGGCTGGTGGCGTCGCCGTTCAAATCCGCCTATGTCACCGCGAAACACGGGGTTGTCGGTCTGACCAAGACCGTCGCCTTGGAGGTCGCGCAGGACGGCATTACCTGCAATGCGATCTGCCCCGGCTATGTCCTGACGCCCCTGGTCGAGTCGCAGATCCCCGACACCGCCAAGGCGCGCGGCATGACCGAAGAAGAGGTCAAGCGCGACGTGTTGTTGGCGGCGCAATGGACCAAGAAATTCGTCACCGTAGAGCAGCTTGCCGGGGTTGCGCTGTTTCTGTGTTCCGATGTCGCGGAAAACATCACCGGAGTCGCCCTGCCGGTTGATGGCGGCTGGACGGCGGCCTAGACATGAGTATGCGCAACAAAATCGTATCCGCGGCAGAGGCCGCTGCATTGGTCAAGGATGGTGATGTTGTCACGACCTCGGGATTCGTCGGCATCGGGGTGCCGGATGAATTGCTGGCCGCGGTTGAGACACGTTTTTTGGACACAGGCCATCCACGTGACTTGAGCCTTGTGTTTGCCGCAGGGCAGGGCGATGGCAAGGATCGGGGCCTGAACCGGCTGGGCCACCAAGGTTTGCTGAAACGGGTGATTGGCGGCCATTGGGGGTTGATCCCCAAGGTCGCGGCGCTGGCCGTATCGGGCAAGATCGAGGGCTGGAACCTGCCGCAGGGCTGCATCAGCCAGCTGTATCGCGACATTGCGGCGGGCAAGCCGGGGATGCTGTCCAAGGTGGGGTTGGAGACCTTTGTTGATCCGCGTCTGGGTGGCGGCGCGATCAACGATATTTCGACCGCACCGCAGGTCGAATTGATGCAGATCGGCGGCGAAGATGTGCTGTTTTATCCGGCGCAACGGCTGAGTGTGGCGTTGTTGCGCGGCACCACGGCGGATGAAGCGGGCAATATCACGATGGAGCGCGAGGCGCTGACCATCGACAATCTGGCGCAGGCGATGGCGGTCAAGAATTCCGGCGGCGTGGTCATCGTTCAGGTCGAACGCGTCGCCCGTGCACGCACACTTGCCGCGCGCGAGGTGCATATTCCCGGAATTTTTGTCGATGCCGTTGTGGTGTCGAAACCGGAAAACCACGTCCAGACCTATGCCACCGCATTCAGTCAGGCCTTTACCAATCGCATCCGCCCGCCCGAAGGGGAAATGCCGCCGATGCCACTGGATGCGCGCAAGATCATTGCCCGGCGCTGTGCCTTTGAATTGCCGATCAACGGGGTGGTCAATCTTGGGATTGGCATGCCCGAAGGCGTGGCCTGTGTCGCTGCCGAAGAGGGGTTGCTGGACCATCTGACCCTGACGGCAGAGCCGGGGGTGATCGGCGGGCAACCGGCCTCGGGGTTGGATTTTGGCGCGGCGGTCAATACCGATGCGGTGATCCCCCAGAACAACCAGTTTGATTTCTACGACGGCGGCGGGCTTGATCTGGCCTGTCTTGGGCTGGCGCAGGCCGACCAAACCGGCAACGTCAATGTCTCGCGCTTTGGGCCGCGACTGGCCGGGGCGGGCGGATTTATCAATATCAGCCAGAACGCCCGCGCGCTGGTCTTTGCCGGAACGTTCACCGCCAAGGGGCTGGTGGTCGGGATTTCCGAACAAGGTGTCGATATTCAACAGGAAGGCACACATCGCAAGTTCCTGTCTTCGGTCGAACAGATCACATTTTCCGGTGCGCGGGCGGCGCGGCTGGGGCAGAAAGTGCTCTATGTGACCGAACGCTGTGTGTTCGAGCTGACCACCGAGGGGCTGAAGCTGATCGAAGTGGCGCCGGGTATCGACATTGACCGGCATGTGCTTGCGCTGATGGATGTGCCCCCGAACCTGGATGAGGTACAGGAGATGGATGCCCGGATCTTTGCCGAGGGCGAAATGGATCTGCGCACCAACCTGCTGCATCTGGATTTGCCGGATCGGGTGGCGCTGGACGCGGGGCGCGACCGGCTGTTCCTCAACTTTGAAAAGATGCGCGTCAGAAGCGAGGGCGATGTGCGTCGGGTCGGCGAATTGGTGGCCAGAACCTGCGCCGCGTTTGGGCGGCGGGTTGATGTGGTGGTGAACTATGACGGCTTTCGGATTGATGAAACGCTGGAGGCTGGTTGGGCGCGCATGGTCGCGGATCTGACCGGGAAATACTATGGCACCGTGTCGCGATACTCCGGATCGGCCTTCATGCGGATGAAACTGGGCGAGGTTTTTCCAGACGCGCGCACCCATATCTTTGAAACGGGCCAGCAGGCGCGCGCCTTTCTGGATTAAAGGCGCGCAGCGGGTCGGGTGTCATTCGACAATGGTCATTTCGGCTTCGAAACGTTTCCAGTTCTTGACGTAGTTGTCGGCAGGTTTGCGCAGCGTGGCCAGCCCCTCTTCGCCAAGCGCGCGCACGACTTTGGCCGGCGATCCCATGACGAGGGAGCCGTCCGGGATCTCTTTGCCTTCGGTCACCAGAGCGCCCGCGCCGATCAGGCAGTTTTTGCCGATTTTGGCACCGTTCAGGATGGTCGCCCCCATACCGATCAGGGTGCCGTCGCCGATGGTACAGCCATGCACAATCGCGCGGTGCCCGACGGTGACGCCCTTGCCGATGATCGCCGGAAAACCGGGATCGGCGTGGATCATGGCGTGTTCCTGGATATTGGTGCCGTCGCCGATGCTCAGCGGTTCCTTGTCACCGCGCAGGACGGCCCCGAACCAGATGCCAACATCCCGCCCCAACCGCACGTCCCCAATGACATGCGCGCCCGGGGCGACCCAATAGGTGCCGGGACCGGCGGTTTGCGGCGCAATGTCGCCAAGTGCATAGATCGTCATTCAACAGGTTCCTTTTCAAAGGTCCGAACAGGCAGGATTCTGTGGCCGCCGGGACGGTCAGGTGCTGCCCCGTTCGATAAGTTCAAAGCCAAGGTTGATTTTCTGGGGGGCGCTGTCCGGGGTTTTGGCCCGGCGCAGGATGCTCTGTGCGATCAGACGGCCCATTTCTTCGTGCGGGGGGCGAATGGTTGTCAGGGGCGGGCGGCTGGCCACGGTGGGATCAAGATCCCCGAACCCAATGACCGAAATATCCCCGGGCACGTGCCGACCCATGTCTTGCGCAGCGGTCAGCCCGCCGAGCGCCACGGCATCGCCGGAAAAGGCCACGCCATCGACATCGGGGAATTCTGTCAAAATCTGCTGCATGATCGCCATACCGGCGGCGGCGTTGCGTTCGCCCACTTCCATCACCCGCCCCGTGACCTCGTCTTGGGCTGCGACCACCGCCATAAAGGCATCGGCACGGACCTGGGCGCGGGGATCACGCGCCAGTTGATGCCCGACAAAGACAAGGTTGCGGCGCCGCTTTTCAATCAGATGCTGCGCCACGGCGCGGCCCGCGCCCTCCATCGAGAAGCCAATGACATTGTCCAGCGGCCTGTCGGTGTAATCCCACATCTCGTAGACCGGGCAATTCGCCCCCAAAAGCAGGCGCATTGCATCGCGGCTGTGATGAATTCCCGTCACAATCAGGGCCACGGGGTTCCAGCGCAAAAAGGCCTGAATGGCCTGTTCTTCGCGCAGCGGGTCATAGTCATGGGTGCCCATCATCAACTGAAGGCCCGATGTTTCCAATTCCGACGACATCGCCTGAAGCGACTGGCTGAAAATCGCATTGGCCAGCGTTGGCACCACCACGCCGACAATCGGCGACTGTGCGCCGGCCATTGAGCTGGCAATCGGGCTGGGGGCATAGCCCAGTCGTTTGACGGCCTCCTGAACACGGGCCGTGATGTCCGGCGACGCCGCGCCGGGGGTGCGCAACACACGCGACACCGAAGCGAGTGAGACGCCAGCGGCGGCGGCAACATCCTGCATACGGACCTGTTTGCGGCTTTCAGGGGTCTCTTTTTCCACGGGGCTTGTCCGATTCCATTTCTTGGAGAACGCTTACAGGATTAAGTGCCTATTTTCAAACATTGGTGCATAGTCGTACAATTTAAACGGCTATTTGGCGGTAAGAGCATGAAATAGCCTGTGAAAGCGCTTTCACAGTTTCCGTGATTTTAAGGACCCTTCTCAATATTTGGCGGCGTGACATCCGGGGCTCTTGTTGGTTTTCGTCCATATCGCTGTTGCTGGCGGCAGAGTGATAGGGTAACGCTCCGATTTGTTATGTTATAACATGCCGAATCAAATTGACCCACTGGTCGCAATAACCCGGAGATCCCCCATGCCACTCAAATCGGCCAAACATATCAGCGTGATCGCCATTTGCGCGTCGATCGCGTTGACCCCTGCGGTGTTCGCTAAATCCAGCAAGGCGCACGACAGCGCCCACAGCCATTCCGCCGAAGACATCTACAAAGGCATATTTGATGACGATCAAATCCAGCCGCGTGACTTGTCGGATTGGGCCGGTGACTGGCAGTCGGTCTATCCACTTTTGCTGGATGGATCATTGGATGATGTGATGGCGGACAAGGCGGCGCATGGCGACCGCACCGCCGCCGAATACAAAGCCTATTACGAGGTCGGATATGCCACCGATGTAGAGCGCATCCTTTTCGAGGGCGACACCGCCACCTTCTTTCGCAACGGCGCGCCGCTTCAGGCCCGGTACAAAAACGACGGCTACGAAGTATTGACCTATAACTCGGGCAATCGGGGCGTGCGCTATGTGTTTGCAAAGGTCAGCGGCGATGCCGATGCGCCGGCGTATTTTCAGTTCAGCGATCACCGCATCGCACCGGCCAAGTCGGATCATTATCATCTTTATTGGGGTGATGATCGCGCGGCCTTGCTCGAAGAACTGACAAATTGGCCGACCTATTATCCGTCCGACCTCAGCGGCGCTGACATCTCGGCGGAGATGCGCGCGCATTGAGCCCGGGCACCGGGACATGTCGGGTGACATGCCCCAACCACCACTTCCATCAAACGAGCGATTGTTCCCCATGAAAACGCAGATTCCCGCCTTCCTGTCACCGTGCTTTCCGGCTTTCTTGGTGCTGGCAAAACCACGCTTTTGAACAGCGTCCTGAACAACCGGGAAGGGCGGCGCGTTGCTGTGATCGTGAACGACATGTCCGAGGTCAACATCGACGCCGATCTGATCCGCGAAGGCGGTGCCGATCTGAGCCATACCGATGAAACACTGGTTGAAATGTCGAATGGATGTATCTGTTGTACCCTGCGCGATGATCTGCTGCTTGAGGTGCGGCGGCTCGCCGGTGAGGGGCGATTTGACTATCTGTTGATTGAATCTTCCGGCGTGTCAGAGCCCCTGCCGGTGGCGGCGACCTTTGATTTCCGCGACGAAGAGGGCCAGAGGCTGTCGGATGTGGCGCGGTTGGATACGATGGTTACGGTTGTGGACACAATGAACCTTCTCAAGGATTACGCCAGCCATGATTTCCTGAAAGACCGGGGGCAGGAGGTTGGCGATGCCGACGACCGGACCCTGGTTGATCTTCTGGTGGATCAGATCGAATTTGCCGATGTGGTTGTCCTGAACAAGGTCAGCATTGCCGGCGCAGAGCGGTTGGATGCGGCGCGCAAGATCATTACCGCGCTGAACCCCGATGCAAAGATCGTCGAAACCGACTATAGCGCTGTCCCGCAGGACCGGATTTTCGACACCGGCCTGTTTGATTTTGAAACCGCGCATGAACACCCCCTTTGGGCAAAGGAGCTCTATGGTTTCGCGGATCACGTGCCAGAGACCGAAGAATATGGTGTTTCGT
Organism: Marinovum sp. J2-8; assembly: GCF_055808435.1. Taxonomy (NCBI): domain Bacteria; kingdom Pseudomonadati; phylum Pseudomonadota; class Alphaproteobacteria; order Rhodobacterales; family Roseobacteraceae; genus Marinovum; species Marinovum sp. J2-8. Next base: position 16,472 of record NZ_JBVVRZ010000001.1, on the reverse strand, counting down.
CCTTTGTGTATCGCGCACGGCGGCCATTCCACCCGCAAAAGATCCATGATGTGCTGAATGGCGCGTTGCCGGGTGTGCTTCGCGCAAAGGGTCATTTCTGGATTGCGACCCGGCCGGATTGGTTGGCCGAATTTTCCCTGGCCGGCGCGCTAAGCTCGGTACGACCGCTGGGCAAATGGTGGGCAAGCGTGCCCCAGGACCGACGCCCCAACCATCCAGAGGCCATCGCCTATCTGGAGCGGCATTGGGCAGAGCCATTCGGGGATCGCAGACAGGAATTGGTTTTGATCGGGTCCGGCATGAACAAGCCAGAGATCACTGCCGCCCTTGATGCGGCATTGCTGGATGACGACCAGATGGCACAGGCCGAGGATTGGCCGAAATTGCCCGATCCGTTCCCGAATTGGCGCGAGGCCCCGGCGGCAGCATGACACAGGTTGCGTTCAGCCAGTGACGGCACCCCGTGCCGAAGGGCGTGCCAGAACGACAGCAGCGGGCCGTTGATACGGCCCGCTGGCAGTTTCGGACAAGTGCAAAGGCGGCTTATGCTGTGCCTTTGCGGGCGATCAGGTTGGTCAGGATCTTTTTGACCGGAAATGCCGTGGCACAGAGCACCAGAACCCCAATCCCCAACAATGCCGCGCTGCCGGGCCGTTCGAGAAAGACCAGTGGATCGCCCCGCGACAGCAACATGGCGCGGCGGAAATATTCCTCCATCATTGGTCCCAGGACAAACCCGATCAGCATCGGGGCCGGTTCAAACCGGAACAGACGCAGCACATAGCCAATGACGCCAAAGGCCAGTGTCGCCCATACATCGGTCAGCGAATTGGAAATGCCGTAAACCCCGACACAGATCATCATGATCACCGTGGGATAAAGATAGTAATGCGGCACCCGCAGCAGACGCACCCAGAGGCCGATCAACGGGATGTTCAGCACCAGCAAGAACAGATTGCCAAACAGAAAGCTGACAACCAACCCCCAGAACAGGTCCGGGTGATCCGAAATCAATCGCGGCCCCGGCGTAATGCCGTGGATCATCAGTGCGCCCAACATCAGCGCCATGGTGGTTGATCCGGGAATGCCCAGTGTCAGGGTTGGAATGAATGCGGTCTGTGCCGCGGCATTATTGGCCGCCTCCGGCACGACAACCCCCTCGATTGCGCCTTTGCCAAAGTTGTCCTTGTTGCGGCTGACGCGTTTTTCCAGAGCATAGCCGACAAAGCTGGCCACGGTCTGACCGGTGCCGGGCAGGGTGCCGAAAAACGCGCCAATGGTGGACCCGCGCAGCGCCGGCAGAAAACTGCGCCGCCATTCGCCCCAGCTGGGATAGATGTCGCGCCCGCGCAGGGTCTGGCCGGCATAGCTTTGGGTGGCGCCGCGCAGCGATATCATGACCTCGGAAATGCCGAAAAGCCCCATGGCCACCACGACCAGCGATACACCGTCGCGCAATTCGGCAATGCCGCCGGTGAACCGGGTGTCGCCGCTATTCACATCCACGCCGATCGTGCCCAGCAGGATGCCAAGACAGACCATCATCAGCCCGCGCAAGACACCGGAGGAGCTGACAATAGATGCCGCAATCAGACCCAGCACCATGACAGAGAAATATTCCGCCGGCTGGAACAGCAGCGCAAATTCCGCCAGCCGGGGTGACAGCAACACCATGACAATCACGCCAAAGATCGCCCCGAAAAACGATGCGACCGAGGTGGCAAAAAGGGCAACACCGGCGCGCCCCTGTTGCGCCATCGGATAGCCGTCGATGCAGGTGACCGATGACGAGGGGGTGCCGGGAATGTTCAACAGGATCGACGCGATCGAGCCGCCGTATTCGGCACCGTAATAGACCCCGGCCAGCATCACCAATGCGGTGGACGGTTCCAGATAGAATGAAATCGGCAACAGCATCGCCACCGCCGCAAGCGGGCCAACGCCGGGCAACACGCCAATAAAGGTGCCAAGGAACACACCGACAAAACAATAGGTCAGATTGGTCATTGTGGCCGCTGTGGCCAGCCCAAGGCTGAGATTCGCAAACATCTCCATGTGTTAGATCCCCCGGATCGCGACAAAGGGCATGCCCAGCCCGCGGACAAAAATCAACCAGACGCCAATCGCCACCCCAACCGCCAGGGCGGCGCGCAATGGCCAGCGAAACCCCGGAATGGCCGATCCGGTGGCAAACACCGCCACCGCCGTGGCCGGCAAAACCCCAAGTAATGGCGTCAAGAAGGCAAAGGCCGACACGCCGGCCACCACGCCAAGCACGGCAATCGGGTCGGCCTTTTCGGTGGCCATCGGTGCACGCAGGTTCTGGACCAAACCAATGGCGGCCAAAACCGCCAAAAGGGCACCAACAAGCAGCGGAAAGGCCCCCGGACCCATGCGCCGGAACGAGCCGAGATCAAGGCTGGCCACGGCACCAAAGGCAAAGGTCAGCCCCGCCACCAGCATGATCAGCGGCCCAAGATGGGTGATCAGCTTTCCATTATGCATGTCAGACCCTCGGGCTGAAATTCCGGACCATCATAGCTTTCTGGCACGTGAATTGTACCGGTGCGAATGTCTTCGGCGGCAGCGGCGATCTTTGCCCGCACTTCCGCCGGTACCGTGGCTCCCATCGACAGGTCGACAAATTCGCCATCGGCCAGACCGAATTGGATCACGCGCTCCGGGGTGATGTGCCGGGTCATATCGGCCACCGCACGTGTGACGCCCAGGTCGATGCGGGCAATTGCCGAGCCGACAAAAACCTCCGGGTCGACCGTGACCCAATCCAGCGCATTGCCAATCTGATGCGCGCCGCCCTCGCGGCAGGCGGCAATGGCCCCGCTGCGGGCGCCGTTCAGCATGGTAAACATGATATCGGCACCTGCGGCAATTTCTGCCGCTGCCCAATCGCGGGTGATGCGGCTGTCATCCTGGGTGCCGCAGAAACCGGTCAGCACCTGCACCTTTGGGTCTGTGTGGGCCACGCCGGCAACAAAGGCCGCCCGCCCCTTCAGCCCCGGCGGCACCCGATGGCCGGACAGATGCCCGACAATGCCGGTTCGGGTCAGTTGCGCCGCCAGAACCCCGGCCAAAAAGGCTGAATCCTCCTGCCGCACATCATAGCTGGCCAGATTTGCCGCCGTTTTATGGCCCTGTACCACAGCAAACCGTTTGTCCGGAAAGGACGCGGCGATTTCCGGGGTGGCGATATTGCCCTGTCCGCCGATAAAGATCAGGCCGTCCACCTGTGGTACGACCTCGGCCAGGCGGGCGCGGATTGCATCCTGATCATAGCGCACATCCGAGATGACCGAAATATCGGCCATCTCGCGTGCGGCATTGGCACCGATCAGGGCGCTGGCGTTGAAACCGGCGTCATCCACCTCTCCAACGAAGAAAACTGCGATTTTCATCGGTTGCTCCTTGCCTTGGGTCATTCCATCGCTGCTTTGACCATGGGCGTCCATTGGTCGAGCTGGGCACTGACGTATTCGGAAAACGCTTCGCTTGTCTTGGGCGCGCGGACCAAACCCCAGGTGTCAAACTGTGCCTTGACCTCGGGCAGGGCCATTGCGTCGGTCAGGGCGCTGTCCAGTTTGGTTTTGATGTCTTCCGGCACGCCGACAGGTGCGCTGAACCCCAGCCAGTTTTCGGCCACGATGTCATAGCCCAATTCGGTGAATGTCGGCACATCCGGCAGCGAGCTTAGCCGTTCGGTCGCGGTCACCGCCAGAGGGATGGCTGTGCCTTCTTCGACGGCGGGCAGGTTCTGGGGCACCGCGTCAAAGATCGACGGCACCACGCCACCCCGGAAATCCAGCCGCATCGGACCGGACCCTTTGTAGGGGATGTGGAACAGTTCTGTGTCGCTGACGTTTTGGAATTGTTCAGCGATGATATGGCCCCAGGACCCCACGCCGGAACTGCCGTATTCATATGCGCCGGGATCGGCCTTGGCGGCGTCAATCAGGCCCGCAAGGTCGCTGACCCCCATCGACGGCGCGGCAAACAGGCCAAGATGCACGGTGCCGACATAGGTGATATGGTCAAAATCCGCGATTGCATCATAGGGCGTGTCGGGAAACCGGATGGGCGCCACGTTGAACGGCGTCAGGTTCGACAACATCAATGTATAGCCGTCCGATTCCGCCTCTTTCAGGGCAGAGGCCGCCACGGTGCCGGCAGCGCCGGGTTTGTTTTCGACGACAAATTGCTGACCCAGGCTGGCCGAGAGTTTTTCACCCAAAAGCCGCGCCACCAGATCGCTTGACCCGCCGGGGGGAAAGGATACCAGTATCCGCACCGGACGCTCCGGCCAGTTGGTATCGGCCAGGACCGGCATGGACAGTGTCGCCAAAGCGGCGACTGTTGTGGCAAGAAGTGTTCTGCGCTGCATGTTCTGTTTCCCTGTTGATGTCTTGATGAAACCAAGGTTCCACAGCTTTGCGATTCCGCCTAGCAATGAAATCATGATTTCATGAATCCGAGATGTGAAATTCTAGTTTCGCGTAAATCCTGTGCGCATTTTTGCGATCATTGCACGAAATCCGGCAGGAATTGCGCCGCAAATCCGCCGAACTGTGCCATCCGCAGGCTGGAAAACGCGAATCACCGTCACTTCCGGCTTGTTCGCGCGCGCGCCGTCGCGCAAATTGCCGCTATGAAACCCGAGTTCCACGACGCGACCTTTTTGGCCCGTATTCGCAGCTGTTTGCCCGATCTGCATCGCGCAGAGCGCAAGCTGGGCATGTTCCTGCTCGATTTCCCGGGCGATCTTGCCTCTTACGATGCCCAGGAACTGGCCCGGCTGAGCGGTGTGTCCAAGGCAACCGTGTCGCGGTTTGTGCGTCGCATTGGCTTTGCCTCTTACGACACGGCCCGGCGCGCAGCACGGGAAGAGCGCCAGAACGGGTCACGCCACTTTCTGGCCCATGCCGAGGATATTTCCGCCGAAAAGCAAATCGCCGCCAGCATGCAGGAAGAGCTGCAAAACATCGCCTGGACCTTTGAACGTATCGACAGCGCCGATCTGGATGATTTGGCGCATTCCATCGTCGGGGCGCGCAAGGTCTGGCTGGCGGGGTATCGCATCAGCCGCAGCATCGCCGATTACGTGTATTGGCAATTGGTCAAGGTGGTGCCGGATGCCACCGTCATCCCCCAGGCGGGCGAAAGTCTGGGAGAGCACTTTGCCGCCATGCAGCCCGGTGATCTGGTGATCTGGATCGCATTGCGCCGCCGTATGGCCAACACCGATGCCGCGCTGGCTGAATTGCAGGCGCGCGGGATCACCACCGCCCTGATCACCGACGAGGGCAGTGATCTGGACGACCGCGTGCGCTGGCATTTCCGGTGCCGCATCGAAACCTCAAGCCCGCAGTTCAACCATGCCTCTGTGCTTTCGCTTTGCCATCAGATCGTGACACGCGCGACGGTACAGGCCGGGTTGGACGGGCGCAGTCGCCTGCGCGAGATTGATGAAATCAACGAACGTCTGGGCGAGGTCTAGGCGCCCGAAACCCCAAGCGCGATCATGTAGACGCTTGTTGTTGCGGTGATGAAAAGCTGGTGTTTGGCGCGGCCGCCAAAACAGACGTTCGAGACCAGCTCTGGCACAAACACCTTGCCCAGAAGCCTGCCGTCGGGCGCAATGCAATGCACGCCATCCGCGGCAGAGGTCCAGATATTGCCGTGCACGTCCAACCGGAATCCATCCGCCGCCCCGGGTGACACTTTGTGGAACACATCGCCACCGCTGAGGCCGCGATCGCCCTCCACGGCAAAGGCGCGGATATGTCGGGTGCGCACCTTATCGAACCTGCGCCCGGTATCCGCCACGTAAAGCACGCTTTCATCCGGTGAAAACGCCAATCCATTGGGGCAGTCAAAGTCGGTCAACACCGCATCCATTGTGCCGGCGTCGGGATCGACGCGATACACGTTGCAGGGCAGTTCCTCGGTTCCGCGATGGCCTTCGTAATCGCAGATGATGCCGTAATGCGGGTCGGTAAACCAAATGCTGCCATCGGATTTGACCACGACATCATTTGGTGAATTCAGGCGCTTGCCCTGAAAGCTGTCGGCAATCACGGTGATGGTGCCGTCGAATTCGGTTCGTGTCACCCGCCGCGTGCCATGTTCACAGGACACCAGCCGCCCTTGCCGGTCGCGGGTGTGGCCATTGGCAAAATTCGACGGATTGCGATAGGTCGACAGCCCGGTTTCCCGGTTCCAGCGATGGATGACATTGTTGGGAATGTCCGAAAACAGAAGACAGTCCGCATCGCCGAACCAGACCGGGCCTTCGACCCAGTCAAATCCGGTAGCGAGCTGTTTCAGATGCGCGTTGCCAATGACATAGGTGTCAAACACCGGGTCGATAATTTCGTATTTGTCCATGTCGTGATCTTCCCATTCCCGATCCTGCCAAAGGCAACAGCGCCTATCAAATCAGGTTATTCGCCGCCATGAAACCATCAAGTTGCGCCTGTTGGGCCGCGGTCAATGGCCAGGCCGAGGGCGGGCGCGTCGGACCACAGTCGAGACCCTGCGCCAGCAATGCCGCTTTGACGCCGGTGACATTGGTGCCGTTCAATTCCTCGGCGCGAATGTCCTCGAATGTGCGCATTTCTGCGATCAATGCGTTGGCGGTCGGATAATCGCCTGCATCCAGCGCCGCATGGATCGCGACCGACCGTTCCGGCCAAACGTTGATCAAGCCAGAGGTGAAGCCGCGCGCACCGACAGCATAGAGGGGCGGGGCCCAAACCTCGGCCAGACCGCCAACCCAGACAATCGACGGATCGCAGGCCTTGATCGCCTCTGCCAGTTTCAGGGGGTTGGGCGTGGCCCATTTCACGCCCTTGACGCCATCAACGGCACAGAGCGCCTCGATCCCTTTGGTGCCGATGGCATCATTGCGCAGATAGAGCATAAGCGGCAGGCCGGCGGCATCCGACACCGCCTTGATGTAATCGACGGTGCCACGGGGGCTTACAAAGGGGTCGGGCGGCTGGTGGATCATCAGGGCGGTTGCACCCGCATCGGCGCTGGCCTTGGCCAGACGCACGGCATCGCGCACACCGCGCCCGACACCGGCCAGAAGCGGCGCGCGCCCGTTGATCAGACCGGCAACATCGCGCACCATGGTGATGGCTTCGTCGGTGGTCAGGGCATAGAATTCGCCGGTGTTGCCATTCACCACGGGCATATGCACCCCGGCCCCCAATGCGCGGTCGATGATCGGGGTCAGCTTTTGCGGCGCGACGTCGCCCGCATCATCATAAGGCGTGACAAGAATACCGGAAATGCCCCGCAGGGCCGTGTCGAGATTGAGGGCCATGCGCCTCTCCTTTTCATCAGAAAATATCGGGTTCGCCTGCTGCTGCACCAAAGTCGCGCTGCAAATAGTCAAAGTCACATCCGCTGTCGGCCTGACCCACATGCTGCGAGAACATCCAGCCCCAGCCCCGTTCGAAACGACGTTCCGGCGGCGACCATGCGGCGCGGCGCGCGGCGATTTCGGTCTCGTCGACCAGCATGTCCAAACGCCGCCCTTCCAGATCCAGCCGCACGATGTCGCCTGTTTTCAACAGCGCCAGCGGCCCGCCAACAAAGCTTTCGGGGGCGACATGCAGTACGCAAGCACCATAAGACGTGCCCGACATCCGCGCATCGGAAATCCGCAACATGTCGCGGTGACCCTGTTTGATCAGCGCCTTGGGGATCGGCAACATGCCCCATTCCGGCATCCCCGGTCCACCCTGCGGTCCGGCATTGCGCAGCACCAATACGGTGTCGGGCGTTACATCCAGATCCTCGTCGTCGATGGCCGCCTTCATCTCGGGATAGCTGTCAAAGACCAGCGCCGGGCCTTCGTGTTGATAATATTTCGGATCACAGGCCGCCGGTTTGATCACCGCACCCGAAGGGCAGAGATTGCCCTTCAGCACCGCAAGCGAGCCTTCCTTGTAGACCGGATTGGACAGCGGGCGGATCACATCGTCATTGTAGACAACCGCGCCTTCCAAATTCTCGGCCAGGGTTTTGCCCGTCACGGTGATGCAGGTTGTGTCCAGCCGATCCTCGATCTGCTTCATCAGCGCCCGCAAACCGCCGGCGAAATAGAAATCTTCCATCAGATAGTCTTTGCCCGAAGGCCGCACATTGGCGATCAGCGGCGTGACCCGGCCCAGCGCATCCAGATCGTCCAGCGTCAACTGCACCCCGGCGCGGCGTGCCATCGCGATCAGATGCACCACCGCATTGGTCGAACAACCGGTTGCCATGGCGACGATTGCCGCATTGCGCACGGCGGCTTCGGTCACGATCACCTCGGGCGTCAGATCCTCCCAGACCATATCGACAATGCGGCGGCCACAGTCGGCGCCCATGCGTTGATGGCCGGAATCCGCCGCCGGGATCGACGAGGCCCCCGGCAAGGTCAGCCCGAGAGAGTTGGCAATCGCCGTCATGGTCGAAGCCGTGCCCATGGTCATACAGGTTCCCGCCGAGCGCGCGATGCCACCCTGCACCCCGACCCATTCGGCGTCGGAAATATTGCCCGCGCGCCGCTCATCCCAGAATTTCCACGCGTCAGAGCCAGAGCCCAGCGTCTTGCCCGCGTAATTGCCGCGCAGCATTGGCCCGGCAGGCAGGTAAATCATCGGCACATCGGCGGTGATGGCCCCCATCACCAGCCCCGGGGTGGATTTGTCACAGCCGCCCATCAGCACCACACCGTCCAGCGGATGTGAGCGGATGTTTTCCTCAACCTCCATCGCCAGCATGTTGCGATACAGCATCGAGGTCGGCTTGGAGAAGCTTTCATCCACCGAAAGGGACGGCAATTCGACCGGAAATCCCCCGGCCTGCAAAATCCCGCGTTTCACATCCTTGACCCGTTCCGGAAAGTGGCTGTGACAAGAGTTCAGTTCCGACCAGGTATTGAGGATGCCAATGATCGGCCTGCCCATGAACTCTTCTTCGGAATACCCCAGCTGCATCATCCGCGACCGATGGCCAAAGCTGCGCAAATCATCCGGCCCAAACCAGCGCGCGCTTCGCAATGTCTCGGGTGTTTTGCGGGGGCGATTTCATTGTGGTCTCCAACCTCGGGTCTGAATTATCTTGTTCTATGTTTGCGTATACATTTACGGCTGTCAATGATCAAGGGTGCGAATTTATTGCGGTTTATTGCTCCAATCAAAGATGTTGACAGAATGTTGTTGGGTATGATGTAAGTCTGTGTATGCGCATGCATCGCATGGTCCGAAGATACGGACCGACAAAAACCGGGGCTTCACCCCGACCGGGAGGACATCATGACTATTCAACGCAGAACACTTTTCGCCGGATTTGCCGCCGCTGCTTTGCTGGCCGCTCCGTTTGCTGCCACTGCTCAGGAATTGCCGCGCAATGTGCGCATGGTGATCGGCTCGACCTCGACCGGGGGCGACACATATCAGAACTCGGCGATTGTTGCGGACGCATTGGCCGAGCATCTGGGGATCAATATCAAGGTGGATGCGGTTGGTGCCTCTGCGGCGTTCAAGGCATTGGATCGCGACAGCCGCGGCACCACGTTGATGGTGTTCCACGATCAATCCTATCTTGGCAACCTCTATGGCGTGACCGGCTATGCCGATCCATTTGCCGATTACAACGTTGGCCCGACCGTCGCGATCAACCCCGGCAACGCCTATCTGGTGCCTGCAAATTCGCCGTATAACACGATGGAAGACATCCTTGCCGCAGCAGAGGCGGGGACGCGGGTGCGCGTCGCAATCCAGCCCGGCGGCGTGTCGGAAATCGGATTTTCCGCGATGAAAAACGCGGCAAAGCTGCGCAGCCCCGGATCCGAAGAAAATATCGTTGCGGTCAATACCGGCGGTCAGTCGGACAAGAACCAGACCATGTGGGATGGGCTTTCGGATGTGATCAACGGCTCTATTCAGGGCAATGAACAATTCACCCAACTGCCGGCCGACGATCCCAAGGCCATGAAATTTGTCTGGATCACGGCCCGCGCCGCGACGCTGGAACAGGCGCCAGAGGCCGGCATGGGCGGCACCACGCGCGACGACATGTTGCAATTTGCCTCGCCGGTGACCTCGGTGCCGGTGGATGCCGAAGGTGATTTCACTTTCGACAAGGAATTCTTCTTCTTGTTCAACAAAGATATGGATCCGGCGATTGCCGCCCAGATCGACACCGCCCTGACCGAAATCTTTGCCAAGGGCGAAATTCAGGCGCGGCAGAAGGAATCCTTCTTTATCCCGAACTTTTTGCCACAGGCGGATGCGCAACAGCATCTTGGGGACAAGCGCGATACCTATCGCAAGGTGATTGCCGAAATCGCAACCGGTTCCTGATCTGATACGGTCCGACCCCGCATTGGGGTCGGGCCCTGCGACCCCTGGCGGAGGATGCAATGACCCAAGTGACCATTGATTTTGAGACCTCTTATCTGGTCTTTCCGACGTTGATCGCCTGTATTCTGGTGCTGTTGGGCGGCGCCATTGTGGTGACCCGCTTTGCCCGCATTGCCCATTGTGGCGCCTATCTGGCGCAAATTGCCAACCGTATGGACCGGCTGCGGTTCCTGGGCGCTCTGGCGCTGACACTGGTGTATTTCATCGCGATGGTGCCGGTCGGGGATGTCTGGCCCAATACCGGCATGGGGTTTTTGATCTGTTCGATCCCCTATGTGCTGCTGACCGGATTGTTGTTCATGCATGATCGCGGTTTGCGCCAGGCCTGGCCCCCTGATCGTGGTGGCGCTGATTGCGCCGACGGTGATCTGGTATCTCTTTACAGAGCTTTTCTTCCTTACCCTTCCCTAAAAGGTGCCCCCATGGATTTCCTGGCCAATATCACGCCGCTGTTTGTGCTTCTGACCGTCGGTGGCACGTTGATCGGCATCATTTTTGGCGCCATTCCCGGCATGACGGCCACCATGGCGGTGGCGGTCTGTTTGCCGCTGACCTATTCGCTGGGGTTGGAAAACGGGCTGGCGCTGTTGTTGGGGCTTTATGTTGGCGGGATTTCAGGCGGGCTGGTGCCCGCGATCCTGTTGGGTATTCCCGGCACGCCCAGTTCGATCACCACCACATTCGATGGCTATCCAATGGCCAAACGCGGCGAAGGCGAAAAGGCCCTGCGTATCGGCATCGTGGCGTCACTGGTCGGCGGGATTGTCAGCCTTGTGGCGCTCTATTTCTTTGCGCCTGCCCTGGCGGATTTTGCCATCGCATTTTCCTATGTCGAGAAATTCCTGATCATCCTGTTTGCCCTGACGGTCATGGCGGCGCTGTCGTCCGACATGCTGATGGGCATCTTTTCGGGTTTTCTGGGCATCTTTGTCAGTCTGATTGGCACCTATTCCATTCAAAAGGGCGGCAATGGCGAGCTGCGGTTGGTGCCGCCGGGCACGGAATATTGGCTGGACAGCGGGTTTTCCCTGTTGCCGGTGCTGATCGGGTTGTTCGGGCTGGCCGCCATCCTGGAACAGGCCGAAATCGGCGTGCCCAAGGGCCAGTCACGCGATGACGTGAAAATCGGCGGCGCCAAGAGCTTCAGCTTTTCGATTTTCAAAGGCCAGTTCACCAATCTGATCCGGTCTTCCGGCATCGGCACCTTTGTTGGCATCTTGCCGGGCGTTGGCGGTTCTGCGGCCTCGATCCTGGCCTATTCCAATGCCAAGACGTTTTCGTCCCATCCCGAAACCTTTGGCAAAGGTGAACCGGCTGGGATCATGGCATCAGAGGCCGGCAACAATGGATTGACCGGTGGCGCGTTGGTGCCGCTTCTGTCACTTGGCATTCCCGGCGATGCCACAACGGCGCTTCTGATCGGGGCTTTCACGCTTCAGGGGATACAGGTTGGCCCGCTGTTCATCGGCAACAATCCCGACACCTGGAACGCGATGATCATCGCCATGATGCTGGCAAATCTGGCAATGTTTGCAATGATGTATTACGCGATCCGCTATTTTGCCCTGGTGGTCACGATCCCGAAACACATCCTGTTTCCGATCATCCTGATGATGTGTGTCATTGGCGCCTATACTATCAATTATGGCATTATGTTCGATGTCTGGACCTTGCTGATCTTTGGTATCTTCGGCTGGGTCGCAACCAAGATCGGCATCGAAATCGCGCCCTTTATCATCGGCTTTATCCTGGGGCCGTCCGCCGAGATCTATTTTGTCAAAAGCGTCGAATCCTTTGGTGATCTGACGATTTTCTTTACCAAAAGCTGGATTGCGGTTGTGTTGTGGCTGCTGATTATTGGCTCGCTGGCCGGGTCGGTGGTGATGGCGCGCAAACGTCCACCGCAACCGGCACCGCATGGGGACTTGTAAGCCCCCGAACTTGGGTCGATTATGCTGCCGATGAAAAAGGATAGCCCCCCGGATAACGGCAAGGCCCGTGTGACAATGGCGGCGGTTGGCCGCATGGCTGGCGTGTCGCAGGTGACGGTGTCGCGTGCGCTGTCGCATCCGGGCAAGGTGTCGCCGGATACGCTGCGCCGCATTCGTGACGCGATAGAGGTCACGGATTCGTGCCCAATGCGCTGGCGGGGGCGCTGGCGTCGAAACGGTCGAACCTGATCACCGCCTTGATCCCGTCGCTGACCAATATCGTCTATTCCTCGTTCGCGGCCACGTTTTCGGCGCAGATGCGCGGCCATGGTTACCAGATCCTGTTGTCGGAAACCGGGTTTGATCCCGATGCCGAAGCGGGGTTGATTGCCGCCCATCTGTCACGTCGTCCCGATGCGATGCTTTTGACCGGAATTCATCACAGCGCAGAGACCCGCAGAATGCTTTTGGGGGCCAATATCCCGGTGATTGAGGTCTGGGACGTTACCGACAGCCCGATCGACATGTGCGTTGGTTTCAATCATGTCGATGCCGGGCGGGCCGCTGCGCACTATCTGGCGGAACGAGGTTACAAAACCGCGGCAACCATCACCGCCGGCGATGAACGCGCAATGCGGCGCCAAGGTGCCTTTGCCACCAGATTTCAGGAAATGACCGGCGCGGCAGTGACCGACGCCAACACCGGTGGCCCCGCCAGCATTGGCGCTGGGCGGCGCGCCCTGGCGCATTTGATCGACCAAAATGGCCTGAAGGGCGGCGCAGTGTTCTGTAGTTCAGATTTGCTGGCGCATGGTGCGCTGATCGAGGCCCGGCACCGCGGTCTTGTGGTGCCGGATGATCTGGCGCTGATGGGCCTGGGCGATCAGGATTTCGCCCGCGATCTGGAACCGGCGCTGACCACGGTGATGATCGACCGGGTGCGTCTGGGCCATACGGCGGCGGATGCGCTTTTGACCCGTTTGGCGGGCAACACCCCGGAAACCCCGGTCATGAATCTGGGGTTTGAGATCATTCGCCGGGCGTCGGCATAAAACGGCCCACTTCGCCCGCCAGAAGGTTTTGACGGGGTTTCTTTTCATTGGATTTGGGGCCGGAAACGTCGCAATTTGACCTTAGGTAAGGCTTTTGATGATCAACAGATTCGGTGGATTTCAGGCCGCGATCTGAACCCAGATGTCGCAAACAGACCACGCGAAAATGCTGAAATTCCGGGGCGTTCCCGTTAATTTGCCAATAAAAATGATAATTTGGGTGGATACCTGCGCCTGTTTCTGTTTCCATAGATGTGTCGCATTTGTGTGCCGGGTTTCAAATCGGCGTAACCGCCGTTGGAGAAATATCAGCTTTGCAAACCGTGACTGGGTCAAGGAGGCAAGATGACCGAGACGATGCCGGGTTCTCAAACCGGTTTGGCCGAGGCGCCTTTATCGACTGCGCGTATCGCGCCCGACGCTTCGGCGTTTGGCGCGCAGCCGGGAACATTCTTCCGGCGCGGCGCGGGCCTTCCGACTGCACATCGATCAAATGCATCACATGGACTGGCCGTTCGGCGGCCGCGCGCCATATCATGACATGGATATTCCCGCGTTCCCTGACCGGGGTGCGGGCAACAAAATGAAAACAGGGAGACACAGCAAATGACGAAACCCAAGGATCTGGGCCTGATTGACCGCCTGACCAACGAGGCTCGGCTTGGCCGTTTGTCACGCCGTGCGTTCATGCGCCATTCCGTTGCGGCGGGTCTGACCACCGCGACCGCCACCGGGCTTTGGACGTCCGAGGCGAAAGCCCAGCCGAAATCCGGCGGCGCTTTCCGTGTGGCCATTCACGACAACAACAGCTCTGATACCCACAACCCCGGCACCTATTTGTCGGTGCAGCAGATTTTCCTTGCGCACACGCACCGGTCGTTCCTGACCCTGATCAACACCGATCAGACATTGGGCGGCGACGTGGCCGAAGATTGGTCGGGTTCCGAAGACGCATCGGAATGGACCTTCAAGATGCGTGACAATGTCACCTTCCACGATGGCAGCAAGGTTACGGCGGATGACGTCATTGCTTCGATGAACTTCCACCGTGGCGACGCGTCGACCTCGGCGGCCAAGGCGCTGTTGGCGGATGTTGTCGACATCACCAAGACCGATGACCTGACCGTGGTCTTTAAACTGGCCGGTCCGAATGCCGATCTGCCCTGGCTGATGACCGATTATCACCTGGCGATCCTGCCGGCGACCGAAGACGGCATTGATTGGGAATCCGGCATTGGCTGTGGCCCCTATAAAATCGTCGACGGCGAATTCGGTGTGGGCTTCAAGCTTGAGCGTCACGATGGCTGGCACCTGGAAGGCGCCTATTTCGACACGGTCGAAATGATTGCGATCAACGACCCGAACGCCCGTCAAACGGCGCTGGTCACCGGCGATGTCGACGCGGTATCGGCGATTGACCTGAAAACCATGGCGCTGATGCAGCGCAACCCGAACCTTCTGGTGGACAATGTGCCGTCGGCCTCGGCGATCACCATGCCGATGCATTGCGACACCGCGCCGTTTGACGACGTCAAGGTCCGCATGGCGCTGAAACTGGCCATGAACCGCGATGAAATCGTCGAGAAGATCGCCTTTGGCGCGGCCATTCCGGGCAATGATTTCCACCATTCGCCTGGCCCAGCCCTATTATCCCGAAGGGCTCGACCAGTTGGCGTATGACCCGGACAAGGCCAAGGCATTGCTGAAAGAAGCCGGTGCAGAGGGGCTGGAGGTCAGCGTTTCGACCGCAGATTCCCTGTTCTCGGGCGCGGTCGACATGTGCGTTCTTTATGCAGAGCAGGCCAAGGCCGCGGGCATCAAGGTCAACGCCATCCGCGAGCCGAATGATGGCTATTATTCGGATGTCTGGCTGAAAAAGCCGTTCTGTGCCGTGGCATGGGGCGCACGTCCGACACCGGATGTGATGTATTCGCTGGCTTACAAAGATGATGCCGCCTGGAACGAAAGCCGCTGGATCAACGAACGGTTCAACGTGCTGCTGCGTCAGGGCAAAGGCGAGCTGGACGATGGCAAGCGGTCGGAAATCTATCGTGAAATGGCGGAAATCGCCCGCGATGATGGCGGAACGATCATCCCGTTCTTCCGCAACTTTGTGTATGGACGCCGTTCCAACGTCCAGACCACGGGCGAGCTTGCCGCCAGCTGGGAAATGGATGGCTGTCGCGCCGCCAGCCGCTGGTGGTTCGACGGTTAACGCCGACACTTCGTGGTGGTTCGGGGGCAATTGCCCCCGGACTGCCGCTTTGGCCGGAAGGCCCAAAAACCCGCCGAATACAGCGCGGGATAACAACAGAGGGACAAGATGGGCGACATCTTTGGTCTGGTTCTGAAGCGACTGGGGTTTGGCCTTATCACGCTTCTGATTATTTCAGTGATCATCTTTTTCATGGTCGAACTTTTGCCGGGCGACATCGCCGAGGCGGTTCTTGGCCAGGGCGCAACCGAGGAAACCCTCGCCGCCATGCGCGAACAGATGGGTTTGAACAAACCGGCGTTTGTGCGTTATTTTGAATGGCTTGGCGGGGCAATTATCGGCGATTTCGGCACATCAGTGGTCAGCGGTGACCGTGTGATCGACATAATCGGCGACCGATTTGTCAACACGTTGTTCCTTGCGGCCTATGCGGCGGTGATTGCTGTTCCCTTTGCGATTACGCTGGGCATTATCGTGGCGCTGTTGCGCAACACGCTGTTTGACCGGGTGGCAAATGTGCTGACCCTGACGTCGATTTCCAGCCCGGAATTCTTTCTTGGTTACATCCTGATCCTGTATCTCGCGGTGAAAACCAGCATGTTCCCGGCGATTTCCAGTCTGAGCTCGGGGATGACATTCCCGGAACTTCTGCACCGGACCTTCCTGCCTGCCCTGACGCTGGTTCTGGTGGTCACGGCGCATATGATGCGGATGACGCGGGCGGCAATCATCAATCTCTTGGCGTCCCCCTATATCGAAATGGCCCGGCTGAAAGGCACGCCGCCCTGGAAGGTGATCGTGAAACACGCGCTGCCGAACGCTTGGGCGCCGATCATCAACG